>NZ_LT899436.1:1765000-2965000 GCF_900198195.1 Tenacibaculum jejuense | reverse complement strand
ATAAACAGAGAAAATATCATCCGTAACTACTTCTGTTGTTAATACAGAATTATCATCTAATCCTGTGAAGTTTCCAACAATTTCATATTGTTCTAAACGAGCTCCTAACTGCATCGTAAGTTTTCCGAATTGATGTCCGTAATTTACATAACCAGAATAAATTTTTCTATCGTATGTAAAACTAGAATTTCCAATAGGAGTAGTACCTGTAATAGTATTTCCAGTAATTACATGTCTCTCTTGGTTTGTAATGTTGGTGTTGTCAGTTTCGTTACTTCTGTATTCTAACCCAACTTCTAATTTTCCTTTTTTTGAAATAGGATTTGTATAATCTAAGTTCATCAAGATGTTTTCACCTTCATTGTTGATATCATTGAAGTAATTCAACAATCTATAATCTCTATCCGTAGGATTTAATAATAAATCAGAATTTGTTAAAAATGTTGGATTATCGTTTAATGAATAGGTAGATTCAAACTCGATATTATGTCCTTTGTCATTAAAATCGTGTTTATAATTTACATTGTAAGTTTGATTATGACTATTCGGATCTTGTGTGTTTGGTGAATTACTAATTAAAGTATTCGTGTTATCTGTAATTAATACACGACCATTTGCAAAATTGTTAGCCCAGTTTTGTGTTGTGTAGAATGAAAATGTGTTTTTATCGTTGATGTATACATCTGCTCCGATTTTGAATAAATGAGATTCATTATCGTTTTTAAAAAGAAAATCTTGTAGGTTTACATTATCTCTGTTTACAAAACCAAAGTTAAATTGCTTTCCTCCATTAAATCCGTAATTACCAAAAAAGTTTACTTTTCCTGTTTTATAATTCATATTTGTAGAAGCATTATATCGAACATAATGTCCAGCTTCAACTCCAGTATTTATAGAACCATTAAAACCAATATTTGCATTTTTATTCAAAATAATATTTATAATTCCACTCATTCCTTCAGGATTATATTTTGCAGAAGGATTGGTAATTAACTCTACACTTTTTATAGAAGAAGAAGGTAATTGTCTTAATAATTGTGCTACGGGAACATTTGTTGGTCTCCCGTCTACTAAAACTCTAACATTCTCGTTACCACGTAAACTGATATTTCCAGTTTGACTGTCTACCCTTACAGATTGTACGTTATTTAATAGTTCAGAAGCTGTTGCACCAGCAGAAGTTAAATCTTTACCAACATTAATAACTTTTCTATCTACTTTTTGAACTACAGTAGAGGTTTCTGCTCTAACTTCTACTTCATCTAATGTTGTTGAATCTTCTTCTAAAGCGATAGTTCCCATTTTTATATTTCGACTTTTACTATCAATTGTAATTTCTTTAGTAATAGTTTTGTAGCCAATGAATTGAACTTCTATGATATTTTTCCCTAATGGAATTTTAGGAACATTAAAAAAACCTTTTTCATTAGTAATTCCTCCAGTTATTACTTTGTTAGTAGTGTCTCTAATAATAATATTTACATATGGTAATGGTTCTTTTGATGTTTTATCTATTACCTTTCCAGATACTTTTCCTGGTTTGGATAAATATTCTTTTTTCATTTGAGAAAATGAAAATGTGCTTATTAAAATAACAAATAAGCATAGTACTTTTTGCATTGTTGTAATCTTTTAGTTGTTATACCGACTAGACATTTTGGGAAGTAAATTGTTACCTTAAAATTCCCTTTTAAGTTTTATTTAACTTAAATTAACAAGCATGAAAAAAACAACATTAGTTATTGGAGCTTCAGTAAAACCTGAGCGATATTCAAATAAAGCAATTAAAAGATTAAGAAGTAATACTATTGAGGTTAAAGCTATTGGATTAAGAGCTGGAAGCGTTTCAGATGTTACTATAGATACAGAATTAAAATCGTACAAAGATATTCATACGGTAACTTTATACTTAAATCCGTCAAGACAAAAACAGTATTATGATTATATTATAAACTTAAAGCCTGAACGCGTAATTTTTAACCCTGGAACAGAGAATTTTGAGTTTATAAAATTATTAGAAAAAGAAAATATAACAACTGAAATTGCTTGTACTTTAGTTTTATTAGGAACTGGTCAATATTAATTAACGAGTTGTTTACAAGATTTTATAGTTGTATATTTTTTACCAACTTCACCTAGCTCTACATTGTTAAACACAGTTTCTGCTTCTTCTTTAAAACAGGTTACATCTGAATAACGACTAGAATAATGTCCTAAGATTAATTTACCAGCATTAGCTTCTTTAGCAATGGTAGCAGCTTGTTCTGCAGTAGAATGCTTTGTGCGTTCACAAAGATGTTCTAATTCTTTTAAAAATGTTGATTCATGATATAATAAATCAACATTTTTTATAATCGGAATAATATCCGGTTTAAAAGTAGTGTCGCTACAATATGCGTAGCTTTTTGGAGCTTCTGGGGATACTGTTAATTCAGCATTAGGAATAATTTCCCCTGAACTTAAAATGAAATCTTTACCAGCTTTTAAATTATGGTAATCACAAATTTCTATTTCGTCGTATTGTTTAATATTGTCTAAATGTAAATGTCTTGTTTTAGGTTTTTCAGTAAATAAAAAACCATTAGTATATACTCTATGATTAAGAGGTATTGTTCTTACAGAAACTTTATCATCTTCAAAAATTAATTCACTTTTTTTAGATGTTAATTCATGAAAAACAATAGAATACCTCACGTGAGACATCGAAAGTTTGAGTTGCAATTTAGTTACTTCTTCAATTCCTTTAGGACCATAAATATGAAGCTCTTTCTCTCGGTTTAAAATACCAAAAGTTGATATTAATCCTATTAAACCAAAAAAATGATCACCATGTAAATGAGATATAAATATGTGATTGATTTTAGAAAAACCAACTTTATATTTTCTCATTTGTCGTTGCGTGCCTTCGCCACAGTCAATTAAAAAATGACGGTTATTGATCTCTAAATATTGAGAAGTAGGGTAGGCATTTACTCTTGGTGTAGCAGAATGACATCCTAAAATTGTTAACTGTAAACTCATTTATTATTCAAAAAACGTTTAGATATTATTTCATTGTTCGTTTGAATAGCGTAAATATAAATTCCAGATTTCAATTTATTTTTGTCAAAGTGAATTGTGTTCTTGCCTTTGCTGGCCACAATTTCTTTGAGAAAAACAGTTTTACCCAAAACATTTTTTACACTAATAATAACTTTTTGTTTGTTAGTTGAATTAAATGATATGTTGATTATTGCACTGTATGGACGTTGAGATGCTACTAATTTATTCACGGATTTTTCCTGTGAAAAAACAGTAACAAAGCAAGTTATACAAAAAATAAAAAGTAGTTTTCTTATCATAATTGGGGATTATAATTAATTAAAAACCTAGATCTCGTTGAATATTTTCCATTTCTAAAACATCTTCAGCTTCAACTAATGTTGGAACAATATTAAATGTTTCAGGAAAACTGTCCACATCTACATTGGGATAAATAACAACAAAAGTTGTGCCGCTTTGTTGATGTATATCAGCATATTGCAAAAATAGAAAAATATCCGATGATTCTACGTTAAGTTTCGACGAAAGGTCAATTATTACATTATTTTCTGTCAGATTTTTATGTTCAGCTGTAAAAAAATCATAAAATTCTTTAAAATCTTCTTTTTCAGAGCTTAATAAACTATAATCGTCTTTCTTTTCGAGTTTCATTTTTTATCTTTTAATCTGTTGTGCTAGCAAATATAACACAGCCATTCGAACTGCAACACCATTTTCTACTTGATTTAATATAATAGATTGTTTACTATCAGCTACATCACTCGTTAATTCAACACCTCTATTAATTGGTCCAGGATGCATAATTACAATATCCTTACCAACATTATCTAATATTTCTTTATTAATTCCGAAGAGTTGGGTGTATTCTCTTGTAGAAGGAAAATATTTTATAGCCATTCTTTCATGTTGTACACGTAAAACATTGGCTACATCACACCATTCTAAAGCTTTTTTAAGATTAGTTTCAACTTCAACACCTAAACTCGTAATATATCTTGGGATTAAAGTTGTTGGTCCGCAAACTTTTACTTTTGCACCTTGCATTTGAAGTGCAAAAATGTTAGATAAAGCCACTCTAGAATGCAAAATATCACCAACGATTACGATCTTTTTTCCTTTCAAATTAGAGTTTAAAGCTTCACGCATTGAAAAACTATCTAATAATGCTTGGGTAGGATGTTCATGAGTTCCGTCTCCAGCATTTACAATTTTTGCGTCTACATGTTTAGAAAGAAAAACTCCAGCTCCTACATTACCATGACGCATTACAACAATATCAACTTTCATAGAAAGAATATTGTTTACTGTATCAATTAAAGTTTCTCCTTTTTTAACAGATGATTGTCCTGCGGAGAAGTTAATTACATCAGCAGATAATCTTTTTTCAGCTAACTCAAAAGATAATTTTGTTCGTGTACTATTTTCAAAAAATAAGTTTGCTATTGTGATATCTCGTAAAGAAGGTACTTTTTTAATCGGACGATTAATTACTTCTTTAAAATGAGCTGCGGTTTCGAAAATGAGTTCTAAATCATTTTCTTGTAAATATTTAATCCCTAATAAATGTTCAACACTTAACTGCTTCATTAGTTATCTATCTTAGGTTGTTTTGGTATTAAATAAATTTCGTCTTTGGAATGTGTTTCTTTCCAATTTACTACTACTTTTTCTTCGTTAATAGCATCTACTTGCCTTCCTCTGTAATTTGGCTGAATAGGTAAATGTCTACTAAATCTTCTGTCGATTAAAACTAAAAGTTCAATGTTTACAGGTCTGCCGAAAGCTTGTAAAGCAGTTAAAGCTGCTCTTACACTTCGACCAGAATATAAAACATCGTCTATAATTACTACTTTTTTGTTTTCAATTAAGAAATCAATTTTAGTAGGAGTAGCTTCTAAAGGTTCGTCTTTTCGTCTAAAATCATCACGATAAAAAGTGATATCTAAAAGACCAAGCTTTAAGTTTTCTATTTGATAATCTTCAATAAGAATCTTCTTTAAACGTTCTGCAAGATAAGTTCCTCTTGGTTGTAAACCTATTAAAACAGTATTAGAAAAGTCGTTGTGGTTTTCGATTAACTGACAAGCCAAACGATGCAGAATAATGTCGATTTCTCTTGAAGTAAGTAAAGTTTTTCTGCTCATGAGTTGCTACCAATTTTCTTGATAGTTATAGAGTTCAAAATTAAAGTAAAAAAGTAAGTGAACAAAATTTAAAGTTAACGAAACTAAAAAGTATATCAATAAAATTATCTTTACATTTGCCAACTTTTAGAAAAGCCTTGTATTATTATGATGAAATACATTAGAAATAAGAAGATTAACGTTAAAGATGATGCCTTAGCTGGTATAACAGTTTCTTTAGCAATGATACCCGAAGTTGTAGCCTTTGCCTTTGTAGCACAAATTAGTCCAATTGTAGCGCTTTTTGGTGCTTTTGTAATCGGTTTAATTGCTGCAATTTTTGGAGGAAGACCAGGTTTAATATCTGGAGCAGCTGGAGCTGTAGCAGTTATTTTTGTAAATATGATTCAAGAAGGACACGCAAAAGGTCTTTTATTTGATGTGCCTGTAGAAAACATGGGATATTTTTATTTACTAGCAGCTGTAGTTTTAATGGGAATTATTCAAGTATTGGCAGGTGTTTTTAAATTAGGAAAGTTTGTGCGTTTAATTCCACATTCTGTAATGATGGGGTTTGTAAACGGTTTGGCAATCGTCATTTTCATAGCACAATTAGGAATGTTTAAAGAACATGTAAAGAATGTGTATGGTGAAAATAAAAGAGAAACGATTTCTAAAGAGTTAGTCTATAATGTAGATAATAACCAGGTTAAAGATTTAGCTTCTAATACAGTTTTATTTACTATTAATGAAAATTCTGTAGTTAATGCAGAGACAAAAAAAGAAGCATATCTTATTTCTGGAGGTCAAGTTTTTGATGTAAATACTAAAAAAGTAGCTTTTAATGTTACTGATGAAGGTTTTTATTCGGTAAAAGATCACGGCGTTGTAAAAGAAACTATGACTGGTAAAGATTTATATACTATGATTGGTTTAGTGTTACTTACGATGTTAATTGTTTGGGGATTACCAAAATTGACTAAAAAAGTTCCAGCTGCATTGACAGCAATTCTAATTGTTTCTCTAGTGGTTATTTTAGGAGGAATTAATTCTATAAATGTAGGAGATTTTATTAGAGAAGGTGGTGGAGCTGGTTTAAACGGAGTAGACGAAATTTCTAAGAAATTAAATATTTTCGAATTATGGAGTCACCTTCCATTCAATTTAGATACCTTAAAATTTATTGCACCTTATGCATTTTTAGCTGCTTCTGTTGGATTAATAGAAACACTAATGACAATGAATTTAGTCGATGAGTTGACAGATTCTAGAGGAAATGGAAATAAAGAATGTGTGGCTCAAGGAGCAGGAAATATTTTAAGTGGAATGTTTGGTGGTACTGGTGGTTGCGGTATGATTGGTCAGACAGTAATTAATATTAACGCAGGAGGAAGAGGAAGACTATCTGGAGTTTCAATGGCAGTTACGCTGTTAGTTTTTATTTTGTTTGCTGATAAATATATCGAACAAGTACCAATCGCAGCTTTAGTTGGAGTAATGTTTATGATGGTAATTGAAACATTTGCTTGGTCGAGTTTTAGAATATTAAAGAAAATTCCAATTTCAGATGCTGTGGTATTAATTGTTGTTTCAGCGGTTACAGTATTCTTTGATTTAGCAATAGCTGTTTTCGTTGGTGTCATAATTTCTGCATTATCTTTTTCTTGGGAAAATGCGAAAAGAATTAGAGCAAGAAAGCGTATGCGTGAAGATGGAACCAAAGTATATGAAATTTGGGGACCTTTATTCTTCGGAAGTATCACGTCATTCAATGAAAAGTTTGATGTAAAAAATGATCCTGTTAACGTAGTTATTGATTTTGTTGAAAGTAGAATTTCAGATCACTCTGCATTAGAAGCCTTATTTGTTTTAGTAGAAAAATATCAAGCAGCAGGAAAAACTATTAAAATGAAGCATCTAAGTGAAGATTGTAAAGTTTTAATGTATAAAGCAAGTGATACATTTAGAGATGTTATCATTGATGATGTAGACGATCCACGTTACCATTTAGCAGCGAATCCAGAAGCTTTTCCAAAATCATTAAGAGAATATACTTTTTAAATAAAAAATCCTGCATTTAGCAGGATTTTTTATTTCTGAAACAACCAAACATCTTGTTGTGGTTTTCCGTTTTTTATTTTTCCAGGTACATGTTTTAGAATCTTTAAATCATATTGTTCAGCAATTTCTAACATAAAAGATTCTGGCTGATATGCAGAAAACAAACGATTTCCTTCTTTTTTAAAATCATGTACAATTAGATTTCCATTATTAAATTTTTCAAGTTCTTTAGCTGTTAGTTTAAATTGATGAGCATTTCCGTGTGTAGTTAAAAATAAGATACCATCAGTTTTAAGGATGTTATACAACTCTTCAAACCATGAATGATGTTGAGCCAAAGAAAGGTGAGTAAAGATGGAAATACCATATACTAAATCAAATTTTTCTCTGTCGTAAGGTAGAGGAGGAGTGATATGATTGAGTTTAAAATCAATTCCATCTAAATTATTTTGACACCATTTAACATATTTAGGATTATAATCGCAACCAAAATATTTATTAGTTATTCCAGCTACCTTAGGTAAATGTCTTAATATTCTACTTGTTCCACATCCCCAATCTAAAATGTTAACGTTTTTCAACGATTTAAATTCATTTACATAATCGTAAATCCATTGTGCAGTAGGAAGGCCATCTGTGTAAAACTTCTTGTAGTTTAACTGAAATGTCTCATAAATATAAAAGTCAGGAGGAAGTTTAACATCAGGATTTTCTGATAAAAACGTTCTGTTATCTTCTCTGTTTTTAAGCTTTTGACGATAGAAATTAATTTGTTCAACTAATGATAGCAAGTTTAATCTGGTTAAAAATCTTTTTATGACGATTTTTTTCATTGTTTTTTCTGCGTATTTCTAGTCAAAAGTAAATAGGTTATTTATATACTTTACCATTAAATTTTAAAACTGTTTTCTGAAATGATATTTTTTCTTCGTCTATACATTCACCAGTTTCATTAGTGTCAGATTTTCTATTGGTGATTTTATTATTTACGATAATATCGAAAAAATCATTTGTTTTATTTTTAGATAGAATTAATATTTTTTCCTCATTAATACTCCATCCGGCACATTGCATATCCCATTCACCAACATATTCTTTGCTCTCAAAATGATCTAGTATGGGAATCAGTTTTTCTTCTTTTTTAAAAAATAAAGTAAGTGTCTCAGAACTATACGGATTTGGTTTAGATAAAGTGTAATGTGAAGAACGAATTCCGAATGCTCTTTTATTTTTTGATACATGATATGGAGCAGTATCAATTTTTATTTCAGATAAAATTAAAGCATCAGAAGTCCAATAAGAGGGCTTAAAGTACTTGTGTTTTATTTTGTTGGTATTGCTGTCTATAATTAATATATAGCCATTATATTCTTCTGTTGTATCATCACTTTTAATAATTTCGGGTATGACAACTATTGTTTCATTCTTAGCATTTGGTAGTTGTTTAGAAACTATAAATCCTACTTCACACTGACTTCTTTTTAAGTTCAATTGATGTAAAATTTTATCTAAGTCAAAATTTGTTTGACTGTAGATATTATAAGTCAATACTAAGAGTAAAAGAACTGTGAGTTTTATTTTCATAAAAGATTACTTGTTCGTTGTAATTTCGCCGTTTTTATCCCATTCAATGTTTGTAATCAAACTATTGTTGTCCCAAAATTGTTCTTTCCAAAGTGCTCCGTTTTCATAGAATATTTTCCACTTTCCATGTTTAATTCCAGCTTTAAAACTTCCTTCTGCACTAAGTTTTCCAAATTCAGATTCGTAAACTTTCCATAAACCTTCTCTTTTATCATTTAACATCAGGCCTTCTCCTGCTAGTTTACCATTTTGATGAAACCATTTCATTGGTCCGTTAGCTTTTCCATGACTATAAATTCCTTCAGAAGCAAGAACTCCATTGTCCCAATATTCTTTTCTGATTTCCTTTTTTATTTTAGGAGTAATTTCTTTTTTATTGTTCTTTTTTGTGTCACAATTCATAAGAATTAAACCTAGCATTATGAAAGAAAGGAAAGTCTTGTACATTATTTTTTAATTTTAAAAACAGGTAGTCTTAAATGAGCTTTTTCATAATGTTGTGTTTTGGTATAAATCCAATTTAATTGTGCTCTTGGATTTTTATTGAAAGTAGAATCCATATTCATTTTCTGATCAAATTCTGCTTTTACAAGTGGATTCTCATTTAAAAAAGCTTCAGCTTTATCTTCAAAAACATAACTAGAAAATCCTTCTTTACGTTGTAAAATTGTATCGAAAAAATTCCAATTAAAAAAACTATCCACTGCTTCAGCCTCTAAGGTTTCTAATAAATAACGAATTCCATTCTGATTTGTAGGAATTATGTAATCTCCTTTTTGGAATTTGATGTCTTGAAAAGAAGAATTTACTTCAGTATTGTAATGCAAATAATGTCCTTCAAATGGAGAACTAACTGTTTTAAAGTCTTTGATGTGATTTACTTCTACGTTTAAAATAGTATCTTTTTCAAAACGAGTAAATTCAATATTGTTATTTTGTAAACGAGAAATAACATTATGCCAACCTTTCGGAATTATATATGCCTTAGGAATTGTTATATTTTTAGTAGTCTTAAAGTTGTTATAGTATTTTACAGGAACTTCGTAAGGTTTATTTTTATCATAAAATAAACGTTTTCCATTGGTTACTTTACTATCAATATAACTTACTTTGTAAGCTTTAAAATTGAATTCAGTAGGATTGTCTAAATCAACTTTAAATTGAATAGCGTAGCTTTTGTTATTAATAATTTTTCCAACAGCTTCAGCTCTTAACGATTTTATTTGACTACTATTTTTCTCAGTGAAGTCGAACATCGATTTCATAAGTTCGTAAGTTTGTTCTACACGAATTTTATAAGGTTTTAACATGTGTGTCTCTACCATCATACCAAAAGTGTTAAACAAAGTTGTATAGCCAGTTGAATACCTTGGAGAATCCATAAACTGACTCCAACCTTTATCTGGTGTTGATCCCCAAACATTTACATATGGTGTAATCGGAATTCCTTTTTTAGCTAAAGATTGCTCTAAAAACGGACGCATTTTTTGTTCTAAGTAAGTACCAAGCTCACCACCTAATTTATTATGCTGTGTAAATAAATGAGTAATTGCGTATTGATAATCGGCTCCGTTACTTACGTGATTGTCTATAAATATATCAGGATTTACAGTGTGAAAAATTTCAGCAAAACTTGCAGCGTTTTTAGTATCTTGTTTTACAAAATCACGATTTAAATCAAAGTTTCTAGAATTTCCTCTAAAACCGTATTCTTTTGGTCCATTTTGATTAGCACGTGTGTGAGCATTTCTATTTAAAGCCCCGCCAATATTGTATACAGGAATTACACAAATTAAAGAGTTTTTATAAGCTTCTTGTAAAGAATCATTTTGTACAATATCTCTTAGTAGAAGCATAGAAGCATCAATACCGTCTGATTCTCCTGGATGAATTCCATTATTGATTAAGATTCGATTTTTTTTTGAATCTTTTATTTGATTTTTTTTAGTTTTTCCTTCCGGATTATAAACTACTAAATGTAAGGGTTTACCGCTATCTGTAGTTCCAAATTCGAGTAAAGAAACTTCAGAATATGTATCTGCTAAGTCAGAATAATAAGAAATTACTTCATTATATTCTGGAGTTTCTAACCCGTTAGATTTTTCAAATGTGGTTGTAAAGTCTTTAGAAGATTTAGTTTCAGTTTTATCACAAGAAAGAATACAAGTTACTAAAGCAAGTAGTATTATTTTTTTCATTTTTGGCTCTTGGTTTCACCAAATATAAATCTTTCAAAATAATTTTAAGCCACAGTATATCTTTCTTAACATATTGTTCGTCATGGTTATCGAATCCCAATAAATTATATTGATTTTGCTTTTTTAGAAAAAGAACACCATTAAAAACTCTTGATCAAGAATCGTAATTATGATCTCACGGCATCAGGAACTAAACTGGTATAATCTCCATCATTTCTAATCACATCTCTAACAATAGATGAAGAAATATAACTCTTACCAGAAGAAGTAAGTAAAAACACAGTTTCTATTTCAGAAAGTTTTCTATTTGTGTGTGCAATAGCTTTTTCAAACTCGAAATCTCCAGGATTACGTAATCCTCTTAAAATAAATTGAGCGTCAATTTCCTTACAGAAGTTTACAGTTAAGCCTTTATAAGTGACTACTTTTATCTTTGATTCGTTTTTAAAAGTTTCTTCAATAAACTGTTTTCTTTTTTCTAAAGGAAACATGTATTTTTTATCGGCGTTTACTCCGATTGCGATAATAAGTTCATCGAATAAAGTAATACCTCTTTCAATAATATCTAAATGCCCTAAAGTAATAGGGTCAAAAGATCCTGGGAAAATAGCGCGTTTCATTTTTATTTGTGTTGTTAATGGTTGTGTTATTTATATTTTTTATTTAGGAATTTAGGCTGCTTTCTATTGCGTTTCCAAATAGTTCAGTTAAACTAATTCCTGCCTCTTGAGCTTGCTGTGGTAAAATACTTTCTTCAGTTAATCCAGGAACGGTATTCATTTCTAAAAAGTGAGGTACACCATTTACAAAGATATATTCAGATCTAGAAAACCCACTCATATTTAAAACGGTATATACTTTTTTAGCAACTTCACGTACTTTAGATTCTTCTTCTGAAGTTAGTCTTGCTGGAGTAATTTCTTGAGATTTACCTTCATATTTTGCTTCATAATCGAAAAAATCGTTTTCTGAAACAATTTCTGTAATTGGTAAAACTATAGTTTCATCCTTGCATTGAATAACTCCAACAGAAACTTCTTTACCATCTAAAAAACTTTCGATTAAAATTTCACTGTCTTCTTTATAAGCTTTCTCTATTGCAGGAAGAATATCTTCTTTTGTATGTGCTTTAGAAATACCAAAACTTGATCCAGCGTTGTTGGGTTTTACAAAACAAGGTAAGCCTACTTTTTTTATAATTGTATCTACATCAACAGTTTCACCTTGATTTAAATATACTGAGATTGCTGTTGGTATATCATACTTTCTTAAAATACTTAATGTATCTCTTTTATTGAAAGTCAAAGCCATTTGATAAAATGGAGCAGAGGTATGTTTGATCCCTAATAAATCAAAGTATGCTAAAATTACTCCGTTTTCACCTGGAGCACCATGAATTGCATTAAAAACGCAATCAAAAGTTAATTTATTTCCTTTAAAATCAACAGAGAAATCATGTTTGTTTACAGGGAACTTTTGTTCATCTTCAACTAAAAACCAACCTTCTTTTAAAATGTGAATACAATAAGGATTGAATTTAGATGTATCTATATGTTGATATACAACATTTCCGCTCTTGAGTGAAATAGCTACTTCAGAAGAGTAGCCGCCCATGATAATGGCGATATTTTTTTTCATTTTCAATAATTAACCTTACAAACTTACCAAAAAAGTATTTTAAAAATTAATGTTTTTAAATTAGTATTATTTTTAATGTACATTTGTTGAATCTTTCAAAAAATCAATAATGAAATTGTTACAATTTTTAAAGAGCAAGGTTTTTTTAAAACAAATCATAATTGCTATAATTGGATTACTACTATTTGTATTTTTATTACAATGGTGGTTAGGGTATACTACAAATCATAATCAGAAAATTCAAGTACCAAACTTAGAAAAGAAAAGTATTGCTGAAGTAAAACAATTACTAGATGAATTGAGTTTAGATTTTATCGTAATTGATAGTGCTAGTTACAATCCAGATTTTCCAAGAAAATCAGTAATGGAGCAAAATCCTGAAGCGGGAGATTTTGTAAAAGAAAAAAGAAAAATTTATTTGACATTAAATCCGTCAAAATATAAAGACGTTGCAATTCCTGATTTAAATGGGAAAACAAAACGTCAAGCAATTACACATTTAATATCTATAGGTTTTTTAGTAGGAGAAAAATTTACTTATGTTCCAGATATAGGAAAAGATGTTGTAAGAGGATTAAAGCATAAAGGAAAGCAAGTAGGCTTAGGAGATAAATTACCTAAAAAATCTGTAATTGATCTTATTTTGGGTGACGGATCTTTAAATTAATATTTTAAATAAATAGAGATTAGATGCAGGAGGAGAATTATGATATTCAAGACGAAAGTTCTGAATTATATGAACATTATCGTTTTACAGCTACAGAAGGACAAGACCCTTTACGTGTAGATAAGTTTTTGATGAACTTTATTGAAAATGCTACACGAAATAAAATTCAACAAGCGGCTAAGGCAGGGAACATTTTAGTAAATGATAAAGCTGTAAAATCGAATTACAAGGTAAAACCAAAAGATGTAGTTCGTGTAGTTTTAGCACATCCACCACACGAAAACTTATTAGTAGCTCAAGATATACCAATTAATATTGTATACGAAGATGATGATGTTATTGTGGTGAACAAAGAACCTGGTATGGTAGTTCATCCAGGTCATGGAAATTATTCAGGAACTTTAGTAAACGGATTAATTCATCATATCGAAAACTTACCAAAGAATAGCAATGAACGTCCTGGATTAGTTCATAGAATCGATAAAGATACCAGTGGTTTATTAGTTGTTGCTAAAACTGAGTTTGCGATGGCGCATTTATCTAAGCAGTTTTTTGATAAAACTACGGAGCGTCTGTATTATGCATTAGTTTGGGGAAGTGTTGAAAATGATGAAGGAACTATTGAAGGACATATCGGACGAAGTGCTAAAGATAGAATGCAAATGGCAGTATATCCTGATGGAGACTATGGTAAAGCAGCAGTGACACATTATAAGGTTATTGAACGTTTTACTTATGTTACTTTAGTTGAATGTCGTTTAGAGACAGGGCGAACACATCAGATTAGGGCACATTTTAAATATATTGGTCATACTTTATTTAACGATGAGCGTTATGGAGGTGATCAAATTTTAAAAGGAACAACATTTTCTAAATACAAACAATTTGTAGATAATTGTTTTAAGTTGTTACCAAGACAAGCCTTGCATGCAAAAACTTTAGGTTTTGTTCATCCAACTACTGGAGAGTTTATGCAATTTAATTCTGAAGTTCCAGAAGATATTAAAGCTTGTTTGGAAAAGTGGAGAAGATACTCTACGAATTCAACATTTGAAAGTTAAAGAAAGCTATTTGCTGAGAATCGCGTATTTCAAAAAATCTTATCATATATGCAGAATAGACGATTCTCAGCAGGTGTAATTTTAAGCTATTGTTTTCTATCGTTTACCAAACTCATAATACGTTCAAATTGTTCATTTAATCCCATATCAGAATTATCAAACTCTATAGCATCATCAGCTTTAGTTAAAGGAGAATCTTTTCTTGTAGAATCTATTCTATCTCTCTCTTGAACATTAAATAAAACTTCTTCATAATTTACTTTATCACCTCTATCTAATAATTCTTTATAACGTCTTGTAGCTCTTTTATCAGCAGAAGCAGTCATGAATAGTTTTAATTCAGCGTTAGGAAAAACAACAGTACCAATATCTCTACCGTCCATAACTATTCCTTTATCTTTTCCCATATTTTGTTGCTCTTGAACTAATTTCTTTCGAACTTCAGAAATAGCGGATACCTTGCTCACTAATTTAGAAACTTCAATGGTGCGTATTTCTCTTTCAACATTAGTATCATTTAAAAACATTTCGGCAAAACCAAGTTCAGCATTAAATAAAAAAGATAATTTGATGTTGTTTAAGTTATCAATTAATTGTTCTGAATCTAAATGGTTTGCAGATACGTAATTGTTTTTCATTGCGTAAAGCGTTACCGCTCTGTACATAGCTCCAGTATCTACGTATATATAGTTTAGTTCTTTAGCTAATTGTTTTGCAATTGTGCTTTTTCCTGTTGAAGAGAAGCCATCAATAGCGATAATAATTTTGCCTGTTTTCATTTAAAAAAAATATAGGGCAAAGATATAAGTTAAAGTGGAAGATAGAAGGAATAAGTTAATATTTAGTATCGTATTTACTAGGTTTTCCTCTGTTTAAATCTACTGCTATTCCAAAGGTACTTACGTTAGATGCAGTATGAAACCTTGAATAAGCATAATTTAATTTTACTTTATTCATTCGAAGTCCAAATCCAAAAGAAATTCCCCCAAACGATCTTATATTTTGTAATTGTAATTCTTTTCCTCTTCTGAAATTATAACCAACTCTAAGATTAACTGCTCTTTTAGGAAATAATTCAGCGCCAATACTAAAATGACGAAATAAATTATCAATAAAAGAAATATCTTCATTGGTTATGTTTCCATCTAAATCAGATGTTTGATTAGATGGATTAGCAACACTGATATTCCACTTTTGTAAGTTATCTGCAGTTAAATACCAGCGTATGGGTACATTTTCTAATAAGTACGAAGCACCTAAAGCAATTTCGAAAGGTAGCTTTTCTTTTTCCCCATTGAATGATGTAATTTGGGTACCTATATTCCTTAAAACTAAAGAGAAAATGTAAGGTTTTTTATCATTGTAATATGTGGCTCCAATATCTCCAGAGATTCCAAATGAAGAAAAATTAGCAATAGAGGAATTGATAAATCTTAGGTTGGCACCAAGATAAATATCTGTGTTAGGTATTCTGTATGCATACCCAAAAGACAAAGCAATATCACTTGCTCCAAATGTTCCTGTCTCATTACCTTCTGTGTCTGCTTGTATTAAAGTTCCGTAATTTACATAAGTAATATTACCATGTACTGTTTGTGAATATCTAGAAAAGCGATGTGCGTAAGATATAGAACCAACAGAAATATCAGCTAAATAACTGGTGTAATTTACAGAAAGCTTTCTGTCTAAATCTAAATTAATAACAGCAGGATTCCAAGTAGGTTGATCAACATCATCTACTAAAGTTAAAACTTTTCCTCCCAAAGCAGCTTGTCTGGCATTTGTTGTTGTATTTAGGAAGGAAAAAACAGAAGTTCCACCGACCTGACAATAGCAAATATTGGTAATAAACAAGCTAATAACAATAAAATGTTTTAGCATTTTTAAATGTTCGTATAATAAGTCTGTAAAATTAACGTATTAATTTTAAGGATAGTGTTTAATTTATATTTTAAATAATAAAAATTTTTTTTTATTATAAAATGAATATATTTGTGTGTTAAATGTGTTTTCACATTATAATTTTAATTGTCCCCATCAATTATGTATAAGTGTAAAAAAAATAAAGTACAATTTCTTTTTTTACTACTAACAGTAATGTTTAGTGGTGTTTCTTTTGGGCAATCTACATTAGAAAAGCCTGATTTACAATTTACTTTTGCTTGTGCGAAAGATGGGAGTAACAATTTCTGTTTAGATTTTACTTATCTAGGTACAGGTTATGATCCTAATAATGTATTTACAATTCAATTATCTGATCCAGATGGAAACTTCGATACAGGAAATAATAGAAATTTAAGAACTGTAACAGGTCAAAATAACACTTTTTTTGTGCCTGACGTATGTTTCCCATTTCCAGAAGACACTTACGGTTTTAATTATAGAATTCGTGTTTTATCTAGTATTCCAGATGAAAGTGGTCCACCTTCCGATCCTTTTGAAGCTTTCTTTACTACATCAGAACAATTAGTTTTAAATGACAGAAATCCAGTTGTTTTATGTGGAGGTTCTCAAACAGTATCAGTAAATGTAATAGACCCAGAATTTACATATTTATGGTTTAAGCAAGAAGGAGGAAGAGATGTTTTAATACCAGGTGAAACTGGTTCTTCTTTAGATATATCTCAACCTGGACGCTATTATGCCGCTATCAATTATGGTGATTGTACACAATCTGGTTCAGGTGTACGATCTAATTTTATAGATGTTACAGAAGTCGCTCCAACTAGTTTGAATATTGGTACAGAAACATTAATACAAATTTGTGCTAATGAAACTCATCAATTTATAGCAAGTGTAGATGATCCCTCATTTACTTATAATTGGTTTAAAGATGATGTACGTATAGATTTACCTCCTTATACACCAACATATACAACACCATCAAGCAATCAATTTGGTATATATCGTTTAGAAATAGAAGTAGGCGGGTGTAATTCTGTTTCTCAAAATGTTACGGTAGAACAAAGAGCAGGAGCGAGTTTTGATGTAACAATCGAAAATCCTGCTACTAGAGTTAGATTACCTAGAGAAACGATAAATTTAACTATAGATCATAACGCCAGTTCTTCTACAATCACATGGTTTAAAGATGGTGTAGCTTTACCATCAAGTAATTCTCTTACATTTCCCGCAGTTGAAGAAGGAGTATATTGTGCTGAAGTTGTAGATAATTCTTCATCGTGTCCAACATCAAAAAAGTCACCTGAATATACAGTCTTAGATGTTGTTTCAATAGAGCCAATGATAAGGGCAGAGTCAGATTATGTTGATTGTACAAATGAAAGTACTACTTTATCTATATCAGGAGTAAACGCTACAGCAACAGATGGAAATACTTATAGTTTAACTCAAGATCAGATAGATACGTTAACTTTTCAATGGTCTAAAGATGGAACTGATATAGCAGGCGCAACTTTAGATCAGTTAGATGTAGATTCATATAATGATAATGGAAGTTATGTTTTAAATGCTACTATTAGTGCAACGATGAATTTTGATTCTATGCCTTTAGATGTTTTATTAACTTTAACTGGTGTAGAAATACAATCTTCTTCTGTTTCTAATGCTTTATGTCCTGGTGAAACCATAACTTTTAATCTAAATATTGTTTCAGGTTTCACATATAGATGGTTTAAAGACGGAGTAGAATTGGTCGTTGCAGACCCAAGTACACTAGTAATTGATGAAATTGGTGTATATAGTGTGACTTATGAAGGATTTGGTTGTCTTAATAATGTAGCCGAAATTAATGTTGTTGAATTTGATGAGTCAGTTTTAGAAGTAAGTCCTTCTTCTACAGCAGTTTTAGAACCAGGAGAAACAATTACTTTAGAAGCTAGCGGAGCAGATTCATATGAATGGTTTAATGAAGCAGGAACGTTATTGTCTTCAAATGAAACTTTAGATGTTAACACTTTAGGAACATTTACAGTTTTTGGAACAGTAGGTGGGTGTAGAGCGCAGAGAGATATCAATGTTGTAGAAGATGATGGTAAATTAGTAATACCAAACATCATAACTCCATTTAATAGTGATGGGGTGAATGATACTTGGGAATTGCCAAATAGATTTGCATTTCAAGATAATGTTCAAGTAATTATTTATAATTCAAGAGGTAAAGAGGTTTTAAATACAACTGATTATCAAAATGATTGGCCTGTAAATAATAATTTGAAAGATGGAATGTTATTCTATTTCAGAGTTATCAGAGATAACAATATAATCAAATCGGGGACAATTTCTATATTGCAATAATATATGGTAAGGAAAATTACTTTAATTACACTATGTGTGTTTATGAACTTACTTTCTTATGCTCAAACGAGTATAGCTAGTGAAGATTCTTATAACGGTTTCTCTTCAAGGAGCTTCATGAAGTTTAATAACTTTATGACAGTTCCAACATTTTCTTTATTACATAGAGAAACATCAACAATAGAAGCTATTAGCAGAAGTTCTAATATAGAATTTGAAGACGCTTCAAGATTACATGTAGTTAGCTATTCGGGAAAAATGCGATCTAATGTTGGAGCTGGTATTGCGGTTTTTCAACAAGAAATCGGTGTTTTCAAAGATTTTGGAGCAATGGCTAATTATGCTTACCAAATAAATTTAAATGAAAAAACACGTTTAACTTTTGGGTTTAACTTTTTCTACAGTAGAAGAAGTTTAGATGAACCTAGAGTATTAACGAATACACCAGATCCTTTAATTAATAATTATCAAGATAGGCCAGTAGTTGTTTTACAACCAGCAGCAACAGTGTCTTTCGGTAATTTTGATGTCGGTTTATTCTTTGAAAATTTAGGAGATTTTAATCTGAAAACCAGTGATTTCGTAACTTCTTTTGGAGATAAAACAATTTCTGCTCACGCAGCCTACACACATAAATTGAAAAATACTAGTGGTTTATTAGCGGGTACTACTATTAGAGGTTTAGGAATAGGTAGAAGAACAAATACAGATGGTTTTTCTTATGCAGCAAATGTTTTAGCGGACTTACCGCGAGTAGGTTGGTTAAAAGTAGGCTATGATAAACTTTTCGGTTTAAATGCTGGTTTTGGTATCAATTTAAATAAGAGATTATCTATAGGTTTTTCATATGAAAAACAACAAAATTTAAGTGGAACTAACGAAGTAGGTTTAATTTATCGTTTAGGAAGAACAAAAAAGAAGAAAACTGGTTCTGTTACTGTTAATATTCCTGATAATTCACCAAAAGAAACAATTCAAAGAAATGAACAGGAATATGAAGATCCTGAACATAATGATTTATCTGATGAAATTAGAATAGCACAAGATTCTATTGATGCTTTAAACAAAAAAGTAGACGAAATTCTGAAGAAATTAGAAAATCAACCAACGAATACAAATACGACTACTATCATAAAAGAAGTTACACCAGCTAAACCAGATGAAGAAACGAGAGATCAATCTTTACCTAGAAGACCTGGTACACCTTGGAGAGAAAGAACAGTAACTGAAAGAGGTGGTGGTGGAACAATGTATTATGTTGCTATAGAGCAGTTTAAGTCATTGCAAAAAGCTAAAAATGAGGTGAAGTTTTACAACAATAAAAAGAGTGTAAAACAATACAATAGAACACATAAAAAGAAGATTAGAGCTAGATATGTTAGAGATCCTAAATTTAATGTGTACGTAGTTTACATCGATCGTCATGCTAAAGAGGAAGATGCTGAAGAACAGAGAGATGATATCAATGGAGCAATTAAAAATGAAGCAGAAAGTGATAGTGATGAAGATACAGGACTAGGTGAAATTACTGTTTCTGGTGGAGGAAACACATCTTCATCTAAAGATAGAGTTTATGTGATGAAAGTTACGTTAGGTCCTGAAGGTGAGACGTATAAAGTGCCGAAAACTCAGCCTAGAGCACGTATACAAACGATGCAAGTAACTGAAGGTGTAGCTCCTGGGTATTACATGCAAATAGGTGTGTTCTCGAAAAAACCTTATGCAGATAGGTTATTAGATGAACTAGAGAAAGATGGAATTAAAGCAGGTTATTTCCTTAACCCTAAAACAGGATATAGACATGTTTACATTCATAAGACACAAGACAAACAAGAAATTTTGAAATTATATAATAATAATTTAAATAATTCGTATTATGATAGGAAGAATATTGTTCATGTACGATAAAATGTACAAACAATAAGGATTTAAATATGTCATAAAAAATGATTATATTTAAGCGAACCCTATTTTTTAGTTTTATAAGTTTTTGATTACAAGTTTTTTATAGAAAAGCATAAATCCCCAAAGATGAAAAAAAAATTACTTTTTCTATTCGCAGCTTTTACTCTATTGTTTGGTTTTTCTCAAGAAGAACAAAATCAGACGCAGGTAAAGTATAAAGTTCAAAAATTCTCTAAAGAAACTAGAGAAAGCCTTAATCCAGATGCAACTGTGAAAAAAGGTATATCTGAAACTCCACCAAATAATTTAATGGCAAGGAGAAGACCAGATGTTACCTTCGCAGAAAGAAGATTACCTGTTGGAGGTATTAACCTAAGAGGTAATATTACTTTTGTAGGTAATAATATCTTAAATAGAGATTATCAGGATTTCACAAGGTATACGAGAAGTGCTACAACAAGGAGATTTACAGATCGTTGTGGGAACCGATATAGAGATTTCACTTACACTGCTACTTCACAAAATATAGATGCTAACGTACCACATCCTAACAATGCAGCTGGAGATGACTTATATATAGTTAGTTTTGTAAATGGTTGTGGAAGAGCGTTTTTTACAAGCTTAAATGATGCCCAGTTTAACAATGGGGATTATTTTATGGATTATATTGATATAGATGATATAGAAGGCATAACGGGGAATGCCGATACGTTTTCATCTTCAAAATCTACTTTAAATCTACCTGACTGTTCAAGAGTTGTTCATGCAAGTTTATATTGGGCAGCAGTATTTCCATATGAAACTTGGGAAACAGAAAACGCAAGACCAGGTGACTATAGAGATATAAAATTTAAATTACCAGGGCAACCTTATCAAGATATCACTAGTGATGAAGTTCTTTATGATAGTGGTATTGCAACGCAACGACCTTATGTCTGTTACAAGGATGTAACTTCTATGGTTCAAGGACTTTCTAATCCAAATGGTGATTATTTTGCTGGTAATATTAGAGCAACAACAGGTTGGGATAGAAACAACGGATTAGGTGGTTCTGCTGGTTGGGTAATGGTTATTGTTTATGAAAATGAAACGGAATCAAGTAAGAATATTTCACTATTCGATGGATTTGCAACCATTGATGGTTCAAATGCAGCTACAGTAAATTTCACAGGATTTAACACTATTCCTTCTGGACCAGTGCGTGCACAATTTTTAACAGCTGCTTTAGAAGGAGATAATTTTATTTCAGGAGATAATTTTCAAATTAGAAATACAGCTGGAGCTCAAGTAAACGTAAGTACACCAACTACAAATCCAGTAAATAACTTTTTTAATGGTAGTATAACACAATACGATGCACATACTACATCTCGAAACCCAGATAGTGAGAATACTTTAGGTTTTGATGTAGATTTATTTAATGTAGACAATCCTCTAAATATCAATATTGGAAATAATCAATCTAGTTTAGATGCTACATTCACCACCGGTGGTGATGTGTATTGGCCTTTTCTAAATGTTTTTGCAATTGAAATTATAGAACCTGTTATTCAGTTAGTTAAGACTGTTGATGATAATGCAGGTAATGATTTAGCTGGAGCAACTGTTGGTCTTGGAGGTGATTTATGGTACAATGTATCCTTTCAAAATACAGGAACTGATGATGCAGTTAATACTACAATTAGAGATATTTTACCAAGAAATGTAAATTTAGTTCCAGCAGACGTAATTACACCACCTGGTGTAACATTAGCAGGTTATGATCCTCCTTCTTCATTAAATGGATTTAGGGGAGTATTAACATTTGAAGTAGATGATTCTCTTGTAGAAGAAGGTGGTGCGGTCCATAACATACGTTTCCATGTTCAAGTAGTAACAGATTGTAGTTTATTAACTGATGTTTGTTCTAATATAGTAGAAAATGTAGCAGAAGCTAGCTACGATGGTCGAACTGGAGGTGTTTCTGTAAGTTTAAGTCCTAGTGTATCTGGTATAGATGCATGTAATTTTGGTATAGCAGGTTCTACAAACTTCTTAGTAGATATTGCTAGTTGTAATAATTTTACTCAAAATGTTTCTTTGTGTGGAGCAACAGTTGATTTAACAGCTGGTGCTGGATTTGCAAATTATGAATGGAGAGATGATTCAGGTAATATAATTGCCTCAGGAGATGAAGCATCAACTAGAACAATAACAGTAAGTGCAACAGGTACTTATACAGTAACGAAAACAAATCCATCAGGATCACCATCAGCTTGTGTTCCTTTTGATGAAACTTTTGAAGTTGGACCATTTGGTTCAGGTACAAATCCAATCATACCTTCAGCAGACAGAGTTGTTACTTGTGTAAACGATACAACTTTAGAACTAGCAGAAATTTATTTGTGTGGTAGCGCAGATTCAAGAACAATACCGACAGGTGTAGGTTCACCGACAACTGTAAGGTGGCAGGTTCTAACTTCAGGTACAACACCAACACCACATCCAACATGTCCAGATGTAGGAGGAACTTGGGTTGACGTAGCTACTGATGCTAATAGTACAACGAGAACTTTTTCTGATGCAGGACAATATAGACTTATTGTAGAAGAACCAGGAGGATGTTTTGAACGTTATTATTTTAATGTATTTAAAGGTACAGTTAATCCTACTATTGTTACAGAAGATATTATTTGTTCTACTGATGGTAGCATAACTATTAATAACGTACCAGCAGGTTATGAATACGCTGTTGTACCTGCAGGAGATCCTGCACCAGGAGCAGGAGCATACCAAACATCTAATATTTTTCCAATTAGTACAGCAGGAAATTATGATGTTTATATAAGAAATGTAGCAATTTCTTGTGTATTTCCTTATCCAGATCAATCAGTTGGTATAGTTGGTATTGATGTAGATGTAACAACTACTCCAATTTTATGTGCTGGAGATACAGGAGAAATTGATGTTCAAATAAATTCGCCTACTTCAGGACAATTTATTTATAATATAACAAGTGGTGGATCAGTAGTTAGTTCTTTTGGACCAACAACAGATCGTTCTAGAACTTTTCCAATAACTACTTCAGGAACCTACACAGTAGAAATTACTTCTACTACTAGTAGTTGTAGTTATTCTGAGACTCTTCCAGCAATCACAGTACCACCAGCTTTAAATTTAAATGCAACAAACTCAAAGAATATAGATTGTTCTAACGGAGTTATAGATTTATCAGCAAGTGGAGGTACGCCAGGTGCAAGTGGTTATACTTATGCTTTATGGTCATATACACCAGCAACTGGAGCAACAAAAGCAGCAATTTCTTATTCTGCTGTAACTGATATTCCTGCTACTTACAACGCAACAACTTTTGAGGGTTTTACAACAAGCACAACATATAATATACCAACAGGAAGCGAAGGTACTTATGAATTTATAGTTGTTGATGATAACAACTGTACTCAAACATCTTCTCCTGTTACAATTATTTTAGAAGAGCCTTTACAGTTTTCAGAAACACACACTGATGCAACTTGTTCCGGAAATACAGATGGAACAATTACAATTAATACTGAGAGTCCTCCAGGATTATTAGCATATTCTTTAGAATATAGTAATGATGGTGGTACTACATACCAAGCGTCTAGTTCATTTACTGCTTTAGCACCAGGTGATTATACAATTACGATTAGAGCTACCAAAGGTCGTTCAGTATGTAGTTACACAGTAGGACCTATTAACATAGCAAATCCAAGTTCACCAACAAGTAGTGCGAGTTTAACGCAAGATTCTACATGTACTCAGCCAAATGGAATTATTACATTTACAACGGCAACAGGTGGTTCAGGTTCTGGTTATCAGTATAGTGTTGACAATGGAGTAACTTGGCAGTTTTCAAATGTTTTCAATAATATAACTCCAGGAACTTACAATTTACAGGTTAGAGATTCTAACGGATGTAGTAATCCTGTATTACCTGCAATAGTGGTAGATCCTCATCCTGTAATTCCAGATTTCACTAATACTATAGATTACAATTGTGATGGAACTGCTACAGTAACTTTAATAGCTCCAGCAACCCCTTCATTAACATATACTTATAGTATAGATGGAGGAACACCTCAAGCTTCAAATGTTTTTACAAATGTAAACCCAGCAGCACATACCTTCACAGTAAGAGCTGACAGAGCTTGTCCTAGAGATTTTATCATAAATGTTTTACAGAATCAGCAATTTAATGGTAGTATTGTTTCTTCTACAAATTCTGAATGTAACTCTTCAAATAATGGATCAATAACAATACAAGCAAATAATTTTAATGGAGGAAGTTATGAATACTCTATTGATGGTGGAGCTAGTTGGTCATCTACAGGAGATAATCCTTTTAGAATTGTAGGTGTTGCAGCTGGTACTCATAATGTTAGAATCCGTGAAACATCTGGAACTATCATTTGTGAGTTAGATTTAGGAGATGTAACGATCACAGAGCCAACACCATTAAATGTTACAGGAACAATTACTACAAGTCCTGATTGTAATGGAGGTACAGCTACAATTGATGTCCAAGGAAGTGGAGGAACGCCACCATATGAATATAGTATTGATAATGGAACAACTTGGCAAACTTCAACTGTATTTTCAGGATTAGCACCTGGAACTTATACAGTTAATATAAGAGACGGTAATAATTGTACTGAATGCGGTTGTTCAACAGATCCATTTACTAATGGAAGTTTTGAAAGTGTTCCTTCCGGTATTACAACTTTTAGAATTTTTGATGAGAATCAATTAGATGGTTGGGATAGTACTGCTTCCAATAACAGAGTAGAAATATGGAGAGATGGTAATCAAGGAGTTCCAGCATCAGATGGAGATTATTTTGCAGAGTTAAATGCAGATGAAGCATCTGCTTTGTACCAAGAATTTTGTACAATTCCAGGAGATATTATCAATTGGTCTTTAGACCATAGAGGAAGAAGTGGAACAGATGTTGCAGAAGTAAGAATCGGAGGAGATTTAGTAACAGCTAATTTCACCCAAACTATGTCTGATGGAAATACTACATGGGGAACATATTCAGGTTCTTATACAGTTCCAGTTGGCCAAACAACTACTGTAATTTCTTTCGTCGCAATTTCCACAGCTTCAGGTCGTTTATCTATAGGGAATTTTATAGATAATGTAAGAATGACAGTGAATGCTGTAGGATGTGTACCTTTTGAAGTAGATATTCCTACACCTTCAAATCCTACTCATGTAGCTACTCCTACAGTTTGTTACAATGGAAGTAACGGAGAGATTTCAGTTACAGCATCAGGAGGATCTGGAAGTGATTATAATTTTAGTATTGATAATGGAGCGAGTTGGTCAGTACCAAGTCCAGCATCATCAACTTTTGTATTTACAGGTTTAACTCCAGGAAGTTATGAAGTTTTAGTTCGTGATGGATTTGGCTGTGTTTCACTAGCCTCGACAGAAGTTATCAATCCAGTTTTAACCGCTACAGTTGCAACAAGTCCAGTTACATGTAACGACGGAAGTGTTACTATAACAGCAAGTGGAGGAAATAATTCATATGAATATTCAGTAGTTACTTCAGGAGGAGCAACTAATTATGTTTCAAGTAACACCTTCCCAATAACTACAGGAGGAAGTTATGACATTTCGGTTCGTGATGGATTAGGATGTATCTATAATGAAACCATCACAGTTGGTTCTGTTGCTAATCCAAGTGTTGTTGTTACACCAACGCAACCTTCATGTTCAGGCGATAGTGGTGCTATTAATATTAGCATTTCAGATGGAGTTGCAGATTATACAGTCACAGTTACAAGTACAGGGACAGCTATTGCTACGGCTACTTCGAGTGATGTTATCCGTAATTATACAGGTTTATCAGATGGAGATTATGAGTTTGTAATTACAGATGGCAACGGTTGTAGTTCGGCACCAGTTAGTGTAACTATAGCCGCACCAACAGCATTAACAAGTACAGCTAGTCTTACACAAAATTACACTTGTGTTCAGAATGGTCAGATTACTTTTACAGGAGCTATGGGTGGTACTCCACCATATAGTTATGGAGTTAACGGAGTTTACTCTAGTGATTTAGTTTATAATAATTTAACAGAAGGTACTTATGTTTTAACGGTTCGAGATGATAATGGTTGTGAGATAAGTTTACCTAATATCGTTATAGATCCATTACCAGCTTTACCAACGTTTAGTTCAAGTGTTAGTTATGAGTGTAATGGAGACGGAAATATATCAATTACTCCAGTAGATCCAAGTTATACCTACACTTTAGGAGGAACGACAAATAGTACAGGAGTATTTCCAGGATTAACAAATGGTAATTATACTATTACAGTTGATTACGGACGCGCTTGTACTACAGATGTGATAGTTACCGTTTTAGACAATCAAGAATTATTAGGTTCAGTAAGTAAACTGACCGATGCAGTTTGTAATGGAGATACAAATGGAAGTATAGAAATAAGTGCGAGCAATTTTGGAAGTTCATTTGAATTTAGTACTGATGGAGGTACAAGTTGGTCAGCTCCAGTTTCAACGAGTCCAGTTGTAGTAAATACATTAGGATCAGGGAGTTATGATGTTCGTATTCGTACTACAGTTAATGGTACACAGTGTGATATTTCATTAGGATCAGTAACTATTACAGAGCCAGCACCAGTAGTTGCAAGTGGAAGTATTACCCAAGATCCAACATGTAATCCAGCAGTTGGAGCAACAATTACCCCGAGTGCTACAGGAGGTACAGGTCCATATACATATCAATTAGATTCAACAGGAGCATTCCAATCAGGACCATTTACTGATGTTGCAGTAGGAAGCCATACGATTATAGCTATGGATTCTAACGGATGTTTATCACCAGCATCAGCACCAATAAATGTTGTAGCACCTTCAAATCCTACTCATGTAGCTACTCCTACAGTTTGTTATAATGGAAGTAACGGAGAGATTTCAGTTACAGCATCAGGAGGATCGGGAAGTGATTATAATTTTAGTATTGATAATGGAGCGAGTTGGTCAGTTCCAAGTCCAGCATCATCAACTTTTGTATTTACAGGTTTAATTCCAGGAAGTTATGAAGTTTTAGTTCGTGATGGATTTGGCTGTGTTTCACTAGCTTCGACAGAAGTTATCAATCCAGTTTTAACCGCTACAGTTGCAACAAGTCCAGTTACATGTAACGACGGAAGTGTTACTATAACAGCAAGTGGAGGAAATAATTCATATGAATATTCAGTAGTTACTTCAGGAGGAGCAACTAATTATGTTTCGAGTAACACCTTCCCAATAACCACAGGAGGAAGTTATGATGTTTCGGTTCGTGATGGATTAGGATGTATCTATAATGAAACCATCACAGTTGGTTCTATTGTCAATCCAAGTGTTGTTGTTACACCAACGCAACCTTCATGTTCAGGCGATAGTGGTGCTATTAATATTAGCATTTCAGATGGAGTTGCAGATTACACAGTCACAGTTACAAGTACAGGGACAGCTATTGCTACGGCTACTTCGAGTGATGTTATCCGTAATTATACAGGTTTATCAGACGGAGATTATGAGTTTGTAATTACAGATGGCAACGGTTGTAGTTCGGCACCAGTTAGTGTAACTATAGCTGCACCAACAGCATTAACAAGTACAGCTAGTCTTACACAAAATTACACTTGTGTTCAGAACGGTCAGATCACTTTTACAGGGGCTATGGGTGGTACTTCACCATATAGTTATGGAGTTAACGGAGTTTACTCTAGTGATTTAGTTTATAATAATTTAACAGAAGGTACTTATGTTTTAACCGTTCGCGATGATAATGGTTGTGAGATAAGTTTACCTAATATCGTTATAGATCCATTACCAGCTTTACCAACGTTTAGTTCAAGTGTTAGTTATGAGTGTAATGGAGACGGAAATATATCAATTACTCCAGTAGATCCAAGTTATACCTATACTTTAGGAGGAACGACAAATAGTACAGGAGTATTTCCAGGATTAACAAATGGTAATTATACTATTACAGTTGATTACGGACGCGCTTGTACTACAGATGTGATAGTTACCGTTTTAGACAATCAAGAATTATTAGGTTCAGTAAGTAAACTGACCGATGCAGTTTGTAATGGAGATACAAATGCAAGTATAGAAATAAGTGCGAGCAATTTTGGAAGTTCATTTGAATTTAGTACTGATGGAGGTACAAGTTGGTCCGCTCCAGTTTCAACGAGTCCAGTTGTAGTAAATACATTAGGAGCAGGGAATTATGATGTTCGTATTCGTACTACAGTTAATGGTACACAGTGTGATATTTCATTAGGATCAGTAACCATTACAGAGCCAGCACCAGTAGTTGCAAGTGGAAGTATTACCCAAGATCCAACATGTAATCCAGCAGTTGGAGCAACAATTACCCCGAGTGCTACAGGAGGTACAGGTCCATATACATATCAATTAGATTCAACAGGAGCATTCCAATCAGGACCATTTACAGATGTTGCAGTAGGAAGCCATACGATTATAGCTATGGATTCTAACGGATGTTTATCACCAGCATCAGCACCAATAAATGTTGTTGCACCTTCAAATCCTACTCATGTAGCTACTCCTACGGTTTGTTATAATGGAAGTAACGGAGAGATTTCAGTTACAGCATCAGGAGGATCGGGAAGTGATTATAATTTTAGTATTGATAATGGAGCGAGTTGGTCAGTTCCAAGTCCAGCATCATCAACTTTTGTATTTACAGGTTTAACTCCAGGAAGTTATGAAGTTTTAGTTCGTGATGGATTTGGCTGTGTTTCACTAGCTTCGACAGAAGTTATCAATCCAGTTTTAACCGCTACAGTAGCAACAAGTCCAGTTACATGTAACGACGGAAGTGTTACTATAACAGCAAGTGGAGGAAATAATTCATATGAATATTCAGTAGTTACTTCAGGAGGAGCAACTAATTATGTTTCGAGTAACACCTTCCCAATAACTACAGGAGGAAGTTATGACATTTCGGTTCGTGATGGATTAGGATGTATCTATAATGAAACCATCACAGTTGGTTCTGTTGCTAATCCAAGTGTTGTTGTTACACCAACGCAACCTTCATGTTCAGGCGATAGTGGTGCTATTAATATTAGCATTTCAGATGGAGTTGCAGATTATACAGTCACAGTTACAAGTACAGGGACAGCTATTGCTACGGCTACTTCGAGTGATGTTATCCGTAATTATACAGGTTTATCAGATGGAGATTATGAGTTTGTAATTACAGATGGCAACGGTTGTAGTTCGGCACCAGTTAGTGTAACTATAGCCGCACCAACAGCATTAACAAGTACAGCTAGTCTTACACAAAATTACACTTGTGTTCAGAATGGTCAGATTACTTTTACAGGAGCTATGGGTGGTACTCCACCATATAGTTATGGAGTTAACGGAGTTTACTCTAGTGATTTAGTTTATAATAATTTAACAGAAGGTACTTATGTTTTAACGGTTCGAGATGATAATGGTTGTGAGATAAGTTTACCTAATATCGTTATAGATCCATTACCAGCTTTACCAACGTTTAGTTCAAGTGTTAGTTATGAGTGTAATGGAGACGGAAATATATCAATTACTCCAGTAGATCCAAGTTATACCTATACTTTAGGAGGAACGACAAACAGTACAGGAGTATTTCCAGGATTAACAAATGGTAATTATACTATTACAGTTGATTACGGACGCGCTTGTACTACAGATGTGATAGTTACCGTTTTAGACAATCAAGAATTATTAGGTTCAGTAAGTAAACTGACCGATGCAGTTTGTAATGGAGATACAAATGGAAGTATAGAAATAAGTGCGAGCAATTTTGGAAGTTCATTTGAATTTAGTACTGATGGAGGTACAAGTTGGTCCGCTCCAGTTTCAACAAGTCCAGTTGTAGTAAATACATTAGGAGCAGGAAATTATGATGTTCGTATTCGTACTACAGTTAATGGTACACAGTGTGATATTTCATTAGGATCAGTAACCATTACAGAACCAGCACCAGTAGTTGCAAGTGGAAGTATTACTCAAGATCCTACATGTAATCCAGCAGTTGGAGCAACAATTACCCCGAGTGCTACAGGAGGTACAGGTCCATACACATATCAATTAGATTCAACAGGAGCATTCCAATCAGGACCATTTACTGATGTTGCAGTAGGAAGCCATACGATTATAGCTATGGATTCTAACGGATGTTTATCACCAGCATCAGCACCAATAAATGTTGTAGCACCTTCAAATCCTACTCATGTAGCTACTCCTACAGTTTGTTATAATGGAAGTAACGGAGAGATTTCAGTTACAGCATCAGGAGGATCGGGAAGTGATTATAATTTTAGTATTGATAATGGAGCGAGTTGGTCAGTTCCAAGTCCAGCATCATCAACTTTTGTATTTACAGGTTTAATTCCAGGAAGTTATGAAGTTTTAGTTCGTGATGGATTTGGCTGTGTTTCACTAGCTTCGACAGAAGTTATCAATCCAGTTTTAACCGCTACAGTTGCAACAAGTCCAGTTACATGTAACGACGGAAGTGTTACTATAACAGCAAGTGGAGGAAATAATTCATATGAATATTCAGTAGTTACTTCAGGAGGAGCAACTAATTATGTTTCGAGTAACACCTTCCCAATAACCACAGGAGGAAGTTATGATGTTTCGGTTCGTGATGGATTAGGATGTATCTATAATGAAACCATCACAGTTGGTTCTATTGTCAATCCAAGTGTTGTTGTTACACCAACGCAACCTTCATGTTCAGGCGATAGTGGTGCTATTAATATTAGCATTTCAGATGGAGTTGCAGATTACACAGTCACAGTTACAAGTACAGGGACAGCTATTGCTACGGCTACTTCGAGTGATGTTATCCGTAATTATACAGGTTTATCAGACGGAGATTATGAGTTTGTAATTACAGATGGCAACGGTTGTAGTTCGGCACCAGTTAGTGTAACTATAGCTGCACCAACAGCATTAATAAGTACAGCTAGTCTTACACAAAATTACACTTGTGTTCAGAACGGTCAGATCACTTTTACAGGGGCTATGGGTGGTACTTCACCATATAGTTATGGAGTTAACGGAGTTTACTCTAGTGATTTAGTTTATAATAATTTAACAGAAGGTACTTATGTTTTAACCGTTCGCGATGATAATGGTTGTGAGATAAGTTTACCTAATATCGTTATAGATCCATTACCAGCTTTACCAACGTTTAGTTCAAGTGTTAGTTATGAGTGTAATGGAGACGGAAATATATCAATTACTCCAGTAGATCCAAGTTATACCTATACTTTAGGAGGAACGACAAATAGTACAGGAGTATTTCCAGGATTAACAAATGGTAATTATACTATTACAGTTGATTACGGACGCGCTTGTACTACAGATGTGATAGTTACCGTTTTAGACAATCAAGAATTATTAGGTTCAGTAAGTAAACTGACCGATGCAGTTTGTAATGGAGATACAAATGCAAGTATAGAAATAAGTGCGAGCAATTTTGGAAGTTCATTTGAATTTAGTACTGATGGAGGTACAAGTTGGTCCGCTCCAGTTTCAACGAGTCCAGTTGTAGTAAATACATTAGGAGCAGGGAATTATGATGTTCGTATTCGTACTACAGTTAATGGTACACAGTGTGATATTTCATTAGGATCAGTAACCATTACAGAGCCAGCACCAGTAGTTGCAAGTGGAAGTATTACCCAAGATCCAACATGTAATCCAGCAGTTGGAGCAACAATTACCCCGAGTGCTACAGGAGGTACAGGTCCATATACATATCAATTAGATTCAACAGGAGCATTCCAATCAGGACCATTTACAGATGTTGCAGTAGGAAGCCATACGATTATAGCTATGGATTCTAACGGATGTTTATCACCAGCATCAGCACCAATAAATGTTGTTGGTCCTGCTACTGTGGTATTTACTGCGACTCCAACAGCTTGTTTTGATGGAACAAATGGAGAGATTGTAGTAAATGTTACTTCTGGAAATGGAGATTATCAGTATATTTTAAATGGTGGTGCTCCACAAACACCAGGAACTTCGACATTTACATTTACAGGATTAGGAGCAGGTAGTTATACAATCGATGTAGTTGATGGAAGAGGATGTACAAATACACAATTAGTTAGAGTAATAAATGAACAATTAACAGCATCTGTTGATATTATAGATGCTAGCTGTAACGACGGATCAATAACAGTTAATGCTTTAGGAGGAACAGGAGCAGGTACTTATGTATATTCTGTTACACTAGCAAATGCAGGAACTCCAGCAGATGCAACATTTAGTAATACTAACCCAATAGCTTTATCAGGAAATACTTATGATGTTTACGTAAGAGATAACAATGGAAATTCAGGATATTGTGAATTTTTATTAGAAGATGTTATAGTTAATACATTAACTAATGTTTCTATAAGTTTAACAGATACTCAACCTACATGTAATGGAGACACAGGTAGCATAGAAGTAGTAATATCAGATGGTTTATCACCACATGATTTATCAATAACTGATGGTAGTACAACTACAAATGTTAATGATTTTACAGGAACTAATTATACGTTTAATAGTTTACCTGCAGGAAATTATACAGTTTCTATAACAGATGATTTAGGATGTACAGATACTGCATCTGTAACTTTAACGGATCCACCAGTATTAACTGCGAATATAGATCCTATTCTTCCTGCATGTGGAACACCATTTGTTGGAAACGAAAGTTTATTTGGATTTGAATTTTCAGGTTTTCCTTCAGTAGCACCATATACATTAGAATTTAGTTCAGATAATGGAGCTACTTGGCAAACTTCACCAACTTTTACAGGAATAAATCAAGGAACAATAGTAAATCCAGTTATACGTATAGTTGATGGAGCAACAGTACGTTGTTTAACAACTTTCCCTCCTTACACCATTCCGTTTAATGTAGAAGGTTTAATTGTAGACCCTGTAGCTAATCCTGCTACTTGTGCAGGAGGATTTAGTGTCACTGTAGAAGCGATAAATGGAGCACCTCCATTCGAATTTGCTATTGATGATCCAACAGTTTGGTTCCCAGCAGATGCTTCTGGAAGTCCAGATCCAACAAGAACAAGAACTTTTAGTGGTTTAACTCCAGGTCTTACATATACATTCTATGTTAGAGATGCTTCAGGGTGTATAGAAGAAAATAATGAAGACGTTTATGATACATTTACACCAGGGGTTCTTTTAGTAGGAACAGCAACAAGTGATGATTGTGCAGGAGGACCACCAGATACAGGTAGTATTACTTTTACAATAACAAATACATCTGGAGATTTATCTGATCCTTTTGATTACACATTATATAGAAGAGATGATGTTACCAACGCAGGCGTAGCAGTACCAGGATTTACTGGTATAACACAAAATGGTTTTGCAGATATTACAGTTTCAGGTTTAGGAGAAGGACGTTATTATATTGAAACAACTTCTTCACCTTCCGGCTGTATGTTTGGTAGTGAAGATGTTCAAATAATAGAAGGAGTACCAATTTCAGGTGATCTAACAGTAGTAAATGACATTACATGTGATACACCAGGAGTTGTAAGAATAGATAACGTAGTAGGAGGTTTTCCACCATATACATTTACACTAGGAACAGTTACCAATGCAACAGCGACATTAAGTGGAAACACAGTAGAAGTAGCCTTTGCTGATGTTACAACTATAACCTCTCCTGTAGATGTTTCAGTTATCATCACAGATAGCAATGGAAATAGTTGTACAACAACATTAGGACCAGAAACTTTAACGGTAAGCCAACCACCTGTTTTAGAAGTAGCAGATGTTACATCAAGTACTTGTTCAACAGATAAAAGTATCACAATAACAACAGCTAATGGGGTACAGACTATTGGAGGTACTGCACCTTATCAATATTCTATTGACGGAGGAACAACTTATAGTGCTCCTACATCAGACACTTCATTTACTGAGAGTGGTTTAGCACCAGGTAATTATAATGTAATTATAAGAGACGCTAATGGATGTACTAGTACTACAGTTCCAGTTACTTTATATGAAGAATTAGATTTTAACTTAGCGATACAACAAAATTTAAATTGTACACCAGGGGAAGCAATAATCAGAATTACAGTAGCTTCAGGTGTAGACTTAGGTGCTACAGGAAACTTTACTTACACTATTAATGGAGTTGCTCCTACAGCAGATCCAGCTCTTACGAGCGGAACTATATCGGGTACAGATACTTTTGAAGACCATATTGTAACTACAGATGGTACTTATGAGGTTGTAGTTACAGATGTACCTTCAGGTTGTAGTGTGACTAGACGAATCACAGTTAATCCAGTTATATTACCAGACTTTACAGCATTGGCTATCGATAATGGTAATTGTAATGGAAGTAATGAAGGTATTATTGAGATGGTTGCAGTAGATAATGGATTATTACCATTAAGTTACGAGATCAATGGAACTTTAACAGCTGGAGGAACGTTTACTGCAACGACTACTACGACACAGTTTACAGGTTTAGCCCCTGGAGATTATGTAGTAACAGCAACAGGAACAAACGGATGTACATCAAATTCAGCTACGATTACCATTACAGAGTTACCAGTAGTAAACTTCACAACAGCTCCAGTAGTTACAGGATTTGGCTGTACTACAGATAATAACACAGATTCAGCAGTTGTTACGGTAAATGCTAGTGATGTATCAGGCGGAAGCGGAAACTATGTACGAGTAGAGTTTGTTTATGATAATGGTACAGCAGCTACAGGAGACGATATCACTCAAGATGGTACAAGCTTTAGCTTTACAACGAGCAATGTTTTAGGTGGAAATGTATCGATTACTGTTTTCGATGATGAGGGATGTTCAGCGAATACTACAGCCTTTATTCCAGCGTTCCAATGCGTTAATAAGTAATCCAGCAGGGTGAAGATTACAGTTTCAGTAGATACAGTGATTGAGGTAGATTTTACTACAGCAGGAGGTGAGGAGATTACAGTTTCAGTAGATCTTACAAGTGCATTAGGAGCAGGTGAAGATTTAATATTCACAATTACAGGCGCAGGAGGATTTACTTCAAGTAATACGGTAAATGGTCCATCAGCAGGTAGTACAGTGAGTAGTAGCTTTACAGGATTAGGTAGTGATAATTACATAGTATAACTATCGAGAACTCAGTAACACGTTGTGTACTGACGACCTCACATCAAGTTGATGCAATTCCAAGTTTCGATTTAGATATTAACAGAGACAGTAATGTTGTTTGTTTTGGAGATACAAACGGTTCAATCACTTTTGATTTTGCTAGTAGCAGTCCATATGCAGGCGCATACGATTACCAGATATTCAACACCAATGGTACAGCAGCTCCAGGAGATGACTTTACAGTAGGAGGCTTGGTATCAGTAGCAGCAGGCTCAGGTCCAGTTACAGTTAATACTTTAGGTGCAGGTACGTATTATGTTGAAGTTACTATGACTGATAGTCCATTCTGTCCAGTTAGTTCAGCAGAAGTAACAATAGATTCACCAACAGCTGCATTAGACTTTACTACCGTTGATGTAAATCCAACATGTAATGGAAGCAATGATGGAAGTATCACAGTAAACGCAGTAGGTGGATGGGGTAGTTATGAATATCAATTAGAAGATGGTTCAGGAGTTTTAGTAGCTTATACAACAAGTAATGTATTTACAGGAAGTTCAAGTTTACCATTAGTTGACGGTACTTATACAGTTCGTGTACGAGATGCTAACGGTTGTATTGATAGCGATACAGTTACTTTAACTGAACCAGCAGCAGTTACCTTTAGTTTAGTAAAAGATGACAATGCTTGTGATTTAACTGGAGGTGGAAGCATCACAGTTACCGCATTAGGAGGTTCAGGAAGTTACACATATATTTTATTAGATGGCGGAGGAGTAGAGATTCGCAACCAGACTACCAATGTATTTACGAATTTACCAGCAGGAAATTACACTGTTCAGGTTAATGATAGTAATAGTTGTCCAGGTACAAGTCCAAGTCCAACCATTACATTAGAGCCAAACTTAGAGTTTGCATTAAATACGACCAAGTTATTAGATTGTAGTGCAAGTCCAGATGCTACGATAGAGTTATCGATTAGTTCAGGGATCAGGGAACTATGAATATGAAGTGTTTGATAGTGGAGCAGGAGTAATTGTAAGTCGTACAGGAACAGGAGGAGCTACAGTTAGTTTCGCAGTTTCATCGGCAGATACGTATACAGTAAATGTTTATGATATAGGAGTTACACCAGTTTGTTCACGTACTCGTACGATCACAGTTAATCCAGTAATATTACCAGACTTTACAGCATCGGCTATAGACAATGGTAATTGTAATGGAAGTAATGAAGGTATTATTGAGATGGTTGCAGTAGATAATGGATTATTACCATTAAGTTACGAAATCAATGGAACCTTAACAGCTGGAGGAACGTTTACTGCAACGACTACTACGACACAATTTACAGGTTTAGCCCCTGGAGATTATGTAGTAACAGCAACAGGAACAAACGGATGTACTTCGAATTCAGCTACGATTACCATTACAGAGTTACCAGTAGTAAACTTCACAACTGCTCCAGTAGTCACAGGATTTGGCTGTACTACAGATAATAACACAGATTCAGCAGTTGTTACGGTAAATGCTAGTGATGTATCAGGCGGAAGCGGAAACTATGTACGAGTAGAGTTTGTTTATGATAATGGTACAGCAGCTACAGGAGACGATATCACTCAAGATGGTACAAGTTTTAGCTTTACAACGAGCAATGTTTTAGGCGGAAATGTATCGATTACTGTTTTCGATGATGAGGGATGTTCAGCAAATACTACAGCCTTTATTCCAGCGTTCAATGCGTTAAGTAATCCACAGGTTACAGTTACAAAAGATATTGATTGTAGAGTTTTACCAGCAGGAGGTGAGGAGATCACAGTTTCAGTAGATCTTACAAGTGCATTAGGAGCAGGTGAAGATTTAATATTCACAATTACAGGTGCAGGAGGATTTACTTCAAGTAATACGGTAAATGGTCCATCAGCAGGTAGTACAGTGAGTAGTAGCTTTACAGGATTAGGTAGTGATATTTATAGTATAACTATCGAGAACTCAGTAACACGTTGTGTACTGACGACCTCACATCAAGTTGATGCAATTCCAAGTTTTGATTTAGATATTAACAGAGACAGTAATGTTGTTTGTTTTGGAGATACAAACGGCTCAATCACTTTTGATTTTGCTAGTAGTAGTCCATATGCAGGCGCATACGATTACCAGATATTCAACACCAATGGTACAGCAGCTCCAGGAGATGACTTTACAGTAGGAGGATTGGTATCAGTAGCAGCAGGCTCAGGTCCAGTTACAGTTAATACTTTAGGTGCAGGTACTTATTATGTTGAAGTTACCATGACCGATAGTCCATTCTGTCCAGTTAGTTCAGCAGAAGTGACAATAGATTCACCAACAGCTGCACTAGACTTTACTACTGTTGATGTAAATCCAACCTGTAATGGAAGCAATGATGGAAGTATTACAGTAAACGCAGTAGGCGGATGGGGTAGTTATGAATATCAATTAGAAGATGGTTCAGGAGTTTTAGTAGCTTATACAACAAGTAATGTATTTACAGGAAGTTCAAGTCTACCATTAGTTGACGGTACTTATACAGTTCGTGTACGAGATGCTAATGGTTGTATAGATAGCGATACAGTTACTTTAACTGAACCAGCAGCAGTTACCTTTAGTTTAGTAAAAGATGACAATGCTTGTGATTTAACTGGAGGCGGAAGCATCACAGTTACCGCATTAGGTGGTTCAGGAAGTTACACATATATTTTATTAGATGGCGGAGGAGTAGAGATTCGTAACCAGACTACCAATGTATTTACGAATTTACCAGCAGGAAATTACACTGTTCAGGTTAATGATAGTAATAGTTGTCCAGGTACAAGTCCAAGTCCAACCATTACATTAGAGCCAAACTTAGAGTTTGCATTAAATACGACCAAGTTATTAGATTGTAGTGCAAGTCCAGATGCTACGATAGAGTTATCGATTAGTTCAGGATCAGGGAACTATGAATATGAAGTGTTTGATAGTGGAGCAGGAGTAATTGTAAGTCGTACAGGAACAGGAGGAGCTACAGTTAGTTTCGCAGTTTCATCGGCAGATACGTATACAGTAAATGTTTATGATATAGGAGTTACACCAGTTTGTTCACGTACTCGTACGATCACAGTTAATCCAGTAATATTACCAGACTTTACAGCATCGGCTATAGACAATGGTAATTGTAATGGAAGTAATGAAGGTATTATTGAGATGGTTGCAGTAGATAATGGATTATTACCATTAAGTTACGAAATCAATGGAACCTTAACAGCTGGAGGAACGTTTACTGCAACGACTACTACGACACAATTTACAGGTTTAGCCCCTGGAGATTATGTAGTAACAGCAACAGGAACAAACGGATGTACTTCGAATTCAGCTACGATTACTATTACAGAGTTACCAGTAGTAAACTTCACAACTGCTCCAGTAGTCACAGGATTTGGCTGTACTACAGATAATAACACAGATTCAGCAGTTGTTACGGTAAATGCTAGTGATGTATCAGGCGGAAGCGGAAACTATGTACGAGTAGAGTTTGTTTATGATAATGGTACAGCAGCTACAGGAGACGATATCACTCAAGATGGTACAAGTTTTAGCTTTACAACGAGCAATGTTTTAGGCGGAAATGTATCGATTACTGTTTTCGATGATGAGGGATGTTCAGCAAATACTACAGCCTTTATTCCAGCGTTCAATGCGTTAAGTAATCCACAGGTTACAGTTACAAAAGATATTGATTGTAGAGTTTTACCAGCAGGAGGTGAGGAGATCACAGTTTCAGTAGATCTTACAAGTGCATTAGGAGCAGGTGAAGATTTAATATTCACAATTACAGGTGCAGGAGGATTTACTTCAAGTAATACGGTAAATGGTCCATCAGCAGGTAGTACAGTGAGTAGTAGCTTTACAGGATTAGGTAGTGATATTTATAGTATAACTATCGAGAACTCAGTAACACGTTGTGTACTGACGACCTCACATCAAGTTGATGCAATTCCAAGTTTTGATTTAGATATTAACAGAGACAGTAATGTTGTTTGTTTTGGAGATACAAACGGCTCAATCACTTTTGATTTTGCTAGTAGTAGTCCATATGCAGGCGCATACGATTACCAGATATTCAACACCAATGGTACAGCAGCTCCAGGAGATGACTTTACAGTAGGAGGATTGGTATCAGTAGCAGCAGGCTCAGGTCCAGTTACAGTTAATACTTTAGGTGCAGGTACTTATTATGTTGAAGTTACCATGACCGATAGTCCATTCTGTCCAGTTAGTTCAGCAGAAGTAACAATAGATTCACCAACAGCTGCATTAGACTTTACTACCGTTGATGTAAATCCAACATGTAATGGAAGCAATGATGGAAGTATCACAGTAAACGCAGTAGGTGGATGGGGTAGTTATGAATATCAATTAGAAGATGGTTCAGGAGTTTTAGTAGCTTATACAACAAGTAATGTATTTACAGGAAGTTCAAGTCTACCATTAGTTGACGGTACTTATACAGTTCGTGTACGAGATGCTAACGGTTGTATTGATAGCGATACAGTTACTTTAACTGAACCAGCAGCAGTTACCTTTAGTTTAGTAAAAGATGACAATGCTTGTGATTTAACTGGAGGTGGAAGCATCACAGTTACCGCATTAGGTGGTTCAGGAAGTTATACATATATTTTATTAGATGGTGGAGGAGTAGAGATTCGCAACCAGACTACCAATGTATTTACGAATTTACCAGCAGGAAATTACACTGTTCAGGTGAATGATAGTAATAGTTGTCCAGGTACAAGTCCAAGTCCAACGATTACATTAGAGCCAAACTTAGAGTTTGCATTAAATACGACCAAGTTATTAGATTGTAGTGCAAGTCCAGATGCTACGATAGAGTTATCGATTAGTTCAGGATCAGGGAACTATGAATATGAAGTATTTGATAGTGGTGCAGGAGTAATTGTAAGTCGTACAGGAACAGGAGGAGCTACAGTTAGTTTCGCAGTTTCATCGGCAGATACGTATACAGTAAATGTTTATGATATAGGAGTTACACCAGTTTGTTCACGTACTCGTACGATCACAGTTAATCCAGTAATATTACCAGACTTTACAGCATCGGCTATAGACAATGGTAATTGTAATGGAAGTAATGAAGGTATTATTGAGATGGTTGCAGTAGATAATGGATTATTACCATTAAGCTACGAGATCAATGGAACCTTAACAGCTGGAGGAACGTTTACTGCAACGACTACTACGACACAGTTTACAGGTTTAGCCCCTGGAGATTATGTAGTAACAGCAACAGGAACAAACGGATGTACTTCGAATTCAGCTACGATTACTATTACAGAGTTACCAGTAGTAAACTTCACAACTGCTCCAGTAGTCACAGCATTTGGATGTACAACTGAAAACTTTACAGATGCAGCAGTTGTTACGGTAAATGCTAGTGATGTATCAGGTGGAAGCGGAAACTATGTACGAGTAGAATTTGTTTACGATAATGCTACTCCAGCAGATACAACTGATGATATTACTCAAAATAGTGGAAGCTTTGATTTCGCAGTAAGTAATATTTTAGGTGGAAATGTATCGATTACTGTTTTCGATGATGAGGGATGTTCAGCGAATACTACAGCCTTTATTCCAGCGTTCAATGCGTTAAGTAATCCACAGGTTACAGTTACAAAAGATATTGATTGTAGAGTTTTACCAGCAGGAGGTGAGGAGATCACAGTTTCAGTAGATCTTACAAGTGCATTAGGAGCAGGTGAAGATTTAATATTCACAATTACAGGTGCAGGAGGATTTACTTCAAGTAATACGATAAATGGTCCATCAGCAGGTAGTACAGTGAGTAGTAACTTTACAGGATTAGGTACTGGAAGTTATAATATAACTATAGAGAATACATCAACAAGATGTATAATAGCAACATCACATCAGGTATTAGATATACCAACTTTTGATTTAGACATCAATAGAGGTAATAATGTGAGTTGTATAACTGATACAGATGGTTCTTTAATATTTGATTTTGCTGCTAGTACACCATATACAGGTACTTTCGATTATCAAGTATTTAATACAAACGGAACTACAAATACAGCAGATGACTTTACAGTAGGAGGATTGGTATCAGTAGCAGCAGGCTCAGGTCCAGTTACAGTTAATATGTTAGCTGCAGGTACTTATTATGTTGAAGTTACCATGACAGATAATCCATTCTGTCCTGTTACATCACCAGAAGTAATTATTGAAGCTCCAACAGCAGCCTTAAGTATTGCTTTAAGTACAACTCCTATTACATGTGTTACAAATGATAGTGGAGAAGTTACAATCACACCAACAGGTGGATGGGGTGGTTATGAATATCAGTTAATAAATTCGACCACATCTACTACAGTTCAAGCCTTTGGAACTAATAATATTATAGGAGGTTTAACTGCAGGTAATTATGAAGTAACAGTTGTAGATGCTAATGGATGTTCTATTGTAGACACATTTACATTAACTGACCCTACAATAATAGATTTTGTTCCTCAAGTAACAACACAGATAGAATGTGAAGGTGATGAAACAGCAGTAATAACTGTTACGGGAGTAACAGGAGGAGCGCAAGTTGCTACACCAGTTTACTCATATAGCCTAGAATTCCCTGACGGAACTTCTACAGCAATTCAATCTTCTAATATATTTACAGGGTTAGGAGCAGGAGTATATCAAGTAACAGTTTATGATGAATTCAGTTGTAGAAATACAAGAAGTATCACTGTAAATGAGCCAACAGAAATTATTGCTAGTGCAGTAGTAACTAGTATTATTTCTTGTACTAGCCCAAATGCTACAGTTGAAGTTAGCGGAATGGGTGGTACAGGTGCTTACGAATATAGTGTAGACGGTTCAACGTTTGTAGCTTCTAATGTATTCTCAGTACCAGCAGGTGATCACGAGTTCTACGTTAGAGATGCTAACAACTGTATTTCAGATCCATTTGTAGTATCAATTCCAGCATTAGAGCCATTAGTAGCTACATTAGATGCTTCTTTAGGATTCATTACTTGTAATGGTAATGCTGATGCAGTTTTATCAGCTACAACTACTGGAGGTTTAGGAAATAATATGTATGAATTAATAGATGTTAATACATCTAGTTCTATAGCAGGACCACAAGCAGACAATACATTTAGAAACATAGGTCCAGGTACATATTTAATTAGAGTTACAAGTTTTGACTGTACAGATGATACACGTGAAGTTACTATTGAAGATCCAGACTTATTAGAAACTACAGCAACAGTAGTAAATGTAAGTTGTAATGGTTTAACAGATGGTAGTATTACTTTAAATACAATTGGAGGAACAGGAACTTATGTTTATGAAATTGATACAGCACCAGGTAGATTCCAATCTTCTAACGTGTTTACAGATTTAGCTGCAGGTATGTATACAATTACTGTATTAGATGAAAATGGTTGTCCTAATACATTAAATGTTGAAGTATTAGAGCCAGCAATTTTAGAAGCAGAAATAGATTTAACATCAGTTGTACAACAACCATGTGTTACAGATCCAGCACCTTCGTTTACAGTAAATATTATGGGAGGAACACCTCCATATACATTACGATTAAGTGATGGAAGTGCACCAGTAACATTAGCTATAACAGAAACTAGTTTCACTTATAATAACTTAAATTCAGGGCAATCATATGCTGTTATTGTAACAGATTCTAGAGGATGTAGAGTACCAACGCCATTAACAATAACTTTCGACCCAGCTGTTGATTTAGGTTTTGAAGAGTTAAATGTAACTTATGATTGTACTCAACAAGCTACCATTACTGCTACGGTTGACGAAATCTATAGAGATGAAGTTGTGTACATGTTAACTGGTCCAGAAAGTGCAAGTAACGATACTGGTATTTTCCCAGTAAATACACCAGGAACTTATACTGTAGAAGTAACGCATGCAGTAGGATTAGGATGTACGCCTCCTTCTAGGCAAATTACTGTTATTCCAGTAGCTCCATTAGTATTTACTGAAGCGAACATTGATCATTCTCAGTTAAATATGTTAATAGCAAATGCATCTGGAGGTATAGGACCATACGAATATAGTATAGATGGAAGTGCATTTACATCAGAAAACACATTTACAATAAATCAAACGAGAGATTATGTAATTACTGTAAGAGATGACAGAGGTTGTGAGGAAACTGTAACAGTAAGAGGTGAATTCATCACTATTGATGTTCCAAACTTCTTTACTCCTGATGGAGATTCTCAACAAGATTTCTGGTATCCAATTAATGTACAACCATATCATAATATAAAAGTTTATATTTATGACAGATATGGAAGAGAGTTACAATTGTATTCTGGAATTCAGCAAGGATGGGATGGAACATATCAAGGAAGACCATTACCTTCTGGAGATTACTGGTATACTATTGAATTCACAGAAATTACAGGTGAAGAAAAACGATTAATAGGACACTTTACGTTATATAGGTAAAAAAATAAAATGAAGAATACATTTTTAACATTTGTGCTACTGATTTTTTCAGTAGCACGTTTATCAAGCCAAGAGGTAGATTTACCCCAATATGTCAACCACATGGCAGATAATCCTTTTTTAATATCTCCAGCTTATGCAGGAATTGGAGCTGGACTCCAATTTCGTTTAAACGGAGTAAGTCAATGGTTAGGTGTTAAAGATGCACCTAACACGCAATCTCTAAGTGTGGAAGCAAGATTAGCAGAACGATTCGGAGGTGGATTAACTGTTTTTAATGATAAAAACGGTTTTACTAGTCAAAAAGGAGTTCGTCTTTCATTAGCAAGTCACTTAACATTGAGTGATCTATATGACAGTTTTTTATCTTTAGGTCTTAGTTATAGTTTCATTCAATTTGGAATAGATACTTCAGAGTTTGAAAATCCATTCAATCCTGGAGCACCAGTAAATTTACCAAACAGAGTTTTAAATTCATCAAACTTCGATATTAGTATGTTATATCGATTTGGTAGATTCGCCATTAGTGGTAATGTTGTTAATTTATTAGACAAAAAAATTGATGATTTTAATTCCGGAGAACCTACTGTTTTAAGACGTTATTCTGTATACACAAATTATAATTTTAGAGTAAATAGAAATACAGAGTTCGAACCTTCTTTATTTGTAGAGCATTTTGAGTCTACTAATCGTACTAGATTTGATTTTAATGTAAAATTAAGAAAGAGAATTCGTGATGGTTATGTATGGGGTGGAGTTAGTTATACTTCTTTAATAGACCAGCCATTTAGACCAAATGCATTGGCGCCTTTATTTGGAATAAAAAAGAATAAATTATATGTTTCTTATGGATTCAGTTTAACGTTAAATGAAATCATAGGATTAAACAACGGAACACATATGATTACACTTGGTTTTGATTATGATCGTAGGCCAAGTTTAGCAAGATGTACAAGAAAAATGATTATGTTCTAACAATTATACTCATATAGAATAATAAAAAAGCCTTAAGTAAAGTTACTTGAGGCTTTTTTATTCTAATTTTGTAATAATGAATAACAGTGAATCAACAAACCTTAATAAATTTATTAGCTCAACAGGAATTTGTTCTAGAAGAGAAGCTGAGAAATTAATTGTTGCAGGTAGAGTAACCATAAATGGTAAGCCAACACAACTGGGAAATAGAGTTTTTGAAGGTGATATTGTAAAAGTAGATGGGAAACCATTAAAAGCAAAACCAAAAACCATTTATATCGCATTAAATAAGCCTGTAGGTATAGTTTGTACAACAGATAGTAAAGAAAGAAAGAATATTGTAAAGTTTGTAGGCCACCCTCAACGATTATTTCCAATAGGTCGTTTAGATAAACCTTCTGAAGGATTAATCTTTTTAACAAATGATGGAGACATCGTCAACAAGATATTAAGAGCAGGAAACAATCATGAAAAAGAATATATTGTAACGGTTAATAAAGAAATTAACGAGCGTTTTATCACTAGAATGGGAAATGGAATTCCAATTTTAGGTACGGTAACAAAAAAATGTAAAGTCACCCAAATTAATTCAAATACATTTAAAATTATTCTTACTCAAGGCTTAAATCGACAAATTAGAAGAATGTGTGAGTATTTAGGATACGAAGTAACCAAATTAAAACGTACCCGAATCATGAATGTAGCTTTAGGAAGTTTAAAAATTGGAGATTGGAGAGAGCTTTCAAGTCATGAAATGGATAAAATCAATGAGTTGGTAAAAACTTCAGTAAAAACAGAAGAAGCTTCCAAAGAAAAATCACCTAATAACAAGAAAAATAAGCCCAAATCAAAGAATTATAAATCTAAATTTGGTAGACAAAGAAGAAGTAGGTAATACGATATTCTTCAAAAAATAAGAAACTTTTAACGAAGTGCTTTTTAACATTTAACTTACATGTGTATCTTTGTCGCCTATGCAATTTGACTTAAAATTAAAAGATCCTAAAAGTAAAGCGAGAGCAGGAGTTATAACCACAGATCATGGTACTATAGAAACTCCAATTTTTATGCCAGTTGGTACAGTAGCTTCAGTAAAAGGAGTACATCAATCTGAGCTTAAAGATGAAATAAATCCTGATATCATTTTAGGAAACACTTACCACTTATATTTAAGGCCAAAAACAGATATTCTTGAACAGGCTGGAGGATTGCATAAATTCATGAATTGGGATAGAAATATTTTAACCGATAGTGGTGGTTATCAAGTATATTCTCTTTCAGGTAGAAGAAAGATAAATGAAGAAGGAGTCAAGTTTAAGAGTCATATCGATGGTTCTACACATTTTTTTACTCCAGAAAATGTAATGGAAATTCAGCGTTCTATTGGAGCTGATATTATTATGGCTTTCGATGAGTGTACTCCATATCCATGTGACTATAATTATGCAAAAAATTCAATGCATATGACACATCGTTGGTTAAAACGTTGTATCAATCACTTAGAAAAAACGCCACTTAAATACGATTACAATCAAACATTATTTCCAATTGTTCAAGGAAGTACATATACAGATTTACGTAAGCAATCTGCAGAATTTATTGCTTCAGTAGAAGCAGAAGGAAATGCCATTGGAGGTTTGTCTGTAGGTGAGCCAGCTGAGGAAATGTATGCAATGACAGATGTAGTTTGTAGTATTTTACCAGAAGATAAACCAAGATATTTAATGGGAGTAGGAACACCAATTAATATTCTTGAAAATATAGCTTTAGGTGTTGATATGTTCGATTGTGTAATGCCTACCAGAAATGCTAGAAATGGAATGTTATTTACAGCACACGGAACAATAAATATTAAAAATAAAAAGTGGGAGAACGACTTTTCAGCTATAGATGAAATGGGAATCACTTTTGTAGATACTTTATATTCTAAAGCATACCTAAGACATTTATTTGCATCAAAAGAATTACTAGGAAAACAAATTGCTTCTATACACAATTTAGGATTTTATTTATGGTTAGTAAGAGAGGCAAGAAAACATATTTTAGAAGGAGATTTTGCAGTTTGGAAAGATAAAATGGTAAAACAAATGAGTAAACGATTATAAATTGAAAATACTCGATTGGTACATATTAAAACGTTATTTAACAACATTTCTGTTTACCCTGCTTATATTAATACCTATTGCAGTAGCTATAGATATAGCTGAAAAAATAGATAAGTTTTTAAGAAATGAAAATTTAACGTTTATAGAGGTAGTAGATGATTACTATAAAAACTTTATCATCTATTATGCAAATACTTTTATGCCGTTGGCATTATTTTTAGCAGTAATAGTTTTTACATCCAGATTAGCGAATAATACTGAAATAGTAGCAATTAATAGTTCACAAATTTCGTTTACACGTTTTCTATATCCATATTTTATAGGTGCTACTATCGTTACTGTAATCGCTTTAGGAATGAATCATTATGTAGTTCCAAGTAGTAGTAAAACTAGAAAAAAATTCGAAAGAACATATTTAAAGAAAAAACGTTATCAAGATCAGTTAGTTAAAGAGTTTAGTTTACAGCTTAACGATAGTACATACATGTTTGTTCAGAATTATAACTTAAAAACAAACTCGGGAAGTCATTTTTCAACTTCAATTTATGAAGACAGAAAGCTGAAATTTAAATTAATAGCAGATCATATCCGATGGAAGGACACTATTTTTAAATTACAAAATTGGAAAGCTAGAAAAATTTACAAAGACAGAGACAGCATTTGGTTCGGAAGTTCAATGGATACTTTGTTCAGTTTTACTCCAAAAGATTTCAACTATAAATCAGCAATGGCTCAAGAAATGCCATCGAATGAATTAAAAGAGTTTATTGATATTTCTAAAAAACGAGGAGTAAAAAATTTAAATGCTTATTGGGTAGAATTATATAAAAGAACTAGTTTACCACTAGCATCATACATTCTAACTATTATAGCCGTAGCATTAGCATATAAGAAAAGAAGAGGAGGAATAGGAGTAAATTTAGCATTAGGAATTGCAGTTATGTTTATTTATGTATTCTTCTTAAAAGTAGCTGAAGTTTTAGGTGCTGTAGCAGGAGCAAACTCATTACTTAATGTTTGGATGCCGAATTTTGTCTTCGGTGCATACGCCACTTACCTTTATGTCAAATCAAGAAAATAGACTCAAAAACTACCTTTTATTACATGTAATCGTATTTATTTGGGGATTTACAGCCATATTAGGAAAGCTAATATCTATAGATGCCATTCCTTTAGTTTGGTATAGAATGCTTATTGCTGTTGGTTTTATAGGCTTATATTTTGTAATAAATAATAGATCTTTTACGCTCACTAAAAGAGCTGCTTTAGAATTTTCAATAACAGGAGTTATTATTGCTGTACATTGGATCACTTTTTTTAAAGCTATAAAGGTTTCCAATGTTTCTGTTGCTCTAGTAACCATGAGTACTGGTGCTTTTTTTACTTCTTTATTAGAACCAATATTTTTTAAACGAAGGGTTAAACTTTTAGAAATGATACTAGGGCTACTCGTAATTTTTGGTCTTTATATCATTTTTAGTTTTGAAAGTAAATATACTTTAGGGATTATTTATGCATTAATATCAGCATTTTTATCTTCTCTATTTGCAGTCTTAAACGGACTTTTTGTTAAAAAATACGAAGCTGATTCTATCTCATTTTATCAATTGTTTTTTGGAGTTGCCTGTGTAACAGTATATTTAGCTTTCTCAGGAAGTTTTACGGCTGAGTTTTTTAGTTTATTAGGAACAGATTGGGTTTATCTAATTATTTTAGGAAGTGTATGTACAGCTTATGCTTTTATCGCTTCTGTAAAAGTGATGAAATACTTAACACCGTACACAGTAATGTTAACAATAAACTTAGAGCCTGTATACGCAATTATACTAGCATTAATAATATTTGGAGAAAAAGAAGAAATGAATATAGAGTTCTATTATGGAGCGTTTATAGTGCTTTTTGTGGTATTATTAAATGGTCTAGTGAAAAATTCTTCAAAAATTAAAAAGAAATTACAACGATAATTTATTATGTTTGCTTAACAAACAGCAAATAAAATCAAACTTTAATAAATGGAATATTTAGATTTTGAAATGCCAATTAAGGACTTAGAGGATCAGTTGGCAAAATGTCATGATATTGGGAAAGAAAGTGAGATAGATGTTACTGAAACATGTAGTAAGATCGAAAAGAAGTTAGAAAAGGCAAAAAAAGATATTTATAAAAACTTAACTCCTTGGCAACGAGTTCAATTGTCTCGTCATCCTAACAGACCGTATACATTAGATTATATCAAAGCAATTTGTGGAGATACGTTTATGGAGTTGCATGGAGACAGAAATGTTCGTGACGACAAAGCTATGATTGGTGGTTTAGGAAAAATCGGAAATCAGTCTTTTATGTTTATCGGCCAACAAAAAGGATACAATACTAAAACGCGTCAGTATCGTAATTTTGGTATGGCAAATCCTGAAGGATACCGTAAAGCCTTACGTTTAATGAAAATGGCTGAGAAGTTTGGAATTCCTGTAGTAACATTGTTAGATACTCCAGGTGCTTATCCAGGTTTAGAAGCAGAAGAACGCGGTCAAGGTGAAGCCATTGCAAGAAATATTTTTGAAATGACTCGTTTAAAAACTCCAATCATTACTATTGTTATTGGTGAAGGAGCTTCTGGAGGAGCATTAGGTATTGGAGTAGGAGATCGTGTTTACATGATGGAAAATACTTGGTATACTGTAATTTCTCCTGAATCTTGTTCTTCTATTTTATGGCGTAGTTGGGAGTTTAAAGAGCAAGCTGCAGCTGCTTTAAAATTAACTGGTGATGATATGAAAAAGTTAAAACTTATTGACGGAATCATTACCGAACCAGTTGGCGGAGCTCATGCAAACAGACAAGGAGCTTTCGAAGCCGTTCAAGAGCAAATTTTAAAAGCTTTTGATGAATTAAAAGATTTAGATGAAGTTAGCTTAATTTCCAAAAGAATGGATAAATATGCTAATATGGGAGTTTACAAAGAATAGTAAGATTCCAAACTTTATACATAAAACAAAAAAACTCGCTAATGAATAGCGAGTTTTTTTGTTTTACAAGTAAAATTATATTTTAACTTCCGACTTCCGACTTCCGACTTCCGACTTCCGACTTCCGACTTCCGACTTCCGACTTCCGACTTCCGACTTCCGACTAAATAAATCCTTTATCTTTGGCTACATGAATTAATTCACGATCATCTGTGCTAGTAATATCAAAAATCTTTTTAAGCTGTCTTTTACGCTTTTCTATAGCTCTTAGCGATAAATGTACCATATCAGGTAAATCTTTCATCATAGTACCAATAGAAAGCTGATACATGATTTTTCGATCTACATCATCAATAAAATATTCGCTAGATACTTCATTACGCATAATTTTTGTTACTGTTTTACTATAAAACGGAGGATCGCAGAGAACTTCTTCTATAGCTTGTACTAATTGCGGAGGCGTAATGTCATTTTTTACTAAAAAGCCATCAGGATTAATATTTTTTAAAATACTATGAACTCTATAATTATCATTAAAAGTAGTAGAAACAATAATTCTTGTTTCTGGTAGCATTGCATTAATTTTAATACCCAAATCTTCACCAGAAAGTATAGTCCCATCTTTAGAAGCTGGCAAACGCATGTCTAAAAACACGATATCCAAATGATCATTATTTTTAGCGTAATCCTTTAAAATCTCACAGGCTGTATCACAATCATTGGCCATTGAAATATGAAAAGATACTCCATCTTTCTGATTTTCAATAAAAGTAAAGGCACTTTTGTAAGCTTCTGCGATTAGTGGGTGATCATCAATAATTAGGGCATTATACTTTTTTGCTATCATGCTTAGGTTATAGGTATTTTAATTTGCAAATGGGTTCCTTTATTAGGTTCAGATGTAAACGAAACGTTACCCAGTAATTTTGCAACTCTTGAATTAATATTTTTAATTCCTATTCCTTTTCTACTCTTTTTAGTATCAAAACCAACACCATCATCGGTGATTTGAATGACTAGTTTTTCGTTTTCATTCGAGAAAGCTAAAGTAACATTTTTTGCCTTTGCATGCTTAATAATATTCTGTAAAGCTTCCTGAATTATTCGATAAACATTGGCTTTAGTTACTTCACTAATATCATTCCAAACAATGGTGTCATCACTTTTAAAATGTGTAGTAAACTGACCAATAACACTTTTGTCTGAAAGCAGCTGTTTAATAATAGTGGTAAAGTTAATATTAGCATCATTAAAATTATCACTTAATTTATGAGAAACTTCACGAATTTCTTTTTCGATACTTTGCAATTCATCTAAATATGCCTGCTGTTTTTCTTGAGTATCAGTATTCATTTGCATACCTAAAAAGCCGAGATTAACTCTTGTACCAAATAACTTTCCTAAAATACCATCATGTAATTCAGCTGAAATTCTGTTACGTTCTTTAACGCGTTCTTCTTCTAATTTCGCTTGTTGCTGAAGTGTTAATACGTATACTTCTTCATTTGCTTTTTGCTGATCAGCTTCTAATTGAAGTTTCTCATTTCGTACTTTTTGTACACGTAAAAAGTAGAGCAGGGTAGAAATTAAAATAATACTAATACTACCACCGATAATCCATATCAATTGCTGACCTAAACGTTCTTTCTCTTCAATATGTTCATCAGTTTCAAACTCTATACGAGTAAATTTATTTTGAGCTTTACGCTCTACCGTAATTAAACTGTCATTATACTGAATATAACGATCTAAATATTTCTTAGAGTTTTTCTTATCTAAATTTGAAAGTTGTTTTAAAGATGTTAAATAATCTCTACCATTTTTTAATTCTTCAGCTAAGAGGTTTGCTTCCTTAGCATATTGTATAGCATTAATAGTATCTTTCATATAAGAATAATAATCTGAAATTCTAATTTTACTCATTAAAATTCCTGTTTTATTATTTAAACTATCTCTAATATGGAGAGCATGAAAGAAATCTTTTTTAACATTCAAAGTATCTTTCATTTGCAGTTTGCAAAATGCTCTATTATCTAATACTCTAGCTAAATGAATTTTAGTTATTTCTTTCGCTAAATTTTTTTCATAGAACTTTAAAGCGATTGAATATTTTTCCTTTTCAATATATATATTGGCTATGTTGTTTTCAATAAAATTAAATTTTACAGGTATTTTTTTTAATTTTTTTAAATGCTTTTTAGCCTTTTCATAATAATTAAGAGCTTTGTCATATTCTTTTATATCTTCTTGTAACCTTGCTAGGTGTACATAGCCAGTAAATAAAAATTTATGATTTTTTAATTCTTTTAATAACTTTATAGATTTAATATTTAATATTTCACTATGGTTATAATCTTTATATTCACCCTTTATTTTAGCCATTCCAAATAGAACTCTAGCCATTTCAAATTTAAAATTACCTTTATTAAAGGATTTAAAAGCGTTATTGAAATACTTGTATGCTTTCTGATTATTTTCCTTTGCAGCATAATAAGTCGCAAAATTCCAATAAGAATCACCAAGAGCATAGTCATTATTTAATTTTAATGAAGTTTCAACAGCTACTTTGTTTATTGAGAAAAAGTTAATAGAATCATTTAAATTATAAAATTCATAAGCTATTGAACTCAAATGAATTGGAGTTTCAAGTTTATTTTTTATAATAAATTTATAAGCTTTAGTTAATAAGTATTTTTTGCTAGATAAATCTAAGTTTTTATTTTTTGATTGATTAATCCAGCTTTGAATACTATCCAATTCATTTTGTTGATAAAATCCAAAAGAATTAATTATGGATAATTTTATAATTATAAAAAAAAGAAAAAAAGTTCTAATATGATTTTGTTTTTATTATAACAAAACTAAAAAAAACCTCTAACAATTAGCTAGAGGTCAGATAAAATTCTGTTAGTTTCCCTTTCCACCAGTATCTCCACCATTACCACTAGATCCTCCAGTGTAATCATTTCCATTTCCAGTTCCGTCGATAGGGATATTTATACTATCACCAAAGTCATCTGTATCTTCTACGTTTGAAGCATTGGTGGTTCGTGTGTTTGTCACGAGATTTTCTGTGTTATCTGTACAACTTACGGTAAATACAAATACGACAATACATAGCAAAAATTTTAAATTTCTCATAATTCAATTTTTAGTGTTTAATAATAGTTTTCTGAACCACATTTAGCGGCGTACATAGCTGATCGAATGTTCTTTTCGATGTTTCGTATCGGTTAAACCGAGACATAGATTTCCCATCCCGAGTTTTCAGGTGGTATTTTGTAGAATTGAATTGATATAAAAATCAATCCACAAAGACTAGGAACTACCAAGGCCTATTGAGTTTAGACTTCAGGAAATTCTACAGTTTTAATAAATAAGGAAGCGTTTTTGCAATTTTTATAAGTAACGCTAGCTGATTTTTTAATTAAATTACATTTGGTATACTTTATACCAAACTAATTTTTAGCCAATGTTACGTTTCAATGAGTAAACGTCCTTTTTCGTTTAGAATTAGCAATATTATTTTTTTCATAATTTTAACAATTTCTCTTATACATAAGATACAAAAAATAAATGATGTTACCAAGTTTTTCGTTGTTTTCTTAACCTTTAATTTTAAAAAAAGTTAAACTAAAAAAGGCATCTTTTAAATAAGATGCCTTTTGAATATATAAACGATACTTTGTTTTACTATTGTACCAAATTTTTCATATTACAAAAAACATCATAATGCATTTTTAAATCAAAGCGAACACCTCTAACTGGTAAATTCTTACTGCTAATTTGCATAAAATGTGTTTTCATTTTTTTTTAATAATAATGAGATTTCTCTCGTTTAATTACACGACAAATATATAATGTTTTTTGATAATTACAAATAAAAATTAAAAATAAATTACTGGTTATTAGTTGTTTAGGTTGTTTTTAAGCAAGAGAGTTCTTGTCCGGATATTTTCCAGATATTTTAACTAATGTTTACTTAATGAAACAACTTTTCAGTGTTTAAAACTTTCAACCTTTATGTATTTTTTTATCTATTTATCATGTATTACTGTATTAAAAAAGGCGTCAGATATGAATCGGACGCCTTTTATATATTGTTATACTAACATTTATACTAGTATAAATGCATAGTGTAATTTCTTTTGTTCCGATTTTTTACGAATTGATCACCAATTCTTGTTATAACACGTAAGCTATTAGTAACTGACATATGTGTATGTAAAATCATTTTATTCATCTGTCACAAATATACGAAATAAAACCAATATGTTAAAAACTGTTAAAACAAGTGCTTTTTTAAAAAGTGCGGGTGACCCACACCAAAAGTGTGGGTCACCCGTACCAGTGTAAGAAATGTGTGTAATATCTTTGTCAACGTTAAAAGTCCTTATATATAAGGTAATGGGTATAAAAAACAATTTATACCATAGTCGTTCGGGGGAAATTCTATGGAAGAAAAACACTTAGCTTAAAAAGGAGGAAAATTGTTTGAAACTAAAAAACGTCCAAGGTTGGACGTTTTTTTAGTTTATGGTATATTTAAGTATTTGTGTGTTTGTAAGGAAATTTTCCATTTAGGATGATTCATTACATAATCTATAATTAAAGGAATCATTTTATCTCGCTTGCTCCACTCAGGTTGTAAATAAAGCTTACAGTTATTATTAACTTTTGCGGCTTGTTCTTCAGCAAACTCAAAATCATTTTTATTGTGAATGATCATTTTGAGTTCGTCGGCTTCCTCATAAGCTTTATGTAGAGGTAATTTTGTTTTTTTGGGAGATAAACAAAACCAATCCCAAACGCCAGAGAATTTGTAAGCTCCAGAAGTTTCTATGTGTGTTTTCATTCCTTTAGCTTGCAATTGTTTAGTAATATAATCTAAACTCCACATTAAAGGTTCTCCACCAGTAACAACAACAGTTTCTGCGTATTTTTTAGCATTGGTAACTATTTGATCTGTTAAAGTTGGTGGGTGTAAATTTGCATCCCAACTTTCTTTAACATCACACCAATGACAACCAACATCACAACCACCAATTCTAATAAAATAAGCTGCTGTTCCCGTATGGGCTCCTTCACCTTGTATGGTATAAAATTCTTCCATTAAAGGAAGCATTTCTCCTTTTTTAATTAACTCTTGCGTCTTTAAATCCATCTGCTTTTACCGCTATTACATCAATCTCAATTTTTGCCCCTACGAGCAAACCGGCTGCAAATGTAGTTCTTGCAGGCTTATTTTTAGGGAAATATTCACGAAAAATTTTATTAAACGCCGCAAAATCATCTGTAGTAGATAAAATTACGGTACATTTTACTACATGTTCTAAATCTGAACCGTGTGCTGCTAAAACAGCTTTTATATTTTCTAAAGTTTGTCTTGTTTCCGGACCAATACCTCCTTCAGGTAATTTTTTAGTTTCAGGATTAATACCAACCTGACCTGCTAAATACAATGTATTACCAACTTCAACAGCATCTGAAAAAGGAGCATTTTTTTTACGTTCTAATTTAGAACTATGAAAGATTAAGTCTTCTTTTTCATTAGGTGTTTTGATATGATTTGTACTATCATTTGTAGTACAAGAAGAAATAAGTATTATAATAGTTAAAGTTAAGATATTCAGTAATTTCATATGAAAGTATTTAGTTGAATTACAAATTTACTCAAAACAGAAAGAAAGTTCCTTAAAATTATTATGCTCTACTTTTTGAAATGCTGATATTAATAGTATTTTTATCAAAAAATAATAAAAGATGAGTCAAACGGAGTCTTTCTTCAATTACATAAATGAAGGGTACAAATGCAAAGGAGATTTTATTACGTTGGGTGCAGGTATGTTAGGAGAAGAAACTGCAACTAACGCTTTAGTAAATATACCTTTAAAAACGCTTAACAGACATGGGTTAATTGCTGGTGCCACAGGTACGGGTAAAACTAAAACGTTACAGATTTTAGCAGAAAATATGTCTGAGAAAGGTATTCCCGTTTTATTAATGGATGTAAAAGGTGATTTGAGTGGATTGGCACAGCCTAGTCCTGGACATCCAAAAATAGATGAACGTCACGAGAAAATTGGTATTCCGTTTGATGCTAAAAAATTTCCAATAGAAATTTTATCAATATCTGAACAAGATGGAGTTCGTTTACGAGCAACAGTTTCTGAATTTGGTCCAGTTCTATTGTCTAGAATTTTAGATTTAACAGAAACACAATCAGGAATTGTAGCTATCATTTTTAAATATTGTGATGATAATCAATTACCTCTTTTAGATCTTAAGGATTTTAAAAAAATGCTCCAATTTATTACTGCGGAAGGAAAAGAAGAAATTTCTGCAGAGTATGGTAGAATTTCAACTTCTAGTACTGGAGCAATTTTAAGAAAAATTGTAGAATTAGAACAACAAGGCGGAGAGTTATTTTTCGGTGAAAAATCGTTTGAAGTTGATGATTTAACCAGAGTTGATGAAAATGGTAGAGGTGTAATATCTGTACTAAGATTAACTGATATTCAAGATAAACCGAAGCTGTTTTCAACGTTTATGTTACAATTATTAGCTGAAGTTTACGAAACATTTCCTGAACAAGGTGATAGTGGTAGACCAGAGTTAATTATTTTTATAGATGAAGCACATTTGGTTTTTGATGAAGCTTCAAAAGCATTATTAAGTCAAATAGAAAGTATTGTTAAATTAATACGATCAAAAGGTATAGGATTATATTTTGTAACTCAGAACCCTAAAGACGTTCCAGAAGATGTTTTGGCTCAGTTAGGTATGAAAGTACAGCATGCTTTACGTGCATTTACTGCAAAAGACCGAAAAGCATTAAAGTTAGCAGCGGAGAATTACCCTGATTCAGATTTTTACAATACAAGTGAAGTTTTAACTCAGTTAGGTATTGGTGAAGCTTTTGTAACTGTTTTAAATGAAAAAGGTATTCCAACTCCTTTGGCAAGAACCATGCTAAGAGCTCCAATGAGTAGAATGGATATTTTAACAGAGAGAGAAATTCAAGAGGTTATAGGAAACTCTAAATTGGTTAAGAAGTACAACGATACTATTGATAGAGAAAGTGCATATGAATTATTAGGTGAGAAAATTGATAGTATCAACAAGAAAAAATCAGAGGAAGATAGAAGAAAAGAAGAAGAAAAGTTAAGTAGAAAAAGAAGTACTAGTAGTTCGAGGCGAAGTACACGTCAAAACCCTGTTGTAAAAGTATTAACAAGTGCTACATTTATTCGTGCTGTGTTTGGTATTTTAAAGAAAGTTATTTAAACTAAAGAGAGTAAATAAACGTTATATAAGAAACTAATTTAAATGAGAAAATTATTCAAAATCGTGTTGATTGTTTGTGTTGCGATTGCAAGTACACAGTGTAGTAAAGATAAATACACGATTGCTAAAGGAAAAGTAGGGCAAATCACAAAAGAAACTACAATGCAAGATTTAGAGAATATTTTTGCAAAAGATTCTATTGTTAAAATTTTGAGCGAAGGTGCCAAAGGAAATTATTATTTCCAAGATGATGATGAATATCAAATTTTTGAAAAAGGAGGAAAACACTTACTAACTATAGTACCAAGAGAACAGTTAGATTCTACTTCAACAATTAAAAGTATTGAATTGTTTGATGAGAGATTCAAAACTGTAAATGGATTGAATATACTTTCTACATTTAGAGATATAAATGCAAATAACGCAATTAGTAAAATTGAAACATCATTCTCTTCAGCCACTATTTTTATAGATGATTTAAATGCTACTATAGCTATAGATAAAGAAGAATTGGGTTTAAAAGAGTTTAATATGAAGAAAGTAAGTATTGAGCAAATACCTGATTTAGCAAAGATTAAATCCTTCATTGTTTGGTTCAATTAAAATATACAAATCCCGATTTATCGGGATTTTTTATTGGCTTTATATTATCGTTAGATAAACCTATATTTGCAAAGCAAACTTAACGAAATGAAATACGCAAAGAATATTCTAGAGACTATTGGAAATACTCCTTTAGTTAAGATAAATACATTAGCTGAAGAGCTGCCTTGTTTGGTTTTATCTAAATATGAAACATTTAATCCAGGAAATTCTGTTAAGGATAGAATGGCTTTAAAAATGATTGAAGACGCAGAAGCAGACGGAAGATTAAAGCCAGGAGGAACAATTATTGAGGGTACTTCAGGAAATACAGGAATGGGATTAGCTTTAGCTGCAATTGTAAAGGGATACAAATGTGTATTTGTAATGGCAGATAAGCAGAGTAAAGAAAAGATAGATATTTTAAAAGCAGTAGGAGCAGAGGTTGTTGTTTGTCCTACAAATGTAGAGCCAGATGATCCTAGAAGTTATTATTCGGTTTCAAAAAGGTTAGCAGAGGAGACAGAAAATGCTTGGTATGTTAATCAATACGATAACCCAAGTAATGCAAAAGGACACTATGAAAGTACGGGTCCTGAAATTTGGGAACAAACAGAAGGAAAAATTACCCATTTTGTAGTTGGTGTAGGTACTGGAGGAACTATTTCTGGTGTTGGAAAATATTTGAAAGAACAAAATCCAGATGTTAAAGTTTGGGGTATAGATACTTATGGTTCTGTATTTAAAAAGTATCATGAAACTGGTATTTTTGATGAAAATGAAATTTATCCTTACGTAACTGAAGGTATTGGAGAAGATATTTTACCAAAAAATGTTGACTTTAGTATTATTGATGGATTTACAAAGGTTACAGATAAAGATGCTGCGGTTTATACACAGTTATTAGCTAAAAAAGAAGGAATGTTTTTAGGAAACTCTGCAGGAGCAGCAATGAAAGGTCTTTTGCAGTTAAAAGAACATTTTAATGAAGACGATGTAGTTGTGGTTTTATTCCATGATCATGGAAGTCGTTATGTTGGAAAAATGTTCAACGACGAATGGATGAAAAAAATGGGATATTTAGAATAAGGATTAATAAATGATTCAGCCATTTTGTGGAAGTCCAGAAGGGATATTTGGTTTTTTATTTATTATATTGATTTTTAGCACTCCTGTGGCAATATTTGTCGTAATTGCTAATATTTTTCTTAAAGATACTGAATTCTACAAAAAACGAGTATTTAATAGCTTTAGGAAGACTTTATATTTTACTGTTTTAATCCTTATAGCGTTATTACTTTACATGATATTCACAATAGGTTTTTAAATCAAAAAACAATAGAGAATATATCAAAGCCACCTATGAAAGGTGGTTTTTTATTTTTGTAACAAAGTATTTATGTAAGTATTATAAAAATCAAAAGCCATCTCTATGAGACGGCTTCTGTTAATCAACTAATTCAAATAATTTACACAATGAAAACAATTATTGTTTACACGATAATTAGTTTTCAATTACTGTGCCAAAATTATGAATTATAACTGTAAGTTTTTTGTTTTATTTTATAGTTTACAATTTTTTAACTTTAAAAAACTGTTTTGTTAAGGAATTCACAATAAAACATTAGCTAGCATGTTTATGTGCCTTGTACGATGAACGTACTAAAGCTCCACTCTCTACATACATAAAGCCCATTTCTTTACCAAGTTCTTCATATTTTTTGAACTGATCTGGTGTAATAAATTCTTTAACAGGTAAATGTTTTTTGGTAGGCTGTAAATATTGCCCTATAGTTATAACATCTAAACCAACATTTCTTAAATCTGTCATAGTTTGTATTACTTCCTCTTCAGTTTCACCCAAACCAAGCATCATACCTGATTTGGTTCTCATTCCATTTTCCTTCAAGTATTTTAAAACTCCTAAACTTCTATCATATTTTGCTTGAATTCTAACTTCACGTGTTAATCTACGAACGGTTTCCATGTTGTGAGAAACAACTTCAGGGTGAACTTCTATAATACGATCAATTAGTTTTTCATTCCCTTGAAAATCTGGAATTAAAGTTTCTAAAGTAGTATTCGGATTTGCTCTTCTGATAGCTTGTACAGTTTCAGCCCAAATTATAGAGCCTCCATCTTTCAAATCATCACGATCTACAGAAGTAATTACAGCATGCTTAATATTCATGATTTTTATAGAACGAGCTACCTTTTCTGGTTCATCCCATTCTACCGTTTCAGGTCTTCCTGTTTTTACTCCACAAAACCCACAAGATCTTGTACAGATGTTCCCTAAAATCATAAATGTAGCAGTACCTTCTCCCCAACATTCTCCCATGTTAGGACAACTACCACTTGTACATATTGTATTAAGTTTATATTTATCAACTAAGCCACGAAGTTCTGTGTATTTTTTACCCACAGGTAATTTAACACGTAACCATTTTGGTTTTTTTACTCTCTCACTAGGTGGGTTAGTAATTGTTGTAGCTAAATTATCAGACATTCTATTATAAATTTGAATTACAAATTTACGAAGAAATGTTTGTTATTGCATAATATCTAGTTCAGTTGCTTTATCAATAGCCATTTGTAGTGCACCGTCGTTAGTTTTTACAAGCGATACAATTCTTCCAATCTTTTCTAAATCATCTCTATTAGGGCTCCAAAAAGTAATACCGCTAACTTCTACATTCATTTCTAAACCATCAATTAAATCGCTTCCTCCAACTTTAAATGCACCATAAATAATTCCTAACCAAGAAGGACCACCTCCATGATAACCACTAGCTTGAAGATCTTTAGCTAGAGAGTCTTTCTCATAAATGTCGTGATAATCGTAACGGAATTTCCCATTTTGCTGTTGTAACACACCCGTGAAATGCAAATCTTTTGTATTCAAAGCATTTTTAAAATCTTCTCCTTGAGAAAAAGAATTATGAACGGATAATAGAACAGTTAATAATAAAACTGCTTTAATAATAACGTTTTTCATTTGTTTTTAAATATTGGGGTTTTATTTGCTCCGATAGAAATAAATCAAAAAGCATGCTAATTTAATTTTTTTTCCGTTTTTTTTTAAATTTTTTAAGAAAAAATAAAAACAAACCAGGTTAATAGCTTGTAATAAAGGTTTTTAAATACCATAAACTGAACGATAAAAGGAAGATAAAACCTAAAATACTAACAATTTTTAAGAATAAATTAGGTTGAGATGTTTTTGGAGTATGGGAACTCGTAATCAATTTAAAATTAAGAAAAGCAAATATAGGAGCTGTTAAAAAAGAGAAGATTGTAGCTATTTTTACTAAGGTAAGCATGCTACTTTTAAAGAAAGTTAAAATAATGCAAGTACCAATTAGTAGAAAAAGTATCCAGAACCAATAATTAAATTTTTTGAAACCAAATAACTCAGCACTTTTACTCATCGCTCTTGGTGAAGCATCTAATGTTGTAATAGTAGTACTAAACATAGTTGTAAAAGCTGCTATACCAATAATTATTTTAGAATAATTTCCTAGATTTTTAGTATATAAATCTATTAACTGAATAGCAAATTTTCCTCCACTAGAAGAAAAAGTTTCTCCTGTGTTAAACATGACCAAAGTTCCAAGTAAAATAAAACAGATTCCTAAAAATAAAGTTCCTAAGTATCCAACGTTAAAATCAAAAATTGATTTTTTAACTGTAATTTTTTCTGAAGTTGTTTTGCTTTTTTCAACAGACCAAAGTGAATGCCATATAGAAATATCCAATGGAGCTGGCATCCAACCTAAAAAAGCGATTAAAAAACTTATTTCTAGGGCGTTTTTAGGTAATATTTGTTGAAAAGAATAGTTAGATTCATTTTTTAAAAAAGCAATACTTACAGCGAGTAATGTGCTAATGGTGAGAAATAAAATAATGTATTTAATAAATTTATCTAAGAACGAATATTTACCAAATAATAAAATGATAATAATTACAATTAAGAGTATGTAAGACCAATAAACTAAATTATGAGTAATACCAAAAAGTTGACTAGCTAATCCGGCAGTTACTATAGTCACTGCTGCTTGAATAGTAAACATGGTTACAAAATTTACAACCATATATAATATTAAATAAGGTTTTCCTAGCTTCTTATAACCATCTAGTAAACTTTCACCTGTTGCGGAAGCGTATTGTGGACCGAATCTAAAAAATGGATATTTAAAAAGGTGAACTACTATTATAGCCCATAATAATCCAAGACCATAATCAGCGCCAGCTCTTGTTGCTTGTACTAAATGTGATACTCCAATTGCAGCTCCAGCAAAAAGTAATCCTGGACCAAGTACATTTAGTATCGACTTTTTCATACATCACTTTTTTTGATGATTTCTGCTAGTAATTTCTTAGCTCTCAAGAGCTTTACTTTAACATTGTTTATAGGTTCATCAATATGCGATGAGATTTCTTTGTAAGAAAGTTCCTGGAAAAAACGTAAGTTGATTACTTCTTGATACTTAGGTTTTAGCTTTTTTATATCTCTTAAAAGCTTAGCTAAATTTTGTTCTTTTATAATTTTGTCTTCAGGCGAAGGTGTGTCATCAACAATATCATAAATTTTATCTTCATCTGCTGTAGAAGCTTTAAATTGAATTGATGATTTTCGTTTTCTTATAAGATCTTGATATAAGTTCTTAGAAATAGCTATTAACCAAGTATTAAACTCATACTCTTCGTTGTAAAGATGAATTTTGTTAAAAGCTTTTGCAAAAGTTTGGATGGTAATATCTTCTGCATCATTTTCGTTACCTGTATTTTTTAACTGATAACCATAAACACTACCCCAATAGAAATCCAAAAGGTAATTGAAAGCAACTTGATTGCCTTTTTTTGCTTGATCTATATGTGTAAGGATTTCCTTTTTTATGAGATTGTTTTTTTATTGATGTTGAGGTTCATTACAAGTATCAAATTGATCTGGTGTTTTACCACAAAAGCCACATGCTTCACCAGTTTTGTTCAACATCGGATTTTGACTTGCGCATGTTCCAGCAAATTCACCATCTTTTTTTGCCCAAATCTTAATAGCAATTCCACCGAATGCTAAAGCTAATAATCCTATTGTTAAAAAAATTAATTTCATAAAAATATTTTTGTGCTACAAAGATACGTAAACTAATTTTTAAAATAGTTAGTGACTTTTTGAAAAAGAAAGTGTCATACATAGTGTAAGTTAAAAAATTAAATCCCTCAGTCATGAAAGAATTTTTAGTGAAGAGTTTAAATAGTTTGATAGGTTTTATAACAGAAGGATACAATAAAGATTTAAAACCTAACTATATTAAAGTAAAGAGTAATTCCCATAAAACTAGATTTAAAAATTAATCTGTTTTTCTAGAAAATCTAACATATAAATCAATTTTTAATCTAATATAACATGTTTAAATTCAGTTATATTAGATTTTTTTTTGTAAATTATTTAGCGAATTTTTAAACCTTTTTAATTCTTCACGGTCTAAAAATAAAAGTACGATACATGAGATTGATTTTATCCCCAATACTATTAGTACTATTAGTACTATTAGTACTGATTACTTCTTGTAGTAAAGATAATGTAGATACAGAATCGCCAATTGATTCTAATCCAGTAACTACAAAACCTAATATTTTATTAATCATAGCCGATGATATGGGATTGGATGCAACGCCAGGTTATTCTGTCGGAAGTATTAAGCCTAATATGCCAAATCTTCAAAGTATGATTAATAATGGAGTTCGATTTGAAAATTTATGGTCTTATCCAACTTGTACTCCAACTAGATCAAGTATTTTAACTGGTAAATACGGTTTTAGAACTAGAGTAATGCAAGTAGATGATGAATTGTCTAATTCAGAAACTTCAATTCAAAAATATTTAAAAGATAATGGTGCTGGTTACCAAAATGCTGTTATAGGTAAATGGCATTTATCAAGAGATGCTAATCATCCAAACGAATTAGGCGTAGATTATTATGCAGGTTTATTGAATGGAGCTGTTACTTCTTACTGGAATTGGACTTTTACTGAAAATGGAGTTCAAAGTAACTCAACAGAATATACAACAACTAAATTCACAGATTTAGCTATAGATTGGGTTAAAGATCAAGATAATCCATGGTTTTTGTGGCTAGCTTACAATGCACCTCACACACCTTTTCATTTGCCACCAACCGAATTACATTCTCAAGGAAATTTACCAACAGATGAAGCGAGTATAGATGCTAATCCGCAACCATATTATATGGCAATGATAGAAGCGATGGACTCTGAAATAGGTCGCTTATTGAATTCCATGTCAGAGGAAGAAAGAAATAATACAGTTGTCATTTTTATTGGAGATAACGGAACTCCAAATCAAGTAGCTCAAGAATATAGAAGTAGAAGAGTTAAGGGAACAGTTTACCAAGGAGGTGTAAATGTGCCTATGATTGTATATGGTAAAGATGTAAATCGATTTAATGAAACAGAACCTGCATTAGTAAATACCACCGATTTATTTGCCACAATTGCAAATATAGCTGGAGTGAATGTAAGTACAATTAATGACAGTCGTAGTTTTTGGGATATAGTTTCTAATAATTCTGATACCAAAGTAAGAGATTATGGATATACAGAAATAGGTAGAGATTCTGGTTCAGAAGATATTACAGTAAGAAATGATAATTATAAATATATTCTTTTTTCCGATGGAACAGAAGCTTTTTACAATGTTTCCAGTGATTTTTTTGAGACGAATAACTTATTGAATAATTCCTCTCTAAGTACAACAGAACAAGCTGTTTTAATAGAATTAAAAAATGCAATTAATAACATAAAGAATTAATTATGAGAAATAGATATAAAACTTTAATAGGTAGTCTTTTAATTTTATTTGTATCATGCTCTTCAGACGAAGACAATAATACTCCAGATACACCTACAACACCCTCAGAAACTTATGATATAACAAGTGTGTTGTCTAAATTTGATAACGTACCAGGTGTTTCTTATGCAATAAACGGAGATGTTGTTGAAATTACTACCGATGATTTACCAAATCATGGAAGTCCTTATTGGGAACAAACAAATCCAATGTATGAAGCTTATAATGGAGATAATCCTAATTGGAGAAAAAATCCTAATTTAATTGAGAGTCAGAATATAGTTTTCACAATTCCTTTAAAACCACAAGAAGCTTCAAGTAATGCTGCAACACCTCTAGGTCCTATAGGTGTATCTGTAAATGGAATTGTCTTTTATAATCAATATGCTGGTCCTAATAACCAACCTTTAACTAATGAAATAGATTCTTTTGATCAATATTTAGGACATCCAGACGCAAGAGGAAATTATCATTATCATATAGAACCAACTTTTCTAACTGGTGTTCTGGGGAAATCAGGTTTTTTAGGATTATTAGCAGATGGTTTTCCTGTGTATGGACCAGAAGAAAATGGAAGTCCAGTTACAAATTCAGATTTAGATGAATTTCACGGACATGTTGGTGTAACTCCTGATTTTCCTAATGGAATTTATCATTACCACGTTACTTCAGAAGCTCCTTACATTAATGGAAATGGATACTTCGGTACTCCAGGAAACATTTCTCAATAAATGAAGAGATTTTTCTTAGTAATTTTTGTAGTGTTTTTATCTTGTAAAAAAGATGAAATTAAATATCAAGAAGAAGTTTTTAACACAACTGATTTTAAATTGGTCAATGGTGAACTCTTTTTGAAGCAAAACTTGTACTCAGGAAAATTAACTAAATACGATACTTTAAATAGATTAAAAACAATTTCTAATTACTTAAGAGGAAAGAAGGAAGGACAAGAATTAAAGTATTTAAATGATACCTTAAAAATAGAAGAACGATTTTATACGAAGGGAAAAAAGAGTGGTATTCATAATGGTTGGTGGCCTAATGGAAATAAAAGATTTGAATACCACTTCAATACCACAGGAGCTTACAACGGAGAAGTAAATGAATGGTATAAAAACGGTCAACAAATGAAGGCTTTTCATTTTGTAAAAGGAAAAGAAGAAGGTAAACAACAATTGTGGAGAGATGATGGAAGGATAAGAGCTAATTTCGTAACAAAAAATGGAGATCGTTTCGGGTTAATTGGTTTAAAAAAATGTTATACAGTAAATACAGTTAATGAAAGTTATAAATAGAACTATATTATGGATTTGCACTGCACTATTTTGTGTAAGTTGTAAAAAAGAAGTTAAAGTTGATAAAACAGTTACGTTACCTTTCTTTAATTCTGCTGTTTTTACTCCTGAATGGATTTCAGAAGATTCAAAAGAATACAATACTATTCATAAGATTGGAGATTTCAGTTTGATAAATCAAGAGGGAGAAACAATCACTAATGAAAATTATAAAGGTAAAATCTATGTAGCAGATTTTTTCTTTGTGAGTTGTCCAGGAATTTGTCCAGTTCTTGAAAAAAACATGAGTACGCTGCAAGAAAAGTATAAAAAAGATGCAGATGTCCAGTTATTATCGCATACGGTAATGCCTGTTAAAGATTCTGTTCCTGTGTTAAAACAATATGCTTTAGAAAATGGAATTGATTCTGAAAAATGGAATTTAGTAACAGGCGATAAAGAACTAATTTATGATTTGGCAAGAACGTCGTATTTTGCTGACGAAGATTTTGTGAAAACTCAAGACAAAGATGCTTTTATACATACAGAAAATTTTATTTTAGTTGATAAAAGAGGAAGAATAAGAGGTGTTTACAATGGTACAATTCAACTAGAAATAAAAAGATTAATCCGACATATCGATCTGTTGAAAAAAGAGATTTAGCATAAAAACTATTTGCGATTATTAAGAGGTAACTAATTTTAGTTACTTTTTTTATATAGTTTTGTTTTGGTAGTTAAATGAATAATTATTTGCTATCCAATAATTACAAGGCTATGAAAAGAAATAAAAGTTTTTTTATTGTACTCTCTCTTTCTATTTTCATTTTTACGAGATGTATTTCATTCAACAATGATAATCAACCACGAATTGAAGGTGATATAATTGATGAAGCAGGAAATCCAATAACGCATGTAGAACTATTTTACAGAGATTCTTTGATTTCAACAAAGACAGATGCTAATGGTCATTATCAATTTAATACATCAAGAACTCTTTTCTTAAAGTTTAAAAAAGAAGGATATCACACTAGATCTGCTAAAATTGAAAACTTTTCTGAAAATGAACAGTATCATTTCAGAGATGTTGTATTAAAGAAAAAAGGAACAAATACTATCGAATATGAGAAAATTTCTCTAAATAAAAAACACGAAAATGTACCTGCCGAATTCTCCGGAAAAGTAGAAAATCTTTTTTCCAATCCATTACAAAATGTAACAGTTACTTTAACAGACTCTCTTAAAAAAGAAAAAATAGTTTCATCACATTTTAGATTTAAAAAATATCGAACGAATTTTATATTAGAAAAAGAAGGTTACGATACAGTAGATGTTTCTATACCATATTATAAAAGTAAAGACCATAACATTACACTAATAAATAAAGATCAAAAGAAACAAGGTATTTATCTTGTAAAATCTAATGAACTAATACCTTTACCACAGGCTAAATTATTATATACAACCGAGAAAAAAATAGGAAGAATATTGTGGGGTGGAAATTTTGGATACAATATTAGAAAGTTTTTCTATCCTAAAAAAATAAAAGAATTTAAAATAGAAAAGGATAGTTTAATTCGTTTTATTGTTTTCGATCCTGTTTTTGCTTCGTATTTATACAAGGCAAAAGAGAATGATAATTATTTAGGCACGGCAGATTATAAATACAGTGCTTCTCCAATTTCAAAAGGATATGTAGATACTGAGGTGGTTTATCCAAATAAAGAATCTTTTTACTACAGAGGGAAAAATAAAGCTCGTGTAATAGAGTTTACTCCAGATTCAACGGGTAATTATGTTTTTATCAATTCACAAACTAAAAAGGGATACTATTTTTCATATTGAAGTCAACACTACTACAAAAATTATTTATAGTTAACGATTTGAAATTTTAATAAAATGCAACGTTTTAAAAAAAATTTAGTCTCTATTGTATGTTTAAATCTCATCATACATGAAATTGAAAATATTTAGCTTATTCTTATTTTTTAGTTATATAATTTCTTTTGCTCAAAGCGAAAGAAGAATTTTAAATTTTGATTTTGAAGGAATTAAACTTGAAGGAGTTTTCAATACTCCAAAGAATAAGAATCCGAAAGGTATAGTAATTATAGTACATGGTTCTGGGAAAACAAATGCGGTTCAACAAGAATGGCATCTTGATGTCAGAAATGCTATTTTAAAAGCTGGATATGCAACTTACATGTGGGATAAAATGGGTTGTGGTAAAAGTGAAGGTGTATTTAATTACAATCAATCTGTACAAAACAGCGCAGATGAGGTTATAGCAGCTATTAAGTCCTTAAAAAAGCAAAAGATTAAAGGTGCCGATAGGATAGGTTTGTGGGGAATTAGTAGAGCAGGGTGGATAAATCCTATTGTAATTAATAAATTTAAAAATATTAGTTTTTGGATATCTGTAAGTGGAGTAGGACCCAAAGAAAGTTTTGCGTATTTATTCAAAGAGAATTTAAAAACTGAAGGTGTAACTAAAGATTCTATACATATTTTACAGAACGAATTAAAAGAGAGTTATAGAATTACACATTCTGGCGGAAGTTTTAAAGACTATATGAATGCCACTAAAAATCTAAGAAAGAATAAGTTTTTAAAGAGATTTAATGAAGGAAGAGTTGTTACCGAAAAGGGATATCTAGCGTATCAAAAAGAGTTTATGAAAATGCCTTTTGATTATAAAACGAATCTTCAAATTTACGTTCAAGATTTTGAGTCAGAATTGTTAAAAATTAAATGTCCTGTTTTAGCTTTGTTTGGGGAAAAAGATACACAAGTTGATTGGAAGAAAACAAAAGCTTTGTATCAGAAAACTTTAGGAAAAACTACACATTTTACAACAAAATCATTTCCCAATTGTAACCATAATTTATTTACATGTAAAACCGGAGGGTTTTATGAGTTTCAAGATGACAATTTACCTTGGATAAGATCTGAAAACTTCTTGTCTACTATAACAAATTGGTTAAATAAAATTGAAGAGAAGATATAATTAGATAACATTCACTTCAATTTCTAAATCAATTTTAAAGTTCTCTTTGATAGTGTTTTGTATTTGTTGCGCAAGTTTATAAATATCTTTACCAGAAGCATTTCCATAGTTCACTAAAACTAAGGCTTGCTTTTCATGAACACCATAATCACCAAAACGTTTCCCTTTAAATCCACTTTGTTCAATTAACCAACCAGCTGGGACTTTAATTTCTTCATCAGAAACTGGATAACTAGGAATATTTGGGAATTGCTCTTTTAAATTCTCAAAAAGACTTATAGAAATCACTGGATTTTTAAAAAAACTACCGCTATTTCCAATTTCTTTAGGATCTGGTAGTTTTGACTGTCTAATCGCTATTACAGCATCAGAGACGTTTTTAATTGTAGGATTTGTAATGTTTTTAGAGGCAAGTTCAGTTTCAATAGCACCATAAGAAGTATTAAGCACATGATCTTTCTTTGTCAATTTAAAACTTACAGAAGTAATAATATACTTTCCTTTAACTTCATTCTTAAAAATAGAATTACGATAACCAAATTTACATTCAGTGTTCGAAAATTGAACTAGTTTTCCTGTTTCTATCGAAACAGCTTCTACTTTTGTAATTACATCTTTAACTTCAACACCATATGCACCAATATTTTGAATAGGACATGTACCTACATTACCTGGAATTAAAGATAAATTTTCAATTCCACCATAGTTTTGGTCAATACACCACAAAACAAAATCGTGCCAGTTTTCTCCTGAATTTACTGTAAGATAAACTGAGTTTTCATCTTCTCTATCAATACAAATTCCTTCGGTATTGATATGCACAACTAAATCATCAATATCTTTAGTCAATAACATATTGCTTCCTCCAGAAATTAAAAAAATAGATTTTTCCTTTACTACAAGTTGTTGCAGTTCATGAACAGAACGGATAGAAATAAAACGTTTGGCATTAACATCAATGCCAAACGTATTATAATTCTTTAGTGATATATTTTGTTGAATTTCCAAATGAAATTATTTATTGTAAGCTTCTAAAGCTGCTTTTAAAATAGCGACACAACGTTTTAAATCTTCTTTGTTTAAAACATAGGCAATACGAACCTGATTTTTTCCTTCTCCTTTGGTAGAATAAAAACCTCCAGCAGGAGCAACCATTACAGTTTCATTATTATGATTAAAACTTTCTAAAATCCACTGTGCAAAATCTTCTGAGTTTTCAACTGGTAACTCGGCAATACAATAAAAAGCACCCTTTGGTTTGGCTACTTTTACACCTTCGATTTTTTCTAACTCAGAAATTAGTGTATTTCTACGTTCTACATATTCTTCAATAACATCGTCAAAATAACTTTGAGGCGTATCTAAAGCTGCTTCACTAGCGATTAAAGCATAAGTAGGCGGACTTAATCTTGCTTGTGCAAATTTAATTGCAGTTTGAACAAATTCTTGGTTTCTAGAAACAATGCATCCAATTCTTGCACCACACATACTGTAACGCTTCGAAACAGAATCTATAACGATAGCATTTTTGTCTAAACCATCTTCTTTTAAAATAGAATGATGTTCTGCACCATCGTATGCAAATTCTCTATAAACTTCATCAGCTATTAAAAATAGATCGTGTTTAAGAACAATTTCTTTTAACTTTTGAATTTCTTCTTTACTGTATAAATATCCCGTTGGATTTCCAGGATTACAGATTAAAATTGCTTTAGTCTTTGGAGTAATTAACTTTTCAAAATCTTCAATCTTTGGTAAAGCAAAGTTATCGTCGATAGAAGAAATTACAGGAACTACTTTTACTCCAGAAGCAATAGAAAAACCATTGTAGTTAGCATAAAAAGGTTCAGGAATAATAATTTCATCTCCCGGATCAGTAATACTACCAATAGTAAATAATAAAGCTTCAGATCCACCTGTAGTTGCAATAATATCGTTTGCAGTTACAGAAATACCATTTTTATCGTAGTATTCAGAAAGTTTGTTTCTATACGTTTCAGAACCTTCAGATCTGGCATAAGATAATACTTCAATATTATTATTTTTTACAGCATCTAATGCTACCTGAGGAGTTTTAATATCTGGCTGACCGATATTTAAATGGAAAACTTTTACACCTCTTTTTTTAGCATCCTCCGCAAAAGGAACCAGTTTACGAATTGGTGATTGCGGCATTGAATTTCCTTTGTCAGAAATTGATGGCATAATTAGAATTTTTATAGTTGTTTTACAGTGAGCAAAGTTGCAAAAAATATATGAAAAATTAAATAATCTTCTACCTTAAAAAACACACATTTCACCGAAAGAAAATGGTTAAAACTATCTTAAAAAATTAATAATTAATAAATTTGATTGTATATTGAATAGTTGAATATTAAAAGACACAGCTTGAAAAAAGGATTACTATTACTCTTACTTTTTTGTGGAGTTTACACATTAACTTCTCAAAGTAAGTTTCAGTTTTTTGGTAGAAATGATGTTAAACAGAAAGTTAAGTTTAAAAAAATTAACAACCTGATTGTAATTCCCTTAGAAATTAACGGTAAAAATTTATCATTTATTCTAGATACTGGTGTAAATAAAACCATACTTTTTAATTTATCTGAAAAAGATAGCTTAGGTTTAAATGATGTAAAAAAGATTCAATTACAAGGACTTGGAGATCAGGAACCAGTCGAAGCTTTATTATCTAAGAAAAATCACTTTAAAATTAATAATATTGTTAATCCTAGTCAGAATTTATACGTTATTTTGAGAGACAGTTTCAATATGTCTTCTAAAATGGGAGTAACTATTCACGGAATTATTGGATTTGATCTTTTAAAAGATGTTATTGTAAAGATTGATTATGATAGAGAATTATTAACCTTTTATAATCCAAAAAAATACAAACACAAAACATGTAGTAGGTGTGAAGAATTTCCTTTAGAGTTTTTTAGAAATAAACCTTACATAAATACAGTTACACAATTAGATACAGTTTCAAATAAAAAAATTGACACAAAACTTTTAATAGATTCTGGAGGTAGCGACTCTATTTGGTTGTTTGAAGGTACACACGAAGATATTGTCACTCCCAAAAAATATTTTAAAGATATTTTAGGTGAAGGTTTAACAGGTAGTGTTTACGGAAATAGAAGTAGAATACCAGAATTTAGATTAGGTAGATTTGTAATGCCAGAACCTGCTGTTTCGTTTTTAGATACTACATCTACTGTTAATGCCAGACAATACAGAAGTAGAAATGGAAGTATAGGAGGAAATATTTTAAAACGCTTTAAAGTTTGGTTAGACTATCCAAATAAAAGAGTAGTATTTAAAAAGAATGGGTCTCTGAAAAAAGGTTTTTTCTACAATATGAGTGGGTTAGTTATTGTATATTCTGGAAAAGATTTAGTTAAAGAAGAAGTGACTAAAAATAGTGTTAATTCATACAATATAGAAAATACAACATCTAAGTCAGAAGTTTTCTCAGCATTCACTACATACAGATATAAGTTTAAGCCCGCTTTTAAAATTCAAGAAGTTATTAAAGATTCTCCTGGCTATAATATAGGATTAGAGAAAGGAGATATTATTAAAAAGTTAAACGGTAAACCAGCACATGAATATACATTAGATGAAATAAATGGAATATTAAGTGTAAGACCAGGAAGAAGAATTTCTCTTGTTATTGAAAGAGATGGATTAAATTATAGATATAGATTCAGATTAGAAAGACGTATATAAAAAAAAAGAGTTCCGTTTCGGAACTCTTTTTTTATAAAATTATGCTTTTGTTATTACATTGAAGATTTTTGAGCCTTTTCTTTAGCATCCTTTACAATGTAACCTTTTATTTTTAACATTTTTCTCTCTTGCTTAGCGTTAGAGTAAATTGTAATAGCTTTAGAGAATCCTCCAGGTCTCTTAGTATCGTAAGAAACTTCGATTTTTCCTTTCTCACCTGGCATGATTGGTTTCTCTGGTTTACTTGGAACCGTACATCCACATGTAGACTTAATATCTTTTATTACTAAAGGAGCATCACCTACGTTTGTAAATTCAAATACTCTCTTACCTTCAGAACCTAAAGTTATTTTTCCGTAGTTAATTACTTCTGTTTCAAATTTAAACTCCTGAGCGTTTACAGATAAAGTAATAAAACAAACTGCGATAATTGATAAAATTGTTCTCATAATGTTATAATAATTGTTTAGGGATTTTCCTATGTTTACAAATTTAATATAATTTTTTAGTTATAAAAAAATCAACATCTAAATTTTCAAAACATAATTAGATAATTGTATTTTTGTCAACTATATTTCAAAAATGATGCCAAAAATCATTTTTATTATTTGTAAACAACTTGATTAACAAGAGAACATATGAAAATTTCACCTAAATACAACGCCGGCGAAATAGAAAGTAAATGGTATGATTACTGGATGAAAAACAATTATTTTCATTCAGAAGTAGATGAAAGAGAACCATACACAATTGTAATACCACCACCAAATGTCACAGGTGTCTTGCATATGGGACACATGTTAAATAATACAATTCAAGATGTATTAATTCGTCGCGCTCGTTTATTAGGTAAAAATGCTTGTTGGGTTCCAGGAACAGATCACGCTTCTATTGCTACAGAGGCAAAAGTAGTGGCAAAATTAAAAGAGGAAGGGATCAATAAAAATGATTTAACCAGAGAAGAATTCTTAAAGCACGCATTTGAGTGGAAAGATAAGTATGGTGGAATTATTTTAGAGCAGTTGAAAAAACTTGGAGCTTCATGTGATTGGGAACGTACTAAGTTCACCATGGACGATGATATGAGTGAAGCTGTAATTAAGGTTTTTGTTGATCTTTATAACAAAGGATTAATTTATCGTGGATTCAGAATGGTAAATTGGGATCCAGAGGCTAAAACTACATTATCTGACGAAGAGGTAATTTATGAAGAGCGTCAAGGAAACTTATATTATTTACAATACGATATTGTAGGTTCTGATGAAAAAGTAACCATTGCAACTACGCGTCCTGAAACGATTTTAGGAGATTCAGCAATTTGTATTAATCCAGAAGACGAGCGTTTCACGCATTTAAAAGGAAAAAAAGCGATTGTACCTTTATGTAATCGTGAAATTCCAATTATTGAAGATAGTTATGTAGATGTTGAATTCGGAACAGGATGTTTAAAAGTAACTCCTGCGCATGATGAAAATGATAAGGTTCTTGGAGATAAACATAATTTAGAGGTAATTGATATTTTCAATGAAGATGCTTCTTTAAATTCTTTCGGATTGCATTATGAAGGAAAAGATCGTTTTGTAGTTCGTAAAGAAATAGCCAAAGAACTCGAAGAAAAAGGATATTTAGTTAAAGTAGAACAACACACCAATAAAGTTGGAACTTCTGAAAGAACAAAAGCAGTAATTGAGCCTCGATTATCTGATCAATGGTTCTTAAAAATGGAAGATTTAGCGAAACCAGCTATTGAAGGTGTTTTAGGAGAAGATAGAGATGTAAAATTATATCCTAGAAAGTTCGAAAATACATACCGTCACTGGATGGAAAATATTCGCGATTGGAATATTTCTCGTCAGTTATGGTGGGGACAACAAATTCCTGCATTCTATTATGGAGATGGTAAAGAAGATTTCGTAGTTGCAGAAACTAAAGAGAAAGCTTTAGAATTAGCCAAAGAGAAAACTTCTAACGCAAATCTTCAAGCTTCAGATTTAAGACAAGATCCTGATGTTTTAGATACTTGGTTCTCGTCTTGGTTATGGCCAATGTCTGTTTTCGACGGAATTAGAAATCCAGAAAATGAAGAAATCAATTATTATTATCCTACAAATGATTTAGTAACGGGACCAGATATTTTATTCTTCTGGGTGGCACGTATGATTATTTCAGGATATGAATATAAAGATGCTCGTCCGTTTGAAAATGTATATTTAACAGGATTAGTTCGAGATAAACAACGTCGTAAAATGAGTAAATCATTAGGGAATTCTCCTGATGCATTAAAATTGATTGAAGAATACGGAGCAGATGGAGTGCGTGTTGGTTTATTATTGAGTTCTGCTGCCGGAAATGATTTATTATTTGATGAAGCTTTATGTCAGCAAGGAAAAGGTTTAGGAAATAAAGTTTGGAGTGCATTTTACTTAACATCTATCTGGGAAGTTTCTGAAGAAATCGAGCAGCCAGAGCATAGTAAAATAGCTATAGATTGGTATAAAACCAAATTACAAAAAACTTTAGCAGAAATAGAAGATCATTATAGTAAGTATCGTTTAAGTGATGTAATCATGAGTCTATACAAATTGATTTATGATGATTTTTGTGGTTGGTTATTAGAAACAGTAAAGCCAGCATACCAACAGCCAATCGATAGAAAAACCTATGATGAGGTGATCGCTATTTTTGAAGATAATTTAAAGGTATTACATCCTTTCATGCCATTTGTTACTGAAGAAATTTGGCAGTTAATTTCAGAAAGAACCGGAGAAGAAGCTTTAATTATAGCAAAGTATCCAGCAATTAATGAAATTGAAAATCCATCTATTATTGAAGAATTCGATTTTGCTACGAGTATTATTTCAGGAATTAGAACGATCAGAAAAGAGAAAAATATAGCTTTTAAAGATGCTATAGAACTTTATGTAGTAAATAATGAAAACTATACGAAGAGTTTTGATAGTGTAATTAAAAAGCTTGTAAATGCTTCTGAAGTTAATTATGTAAAAGAAAAAGTAGACGGAGCTTCATTCAGAGTAAAATCTAATGAATACTTTGTGCCTATTTCAGCTGATAGTATTAATGTAGAAGAGGAAATTAAAAAGATAACTGAAGAGTTAAATTATACAGAAGGTTTCCTAAAATCAGTACAAAAGAAGCTTTCTAACGAAAGATTTGTAAATAATGCACCAGAACAAGTTGTAGCAACTGAAAAGAAGAAAGAAGCTGATGCATTAGCCAAAATAGAAACATTAAAAGCAAGTTTAGCATCTTTGCAGTAAAAAGAAGTTATTCTTAAAATATAAGGCCAAAAAGAAATTTTATCTTTTATTATAAAATTTCTTTTTGGCCTTTTTTTATTTTTCACACTCTTTTTTTATCACTTTCATAATTTTAATAGAGCTTTATTTTATGATGTTTAATTCTTTTGAGTTACGTATATATTTATTTAAAAATTAAGTATAAATACTTAGATTTGTTTGGTAATGTATTTGTTATATGGAATTTAAAACAACATGTTCTTATTGTGGAGTAGGGTGCGGAATAAAAGTAAAAAAAGGTAACGACAACAAAGTACATGTTACTGGTGATGAAAACCATCCTGTAAATAAAGGAATGTTATGTTCTAAAGGAATGAATTTACATTACGTTGTTAATGACCAATCTGATAGAATTCTTTATCCAGAAATGCGTTGGAGTCGATCACATCCCAGAGAACGAGTAAGTTGGGACGATGCTTTGGATCGGGCAGCAAAAGTATTCAAATCTATTATAAAAAAACATGGTCCAGATAGTGTAGGCTTTTATGTTTCTGGACAGAGTTTAACAGAAGAATATTATATAGCAAATAAACTTACCAAAGGTTTTTTAGGAACTAATAACATAGATACAAATTCTAGATTATGTATGAGTTCTGCTGTTGTAGGCTACAAAAAAACATTTGGTGAAGATAGCGTTCCAATTTCTTATGCTGATATTGAGTTAGCTGACTGTTTTTTAATTACCGGAGCAAATCCTGCTTGGTGTCATCCTATTTTATTCAGAAGAATAGAAAAGCATAAAGAAGAAAATCCAGATGTAAAAATCATAGTTATTGACCCTAGGAAAACAGATTCTGCGAATTTTGCAGATTTACATTTGCAATTATTACCCGGAACAGATGTAATTCTTTATAATGCCATAGGTCAATACTTAATAAAAAGAGGAATGATAGATGAAGAATTTATCAACAAACATACAGAAGATTTCTCAGCATATAAAGATTTAGTTTTTTCAACATCAATAAAGCAAGCATCTAAATTGTGTGGCGTATCAGAAAAAGACATCAAAAAAGCAGCTAATATTATAGGTGCTTCTAAAGGCTTTATTAGTATGTGGGCTATGGGATTAAATCAAAGTGTTGTTGGAACAGATAAAAATACCTCACTATTAAATCTTTCATTAATTACGGGACAAGTAGGAAAACCAGGTTCTGGGCCGTTTTCTTTAACAGGTCAGCCTAATGCCATGGGAGGAAGAGAAGTAGGAGGAATGGCCAATTTATTGGCAGTTCATAAAGATTTACAAAATGAAGAACATAGAAGAGAAGTTGCTCAATTTTGGGGAGTGAATACAATATCTGAAAAACCAGGTTTGACAGCTACTGAGATGTTTGAAGCACTAGAAAGTGGAAAATTAAAAGCAGTTTGGATAGCTTGTACAAACCCTTTGGTAAGTCTTCCAAATTCACATCAAATTGAACGCGCAATGAAAAATGCAAAATTTGTAGTAGTTCAAGATATTTCTTTCAAATCCGACACAGTATCGTATGCAGATTTAGTTTTACCTGCTGCTGGCTGGTTAGAAAAAGAAGGAACAATGACGAATTCAGAAAGAAGGATTTCTTATTTACCAAAGGCTATTGATCCTCCTGGAGAAGCTAGACCAGATGTTGAAATTCTTTGTGATTTCGCTCAAAGAATGGGGTATAGAGGTTTCAGTTATAATGAAACTAGTGAAATTTATGACGAATATGCTTCTATGACCAAAGGAACGAATATCGATGTTTCTTTTTTAAATTATGACCGATTAAAAAATGAAGGAACTTTTCAATGGCCAGTACCAGAGTATAGACATCAAGGAACAGCAAGGTTATTTCAAGATAAAAAATTTTATACGCCTTCCCAAAAAGCAAAATTTAATTTACCTGTTGCAAATCATAATAAGGTACTCGATTTAGACCCAGATTTCCCATATATTTTAACTACTGGACGTATTCGAGATCAATGGCATACCATGACAAGAACTGGTAAAGTAGCACGTTTAAAAACTCATTATGCTGTTCCTGTATTGCAGATAAATCCTGTTGATGCACACCTATGCAAAATTAGTGATGGAGATATTACAGAAATAAAAAGTAAAAATGGAGTAGTAAGGGTTAGAGCGAAAGTTACAGACGATATAAAAAAAGGAGTGGTTTTTTTACCCATGCATTGGGGAAAACAATTACAAAGTGATTTAAATAGGGCTAATAATTTAACCAATACCTTAGTTGATCCAATTTCTAAAGAACCTGATTTTAAATTTACTCAGGTTTCAATTTCTAAGTACATTAAAAAGGCAGAGAAAATTGTTGTTATTGGAGCGGGAGCTGCTGCATTTAGATTTGTACAAAATTATCGTGAAAATAACGATTACGACGAAATCCATGTGTTTTCTAAAGAATCAAATTTATTTTACAACCGAGTTTTGTTACCTGAGTATGTTACAGAGGAACTTTCTTGGGAACAGTTATTAAAAATACGAAAATTAGAACTAGAAGAACTAGATTTAAAATTATATCCTGAAACTTCAGTTTCAAAAATAAATAAAGAAAATAAAATAATTACAGACAGTAATGGAGTAGAACATAGCTTCGATAAATTGGTAATTGCTACAGGAAGTAGAGCTTTTATACCAAAAGATGTTCAAATCGATTTACCGGGAAGATTTACTATGAGAAGCAAAATTGATGCTGATCGATTTAAATCCTATTTAGATGCTACGAATTTACCACCAGAAGAGCAACACGTGGTTATAGTTGGTGGAGGTTTACTAGGATTAGAACTGGCTGCGGCAATGAAACATAGAAATGTGAAAATTACTATTGTCCAAAGAGCTTCTCGTTTAATGGAGCGTCAATTAGATTTAGTTTCTAGTAAACTGCTAGCCTTAGACGTTCAAGAGCGAGGAATACAAATTTATTTTGATAATGAAGTAAGTACTGTTTTTGATGACGAAGAAACTGGAGATTTAAATATCACGTTAAAAAGTGGTAAATCAATCACGGCAAATGCTATTGTTTACGCAATAGGGACAAAACCTAATATAGAAATAGCAAAAGAGAATGGAATTGCATGTGGTAGAGGAGTTATAGTAAATCAGTATTTACAGTCTTCTCATCCAGATATATTTGCTATTGGAGAAATAGCTGAATTTAACAATCAGTTATTTGGAATAACTTCAGCAGCGGAAGAACAAGCAGCTATTTTGGCTAATTATTTAGCAGGAGATGTAAGCAGCCGATACAAAGGTTCTGTATTAATGAATATTTTAAAATTCAACGATTTAAGCTTGTGTTCGATAGGAAATGTATTAATTCCTGAAAATGAAGAAGGATATGAAGAAATTGTCTTTACGGATACAAGTAAACGTTATTACAAAAAATGTATTGTAAAAGACGATTTACTAATTGGTGCAGTTTTAATGGGAGATAAAAGTGAGTTTGCTGAGTTTAAAACACTTATTGAGAGTAAGATTGAGATGGCAGACAAAAGAGATACATTACTACGAGGAACTTCTAATGATAAGCCAATGCTAGGTGAATTAGTTTGTTCATGTAGTCAAGTTGGAAAAGGAAATATAGAAGAAGAAATAGCATCAGGCTGTACAGATTTTACAGATTTGTGTAAGAAAACTGGTGCAGGTTTAGGCTGCGGAAGTTGTAAAACCGAAGTAAGAGAAATATTACATAATGCTAAGAGTTTAGTATGAGAGAATTAAACAGATTATTAATTAATGGAGGTGTACTTTCTCCTGGAGAATTAAAACATATTTGTGAAGTAGCAGAAGCTATGGGAATGAATGAGATTTCGTTTGGTTCTCGTCAAGATATTATTTTTCCTAAAAGAATTGATGAGAAGATAATAGCAGATAATCCAAATTTGCAACTTGTAGATCCAAGTAAAAATGCTATTCAAAATATTATGTCTTCTTATGTCTCTTCAGATTTATTTCATAATACATCTTGGTTAATTAGTTCTCGATATTTATACATTTTAGAACAATTTAAATATCACCCTAAATTAAGAATTAACATTACAGACCCTAAACAACGTTTGGTCCCATTATACACAGGAAATATAAATTTTATTGCTTCAGAAAACGAAGATTATTGGTATTTATATTTGCGTTTACCAGCATGGAGAAAAATTAAAATGTATCCAGCTTTAATTTACAGCTGGGATCTACATAAGGTTGCTAAAGCTATAGAAGAAATCTTAATTGAAGAACCAGAAACTATAGAAACAGTTTTTGAATTGGTTAATGATGCTATAGAAACCAATAATAGAACAGTAGATAAACCACTAGAAGTTCCATTTCATCCGTTTCCTTATTACGAAGGAATGAATAGAAGAGGAGACAAATATTGGTTGGGACTGTATTGGAGAAATAACTTATACGATACTACATTTCTAAAAAGTATGTGCGATTTATGTAATGATAATAAAATCGGAAAAATTTCACTTACACCTTGGAAATCTTTTATAGTAAAAGGAATTCCTGTAGCATCTAAGCTAGATTGGGAAAAGTTTCTAGGTCGATTTGGTATTAATGTTCGACATTCAATGTTAGAGCTTAATTGGCACTTGCCTGTTGCTGATAAAGAAGCATTAAGTTTAAAGAGATATTTAGTGTCTAACTTTGATCAGAATGATATTAGTACATACGGATTAACTTTCGGAATTACGAATTATATTGATAATCCATATCGATTCACTGCCATAGTGATTGAGAAAAATAAACAACCTGAAGTAGTTGGAGATTTTGTTATTAGAGATACGTATAATTTGCTATTTGCCAAAAATTTTGATCCAAATACGCAAGAATATATCATGTATGTTCAAGATGTTGATAAAGTAGAATTACCTGGTTTATTAATGGAATTGAGTAAGTTGTATTTTGAACAATTAGGAACAGAAAAAGAGTCGAATACGGCAAAATCTTCAAAAAAGACACAAGAAGAAGAAGAAATCCATCAATGTGAGCATTGTGGAACTATTTATAATGATAGATATGGAGATATCACTCAAAATATACCATCAAATACCTTGTTTAAAGATTTACCAACTACTTATGTTTGTTCAACTTGTGAAGCACCTAAAAGTAGTTTTATAAAAAAGGTTTTAGTAAAATAAATCAATGTTTATTAAGTTTTTACTAATGAAAAGTTGTTTCTATTGAATTTTTTTCTATTTTTAAGATCATTAACCTTTTAAAATCTAAGAATATGTTAAAAAAAGTAAATCAATTAGGGAAATCACTTACTAAAGAAGAGCAAAAATCAGTAAATGGAGGCTTACGTTTTCCTATCGGATGTCAAACAAGAAGAGATTGTTTCTTTGTAGATTATGCAGTTAGATGTATCAATAACATATGCGTTTTTCTTTAATCATAAATAAACTATGTATTTTCTAATTGAAATTAAACCAAAAACATTTCAAGTTTAGAATTATCCGTACAACATAGTGTTTATAAAAATTACAAAATGGGAATATTCGATAAAGAATATTCCCATTTTAGTTTTCTTCTATTCTCTTTAAATCTTCTATAGTATTTATGTTTCGAATATAAATTGCATCTTTTTCTGAAAGTAAAATGTTTTTAGGGTTACATGTATTTACGACAGATTGAAGTCTATGAATCTTATGGTTTATTGCATGTTCAAATCTAGAAAGGCAGTTTTTATGATATAGTGCGATCAGAGGAGTGGCCTTATCCTGATATTCAAATTGAATAATATCAAATTCATTATCAATAGCATGAACAAGTTTATTTAATACATAGGAATTAATTAAAGGAATATCACAACTTAAAATAATAGCATATTCAGTTTTAATGGCTTTTAATCCGCTATAAATTCCTGCAACGGGACCGAAATTTTGAATTTCATCTGGAATTCTTTCATAAGAAAAAGTATCATGATCGCTAGTATTAGAAATAATTATAATATCTGAAGTAATACATTCTAAAGCAGAAATACTATGCTCTATAAAAGTTTTTCCATTGAAAACAATTTTACTTTTATCAGTTCCCATTCTAGAACTTTTACCACCTGCCAAAACAATTCCTGTAATATTATTATTTTTCATGAAGGTTTTTTAAAGTTTCCAACTCTTGATCTAAAAAAGACCAACAATTCTTATTGATATTTTCAAATACTCTAATCAAATCTTTTCCATATTCAGTAAGTTCAGTTCCGCCACCACCTTTACCACCAATAGTATTTATAGTTACGGGTTCTTTTCCTGAAGAGTTTATTGAATTTAATAAATGCCATGCTTTTTTATAAGATAAATTTAAATATTTGGCTGCTTTTGATAATGAGCCTTCTTGATGTACTGCTTTTAAAAGTTGAATTCGACCTTCACCTAAAAAGACACGATCATCAACTTCAATCCATATTCTACTTTTTATTTTATAGTTCATTTTAAAGTGGGAGTAAAATAGTTTCTACAGTATCGTTAATTTCTACAGTATTAATATTCTCAGGAATATAAATTAAAGCATTAGCAGCAGCAAACGTTTGTAGCATTGCAGCACCCTGTTGATCTAAAATTTTGATAGTTCCTTGATTGTATTTAGCCATTAAGAATTCTGAACGTTGCCTTTTTTTAGTATAAGCGTTAGATAATATTGCTTTTTTTCTAGGTAATTCAATATTTATTTTACCAGCAAACTTTTGAAGCGCTATATGGACATAAGTATAAAAACAAGTTAATGTTGCAGCAGGATTTCCAGGTAACCCAAATATTTGAGTTTCATTTTTAACACCATAAAATATAGGTTTTCCAGGTTTCTGATTTACTTTGTAAAACAATTCGTTTACATTAAGCTCTTGCAAAGCTTTGAATACAAAATCATACTTACCAACAGAAATTCCTCCAGATATTAAAACAATATCATGTTTATTTATTGAAGAGGTAATTGTAGATAATGTACCATCATAATCATCTTTAACTTTATATATGTTAATATCATAGAATTTTAAATTATATAAAGCGCTAATTAACATTTTAGAATTACTTTCATAAATCTCTCCGTAAGCTAAAGTTTTACCGGTTTCAATTAATTCGTTGCCGGTTGAGATGATTCCAATACTAGGTTTTTGGATAACTTTTACAGTATCGATACCTAAAGAATACAAAAAACCTACAATAGCAGGATTAACTACTGTTCTTTTTTCTAATGCGATTGTTCCTTTTTTTACCTGTTCGCCTTTCAATCTTATATTTTTTTGAAAAGAGATTTCTTCTTGAATTGTAACCACATTGTTATGTAATGAAGTTTTTTCCTGCATGATAATAGTGTCTACACTACTCGGAACAGCAGCTCCAGTTAAAATACGTACAGCTTCCCCTTTTTTTAAATGATAAGTTTTCGTATCACCAGCTTTAATTTCACCAACTATTTTATATTCATTTTGATTTTTATAATCATCAAATAAACATAAACCATAACCATCCATAGCAGACTGATTAAAAGGAGGCAAATCAATAGGAGCAATAATAGCTTCAGCTAATAAATATCCATTAGCTTTTTCTAAGGTTTTATCTACAAAATTAGTACCTATTTTACTATATTTTTTTAGAGTTTGAATAGCGTTTTCAACAGAAATCATAACTTATATTTTCGTTATATCTTCATAAACATAATGAAAATAGAGGGTTAATTTTTAATCAATTAGAAGTAATTTTTAATTACTATAGATATCATAAAAAAGAATCATTCAAAATGAATTATTAAAAAAATAGAACCTTTATTTTAATAATTTGAGAAAAATGAAAATCAGATTATTTTGAACAAGTATTATTACGTAATTTCCAGACTTAATTTTAGCTTTTGAGTACAAAAAACAACATCACTAATTCGAATTATTCTTGTCAAAACTGTTTAAATATTAACTGTTTGATATACGTAAATCGTAAGAATCAAAATATTTCAAAATTTGTTGAAAACAAAAAACTTTTACGATGTAAAAAAGGACAGCAGTTTATAATGGAGGGAGCTATGGTGAATGGTTTATTTATAATTCTAGAAGGAACTGCTAAAGTTTTTAGAACAGGAATCAATGGTAAAGAGCAAATTGTTCGATTTGCAAAAGACGGAGAAGTAGTTGGTCATCGTGGTTTTGGAACAGAAGAGTCTTATCCAATAGGTGCTGTAGCTCTAGAAGATACTTTATTGTGTTATTTTTCTAAAGAACATTTGCAAGAAGCATTATTAAGTAGTGCTAAATTATCTTATGATATGATGTTATTCTATGCAAACGAACTGAACAGAAGTGAAAGTAAGGTAAAAACAATTTCTCAAATGACTGTAAGAGAAAGAGTAATAGATACCTTATTATATATAAATAGAAAGTTTGGAACTACTGGGGGCTATTTGAACTTATTGTTAACTCGTAAAGAGTATGCAGATTATGCAGGGACTACAGAAGAACAAGTAATTCGTACTTTTTCTAGTCTGAAAAAGGAACAGTTTATTGGTGCTAGAGGTAAAAAAATAAGTATTCTAGATGTAGAAGGCTTAAAAGCTGAAATTAGTCAGCATAATTTTTTCTTAGATAGTTAAGTATTTAATTTTTTAGAATATAAAGCAAAAGTGTTGTTTAAGTAATTAAGCAACATTTTTCTTTTTACGTATTTTTTAGTCTTAAAACTACGTATTTATTGAGGGTTTGTCAAAAACCTGCGTTTTGTCAGTTTTTGTTATGGTTTAAAAAGATGTTTAGCTATGGGTATTATCATAAGCTATATAAAGGAGTACGTATATATTTGTTAAAACTAAGTATTAATACGTATAAAAACTCATCAATGAAAAAAATGAAAACTATACTACAGAGAACAATTTCAGTAATAGCATTAGCTGTTTTATTGAATTCTTGTGGAGGTAAAGAAAAAAAAGAAGTAAAAGCCGAAACTAAAGAAGAAGTTAAAACTACTGGTTTAGAAATTGAAAAACCTCAATTAACTTTTGGTTTTATAAAGTTAACAGATATGGCACCTTTAGCAATTGCTAAAGAGAAAGGCTATTTTGAAGATGAAGGATTATTCGTATCAGTTGAGGCGCAATCAAATTGGAAAAATGTATTAGATAGAGTTATAGATGGACAATTAGATGGTTCGCATATGTTAGCAGGACAGCCAATTGCTGCAGGAGCAGGTTTTGGTAGACAAGCAGAATTAGTAACTACATTTTCTATGGATTTAAACGGAAATGGTATTACGGTTTCTAACGATGTTTGGGCTAAAATGAAGCCAAACGTTCCTAAAGACAAAGAAGGAAAACCAATTCATCCAATAAAAGCAGATGCATTAAAACCTGTTATAGACGAGTACAGAAAAACAAAGCCATTTAAAATGGGAATGGTATTTCCTGTATCTACACACAATTATGAAATTCGTTATTGGTTAGCTGCTGCAGGTATTCATCCAGGAATGTATACGGCAGAGAATACTCAAGGACAAATAGATGCTGAAGTATTATTATCAGTAACGCCACCACCACAAATGCCTGCAACTCTTGAATCAGGAACTATTTATGGATATTGTGTAGGAGAACCTTGGAACCAACAAGCAGTTTTTAAAGGAATTGGAGTTCCAGTAACTACAAATTATGATATCTGGAAAAATAATCCAGAGAAGGTATTTGTAATGACTAAAAAATTCATTGAAGAGAATCCAAATACAGCGACAGCAGTAACTAAAGCATTAATAAGAGCAGGGAAATGGTTAGATCAGCCAGAGAATAGAGCAGAAGCAGTTAAGATCTTATCTAAACCTCAATATGTAGGAGCTCCAGAGTCTGTGTTAGCGAATTCAATGACAGGTACTTTTGAGTTTGAAAAAGGAGACAAAAGACAAATGAAAGATTTCAATGTGTTTTATAAATATCATGCGACATATCCTTTTTATTCAGATGGAATTTGGTTTTTAACACAAATGCGTCGTTGGGGACAAATTCCAGAAGCCAAAGCTGCAAATTGGTATCCAGAAACGATTCAAAAAATTTATAGACCAGATATCTGGAAGAAAGCAGCTGAATTATTAGTGAAAGAAGGAAAAATCCCAGCAAGTGATATTCCACAAACAGATGGTTATAAACCAGCAACCACAGACTTTATCGATGGTAAAAAGTTTGATGCGAAAGACCCTATAGGTTATATCAATAGTTTTTCAATAGGGAATAAAGATAAATAAAGAAAAAACCAAAAAACATATAGATCATGAAGCAAAGTGTAACAGTAAATCAACCAGCGGAAGCAAAGTGGCAAAAGGTAATTAAAACACTTTTTAGTAAAGTAAGTGTTAAAAAACCAAGTTTTAACTTATTATCAACCTTAAAAAAAGTAGGTATTCCTTTCGCTTCTATAGTAGTTTTTATAGGTATTTGGCATTTAGGAGCTGAAGGTTTAAGACAAAGAGAGATAAATTATAGAGTAGAAAAAACTCTTGCAGATCAAGGGGAAGCAGCAGCAGCAGCACTTAAATCTTGTTTTGCATCAGGTGACGCTACTTGCCAAACAAACACTTTACCTTCTCCAACTATGGTTTGGGCTTCAGTTATGACTTTGATTAATGATCACTTTATCATTTTAGAAGATAAAAAAGCATTTAGAGATAAAACTGCATCTTTAAATGAAAAAATAAAAGTATTCAATAAAGAAAATGCCGCATTAATTAGTGCAGGTAAAGTCGCAAAAAAAGAATTAATAGAATATACAGGTAGAGCTTCTTTTATCGATATTGTTTTAACAAGTCTTAAAACGGTATTTGCTGGATTCTTATTAGCGTTTTTTATAGCTGTTCCTATCGGAATTGTGATTGGGTTAAGTGATAAGTTAAGAAATGCCTTTAATTGGTTTATTCAAATTTTTAAACCAGTTTCTCCTGTCGTTTGGTATTTATTAGTATTCATGATTGTAAAAACATTATTAATTGGTACTAGTACAGATAACTCATTTGTTATTTCTTTTATAAGTGTTGGTTTGTGCGCAATGTGGGCAACTTTAGTAAATACAGCTGTTGGAGTTTCAACAGTAGATAAAGATTATATCAATGTAGCAAAGGTTTTAAAATTAGGACCATTGCAAAAAGTATTCAAGGTAATTTTACCTTCATCTTTACCGTTGATTTTTACCGGTTTACGTATTACATTATCTGTAGCTTGGATGGTTTTAATTGCAATTGAATTATTGGCACAAAGTCCAGGTTTAGGGCTTTTTGTTTGGGAAGAATTCCAAAATGGAGCTAACGATTCAAACTCTAAAATTATCGTAGCGATGTTTGTGATTGGAATTATTGGTTTCCTTTTAGATCGATTCATGCTAACTATTCAAAATATGGTTTCATTTAATAAAAGTGAAGGAATATAAAACTACAAGATATGGCATATTTAGAATTAAAAAATATTAATAAGACCTATGGTGTAGGAGAACAAGCTACTGAAGTTTTATCAAATATTAATTTATCTATTGAAGAAGGAGAATTTGTAGCTATAGTTGGGTTTACAGGAAGTGGTAAAACTACCTTAGTAAATTTAATCAATGGTTTATTAGAGCCTACTAGTGGAGAAGTTTTATTTAAAGGCGAGCCTGTTAAAGGAACGAGTCATGAGAGAGGTGTAATTTTTCAAAATTATTCATTATTACCATGGTTAACTGTTGAACAGAATGTATTAATGGCTGTAAAAGAGGCTTTTCCTAAAAGGGAAAAAGCAGTCTGGAAAAGAAAAGCAGGACATTATATAGAAATGGTAGGTTTAACTCCTGCTATTAACAAATTACCAAAAGAATTATCTGGAGGAATGCGTCAGCGTGTTGCTGTAGCTCGAGCTTTAGCTATGAAGCCAGATATGATTATTATGGATGAACCGTTAGGAGCTTTAGATGCCTTAACTAGAGGTAATCTTCAAGATCAAATATTAAAGATTTGGGGTAAAGACAAACGTACAGCATTGTTAATTACAAATGATGTAGATGAGGGAATTTATATGGCAGATCGAATTATTCCATTAAGACCTGGACCAAACGCTACTTTAGGTCCAGAATTTAAAATAAACATTGAACGACCTCGAGATAAAACAGATTTAAATGATAATCCTGTATACAAGAAAACGCGAAATGCTATTATAGAATATTTAATGGATATCGGTGAAGAACGAAAGTCTGAACAACAAAATACATATGTATTGCCAGATTTAATGCCAAAGAGTTTTGTAAGAGTCTAATTCAATAAAAAGATTTAAAATGAGTATATTAGAAGCAGAAATAACTCAAAATACCCCCCAAATAGAAACCAAAGAGTTAATGTTGGATTTAAAAAATCTTAAAAAAGTTTATCCAACACCTAAAGGAGATTATATAGTTTTAGAAGATTTGAATCTTCAAATCATGAAAGAAGAGTTTGTAACCATTATCGGTCATTCTGGATGTGGTAAAACTACTATGCTTTCTATGATTGCAGGTTTAAATGAGATTACTGGTGGAAGCATATCAGTGTTAGGAAATCCTATTAAAGGTCCAGGACCTGATCGAGGCGTAATTTTCCAGGCTCCAAGTTTAATGCCTTGGATGACTTCATTACAAAATGTATTGTTAGGAGTAAATCAAGTATTCCCACATGCAACAAAAAAACAACGAAACGATATTGCTAAATATTATTTACAAAAAGTAGGTTTAGAAGATGCTTTTTACAAAAAGGCTAGTGAGTTATCTCAAGGAATGCAACAACGTGTTGGTATTGCGAGAGCATTTGCTATCAAACCTAAAGTGTTACTATTAGATGAACCTTTTGGAATGTTAGATTCTTTAACAAGAGGTGAGCTACAAGATATTTTGATAGAAATCTGGAATAAAGAAAAAATTACTGCGGTTATGATTACTCACGATGTAGATGAAGCTATTTTCTTAGCAGACAGAGTTGTAATGATGACTAGTGGTCCTAAAGCAAAAATTGGAGATATTTTAAACATTAACTTTGAAAGGCCAAGAACAAGAAAAACAGTATTAGAACACGACGATTATTATAAATATAGAAAACATTTAATTGATTTTTTAGAACATTAAAACTGAAAAAGTATGAGAAGCAAACTACTACTATTAGGTATATTATTTACAACTTTTAATCAATACGTAAACGCACAGTTTACCCTAGATGGAGAATTTAGACCACGTATCGAATTTCGTAATGGATTTGGAACATTAATTGCTGAAAATTCAGATCCTGGCTTAGGAATAGCCACAAGAGCTAGACTTAATGCAGGGTACAAAACAGATGCCTACAAGTTTTACCTAAGTTTACAAGATGTATTTGTTTGGGGAGAAAATAGACAGATTTTACCTAATGATTTTAATAATTCATTCGCTATTTTTCAAGCATGGGCTGAAATTAGACTTGGAGGAGGTTTCTCAACGAAGCTTGGTAGACAAGTGTTATCTTATGATGATCAAAGAATCTTGGGTGGTTTAGATTGGGCACAACAAGGACGTAATCACGATGCAGGTTTATTAAAGTATAAAAAAGGAACTTTTAGCGCAGATTTAGCTTTAGCATTCAATCAAGATAATCCAACACCTGGAGGATTTCAATCGGAAGGAACAGCATTTACTACTACAGGTTTTTTTACTTACAAAACTATGCAAATGTTACATGTTCATAAATCTTGGACAGATTTTTCAGGGAGCTTTTTATTCATGAATAACGGATTTCAAAAAGGAACTACAGTAGCTGGTGTTTTTCAACCTGAAGAAGGTAATAATAATCTACAAACTTTTGGAACTCACTTAAAATACAAGAAAAATAAATTTAGCATAGCTGCAAATGCGTATTTACAAACAGGAGAAAGACAAGGAGACATTGAAGTTAGTGGTGCTTATTTAGTAGGTTTAGATGTAAATTATAAAGCTTCTCCAAAGATAGGAGTAGGAGCTGGATTAGAAATAATTAGTGGAAGAACAGATGATACTGCTGCATTTTTCCCATTATATGGAACAAATCATAAGTTCAACGGGTTAATGGATTATTTCTATGTAGGAAATCATGCGAACTCTATCGGTTTATTTGATATACATGCTAGCGCTAATTTTAAATTAGATGATAAGGCAAATCTTATGGTTAAGGTTTTAAATTTCAGAGGAGAACAAGAATTAGCAAGCGGAGAAAAATCTTTAGGAACTGAAGTAGATTTAGTATACAAAAGAAAATTTAAAGGTTTTACAGTTGTAGCTGGATATTCTCATATGTTTGAAAGTGATGGAATGTATGAATTAAAAGGGATAGCTGAAGCTGATGTGGCAGGTACTCAAAATTGGGCTTGGGCTATGCTAGTTTTAAAACCTAAGTTTTTAAATGGAACAAAATAGCAAATGATAACAAAGAAAAATCAATCATTATTTAGATAAATAATTTGATTTATATGTTTTGGATTAAGAAGGGGGTACTTTTTCAAGTGACCTCTTTTTTTATTATTATATTATCAGTAAAGTGGGGCTCGTGTTAAGTTTATATTAATTGATTTTTAAATGTTAATAAAAAGTTAAGGTTTAAAATTAGAATTTAACAACTTTTTTTATTTTGTTAAATATTTGGTTTTCAGGCTTTTGTATTTTTTATTTTTATTTTTTTTATTGATAATAATGAAATATAAGTTTGTTTATTTCTTTTATGTTTAGAATAATAATTTACAATTTAGCACATTATGTAAGTGAATTAATTGTTTTTTAACGCTTACGTTAAAAACTCCCAATATCAATTTATAAAACCATTATTATGAAAAACTTCAAACTCCCATTAGTAGCTTTAGCTGCTTCGATGTTAATTTTTTCTTGTCAAAACGAGGAAACAAATGATTTAAATGAAATTATTCCACCAGAGAGTGCAACAATTAGTCCAGAAGAGGCTTTTCCGGCACTTAGCGGTGATGTTAAAGAAATGTACTACGGAAGTAGTAAGGTAAATGTAGAGAAAGTTAATGATGTATATGTAATGGATGGAGACATTCTTTTTGATGCAAATCAATTAACAGAAACACCAACTGAAGCAGGTGAGCCTTCTTCTGCAGAAACTTTAGGAAAATCTGTTGGTAGAACTGGTGGTAGATGGAGAAATAATACTGTATACTATTCAGTACAATCATCTTTAGCAAATAAAAGACGTGTAACTGACGCAATTGCGCATTGGGAAAGAAACACAGCTTTAAGATTTGTACAAAGAACAAATCAGTCAGATTATATTTATTTCAGAACTGGTTCAGGATGTTCTTCTTTCGTAGGTAGAAGAGGAGGTCGTCAAGATATTAATTTAGCTACAGGTTGTACTACAGGTAACACTATTCATGAAATTGGACATGCAGTAGGTTTATGGCATGAGCAAAGTAGAAAAGATAGAGACACTTATGTGAATATTAATTTCGAAAATATTGTTGATGGTCGTTCATTTAACTTTCAAACGTATGTTCAACAAGGTAATGATGGAAATGAGTACACTTCTACTTTAGACTTTGGATCTATCATGATGTACGGACCAACATTTTTCTCTAAGAATGGTAAACCAACTATCGAAAAGAAAGATGGATCATCATATTCTATTCAAAGAAATGGATTATCTGCTGGAGATATTCAAGGAATAAATAGAATGTACCCTCCTTCAAATGCTAGTGATAAATGTAATGGAGTATCTGCATACGTTAGAGGAAGAAGATATTCTATAGGATCAAGAGTAACATTCCAAGGATCTTTATATGAAAGAGTATCTGGTGGATGGAATAACTTAGGTCAGTGTGGATCTTAGTTAGATTAACAATAAAGGAAAGAAAGTAAGTAGACAATAAATCCTTATCCCAATCCTAATTATTAAAATGGATTTAGGTTGCCCGAAAGGGCAGCCTTTTTTATTTATATTAGATTGTATTCATTTGCTTTCTGATTTAGCTCCATGATATTTTTCACATTGAGTTTTTTCATCAGATTAAAACGATGTACTTCAACGGTTCTCTTACTAATTTTAAGTTCTTCTCCAATATCTTTATTGTTTTTTAACTGTAGAACTAGCTGAAGTATTTGTGTTTCTCTTTTAGTTAATTTAAAAGGATTTTCAGATTTTTTTGAAGTTGTATTAGTTTTCTGAGTTGTTTTTCCATTCACAAAATTATTCATGATAATATCTGAAACATCACCTGTAAAATACTTATCGCCAGAAGCAATTTTATGTAAAGCTTTTAAGAACTCTTCTTTACTAGAACCTTTTAACAAATAACCATCTGCTCCTGCTTGGATAGATTGTACAACGTACTCTTCTGAATCGTGCATGGAGAGAACCAACGTTTTGATATCTTTTTCAGTGTGTTTTTCTTTTAAAATAGTTACTAACTCTATTCCTGTCATTTCAGGCATACGAATGTCAACAATTAAAACAATAGGAGTAGTAATACTTTCTATAATCTGTAAAGCATCTTTTCCGTTAGAAGCTTCGTTTATTACTTTAATATCATTTTGATCTTCTAACAATGCTCTAATTCCGTCTCGAACTAAAACATGATCGTCTACTAAAACAACATTAATAATTTCCATAGGTCTATTAATTTATAAGCAAATATACTTAGAAACTACATATTATGTTGATGTAAATACGTAGTAAAAATCTAAATAGTGTTAACTTATTTCAGTACGAGACATAGAAAAGAAAAAGGTCATCTAAACTTAGATGACCTTTTATGATAATAAACAAAAGAAAATTATTTCTTAATCAATTTGATTCTTGAAATGATTTGATCATTTGTATCTGTAACTCTTAAAATATAAATTCCAGTAGGTAAACTTCCTACATTAACTTGACCTTTTTGTTGTTCATTTAAAGAGAAAAGAACAGGTTGTTTCATGGTAAATCCTGATAATGTATGAATAGAAACTTTTAAATTCATATTGGCAATATCTTTAAAATTGTTATTCTCTTTTAAAGTAACAGTAGCAATATCTCTAACTGGATTAGGAGAAATTTGACCATTAACCATTTGATCAGTAGATGAATTGTCGTTAATAACAGTAAAAGTAACTGAAATACCAGATCCTGGTTTTCCTTTACCAAATATTCTCTTATAAGGAGTTGCAGTGATTGTATTTGTTCCAATAGGGAATTTTATACCGTTAAAATTTCCAGCAAAATCTCCTTTTAAACTATAAGGAGCAAAATTTTCTACATTAAACCTGTTACGGTTGTTAAATTCAAATACTACACTTCTAGTATCAGCTCCTTCAGTATTTGCTAAAACAGAGAAACGATTAGCACCAAAGTTTGCAATATTAATAGTATCACCTTCATTTAAAGGACCTAATAATTGATTGGTAACCGCATCTATTAATGTGAAACTAGTAACTAAAGGTGCGTCACTATCAATAACTTCAAAAGTTATTGTCACAGGAGTTCCATTATCACCTTGTCCATTATTGTTTCGGTATGGTGTAGCTGTAATAGTTTGAGTTCCTATACTAAATGGTACTCCGAAATAATTTGTTCTTCTGAAAGTAAGATCTCCATTTAATGAATATGGAACATTGCTTTCTGTATTAAAATTAGTACGATCGTTGAAATCGAAAATAACACTTTCAACTCTAGAGCCAGAAGTATTTGCAACTACTGAAAAATTATTCCTTCTAAAATCAGCAAGATCAATAGTGTCACCTTCATTTAAAGGACCAATAATAGAATTGTTAGTTGCGTTTATTAATATGAAATCTGTAACCGTTGGAGGATTAGAATCTATTATTTCAAAATTAATTGTAAGTGGAATTCCAGAATCTCCATCACCGTTTTTTTCTTCAAATGGTGTAGCAGATACAGTATTCGTTCCTAAATTAAAAGCGACGCCTCTAAAATTTGTTCCGTTAAAATCACCCTTTAAAGAAAAAGGAGCTCTGTTTTCAGTATTGAATGCAGTTTCTTCGTTAAAATCAAATACAACACTTGCGATATCTAATGTTCCTTGATTAGCGATAATACTGAAATTATTGAAACCATTATAATCGTTAAGATCGATGATATCACCATCATTTATAATTCCAACTTCTGTGTTAGTCGTTGCGTCTATAAGCATAAAACTTACAATTTCAGGAGAGTCAAGAACATTTAATGTTACTGGAACAGTTACTTCTGAATTTGCAGGATCGTTACTGCTAATGATTATATTCGAATTATAAGTTGTGTTTGCTTCTAATCCTTCAGCAGAAAAGGCTACAGGTACTTCAATAGAAGCTCCAGGTGCTACACTACCCATTATTGGAGGAGTAAATGTAATAGCTAATTCATTAGTTAAAAATTCGGTATTAAAAATTACCTGTAATCCACTTTCTCCGTTCGGACCTTCTAAACCAACTGTTGAACTCGTACTAATTTCAGAATCAACATTTTTATATTGCATTTTAATAGATCCATCTTTAAATAATATAATTTGAAAAGTAACAGGAGTTTTTATTGGCGATGAACCAAATCCAGGAACATTTTCATACTGAACAATAAAATAATCTTCAAAAGCCTGATAAAAAACACCGTCACCATCTTGAGGTTCTAAATCATCCCATAAACCAGCAATTAAGAAATTAGGGTTTTCTGTAGAAGGTATTTGTTGATTTAAAAATGCACCAAAACTAGCCGTAATAGGACTAAAACTTAAAAACCCGTTTGCAGCAATAATTACATTATTTTGATCTTCACCAAAGAAGTTGAATGTAAAAGGTAAATTAACTGTTTCATCACCATCTGCACCAACATTAGCGAGAGTTCCTGTACTACTAATATCTATAAAGTTATAAGCAGGTCCACCGCTATTATTATCAGTCCATATATAACCAAACGTTCCAGGACCGCCACTAGCATTTAAAAATTTAGGGCCAATTCTGTTATCAGTTTGTTCTTTTGTAATGATCTGTTCTTCATATTCAATTTTACTATATCCTACAGTTCGTGTATTGTTGGTAAGATTAGTAGAAAATGGAGTTTTTACCAATGAATAATTTAATGTACTTCCTCCAGTATTTTCTATTGTAATAATTTCTGTAGTCGTTTTTTCTCTTTTTAATGTTAAATTAAATTCTTCTGGTGTAACATTGATAACAGGAGGATCAACACCAATACCTGATAAAGGAATTGTTATAGATTGATTACCAAAAGCATCATTACTTGTAATTAAAAGATTATCTGTTATGCTACCGACTGAAGTAGGAGTGAAGTTTACCGTAATAGATTGACTAGCGCCTGGTATAATTGAAGTATTGGTTGCAGTTACAGTAAAATCTGAATTTTGATTGCTTAAATTGTATTCTAAAGTTTTACTTCCTGTATTTTCAATTAAGAAGGTTGTACTACTTTCTAAACCAACAAAAATAGGTTCAAAAGTAATTGAATCTCTAGGCACTTCAATTCTCGGGAAACCTTTAACGGTTAATTCTATAAGAGAAGTACTAGTGGAAGTATCAGGAGAATTACTAGATACCACTAGTTCATCAAAATAAACACCATCATTTAAATTGGTAGCATCTGAAGTTACGGTAAGATTTCTAGAGCCACCAGCAGGTACAACACCAGAAATCGGAGTCACATTTGAAATAAATGGAGTTAAAGCTACGTCTGGTTTAACAAAACGTAATGCCAATCTATTTTTAATATAATCTGAATTGAACACAACTTGTGCGCCGTCTGTTCCGTCTGCATTTTCTATACCAACAGTCGCAGAATTTAAGAAAGAAGCAGTTTCTACATCTTCATAAAAAACATCGATATTCCCGTCTGAATGTAAAACAATTTGGAAAGTAACGGTTTCATTTTCTGAACCTAAAAATACAGAAGCATTTGTCCATTGTACAATAAATGCATCATCTATAGTTTGATAATGAACAGTTCCATTAAAGTTTTGAGGTTCTAAATCATCCCATAAACCAGCGATCATATTATTTACACCATTATCTACTGGAATTTGACTATTAACGAATGTAAGTGTTGAAGATTCATCAAAAGAGATAAAACCATTTGCGTTTACAGTTGCGTTAGTGTAAGTATTACCATAGAATTCAAAAGGAAACTGTAAAGGAATACCTAAACTTCCATCTCCACCTAAATCGGCAGTAATTTCTGTTCCAGTTCCAGATATATCAACAAAATTATAAATAGGTCCACCATTTTCATCACTGTCAATCCAGCTATATCCAAAACCATTGTCAGTACCAAGACTATATAAAACTTTGGATCCAATTCTATCATCTTTAGCTCCTTTTTGATTACTAAAGTTGCTAAAGTTTAAAATTTTAGTATCGTTTAATTTTACGTCAGGTTTTGCTAAAGCAGCAGCTACAGCAAGATCAGGAAAAGAGAAGAATAAAGGTGCTTTACCTTCATTTTTTAAAGCAATTTGCGTGTCTACTGTATTTCCTGAATCTACAGTTTCTGAAACGTTAGCAGGATCTAAAACGGCAATTGGAGGTTCTACACCAACTCCATTAACGATAATTTGTAAAGAACTAGCATTTGAGGCATCACTATCTACTGTAATTATTCCATTAATATTCCCAGTGATATTAGGAGTGAATTTTACAGTAATATCGATACTTTCTCCTGCGGCAATAGTTGTACTGCTAGGTGTTACAGAAAAAGCAACATTATCGGATGAAATTGATGAAACGTTTATTTGTGAAAGTCCAGAATTACTAAGTGTAATTATTCTTTCAGAATCATTTCCAATAAATACATTATTAAATAAAATGAATTCATCTGATAATTCAATAAAAGAAGTTTGACCAGATACATCTAAACTAGTAGTAACAGTTGTTGTTGGATTTACAGGATCATTACTTGAAATTAAAATATCTGATGCATAATTACCATTTGATAAATCAGTAGCATCAAAAGTAACAGAAACATCAACAGAAGCTCCAGGAGCAATTGATCCTTCAGAAGGATTTAAAGTTATACTATTATTTGTTTGTGTATTTAAAGCTCTTGTTAAGAAAACAAAATCGACAGTAGAAAAAGTAGCACCACCATCATCACTTATAAAATAAGTATTTGGTCTTACAGGAGCGCCATCATTTACACCTTGTGGGAAATTAATATCTTGAGGATATTTATGAACAACCCAGAATGAATCACCATTAGAAAAACTAAAAGCTTGATTCAGTGTTTCGATATCAAAAACTCCATCTGCACTAGTTTTTGTAATAGTTTGAGAAAGCAATAATGTTCCGTCATTTGGAGTTGTTCCTCCTTGGTAAATTTCAAGAATTATTGGATCTGCAGAAAGTTCAGTTCTATATCCGTTACGAATTGCAGTTAATGTGAAATTTCGATCAACATCAAATTTAACAGCCGTAGTTAATGCAGTTCCATTATTAAACCCTACAAAATCGTCAGGGAAATTAATTCCTGCATCATAAGCTATAGAATCTATTATAGGAGCACTATTTTTTAAAGCTTTCTTTTTTAAAGAAGATAAGTTATTTCCAGACGTAGAAGCTCTTTTTAATTCATGGTTTACATTGTTAGAAACTCCATATTTCGATAAGTCTAGGGAACCTAGTATTGTATTAGAATTTGATGGAGGAGTAAATGAAATATTACCAATAACAGAAGTAAAATCTAAATTTGCTTGTCCTGTATTTGTAATTGTAAAAATCTCTGTTTTTGTAGCAGGATTATCTGTTTGAACATTAATAGCAGTTGATAAACTATCAGGATTTACTGTAATAGTAGGAGGAGAGAGTACTGTTAATGCTACAGGAATATCAATTTTTGCATTTCTAGGATCATTGCTAGAAATATTAATAGTGGCGCTATATTCTCCAGCTTCTAAGGCTCTAGTGTCAAACTTTACATCCAGAGTGGTTTCAGAGCCAAAATTAACAGAACCACTTGTTGGAGAAACAGATAAGAAGAAAGCATTTGCATCACCATCAATAATTTCAATATTATCAACATTCATAGTAGATGTTGCAGTTTCCATTTCAGATAATAAAACAATTTGTTCAATCTGATTTGCAGCAGCTCTTCCACTATAAATTAATTCGTCATCAAAGAAAATAGTTAATGCGGCATCATCTCTGTCAATTACAATTCGAATGTTAAAATATCCACTTGGTGTTGTTCTATCAATTCGTGTAAAATCACCAATATCTGAATCAAAAATATCAATAGTGTTATCTGGATTAAAACGTACTCTAGTATTTACTAATTCAGCTGTGTTAGACTGCGGAATAAATTCCCATGTAACACCACTACCTTGAATATTAATGTCTGCTGAAGCAATCATAAAAGGTTCAGAACCTGCGGCAATCGAAGGAGTAAAAGCTAAAGCTCTAGTTGCAGAACCATCACCCTGTAATTGAATAGCATTGGCACCTGTAGCAGGATTTTCAGTAGTTACTTCCCACGTGTTTGGAGAAGTTTGCCAACCAAACTGACCATTTAAATCACCAATAGTATAATTTTCAAAGTCAGCAGCAAATAAATTTGTAGCTAAACGATTAAAGGTATTGTCTATTGATAATAATTTTATGATAGGGTTTTGAAGAGGATTAAAATTTGTTGCTCTAGTTGCTGTTTTAAATCCATTTTTAATAATGAAATCATTAGTTTTTGCAGTTCTTGTGTTTACCGTGTTTAAAAGACTATCATTTACAGTAATATTATACGTTAATGTATCGTCACCCGTATTTTGAATCACTAAATCTCTTGTTACGACTTGTAATTTTTGTAATGTTTCACTGAATGATGTTGGATTTATAACTAGTACAGGCGCTTCAGTACCATCTATTACTCTAATGTTTACAGGAATATTAACAGCTTCTTCAAAACCTTCTATTAAGATTTCAATACTTTCTTCATAAATTCCTTTATTAACATCAACTGTACTAAGTTCTACTGTAAAAGTTGTTGTTTCACCAGCAGGTATGGTAAAATTAGAATTGCTAATAGAGTTTATTAAAAGTGCATTTGAACTAGGATTTATAGTAATATTAACTGGATTTTCTGAAGTGTTAGTTATACTTATTTCTTCATTTATAGTTTCATCTACATTAAGTACGTCACTAATTTGATTTGGAACAATAGTAATCGGAGCTTGTTCTGCTAAAACCCATCCCATGTCTCTGAAGAATCCACGAGTAATATCTCCAATATCAAAATTAGATTCAGCACTACCAATTTGTGGAGTCATTAGTGAATTAGAATCACCTGCAGGAAAAGTAGCTTCATCCCAATGTGCTATACTTGATCCTCCTTGAAAAGGATTTGGAGCAAATAATTCAGGATTAGTTCCATTATTTGCAGCAACAGCAAAATTTCCATTAACAAAAACATCTCCACTAGTATAAAAAACTCCAAGATCTATAGAAGGATTAGGTAAATCTAATACTGAGTTGTTATTTCCATCAACAACAAATGTGTCAAAAACAAAAGGATCACCTCCATTATTAATATTTCCGACACCTCCAGAAACATTACCGCCATCAATAAAACCTAAACCATGTCCGGCTTCGTGAAGAGCAACGGATACAAAGTCGAATAAACCTGCTGGTGTATTTCCATCAGTACCGAAATACCAAGGAATTCCATTTCCTAAATTTACAACCAAATCAAACTCAGTATCTGGAGCTAAATCTTCTCCAGCTAGAGAATTTGCTAATGCTATAGGGTAAAAAACATCTTGTTGAGGTGCTCCCGGGAAATTACGAACTAATGTTGTAGGTCCTGCTGAAGCAAGTACTCCTGGACCTAAGTTTGCAAATTCAGCAGAGATACGGATAGGAACAGAAGAAACTATTTCTTCAGACCAAATAGCTAAAGCAAAATCGAAAGCTGCTCTAGCTTCTGGATTAGCCTGAGCACCTGGTCCGTAGGTCACAATAATTTCTGCAGTTGCATTTCTTTGAATAATAGATCTTTGTTTTGCTGAAGCTTGCTTCATTCCCATTCTAGAATGCATATCTTCAAATTTTGCAGGACAAATGACCTGTGTGCCAGGTATTCGTTCCATTTTTTGCGCAATTAAAGATTGGAAATTAAAACATAATGATAAGATAATTAGGAGTACTATCTTTTGGTTAAGTATGGGCAATAATTTCCCCCTCATACTTAACAACGAGTAGTAGTTAATCATGATAATTGATTTAATAGGTTAATTACCTTAAAAATAAGAATTTTTTTTTGCTTTCGCTAGAGCAAAGTTTTGATATGTAGTGAATTATTAAAAAAGTAAATAAGAATAAATATGTAATGTAGGGATTAAATTAACTTGTAGTCTAGGATTGATGTAAAGGAATGTTTAATGTAACTCGAGTTCCTTTATCTTCTTCAGAATTTATAAATAATCGGCCATTTATATATTTGATACGTTCTTTCATAAATGTTAGTCCCATACCACCATCTTTACTCATAGGTTTGTTAGCATCAAACCCTTTACCATTGTCGTCTATAGCAATACTAAGAATACTTTCACTATGTGATATAGATAGTAAAATATGTGAAGAATTAGCATATTTTATTGCATTATTAATCGCTTCTTGAGTAATTCTGTAAATATTAATTTCAGTTAGGGTATCTAAACGGAAATCAAAATTCGTTTTATTGAAGAAAATAATGTTTTTATCTGTTAATCTACTTAATTCTTTAGAGAGTTTAGTTAATGCAGGAACTAATCCATGATCTGATAATTCAGAGGGCATTAAATTAAAAGTAGCAGTTCTTACACCTTTAATAATATCGCTAGTTTGTGATTTAAGTTGATGAATTTTTTCTTTTGTTTTTTCTATGTTTTCTGGATTTACACTTTCTAGGTTAAATTTCAGACCAGTTAACATTTGTCCAATTCCATCATGAACATCTTTTGCAATTCTACTTTGTTCTTTTTCTTGGTTTTCAATGATTTTCTTTGAAATTATTTTTTGTTGATTCATTTTTTCTTCGAATCCAACTTGTTTCAAATAATCAATTTCAAGTTGAGCGGTTTTCTTTTCGGTAATATTAGAAGCTATAATTAATAATTCTGACTTTTCGTTTGTTGGATTATATGGAATGATAGCCATTTCTAACCAAATATCTTCATTATCTTTTGTAGAAGCTTTTACTTCACCTTGCCATCCTGTTTTTTTATGTTTTAAAATTAGCTCTTCAATACTATTTCGCTCATTTTTAACAGGAGATAACATATTCCAGAAGTATTCTTCATTAAATTGAGAATATTTAAAAAGTCGAGATAATCTGTTTCCAATATGTATAATACTTCCATCAGGTAAAATTCGAGCAGATAAAAGAGTTTCATCCATAGCTCTACTTAATGCTTTTAATTCTTTTACAGATTTTTCTTTTGCTAAACTAAGTTCGTCAGCATCAAAAGCCATTTTTTTAGCAAGTTTCTCAGCAGATAATAATTCTGCTAATGTGGTTCGGATGGATTTAGCAGTTGGCCAAAAAATGAATAAAAACTCTCCCAAAAGAATGATCAATGTAATGACCATTAGCAGTAACTCTAGTCTTCGTAACCAATTTATTTTAGCATTGGCTTCAATGTCATATTGATTTACAATAGCATCCATTTTAGTCAGAAATGAACTTTCATTAACCTTTATAATGTCAATATACGAATTGTAAGATTTTCCAGTAGAGATTTTAGTCTCTTCAACATGTGTAATTATTGAGTTTGTAGCACTATTTATGACATCAAAAATTGGATTGATTTCAGTAAATTGTTTACTAACAATTGCGCTATTGTTACCGGGTAATCCTAAAGAATCATTTCCTTTTTGTAAGGCTATATGAGAAGATTTCCACAGTGAAAGTGTTTTCTTTAACTGTTGTGTTATTTCTTGTTTTTTAGACGCGTCTTTTTCTGAAAATAATAAAAGAGTTTCTTTAGTAAGTTTTTGACTTAACATACGTTGCCTTCCAGCTATGTTAATCACTCTAGAATCACTTTGTTGGTTTTTTAAGTGTTTACGAATTAAAAACTGACTTACAATTACAGAAATAGCAATTGTACTTAGAGCTATAATGTATAGTCGGCTAAGCTTTTCAAAGGTTCTTTGATCTAATGAATTACTATGCTTAGTCATGTATTTTTAAAATTTTCTAGTGTATTGCTTTTTGTACTAAAGCTAAACTTTTATCTGAAAATTTAATTTTTAGAGCTTCTTCTTTTCCTTTATCAGACATTTTTACGAGTGTTTTTTGCAGGATATCAATTACTTTTTCATCGTTATGTTTTGCAGCAAATTCTTCAAAATAGAAATCTAGAAATACCAAACAAATAACATCTTCTAATGTTTGTGCTTCTTCATTTTTTTTGAGTTGTTTTTTTAAGATAAGAAAACGAACTCTTTTTATAAAGTCGTCATTATAACCAACTTCAGCAAGTATTTCTGCAGTAATAGTAGCATGCGATCTTTTTAATTCTTCTCGCCATTTTAAATATCCTATTCGATCCATTGGATATTCACTACGTGGAATTTTCCAACGACAAATATGTTGCGCTCTTGCAGCTATTTGCAACGCTCTAGATGCATTAGGATTAAATTGCAGTAACTGCCTACTCATACGTTGTGAATACAATAATTCCTTGGGGAAGTTCATGTTATTTACAGTGTAAAGATTTGGGTCTTCAGCATTTTTCTTGTCAATTAAAGCTAAAGCAGTTTCAAAGCGAGTTGGTTTCATGAATAGTTAATTAGTCTGAAAAACCAATATACACATTTTCTTCTTCTATTTTTACAGGATATGTAGCAATTGCATCTAAATCACCATTTAAGTTTTCTCCATTTTCTAGAGAAAATGTCTTTTTGTGTAGTGGGCAAGCTACTTTTGGAATACCTTCTTTGTCACCAATCATTCCTCTTGATAAAACCATTTCCATTTTATGTGGACAAACATTTTGACATGCATACCATTTATTTAACCTTGTGAAATTGAAAACAGCGATTTGTTTGTCTTTGTATTTTACACATGCACCACCGTCTTTTGGGAAATCGTGAATAGTAGCGGCTTTAAACCAAAATGTTACATTTTTTAATTGTGTAGTTTTATATTTTTCAAGAATTACTTCCATATTCTTTGTTGCATTTTGTGTACTAATTAACTCCATGGTTCAGGCATTTTTTGTTCTCGCATTGGTACAAAAACAAGGTTATCGTCTTCTTCTTTACTATTTACAAAGTGATTGAAACGTTTCATCATTTCAGGATCATTTATAGCTTGTGTCCATTCACATTTGAATCTATTTACTAAAGTTTGCATTTCTTGTTCTAAATCTTCAGCAATACCTAGTTTGTCATCAATAATAACTTCTTTCAAATAGTCTAAACCACCTTCTAGTCGTTCTTGCCAAGCAGCAGTTCGTTGTAATGGTTTTGCAGTTCTCATGTAGAACATTAAATAACGATCTAAATATTTAATTACAGTTTCATTATCAATTTGTTCAGCAAATAACTCTGCATGGCGAGGGTTTGCACCACCATTTCCACCAACATATAAATTCCAACCGCCTTCAACAGCAATTAAACCAAAATCTTTACCGCGTGCTTCTGCACATTCACGAATACATCCAGAAACTCCACCTTTAATTTTATGTGGTGCACGAATACCTCGATAACGGTTTTCAAGTTCAATTCCGAAACTTACACTTTCATCCATTCCGTAACGACACCAAGTAGATCCAACACAAGTTTTTACAGTTCTAAGTGATTTTCCATATGCATGTCCGCTTTCAAAACCATGACCGATTAAATCTTTCCAAATTAGCGGTAATTGATTTAATGTTGCTCCAAATAGATCAACACGCACGCCACCAGTTATCTTAGTATATAAATCGTATTTCTTTGCAATTTGACCCAACGCAATAAGTTTATCTGGAGTAATTTCTCCACCAGGAACTCTAGGAACAACAGAATATGTACCGTTTCTCTGAATATTTGCCATAAAACGATCGTTAGAATCTTGAATAGCATATTCTTCATTTGCTGTATCGGCATTAATTGTCGCCATTAAGGAAGCAACTAAAGGCTTGCATTTTTCGCAACCATGACCGCCATTTCCATGATTATCTAATACTTCATTGAAAGTTTTATAGCCTTTAACCTGAATGATTTTATATAAATCTTGTCGGTTTAAATCAAAATGTTCACAAACTGAATCTTTCACTTCAATTCCTAAAGATTTTAAAGTAGCATTGGTTAAATCACTAACCATAGGTTTACATCCACCACAACCAGTTCCGGCTTTTGTACAGCTTACAACTCCAGCTAAATCTGTAGCTTCACCTTTTTCTATCACACCACAAATTTGACCTTTTGTAACGCTTTCACAAGAGCATATTTGAGCGTCATCAGGTAAATCCATTACATCACCAAAAGCAGTATTTCCATCACCAGCAGGTAAAATTAATTGTGCTGGATCTTCAGGAATTGCCATGCCGTTTAAATATATCTGATGCAACATACTGTAATCAGAAGCATCACCAACTAAAATACCACCTAGTAATTTTTTACCATCTAAACTTATATTTATTCTCTTATATAAAAATTGAGTTTTATTTTCAAAAATTATAGAATGTCCTTTATCTGCAGGCATAAAAGGCTCACCAAAACTAGCAACATCAACACCTATAAGTTTTAATTTAGTAGACATATCAATATCTTCTTGCATAACAGATGCTGAAGTTCCAATAATTTGTTCAACAGCAATGGTAGCCATATCATAACCTGGAGCTACTAAACCGTAAATCATTTGGTTGTATAAAGCAACTTCTCCGATAGCATAAATATTTGGGTCTGAAGTTTGCATTTTGTTATTAACAATAATACCACCTCGAGTTCCTGTTTCTAAATTACATGTTTTAGCTAGTTCATCTCTTGGACGAATTCCTGCAGAAATAATAAGCATATCTACATCTAAACGATCGTCTTCACCAAACTGCATTCCAGTAATTTTTCCATCACCTAAAATTTCGCTTGTAGCTTTGCTTAAATGAATATGTAAGCCAATAGACTCTAGTTTTAATTGTAGTACTTTACTACTTCTAAGATCTAGTTGTCTTGGCATTAATTTAGGAGCAAACTCAACAACGTGAGGCTCTAATCCCATGTCTAAAACAGCTTTACCAGCTTCTAAACCTAATAAACCACCACCTAATATTGCAGCTTTAGCATTTGGCTTTTCAGCGTTTAATTGATCTGCATAGGCAAGCATCCCTTCTAAATCTTCAATAGTACGATATACAAAAACACCGTTTTTTTCTACACCTTTGATATTTGGAACGAAAGGAGATGATCCAGTAGCCAATACTAAATAATCATAGTTATATTCTTTACCATGAATTGTTTCAATAGTTCTAGCAACTTTGTCAATACTATTAACTCTAGTGTTGGTAATTAAATCAATATTATTATCATTATACCATTCAATAGGAGCCATTTCAAGTGCTTTTGCATCTTTATTTTCAAAATATTCACTTAGATGAACTCTATCATAAGCTGGTCTTGGTTCTTCTCCAAAAACAGTAATTTTAAAATCTTTTGAAGTGGCTTGTTCTGTAAATTTTTCACAAAATTTATAACCAACCATTCCATTTCCGACAACGATAATATGTTTCATATTCATTGATTTTGAATATAAAACTACGTATAAATACTTAAAATAATACGTAAAAAGGAGTAAAAAAATACGTGTAAACTTGTTTATTTTGGAATTGAAGAATATGACTATGTTTTTTTAATAAAGTCATAATTTCAATTGTTTTAAATTATAAAATTGATAAGGAGATGGATTTAAATTCTATAGTATTCTAAACAATATTGATATTATTTTAAACTATTGATAAGTAATTTGTTCTAAAACTTAATTATTGATTTAAATGAAAAGAAATAATGTTAAATTGTAAAATTTAACAACCAAATTTATGATAGGAATAATATCGTTTGTAGGATTTACGATACTAGTTGCAGTTATTTCGTGGAGTGCTACTCGTAAAACTAATGAGAATACATCAGAAGGCTATTTTTTAGGTGGTAGAAGTTTAACAGCAGGTGTAATTGCAGGTTCATTACTACTAACTAATTTATCTACTGAACAAATAGTAGGATTAAACGGAGCTGCTTTTTCAGAAGGTATTTTAGTTATGGCTTGGGAAACTTTAGCAGCTATTGCTATGGTAGTAACAGCTATTTTTTTATTGCCAAGGTATTTAAAAAGTGGATTAATTACTATTCCACAATTTTTAGCAGAACGTTTTGATACCACAACTAAAACATTGACTTCTATTTTATTTTTGAGTGGTTATGCTATAGTTTTATTACCTACTATTTTATATTCGGGTTCTTTAGCTATTAGTGGAATGTTTGATATTCCTTCATTATTGGGGGTTTCTAAAGAAGTTGCTTTGTGGATTTGTGTTTGGTCAATTGGAATTATAGGTTCTATTTACGCAGTATTTGGAGGTTTAAAAGCAGTTGCAGTCTCAGACGCAATTAATGCGATTGGTTTATTAATTGGTGGAATTTTAATTCCTGTTTTTGGTTTGTTGTATATAGGTGAGAATAATTTAGTAAACGGAATACAAATTTTACAAAATCAAATACCGAATCATTTTAATGCTATTGGTAGTTCTTCTGCTTCTGTTCCTTTTATGACAATTTTTACAGGAATGATGCTTGTACAAATTTTTTATTGGGGTACAAACCAACAAATAATTCAAAGAGCTTTGGGAGCAAAGAACTTAAAAGAAGGTCAGAAAGGTTTGTTATTAGGAGCTTTCATAAAAATACTAGGTCCGCTAATAGTTGTTCTACCAGGAGTTGTAGCATATTATATGTCATCACAAGGAATGTTGAATGTTGGGGCTTCAGATGAAGCTTATGGGGCTTTAGTAAAACGTGTTTTGCCTAAAGAATTTATTGGTTTTTTTGCTGCCGTTTTATTCGGAGCTATCTTAAGTTCATTTAACAGTGTGCTAAATAGTTCTGTTACTTTGTTTGGTATTGATATTTACAAAGAACATTTAGAACCCAAAGCTAATGAAAAAGAAGTGGTGAAATATGGTAAATCTTTTGGAATTATTTTAGCTATCATAGCAATGTTTATTGCTCCTTTTTTATCAAGCCTAAAAAGTATATTTGCTTATTTACAACAAGTAAACGGCGTATATAGTATACCTATTTTAACTATAATTTTTGTTGGATTTGTTACCAAACGAGTACCTGCAATAGCAGCTAAAATTGGATTGATAACTGGTTCTCTATTGTATATAATAAGTGAGTTCATACTACGTCCAAGCTTTATAAAATCTGCATTAGAAAGGGCTAAAGCCTCAGGTGAAATTTTTAATGAAACTATAGTAAAAGCAGAAGCCTATCCACATTTTCTTCATATTATGGCTATTCTTTTCCTATTGAATACATTAATAATGTTATTTATTGGAATTGTACATCCAAAACAAAAAGCTTATGAGCAAAAAGAATCAAAGCAAGTTGATGTTACACCGTGGAGATACACAAAACTTGTCGGTGGATGTATTTGTATTACTGTAATTTTAATTTATTATTATTTTTCTTAGCAGGGTTTAAGAGTTTTACTAGGTTTTAAATAAGGCTTTTACAGTCATTCGACTAAGCATTTCTGTCATTTATCGATAGAGTGTTTGCTTGTATCTAATTTTTAAAATTTTAAGTAGAGATAGATAGTACTTTTGCCCCGGTTTTTAACCGATTATATTATTCCCCCACTTACGAAGTCACACAGTTTTGTGTGGCTTTTTTTTATGAAAAACGGATTTAAAGCCAGAAAAAATTACTTGTTGATATGTATATCTTGAATAATATTTTTTGCTACAGTTTCGCCTGAATGCATAGCTGCATTTAAAGAACCATTTAATAGATAATCACCAGCTAAATAAATATTTTGATCAACTTTAATATTTGTATTAGTATTTACAACATTGATATTTTGAGGTAGGGCATATGGTATTTTGTAATCTTTAATGAATTTAATATCTGTGATATTACATAACTCTTCTAGTTCCTTAGTTACTGTATCTAATAATGTTTTATCATCTAAATTATGTTCTTTAACTACAGTTACAGACAAAAGTTCGTTTTTAGCCTTGTGTTTAGATTTTAAGCTAGTATGGTAGAAAATATTATTAATCAAGGAAGTTTTGTCTGTTATAAGCCCAATTAAGGGTTTACTTATCTTTTTATTTGTTGTTTCAAAATATAAAGTGTGACATGATTTCCATGAACTAGCCTTAGTTTTAGTAGGTAGAATTTTATCAGGATTTGTTGCTATAATGGTATAATCACTTTTAATTACTTCACCGTTTTCAAGTTGAATTTTCGAGTTTTCAACCTTAGAAACTTCTGAATTAAATATAAAGGTCGTTTGTTTTAATTTACTTTTCAGTTGATTAGGAATAGCTTGCATTCCTGATTTTGGAATAGCAGCGTAACCATTACCAAACATTTTATAAATAAACTCAAACATTCTACTAGAAGTTTCTAGTTTATCTTCTAAAAATATTCCACTAAAAAAAGGGATAAAAAAGTGATCAATAGCTTTTTTCGAAAAACCAAAGTTAGATAGATACTTTAATGTCGTTGTTTCTTTTTCAGAAAATATAGCAGAGATTGTTTTCTTTTTTAAAGTATTATTTAATTTGAAAACTTTTAGCTTATCCTTTATTGAAAGTAAATTAGAAAAGATAGTCGATAGAAAAAAAGAGAATTCTCTTAAAGGATCACCGATAACAAATTCCTTTTTATTATTGTAAATAAGTGCACCTGGTAAAATCTTTTGAAGTTCTAAAAGATCAAAATCTAAATATTTTTTTGCAAAAGGATACGATGTTAAGAGTACTTGGAATCCATGATCGAGTTGATAATTATTTATATAATCTGTTTTAACTCTTCCCCCGACACTGCTGGTAGCTTCAATTATAGTCGGTTTAAATCCATGTTGTTCTAATACCAAAGCAGCTACTAATCCGCTAACACCTGCACCTACAATATTAACATTTAGATGTTCTTTTTCCATTTGTTTTAAAAAATTAAAGTTAGTTTAACTACGCATTGACTTTTTCCCAAGTTTGGTCAGCATTTAAAGTAAAGCTTCCAACATAATTAAAGTTGCACTGTTCAGGAGCGATTAATGATAAAAAGTGTATTTCTTTTTTGTTGATGTACAAATGATATGTTTGTCCGATAATAGGTTCAAAAGAAAACTCTGCATTTAAAATTAAATTATTATATTCAAACTCTTCCATCATTTTCGTATATGCTTCTTTGAGTTCTTCGTACTTGGTTTTAATTTTATGATTCACTTTGTTTGTCACTCTGTTTTTCCACGCAGTGTTATCATCAATGGTAATTTTTGGAGCACCAACAGAGGTTGAATAAGGTTTTAAAGCAGCATCGTAAGATTCTGTTTCATAATTATATACAACATAATCAGGTTTTTTTTTCTTCTCCATTTTAAGATTGTTTGTTTAAAGATTCTATTTGTTGTAAAACTTGTTCAGCTTCATAAGCCTTTTCATCACTAAGTTTTCGATTAACAGTCGAGAGTTTGTAAGATTCATGAAGTAACTTTTTATAGCGTTCTTCCAATTGTTGTTTCGGTGACTTCTTCTTAAAAAAATTGAACATATGAATAGTATTAGTACTACAAAGATACGTTTTGTTTAACTAATAAAATAAAAAGATAAACAAAATAATCGATATTTTATTTTGTTTGGTTTCTATTTAAAACTATTCAAATTAGTAAATAATAAGGTTTTATTAACATATTTTTTTAAACTGTTTAAGTATATTTGAATAAGTTTAAACAAAAAGATTATGGATATAGTAAGTGAAGCATTAGCATTCGAACAGGCCAAGATGAAAAATATGACTACTAGTGATAGAGTTGTAGCATCTAGAGAGGCAAAAAGATTGGTGTTAGCATTGAATGAAATCTATAAGAGAACTAAAGATGCTAACCTGATGGACATTATGAAACGTATAACCGTTAAAAAAAGAAGGATAGAATCACGATTGAAAGGTAAACCGTTGTTATAAAATTTATAAATTTCTTTTAATTCTTCCTCTTAATTAAAAGCCAACCATAGCAAAATTCGCTAGGTTGGCTTTTTTTATTTACAAAAAAATAAGTTGATTTTTAGTGAAATAAATCTAAAACGAATATTTATTACAAATTAGCGAATATAACTTTGACTTTAAGATTTTCGAATTCTGCATATACTTTTGCTTGCGAACTAAAAAATAATATTTAGAATGAAAAAAATTATAACAATCAAGCAAGAGTATAATTCATTAGAAAAATTACAGAGTTATATTAATGAAGAGTCAAATTATAGTTCTAACATACAGTACGATAAATGGGAAATAAGAAAGGATAATAATGGAAATATGCAGAAATGTATTATGCTGAAGAAAAGTGCAATGCATGGATTAAAAGTTTATTTCTTAGATGATAAAACTATCGAACTTAGCTATGCTATTCCTAATGTATTTCTTCATGGATGGTTTGGTAAAAGTCAAAAAGCTTACAGAGGTATAGATGAAATTATTTTAGGAAAAATAAAAGATGCAGTTTTAGTAGGATCACAGAAAAAAGCATTTACAGAGTTAGAGCAAGTTTTTAATAAAGCAACAGTTTAAGTTAAACAGATGAAAAGTATAATTTATCTATTTTTTCTTCTAATGCTAACAAATGTTTATACCCAAGATAATGTAACATGGGTTAAAACTAATGGAGTCATTAAAGAATTAGAAAAGAAGAGGAGAGGAAAAACTTTTGCTACTGTGAGCTTTACAACAAAAGATGGAAAAGAAGCTTCAGCTTACATTCAGTTATTAGGTTTACCAATTATAGGAAGTTTTAAATCAGTAGGAGATAGTATTGAAGTTTATTATGATAAAACTAATCCTGCTATTGCTAAAAGCGAAAGTGGAAAATTTTTATCACAGTACGGCATAATTATTTTAATAGCTCTGGGAGTATTCTTTTCTGTAAAAAGATATTTAAATGTAGTAAAACTTCATAAAACAGCATAATGAGCAAATCAAACATTACATTATCAGAATCTCAAAAACGTAAATTAGTTTTTGGAGCCATATTATCATATTACCGAGGAGAATCAATTTTAGATACAACATTATCAGGTGATAATGAAGAGTATATTGAAGGATTAGTAAATTGGTGGGGAATAACTAATACTGAGGAAGCAAAAAGTGTGTTAGGAGATTTATTAGCTCTTAAGAAAAGTACAAGTATTAATGTTTTATTGGAAACACCAGACGCTGAGCTTAACGCAATAAAAAGTGAAATAGCAGAAGGTTTAGATATTCATTTTTCTGAAGTAAATAAAGTAACAGATACTTATGCTTGGGATATTGTTCGACTAATTGTAGTTTCTAAATATTCTTATTGGAGCAGCTATATCACAGAAGAAGAAATGTGGGATTTTATTTCCTATGGAGCTGAACGAGCAACAGAAATTGGAACAGATTGGAAACAGTATACTATATCTTTTTTATTAGGTAGATGTATTCATGGTTTCGACCTAGAAGACGTTATAGATGAATGTAAAGAATTGTATTATTCAAAACAATCTATGTTGTCTTGGGTTTTTAGGGTGAAAAACTTAGATGTTTACAAGAAATTCTCATTTAAGTAGTACTTAGAATGTGATAGAATTATAGCGAATATTCTTTCAATACTAACGAAAATCTATTGAAGTGTATTTTTTATAAAGTCCTCCATTAATTTTAACATATCAAATACAATAATAACAATGAAAAAAATTATCTACACATTAGCTTTAATAGTTCTAATTTCATGTGGAAAAGAAAAAAGATTTACAGAAAATGCAGATTCTATTAAGGAATTACAAACTTTACTAGCTGATGAATTTGGAAAAGATGCTTATTACACAAGTATTTCTATAATTAATTCTTCTACATCTTCTGGAGATATTATTAATACAACTCAAACAAGTGATCCAGCTTCATTAAAAATGGGAGAATGGAATCATTTTCAAGGGAAATGGACACAAAGTTCAGAAGTAACTCTAGAATTAAGTGAAGGAGCAAAAGCGAAAGATTTTATGTTTAAGTTAGATGATTCGGTTATTAATTTCAAATTGTTAGGAGATTTAGTAGAAAAATCTAAAGAAAAAGTAAAAGAAGAAAAGAAAATAGATGAAGTAATTGTGAGTAGCATTTACATGAATGCTCCAAATAATGGAGACTTTGAAAAAATGGAATATTTCATAACTATAAAACCAAAAAATGGGGGAACTAGTTTCGATTTTTGGTATAAACTTGATGGGACATTAAGAAAATTCGATTACTAGCTTTTTGTAATGAATTCCATCCAACTATTATACATATAACTTTAAATCATATTACCGAATATATCTGTATTACACATTGAGCTATAGATGAGAAAAAAATAATTTAAGCATAAACAAAAATGTTTGTGATGTCGATAAAAGTTCAAGGTGAACGAACACGAGGGGAAAAGCTAAAGGGAAAGTATGCTAATATACAGTGAATACAGATAGCTTTCACAAAGTAAAAATGATATAAAGTAAATTGTATTTTGGGGTAGAAAGAAAGTGAGTTACGCTTTCAATATGTTGGATGGGTTCATTATAATTTTTACGACTACAAACTTCAATAACGGATTAACATTAGTTTTTGTGTTAATCCATTAACATTTATAATCAATATAAAAAAGTTATGAAAAAAATAATTCTACTTACCATATTATGTATTGTAGCATTATCTTGTGCAAAACCAACCGTTAAAGACGTAATTAAAGCCATAGAAAATGATGATATAAGTCGTTTTCAAAATTTAAGAAAAGAATTCCATATAGATACTTTGAGGTTCGAAACAGGAAGTACAGTTTTTCACTACGCCTATCAAGTAAAAGCAACTAGAATTATGCAGCAGTTAATACAAGAAGAATTGCTGATACACGAGAAAGATTCTTTAGGTTATACACCTCTTTTAGCACTAGTACAAGATACACAACCAAATTATGAAATCATCGATTTATTACTTAGTAAAAATGTTGGAGTTAATGATTTTGAAAGTTACAACGGATTTACACCATTACATTATGCAGTTTACAACAAAGAAAATTCTTTAGTAAAGAAATTATTAGCGAAAAAAGCTAAGCCAAATCAAGTAAGTAAATCTTTAATGAGATCAACACCTTTACATATTGCTGTAGAAAATAAAGATATTGAAAGCATAAAAAGTTTAATTGAAATTACATCAGATACAATTAAAGATTATAATGAAAAAACTGTAGTAGATTTAGCAATTCGATCTAAAGACATTGAAATACAAAAGTTATTTTATCATAAAATGGCAGTTAAAGACAAACGTAAATTATTTCTGAATGTATGTAGATTTTCAGATGATGCTGTGTTTTTAGATGAATTAATACAGAAAAAATGGATTACGAGAAAACTATTGAATAAATCATTAGTATTTGCTAAAGACACTATTACAGTTCAAAAATTATTAGATAAAGGAGCGCAAATAAATTATTTACATGACGAATATAAATATGGAGCTCTTCATTACGCAGCGGCTCGTGGTAATGTCGTAATGTTAAAATTTCTGTTAGAAAAAGGAGCAAATATTAATCAGTTGTCAAAAGATAAAACCATGTCTGTATTAATGCATGCGGCACAGTTATACGATAATTTTAATTCTATAGATAAAAAAGGTGCTAAATTAGGTATAAGTTTAACACAAGCAGCTTTAGATATTTTTGCTAATAGTAAAGAAAAAAATGAAGAAAATAGTTTAGAAGCAGTTAAGTTTCTAGTTTCAAAAAAGGCTAACTTACATTTTAAAGATAAGTTCAACGCTAATGCACTTTACTATGCAGAAGCGTCGAAAAATTCAACTGTTGCTGAATATTTAAAAACAATAGGAGTAAAAGAAACTAAGAAGTACTCAGAAAGTAAATCTGGTTTCAGAAAATATTATAATTAAACAGTTTATGAATAAGTTTTTAGTTTTAGTAATAACTACGATAATTATAGGAGCTTGTAATTCAACGCTGCCAAAATATAAACAAGAAATAGAACTTTGTTTTCAAAGTTATTTTCAGCATTTATCAGATCAAGAGTTTGATAAAGCAATGACATATTTACCAGAAGATTTATTTTCGTATGTATCTAAAAGAAGTCTGATAAATTCCTATGAAGAAGCTTATAAATCAGACGACATGAGTTTTATACATTATCCACCCACTGTAACTCGAATTAAAGATTCGTTAAAAATTCAAGACAAATACTACGCATTATTATCATTTAAAGAGCGCATGGATATTGTTATAAAGTTTGAGGAAAATATTTTAGAGGAAACAAAACAAGAAGATTTAAAAGCATTAAAAAAGATTTATAAGAAAAGATTCGGTAGTTCTAATGTAAAACTTAATGATAAAGATCATTTTGAAATAAAAACAAAGAAAAGAGCCTATGCAATTTTGAATGAAGGTGAAATTGCAGCATGGAAGTTTTTAATTTTAGAAGAAGATAGTCGTCAATTATTACAAGAACTATTACCAGAAAAACTTCATAATAGTTTGTAATATTACTACATGAAATTCAATAAGTTTATTATAATTAGTATTCTATGCAATTTTGCAGTTAGTTTTTTGCATGCAAGTGAATGTTACCATTATCATACAAAGCATTATTATAAACTATTTTCTAATGCTAACAACCTTGTTTTTCAACATACCGTTAAAGATCCAAATCAGGTGAGTTTTGTTTCGCAAGAACAAGTAGTTTTAGATAAAATCAGTACTAAAGATTTTCGCATAATTTCAGAAAACACAAACAGTTTTATTTTCTCAAATGAGAGTGGTTATTTCTTAATTCCTAAAGAAATATATCAAATCAAAAATTACGGAGTAAAAAAAATAGGAACTGCACAAACTGTTAGTAAACATATAGGGAATTACTTTTTTTGTATTGATAATGAATGGAATTATGTAGAAAATATAAGCTATTCAACTGCTATTAAAATGAAAAAAGTAAAACTTCCTGAACCATTGAGTTTACTAACAGATTTTATGGCTCGTAAACTTTTATTAAAAGGAAGTAATCATGTTTTTTCCTTTGATACCGATCAATTAAAATTTGTAAGAATTCCCAAGTTAAAAGCAGAAAATACAAGTTTCTTTAAAATTGAAAACAGATACCAAGAGTTTGGAGGTTTTTTATATGATACGAATACACTTTATAAAGCTGGAGTTCATGATATAATAAACCTAACAAAAGAATTTTCTGATCAACAGAAAGAGTTTACATTAAAAAAAGCAGTTATTAATCAAATTGATGATGCAATTTCTATAGACACTAATGATGGTTTTTTATGGTTGTATAGAGAAAATGGACTGTTAGAAAAGCAACAAGGATATAGTAGCATTCCTTTACATTTTGTTAGAAAAAAAGCTAGTTATTTAAATTCGTATAAAGAGTTTGTTGTTTATCAAAACAAAGTTTATAAAGATTTTTATGAATTGGTTAGAAACTGGAAACCTATAGATATTAGTGCTGTAAAAAATGTAAAAATATTTCGTAGAGAAGGCGATACACAATACTTTGATGGAATTAAAAGATATTTTCTAGACTATAAAAACAAAAGAATAGCTGTTTTAAATTATCCAGAAAATTCTAGTAAGTATATCCCAGGAATTTCAGGTTATCATGGTTTTGGAAACTACGATATGTATTTAGGAAAGGAGCACTTATATAGACGAACTGGGAAAAAAGTAATTAAAAAAGAAGTTGTTTTTTTTAGGGATTTTAAGTTGTTTGTAGCTTATAACGATCGTTTAGTTATAGAAAATAATGATGTAAAAAACTTAGCGGACATAGAATCTATGGAATTTACAGGATCTATTGTAGATGTACTCTCGCCTTGTGACGCTGAAGATGAAGAAGGGAATTACTACGATGTAGAAATTAATGTATATTATTTCTTTAAAGATGCTAGAGGTTTCTATGTTTACAGTTCTAAGGACAAAAAAATGAAAGCTATAAAAGAAGTAAAACTTACCAATACTAAAGATAGGTTTACCAATTTGCAAAATCTGATGCGTGTTGCTAAAGAATCTAAAAATTAAATAGAGGTTTAATCTATTTCTATGAAGCAAACAATTACACCAATACAAGAATTTATTTTCGTTTTAGGATTAATGACTACTATGGGAATCTCCATGTTATGTTTAGCTGCTCTATCTTTAGATGATGCTCATCGAAAGTTATTAAAGTATTTTAGCACTTCGGGAGATTTACTATTTATTTCTGTAATCATTATTTACATGTTGAATAATTACATAGGAATGAAAGCTTTTACATCTTTCTATCGAAAACGTGTTTCTAATAAAAGCCCACAATTAGTAGAAGATACATATGTATTAAAATTAGAATATTCAAAAGAGGAATGGACAAAAGTTAAAAAAGCTGAATACCTACAAAAGAAAAATAAGATAGAAAATCGAAGATTCGTTATCACATTATTTTTATTTGCAATAGCCATATTTTTCTGTTTTATAGAATTTACAGTAGGGTTGATTGTTGGCCATTTTATTTTTTTCTTTGCGTTGCCTTTTCATTCTGTTATAAAGGAGCCATTTCAACAAGAATATTACAATAATATCTTATTTAACTCAAATACTTATGTAGTAAAAATTTATCAAAAAGGATTAACCGTAAACGATTGGTATTGTGGGTTTAATCATTATCATGGAGAAGGCGCTAGTACCACATTAACCGCATTAGATCTTATTGAAGAAGAATCTTTAAATTTTTTACAATTCACCACACTTTCTCAAGCAGTTTTAACATCTTTTGATGATTTTAATGGAGGTGAAGTAAAGCATACAGCTACATTAAAGATTCCTGTTTTGGAACACCATCAAATCGATATGAATAAATTGAAAAAGAAACTGCTTTTTTAATTTAACATGTTCAATATAAAAGGTTACAAAAGTATATTAAAGATTCATAAGGTATCTATTAGTCTATAGATACAAGTATCGCTGATTTTTATCTTTTGCTGAATATTTGATAAAAAACAAAGTTTTTTTCATAAATAAGTTCAACACTAGCATATATAAATCAAGAACTTATTTGTCAGTAGACTACTATTACTTTTATACTATAAATAAAACATATCATGGAAAATAGTGTGACAGTAAACGAAAATGAAGAAGTAAAATTTGAAATAGTAGAAAAAGTTCCTAAGGAGAAAATTCAAAAATCATTAAAGCTCTACAGCGATTCAACATCTATAGAAACATATGTGAAAATTCCATTTGCATTATTTGCTGTATTTATTTTAATACATAATGTATTTATAGCAGGAAAAAGTTACGATTATCAAACTTATGAAAGTATTAAGGCCATAGAACTTACCATAGTTGTAATTTTAGGAATTTCAGTTATAATTATGGCTATAATAGCAATGAGTAAAAACGCAACCATAAAAAAAGAATTGAAAGAAATTTCTAATCGTTATGGAATAAAAAAAGAGATTGTACAAGATGAATTTAGTGCTTTAGCCATGCATTTATATGGGGGTAGAGGTATAGTTTTAAAATAGAGTTGCACTTAAGGTTGTAAACATAGGTTGGTTATTGTTTTTGTAATAAAGGAATTTAAGAATTAACTCTTGAATTTTCAAAAATGAGATAAAGAACACAAAAAAATGTATGTTAAAGATTAGTAAGTTTATAGCTGATAAATTTTATCTTTCGCATTTGTAAAGCAAAAAGAAATTAAAGATGAAGAAAATACTTAGTAGTCTATATATTTTACTATTAGTATGTGCTTGTAAAAAAGAAGATAAAAAAATACAGTTTTATCATTGGAAATCGAATGCAAAGATTTCTGTTGTAGAAAAAGAAGCTCTCAAAACTACAAAAGCAGAAAAGACCTTTATTCATTATTTTGATGTGGTTGTATCAGAAGGAATCAATCAACCTGTAAGTGTGATTCAAGATATAGATACTTTTTTTAATGAAATAGAAGTTGTTCCAGTAGTATTTATAAGCAATTCTGTTTTTAAAGGAAATTCATATGGAATTAACAGTTTAGTTGATAAAGTTGAAAATTTAGTTCAACAAATTCACCAGAAATATTTTAATAAAAAAGCGATTGAAATTCAAATTGATTGCGACTGGACCAAAACTACTAAAGAAGCATATTTTCAGTTTTTAAAATTATTAAAAAAAAAGATTCAAGTAAGTACAACAATACGTTTACATCAAATAAAATATCAAAAAGAAACTGGTATTCCACCTGTAGATTTTGGTGCTTTAATGCTTTATAACGTAGGAGATTTAAGTGATTTTAACCATAATTCTATTTTAAATAGTAAAATAGTTTCTCAGTATATTAAAAACCATACGAACTACCCGCTAGAGTTAGATTTAGCCTTACCATTATTCTCTCAAGTTGTAATTAAAAATAAAGAACACAATATTAGACTCATAAATAGAGTTATTGAAAAAGATTTTAAGAATGATACTGAACATTTTAAAAATATAGGAAATCATCAGTATTTAGTACTTAAAAAGAAACTTTACAGGGGACAATATTTATATAAAGATTTTGTGTTAAAGTTAGAAAAAACGAGTATTGAAGAGATTGTGAAATCTAGCGAAATTGTAAAAAAAAGTAATTTAAATATTAGAAATACAATTTTGTATCATTTAGACGAAACAGAAATTAAAGAACTAAATTTTAAAGAATTAATCACCAAATTATAATGAATAAAATACTAAAGAGAAAGTTTGTAGTTGGGCTATTGTTAATAATAGTAACAACGCCTAAAGTATTTGCAGACGACGCACCAAACTATTTTTGTGGAGGTTGGTATTACGATGCTGATTCTTTTTATTATAATTTGTTCAATCAAGAGAATATATCTCAAAAGGCATTTTATCCATTTTTGAGAACAGATGTGAATCCGTTTTATGAAAAACAATCTTTAGTTGACTCAAAAAATGTTCACGAATGGTATTCTTTTTTCAACAAAAAATACACTAAAGATCAACTTGTAAAAATTCTTTACGGAAAAGAAAAAAAAGTAATCACTATACAAGGAAAAACAGCAAAAGAGAAAGCTGCTAAAACATATATAAACTTTGCAAAATCTTGTGAGAAAATAACAGTTAGTAATGAAGGATATTACTGGGATTATGAAGCTTTAATTAAAAAGAGGAAACACAACGCTCCAGACTTAATTAATAAAGGGTTATCACTATATAGTAAGGAGAATAACGCGAGTTTAAAATTACGCTATGCATACCAATTAATTCGTTTGTATCGCTACAATTATCAATTTCAAACTGCTATTGAATTCTATAATAATGAAGTAAAATCTAATGTAGCTAAGAATGAAGTTTATTACTATATATTAGATCAAATAGCAGGATGTTATTACAAATTGAAGAATTATGAAAAAGCAGCATATTTATTTTTAAAAGTATTCGATAAAAGTATCGATAAAAAGAAATCGGCTTTTGTTAGTTATAAATTTTGCACCTATAAGAAAGCTGAAGGAAAATCGTTTTTAACAACTAAAGAAGAAAAGGCAAATCAAATTTTTATTACTGCAATTCGAAAGTTTTCAGATACTATGCAAGACCTTGAAGAGATTACAGATTTAGGTATTGCAGAAGATAAACAAGAATTATTAGCTATTCGAATAATTAATAATTTAGAACGAGCAATTTTAGATATAAATTATAGGAGATCTATTTTTCAAGTAGAAGAAAGGGTGGCTGATGAACTTATTGCATTACAAAGTTATGTTGACAGAAAATTAGAAGGAACTCCAGTTAATCTCGAGTTTTGGAAATTAACAGATGCTTATATATCGTTTTTAAATCAAGATTTTAAAACGGCAGAAAAAAAGTTAAGCTTAATTAATTCTAAAAAGTTTCAAGAGCAAAAAGAAAGTTTAGCGAAAGTATTTGAAGTGTTTTCTTGGACCACGATAAACAAAGAAAATGAACTTTGGTTATCAAAGTTTCTAGGTAAAAATGAAAAAGGAATTATCATGTTAGGTCCTTGTGATATTGAAGAGAATCAAGCTAAATTTTCATGCAATTTGAGAGGGATTATTTTAGAGCAAGTGAGTCATTTATATTTAAAAGAAAATAAACTAGCTCAATCTTATTTAATTCATAATTATTTAGAAGATTTAAAAGAAATTAGTTCTCACGATTTAGTAGATGATATCATTCAATTTATTAAAAAAGAAGATAAAAATGATTTTGAAAAGTCATTGTTAGTAAGTGTAGAAGATAAACGTTTTCAATCGTTAATTGCTATAGCAGAAGAAGCAAAAGGTTTAATGTATTTTAGAAGTGGAGATTTCAATATAGCTAAACCTTATTTCACACCTTCTGAAAACAAAAATATACCAGCTGCTATTTTCAGTAATAATACGATTGAATGTTTTAATTGTAAGGCTAATACGGTTATGGAAGATGAAGTATACAAAGCAAGCGCTTACTCTTTTTTAAATAAAAAGATGAATTTATATGATTTATTAGACAATCTACAAACTTTAGAGCGTATGACACAAGATGCAAATACAAAGCAGTGGAAGAAAAAATTAGCATACTATTTACTAGGGAATTATTTTTATAATGCTTCTAATACAGGATATTATAGAGCATATACTTACTACGGAAAAGATCGTCATTACAATTATGATTTAGGATCGAAACGATCAGATATTAACGATGTAATAGTAAAGAAGAAAACATACAGTTTTCCTTATGGAGGTTACAGAAATACGTATAATGGTTTAGCTAAGAAAGCAAAATACTATTATCAGAAAACCATTGCAATGTCAACCGATAATGAATTAAATGCACGATGTTCTTACATGATTGCGAAGTGCGAATTAAATGAATATTATAACAATGGTTGGGATTCAGACTATTCTGGTTACGAAGGTGATGAGTTTACTAAATTTGAAAACTCAGGATTTGAAGCTTTGAAAACAAAGTATAAAAACACAAAATTCTATGATTTTATAAGAAGTAAATGCAGTTATTTTAGGCAATATGATGCGAATTAAATCATTACAAATATGATCTAATTTATAGCAGATATTTATTCTTAATAGTAGTTCATTATAAATTGTTTTACTTTCGGGTTAAATTACTAATAAGTAAAGGTTAAGACAAACAAATGAATTTTATAAGAAGAATTTTAGGACTGGGGCCTAAAGAACCTATAAATACTATTAAAAAACCACAAGCTGTAAAAGAGAATAGAGTAGAAGAGAAAGAAAAACATTTTTATGATTTAGATTTGATACTTCCTGTATTAGTTACAGAAAAGACTACTGCAATTGAGTTAGAAAATCAAATGACATCCATTTTTCACAATAGAGAGAATGTCTTTAATCGAATTGTAATTGGATTGGCTTCTTTTAATTACAAGAATTTAGATGAGAGTAATGGGGGAGAGCTTTTTCAAGTAAAACCAGATGATGAAGAACTTTTCCTTAGGTTTTTGGTAGAACATGCAGAGAAGAATATTCAAGCACTAGATATTAATTTTGATTATTGGAATCCTGTTGATATGAATTTAGATTTTTCAATTTTATCAGCTCCGATTACCTTCTTTAGTTCAGAATTAATTATGAGTAAAAAACACATGTTATCAGCTCATGAAAAGTTAAATAGTAAAGAGCTGTTTGTGTCTATTCCTAGAAGAGGACTGATATTTGTTTGTGATAAAAACTTAAATGAAGAAGATTATAAAACTTTTTTAAATCTCCATTCCTACGCTGTATTAAAAGGTGATACAGATGATGAGTTGCTATGTGAAGATATTTTTGTAGTTGAAAATGCAGAAATCATGAGTGTTTTAGAAATGTATCAATTGTCTGAAATTTTACAGGCAGGAATATAACAGTATGAAGAAAAAGATAGGTATTGGTTTTGCAATTTTAGTTGTTGTTTTTTTAGGATCGAAAGGAATTAAAAAGATTAATTTTAATACTAAATACGAGGTTGGAGAAAAGATAGATAGCATTAATAATGTATATGTTTACTACAATGGAGGTGTAGATAATGTTACCGAAAGAAATACAAAAGATGGTTACAATCTGGGACTAAAATACCAATGTGTAGAGTTTGTAAAACGTTATTATTATCAACATTACCAACATCAAATGCCAGATTCTTATGGTCATGCAAAGAGTTTTTTTGATGCCAATGTTTCCGATGGTAAATTAAATTCGCGTAGAAACTTATATCAATATAAAAACCCAAGTCAAACAAAGCCTCAAGAAGGAGATTTATTAGTTTTTAAAGGAACATTATTAAATAGATATGGTCATGTAGCTATAGTTTCAAAAGTAAGTAAAGACGCGATTGAAATTATCCAACAAAATCCAGGACCATTTTCACCTTCAAGAGAAAAAATGGTTTTAACCAAGTCAAATAATACTTGGAAAATAAATAATGATAGAATTCTAGGTTGGTTAAGAAAGTAATTGAGTTATTGTAATCTTTTAAAGATCACATACTTTTCGTCCGCTTCTTCTATTTTAGTGTAATAATTCATGGCATTTCCATAATTCTGAATCACAAACTCATTACTTTCAAAATTTATAGTTGTACCAATTTGTGTGGGTAAAGGTAATGTCTCTTTTTTCTCGATACCTTCTTCATCTATAGCTCCTCCAGCATATTCACTCCATTCAAAGTCATCAAAAATAATCATATTGTTTTCAGTGATTTTTGCAGTTCCACTTAATGATCTTTTAGGAGAAGTAAATGTATATTTTAATTGATGATTTTCAATAAATAATTTAAAGTTTAAGTTTGAAGTTTCGTTCTTCCAATTTCCAATAGCCAACTTTTCCTTTTTTTGATTTAGAAAAGCATCAGTCGTAATTTGAATAGTATCAATAGTTTCTTTTACATCAGAAAAATCGTTCCAAGTTTTTACAATTACTTTATCTTCTATCAGTTCAGATGTAACAGATAAAAAACCTTCGGCATTATCATAGGCTACTTGAAGATCATCTAAATAAAAATTATTTTTATTCACTAGGCAAAGCCATGTTGTGTTTTCAGTATCATAAAGACGTTCAATAATTTTTAAGGAGTCATTTTTATGGCTGATATAGTAGTTAAAATTGGGATTAAAACTTTCAATATTAAAGAATCCGTATTTATTCCATAAATCTTTAGAAAGTTTGGTTCGATTTAAGTTTTGGTAAGCTTCTATAGCTTCATTAGATATTTTGAAAACGAAACCTTTTTGCTCCTGTTTTTTACAGTTGATAATTATTAAAACAAGTAATAATAGTGGTAATCTCATTATTGAATCTTTTTTATTGATGAAACTTTTTTTGAATTGTTGAAAGTAAATTCCCATTGTAATTTCTTTACTTTTTTATCCTCTTCTTTTTCTGAAATACTGAAATAAAATTTACTAGGATTTATCATTTGAAGTTCTGTAAGAGAATAATCAATATCGTATTGTAAATCGTAAAAATGAGTTAAAAATTCTTCTTTATCTACATTTACATGGTTAACCTTTATTTGCTTTGAAAGTAAACTTTCAAATTCTTTGGCAGGTTTATCAGACCTATAATAAATAGTTGGTCCGTCATTCAATATTAATACTAAATAATTGACAAAATATTCTGCATAAATCAAGTTAAGATCTATAATTTCTTCTTTATATTTTTGTTTTTTTCCAGGTTTTTCAAATGTATTTTCACCTTCAAAGGAACAGTCATTAAATTTTGGAGAAAATTGAGTAATATCAAGATTAAAACCAATTGTTGTTGAGTTGTAATAATTACGATACTCTTCATGTTCTAAAAGATTGTAAAAATCTTCAATCGTATCATTAGAATTGTATAATTTCTCACTCTCGTTATCATAAAACTCACAGGAGTTAAAATTTAGCTCACTAAATTGAGTGTAAATAAGAGGATATTCTGTAAAAACTGTATTGTTTCCATAAAAGCTACATTCATTAAAATTAATGTCTTTTGAGTTTACAGCTGATACTGCATGAAAAGCATTCCGGAATAGGTTTGTATTAAGAAAGTTTACATTTTCTGAGTCAATTAAATAAGCTCCAATAGCTCCACTACCATTTAGGTTTGTGTTTTCTATAACTACATTTTTACAAGTCTCTAAAAGTAGTACATAACCATTACATGTTTCATCCATATGATAAATGGAAAGATTATTAAAGTTTAAATTATCACAATTTTTAAAAGACAAAATATCTTCGTGTTCTTCAAAAGAGATAATATTTGTACCGTTGTTGCTATGTAAAGTTAAATTTGAATAGCCTTCTAAAACTACTCCATTGTCGTCAATGTAGTAAGACGGTTTTTTTGTTGTCTTTTTACGATTTAATAATGGAACTTTCGTTTTGATTGTATCTAAGGTTAGATTTAAAATATCAGTTTCAAAAACAATTTCAGTATTATTGTTTAAAGCATTAAAGAACTCAATAACATTATGTACTTTTTTTATTGTTTTTTGTTGTGAAAAACCTTGAGTAACTACCATTAAAGTTACACAAACTTGAAATAAGTTTTTAATATTACTCTTGAGTAAACTTACCATTTATAAATTTAAATTTCTTTAGGTCAAATTTACGAGTATAAAATCCTGTATCATCATCCATTTTAAACTGTTTAAAAGACAATTCTTTGGTATCTGGATTAAAATTTAAATCGATATTTTGACTACGATTACATTCGATAAAAAATAGTTCTTTATTTGGGTATGCTTCTATATTTTCTATCAAATCATCATTTTTCTTTTCAAATACACGAATAACGAAATGTTGTTTTCCACTTCCATAAGTACCATAACCTAATAAAATATAGTAATTGTTAATTTTATCTACTTTGTAAAAACCTACACTTTTATCTTGTTGACTTTTGTCTAAATTTATGACTTTCCATGTTTGATTTTTGGTTTTAAATTGAATGTAATTCAAATATTCATGGAACGAACCATTATCTAAAACATCGGTAGAAAATACTCTAATATCTTCATTTGTGTTAATAATGATATTATTGATAAATGCATAAGCCAATCGAATTCCTTTTTTTGCATCTCTTAGCTTATTTTCAACAAGATAATACTGTGTTGTATCTGTATTCACAAAAAGCTTAGCATCATCACTTGCAATAGTTTTAGAAATTAAAGTATTTAAAGAATCTTTTTTTGTCCAGTTTCTTAGATTTTCTAAACGTTTTAATTGAAGGTCATTTAATTTATCTAACATTGACTGTTTTTGTGCTTGTAATGTCCAAGAAAGTAGGATTACACAGGCGTAGAAAATATACTTCATAGTGAATTATTAGTTATAATTTTTTTCAGATATCTGTTTTCCTTTATTAAATTCTACCTCTTTAGTAATTTCACCAGCAGCATCGTAATGTTTCCATAAACCATGTTTTTTTCCACTTACATAATTTCCTTCCATGTCAACAGTTTTTGATTTCAAATTATAGAATTTTCCAATTCCATTTAACTTTCCATTTTTATATGTTAGTGCAGAAATTTGTCTCCCTTTTTTTCCATCAAATGTTTTCCAAATACCACTTTTAAAAGTATCAACATATTTACCTTCTTGTATTTTAACTCCATCTTCATTAAACTTAGTATAAGCGCCATTTCTTTTTCCATATTTAAAACTGGTTTTACTCTCTAAAGTTCCGTTTTCAAAGTACTTTTCCTCATAAGTAATATGATCATTATCATAGTTAATTTTATATTGTAAGATACCTTCTGGAGTGTAATATGTAGTAATTCCGTTTTTTCTGCGATCCTTTATTTGTAATTCTTGAGCAATTTTCCCATTTAAATGATAGCTTTTTTTCAAGTAATCAGTAGGTGAGGAGTGAACTTTTTCCCATTTCAATTTTCCATCAGTTAAGCGTTCTTCCCAACGTCCTGTAGGTTCATTGTTCTTGTAGTATTCTACAATAATAGAAGTAGTGTTATCTTGAACATTTTTTACTTCTCTAGTCCATTTTCCTTCTTTTTTATCGTTCTTATACTTTTCTGTACGAAACTTTTTTCCTTTTCTATTATAAGTTACCCATGTACCATGCTTGAGTCCATTTTTATATTGCGTTTCTTCTTGAATTTTTCCGTTTTGAAAATATGAGATTTGTTTTCCTTCTATTTTTCCATCAATATAATTTGCTTCTGAAGATTTATTTCCTGCAAAATCGTAACTGGTATACGTTCCATTAATTTTACCATTTTTGAAACTTATATCAGCGTATGCTCCACTTGTTTCAGAAATTTTATAATCGCCATTTAGCGGTTTATTATTTTCAATTAGTAGGAAAATAGACTCTTTACCAAATCGTTTTGTTTGAACTTCATTCCAAGAGATATATACTTGCGCATTGGTGTTTAAAACTCCAAGAGATACTATTAGAAAAGCTAATAAATGTTTGATTGAATACATGTTATGTTTTTTATAAAGTAAAAGTATAGCAACACCTCACTTTATTAATGTGCTAACATATATTCGTTTTATAAGAGCTTATATTTGAAAAAGAATTTTAATAACGTTCGTGTAAAGTAAACTGAGAACATATTCTTGTAGCTTCATCTAGTTTACCTTCCGGAATTAGAAAAGTTCTAGTATGAATATTATGCCTCGGGTTTTTACCAGCGAAAATATTAATGGTAAATTCAATAAAACTTTGTTTGTTTTTATGTACTATTTGCACATCAAGCAGTCTAGTATAATATCCAGAAATAGGAGTAGTATATGTTTTATCTATAAGAATGGCTTCTTTATAAATTTCTATATTTCTTTGAGTTGAACTCAAAATATCTTGCCATCTTTTTATTTGTGTTTTGTAAGCAAAAAATCTAAACACAAGAATGATATAAATGCTAATAAGTGAGAATAAGAGTAAAGCTACAGGGCTAAATTCGTTGGCATAGTAAATAATAGTCCACAGCAAAAGATATCCAGCCAAAAAAAATGAAGAGTTACGGATATTTTTTTTGTGTCTTTCTTTGAAGAATATTAACCATTCTTTTTGATTGTAGGTCCAACTAACTAATGGTTTTGTAGAGTTTTTCTTAATGTAAGTCTCGATTTCTGGAATTTGGCCACCATTAATAATAGACATTCCTTGAATAGAAAAGAGGTTTATTACCAGAGCAAAAAAGCTTACAATACTTAATGTGATTTTTTCTGAACTGCTATTATCGCCTTCAAAAAAAGCAAAATAAGGAAATATAGCATAAACCATTAAAGAGCCAATAAAAACTAACAGCACGATAAGTATCAAGAAAGTATTTAAACAACCTGGTTGTGATATTTCGTTTTCTTCAATTCCAGAAGTACTCATTTTTAAAAATTAGTTATTGACTTTAAAAGTAAGTAATAAAAAAAACTAAGGATGTTTTACCATCCTTAGAATTGAACTAATGAGAAAAACTAATCAATTAACTTGATTAGATGTCGTTTATTTCATTTGAGCTAATAACTCATCTATTGTTTTAGCCATTACTACTCCAGGAAGTTTTACAGGAGATCCTATTTGAGCAACAAATGTTCCTTTTACTTCACCTCTTTTAAATGTAGTAAAACCTACACGGTATAATCCACGTGTTAAAGCTTTTGTAGGGTTTCCAACTTTACTTTTATAACGTAATAAAGAATTGTAACTACGTCCGCTAGGTTGCTTTGGCATTTCACCACTATCATCATTTCTAGCTAATACAGTCCAGTTTGCAGAACTAGCATCTTTAATTTGCTCTTTGGTTACAATGTTAGAACGTTCTAAAGTAATGTAAGTATCGAAAAAGTCGTCTGAGCTAGAGTTAGCGTCATAATTTTTTCCTTTAATAGGGTTTTTTGCTTTTACTTTTTTTGCAGGTGACATCATACGTAAACCTAATTCTGGAGCAACAGCAGGAACCCAAACATAAATGTAGTAGAACTTTTTTCCGTTTTTTACTTCATCTTCTGTGTTTGGAGCAGCATGCCCTAAATAAGTAACTACATCTGTATATGGAACTTTCTTTTTAACGAATCCTATTTTCTTTTCAATTGAACTGCCAAATGATTTTAACTTTTGAGCATTTACTTGAGTAAAAGCGAACATAGAAATAGTTAATACGGCAATAAAATTTAGTTTTTTCATATTTGATTGATTTTTAATTTATGGCTAAGTTATTTAGTAATTCAAGTTTTTAGATACTTGAAATTAGATACGGTTAGTTAGAATGTATATTTGTTAGAGTTTAGACCTTTTTTGAAATCTTATAAATACTTAAAGAGAAGATATATGCTTCTGAAATTGTTTTAAGACTTTATAAACAGTAGCTGCATTTCCTTCATTAGATCGTCTTGCCCAGAAACCATAACTATCAAATATATCTTGAGTATAAATTTCGTGAGTTGTAAATATATCTGCAATTGTACTTTTCATTTCCTCACTAGGTATAGTTTTCAGTTCACTCCAATCCCAACTATCAGAATTAAATTTAGCATACAATTGTAAAAATAATTCTTCATCTGTGCTTTCATGCTCATAGGTAGCAAGCAAACAAGTGAGTCGTTTTTCTAATCCAGATTTCTCATAAAAACCAGTTTGTTTGATAAGGTAAGCAATGTGATTAATGGTTTCTGTGTCAAAAAAACGTTCAATATTTTTACTACTTCTATCAAACTTATTCATTAGATAATGTAGGAATTGCATTTTATCTTGGATAGGGTATGGTTCGTAAAGATACAGGTTGAAGAAATTGTTGTAAATTCTGTAGAAACTATTATTTTCAAAGTTAGCTAACTTTATTGCTTTTTCTGCAAAATCCTTTTTATCTAGAAGAAAATTCAACTCATCATCAATAATAAAGTTTACGGTTTCTTTATCTAAATACAATTCTTTTTCATATTCTGAAACACATTTTTCTGAGTGTTTTTCTGATTCATTGTTTAATACTTCAATTCTCTTTTTAAAGTTTTGATTGGCTTCTTTTAAAGCATTATTTATCGCTTCTTGAGTTGCAATTTCTTTTTGTAGTTCATTAATTTTAGTATCACTATTAGTGTTAAGGTTACACGAAACGACACTTACAGTAAAAATGATTAAACAAAAGAATTTTAAAGAAAAAATGTTTGCTTTCATTATGTGTTTTTTAATGAAAGCAAACATAGTTTTGATTCAACTAGAATTTATGTATGAATCTATATCTGTAGTTAAAAGATTTATATTTGGATTATAGTAAAAGACGAGAAACAAACTCTTCTCTTTTTCTCGTAGAAACAGGAATTTTTGCTCCAGATTTTAAAAATGCATATCCAGTTTTATCATACTTGTCAATAAACTTTAAGTTCACAACATAAGATTGATGTGTTCTAACAAAAAGTTCTTCTGGTAATTGATTTTCAAATTCTTTAATCGGTTTAGAAGCGATGTAAGATTTTTTATCTTCTGTGTAAAATGTAGTATATCCTTTGTCAGATTGGCAATACATTAAGGTATCGAATCGAATAATTTGATATCCTTCTTGTAAACGAAGTACGATGTGTTCTCTTTTATTTTCTACGAACTGTTCTTTAACAATTTCTATGTGTGGTTGTATACTTTCAGAATTTACTTTTACACGATCTATTGCATCACTTAGTTCATCAATATCAACAGGTTTTAAAATATAGTCTATAGCACCATTTTTTATTGCTTGTAGTGCATATTGATCATATGCAGTTATAAAAATGATTTGAAAATTTAGATCTTTTACTTGATCTAAAAAATCAAAAGCAATTCCGTCTTTAAGATTTATGTCTAAAAAAACTAATTCAGGTTTACAAGCTTTTGTTACTGTAACAGCTTCTTGAACAGACTCACATTCACCAATAATATCAATTTCTTTATCTAAAGATTCGATCATAGAAATTAATCCTTTTCGGATATATAATTCGTCTTCAACAATAAGTGCTTTAATCATATACTTCTAATTTATAAGGTAAAATTAATATGGTTTTATTTATAACTGCATCTTTCATTTTTGGATTAGTAAAACTAATGTTAGATGTTATATTCATTTTTTTTGAAAACGCATTAAAAAGCTCTTTCATCTGCATATTAGAAATTTTTTCTTGAAACTTAGATTTTTCTAACAAATGTCCATTATCAGAAATTACACAAGTTAAGATATTTGCTGAAAATGTTAGCGCAATGCTAATTTTTGGTGTACTATCTTCTGTGTTTTTACAATTATCTAAAGCTATTTCTATAAAAGGTTGTATTAACATAGGAGGTATTAGGATTTCTTCTTCTTTAGATGCATCATCAGTAATAATATCAAATGTAAACGATTGATTACTTTCTATTTGTTGGATTTCTAGAAAATACTTCATCGTGGTAATTTCATCTGTTATTGTGATAAAAGACTTTCGTGAATTTTCTAGTAAAAGTCTAAGAAATTTTGAAAATTTTGAAAGATATTTAACGCTATTCGGGCAGTCATTTTCAATCATTTTTTCCATAGATAAAAGAGAGCTGTTAATGTAACTTGGTTTTAATTTTACCCAGCTCAAAGTTCTGTCTATCAGTAAATTTTTATAAGTAGATTGAATGTTTCTGTAGCGAAAGATGAAAAAAGCTATGATTAAAACAAAGAGTATAGATAAAAAAACCAATGTACTTTGTAGTATAATTTGTTTAGTTCTTTCTAATTCATTGTCAATATATTTCACTTTCTTTATTAAAAATTTTTCGTTTTTATCTGCTTCTGAAATAGATAAAATACGTTCATCAATTTGCTTTTGTAAGATGAGTTCATTTATAGTATAAATACTATCTAAATAATTACTAGTCAATTGATTTTGCTCTTTTATTTTATAATACAGAAAGTAGCTGTCAAAAATATATTTCTTATTATAAAGTTCACTTTTTGGAGTTAAAGAATTGTATGCAGAATCTAAATAAATTTTACTGATTTTAAGTTTACGTAGGTTTAAATACGATACTGCTATGTTATGATAATTGATGTTTATATATGGACTTTTTCCGTCTTTATATTTTCTTTTTTCTTCTAGCAAGCTTAGCTTAAAAAAATCAATTGCTTCTTGATGTTTGTTTAATTCTAGAAGTATAGTTCCAAAGTTATTGGTGTATAATGTAAGCTTCTTATAGGCAGGTTTGGTGATTTTCTTATAAGTATCGTATGCCTTTTCAGGCTGGTTGTTAATTTTATATAACATTCCACAAGGAAAACAAGTTCTCATTAAAGTTAAAGAATCTTGTTTACGGAATACAGGCATAATTGAATCGCAAAGATGAACACCTTCGGCAATTCTATTCAAATCGGTTGAGTGTTCAATTTTTAATTGATACCCCATTAAAATGTTGGAAGTATCATTTGCTTTTTGAGCCTTTCTAATGATTTCATTTGACAAAATATACCCATTTCCAAACTGTTTGGTTCGTCCATAAGATCTTGACAAATAATAATACTCTTTAAAAGTTAAATCTTTAGTCGCCTGTTTTTTGGTTAAAGAGTCTATAACTTTTTGATATTCTTTATTATCGAATAAGTTTTTTACCTCGCTATCTTGTGAATAAACAACAATAGCATTTTTAAATACGAACAACAAAAATAAAATAGTGAGTTTATGCATACTTTTTAAAATTATTGTTATGATATGGAAGATTTAGAAGTACTTCTGTACCTCTTTTGTCTTTATATTGTAAGTTTCTAATTTCTACTGAGAAGTTACGGTTTAGTTTTCGAGAAAGTATGGTTAGTCTTTCTTTTACAATTTGAGTTGCTAAAGATGTTTTTTCTTGATTTTTTCTAGGTTTTTCTCCAATAGAATACCCAACTCCGTTATCGCTAATGATACAAATAAGTTCTTCATTTATGAGTTTAAGCGATAATTGTATGGCTGGGTTTTTTATTTCTTTTTTAAAACCATGTATGATGGCATTTTCAATAAAAGGTTGTAAAATCATAGCCGGAATACTATGATCTGTATTTACATCATTACCTATTTCAATAGTGAAATTAATGTTTTTACTTGTACTTAAATTTTGAATATCAACATAATCTTGTAAAAGTTTTATTTCATTTTTTATAGAAATGTATTTTTGAGATTTTTCTTTAACTGTTGACTTTAGAATGTTAGAGAACTTTTTAATATACTCAATTGCTTTTGTTCTTTCTCTATTAAGAAGCATTCCTTGGAGTATGGAAAGAGAATTAAAAATAAAGTGTGGGGTCATTTGAGAAGAAAGTAATTCTTGCTCATTAACTACTTTTTTATATTTAAGTTGCACATTCTTGTATATTTTTAAAAGTGTCCAAGAGGTTAAGAATAAAATCAAAGAAATTAAAATAACATAAGTTTTTAATTTTTTGTTATGAACCACTTTCATAGAGTCATTAATTACTGTAACTTTCTTTGTAAGTCGCTTTTTTCTAGAATTTACAGCATTTAATTCTTTAATTTTTTGTTGTATTTCAAGATCATATCTACTATTATTTTCTACTTCAACTCTACGTAATACATTACGAGCTTCACCAAACCTATTTTGATATAAAAAGTAGATATAATAAGTTTCTAGCCATATTTTTCTATGTCGAACATAATAACGTGAATGTTTTAAAGATTTACCAGCTGAATCAATATAGTCCTTAGCTTTATTCCATTGTTCTTTTTGGATATACATCCTAGCTATATTAGTTAAGTTTAAACTTATAAACTCTAATTCGTTCTTGGATGTACTAACGTCCACTCCTTTTTTTAGAAAAACTAAAGCTTTATCGTAGAGGTTATTGTTAACTAAAACCTGTCCGTAGTAATTAAAGTAAGGAGAAGATGTTTTGATGTAACCCTTTTTAATTTTTTTAAAGAAAACTAAGGCCTTTTTGTATTGTTTGTTTAAGTTATATAACATACCGCATCTCAAACAAATTTCTTCAATGTAAGGGCTTTCATTTTGTTCCATTTTAGGAACTATTCGATCACAAAAAGATACTCCTTCCTCTATTTTATTTAGGTCAATTAAGTTTTGGGCTTTTATGTTATAAAGTAGCGCTAAAGTCTTTTTATCGTCGCCAGACTCTATGTTTTCTAATATATTCTCAATAATAATAAGACTCTTATACAGAGAGTTTTCTTTACTATAAAGTTTAACCAGTTCTATATATTCACTTTGAGTAAGCCCTATAGTACTTTCTTTGAGTTCTAGATTTTTAAGTGCATGTTTATCTTCTTTTGTAAACTTTCTAGTCTGTGCATTCAAGTCAACAATAAAAATGAAAACAAATATTAATATGTTTTTTAAAATGATTTTCATTAAATAAAAATAATCCGAAAAATAAGAAAGATAGATAACATTAAGATGCTTAAACTAATATTCGTTTGTAAATAATAAATTTTTGCAGTGAAATAAAGAAAGAGAATTATTCAAGCTAATAACAAATTACCCTGAAAACAGGGGGGTAATATATTATTACTGAAACTACTTTTGCGCTCTTAAATTGAGTTCAAAGATGAATAAAAAAATAAGTGTATTAATATTGTTGTTATTTCAATGTATTGTATATGCACAATCTCCTTTTATTACTACTTGGGAAACCACCACAGCAAATGAATCGATAACTATACCGACTAATGCTTTTGAAAGGTATAATTATACCGTTGATTGGGGAGATGGTACTGTTACTACAAATGAAACAGGTAATGCAACTCATAATTATGTAATACCAGGAATTCATACCATAAAAATTTCAGGAACCTTTCCTCAAATTATTTTTAGTAATATAGGAGATAAAGATAAAATTTTAACCATAGAGCAGTGGGGCGATAATCCGTGGATTTCTTTTCAAGGAGCTTTTTGGGGATGTACAAAACTTAATATTACAAATCCAGCTGCAGGAAATCCTAATTTAACAAATGTAACAAGTATGTCCTCTGCTTTTAGAGGAGCAACCCTTTTTAATGGAGATGTTAGTGGTTGGGATGTAAGTAACATTACTAACATGAATAGTATGTTTTCATCAACTAGAGTATTTAATCAAGATATTGGAGATTGGGATACCAGCAAGGTTGAAAATATGAACTTGATGTTTTTCAGAGCAGAAGCTTTTAATCAGGATATAGGACGTTGGGATGTGAGTAAGGTAACTTCAATGTGGTCTATGTTTGGGAATGCAATAACATTTAACCAAGATATTGGTGGGTGGGACGTAAGTAGTGTTGAAAGTATGAATGCGATGTTTTCCAATGCACAAGTTTTTAACCAAGATATAAGTAGATGGAATACAGGTGCTGTAACAAATATGGGAGAGATGTTTATCCAGGCTAGAGCTTTTAATCAAGACATTGGAAATTGGGATGTTAGTGAGGTTATTCATATGTTTCGTATGTTTCAAAGTGCTACTAGTTTCGATCAAGATATTAGTAATTGGAATATTAGTAAAGTTACTTCATTAAATGGAATGTTTTTTAGGGCAAAATTATCTATTACTAATTACGATGCTTTGTTAAAAGGATGGAGTACACAAACAGTAAAACCAAACCTAAGTTTTGATGGAGGATATAGTACCTATTGTACAGCAGCTACAGAAAGATCAAATTTAGAAACTGCTAATGCCTGGGATATTTCTGATAAGGGTATTGATTGTAGTACATTATATTTTATTACTACTTGGGAAACCACTACAGCAAATGAATCCATAACAATACCTAGTAATCTTTTTGAAACGTATAATTATTCAGTTGATTGGGGAGATGGTACTGTTACTACAAATGAAACAGGTAATGCAACTCATAATTATGTAATACCAGGAATACATACCATAAAAATTTCAGGAACCTTTCCTCAAATTTATTTTAATAATGCTGGAGATAAAGATAAAATTCTAACCATAGAGCAGTGGGGAGATCAAGTTTGGAGTTCCATGGAAAATGCTTTTCACGGATGTTCTAATTTAAATATAACCAATACAAGTATTGATGTTCCAGATTTAACAAATGTAACAAGTACAAGATTTATGTTTAGGTTTGCTACTTCGTTTAATGCAGATATAGGTAATTGGAATGTGAGTAACGTAACTAATATGTCAGGTATGTTTATAGCAGCTTCAAAATTTAATCAGGATATAGGAAGCTGGGATGTTAGTAATGTAACTGACATGAGTAGTATGTTTTCTAATGCTTTAGCTTTTAATCAAGATATTAGTAAATGGAACGTAAGTAACGTTACAAATATGAGTTCGATGTTTGGAGCTGCTTTAGTATTTAATCAAGATATAAGTACTTGGAAAGTAGGAAAAGTTACTGCGATGCGGGCTATGTTTTCTTCAGCAAGAGCATTCAATCAAGATATAGAAAGTTGGGATGTTAGTAATGTAACTGACATGAGTAGTATGTTTTCAGATGCTAGAGTTTTTAATCAAGATATAGGAAGTTGGGATGTTAGTAATGTAACTGACATGAATAGGATGTTTTTAGGTGCACAAGTTTTTAATCAAGATATAAGTAGATGGAAAACAGGTGCTGTTACAAATATGGCAGAGATGTTTTCTAGTGCTAGAGCCTTTAATCAAGACATTGGAAGTTGGAATACAGGTGAAGTTACTAAAATGAATGATATGTTTTACTTTGCTAGAGCTTTTAACCAAGATATCGGAAGCTGGAATACAAGTAAAGTTACTAGAATGCATGGAATGTTTCAAAGTGCAGACGTTTTCGATCAAGATATTAGCAATTGGGATATTGGTCAGGTTACTACATTAGACAGAATGTTTAATAATGCAAAATTATCTACTGCTAATTACGATGCATTATTAAAAGGATGGAATGCACAAACAGTACAACCAAACCTTAATTTTGATGGAGGAAACAGTACTTATTGCACGGCAGCTACAGAAAGAGCAAATTTAGAAACTGCCAATACATGGAATATTAAAGATGGAGGATTAAGTTGTCCGCCGTTAACTTGTTCTGCTCAACCAGATGTAAACAATATAAAGTTAAGACCTAATATTACTTGGAATCCTATAACAGGTGCTAATAGTTATAGAATTACTATTGGAACTACTCCAAAAGGAGATGATTTTGATAATATTACTTTAGGAAATGTTACCGCTTATCAACTTACAAATGAACTTGCAGTAAATACTAAATACTATGTTACTATTTATGGGGTAAATGCAGCGAATATTGATATAGCTTGTATAAGTATTGAAATTACTACTAGACCAGAGTTGACGTGTACTACTCAAGTGGTTTCAGGAAGAATATTAGTAAGACCTGCTATAAATTGGGTTTTTACTCCTGGAGTTGTAAGTTATGATTTAACCATAGGAACTACACCAAAAGGTACAGATTTTCTTGATGTTTCTTTGGGAAATGTGAATACGTATACACCAACTAATGATCTACTAAACGATACTAAATATTATGTGACTATTTACGGATTAAGTGCTGTTGGAGAACGTATAGGTTGTCATTCTATTGAATTTACAACAGTTCCATTGCCACCAGCTTGTCCAACTATTACGGCTCCTCTAGCAGATGCTACTTCTGTAGCATTACAGCCAAGTATTGAATGGAATAAAGTAGTTGGCGCTACAAACTATCGTGTAACTGTAGGAACTACATTGGGTGGAAATGATATCGTGAATTCGAATGTAGGAGATGTAGATAATTTTACTTTTACTAGTAATTTATTGAATAACACGCAATACTACGTAACTATTTATGCAAGTAATGCAGGAGGAGAGTCTGTAGGTTGTACAAGCATTTCATTTACAACAATACCCGTTTCAAAACCTTTTATCACAACTTGGCAAACAACAGCAGCAAATGAATCTATAACTATACCTACCAATTCTTTAGAAACGTATAACTATTCTGTTGATTGGGGAGATGGAACTATTACTACAAACGAAACAGGTAATGCAACTCACAATTATGTAGTGCCAGGAATTCATACTATAACAATTTCAGGAACCTTTCCTCAGATCTATTTTTTTAATGCTGGAGATAAAGATAAAATTCTAACCATAGAGCAGTGGGGAGATAATCCTTGGGTCTCATTTTTAGGAGCTTTTTGGGGATGTACAAAACTTAATATTACAAATCCTGCTGCTGGAAATCCTAATTTAACAAATGTAACAAGTATGTCTTCTGCTTTTAGAGGAGCAACTCTTTTTAATGGAGATGTTAGTGGTTGGAATGTAAGCAATATTACTAACATGAATAGTATGTTTTCTACTAATGATGTTTTTAATCAAGATTTGAGCAGTTGGGATGTTAGTAAAGTTACTCAAATGGGATTTATGTTTTCAAATACGAAAGCTTTTAATGGAAATATTAGCTCTTGGAATGTAGAGAACGTGTTATCATTTGAATCCATGTTTAATGGAGCTGAAGTTTTCAATCAAGATTTAGAAAACTGGAATCCAAAGTCAGCAACAAATATGGCTAGAATGTTTAGAGAAGCAGAGGTTTTCAACGGAAAAGTTACCAATTGGGATGTTGGTAATATTACTACTATGGAAGAAATGTTTCAGAGAGCAGTAGTATTTAATCAAGACATTAGTAAATGGAATGTTAGTAACGTTACAAATATGCGTTCGATGTTTGGAGCTGCTTTAGAATTTAATCAAGATATAAGTGCTTGGAAAGTAGGAAAAGTTACTACGATGCGAACTATGTTTTCTTCAGCAAGAGCATTCAATCAAGATATTGGAAGTTGGAATGTTAGTGAGGTTACTGATATGTATGGTATGTTCTCAGACGCTAGAGTTTTTAATCAAGATATAGGGAGTTGGAATACAGGTAAAGTAGAGAAAATGGAAACTATGTTTGCCAGAGCCTTTGCTTTTAATGGAGATATAGGAAGTTGGGATGTGAGTAAAGTAACTTCAATGTGGGCAATGTTTTCAAACGCTACCGCTTTTAATCAAGATATAGGAGGTTGGAATACAAGTGAAGTTACTAAAATGAATGAAATGTTTTCCAATGCTGAAGCTTTTAACCAAGACATCGGTAATTGGGATACAAGTAAGGTTACAAGAATGCATCGTATGTTTCAAAGGGCTACTAGTTTCGATCAAGATATTAGTAATTGGGATATTGGTCAGGTTACTACATTAAATGGAATGTTTAATAGTGCAAAATTATCTACTGCTAATTACGATGCTTTGTTAAAAGGATGGAATGCACAAACAGTACAACCAAATCTTAATTTTGATGGAGGAAACAGTACTTATTGCATGGCAGTTACAGAAAGAGCAAATATGATTGCCAGTGATATGTGGGTTATTACTGATGGAGGTAAAGTCGCAAGCCCGAATTTAGATCCAATTACGAATGTAAATCAAGCAGATACTTATACGTTACCAACTATAGTAGGAACAAATTTATCAGGTTCAGAAAAATATTACACACAATCTGGAGGTATGGGAACTTCTTATGTAGCAGGAAGTGTAATTAATTTTGCTGATTTCCCATCATATCCTATTACTCTTTACGCTTATGACACTGGAAGTTGTGGAGATTCAGAACAAAGTTTTGAGCTAACATTAACCAAAACAATTTTATCAACACCAATTACTGTTACAGCAGATGCAAAAACAAAAGTTTATGGCGATGCCGATCCAATATTAACATATCAAATCACTTCAGGAAGTTTAAATCCTGGTGATGTTTTAACAGGAAGTCTAACTAGAGTTGCAGGAGAAAATGTTGGAGATTATGTAATAAATTCTACATTATCACATCCAAATTATACGATCACTTATGTTTCTGATGATTTAACAATTACACCAAAATCGATCACAATTACTGCGGATGCAAAGTCAAAAGTTTATGGCGATACTGATCCAAGTTTGACTTATCAAATTACTTCAGGAAGTTTAAATCCAGGAGATGTTTTAACTGGAAGTTTAACCAGAGTTGCAGGCGAAAATGTTGGCGATTATGTAATAAATTCTACATTATCTCATCCAAATTATACGATTACTTATATTTCTGATAATTTAACAATCACGCCAAAATCAATCACAATTACAGCAGATGCAAAGTCAAAAGTCTATGGCGATGCTGATCCAAGTTTTACGTATCAAATTACTTCAGGAAGTTTAGAAACAGGTGATGTTTTAACAGGAAGTTTAACCAGAATTGCAGGAGAAGATGTTGGCGATTATGCGATCAATTCAAGTTTATCAAATTCTAATTATACGATCACTTATGTTTCTGATGATTTAACCATCACACCAAAATCAATTACAGTTACAGCGGATGCAAAGTCAAAAGTTTATGGCGATGCTGATCCAAGTTTGACGTATCAAATTACTTCAGGGAGTTTAAACCCTGGAGATGTTTTAACAGGAAGTTTAACCAGAGTTGCAGGAGAAGATGTTGGCGATTATGCGATTAGTTCAAGTTTGTCAAATTCTAATTATACGATCACTTATGTTTCTGATGATTTAACAATCACGCCAAAATCGATCACAGTTACAGCAGATGCAAAGTCAAAAGTTTATGGCGATGCTGATCCAAGTTTAACGTATCAAATTACTTCAGGAAGTTTAGAAACAGGTGATGTTTTAACAGGAAGTTTAACTAGAATTGCAGGCGAAAATATTGGCGATTATACAATCAATTCAAGTTTATCAAATTCTAATTACAATATTACTTATGTTTCTGATGATTTAACAATTACGCCAAAATCAATTACAGTTACAGCGGATTCAAAAACAAAAAATTATGGCGATGTTGATCCAAGTTTGACGTATCAAATTACTTCGGGAAGTTTAAATCCAGGTGATGTTTTAATAGGGAATTTAACTAGAGTTGCAGGAGAAAATGTTGGCGATTATGCGATTAATTCAAGTTTATCAAATTCTAATTACACAATTATTTATGTTTCTGATGATTTAACAATCACGCCAAAATCGATTACAATTACAGCAGATGCAAAGTCAAAAGTCTATGGCGATGCTGATCCAAGTTTGACGTACCAAATTACCTCAGGAAGTTTAATTTCAGGAGATGTTTTAACAGGAAGTTTAACCAGAGTTACAGGTGAAGATGTTGGTGATTATACGATTAATTCTACATTATCGCATCCAAATTATACAATCACTTATGTTACTGATGATTTAAAAATCACGCCAAAGTCGATCACAATTACTGCAGATTCAAAAACAAAAGCTTATGGCGATGCCGATCCAAGTTTGACGTATCAAATCACTTCAGGAAGTTTAAATTCTGGTGATGTTTTAACAGGAAGTTTAATCAGAGTTGTAGGGGAAAATGTTGGAGATTATGTAATCAATTCAAGTTTGTCAAATTCTAATTATACGATTGCTTATATTTCTGATGATTTAACAATTACGCCAAAATCGATCACAGTTACAGCGGATGCAAAGTCAAAAGTTTATGGCAATGTTGATCCAAGTTTGACGTATCAAATTACTTCAGGAAGTTTAAATCCAGGTGATGTTTTAACAGGAAGTTTAACTAGAGTTGTAGGGGAAAATGTTGGAGATTATGTAATCAATTCAAGTTTGTCAAATTCTAATTATACGATTGCTTATATTTCTGATGATTTAACAATTACGCCAAAATCGATCACAGTTACAGCGGATTCAAAAACAAAAGTTTATGGCAATGTTGATCCAAGTTTGACGTATCAAATTACTTCAGGAAGTTTAAATCCAGGTGATGTTTTAACAGGAAGTTTAACTAGAGTTGTAGGTGAAGATATTGGAGATTACAGGATTAATTCTACATTATCTCATCCAAATTATGCTATTACTTATGTTTCTGATGATTTAACAATCACACCAAAATCAATTACAGTTACTGCGGATTCAAAATCAAAAGTTTATGGAGATGCCGATCCAAGTTTGACGTATCAAATTACTGCAGGGAGTTTAAATCCAGGAGATATTTTAGCAGGTAGTTTAACCAGAGCGGTTGGTGAAAATGTTGGCGATTATGCAATCAATTCAAGTTTATCAAATTCTAATTATACAATCACTTATGTTTCTGATGATTTAACAATCACACCAAAATCAATTACAATAACAGCCGATTCAAAAACAAAAGTTTATGGGGATGCTGATCCAAGTTTGACGTATCAAATCACTTCAGGAAGTTTAATTTCAGGAGATGTTTTAACAGGAAGTTTAACCAGAGTTACAGGTGAAGATGTTGGTGATTATACGATTAATTCTACATTATCGCATCCAAATTATACAATCACCTATGTTTCTGATGATTTAAGAATCACACCAAAATTGATTACAGTTACTGCAGAATCAAAAACAAAAGTTTATGGCGATGTCGATCCAAGTTTGACGTATCAAATTACCTCAGGAAGTTTAATTTCAGGAGATATTTTAACAGGAAGTTTAACTAGAATTGCAGGTGAAGATGTTGGCGATTATGCGATCAATTCAAGTTTGTCAAATTCTAATTATACGATCACTTATGTTTCTGATGATTTAACAATCACACCAAAATCAATTACAATTACAGCGGATGCAAAGTCAAAAGTTTATGGTGATGTCGATCCAAGTTTTACGTATCAAATCACTTCAGGAAGTTTAGTAACAGGTGATGTTTTAACTGGAGGTTTAACCAGAATTGCAGGCGAAAATGTTGGAGATTATGCAATCAATTCAAGTTTATCAAATTCTAATTATACGATCACTTATGTTTCTGATGATTTAACAATCACACCAAAATCAATTACAATTACAGCGGATTCAAAAACAAAAGTTTATGGCGATGCTGATCCAAGTTTGACGTATCAAATTACTTCAGGAAGTTTAGAAATAGGAGATGTTTTAAACGGTGATTTAGAAAGAGAATTAGGTGAAAATGTTGGGATTTATGAAATCACACAAGGAGATTTAGATAATACGAATTATGATATCACATTCTTACCGAGTTCATTTGAAATTACAGCTGCAATTCCAGAAAACATAGAGTTTCCAAATGTATTTACTCCAAATGGAGACGGAGTTAATGATGTATTTGAAATCAAAGATTTAGAAAAGAAATATCCAAATTTTGAAATTCAATTTTTTGACAGAAACGGCTCAAATCTTTATAAGTACAAACATAACGGAGATACTAGATCAACACCAATTTGGTGGGATGGAACATATAAAGGAGAGAAACTTCCTACAGGAATCTATTATTTCTCTTTAAACTACAATAACGGAGACAAAGAACCGAAAGCAACATGGGTCTTTTTAAACCGTGAATAAATAGCTAAAAAAAAAAGACGATGAAGAATTTAAAAAGAGAAAATAACTTGATTAAACTTTATACAAGTTGTGTATTATTATTTAGCTTGCTTTTAGTGTCAAAACTAAGTGCACAACAATATCCTCAGTTTACTCAGTATACGTACAATATGAATATTATAAATCCTGCTTATGCAGGAATTAAAAATTCTTTAAGTATAAATATAATGGGAAGAACACAATGGGTTGGAGTAGAAGGAGCACCAAGAACAGGAACTTTAGGTATTCACACACCTTTGGGAGTAAAAAGAGCGTTCGGATTAGGTTTTTCTGCAATTTATACAGAATTAGGACCTTTAAAAGAAACTCATCTTTACGGAGATTTAGCCTACAAGTTGGAAGTTTCTAATGATGGTTTTTTGTCTTTTGGTTTGAAATTTGGAACATCAATCCAAAGTTTAAATCAATCGTTATTACGATTCAATTCTAATGAAAGTTTAAACACAGTTTTTAATAATAGAACAGAATTTAATTTAGGTTTTGGTTTGTTTTTTTCTCAAGAGAAATTCTTTATAAGTGCTTCTATTCCTAATATATTAAATACAAACTTTTTTGAAGTTGATTCTTCATTAGATAACCCAAACCGAGTTTCAAGGAATAGTACTGTATTTTTAGGTTCAGGTTATGTTTTTGAAATTAGCAATTCATTAAAAATGAAGCCAGCTATGATGTTACGATATTCTTCAACAGTACCAGTTGCATTAGATGTTTCAAATACCGCTTTTATTGATGAAATTTTTGAACTTGGAATATCATATCGAATTAAAGAGTCTGTCGCTTTAATAGCAGCTTTAAATTTGAATAAAAATTTGAGAATAGGATATTCATACGACTTTTCCACAGGAAATTCATTTAATAGTAATGGATCTCATGAAATGATGTTTTTATATGATATCGATTTAAGAGATAGGATTAGAAGAACTCCTAAATATTTTTAAAAAAAGAGGTATTCATTTTTGAATACCTCTTTGCTTTTAAATTTCTTTTATAAAATCTGAGAAAACTTTTTTATGTAATTCTAAATTAAGATTTGGAGAAACTGCAACACGAGCAATATAATCCTTGTCACCTTCTTTAGTCGTTCCTTGAGTAGAAGTTGCAGGAATAGTCCAATAACAACCTTTTAATTGTCCATAACTTACACAATATTTACTTTCCTCAGGGATTTCGGTAATCATCAAGTTAATTAGCTTTAAGTTCAAAGCTCTTTTATAAGCTTCTCTTTCTTCATCAGTATTTCCTTTAGTAGGTAAATCTAGAGAGAAAACAGATGGAGTAAAACCTTGAGAAGCTAATTCTTCTGAAACAAAATTAATTTTTGCATCAGGTAAGTTTTCCTCAATAAAAGTTACAAACTCACGAGTATTTACATAAGCATCTTTAATTCTCTGATTCATCGAAGGCATTTGTTCAGCTAAAATTTCTAATTGAAGAGCTGTAGCTTCGTTATTACAAAGTTGAATATGCGCTTCTATTTTGTCCATTAAAAAAGCTGCTTTTGTATTTGCTGTACAATAACCTGCAGTACATTTTCCACCACTAGGAAATTTAGATCCACTAACATATGCTATCGTTTTTACATCAGCTAACATTTCATTATCTCCTAAAAAGTGTACATTCGGACAAAAAGTTTGGTCTAAAATAAAAACAGGTTCAACAGCTGGCATTCCATTAGCGTTGAAACGTTTTTTACTTAATACCGATTTTAATTCTTCTAAATTTGGAACTTCTACTCTTGGATTAGTCGGAATTTCAGCAATAATGTAAGGTACTGCATCAAGCTCTGTAACTTTAGTTAGTACAATATCAATACTTTTTACCATATCGTTATCACCATCTACAGGTAAATCCATAATTTCAACATTATCTAAGCAAGCAGCAACTCTTCTAGCTTGGTCATTTGTACCACCATAACAATTCGGTGGAACTATAATTTTAATGTCTTTACCTTTATGATTTTCAATAGCATGATGAATTAATCCCATCATTATCGCATATTGAATTGAAAGTCCGCTAGATCCTGTAATAGCTTTTGTTTTTACACCAGTTACATTAGCAATTGTATTTAATACTTTTGCCTTGTTAGCTTTAGTGTTATAAGAAACTAGTTCAGGTGAAACTCCAACAATATTTTGTAACACAATTAAAGTGTTTGATGGAGTCATGGCAATAGTTTCTCTCCTTCTTACATGTTGAATCTCTGAAACATAATCTTCATTTGATGCGTCTTTAATAACTAAAATACTCCCGAGTTCTGATGTAGAATTTATAAAGAAATCAACGTTTACATTGAAATCAAATTCGTGAATGTTTTCCTGTTCAGAAAAAAGAACGATACTTCCGTCGAATTCAGGGATATGATTTAGATCGGCTATTTTTTGAACTTCAAAATTATAACCATAAACTTCTTTTATGATGCTTTCATTAAATACATCAGGTAACTGATCTTTATAAACAAGTAACGTTTTTTTCTGATCAAATAAATTTTTCCTTAAGATAGCTAAGAAAGGAATTGTTACCGAAGAAAAAGAGATCACTCTTTCAGATGCAATGTTATTTAACTGAGCGATTGTCCATTCTAAGACAGAAGATAAAGGATGTCCTAACCTGATATAATCATAAGCAGTAGGTAATTCACTCAAAGCTATTTTATCTGCGTTATCATTTTTAAATAAATTCTCAAATTGCTCTAAAAATTCAGTTTTAGCTTGAGATTCATTATAGATATCTAATCTATGAGTAGTTAAGTTTAACCAGTCTGTTGGAAGGTTATTTACTACTTTTTTTATATAGTCAAAAAGATTGTTGTTGTGCATAATATTTTCCTAAAAAAAACGACTGCAAGATACGTTAATTAGCTGGGGCTTTACAATTAAATTCAATCGAGTTTTTCGTGTTAAGAATCAATTTTTTTGATAGCTGAAATAGTAAAGCACTCACATATTCATAAGAATATCAATATCTTTTTTATGTTAAAAATACAAGGGTTAACCATGTGTTTACATTAAAATTTTACAGATTTTATCATTTTTTCTAGAAAGTTGGGTAACATATTGAATTCTCTGTAACAATCTGAAAATGTTAATAGAATAATGTAAATTTGCAAAAAGTTAATATTCGAAAATTGTTATTAATTAATTGCTAAAAATCATTTATTTATGAGAAATAATTTGTTCAGCATTGCTATGCTGTTATTGTCTATTGTAGGGAGTGGACAACAATCTTTAGATGGCTCTAACAATTCGGTTACAGATCTTCCGAATGTAGTACCACCATCGCCAACTGTGGCTAACCTAATGAAATTTGAAGAAGTACCTGTTGAAATGTATACAGGTCAACCTAGTATTTCAATTCCATTGTTTTCAAAAGGTTTAGATGGAGGTTTAGGTTTTTCTGCATCATTAAGTTACAATACTTCGGGAGTCCGTATTGATGAACGTTCAGGGTGGACTGGCACAGGTTGGTCTTTATTTGCGGGAGGTGTAATTTCTAGAACCGTTATGGGAATTCACGATGAAGCAAGAGAGGTAAATGTAGTTGGAGATGGAGCACCTGGTGACGTAGGATCTTTTCATAGTGGATATTATGATCAGGTGAAGTTCTTATATGATTTTCAATCTGGTGTAAACGATTCTAGAAATGTATTAGGGCCTGGTCTCTTGGAATATCAAGAGTTCTTGTGGAATACAACATACGGGATTCAAAATTTTGATTATCAATCTGATTTATTTCAGTTCAATTTTATGGGATATTCAGGAAGATTTATTATTGTAAATGATAATAACACTTTGGTACCAAAATTATTATCGTCGTCGCAAAGAGTAAAGATTGAATTGGATTATGATAGATCGTCTTATGAGATTAATAGTTTTACTGTTAAAACACCAAATGGATATCAATTTGTGTTTGGAAATGAAGCAATAGAAACAACGATTACTCATGGCAGAAAAGCTGGTCAAAGTCAATCTGGATCTTTTATTAGTGATGATGTTAGCTCTTTTAAAGAGAGTAGATATACATCTTCATGGCATTTAACAGCCATTAAATCTCCGAATAATTTTACTGTTTGTAACTTCAATTATCAAGATATAGTAGTTAATTTTAGTAGTCCTAAAAGTGTTCAAAGAGCCAAAGCTCAGGTAGATCAAGTAACATTTTCTAGTAATTTCGGATCTTCTAATGCAAATGCTGATTACAATGCTTCTTTAGTACCACCAGCAATTATTTCTACATGGAATATTTTACAAGTAAATACAAAGAAGTTAAAAGATGTAGTTTTTAGAGATGGAAGTAAAGTAGCTTTTAAAATAAAGGGAGGTCATCCTGAACAAGACAACTCAACAGGTTGTATATTAGAAAAGATAGAAGTTTTCGAAGCGACGTCAACTATTCCAAATAAAGAGTTTATTTTCAATTATAAAACTTCAACAAAAAACAGATTATTTTTAACTGGAGTTACAGAAAAAGCAGGAACAGAAAGACAAAATTATAATCTGTCTTATCATTCTGAAGATATATTACCTGGTTATGGTAGTCCAGAAAAAGATGCTTGGGGATATTACAAAGCACCTAAACTTACTAGCAACACAGATCTTACATTAATTGGTGACGTTTTAGTAAATGGAAATATTAATGCAGGTTTACTAAAAGAAATTACATACCCAACAGGTGGAACAAAGGAATTTACATTCGAACCACATGAGTTTTCATTTTTAGGAGATGTTTTAATTGATCCTAAAGATATTGATGAAAATTACGAAAGTATAACAGCTATTAATAACATTACATTAAGAGGAAACCCTTTAAATTCAGGTTCAAACAATAGCCTTTTTTTACAGATTCCAAATGATGCAGATGTTTCAATTATTCTAGGAAACACATCAGGAAGTAGTGAAGGAATAAACAACCATTACATCGAAATAATTCCTGCTAATACTTCAGATATTACCAATTTGGTAAGTTTAGATGAAACGACAGAAAAAATATTTTTAAAAAAAGGAAGTTATCAGGTTCGTTTAAACTCTAGTAGTTATTTCCCAAATCCTAATCTAGGTCCAGCAGAAGTATCAACACGTATCACTTTACGTTACAGTAGATATAAGGGACCAAATGTAAAACATAAAACAGGAGGAGGTTTTAGAATTAAAGAGATACGTTTTATGGAAGGAAATGAACAGCAAACAAAAGTAAGTTACAATTACCCTTTGTTTGATAACACTACTATGAGCCGTTATGGAATCTCAGGAACTAGCTACAGTTCTGGATCGTTTGATGGAGCTTTAGGAACAAGGAGGAAATCTGTAAAACGTTTAAAGGTAAATTTAAGAAATAAATTTGCTTTAGGGCAATTAGGAGCTCCACCATGCAGTGGTAATGCTAAAGATTTATCTTTTTTAATTGAACGTTTTGGTAGAAGTGTAGAAGCAAATATGAGTAAAGGGAATTACGTTGGATATAAAAATGTAGAAACCTATCAAGACAATAATGGAAAAAGTACTATGTTGTATACAAATGCCATAGACTTTCCTGCATATGATGCAGATTTTTATGAAGATATTTCACCTATTTATAATAATACTCCAGATAAGGATTTAGATTTTAAAAGAGGAAATTTATTAGAAAATATAGCTTATGATAGTACTGGTAGAAAAGTAAGTAAAACCACAAATCAATATGATTATGAGATTATTTCTAGTGAACGTTATTTTTTCAAATACAGTGAAAATGAATCATGCTCATCTGCAATATCTTTAAAAGGAAGAACATTTAGTAGTTTTAAAACGTATTTTGCATTCACATCTTGTGAAGGCTGTACCAATCCAGCAAATTTTATTGATGTTCGTCCTGCGTATTACGAGTATGGTTTACCATTTATGAAGGAAAGTATTTCAAAGCAATATTTTTACGATGCATTAGGAAATGAGACATCAACAACAAGTAATACTACATACGATTATAGCTTAAATAATTATCAACCTTTAGTTACTAAAACCACCAATAGTAAAGGAGAAGAGATTATTACTAAAACTAAATATGCGCATGAGGTAAATGATAACAACTTAAAATATTTACACCGTATATCAGAACCAGTGGAAGTTGAGGTAATAAGAAAAAAAGGGACAACAGTAACTAAATTAAGTCATCAAAAGACCAAGTATAAGTTTTTTGGACCAGATTTATATCTACCAGAAATGATTCAAACAAGTAAAGGAACTCAAGCTTTAGAGGACCGAGTTGTATATCATAGTTATGACACGAAAGGAAATCCGACAGAAGTTAGTAAAGCAGACGGAACATCAGTCGTTTATATTTGGGGATATAATGAAACCAAACCGATTGCTAAGATCGAAGGAGCTACTAAAACAGAAGTAACTTCAGCAATTAATGGTTTACCGAGTACTTATTATAATTCCTTATTAAAAATCCAGAACTTATCTAATGTAGATAATGATCGTACACAAGGTACATTAGGAAAAGAAGGTGCTTTAAGAAATGCGTTACAAAAATTAAGAGAATCATCAATATTGGCTACGGCTCAAGTAACAACATTCACTTACGACCCTTTAATAGGTGTAACTAGTATTACTGATCCAAGAGGAGAAACGGTGTATTACGAATATGATGTGTTCAACCGTTTAAAAGTGATTAAAAATTCAGACGGTCATATTGTCACAGAACATCAGTACAACTACAAAAACTAAAAAGAAAATGAAAAAGTTATTATATATACTAGGTTTAGTAGTGCCTATGTTTGTATTCTCCCAGAATACTAATGAGAACTATGTGCTTACAAAAACATACAAAGAAGCCAGAACTACACCACTTAATGGTCATGATAAGAATAAAGTGATGACTAATATTCAGTATTTTGATGGTCTAGGAAGACTAAAACAAAGTATTGCATTAGAAGCAGGTGGAAAAACACTTTCAAATAATAATCTACCGATAGATTGGACATCAGGAAATACAGGTTCTACAGGTTTTTATAATAGAAATGGATCAGATTCAGAAAATCGCATCATCTCAGGAACAACTCCATTTGGTGGAACAGATTTATTATGGGAATGTATACCAGATGCCACAAGTAACGCAGATGGCGGTTGGAATACAGATTATTTTCCTGTAGATAACACCAAAACCTATCGTTATACTATTTGGGTTAAGAAAAACAAAGTGGGCGGTGTCGCTCAAGGTAGAACATACCATGGTACTCGTAACGTAAATAACTTAAATGGAACAGTTAATAACAATCCGTATTTTAAGCATATTTTATTACCTCAAGCAAATACTTGGTATTTACTAGTAGGTATAGTTCATCCTTATAATTACAAAGGAGGATATACAGGAGTGAGTGGAGTTTATGATGTAAATGGAAACAAAATTTCAAATGGTACAGAATTTACATGGAGACCAGATACTAAAACAACTCAATTAAGAAGTTATTTATATTATACTACAGACACCAGTGTTCGTCAATACTTTTGGAGTCCATTATTTCAAGAAATAGACGGAAGTGAAACATCGTTAAATGCTATTGTAAATCGACCAACGACTTTAGTCGGTGAAGAGCAGACTAAAGATATCATCACTCATGTTTCTTATGATGCTTTAGGAAGACAAACCAAAGAGTATTTACCATTTACAAGTGGATCTAATAATGCGAATTTACGAACAGGAGATGTGGGGTTAGCAACGCAAACATACTATGGTCAGAAATATGCGAAGGATTTTGCAGGAGTAACAATTCCGGTGGAAATTAATGCCTATTCAGAAAAGAGTTTTGATAACTCACCGTTAAATAGAGTATTAGAACAAGCTGCACCAGGATCAGATTGGAAATTAGGGAACAATCACGAAATTCGATTTGATTATCAAACTAATGGTAACAGAGATGTAAGAGCTTATTATGTAACAACTAGTTTTTCAAATAATACTTATACTCCAACATTACAATTAAACACATCTAGTAGTAATAATAGTGGTTATTATAAAGCTGGTGAATTGTATAAAACTATAACGAAAGATGAAAACTGGACATCTGGTTTAGATCACACTACAGAAGAGTTTAAAAATAAGCAAGGACAAGTCGTATTGAAACGTACGTACAATAATAGTCAGCGACACGATACATATTATGTATATGATGATTTTGGTAATTTAACTTATGTAATTCCACCAAAGTCTGAAGGAACAGTAAGTAAACCTACTAGTACAAAATTAAACGAGCTATGTTATCAATACAAATATGATTACAGAAATCGTTTGGTAGAAAAGAAAATCCCTGGTAAAGGTTGGGAATACATCGTTTATGATAGATTAGATCGTCCTGTGATGACACAAGACGCCAATTTAAAAGCAAAAAAACAATGGTTATTTACAAAGTATGATAAATTGGGAAGAGTAGTATATACAGGTATTTACTATGATTCAGGAGGTAGAAGTAGAACTACTCATCAAGTAATTGTAGATAATTATTTAGCAGGTAATACAACCAGATATTTTGAGGATAAAACAAATTCCAAAAATTATAATGGTGTATCTGTATTTTATTCAAATAAAGGTTATCCGAACTCTTATCATTTGACTACACAAACAATAAACTACTACGATACTTATGTAGATTTACCAAGTGGATTATCAAATACAGTAACAACAAGTTACGGACAAACATCAACTAGTAGAACTAAAGGTTTAGCTACAGTAACTAAAGTACGTGTTTTAGGAACCAATAATTGGATTACTACCGTAAGCTATTATGATGAAAAAGCACGTCCAATTTATGTGTATAGTAAAAATGATTATTTGAATACAATTGATATTGTAGAAAGTAAGTTAGATGATTTTACAGGAAAAGTGTTAGAGACCAAAACGACACATAAGAAAACAGGAAAGACTGATATTATTACAGTAGATCGTTTTGAATACGATCATATGGATCGTTTAGTGAGTCAAAACCAACAGGTAAACAATCAAACTTCAGAACGAATTGTAAAAAATAATTATGATGATTTAGGGCAATTAGAAAGTAAACTCGTAGGAAATGGAACAAAAGTAGGTTATAAAGATGTTACTAGTGGACTTTCTATAAGTAATAATATCATTACCAAGACAGGAGCTATAGGCTGGTCTCACGCATTGGCTACTCAAGGAAGTATAAATGGAGATGGATATGTTGAGTTTATATCAGAAGCTAATGGGAAATATTATATGGCAGGTTTATCTAGTGATAATACAAACTCTCATTTTAGTACTATTGATTTTGCGATTTATGTTTTAAATAATTCAAGGATTTTTATTTACGAATCAGGTAGTAATAAAGGTCAAAAAACGACACATAAAAAAGGAGATATTTTAAGGGTTGAACGAATAGGAGATCAAGTTCACTATAAGAAAAATGGAGAAACCTTTTATATCTCAGAAAAAAGATCATCAGGTTCTTTATTAGGAGATATTTCTATGTATCATAACGGAGCTAAAATCAAAGACTTTAAGATTGTAGACAACAGTAAAGGACTACAAAAAGTTGATTACAAGTACAATGTACGCGGATGGTTAACAAATATTAACGAAGATGTGCATAATGACAATGATTTGTTTAACTTTAGCATAAAGTATAACGATTCAGATGTGGAATTAAGCAAACGCTTATATAATGGAAATATCGCCCAAACTCGTTGGCAAACAGAGAATGTAGATAAAACTACAAAAACTTACAATTACTCTTATGATGCATTAAATAGGATTACAAATGCAATAGGTGTTGAAACACCTTATTATGATCTTTTTGGTGTGAGCTATGATAAAAATGGAAATATATTGAAATTACATAGACATGGTTACCAAGAAAATGGAGTTGATTATAATATGGATAGACTTACCTATGGTTATTTTAATTATAGCAACAAATTGAAAACGGTTTCAGATGCAGGAAATAAAGTCTATGGTTTCAAAGATGGTACAAATACTACTGATGATTATGCTTACGATGCCAATGGAAACATGATAATTGATAAGAATAAGAAAATCACTAACATTAGATACAATCATTTAAACTTACCCATATCTGTAAGTTTTGAAGATGATAGCAGTATAAGTTATAAATATGATGCTTCTGGTGTTAAACTTTATAAACAATCTGTTAATGAAACTACAGGAGAAGAAAGCTTTACTAGTTATGCTGGGAATTATATATATGAAAGAGATAAATTACAATTCTTTAACCACCCAGAAGGATATGTAAAAGCAAATGTCACATCGAGCGGAGTCGAGATGGATTACGTATACCAATACAAAGATCATTTAGGGAATGTTCGTTTATCATATACCGACAATAATGGAGATGGTAACATTACCCAAAATGAAATTATAGAAGAATCTAATTATTATCCTTTTGGACTCAAACATAAAGGATATAATAACAATGTTTCGAGTCTTGGAAATAGTACTGCGCAGAAGTTTGGGTATAATGGAATTGAGTACAATGAAAGCTTAGGTCTTAATCTTCATGAAATGGATGTGCGTAGTTATGATCCTGCAATAGCTCGTTGGACAGGTATTGACCCTGTTATACATTATGATTATTCACCCTATCAAGCTTTTGATAACAATCCTGTATATTGGTCTGATCCAAGTGGTGCAGATTCAGAATCAGAGCATGATAAGTGGGTAGCAAATGTCGAAGCTGGTTGGAGAGCTGTAGATAATGGTGCTTCTGCTCATGAAGCGTTTGGAAATGGAGCTAGTAATGAAGAGCAGGGAAATAATTCTGAGAATGAATGGTTAGATCTCACCAAAAATAAATTACTTGATATAACTAGGGAATTAACCGGTATAACGGCAGATAATTCTGATGGAAAACTTAATGATATTGCAGGTGATATTTTTGAACAAGCTTATCATGAATTTGCTAATGCAAGGATAATAGGTTATCATGCTTCAATAGATTTAAATTTAAGAGGTGTTAAAGTACCTGATGGTAAATCTTCTGCAAAATTTATAATAAGAGAAAGCTGGCTTCGTGTTAGAGGTACTTTGGTTCCAGATGCTACATGGCATGAGGTTAAAGCAAAAAATAGTAGGACTAAGATTAAATTAGGTACAAGAGAAGGTTCTCAAATGATGGGATTTGCAGAACAATTAGTTAAATCTAACCCACCAATGGCAAAACGAGGTTATTTGGCTTTAGTTTACGCAACAACGTCTGATACTAAAATTTCACCTAAACTCAGAGGTATAATTAAGTTAAGACATAATATAAAGGTCACTCAATTCATAGCGCAATACAGAAAATCAAAATCAGGATACGAAGTAAGATGGATAGATCAAAAGCGTGGTGGTAGATATGGAGCTGGCTCTAAAAATGGTGTAATTTTAAAATACTAATAATGATAAGATTTTTTCTATATATTATATCTATCAATTGTATGTTTGCTCAGAATAAAATCAATAAAAATATGAGAAAATTGAGTAAAAAAGAGTATGCTGATTTGCTCTCTAAACATTCATGTGTAAAACTTAATAATGCAAATGCTAGTTGGGAAGAGTTTTCATCTCCAAAAGTTTATTTTGAATGCGATGGAAACTTTTATATCAAGGAGGATAACTTAAAAAATGAACTTTATCTTTTTGAAAACAGAAAAACTTTTTTGGAAAGTTTGGAGTTAGATGAGCAAGAAAATATTTTTAGTCCACTTAAGGATAAGAACTACTTGATTACTAATATTGATAAGCACAAAGAAAGTATAATTAAAAATTTCTTAAAGGAAATTAACTATAATAGGGTTAATAATAATTTAAAGGAGATTGATTTACATGAGTTAAATATAAAAATTAATGAGTATTCTAGTTTAGAGGATCTATATAAAAAATATTATCTAAATTTTATTGTCTTTTTGGGGGAGTTAGTAAGAGAAAAAAAACAAGGGAATTGGGAATATAAAACTAATATAAGTAAGCCGACAGAGTTAATTCCTTATTTTATTGATTCTTCAAATAAAAACTATGAGTTTTTAATTAATGTCTTTTTGGTTAAAGAAATATCAAGATCAATAAGAGAAGAGAAAGAATTTGATTTATTTAGAATTTTAAGATTATTAGAAATAGATTGGAATAATTTCAGAGTAGGTAATGAGTGATGAAGTCCCCGCTAGCGCCCGAATCCTTTCGGGTGCCAAGCAAGAGTAATTAAAAACAATAATAAATAATATTAACCACAACATTTTTATAAGTGTTGTGGTTTTGTAATTGTGTTTATTGGATAAGTTTATAATCACTCGATACAGTCGAGCGATAGCGAAACAAGTAAAACTTATAGAAGGAACTAATAATGAAAAAATGTTAGTTACTGAAGCGAATGGGAATTTTATTACTATTCTCAATAAGACTTCAAATAATTGGTATAATAAAGAAAAGGCAACCATGTAATTATGGAAATATTTAAAGATTTAAAAAATCAGAAAGTAGAAAGATTGTATCTTGTGGTTTGGCCTCCATTAGGAGAGGAAAAAGAATTAGATATTGATATATCTTTTGGTTTAGTATTATATAAATACTCAGATCATTTAACTATTATTACTACGGATAAAGAGGATATGTGGACACCTCGTATTCAAACTCAGAAAATACCTCTAAAAGTATATTCTTGGTCATCATTTAGATCAAGAATGGATGCTTGGATAAATTTAGAATGTGAAGATGATTTAGAAACGGAGTACTACGAAGTAACAAATGTTTCAGAATTTTCTACTATAGTTAATTCTAGAATAGAGTCTCTTGAATTAATAGGAGTAAAGAATAACCCAGAGCCATTTGGAGTAAAAGTAAAGTTTAAAAATGATTATATTTTATCGACTCCAATATCAGATGGAAATACAATTGAGACTTCTTTGTTTAATAAGAACAATAATCTTTCTAATTTTGAGAGTTTAGGAAGTATAGAATCCAAGGTAATATATTAAAATGAGTAGTTTATTTACAGTTTCCGTGATAAAATTCTTGCTCGCGCTTGAATCCTTTTGGGGCACATATTAGGTCATTAATTATGTTTTTAACAAAAGAAGAATTAGAGTTAAAATATTCAAAAGCTAAGAATGCTTTTGAAAAGTGTATAAATTATGAAGAAAATGAATACTTAAGTGATGAGATTGGTTTTTCAGTAAAGGATATTATAGTCAAATATGATTCTGTCAAGATAGAATATTCATATAGTTCAGGTATTTGTCTTACTTCAATAAAAGTTTTACTATTATCAGAAAAAAATGAAAGAATAGGAACTTTTACACTTGTGGAAGACGACAATGAAGATATAATTGATGATATATTAGTTTTTACTTCTAGCTAACTGACCCTCGCTAGCGCTCGAACCCTTTCGGGTGCCAAGCTAGAGTAAGCAAGATCAGTAATTAAACATACTAACCACAACATTTTTATAAGTGTTGTGGTTTTTTTATAGTTTTAAAAGATAATAGTTCTACAAGCAATCGATAAAATCGAGGGCTAACTTGTGATTTAGAAAAGAAAGAACACTCAATAATTTTACTTCCCAATACAGAAAGTAATAAGTCGAGTAAGTATAGTACTTTCTGGACATACAGGTGGAGTATAGGTGTTAGATTTTGTTTTCCTTTGTTTGATTTTTAAAGATATTTTATAAACCTTGGTAAATCTCTACTTTGATGTAAAACTCTTAAAATATCTATTTTTGTTTCAGTTATTTTATTGAGAATCAAATGTTCTTTGTGGACGAAACTGTACACGACAAATTTAATTTCAGATCTATCTTTTCCAATATGAGGATATTCACATAGATTGAAAAAGGTATTTTCTAATTCATTCAAATATTTAATTGCAATATCTAAACCAAAATTATCTTGAGAATAGTCAAAAATATCTTCTAAATCAAATTGAGCTTCTTTTCTTAATTGATAATTAAGTTTTGACATTATTGCTTTTCTTTAATCTTGGCTTCAATAATGTCTTGAACAGATTTTTCACTAACATCACTATCAAGACCTTTTTGAACAGCCATTCTTAAATAGTTTAATTTAGAGTTATTAGCTTGGTCTTTTCTTATTAAATCTCTAATATATTCACTATCGTTAGTGTAATCCCCACCTTCTATTTGTGATTTAATCCAAGCATCTTGTTGTTTTGTAAATGTAATTGATTTTCTTACTGTAGCCATATTGCATCATTTTTATTACTATTGATGCAATTTATAAAAAATCATTTTGATCTCAAAATTAAACTGTTTTTTGAGGTTGATTTAATATTGAACATAAACATGAACCGATTAAATTATTGAATTGGCTCATAATATGTTTTCCTATATTTTCTCCTTTTAGCAAAGAGTAAACAAAGTAATAGTAAAGGAAAATCTATTTCCCAATACAAAAGTTAGAGAAAATATGGCCTAAAATATCTTTATCTACGTCATACTCACCAGTAATATTTCCTAAATGACGTAAACACTCGCGGATGTCGATAGCAAATAAATCAGAAGAGATACCAAGTTCTATTCCATTATCAACAGATTGAATACTTTCTAAAGCATTATTTAAAGCCTCAAAATGACGAGAATTTGTCACAATAGTTTCATTATTACTTAAAGCTCCAGTATTCACTAAAGAAGTCAATTCACTTTTTAAAGAATCTACACCTATTTTCTGCTTTGCAGATAATAATAAAGCTTGCGGAAGAGTAGTTTTAATTTGTTCTAAAGCAGTTTCAGATAAATTATCGATTTTATTCGCAATTAAAAGTAAACGTTTATGTTCAAAACGATCTTTAATTTGTGAAATCTCTTCTATAATATCCGAAGAGTTATTGTGAATCTTTTCAGCATTTACTAAAAAGATCACAAGCTGTGCTTTATCGGCTTTTTCATAAGCCTTTTGTATACCGATACTTTCTACCACATCTTCAGTTTCACGAATTCCTGCAGTATCAATAAAACGAAAAGCTACACCATCAATAATCATTTCATCTTCAATAGCATCACGTGTAGTTCCAGCAATATCAGAAACAATAGCTTTTTCCTCGTTTAATAAAGCATTTAAAAGTGTCGATTTCCCAACGTTTGGCTCACCAATAATAGCAACCGGAATTCCATTTTTCATGGCATTACCAAAAGCAAAACTATCAATTAAACGTTTTAAAACTGATGTAATTTTAGTCACCAATTCACGGAATTTTGTGCGATCTGCAAACTCAACGTCTTCTCCAGAAAAATCCAATTCTAATTCAATTAAAGCAGCAAAATCTAAAAGTTGGCCGCGTAAATCTTTCAATTCATTGGTAATTCCACCACGCATTTGCTGAATAGCCATTTGATGCGAAGCTTCAGAATTAGAAGCAATCACATCTGCCACAGCTTCAGCCTGACTTAAATCCATTTTACCATTCAAAAAAGCACGCATGGTAAATTCACCATTATCGGCCATTCTACATCCGTTGCTTAAAAATAGTTGTAAAATTTCTTGTTGAATGAATACAGAACCATGGCAAGAAATTTCTACTACATTTTCACCAGTATACGAATTTGGATTTTTAAAAATAGAAACCAAAACTTCATCTATAATCTTTCCCTTATTAGTAATATGACCTAAATGAATCGTATGTGTTTTTTGATCTAATAACGATTTGTTTTTTTTAACTGAAGTAAAAAATTGATTTACAATTTCAATAGACTTTTCACCAGAAAGTCGAATTACAGAAATGGCTCCAACTCCTGAAGGAGTAGCTAAGGCAACAATTGTATCGTTAATTAGTGTTTGCAAAACGTATTTTTTATGCAAATATACTACAGTTCAATACAATTTTAAATTGAAGATTTCTTAGAAATATAATTTTCACATGATTCCAAATTTATTTTGGAATTATGTCACTAGAGGAAATAGTAGTTTACAAAGAAAACCAGAAACGATTTCAGTTTGCTATCAGTATGTTATATTACATATAATCATATGATTTTTTGTAACAAAACGATAAACCTTACGTCTAACATATGTAAACAACAACAAAAAATGCAGAGAAATAAAGAATTATTAGCAATTACACATTTAAGTCAGTTATTAGATCTATTAACCGTTATAGGAGGTTTTGTAACACCTTTAATTATTTGGATTCTTAAAAAGGACGAAGTTGAAGGAATGGATGAGCATGGTAAGTCGATTCTTAACTTTAGAATTTCGATGTTTATTTATGCGTTATTGTGTGTGCCGTTAATTTTATTTTTTGGGTTAGGAATTTTAGGTCTTATTTTTTTAGGAATAATTTATTTTATTTTCCCAATTATAAACGCAATTAAAGCTACTAATGGAGAAGCTCCTAATTATCCATTAAGTATTAGATTTCTAGAATAAAAAATATTAAATAGAAATAAAAGTCTTCAGTTTACTGAAGACTTTTTTATTGACTTATAATTCTGTCGTATGCACTTGCAAATGCTTTAATTCCTTTTTTAGTAAGAGCAGCACTTATCATCGAAAATAAAAGCTGAATATAATATTTGGTATGATCTGTTTTTATTCCAGAACTCAACATAGAAAATACAGCTTTATCAAAAACCCAAGAATTAAAAATAATAAGTAGTCCATGAATTTTTAACTTCAATTGTTTTCAATGAGTTCTCAAGCTTAAAACAATTTATGAGAAAAGCTGCGAATATTGTAAACGTAAATTAGAGCTGAAAGCAGGATAATTATCTTCTAATAAAGATGTTGGTGTAATACCAAGCTCCATTTTTATTTTGCTTTGCAGTGATATTAAAATGTGTGAAATTTCCCTCAATATTTCTACGATGCCCATCACTATTTATCCATGCGTTAACTAGAGATTGGGCATTATTATATCCAAAAGCTACGTTTTCTGCTGTACTTCTAGCATCCGCATTTTGCTGTAAGAAATCACTACGATCACTAAAATTATCATGTGAAATATCACCTTTACCTATCATGTAATCGGTGTGAGCTTCTGTTTGTGTTTTTATAATATCTAAAACAGCTAACTCAGCTAAACCATTATCGGTTCTATGTTTATTTAGTAAGTTTAGAATTTGAGTTTCGTAATCAACTTCATTCGTTGGATTTTCAAGGTTTTCATCTCCATTAGTGTCAATGTTTTCTTCGTTAGAACTACAAGAAAAAATAGCTAAACAACAAATAAAGAATAATGATTTAATTAATTTCATAAGGGGATAATAAGTTATGATTAAATGGCTTGTTTTATAAAATCTTCATATTCATAATAAAACAATTCAAACTGAGTCATTGTTTCTACAAAAAATTCGTAACAATCACGCCAAGTATTTTTGTTATGAATACTAAATTTCTTTTCATGTAAAACGTATATTCTGTGAATATATTTTCCGCTTTCTAATTGAAAAGCGTTGTCAAAAATAACTTCAGGTAAATATTCCGTTTCTAATATTTTTCTTAATGCTAGTAACTGATCATATAACAATTCGTTAGCAACTTCTTCAGGATGTTCAAAATCTAAACATACAAAAGCTTTTTTTCGATCAGCTTGAAATTTAAATGCAAATCCTTTGATTTTTGTATTGTATAATAACCATTTTCTAGGAAACGATTTTCCAAAGCTCGTCCAGAATTCTTTTCTAATTTTTGCAGATTCTTCCTTACTAAACATTTATTTCAGTTGTCAGTTATCAGTTGTCAGTTGTCTTTATGATTGATATTGAATAATTCTACCCGTGAACTTTAGCAGAAGTACCTCTGTTTTTCATCATTAGGGCTTCAAAAGCAAGTAGATCTCCCCATTTATGATTAACAATATCTTTGTCCATATACTTTCTTGCATAGCCTAAAAATAAAGTATAATGATTTGCTTCAGAAATCATTAAATCTTTATAGAACTGAGACAATTGTTCGTCTTCCATATTGTCTGAAAAAACTTTAAAACGCTCACAGCTTCTTGCTTCAATTAAAGCAGCAACTAACAATCTGTGAACTAGAGCCTCTGTACGATCTTGAGTCTTAGGGAAAAAACCTTGTAATTGTAAAGCATAATCATTTTTTGTAGCCTGACCTAAAACCATTCCTCTTTCAACCATTAAATTATGTACCATTCTAAAATGTTCCATTTCTTCAATAGCAATATCACTCATATCCTTTACTAATTCAGTTTCCTCAGAATAGTTAATAATGATAGATACAGCATTACTAGCCGCTTTTTGTTCAGCAAAAGCATGATCTGTTAAAAGTTGTTGTAAACCACTTTTAGCTACATCGACCCATGAAGTTTCTGTTTCAAATTGTAATCCTAACATATAAATTTAAGTGTGCATATTATTTACAGTACAAATTTAGCAAAAGCGTGAACGAATATAAGCTAGTTAAGACCAAATTTTTAATTACACCTTGATTTTATATTTTGTGTAGTTAATTTTGAGTATAAATAATTTAAATTCTATTAATTATTGCATGATGTATAAAATTGTGATTTGTTTACTTGTAATTTTTACTATGAATTCTTGTACTCAAGAAAATAAAAAGGAATTTTATGATAATGGTCAGCTTAAAGAGTCTGGAAAAATAATAAACAATAAGAAAGAAGGAGTTTGGAAAGAATTTTACAAAGAGGGTGAAGTTAAAGCGATATTACATTATGAAAACGGACTTCGTTCAGGTGATTTTACTGTGTTTCATCAGAATGGTGTAGTCGCTAAAAAAGGAAAGTTGATTAAAGATACTATTCCTATTGGTAAATGGCAGTGGTTTTATGAAAATAAGCAACTCAAAAAGGAAGGTGTTTTAGATAATAAAGGAAATCAATTTGGAGAATGGAAGGCTTATCATAAAAATGGATTACCAATGATTATAGCGAATTTTCCAACAGGTAAAGAGGTACGATATTTTGATGATGGTGTTACCATTGAAGAAAAAGGTTTTTATAAAAATGGAAAAAAAGATAGTATTTGGCAAACATTTTATAGAAGTGGAACACCTAGATTTATAAAAACATATAAAAATGGTTTAAAACATGGTGTTGCTAAGAGTTTTTTTAAGAATGGAAGGTTAGATCAAAAGGGTTTTTGGTTTGAAGGAGAAGCAGAAGGAGAATGGGAAGAATTTGAAAAAGAAGGTTATTTAAAAAGACGTTATCTGTACAAGAAAGGAGAAGAAGTATGGATAAAAGATTACACAAAAGAAGGTGTTTTGGAGATTGAAAAAAAGTTTATCAAAATATTAGGTGATTCCATAGTTGAAACATTTCATAGTTATTATACTACAGATAAATTACTTGCAGAAAAAGGATTTACAAAAGAAGGTTATTTATTTTATAACGAGTTTTATGAGAATGGTAAAGTAAAGGTTACTGCAAATCAAATATCAAATGGAAATTATCGTCATAACACCTATCATGAAAATGGTCAAATTAAATCTAGCTTTATTTATGAAGAATACAAAGAAGGATTTAGAAATGATGACGAATATTTTAACAAATTAACCAATGGAAATTGGAAAGAATTTCACGAAAATGGTACTATAGCAGAAGAATTTTCAACAAAAAATGGAATAATTGTCGGCACACACAAAATATTTTATGCCAATAACAAGCTTAAAAAAGTTATAAATTATAATGACGAAGGGGATGAGGTTGGAGAAAAAATTTCCTTTCATAAAAATGGAAATAAGACAAGTTACACGCATTATGATGAAAATGGAAAAAAGGATATGACCAAAACTTTTTTTGAAAATGGTAATATTTCTGAAGAGCTAACTTTAAAAAATGGTGTCATGTTAATTTTTAAGGAGTACTATAATACAAAAGATAATAAGCTGAAATCAATCAGTTATTATGATGAAAGAGGGAATGGAAATAAGACAAGTTACACGCATTATGATGAAAATGGGAAAAAGGATATGACCAAAACTTTTTTCGAAAATGGAAATATTTCTAAAGAAGAAATCCTAAAAAGTGGTGTCTTGGTAACTATTAAAGAATATTATCATAATACAAAGGATATTAAGTTACGATCAATCACTTATTATGATGAAAAAGGTGAATATAAAACTGCCGAGTATTATGATGAAGACGGTACTAAGTTAAAAAGGAAAAATTAAATCAAGAAAATAAGCTTAATAAACAAAGACGTATTTTTTTTGATTTTGTAGTAATACAAATTTAGTAAATCTGTAGACGAATAGAGAACAAGAATCCACGAATTTAGAAAACTCTAATTAATATTATAAACGTTTTATTAGTTTTGAAGGAATTTTGAACACAAATAAAATATTTAGAATTTTGATTTTTAGTTTTTTAACTTGTTTTGATCAGAAACAGACTTATGAAAGTAATTTTAAGTGTATGATTGTATGTTTTTAGTCTCTTTGAGATGATTCAACAATTATTAATATAGAAATTACGGCTAACATAAGTTTATATACAGTTAACTCATCGAAACATTCAATTTACGAATTCTAAAATCTTTTTCACCTCTATTTTATTAACTTTGAATATCAGTTAACTAGAAAAAAATTGTAAAAAACATGACCAAAAAAATCTCATCTTACTTGTTGATTCTTATTGTTTTAGTAACAGCATGTAAAAAGAAAACAGAAACTAAAGAAAGCGATGTAACAAGTTTTACCGAATACATTAGTGTTTATCCAGAAAAAATGATTTCTGTTTTACCTAAGTTAGACTTTTACCTGAACAAAACAGTAGATGTACAAGAAATTGGGGATGATGTAATTACAATGAGTCCGAAAGTAAAAGGAAAAATAGAACTTAATAATACTATTTTGTCCTTTGTTCCAGAAACAAAATTAGAAAGTAATAAAGAATACTCAATTACAGTTCATTTAGATAAATTATACACTAACGTAGATAAATCGCTACAGGATTTTACAGTAGCCTTAAAAACAAAACCTTTACAATTTAGTATCGCATTACAAGCACCTTCTATTTACAACAAAGATTGGTATTATATTGAAGGAAGTTTAACTTCTAGCGATGTAATTGAAGGAAAAAAAATAACAGAATTAGTAAAAGCAAATTACAACGGAAAAGAAAAGAATATCAAGTTTGATATCACTTCAGATACTTATACAAATGCGGTACGATTTAAAATTGATAGTTTACAACGTTTTCCTGATGATAAGACTGTAAAAGTAAATTGGAACGGTGAAATTGTTAATTCAAGTTCTAAAGGAGAACGTGAAATGGTCATTACAGGAAAATCAAATTTTAAAGTATTGTCGTTTGATGTTTTTAATGACAACAAGCAAAGAATAGATATTAACTTTTCAGATCCAATTAACAAAAGTCAAAATTTAAAGGGATTAATTCAGTTTGTAAATACTCAAAAACAAAATTTCACAACCAAAATAAAGAACAACGTTATCAGTGTATATCCAAAAGCTTCTATTCGTAATAAAGTAGATATTGAGGTTTTTAAAGGCATAAAAAATACTGAAGGTTATACTTTAAAAAATAATGTCGTTAGAACTTTATATTTTGAACAATTAAAACCAGAATTAAGTTTCATTAAAAGTGGAACTATTTTACCTAATTCTGATAATTTAAAAATTAACTTTAAAGCTGTAAACTTAAAAGCTGTAGATGCGACTGTTTATAAAATTTATAAGAATAACGTTCTTCAATTTTTACAAAACAACAACTTAAATAATCAAGGTAATATTCGTTATGTAGGAAGACCAACTGCAAAATATACAGTGAATTTAGCGAATCAAGGATTACATTTAAGTAAACCAAATGCTTTTGCTGTAGATTTATCTGACTTAGTTACTGTTGAAAATGGAGCGATGTATCGAGTTGAGTTATCGTATCATAAAGAATATTCTAATTATTCTTGTGATGGTGAAGAAAGTAATGCAACTATTGTTTTCGGAAAAAAAGAAGTAGATACACGTAATTACGATCGTGCTGGTTATGGTTATTACTACGATGATTATTACGACGATTACAATTGGAATGAACGCAAAGATCCTTGTAAAAAATCATTTTATAGGAATAAAAAAATAAGCACCAATTTATTAGCTTCTAACTTAGGAGTTATTGTAAAGAAAGGAAATAACGATAATACTTTCGTAGCAGTAACCAATCTTTTAAGTACTCAACCTTCAAACGGTGCTAAAGTCGAATTAATTAATCTGCAACAGCAAATTGTAGTTTCTGCTAAAACAAATGCGGAAGGTGTCGCAATTTTTGATGATGTAAAAGGAGCATATTTTGCAAAAGTATCTGATAATAACAGTACAACTTATGTAAAGTTGAATGATGGAAATTCATTGTCGATGAGTAAGTTCGATGTTTCAGGAGCAAGATTGCAGAAAGGAATTAAAGGATACATTTACGGAGAAAGAGGAGTATGGAGACCAGGTGATAAAATGTTTTTAACTTTTGTGTTGAATGATAAAGCAAATCCAATTCCTGAAAAGCATCCAATTAAATTTGAATTAGTTGATCCGCAAGGAAAAATTACAGATCGAAAAATTGTTCAAAAGAATAATTTAAATGTATACACTTATGCGCCTAAAACAGATGCAGAAGCCATCACTGGAAATTGGAAGTTAAGAGTAAATGTAGGAGCAGCTAAATTCAATAAAGTATTAAAAGTTGAAACGATAAAACCAAATCGTTTAAAAATTAAAGTAAAAACAGAAGACAAGTTTGTAAAATCAGGAAGACCTGTTCATGGTGAGTTAGAGGTAAAATGGTTACATGGAGCTATTGCAAGAGGTTTAAAATATGATATAGAATCTAAGTTTTCGAGAACAACGACTAAATTTCCAAAGTACGATAATTATGTTTTTGATGATGTTACAAGAAGAATAAGAACATCAAATTCAGTAATCGCATCTGGAAATTTAGATAATGAAGGTAAAGTTAGTTTTACTAAAAAAGCAGATTTAGGAACTAGAGTTCCGGGAATGGTTCGTGCTAGTTTTATAACTAAAGTTTATGAAAACGGAGGTGATTTTAGTACAGATGTGTACAGTACCAAAGTTTCACCATACAAATCATATGCAGGACTAAATTTAGCAGAAGAACAACAGTCTAAAAACTATTTATTTACAGATCAAGAATATGCTTTTAATGTAGCATCTGTAAATGAAGAAGGAAAAGGAATTATAAATGATTTAGAAGTAAAAGTTTATAAGTTAAGTTGGAGATGGTGGTGGAGTTCTTCTAGCGACGGATTATCTTATTACGATGGTTCAACTCAACGCGAATATTACGATTCTAAGAATGTACGAACTAGTGCAAATGGTAAAGGAGCTTTCAATTTAAAAATTGATAAAAATGATTGGGGGCGTTATTTAATTAAAGTAAAAGATAAAAAAAGTAAGCATGTTACTTCAGCAGTTGTTTATTTTGATTGGCCTTCTTGGTACGGAGCTAAAAGAGGAAGTCAAGACAAAACAAATGCAACAATGCTTGTGTTTTCAAGTGATAAAGAATCCTATAATGTGAATGAAAACGCTACAGTGAAATTTCCTTCATCAGCAGGTGGTAGAGCTTTAATTACTATTGAAAATGGGACACAAGTTTTAGATCATTTTTGGGTAGAAACAAAAGATAAACAAACAGATTTTAGTTTTCCAGTTTTAAAAACATACACACCAAATGTATTTGTAAATATTTCATTGTTACAACAACATTCTCAGACAAAAAATGATTTGCCAATTCGAATGTATGGAGCTATTCCGATGTTGGTAAAAGATCCTGAAACTAAATTGGAACCAGAAATTCAATTAGCAGATGAATTAAAACCAGAAAGTGTTGCGAAAATTAGAGTTAAAGAGAAGAATGCAAAAGCAATGACTTACACAATTGCTTTAGTTGATGATGGATTATTAGATTTAACTCGATTTAAAACACCAAATCCATGGTCGACATTTTATGCAAGACAATCTTTAGGAGTAAGAACTTGGGATATTTTTGATGATGTTATTGGAGCTTATGGAGGAGAAGTAAATCAGATTTTAAGTATTGGAGGTGATGAAGCTAAAGCAGGAAGTAAAAACAAGAAAGCGAATCGTTTTAAACCGATGGTTTCGTTTTTAGGACCTTTTAAGTTAGGTTCTGGAGAGGTAAAAACTCATGAAATTAAAATTCCGAATTATGTAGGTTCAGTGAGAGCGATGGTTGTTGCATCTAATGGCACTAAAGAAGCTTATGGAAGTGACGAAAAAAATGCTTTTGTACGTAAACCTGTAATGGTATTAGCATCTTTACCGCGTAAAATCACACCAAAAGAAACCGTTACTTTACCAGTAACAGTTTTCGCAATGAAAGAAAATGTAAAGAATGTAAAAGTTACGGTTAAGCCAGATCCTTCATTTAGCATTGAAGGTAAAGCAACACAAACATTACAGTTCAATCAGCCAGATGAAAAAATGGCATATTTTACTCTAAAAGTAAATGATTTTAAAGGTATTGGAAAAGTAAGAGTAGAAGCAAATTCTGGAAGCGAAAAAGCATTTTACGAAGTAGAAATAGATGTCTTAAATCCAAATCCAGTAACTACCGAAATTAAGGAGTTAGTATTAAAATCAGGAGAAGAAAATCAATTAGATTTAGCAACTTTCGGAACAAAAGGAACGAATTCTGCAAGTATAGAATTATCTACATTACCTCCAATGAATTTTACAAGTCGTATGGAGTATTTAATTCGTTATCCTCACGGTTGTGTAGAACAAACGACATCTAGTGTTTTTCCACAGTTATATTTTCCTGAGCTATTTGAATTATCAGGAGAGAAGAAAAAATCAATAGAACGAAATATAAAAGCAGCGATTAATAGATTATCATCATTTCAAAAGTTAAATGGAGGACTTTCATATTGGCCAGGAGGAGTAAGCGCTAATAGTTGGGGAACATCTTATGCAGGTCATTTTTTATTGGAAGCTGAAAAAAGAGGATATGCATTACCAATAGGATTTAAAGCCAAATGGTTAACATATCAGAAGAATGAAGCTAGAAAATGGAGGAAATCTTCAAAATATTACAATAATGAGTTTGCTCAGGCTTATCGTTTATATACGTTGAGTTTATCGAATAGTCCAGATTTAGCATCAATGAATAGATTAAGAGAAACTTCAGGAATATCAAGCTCAACAAAAAGACGTTTAGCAGCTGCTTATGCGTTAATAGGAAAAAAATCTACAGCTGAATCTATTTTAAAATCAATTACAAGTAATGATTATAACAGAAGATATTATTATAATTATGGTTCAGAAATTAGAGATAAAGCAATGTCGTTAGAAACGTATACATTAACAGGAGACGAAGTACAATCGATAAAGTTAGCAAAAGATATTGCCGAAAGTTTATCTAGTGATCGTTGGATGAGTACTCAAACAACTTCATATGGTTTATTGGCGATGGCTCAATATGCATTAAAGAATGGAGAAAATTCAGGTATTAATGCAAATTATACTTGGAATGGAACCCAAACATCAATAAACACAACCAAATCACTATTTGTGAAAGATATGAATTCCTTAAAGAGTAATAATGCACTTGTGATTAATAACAGTTCTGAAAGTCCATTATATGTAAGAGTATACAATAGAGGGATTTTACCAGTAGGAGAGGAGAAAGTTATTCAGAAAAACCTTGATGTAAAAGTAGTTTATAAAAACAAAGAGGGAAATAGAATAGGTGTTGGAAGCTTATCTCAAGGAACAAATTTTGTAGCGGAAATAACTGTTAGGAACACAACAAATGAAACGGTTCAAAATATAGCATTAACACAATTTTTACCATCTGGTTGGGAAGTTGTAAATACTCGTTTTACAGAATTCGGAAGCAATACCACTTCTTCTGCAGTAGATTATACAGATATAAGAGATGCAAGTATTAGCAATTATTTTACACTCTCTGGTTTTAAATCGAAAACATTTAGAGTGTTACTAAATGCATCATATTTAGGAGATTATTATTTGCCTGGAGTACAAGCAGAAGCGATGTATGACAATGATTATATTTCAAGAACAAAAGGGCAATGGATTAAGGTTTTGAAATAGAAAGTTTAGATGATGAAAAATAAAAAGGTCACTCAATTTTGAGTGACCTTTTCTTTTTTAAAGAAGTTTATATTATTTTTTAAGGAAGCGTTTTGTAACAGCTTTACCATCTGAAACAAACTTCACGAAATAAGAACCAGTTGTGAATTGAGAAGTATCTATAGTTGTTTTTTCATTTACTACTTTATCTGAAGCATAAACAACTTGTCCAGTAATAGAATAAATCGTAACCTGACTAAAACTACCGTTTAAAATTTCAATATTTAAACTATTTACAGCTGGATTCGGATAAAGTTTTATATTCTTCAGAGAGTTATTTGTAAAGTCTAATAATTCTTCGCGAGGAGTACTTTCACTTTTCGTATCTGGTACAAAAGGAGTTCTTACATTATCTCCACTAATAGTGATTTGATCAAAATAAACTCTATCAGCATTTCCACTTGCATCACAACGTAAACGGAATCTGTTTGCAGTAGTAAAGTTAAAATTAGCAGCATCTAAAGTGATAATGTCAGTGAAGAATTCTTCATTGTTGTAATCTACACCTACAGTATACTGACCAATTACTTGATAAGAAGTACCGTTGAAGAATTCAACCAAGAAGTTTTCACCAGATTCAAAACTATTAATGAAAGCAAAAAACTCAAAAGTTACTTCGTTATTTCCAGAAAGATCTAATTCAGGAGAAACAGTATTTGAAGTAGAAGTATCGTCTCTTAAACGAACAGAGAAATTTCCATCGTAAGATCTTGCAGAAGTATTTACACGAGCACAATCACTTCCTGGATCACTCCAACCTTCTAGTCCAGTTTCAAAACTAAATCCAGCAATAACACCAGATGATCCTCCTCCGTCGCTTCCAGCTTCTAAGTTTACAGTATAATCCTCAACTTCACCGTAGGTAAAAGTTTCACAAGAAGTAGGAATAGCATTATATTTCATAGAAACTCTCATTCTAACAGAAGTTTGAGCAGTTCCATTAGGAATGGTAAAAGAACCAGAATTAGTAGCATCAGAAGAAGGTGATTTAGACCATACTAGTTCACCAGAATCATCAAAATCTCCATTATTGTTATAATCAATCCAAACTGCATAACCTTCATTATAAACAGTTCCTGTCCAAGTAGGAGTAATAGTTATGGTATAGCTTTGTCCTTCACTTAAATTAGTAGAAATACTAGAAAAATCAGAATATCCTTGTGCTCCAGAATTATTGTTAATCGTATTTAAAGTAACGTTACTTATAAATTCATCACTTACATTATTTCCTGCTGAATCACAATATGGTAACGGACCATTAACAGTAGTAAATACAACATCTACACTTCCCGAATTATTTCCGGCAGCATCTTGTGCAACAATAGCAGCTGTATATTGAGTATTAGGTGATAATCCAGTAACATCAAAAGTCGTATTTGATGAAGTTCCAACTTGATTCCCATCTATAGAAATTAAGTATCTCACTACGGCCACATTATCTGTAGCAGCAGTCCAATTTAATGTAGCGCCACTGGAAGTAATATTAGAAGCTGTTAAGTTTGAAGGATTTGTTGGAGCTTCAGTATCTGGTGGTCCAGCAGGTTGCATTTCAAAAGTACCGATAACACCTTTTCTACCATTATTCATATACTCTGTAATATACCAGAATGTGCTATTATTTGATGGATCTACATCAATTTTACTATAATCACCATAACGTGTACCTGGAATATTTTGATTACCATTTGCAATTAATCCTTCCGCAGCTGTCATTGTACCTAAAGGATCTCCATTTGATCTACCTGTAAAATAAGAACTTACTCTCGTTGTAGTTGTCGTTGTTGGTCCAGATAAAGAAGTATATCCCATACCAATATTTCCACTTGCATCCATGGCTAAACTAGCATTCCAAGCATGTCTTCCATCAGGAGCATTATATGTTCCTTCTTGATACAAAGACCAAGGTTGATTATCACCAGTCTGACGAAATTCCATCCAACGCACACCAGCTAATTTTCCTGAAGAAGCATCAGTGTCTACAACAAAATTAAATACAGCAGAATTATGAGTTGGAAACTTTCTAAACTGAGCTTGATTCATAATTGTCGCTTGTAAAGCATCAATAGTTGCTCCACCGTTTGGTTGAGGTAGATTAGCAAAGCTACCACCATCAAAAACACCAATAAATGGAGTTACAGTAATTTCTTGTGGGTTAGAAACTGTTGAAGCAGAAGTGTTATTCCAGTCAACATCTATAGTCCAAACTTTTACGTGGTCTGTAGAAACTCCAGCCCAGGCATTATCTTGCATATAAACAACAGTTGCACCACCAGTTGCAGGTAAGTTATTGTCGGTTACATTCAATACTTGCGGACTGTAAAAACCACTAGTTCTAATATTTGGTAGATTAAATCCTAAGATACCAGCATTAGTATCTCCTTGTAACATTGCATCTCTTTCTAAAGCCCAAACTCTATTAGAGCTACTGGTGTTATCTGTTAAGTAATAACCATCACTCCAAATAGACAATTTTTGATAATCATTAATTTGATTGATATTATAAATATACCATCCAGCAGTTAAAGGGTTAGGCCCATCAGAAACTGCAATTTGAGCACCACCACCTAAAAATGATAATACCCATCTATCGGCAGCATTATCGTAAGATACAGTCAAATCACAACATCCACCAGATGGGAAAATTGCAGGATTAGGAGCAGTTTCACCCAACAATTCGTTTCCTTGCTTATCATAAATCATAAATCCAGTATTAAATACTACCATAACATGATTAGGACCAACTGCTAAAGAAGGATCGGTAGGTTGTGAACTAGAAGAATAGGTGTCAAATACTAATCCAGCATTTGCCATTTTTCTACTTTGTTCCATAGGGTGTCTGTTTCTTTTAAAAAAGTCGTCTTGTTGTTGAGGATCTTGTCCAGGAATAATAACATTTCCCATAGATCTTTTGTCTTTAGCTTCTTTAGGAACATCAACAAAAGGAACTAAATCTGCAGTTCTAGATATGATTGGAGATACATACTCTACTGAAGAAATTTTTCCGCGATAAAAAGGTTTGTTTTCTTGAGATATTGCCACAATAGACAATAAGAAAAAGACAATGAGTAATTGTTTTTTCATAATGTGAGGGTTTTGAGGTTAATTAATTAACATAAAATTAACGAAATGTTTTTTTAGTATTTTTCTGATTTCCAGTGTTTTTCCTGTTGTTTGTAATTGAGACTTATTTAATTGAGTAGAATTTGATAATTTACTTATAAATCAATATTAGTTATTGTTATATTTCTTCTAAAGAGTAACTAAAGAGTGTTTATCTTGAATTCAAATAATTTTAGAATTACTACAGAAATGAATTGAAAGTATTTGAAAAAAGATTATAAATCGGAAACTTCCTACGATTATAATACATTTGTTCAATCAACTTAAAAACTAAAAATGTATGAAAAAAGTAATGTTTTTATCTATAATGATTTCATTATTTGTGTGCTGTTCAACTCAAGAGAAAACAGATCAGGAATTATTAAAACTAGATAAAAAACAGTTAGAGAAAAGTCTAGATTCATACAAGATATTCCCATACAAATTTGGGAAAATAGCAATACGATCGGCAGTTACAAGAGATACAATTTCTTCAGAATATCAATCTTTTAAAACCTCTTTAGATAAAGTGTCGAAACGATTAATGCGACATGATTTATCAAACCCTGATGAATTATCATTATTAGATTATTTAAGTATATATCGGGATTATAAAAAAATGGAAAATTTCATTATGAAAACAGATGAAGACATGTTTCCAACTGTTGTAGATGCTTTACGAGTTACTTATGGAGATTCTATTCAAAAACAACAACCCTATTTTTTAGGTAAACAAAAGGAATTAGTTCAAAATTTAGAGCATTCTGTTTTAAGTGCAATTGTAATTCTGAGTAAAGATTTAGGTAAAGAAGTATCATTATATGAATGTTCTAAAACAAATCCAGAAATTTTACCAGATTCAGAATTAAAAGCATTACTAAGTTACTTTAGAGGCTTTTTATTTTTTGAAAAGAAACTCTATTATCTTTCTGAAGATGAGATTTCAAGGAATATAACTTGGTTAGATAAAAATCAAAATGTCGATTTACACTATACACGAGCAATGTTTCAATGGGGAAACTTAAATAATCAACAAACTCATTTAGGTTTTCATGCGTTGAATCATTTATTTAGAGGTTTTGACAGATTAATGATGAAACGAGAGATCGATGAAAAACGTGCCTTAGAAGATTTTGAAGCTTTCTTAAATGATGCAAATAAAATCGGACTTAACAACGAAATTACATGGTCTATAGAAACATTTTTATACTTAAAAACTGAAAACAAAGAGAAAGCTGTAGCTTCATTAACCAAATTACAATCTAGTTCTTTACTGTCGACAAAAGAGAAAGAAAAAATTGAAGAATCGATTAATTATATTAAAAATAGAGAATCAGGTAAATTACTTAATGGTGTTTATGATAAATTTTTCTTAAGTAAAATAGCAACCAAATACATGTTCTCTGTTTTATCTCAGGTTGAATGGGAAAAATTACTTAAAGAAAACAACGTGCCTCATACAGAAGAGATGTTTGTTGTTGTAAATAATTTGAAAGAATTCATAGATAAATTAAGTACTTACACATCTGCAGACGGAATTAAAAAAGCAGGAAAAGATTTAAAAGATAAAGGAAAAAACCTTTTAGATAAAGCAAAAAGTTTAATGGAGTAAACTTAACTTTTAGTGAGTTTTAAAAAGTAAGTTAAAGAAGACGAGATTGATATGTTAAATTTTAATAAGCAATGATGATTACCATTAAGAGTTTATATAAAAAAAATAAAGATTCTATTAGTTTATATACTATTGGTTTTATAGTACTAATTTTTCTGATAGGATGTAAAAGTAAGGAGGATTCTAAAACCAAAGATGAATTATATAAATCTTGGGAAGGAATCTATACTTTTTGTAGTTATAATAAAAAAGATGATAAAATTTATAGCGCTCGATATACATTTATTATTGACTCTCTGAATACAGTCGTAATTAATAACAAGCAAAAAGAATATCAAGGGGAAATCACTCAGCTTGGAGAAAAAGAAATTACCTTAAATTTCTTTGATAAAGACAGTGAAGAAGAGTACAGAATATCTAAAAACGATAGCACTTTTTTTGTAAAAGGAACTATACCTAAAAATGATTCTCTCGAAATAGTTGCTAACAGATATAGCAAGTACGAAGATTATTATAAATTAAGATTATCGCTAGCACAAATTTCTAGAATATATAAAACAGAATACACAGAAGGAAATGCTAGAGTAAATTCAAAAAACGGATTAGTATTAAGAAATAAGCCAACATTACAATCGGAAAAGTTAATTACAATACCTTATAATACTCCACTAACTATTATTGCCGATACTGATAGTTTTGAGTATTTAACATTAGGTAAAAATAATAAAGTAGTAGGAAGGTGGATACATGTGTATTTTAAAGATAGTGAAGGAGTTTTTCGTCAAGGATATGTTTTCGACTATTTTATTACTTATGATTATAATATTTACAATTTACCTATTGATAGATCTTCGGAAGATCCTGAAAGAGCTCAAATAGATATTTATAATGCAAAGCAATTTTTTGAAAACCTTGGTGACATGAGAACGCTAAATATCAAAGCGAAAAAGATTGATTTGCACAGATATTTAAAAAACAGGCTAGCATTAGAATATGACTATGATGAAATAGATTTTACAATCGATTTTTTAGATAGCCAACGTAATTATGGATATTTCAATAATTCTGTTGCGAAAATAGAAATGTTTCTACAAGGGTATTATGATTTAGAAATTAGGAGTGATGATAGATCAGAATTAGTGGTTCCTCCATTACATTTTTTTGGATGTCATGGAGTATTATTCAATAATGTAAAGTTTAAAACTAAATATACACAAGCAGATTACCATAAAGAGTCTGGTGAATCTTTTGCGTTTAATATTAATAGAACACAAAGTTTATTCTTTAGTAATGTAGAATTTAATAATCAGCAGTTTAAAATTAGTTATTTAAGTACAATGCCTTTAACGTTTGATTATTGTAGGTTTAAAAATTACACTAAAAATTGTATTGTAAGTAGAAATGAGTTTAAAGGAGAAGAGTATTTTCCTAGTGTAAATATTGATAATTCTTACTTCTGGAATAATAAGTTAGAAACTTTTTTTGAGTTAAGAGAAGAAAAAAATTCAATACGCAATTCTTTTATTGGATATAGTCATTTTAAAAATTTGAATACAAATCCGAAAACGAATTACGACAAATCTTTTTTCAATTTAGAAGATACCTACTTTACTAGTAATTCAGATAAATTCATATCGAGTAGAAAATAAAATTGAAGTTTACAATATTTTAATTTCAAAAAAAAGTAAAAAGTCAGATGATCAAAAAACTTTTAATTATCGTAGTTTTTATGTTGTTTTCTGTAGCTCAAGCTCAAGAAAAAGTTACCGAAGAAATGCTTAAAGAACAAGAGCAATTATGTGTTGATAAATATGATATTGAAAGAATAGAAAAAGATATTCACTCTTTCATAGACACATTATCAATCAAAGAAATAAAGAAAAGATTAAAAACGAACTTTAATTATATTGTAAATAATAAGGACACAATAATTAAACAACTACAGTATTACAGAGTAGCTGAAGACAATAGATTCGAAAGAGATACTAAACATTATACTCTGGAAGAAGAAAGATATGAAAAGAAAAAAAATATAAAGTCAACATTGGTAAATAATAACCATCTTCATTATAGAGATACAGTTCAAAATGGGGCATATTTTGAACAACTTTTTAAAGACAATGCATCATCTTTAAAAAACAAGGTAAGAAATAATGGAGCCACAGTTTTTAAATTTTCATCAGAGAAAACTATTCAACCATATTATTCTTTAAATCAACATTCAGAAAAGGAATTAAAAATTAGGAATATATATTATCATGATGGTACTGTTAATAACACACCAACATCGATTCCATCACATTCATTCCCTTTAAATAGTATTCCTATAGATCAAATGAAACATGTAGATAGTATTCAATTGGAATTCAAAATAAAATATGTTTCTAAGATTGATACCATCCATTTTAACAAAAGTGATATAGGAGTAAAAAAAGGAAATTTCAAACTTTTAAAAATGGAGAAAAACTATGTAGAATACGAAACTCCTAACGATTACTATCCATACCATAAAGGATCTATACTTGAAAAAGTGTTTTATACAAGTGAAGGTAAGGTTTTAGAAAATGAATACAGTTTAAGTAATATTTCACTTAAAACTTTAGAAGAAGATTATAAAGGTAGATTAAACTATCGTAAGATAAACTATGAGTATGTTAAAGATGCTACGACCAAAAAGCAAATATTCAGAATATTAAAATATCTCTCACTTAAATATATAAATGCAGATATTAAAAACAGTAAAAAAGAAAGAGTTTTAGTAAAAGGAAATGTAAATGCATTGACTTTATACTTAGAAAATAGAAGAGATACGATCACTTTTTTAGCAACATTAAAAAATGAAGCGCCAGTCACTAAATTGTACACGCATAAACTTGAAAATAAAACAGAATTCATAGATAAAAACGGAAAAATAATTACATCAATTCCCTATCCAATTTCATTCTATTATTCTTCAGTACTCGATGAACACTCAAAAAATATATTCTTTACAGATACTAAAAGAGTAAAAGATAGAACGTATTATTTTTTGAATAAAGAACAGCAACAAATAAATGAAATTCCGTATGATATTATTCAATTTTTATGTCCTTCAATTATAGTAGTAGAAGAAAAAAATAAAGAAGGGTATAAACTGTTGTCTACACAGACAAATAAGTTACTGTCAAACAAAACATTTACTCGTTATTTTGTAATGAGATTCTCCGATAAAAGAATCTATATGTACGATTCTAAAAATAGCTATGTGCTTTATGATCAGAATGATGAATTAGTTACTAAAAATTCAACTAATGTAAAATCAATAAGATTAGTAAAAGAGGATTATTAATAATTTTTAACTTTAAAATATTATGATGTAATTCATCATAGAGGCCTAGAAATACGGGTTAAAAACTAAAATAGAAAAGTGTATTAATTATATATTTCCCTGAAATTATATGGATACAAATTTTGAGTTTTAATAATAGATTTTTAAATAATGAGAGAGAAATTTTCCTTAATAATATTATTCATATCGTTAGTTGCTGTTAGCCAAAGCAAATATCTCGTAACAGCTAAAAGTGGTTTGTCTGTGAGAAATAAGCCTAGCATAAATGCGAGTAGAATAGGAAGATTAGATTTTAATGAAAAAATAACAATTACAGAAACGACAGATTTTTCATTTACTACAGAAAAAATAAAAGGATATTGGGTTAAGATTAAAAATCCAAAATTAGAAGGATATGTATTTAATGGTTTTTTAAAACCGCTTAGCCCAAACAAAATCACCTATAAAATCCATAGAAAAGATGGAGATATTCATGAAGAATTAAGAGCAAAAATCGATGGAAAAGAAATGAGCATAACAAAAGGTTGTTTCTCTATTTTAGAAGTACAAGATTATAATAATGATGGATTAGAAGATGTGCTTTTAGAACATGATGCTTGTGGAGGCAATTGTTGTGGTGCTTCTATTTCAATTTATGCTTTTAACGGAAAAGAATTTGTTGCTACTAAACAAGTAGGCTATGATTTTACAGGAATAGGATTGCATTACGATAAAAATACAGTTCGACAATTTGCGATTAGCAATAACCACATCGGTCATGGAAATACAGATTTATGTGAAGATGAAAGGAATACGTACGTTTTTGATAATTTCGAATTTAAATTGATTCACACAGAAAAAGATCGCAAGCTGAAAGCTATAAAGGAGATTAAATCTGAAGACTTTTTACCAGATGAATTCGGAAGAGAAAGTCGAGAAACTGAAGTGTTATCCATAGCATATGATTTAGATAATAATGGAACACCAGATCAAATAACTTCAGGATATTGGAGTAGATGGGGAATTTTACACGAAGTTGATATCATTTTGAATGGTAAAGTATTAAAAAATCAAAAAATCGGTTCGCCAAAACGAGTGGGTATTCTAAAGACTAAAACTAATAATGTTCACGATTTGGTAATCGAGTGTGATAAAATATTTGTTTGGAATGGAAAGAAGTACGTGTATGATAAAAAGAAATCAAAGACCAAGTAAGTTAAAGATGAAAGTTATTTTAAGTTGTTTCTGTATTATCTTCTTTTCAATTCAGATCTGTGCGCAAGTATACAAAGGAAATTTACAGTTTAAAACTCAAGAAGAAATCAATAAAGCATTTAGTACTTCAGGAAAACTTAAAGATATAACAAGTATTGAAGGATATGTTATTATTGGTGATCGAACAAGTCGAAGCAATATTAATAGTCTTCAACTATTTTCTAAGATTACCAACATTAAAGGTGGAATCTATATTTTTAGTAATCCGGAATTGAAATCATTACAAGGATTTGAAAAATTAACGAGCTTACAAGAGTTAGAAATTATAGCAAATTCACAATTAAAAAACCTTAAAGGATTTGATAATGTGATAGCAATTAAAGAATTATGTAAAATTACCCATAACAGTTCATTAATATCTTTAAAAGGTTTCAATACATTGAAAACAGTAGGAGAATTTGAGTTATTTCTGAATAAGAACTTGAAAAACTGTGATGGATTAGAAAAACTAAGTCATATAAAAACAAATTTTAGTATCGACGATAATGAAAATCTAGAAACGATAGCTTCATTAAAATTAAAAGAAATAGGGAATGTTTTAAGTATTAAAAACAATCATAAACTTCAAAATTTACAAGGTTTAGAGCACATAAAAAAAATTGACAATTTAGTGTTAACGAGTAATACTAGTATAACAACTTTAAAAGGTTTGAATAATTTAAAATCTGTTACTGGAGGAATTTTAATTAGAGGTAATTCGGCCTTAGTTTCTCTTGATGGTTTACAAAATCTACAAAATATAAACGACTATTTAGATATTTGGCTAAATAAAAATTTAGCTTCTGTATCACAGCTTAAATCTCTAACTAAAATAGGAGGTGAGCTTCATATTGCAGAAAATAAAGCATTAAAAACTTTAATTGGATTAGAAAATATAAAAACTGTAGGGAGTTTAAGTATTCGAGATAATCTAAACTTAAATGATTTTTGTGCGTTAACTATTCTATCTAAAAGTATAGAAGAAAAAGTTTTTACAACAAAGTTTGATGTTAAATACAATAAATTTAATCCTACAATTACTGATTTAAAAAAAGGAAAGTGTGTAGCGATTAATTAAGCTGTTTTCTAATTACTTTTACAAAATATTACGAATACTACTTTTTGAACTGTCAAAATTTAAACAGGATCATATGACAAGAATATACTACAAAGAAGAAAAATTAAGCGGAGAATCAATCCAACATAAATTTATTAATGTAGCACTATTCGATTATATCTTTAATAGTACAAATACCAATAATTTTGAGTTAAAAGTTAACTCTAAATTACCATTACCAAAAGCTATAAAAACTAAATTAGATGTATTTAAGAACGTACAAATAGTAAGAGACGATTTACATTATAATACAGAAGAAGGTGATTTTTATTTGCCAAATTCAATAGTTTTTACAGATAATAACGATTTTAGTTTTCCAACAGAATTTTATTTTATTTCCAAAATAGGAGAACAAATAGAACTCAGAAAATGTAACGGAGGAGAAGATGTAAAATGGTATCAAATACCTATTTTACATCAGTCAGTTCAAGATAAAAATGTAATTCTTAAAGTAAAAAACACACTAAAAAGAATCAAAAAACTAGTAGCAACTACTCATAATAAAAAGATAGAAGAAGAATTAAAACAAAAAGAATTAGAAAGAAAAAGAAAAATAGAAGAAATGAGGCCATTGCTAACAGAAAAGCAAAAAGAAGCCTACAGAGAACTAGTTTCTTTATGTGTTCAAGAACAATCAAGTAAAACTAACATTGTACAATTTATAGAAACATTAAAAAATTATGATAATGATGAAGAATACTTAACTACGTTTAATTACTTTCTAGAGTTTCTTGAAAATGAAGATCATAATTTCATCATTAGATTAGATTGGAAATCTGAAGTAGAAGATTTAGAATGGTCATTAAAATCATCATTAAAACAAAACTACGATGAGGTGTTAAAACTACCCAAACATCAAGATTACAATGCGAATACAACAGTATCACATGAGGGAGTTTTAGAAGATTATATAAAACCTTTACGCTTAATTGGACTTCAATTAGGAATTATTGACACAAAATCTGATGAATATATTCTTTTGTTACACAAACAAGAAGACAAAGAAAAATTAAAAATAGCAGTAGAAGGAATAGGATATACTTATCATGAGAAAGTATAACTAAGATAATTTCTTTTTAAAAACTTCAATTAACGATAAAACCCATTTTTGTATTTCGTTAGTATTTTCAAAGTAACGATTTGCTTCTATAACTATATTTTCTAAGACTTGAGCATTATCATCAATACGAGTTAAAGATTCAAAAGTTTGTTGAACTAATTCATTAGAATTTATAGTAATAAATTGCTCAGTAACTTGAATATCAGTTAATCCATCTAAATCAGCGTCAGGAAAATAGCCAGCAAAAAAATCAAAAAGTAAAGGATGTGTACTTTGTAAATCGTTCATAGAGTAATATTAAAAGAACACCATAAAAGTACAAAGCTTTAAGGTGTTCTTGTGTTATGTTAAAATTAATTATTCGAGTGCAAGTTAATATGAGTTTGATATTAAATTCTTTATTAATTTCATATAAACTGATATTTTTAGTTGTTTCGAATTCACGTTAGTTAGGATACGCAGTTAATATTCTATAACCATATCCAGAACAATTTCTACGTTCTAAGACCACACGTAATCTTCTAGAATTATAAGGTGAAGAATTTCCTCTTCTTAATACTTTACCAATATTCCTATGGTGAGAGTAATTTAAAACTAGTCGATAGCCACCACTACCATTTAACCAATTATTTACACGACTACTATTGCTGTTAATTGCATTATAAATTACTTGCCCAGCCTGATTCAATTCATAAAAAGTACTGGCAGCACTAATACTAGAATTGTTTAAACGCCAACGTAAATAACTATCAGATTTATTTACATGGCGTTCAATCGTGTGTCCGCCACAATTTTCATGTGTAATTAAAAATCCAGAACCACCTCGAGTTAGTATTGCATTTGTTTCAGAAGTATTTTCACTAGTTGTTTGGGGAGTAATTACTTCTGAAGGATTCATTACTAATTCTTCATCCTGACAAGACGTAAAAGAAGTTGTTATAAATAAACCTAAAAGGAATATTTTAAGATAGTAGTTTACTTTAAAAAGTTTCATAATGTATATATTTTTGAGGTTGATAAAATCGTCCACAAAATAGAAGTCTAATAAAAAGTTACCATCAAGAGTAGGTTAGACTTTAGTTAGGGTACTGTTAACTCATTTTAGCTATAATATCTAAAACTTTTTATCTAATTTGCAGTGAAATAAAAGAGAGAGATATCTTTTAGAAGAGAAAATTGCAGATGAATAAAATAAAGCAAATTTTACGAAAACATAAGTTTAAAATAATCTTTACAATACTTCTTGTTTGGTATTATTTTGCTTTACCTAAAGAGTTATTTAACACACCTACATCAACTGTAGTTACGTCTAGTAATAATGAGTTGTTAGGTGCTACTATAGCTAACGATGGTCAATGGCGTTTTCCTGAATTAGATTCTGTTCCTACCAAATTTAAACATTGTATTATTCAGTTTGAAGATGCACATTTTTATCATCATTTCGGTTTCAACCCTGTTTCCATTGTCAAAGCATTACAGCAAAATATAAAAGCAAAAAGAGTAGTTCGAGGAGGGAGTACATTAACACAGCAAGTTATTCGTTTATCAAGAAAAAATAAGCAAAGATCCTACATAGAAAAACTCAAAGAACTCATTTTAGCTACACGATTAGAGTTTCGGTATTCTAAACAAAAAATACTTCAATTATATGCTTCTCATGCACCTTTCGGTGGAAATGTGGTCGGATTAGAAATGGCAGCTTGGCGTTATTACGGTTTACAACCACATCAATTATCTTGGGCAGAAAGTGCTACTTTAGCGGTATTACCAAATGCTCCATCGTTAATTTATCCAGGAAAAAACCAACTGCGATTAAAAAAGAAACGAAATCGACTATTAAAAAAACTATTTCAAGAAGAAATAATCGATAGTTTAACTTACACATTAGCGATAGAAGAAGAATTACCTCAAAAACCACATAAATTACCTAATCTAGCTTCGCATTTTGTACAAGAAGTAAAAAAGAAACATAACGGAAAACGTATTCATAGTACTATAAATATTGAACTTCAACAGCAAGTTCAGAATTTAGCAAAGTTGCATTATCAGCAAATGCGACAAAATGAAGTCCACAATTTAGCTGTGTTAGTATTAGATGTAAATACAAGAAAAGTATTAGCTTACTTAGGAAATTCACCAACAGATAAAAAACATCAAAAAGATGTAAATAATATCATAGCTCCTAGAAGTACAGGAAGCACGTTAAAACCGTTCTTATACGCCCATATGTTACAATCAGGAGAGTTATTACCAAGTCAATTAGTAAAAGATATTCCGACAGAAATTGCAGGTTATACACCAAAAAATTTCGATTTATCTTTCGATGGTGCAGTTCCCGCTGATGAAGCTTTAACACGATCTTTAAATATTCCAGCAGTTCGAATGTTACAGGAATATGGATTAGAAAAGTTTAGAGATCATTTACAAGAATATAATATTACACATATTAATAAATCAGCAGATTATTACGGGTTGTCATTAATTCTTGGTGGAGCAGAGGCGAGTTTGTGGGATTTGTGTAAAATTTTTGCAGGTTATGCAGGAACGGTAAATCATTATGAAACCTTAAAGCATCAGTATTATAAAAATGAGTTTGTAAATCCTGTCTATCAGAATACCAGTAAAGTTGATTTTGGAAAAGTAAATACCAATCAAAGTATTATCGATGCAGGTTCGGCATATATCACTTTAGAAACACTTACGAATGTAAATAGACCATTATCTGATCAAGCATGGAAATACTATGATTCTTCTCAAAAAATAGCATGGAAAACAGGAACAAGCTTTGGTAATAAAGATGCTTGGGCAATAGGAACTACATCGAAATATGTTGTAGGTGTTTGGGTAGGAAATTCCGATGGTGAAGGACGACCAGATTTAACAGGAGTTGGAAGCGCCGCGCCACTTATGTTTTCTGTGTTTGATGTATTACCAAAAGCAACTTGGTTTTTAGAACCGTTTGAAGATGTAAAAGAAGTAGCTATCTGCAAACAAAGTGGTTGTATTGCATTACCAATTTGTCCATCAACAAAAAGAAGAGTTTCCAAGAATGGAGTTAGAGGAGCATCTTGTATGTATCATCAAGAAGTATTGTTAGACAGTGATGAAAATTTCCGAGTAAATTCTGAATGTGAATCAGTAAATAATATGATTACAAAATCTTGGTTTGTTTTACCTCCATTAATGAGTTACTATTACAAACAAAAAAATCCAGAGTACAAAAAATTACCAGAGATAAAGGCAGGATGTTCAACAATAGAAAAAAATACAATTGATTTTGTATATCCAACAACTATTCAGTCTAAAATGTCTCTTACTAAAGATAATAATGGAGATATTAATCCAATTCTAGTAAAACTCACACATAGTAATCCTGAAGCCAAAATTTACTGGTATATCGACGATACTTTTATGAAAGTAACAGAAGAATATCATGAATTACCAATTCAGCCCTCAAAAGGAAAACACACTATAATGGTTATCGACGATAATGGAAATGAAGCCAAACGTTTCATCGAAATTTATTGATGAAGTATAAATAGAATTAATTCTAGTCTATACTTGCTGATTGAGTTCACTGAAGCCCAGTTACTGAGCTACGTCGAAGCCAAACCCGGTGGCTGAGCTTTGTCGAAGTCAAGCTTGATGACTGAGTTTATCGAAGTCAATACGGCCCTTCGAGAACCTCAGGGACCTTTGCAATCAAAATAAATTAGTATGAGGATGGAGGCTGTACCTTGCCGAAGTTAAATCTGTTGACTGAGTTTATCCAAGTCTGGTGACTGAGCTAAGTCGAAGTCAGAAATCTATTAAAATCAACACATTAAATATAACATCAATTATTCTCTTTTTTACATGTGTTAAATGATCAACAATAGAAATGCTTCAAAGTTTTATTATCAGCTAAAAATAGTATACATTTACAGGTAATAATTAAATAAAAATGTTAGAATTAGCAGGAATTATCATTTTAGGGATTTTAGCGCAGTGGGTAGCATGGAAATTGAAAATCCCTGCCATATTACCTTTAATTTTAATCGGATTATTAGTAGGTCCTTTCGCAGCAGAATTCTTTAACGATGGAAGCAAATGGATAGAACCGATATGGAATGGAGAAAAAGGTTTATTTCCAGGAGAAGGTTTGTTTTATTTTGTATCACTTGCCATTAGTATTATTCTTTTTGAAGGAGGTTTAACACTTAAAAAGAGCGAAATAAGGAATGTAGGACCAGTAATTACAAAACTAATTACTTTAGGTTCTGTGGTTACTTTTTTCGGAGCAGGTATTTTCGCAAGATATATTTTCGATTTAAGTTGGGAAATGTCGTTGTTATTTTCATCATTAATTATTGTGACAGGTCCGACTGTAATTTCTCCAATTTTAAGGAATATTCCATTAAAGAAAGATGTTGCTGCTGTATTAAAGTGGGAAGGAATTTTAATTGATCCAATTGGAGCTTTAGTTGCCGTTTTAGTTTTTGAGTTTATAAGTGTTGGAGGTGATAGCGGATTTACACAAACAGCTTTAATTGAATTCTTTAAAATTGTATTATTTGGTTCTACTTTAGGATTTGTATTTGCAAAAGGATTAATTTTTATAGTAAATAGAAAATTTGTACCACATTACTTATTAAACGTAGTGTCACTTTCTATGGTTTTACTGGTATTTGTATTATCAGATTTATTAGCGCACGAATCAGGTTTATTAGCTGTTGTAGTTATGGGAATGGTAATTGCTAACAGTAAATTAAAAAGCTTTGACGAATTACTATATTTCAAAGAATCACTAACTGTTTTATTGATTTCGATTCTATTCATTTTATTAGCTGCAAACATGAAAATGTCTGAATTGCAATTAATTTTAAATTGGAAAACAGTACTATTATTCGCTTTAGTAGTTTTCATTGTTCGTCCTTTGGGAGTATTTATAAGTACACATAAATCTACACTACAATTAAACGAAAAAATCTTTATCAGTTGGGTTGGACCAAGAGGTATAGTTGCTGCGGGAATTGCGTCTTTATTTGGAACGAAACTGATGAAACAAGGCGTAGCTGGAGCAGAATATATTACACCATTAGTGTTTATGATTGTTTTAGGAACTGTATTATTAAATGCAACTACAGCAAGAATGCTATCTAAAATGATCGGAGTATTCTTAAAGAAATCAGAAGCAATTGTATTTGTTGGGGCTTCAAGATCTGCACGTTTAATAGCAAGTTATTTAAAACAAAATAATCGTCGTGTAATTTTATTAGATAGTAACAAGGATTATGTAAATGATGCGAAGGAAATGGGCATGGAAGCATTTAATATCGATATCTATAATGACAGTTTAGACAATAATGTAGAATTGAATGATGTAGGATATTTGATTGCTATGACAGGTAGTGATGTCATTAATAAGTATGCGTTAGAACGTTTTTCTGATATCTATGGAGAAATGGGAGCTTATCGTTTAGCAACATCAAGAGAAATAGCTTCAAAACAATTAGAAAACACTGATGTGTTGTTTACAGCAAATGATGATTTTATCAATGTAACAGAAACAGTTCGTGATTTTCCAAAAATGAATGAATTAACAGTTACATCTTCAGAAGACTTCACAGAAAAAATAGAAGCAATACTCCAAAAAGATAAAGCCATACCATTGTTTTTGAAATCTGATAAAACAATTAAAATTTTAGCAGAAGTAACTTCGCAAGACATCAAAGAAAATGATGTAATAGTGTATGTAGGAGAAACATTGTAACAGAATAAAAATATTCATAACAAAACCCCTTGAAGTAATTCAAGGGGTTTTTCAGTTTTCTTTTTTATAATTGGTTTATGGTTTTCCGTATTTAATACACCTATTGTTTTGTTATTTCCAATTTTTAAATGATTATAAATTTTTAAGAAAAAAATGAAACAATTTTATTTAACTATCTTATTATTATCAAGTGTACAAATTTATGCTTTAAAAGATTCTGTCTCTGTAGTAGATTTAAATTTCAGAATACCTTTAATGTCTGATTATAAGTTATTATACGGTTTTGCAGAAGGTGACAAAATTATAATTAATTACAAAGAAGAAAGAAATAAAAAACTAAAAACTTTTGAAGTAGGAGAATATAAGGGAAGTACTTTATATTCAGATTTTAATATGATTACTTTAACAAATAAAGTAATAACAATAAAGAAAACAGGAATCTACATCTTTAAGTTTTCAAATCTCTCTTTAGGTAAACGAGTTTGTAGTTTTAAGTTAGACAGAGTTCCTGCCTCTGAAAATACTATTGCTTTTGATACTACAGTGAAAGAAAGAGTAGTTGCTGATACAACTTATACTACAAGAAGAGAGACTTACATTAAAAAAGAAAAGTACATTGTTAAAAAAATACATGAGAATCAACATTTTTATGTAAATAGTGGATCGAATGCTTTTTTTAAAGGAGGAAAATCTAGAATTGCTTTACCGTTATATTTACCGAAAAATACAGTGAAATGGTATTATACAGTTGTAGCGTTTAGGGACAAAGCAAAAGTAGAAACTATGAAACAACAAATACATTTAACATCTGAATTAACTAAGTTGATTGATACATCAGGAGGATTAGGTTTTTTAGTAAATCAATTGACACTTCCACCAGGAAGAGATTATTGTGGTGTATACCTTATAAATCATAATAATTTAAATAATTTTTTTAATAAAAAAACTTATAGTTATTATCCTAGCGGAACTAGAGAAAATATTGTTGCTGCTAACGTCGAAGTTCCTAATACTTTTAGTGAACAAATGTATTTAGCAATTTTAAATCCAAGTAGGACCTATGGTGTTAATGTTTTACTAAGTGTTTCAGCTATTGTTTTAGAGCGAGAGTTAGAAGAGCGTACAATTAAAGATCCACATATTAATTATAGGAAAGAATTGTATCTAGATAATTAAACTTTAAACCTAACGGAAATCCACATTTTTTTCTGCAGAAATCACATTTTTTATCAAGTAGCTATACCATAATTTTGTGTATATAATTAAAGGGCAATAGATATGGAAGAAATCGTTTTTAAAACATTAGCAAACAAAAAGAAATATACAAGTATAGATCACTTTATAGCTGAAGTGATGAAAGGCAATGAAGCAGATGAGTTTATATATGACGGTATAAAAGATGCTGTTTTTAAACTTATCATTTACGGATTCATAACAGTAGATACTTCATCAGTAAAAAACTGTATAAGAAAAGAAGGTAACTTCTATAAAGCAAAAAAACTAGGCGGAGTAGGAGAATGGTTAAAATACCGTCAATCTCATAGAAACGCAGCTTAAACAACATAAAAATATAAAAACGAATCCTGAACTAGTTTCAGGATTTTTTATATGAATTTTTGAGTTGTTATGAATTGTTACTTAATTTAAATATGGCCCTTCGAGAACCTCAGGGACCTTATAATCAAATCGGTGATTGAGCCAAGTTTAGCTGAGTTTATCGAATTCGGGTGACTGAGGTTTTCAAAGTCATCGAAGTCAAACATGGTGACTGAGTAAAGCCGAAGTCAGACATCCAGCCCAAAAGTCTGTTTTAATTTATCCAGAAGTGGATTTTTCTCACGTAACTTAGCGTATTTTTCTTGTGGAGTGTAAGCGAACTTTTTTTCTACGGTTTCACTTACTTTAATATTAATTACAAGTCCATAGTTGTTTAAACGCACACGGATAAACTTTAATAAAGAAGGTTTACCTTTTTCAAGTTGATTCTTCATTAAAGTATTAGGGAGCGTTACAATAACCTCAAAGTTTTGATGTAATTTAGGTTGTCCTGCTAATAAGATAGAGGCTGTGTTTTTCTCTCCTAATTCTTGTAATTTAAAATAATATTTCTTCCAAGCTTCTTCTAGTTGTTCTTGGGTAAACGGAGTTCTAGGATGATTATCGTAGTTTTCTTCTTCAACTTCTACAACCTGTGTTTCTTTCTTTTGTTTTAAACCTTTAAAAGATAGGGCAGAAGTTCTACGTTTAATATTTTTAATTGATGGCTTTTTTTCCTCCTTTGGTTTAGTTTCTGCAGTTTTTGGTGGAGGTGGAACAGCTTTAGATTGTTGTACAGATGAAATCGCGTCAGCTACTTGTTTTTTAGTAGGAGCTAACGAAGTAAAAAAGGTAGCAGGAATTATAAAGTTGCTATTTTTTTTTTGCTCCATCAAAATTGATAGAGGCAATTTGCATTAAGCACAGCTCAACTAGCAATCGTTGATTCTTACTTGCTTTATATTTTAGGTCGCAATCGTTTGCCTTATCAATAGCCGGTAATAAGAAAGGCATGGCAGCCTTGTTGGCTTGTTCTAAATATTTCTTTTTGGTAGTATCTCCTACTTCTAATAAAGGAATTGTAGCAGCGTCTTTTGCTACTAACAAATCTCTAAAGTGTGAAGCCAATCCGCTAATAAAATGTTGTCCTTCAAAACCTTTTGCTAATACTTCATTATAAGCCATTAACACTTCAGGAATTTTATTTTCTAGTAATAAATCCGTCATGTTAAAATACACTTCATAATCCAGAACATTTAAGTTCTGAGTAACAGCTTCACGAGTTAAATTATTTCCAGAAAAACTAACTACACGGTCAAAGATTGATAACGCATCTCGCATCGCTCCATCTGCTTTCTGAGCTATAATATGTAAAGCATCATCATCTGCAGTAATGTTTTCACGTTCACAAATTACTTTCAAGTAATTTTTAGCGTCCAAAACACCAATACGTTTAAAGTCAAAAATTTGACAACGTGATAAAATCGTTGGAATAATTTTATGTTTCTCTGTAGTTGCTAAAATAAAAATAGCATGTGCTGGTGGTTCTTCTAAAGTCTTTAAAAAAGCATTAAAAGCCGCTTGAGATAACATGTGCACCTCATCAATAATGTAAACTTTATATTTTCCTGTTTGAGGCGGAATTCGAACTTGATCGGTTAAGTTACGAATATCATCTACAGAGTTATTAGAAGCTGCATCTAATTCGAAAATGTTAAATGCAAAATCTTCATCTGCACTATCTGAACTTTCTTGATTGATGCGTTTTGCTAAAATACGTGCACACGATGTTTTACCAACACCACGCGGACCTGTAAATAATAAAGCTTGAGCTAAATGGTTGTTTTTAATAGCATTTTCAAGCGTATTTGTAATCGCTTGTTGACCCACAACATCCTCAAATTTTTGAGGTCTGTATTTTCGTGCCGATACTATAAAATGTTCCATTCGATCTTGTGAATTATATAGCAAATGTAGCAAAGACTAAGACTAGAAACAAACAAAGTTTCTAACAATGTTTTATTATAAAACAAAGCATAAAGTTACTAACCTCATTATGATTATCATTACAGGTATAAATCAATAGAGAATAAATTAATAAAAAAAGCCTTACTCTAGAGTTAGTAAGGCTTTTATAAATATAACATAACAAATTACAACAACGAACGAAATTATTTGATAAAACTATCTATAATCTCATTTACTTGTTTTTTAGAAGCATCTGCTTTTAATTTAAAAAGATGCGAGTATAACTTCTTATTATCTACTTTTGCTTGTAAAGCAATATCTTTATCATTATCAAAAGCTTTATCCCATTTTTTACGAACTTTTTTCCATAATACTTGGTTGTTTTTCCACCAGTTTTGAGCAGCAATACATTTATTATCAGGAACTCTTTTGTACGTATTAAATCCTTTTTCTTGAGCTAATAAGAAATCTTCTTTACCATCTTCTCTAACTATTTTATCGTTATCCTGATTGTGAATCCAACCGTTTTCTGTGATTTCATGCCTGTTTCTTCTTAACATAACATTATAGTCAGATCTTTTTGTTAATTCTCTTCTCGCTAAAGGAGCATCAGCAGCATTTTCCCAGAAGCTTTTTCCATCAACATGTACCCAAGTTGCAGTTCCTTCGTATCTCGGACTATCATCTACTTGATAAACTTTTTGTGTCCATTGCCCTTGTACGCTTTCTTTGTCTAATTTTCTGTATTTCCAGTGACTATCTTTATGGAAAAGATATAAATCTTGGTTTTCGTACAGCCAATCTTGACGCCAATGTTTTACAATATGTGGCCTTTCTTCTGGACCAACAATCAGTAAATGTTGCATCTGAATTTTATTCTTTTTGTCAGTAATTACTTCTACCCATTCTAAAGCTTTGTCATGTTTCTTTTTAGATGGTTTATATAAACTGTCTTTAGAATAATTGAAGGTTTCAGCAAAATTGAATCCTACTTCAAAGCATCCACTCATAGATTTAATAGCTTTTAAATCTTTCGCTTTCTTGTCTTGTTGTGCATTAGCTATCAAAATGAAACTAATCATTAAAACAGTTACTACTTTTTTCATTTTATGTCTGATTAAATAATTCGATACAAATTTATAGTTTATTTAGATCAATTAAAAATAAAATATATATTTGCATCAAAATTATTAAGAATGTTTCTAAATAAGTGTTTCGGATTTTTAATTTGCTTGATTACTTTGAATAGTTTTTCACAAGAAAAGAAAGTAGTAAAAGATACGATTGATGATAGATTAGATGAAGTTGTGGTAACCGCAACAAGAACGAAGAGACAGTTATCTTCTTTACCAATGCCGGTAACTTTAATTTCTAAAAAACAAATTTTAGCAACGGGTTCTACTCATTTAAGAGATATTATTGCTGAACAAACAGGAATTATTATTGTTTCTGATGTAGGAAATTCTGAAGGAGTACAAATGCAAGGAGTTGCAGCCGATTATGTTCTGATTTTAATTAATGGTTTGCCTTTAGTTGGAAGAACATCAGGAAATATTGATTTAAATAGACTTTCGGTAAACAATATCAAACAAATTGAAATAGTTAAAGGTCCCTCTTCTTCTTTATACGGATCAGAAGCTTTAGGTGGTGTTATTAATATTATTACTAAAATGCCTGATAAAGATAAAACTTCTGGTAATGTTAGTTTTATGACTCGATTTTTAGCTCGTGAAGAATTAGATTTAAATGCTAATCTTACGCATCAAAAAAATAAGTTAGGAATAGACACCAGTATCAATTTAAACTCAGGAGGAGCTTTTGATTTATCGCCAGAAACTCCAGAAAATACAAGTGTACCATACCAGAATTTCACTGGAAATTTACGTTTGTTTTATGAGCTTTCAGATCAATTACAAATAAATACGGATGTTAGATATCTAAGTGAAGAGATTTTTGAAAATGGAGGAGATAGTAAAAAAACAGACTTTTATTCTTCATTAAATGTTTCGCATGAGTTAACTGATGCAATAAAAATAGATTATCTATTGTTTGGAACTCGTTTTAAGACAGAAAGTATTTTTAATGATGCAAGTTCAGTTTTTGATAGGACTTTATATAGACCTGAGATTAAAGCGGAGTTTGATTTCTCTTTCGGAAATATTATTGCTGGAGTGGGAGGGAATTTTGATGGACTCGAACGTACTTTTTTTGAAGGAAACGAACAATACAATGCCAAGTATCTTTTTGGACAATACGATACAAATATTGGAAAAGATTTAAATGTAATTCTAGGATTTAGATACGATACATTCAATAAATTTAAATCTGCATTTAGTCCGAAACTATCGGCAAATTATAAAATAAATAATTGGTTAGCAGCTAAGGCATCTGCTGGTTTTGGTTACAAAGTTCCAGATTTCAGACATCTGTTTTTCAACTTCAGAAATACAGGTAGTGGTTATATTGTGTTAGGAACACATGTGTTAGAAGATCTTTATGGACATAGACCAGAAGTTCAAAACCTAGATAAAGAACTAAAACCAGAAAGTTCTATTGGTTATAATTTTGGTTTTCAATTAAAACCACTTCGTGGTATAAGACTAAACATCAATTTCTTCAGAAACGACTTTAAAGACCTAATCAATACGTTTGCTGTAACTAGAGGAAACTTCTCAGATCTTCCTGGAATCTCTGTGTTCTCTTATGAGAATAGAGCAGAAGTATTTACACAAGGAGTAGAAGTTGACATGAATTATAAAATCAATAACAATTTAAGGTTTACAACTGGATATCAATTTTTAGACACTGGTGATAAACAAGAATTAGATGAAATAAAATCAGGGAATGTATTCTTTAGAAGAACTCCAAGTTCTCCATCAGAAAGATTAACAACAAGTCAATATTTCGGTTTACCAAATAGATCAAAGCATATTGTAAATGCAAAACTATTTTATGAAAACTTCGAACATAATTTCTCAGCAAATGTAAGAGTATTATATCGAAGTGAATATGCATTATTTGATACGAATAATAGTAGAGGGATTATAGATAATCATGATGATTTTATAACTGGTAACATGCAAGTAAATACGACACTCCAAAAAACACTTTTCAATATAATGAGTGTACAATTAGGAGTAGATAATGTATTTAATAACAGAGGAAGGGAAAACCTAGATAATTTTCCTGGTCAAGATTCAGCTTTACGTTTAGGACGAACTTTTTACACAAGAATACAATTTAACTTATAGGAACATATATAAATTTTAATACAATTAATAATAATAGTCATGAAGCAAATAAAATTAATTTTAACATTATTAGTCATAGGTTTTGTAGTCACATCTTGTAACGATGAAGATAATACAATTCCAGCACAACCTGTAGAATCAAAAACAATTACAAACCTAGCAGCATTACAAGACACAGATTTTACTCAAAATCCTCCAGTAACAACAGGAAGTTTCACAAAATTTAGTTTCAAAGCTGGAACAGTAGTAACTGATGATAATTGGGATATCGCTTTTAGAGGAACTACAATTTTAGTAAATGGAGGTACTAAAATAGGAAGTTTATCTGATGAACCAGAGAGAACAGGAAATGCAGCTTTAGTTATTCAAAGTGGAACATTTGCGAATGTAACAACAGCTCCAGATGGTGCCGAGTTTTCACAAGATGCTTCCGGAAGTTATGCTTTACCAACAGGAAGTGATAATGGATGGTATAATTATGCAGGACCACCAACACATTTAATTAGTCCTTTAGCTGGAAAAGTAATTATCGTAAGAACTAAAGATGGGAATTATGCAAAAATGGAAATTTTAAATTACTATAAAGATAATGATCCTACAGAAGCAGATAATGCTAGATATTACTCATTTAACTATGTGTACAATCCTAATGTAGGTGATAAAAGCATTCAGTAGGAGTCTCTATTGAATTTTGTTAGTTTATAATTTGAAAAGCTATCCGAATTTTCGGGTAGCTTTTTGTATGTTTTAGTATTTTTAAGCGACGAATAGTAAAATTTTTGAAATCATGAAGAATATCATATATGTAACTCTTTTTTTATTAGGCATAAATTTACAAGCGCAAAAAGATAAAGAAGTAGCTTATTTTGCAAGTGGTTGTTTTTGGTGTGTAGAAGCTATTTTTGAAAGCGTAGAAGGAGTCGATGAAGCTGTTTCTGGTTATGCAGGAGGTCATACAAAAAATCCAACGTACAAGAGTATTGGTACAGGAAGAACAGGACATGCAGAAACTGTAGCTGTGTATTACGATCCTAAAAAAGTAGATTTTAAAACTTTAGTAGTTGTGTTTTTTGGTTCTCATGATCCTACAACTGTAAATGGTCAACATCCAGATTATGGAACACAATACAGATCTATTGCTTTTTATAATAATGATGCAGAAAAGCAAATCATCGAAAAATATATTAAATCATTAAACTACAAAGTATATAAAGGTAAAGTTGCTACAGAAGTACTACCAATTAAAAAATTCCATGAAGCTGAAGCTTACCATCAGAATTATGAGCGTTTAAATCCAAACAATCCTTATGTACAAAATGTATCCATTCCTAGATTGAATAGATTTAAAAAGAAATTCCCAAGTTTATTAAAGAAAGATTCACACTAATCAAATGAGAAAAATAGTAAGTTTTTTAGTTGTACTGGTTGGTTTTCTTTCATGTCAATCAAATCATAAAAGTGAAAAAATGAATAATAGCTTAATTGTTAAAGAAAGTCCTTTAGATTTTCAAACTACATACACACAAGTTAAAAGTAAAATTGAAAATAATCCGAATTTAAAGTTGATTTTTGAACTGGATCATAGCGAGAATGCTAGTAAAAAAGATTTGTCGTTGCGTCCAACTAAATTATTAATATTTGGAAATCCTAATTTGGGAACACCTTTAATGAATGTTGCGCCAACATTAGCTATCGATTTACCTCAAAAAATCATGATTTACGAAGAAGCAGGAAAAGTATTTATTACATACAATAATCCTGAATATTTAAAAGAAAGACACAATATTGAAGGTAAAGATGAATTGTTAAATAAAATTTCAAATGCCTTAAATAAATTAACTACAGTTGAGTAAGTTTTTTACTCAATTAGTCTATAAAAAGACAATTCATAATCTGGTAATAATTCTGGATTAGTAATTTTAATTAGGTCTTTTAAAATTAAATCTGGACGAATAGGTGCAAATTCAAAGTACTTTATTCCTCCAGATTTTCCTTTTACGGCACCAATAGTGTAAGTTTTATTGGTTTTTAAAGGAGTAAATTCATTAAAATTCTTATTTGTACTTAACAATTGTGATTTTGTTTCATGTATCCCACACCCAATCCAATATTCTGCTTCTTGAGTTTTTTCTAAAACACTTTCAAAGCTTAGTTGTAAACTTCCAGTTCCTGAAGTTTCTTTCCACAGATAATCTAAATTAGCATCTGCTAAAAATTTAGCTTTAAAACTTTCACCAGCTGGAGCATACCAAATATCTTTAAAAAAACTACCAGACATAATTTTTGGTGATTTATCTATACTTTGAGTTATTTTTTTAACCGCTAAATAATCCTTTTCAATAGTTTCGAAAACTGTTTGAGCTTCTTTTTCTTTACCTAACAAAACACCGAAAAATTTAATCCATTCAGCTCTTCCTAAAGGAGTTTCTTCTAACCACTCACCATTAAAAACAACAGGAAACCCTAACTTCTTAATATTGTTATACAGTTTATTATTAGGGTGTAATGAAAAACCAACAACTAAATCTGGAACCAAATCAATTAAGATTTCTGTATTCATGCTTTGTTCTGAGCCAAGTTCAGTAACTAATCCGTCTTCGATACGTTTTCTTGTCTTTTCTGAAGAAATATATTTAGTATTCGGAAAACCAATAATTCGATCCTCTGCACCTAACAATTCAATCATTGGAATATGAGTAGTACTTGTAACAACTAATCGATTTACTGGAACTTTGATCTCGTTATTTTTAAAGTCATTTTTTTCTGAAAGTAAGTATTTAAAAGAGCTTATTTCGTTCTGAAAAACTTTTTTTATAAGTAGATATTTATTTCCATTTTCTTCGATAATATCAAATCCTTTGGCATATTTAATTGTCGAAGTATTCTGACTTTGAATGTTTTCTTTTGCTTTTTCTTGTTTACATTGAATAAAAAGAAAAAGACTTAAAATTGTATAGATGTAAGATAATTTAGTTGTCATTATCGGTTGATATTTTTTAAAAGTAATTGAAAGTGTTTTTTTTAGATAAAATTCAGTCACAATTAATTATAAACGTTGTTGCACTTAATGTTAATGATTTTACCTTTCTAGTTTATCAATACTTTCTAGTTTATTTAAAATTAGAGATAACTCTTTTAAATTCCATTTAGATAATACTTTTAAACTCTCTTTTTCTTTGTATAAATCTTTAATGAATCCTTCATAGGTTAAAGTTATCTTTTTGTTCTTTGTTATTTTCTTATTCAATAATTCTTTCTTGTAGTATGCAATTTGTTTATCAATAACATCCACTCGATTCTCTTCAATTATTTTCTGAATTAATTGAAATTGTCTTTTGATTACTTCTTTTAAACTAACAGCTTGAACTTCACAACCACTTTGATAAGAAACTTTCATAGGATACGATGAGTAGAACTCATATAACCAAATAACTTTATCAATGTCTTTTCGATTAACAAGTGATCTTAAAGAGTAAAACCTTAGAGAATTACTTCCATTTTTTGCAAAATGAAATAGCTCTTCATTTGTTGCTATTGAATCAATTTTTCTATAATCAGAATAGATTATACTAGGTTTTCCAGAAACACCAACATGACTACTTTCTGCATAATGAATAGCTTCTAACTTTTTTGATAACTCAGATACTTGACTAGAGACTTGAGATAGAATACTTCCGATTGAGATAAAAAATAACGATATGAAGACAGCTTTTTTAATCATTGAGTTTATCGGTTGATATTTTTAAGATTTGACCATAAGTCAATTTCAATTCAAAAGTTTTATCTAACGGAATAGTATTGTAATGTGCCCAAATACAACGCATAACTCCAGCATGAGTTACAATAACAATATTTTTAGTGTTTGATTTTTCTATTTCTTGTAAGAAATTCACAACACGATTATTCAAGTCGATGTATGATTCTCCATTAGTTACAGGAACTTCAACAAAATTTTCCATCCAAGGATTAATTTCTTCAGCTGGAATATCATCCCATTTTTTCAATTCCCAATCACCAAAATCTAATTCTTTCAATCGATTATCGAAAGTAATATTTGTACTAATTTTTTCAGCTAGTTTTTTACAACGCTGTAACGGACTAGCATATATATGATCAAAATCAATTGATTTTAATTCTTTCAAAATAGGTTGTAATTCTTCAGAAAAAGTTGAAGTAACATCAATGTCTGCTTGTCCGTAACAAATTCCTTTTTCTATGTTTGGAGTCGTATGTCGTACTATAATAATTTCCATATGGCAATTAAAGAAATATAAAAAACAACTTCAGCAACTTGCTGTAAAGCACCAGCGCAATCACCAGTTTGACCACCAATCCATTTTTTAAAGAAATTCCCCATATATAAATAAGCAACTAACAAAGGAAAAATGCTAATAAATACAATTGGTTTTTGAAAAAAGAATAATGGTAGTACACCAAAAATAGCTGAGATAACTAGTGATATTATACTCATTTGTTTTGTAGTTGGTTTTACTTTAGAGCTATCAAAATCTCTCACATATTCGTGAGTATACAATAAAATAGTTGCTATAAAACGACTGACTGCATGACCAGAAATTAAAACTAACGGAATATTAACTTGACCTGAAAGTTCCTTTAAACTCAAGAATTTTAAACTTAAAATACTGAGTAAACCAATAACTCCGAAAGTTCCTAAGCGAGAATCTTTCATTATGGTAAGAATCTTTTCTTTAGTCCATCCGCCACCAAATCCATCACAAGTATCAGCAAAACCATCTTCATGAAAAGCACCTGTAGTCCAAATAGAACTTACCATACTTAAAACCAAAGAAATTTCAGAAGAGAAAATAAAAGAACTTGCGTAATAAACAGCGGCAGCAATACTACCAACTAGAATTCCAACCAATGAAAAATAACGACTACTTTTATTTAAAGCTTCAGAAGAATGATCTACCCATTTCGGACACGGAATTCTTGTAAAGAATAATACAGCAGTTAAAAAATAATGGATTTGTTTTTTCATGAAATGACGTTTTTACTCAGCTTCAGAAACATTAGCACTTTCGAATGTTGCCATTTCATTTAAAAAGTTTACAGCCGATTTAATTATAGGATAGGCAACTGCTACACCAGAACCTTCACCTAGTCGCATTCCCAAATTAAGAATTGGTTTTACGTTTAAATAAGACAACATTTTTTCATGACCTTGTTCACCTGACGTATGAGAAAAAATACAATAATCTAAAACATTTTTATCTATAGCATGAGCAGCAAGTAGGGCAGAAGTAACAATAAATCCGTCAACTAAAATTGTCATTTGTAAACGAGCTGCTTCTAACATTGCGCCACATAACATAACGATTTCAAAACCACCAAAACTAGTTAAAACATCAATCGGATTTTGAATATCGTTTTTATGTAAATCAAATACAGTTCTTAAAATTTCACCTTTGGTATTCACACCATTATCATCTAAACCAGTCCCTTTTCCAACACACTTTTCAATTGGTGTATTAGTAAAATAACTCATTAATAAAGATGCCGCCGAAGTATTTCCAATTCCCATTTCACCAAAACCAACAATATTTGTTCCTTGGTTATGTAATTTCTGAATTACTTTCTCACCAGCTTCTAAAGCAGCTTTACATTCATTTTCTGACATTGCTTTTCCTTCGGAATAATCTGAAGTTCCATCAGCAATTTTATGATTTAAAAGTTTTTCATTGTACTCAAAAGTTCCATTTACACCAGCATCTACAATATACAAGTCAATACTATTTTGTTTACAAAACACATTAATTGCTGCTCCACCTTGAGTGAAGTTTAAAACCATTTGTTGAGTAACTTCTTGTGGATATGGACTTACAGGTTTGTTTTTTACAATTCCATGATCACCAGCAAAAACAACAACTGCTGGATTGTTTAATTCTGGAGTTAATGTATTTTGAATCTGACTAATTTGTAATGCGATCTTTTCTAAAACGCCTAAAGAACCAATAGGCTTAGTTTTAAAATCTATTTTCTTTTGAATATCGTCAGTTAATGTAGTAGAGATTGGTGTAATCATCTAGTTTTATTTTAAAGTTAAAGGTAATCCAGAGACCATAAAAGTTGCAGTATCAGATTTTTTTGCAATAAACTGATTTACCCAACCTTGTAATTCTGTAAACTGTCTTCCAGATTTAGTTTGCGCGTGTAATCCCATTCCTATTTCATTTGAAATAATGATAATAGTAGCATCAATTTCTAAAAGTTTTAGAATTTCTTCTTTAGCAAGTTGTAAACAAAGTTCAACATTACTATCGGTATCCATAAAAAAGTTGGTTAACCATAACGTTACACAATCGATTACTACAGTAGCATTTTCTGGAATTACTTGACTGATGTTTTTTTCTTCTTCGATGGTGGTCCAACGTTCGTCTCTTTCAGAAATATGACGTTGTACACGATTTCTAAAATTATCATCCCATATTCTTGAAGTTGCTAAATAATAAGGATTATCAGACAAAGATTCAGCAAGTTGTTGTGCGTAACTACTTTTACCAGATCGTTCTCCTCCTGAGATATAATGCATCATAATCAAAGAAAATTTGAAAACAAAGATTATAAAGATTTTTTAGAAAAAGAAAATATAATTTATTACTCCGTATTTTTGTGCTGTTAAAAAGAATAGTATGAAAGTATCGTCGTTTATGCCCGCAGTAACCCAAATGATTTATGATATGGGGTTACAAGAATACTTAGAAGGAGTAACATTTGAATGTCCTGCTGTAGCTTTAGAAGAGAAAAAAGTTGTGGTAAAATATAAGTTAGAAGGACAAACACTTACTAGTGAAGAAATCAATACGATTTTTTCGAAAACCAAAGCTGAAGGAGGAACTTTATATTATGTAGATGAACCAGTTTTAGAAAGTATTGCTCCAGATTTAATTTTTACGCAAGATGTATGTGATGTTTGCCAGATCGATACTGAATCTGTAGCAAAATCAGCTTATAAACTACCAAAGATTCCTGAGTTAATTTCAATTACACCAAATTCTTTAGAAGATGTTTTTGAGAATGCATTAACTGTTGCTAAAGCTATGGGAAAAGAAGAAGTGGGAGTTCATTATATTCAAAAATTACGAGATCGTATTGCGGCTGTAGTTGATGTTCAACGTGAACATAAAATCCAATCTAAAAGTATCATGTTATTAGAATGGATTGAACCTTTATTTAACTGCGGACATTGGATTCCTCATCAAATCGGTTATGCTGGTGGAATCGATTTATTATCACATCCATCAGGAGATAGTATTGTAATTCCTTGGGATAAGATTATAAAATATGATCCAGAAGTTTTAATCATTGCACCATGTGGTTACGGAATAGAAAGAACTCTAGAAGATATGGAGTTTTTAATCAATAAACCGGGTTGGAACGAATTACGAGCTGTGAAAAATAAGAATGTTTATATCGCAGATTTTGCCATGTTTACGCAATCGTCTGCAGGAACTTTAGTAGACGGAATAGAATGTTTAGCAGCTATGATTCATCCTGAATATTATTCTGTTTCAAATGAATTGAGAATAAAATTCGCAAAATATCACGATTTGTTAGTTGGTAATTTATAATTATGCCATAAATTTGCTGCGATTTTTGGTTTTTCTTTAACTATCGCTTAAAGAAAATTAAAAGGGAATTCGGTGAAAAACCGAAGCTGTACCCGCAACTGTAAGCTATATAGCCTGTAACTAATTACTTTTTAACCACTGCGAAAGCGGGAAGGTAAGTTGCAAGACGCAAGCCAGGAGACCTGCCAATAGTTAATAGATAACAAGCCTTCGGGAAAAGGGGATGTTACTCATTTTTAAATCAAATGTAAATCGATGAAAAAACAATTTGTAGTCGTAGGTGTGCTAGCGTGCCTTTTTACAAACATTAACTCGCATGCACAACAAAAAGAAAAGAGCGAGAAATTAGATGAAGTAGTAGTTACAGCTACGAAGTTTAAAACCAATAAAAAAAATATTGGTAGAATTGTTCAACAAATTACAGCTCAAGATATTGAGAATAATCAAGGAAAAACTATTGTAGATTTTTTAAATGATCTTGCTGGTGTAGAAATTAATGGTAATTATAGTAATAGAGGGCAAAACTTAGGGTATTATATCCGTGGTGGACGAAATAGACAAGTTGCTATTTTAATTGATGGAATTAATGTAAACGATCCTTCTTCTTTTTCTGGAGATTTTGATTTACGTCAGATTGATATCAATCAAGTTGAGAGAATTGAGGTAATTAAAGGAGCTTCTTCTACTTTATATGGTACAGGAGCGGCGACAGGAGTTATCAATATAATTCTAAAAAAAGCTTCTAAAAAAGGTTTTTCAGGAACTTTCACAACTTCTGTAGGAAGCAATAGAGCTAGTCAGAATACTAAGTTAGCTCCAGATGAATTTTCAGCAAACTTTAGCTTTAGTGGAACTGTAGATAAAATAGACTACATGCTATCGTTAAATTCTAATAATTCTTCAGGATTATCGGCTTCTGAAAATGAGAATAAAAATATTATTAATAGAGAAGATAAGTTTAGCCGTCAAAATGCTTTAATTAAAGTTGGTTTTAATGCTACAGACAAAGTAAGAATTGTTTTTTTTGGTAGCTACGATGAGTTTAGAACTGAGTTTGATGGTTTTGAATTTGATCCAGTAACATTTGAAGGCGTAGCTGTAGATCAAAATAATAGTTTTGCTAACAATCAAAGAAGATTTGGACTTACTGCCGATTATAAATACAATAAAGGTGAGCTAAAAGTTAGAACGACTATATTAAATATCAATAGAGATTTCTTTCCTTCTAATGATATTTATAAAGGAGATGTATATGGTTTTGATGTTTTTAATAACTATAAAATTAATAGTGAATTTTCTTTCATCACTGGAGTTGCTGGTCAATACCAAGATATGTTACAAAGTACTTCATTCAGTGCTATTCCAGAAGGAGAAGGGAAGCAACATTTCTTCGATCCATATATTTCTGTAAATTATAATTCAACATATAATTTCAATATTAATGTAGGAGGTCGATTAAATATTCATAATGAGTATGGAAATAACTTTGTGTACAATATTAATCCATCATACAATTTTAATTTTTCAGAAAAGAATAATGTAAAAGTTTTTGCTTCATACAGTACGGCATTTGTTACACCTACATTAGCTGAAATATTTAATAAATTACCTTCTGTAGATGAATTACAACCTGAAAAAGATGTAACAATAGAAGGAGGATTTGAGTTAGCTTTGGCAGATAAGTTAACATTAAATGGAACTTATTTCTACAGAGAAGAAACAGATAAGATAGGTTTTGATCCAAGTACTTTTCAATCAATTAATGATTTAGGAACTTTTTTAGCAAGAGGTATTGAAACTGAAATAACATATAAGCCTATAAAAGATGTGTTATTAAGAGGTAATTACACATATATCGATAGAGAAGAAAGTTTATTATTAAAAATACCACAGCACAAATTTGGTGTAGCTGTAGATTATAAACCTTTCGCGAAAACTAATACATCATTATCATATAAATTTGTTGATGAAACTACTGATTTTGGGAATGCTTTTCTAGATTCTTATAGTGTGTTAGATTTCTTTGTAAACCACACTCTTTATAAAGATAAAGTAACTTTATTTGGTAGTGTAACCAATATTTTAAATGAAGATTATCAGGAGATTGCTGGTTTTTCAACTAGAGGAAGAAACATCAATGTAGGTTTAAAAATTAGATTTTAATCAAACAAAGCAATCTACATAAATATTATTTCAAAAAAGGTTACCTAAATTTAGGTAACCTTTTTTATATCAATTTCTTTACTTGTTGTTTTATAATTGCTATGGCAGTTTCTGTAGGACTTTCAACTTGCGCATAATCAATTAGTAAATTCTCTCGTAATTCTTTTGCATTATTACTATTTTCAGCAGTAGTTCGAATTTTATTAGCAATAGCTAATTTAGAACCAACAACTGCTTTCCATGCATCTTCATGTACATAAATTTGCTGTACTAAGTTATGTTCGTATTCTTGTTCAATATTAGCTAAAAGTAAATGCACGTAGCTATTTACGTCATCACCAATAGGATTTACTCTAGTTAACAATTTAGCAGGATTAATTCGTTCACAGAAAAGTAATAAACGTTCGTAAGCTTGTAATTTAATAGGTAAGCTTTCCTTTTTTTTAGTTACCAAAGCTTCATGTTTTTTCTCATTTTCATCTCTTTGTAAAAATGAACTAAACATTAAATAAGCCACCCCGCCTGCAACTAAAGCAGGTAAAGCATATGCAAATCCTTCAATTAATTTGTCTTCCATGTATTCAGTTAATTATTTTATAGTAGCATTTCAGCTAAGTAAATATACAACAAGTTTACACAAAAATTATTTTTTAAAGCTGTACATAATTGTGAATAAAATTGATTGTTACTACTAGAAAAACAGGAAATAATAATTTAATTTAGCGCTGAAATACTTTCAACCTATTATTTTATTCCATTGAATACTTATTTAGAACAACTTAACGAACCTCAAAAGGCTGCAGTTTTGCAGAAAGATGGACCAATGATTATAATCGCTGGAGCAGGTTCAGGAAAAACAAGAGTATTAACTTACAGAATTGCTTATTTAATGCAACAAGGAGTTGATCCTTTTAACATTCTATCATTAACCTTTACAAATAAGGCTGCTCGAGAAATGAAAGATAGAATTGGAAAAGTTGTAGGGTATAGCGAGGCAAAGAATTTATGGATGGGAACTTTTCACTCTGTTTTTGCCCGAATTTTAAGATCTGAAGCAGATAAATTAGGTTATCCTTCTAATTTTACCATTTACGATTCTCAAGATTCAGTTCGATTAATTACAACTATTATTAAGGAAATGAACCTTGATAAAGATCGTTATAAACCAAAACAAATCTTAAGTAGAATTTCTTCTTTTAAAAATAGTTTAATTACAGTAAGAGCTTATTTTAATAATTCTGATTTACAAGAAGCAGATTTAATGGCAAGCAGACCAAAGGTTGGAGATATTTATAAAGAATACGTAGATCGTTGTTTTAAATCTGGAGCAATGGATTTCGACGATTTATTACTAAGAACAAATGAATTATTAGCACGTTTTCCAGATGTTTTAGCAAGATATCAAGATCGTTTTAGATATATTTTGGTAGATGAGTACCAAGATACCAATCATTCTCAGTATTTAATTGTGAGAGCTTTAGCAGATCGTTTTCAAAACATTTGTGTAGTAGGTGACGATTCTCAGAGTATTTATGCTTTCCGTGGAGCAAATATTCAAAATATCTTAAACTTCCAGAAAGATTATCCAGATGTAAAAACATTTAAACTAGAACAAAATTATCGTTCTACTAGTAATATTGTAAATGCTGCAAATTCTGTAATTGCAAAAAATAAAACACGTTTAGATAAAGAAGTCTGGACAGCCAATGAATCTGGAGGTTACATAAAAGTAATGCGAACGATTTCCGACGGTGAAGAAGGTAGATTTGTAGCACAATCGATTTTCGATAATAAAATGAACAACCAGTTAACAAATAACGAGTTTGCTATTTTATATCGAACAAATGCGCAATCTAGAGCAATGGAAGATGCGTTACGTAAAAAAGATATTAAATATAAAATCTATGGGGGTATATCATTCTATCAAAGAAAAGAGATAAAAGATTTATTATCCTATTTACGTTTGTTAATCAATCCAAATGACGAAGAAGCGTTAAAACGTGTGATTAATTATCCGGCAAGGGGAATTGGTCAAACAACGATAGATAAACTTGCTATTGCAGCGAATCATTACAAGAAATCAATTTTTGAAGTAATTCTGAATATGTCTACCATAGATTTAAAAATAAATTCAGGAACAAAAACAAAACTTGAAAATTTTGCCAATATGATTCAACGTTTTCAAATTGAATCGCAAACAAAAAATGCTTTTGAAGTTGCAGATTTGGTGGTAAAGAAAACACAATTAGTAAAAGATTTACAAAAAGATGGAACTCCTGAAGGAATCAGTAAAGTAGAAAACGTTCAAGAATTATTAAACGGTATCAAAGATTTTATTACTGATAAAATAGAAGCAGGCGAAGATGCTTCATTACCAATTTTCTTAGAAGATGTTGCTTTAGCTACAGATTTTGATAGTGATAAGAAAGATGAAACTCCTCGTGTATCGTTAATGACAATTCACTTGGCTAAAGGATTAGAGTTTCCATACGTTTATATTGTTGGTATGGAAGAAAATTTATTTCCTTCAGCAATGAGTATGAATACGAGATCTGAATTAGAAGAAGAACGAAGATTATTCTATGTAGCATTAACAAGAGCTGAAAAACAAGCTTATTTAACATATGCACAAACCAGATATCGTTGGGGGAAACTTACAGATGGAGAACCAAGTCGCTTTTTAGAAGAAATAGACGATAAGTTTTTAGAATACATAACACCAAAATTACCAGAACCAAGAGCGAATCGATTTATAGATGCAGATTTATTTGACGATGCTCCTAAAAAGATTCGTTTTCAAAAGCCAATTCAAAAGAAAAGAAAAGAGTTTTTAGATAAAAAATCTGGTGATTTACTTCCTAAAAAAGGAAAAATGAAAAAAGTTTCTGAACTATCAGGAGCGAAAGCTAATCTTTTTGATGGAGAAGTGACTGTTGGAAATATTGTAGAACACAATAGATTTGGTAAAGGTGAAGTTATCGCTTTAGAAGGAAAAGGACCAAATAAAAAAGCAGAAATTCAGTTTGCTACAGCAGGAAAGAAAAAGTTACTATTGCAATTTGCAAAACTTAAAGTGATAGGGTAATTTATCATTTGTAGGTTAAAATAATATCATTATTACTTACGTGTAAACGAATATGTATTGAGTATTGGTTTGCTTGGTAATCATAAATTAATTTGTGATTATTAAGAAGTTATAATGGGACATAGAAGTTTTTTATTTTTTGTAAACAAAGACAGTCAAGAGGAAGTTGATTTCTTTTCAGGTACAAATTCGTTACTACTTTTTGAAGCAAACAATTCGTTACCATTGTTTTGGTTGACGTTAATAGATAAACAAACTTTAGAAAATAAAATTAAAGATTGGGAAGCATTCGAACGTATAGATTACGAAGATCATGATGCAATAGATGTATGGGAAGAGAATAATTCTTTAGAGTTTTTTATCACTAAAAGTCAATTCAATAAAAATTCTACATTAGGATTAGACTATATAAAGAGATTAAATGCTGATTATATTTCTTTATATCAAGAATTCACTCATGTAATTTTATCAAATTTTGAAGATAATTATGAATTAGTTATTGATATTTTTCAATTACGAGGATTCGAAGAAAATTTAGCGGATTTTATTGAACCTTTACGGCAGCAAATAGAGAGTATAACACATCAAGAAAAAAATACAAATTACTTTTTATTTCCTGAAGATTTAATTGTTTCTGGAACTGGATTTTTATCTCATTTTGTTCAAGAAGATTTTTCTCTTCCTAATTACGAAAAAGTATTAAGAAGCAGGGAGATATCTAGATATGAAGGGGAATCAAATCATGCTGTTAAAGAAATATATAATAGGGATTTACTTCTTTTTTTTATTTTTATAGTATTACTCTGTCCATTATTCACATACGTAGCTTACAGAGGTTATCAAAAAGAAGGAATTACAATGGCTGTACTGATGGTGTTAGTATTGAATATCCTTTTTTACTATTTTAGTTTGTCAGGTATTTTGAGACAACTAAAAGCGTTTAAAGATCTAAAAAAAAATAAACAATTATCTGTAGATTAAATACGAAGTAAATTAATAATTAATCCTTACTTTGCACTAAATATATTAATAGGAAATGACGTTTGATTTAGAATATAATTCAGGAAGAACAAAACTTATAATACCAGAATATGGTAGGCATATTCAAAAGCTTGTAGATCACTGTGTAGGTTTACCTACCAAAGAAGAAAGAAATACGATGGCGCAAGCTATTATTGATGTAATGGGAAATCTACAACCGCATTTACGAGATGTTCCTGATTTTAAACATAAATTGTGGGATCAGTTGCATATCATGTCTGATTTTAAGTTAGATGTTGATTCACCTTATGAAAAACCTTCACAAGAAGAGCTAAAAGAGAAGCCACAATCAATGCCTTATCCAAGATCTGCTTCAAAGTATAGATTTTACGGGAACAATATTCAAAATATGATTGATGTTGTTTTAACTTGGGAAGAAGGGGAAATGAAAGAAGCTCTAGTTTATACTATAGCTAACCACATGAAAAAATGTTACCTTAACTGGAATAAAGATAGTGTTGAAGACCAAGTAATTTTTGACCATTTATACGAGTTAACTGATGGGGAAGTAGATTATAGAGGTAAAGAAGACGAACTAGCTGATATCAAGGTTTTATTGAAACAAAGAGGGAATCAAGGTCAAGGTAAAAAGAAATCAACTCACAACAAAAATTCTAAAAACAGAAAAAAATAAATGGCATCTTTTAAAATTGAAGGAGGACATCCGCTAAAAGGTACAATAACTCCTCAAGGAGCAAAAAATGAAGCTTTACAGGTAATTTGTGCAGTTTTATTAACAGCAGAAAAAGTAATCATTAATAATATTCCAGATATTATCGATGTAAATAAATTAATATTTATTCTAGGAGAATTAGGTGTAAAGATTGAAAAATTAGGTGATAATTCTTACAGTTTTCAAGCTGATGAAATCAATCTAAATTATTTAGAAAGCACAGAATTTAAAAGAGACGGAAGTTCTTTAAGAGGTTCTATTATGATCGTTGGTCCTTTATTGGCTCGCTTCGGAAAAGGATATATTCCTCGCCCTGGCGGAGATAAAATAGGAAGACGTCGTTTAGATACTCACTTTGAAGGTTTCATAAACTTGGGAGCTAAATTCCGTTACAATAAAGAAGAATATTTCTACGGAGTTGAAACTGATACAGGTTTAACGGGAACAGATATGTTGTTAGATGAGGCTTCAGTAACCGGAACAGCCAATATTGTAATGGCAGCCGTTTTAGCAAAAGGAAAAACAACAATCTATAATGCTGCCTGCGAACCTTATTTACAACAACTTTGTAAGATGCTAAATAGTATGGGAGCTAAAATCACTGGTGTTGGCTCTAACTTATTAACTATAGAAGGCGTAAAAGAATTAGGTGGATGTGAACATCGAATCTTACCTGATATGATTGAAATAGGTAGTTGGATTGGTATGGCAGCAATGACTAAATCTGAATTAACAATTAAAGACGTAAGTTGGAAGGATTTAGGACAAATTCCTAATGTATTCAGAAAACTAGGAATTCAGTTAGAGAAAAAAAATGACGATATTTATATTCCTGCTCAAGAGAGTTATGAGATCCAAAATTATATTGATGGTTCAGTTTTAACTGTTGCAGATGCACCATGGCCAGGTTTTACTCCAGATTTATTAAGTATTGTTTTAGTAGTTGCAACACAAGCAAAAGGAACAGTTTTAATACATCAGAAAATGTTTGAAAGTAGATTGTTCTTTGTAGACAAACTAATTGATATGGGAGCAAAAGTTATTTTATGTGATCCACATAGAGCAACTGTTATAGGACACAATCGCCAGTCACAATTAAAAGCAACAAAAATGACTTCTCCTGATATTAGAGCAGGTATTTCATTATTAATAGCTGCACTTTCTGCAAAAGGAACTAGTATTATCCATAATATAGAGCAGATTGACAGAGGATACGAACGCATTGTACCTCGTTTACAGGCTTTAGGAGCTAAAATAGAAAGAATAGAAGAGTAAAATCGTAAAGTGAGATGTACAAAAGGATAATAAGTGTTTTTGTCTTCTCACTTTGTGTTACTTCCGTTATAGCGCAAAAGTTTATTGTATCACCAACAAAGTTGTACTCAGAACCTAGTACAGGTGCTACACATTTAGGAATTTTATTACGTGGAGCTTTAGTTAATAATATTGAAGAAAGTGATATTAATCAAGAGTTTGTAAAAGTAACAGTAGATAATACTTCAACAGGCTACGTCCTAAAGTCTTTTATTAGAAAAACTTTAAATGCTTCTGATAATTATACACCTTCACCGAGTCCCATTATTGAAAATGACGGGATTTATGGTTCTCCTCATATGTTTATCACTGTAGCCTCTTTGAGAGGAAGACTTGGTCCGTCAACGAAAACCAAAGTGGGAAAAGTATTTACCATGGGTGAAGTGGCTAGAGTCAATTATTATCCATATGATCCAGAGGATTGGGTTAATGTGGGTGGATACTTTATTCAACAAAAGTTTCTTGGTAAACGGCCAATATTGGAAGAACTCTATAAACAGTTTGATACAATTCCGTATTCAAATGTAGCAGAAAGACAAAAAATAGGCCAACGTATAAACGAGTTCATTTGGAATACAAATGTAGATGCATCAAAAGCATCAGGATTGAAGCGATGCCTATCAGTAGCGAAACAAGTAAATGATAAAAATCTAATCAAAAAAATAGTACTTGAAATTACCATTGAAGAAGAAAAAAAGAATAAACTATCCTATGCAGAGCTTGAAAAAATAGATAAAGAAAAAAACTTTTTAATTATCAATGGGGTAAAAGTAGAAGGTTATGAATTAACACTAAAAGAACTACTAAACATTAAAGGAAGCCCAATTAAAAAGGTAAAGGAAGAAGATGATTGTTGTTTTGCAGGAACTATTCGTTATGTTTATAAAGATGCAGAGTTTATGGTTGAAGAAACTAAAGGAGTTGCTGAAATCATCTGGCTATCTTTAAAAACAAATGCATATGTGGTGAATGGGTTTAAAATTTCGTCTAAAGTTACTAGAGATCAATTTGTAAAAAAATTAGCAAGAATATTTTATTACAATGGACATTATCCTAATGATTATGGATTTTATTTCCTCGATTATGCAGGTATTGAAGTTACTTTTAAAAATAATCGACCTGATAAGTTCTCTTTTTCTATCTACCCATAAATATTAAAAGTAACTTTTTCAGAGGGTTATTGGTGGATTCACATTATTTAGATTTATTGAACTTCAAACCATTTTGAATTGTAAGGTATGGAACTAGGTTTATTGTTCAGCCAATCTAAATTCGTATTAGCATAAATAATTGCTTTTCTAACTATAGAAGGAGTTATAGTTTTTACTTCGTGTTGTTGTTCAACTCCATTGTGAATATAACGTTTATGACTGCTATCTGCTCCTCTCCAAAAACTAAATCTAAAATTCGGCTTTTCAATTAAACCCACATTACATAGAATTATACCATAATCTTCTTCATAATCTATTGTCCAATAATATCCAATACCATTAACTGTTATTTTTCTATTTTTCTATTTTTTTTATTTTTTGGTAACGTTACTTTCTTTTTTTAATAATGATGACTATCACTCTGAATTTATTTAACGAAAGTCAAAATTAAAAGCGACTACTTTAGTCGCCTTTTTTTTATTGATTACAGTTGTATTCTTGAGAACATGAAATGATTTGTTCACAATATTTAGGGCCAGAAACTTTTCCACTACAATCGCACTCACAATATTTAGCATTGATTAGAACAATACCTCCATTTAAAGTTTTTTGATCTTTTTTTGTTAATACAGATACTCCATTAACATTTAATAAGTTTTTCATAGTAATATAAATGAGGTTAATAATTGTTTTAAATTTAAAAACTTTCCTTGTTAATTAAAATATAAATAACATTTTTTAATGTTAAAAAAGTAAGGTCTCATAATAATATCGACCTTTAACTCATATAATTGATGAATAACTAATACTTATTAAAATGAAAAAAATCTTTATCACACTATTCTTAATCGTATCAATTACGGTCTCTTCTCAAGAAAAGAAAGAGAACTTCATAAGAAAAATAGAAGATACACATAAAAAAGTTGATTTTTTAAATAAAAAATACCTTAGTTACGATATTTCCATTCAGTTTGGAGGCAAAGATTACATGAAAGGAACTATAATGCAGGAAACTGGAGGAGGAAAGATTAAAATTATAAAAGAAAGTGGAGCCGTTATTATTTTTGATGGAACCAATGTTTATGGAAAGGGAATTACTACTAAAGCTAAAGCTGGAGCACGATTCGATATTTTTACATGGTCATATTTCTTAGGTTTACCATATAAATTAAAAGATTCTGGTACAGTTTGGTCTGAATTTAAAAAGAATACTTGGGGAGGTAATGATTTAGATACTGGTAAGCTAGCATTTGAGTCAGGAACTGGTGATGCTCCAGATGATTGGTATATTATTTATAAAACAAAAGATCATGTTTTAGAAGGAGCAGCTTATATTGTAAGCTTTGGTAAAGGCAAGGAAGCAGCAGAAAAAGAGCCTCATGCTGTAAAATATAATAGCTATAAAACTATAGAAGGAATTCCTTTTTCAACGAACTGGACATTTCATTTATGGACAATAGAGCAAGGTTATACAGATCAAATAGGAGAAGTTAGTTTATCTAATATTAAATTTTTAGACAATATTGACTTTAAAATTCCTGAAGGAAGTGAAATAATTAATGCTCCAAAGTAATTTTTCAACACTTAAAAAACAAAAAAAACTACCGTTCTTACACGGTAGTTTTTTATTCTTTATAAGAAATGATAAAAATTATTTCTTTTCCTCAGTAGTTTCTTCTTTACTTTTATCTTCAGCAGCCATTTTAGCGTCTTCAGCTTTTACTTTTTCATGATCTTTAACCATTTTGTTGTGTTCGTCTAACATTTCTTGGTGTTGTTTCTTTAAAACTTCATGATCTTTTACCATTTGCTCTAAAGAAATTTCTCCAGTTAAATGTTTTTCTTCTAAAGCTTTGTGTTCACTCATTAGTTTTTTATGTTTTTCAACTAAAGATGTATGAGATCCAAGTATAGCCGCATGAGCTTTTTCATTCACTACATGTAAAGAATCATTTTTTAAATCTTTGTGAGATGAAAGCATAGCACTGTGATCGTCGCCCATACTTGCATGTTTCTTTTCAATCTCTTCATGAGTTTTCATCATAACTTCATGTTCTGCAACCAAAGCTTTATGTTCAGGGCTTTCTGCGGGATTTTTTTTACATGATACGATTGCTACAGTCAAACAAATCAAGATTGATTTTGATAAAAATTTCATAATTGGGTATTTTTGGGATTATTTAATTACAATATAACGATTAAAAAAAGAAAATCATATGTAGAGTATTAAGAAAATGTCATAATGACATTTTTTTAGTGTTGGCAGTATTCTTGCAATCAATAAGCAAACAAAAAATAAAGAAACGATTTACAATGAGTAAAGATCAATATACTAAAGAAGACGAATTTAATGACGCAATGAAAGAAGCAGAAATGAATTCTGTTGAAGGTCAATTAGATGAAAATGAGTTAGAAAACAAAGAAGAGGATAATAAATCGGAAGATGAAAAACCATCATCAGAGGCTTTATTACAGGCAGAAAAAGATAAATATTTGCGTTTATTTGCTGAATTTGAAAACTACAAAAGAAGAACATCTAAAGAAAGAATTGAACTTTTTAAAACTGCAAATCAGGAATTAATGACAGTTTTACTGCCAATTCTTGATGATTTTGAAAGAGCATTAACACATATTGAAGACGATAAAGAAGCAGAAGAGTTAAGAAAAGGAGTATTATTAATTTATCAAAAATTACTTAAAACTCTAGAACAAAAAGGATTGTCTGCTATAGAAGTGAATCAAGGAGATGTTTTTGATGCAGATACTCATGATGCAATAACACAAATCCCAGCACCATCTGATGATTTGAAAGGGAAAATTATAGATTGCGTAGAGAAAGGATATAAACTTGGAGATAAAATCATTCGTCATCCTAAAGTTGTAGTAGGACAAGCTTAAATATTTATCAGTTGTCAATCATCGGTGATCAATGATCATTGTTAATAGATAATTGTTAATTGTTAATTGAATAAAAATGGCAAAACAAGATTATTACGAAATATTAGGAGTAGCAAAATCTGCTACACAGGCAGAGATTAAAAAGGCTTATCGTAAGATGGCAATTAAGTACCATCCAGATAAGAATCCAGATAACAAAGAAGCTGAAGAAAAGTTCAAATTGTGTGCTGAAGCCTATGAAGTTCTAAGCGATGAGCAGAAAAAAGCGCGTTACGATCAGTTTGGTCATGCAGCCTTTGAAGGCGGAGCTGGAGGTTTCGGCGGTGGCGGAATGAACATGGATGACATTTTTAGTCAGTTTGGAGATATCTTTGGAGGAGCCTTCGGAGGCGGTTTTGGCGGTTTTGGCGGTGGTGGTCGCGGAAGAGCTAGAGTAAAAGGAGGAAATCTTCGTATTCGTGTCAAATTAACTTTAGAAGAGATAGCTAAAGGAGTAGAGAAGAAAGTAAAAGTTCGTAGAAAAGTTCAAGCAGACGGAGTTACTTATAAAACCTGTACAACATGTAATGGTACAGGTCAAATCATGCGAGTTACCAATACAATATTGGGAAGAATGCAAACAGCAACCACATGTACAACTTGTCAAGGTGCTGGAGAAATGATTGATAAACGACCTAACGATGCAGATGCTCAAGGAATGGTTGTTAAAGAAGAAACGGTTTCGATAAATATTCCTGAAGGTGTTACAGAAGGAGTTCAATTAAAAGTTGGAGGAAAAGGAAACGAAGCTCCAGGTAAAAATTCTATTCCAGGTGATTTACTAGTTTTGATTGAAGAAGTACAACACGAAACAATCAAACGTGAAGGAAGTAACTTACATTATGATTTATACATTAATTTTTCTGAAGCAGTATTAGGAACTTCAAGAGAAATAGAAACAGTTACAGGGAAAGTTAAAATTAAAGTTGAAGCAGGTACTCAATCTGGAAAAATCTTAAGACTTAAAGGTAAAGGATTGCCAAGTATAGAAAGATATGGAACAGGAGACTTCTTAATCCATATTAATGTGTGGACGCCACAAGAATTAACAAAAGAACAACGTAAGTTTTTTGAGTCGATGTTGGTAGATGATAACTTTTCTCCTAACCCTCAAAAATCAGATAAATCATTTTTTGATAGAGTAAAAGATATGTTTTCTTAACGAAAACATATTTTTTTTGTTTTTTTTTGTTAGAAGTTAAAAAAAGTTATATATTTGTAGTGTCTAGAAGACGTTCTAGATACTTTTTCTTTTTCATAGCAATTTTCCCACTCAATCTTTGAGTGGGTTTTTTTATGAAAACTATCAAGTAAAAAATTAAATTAGCAGACCTAGCCTTATCGCTAGGAGTTTAACTCTTAGAGGAAAGTCCGGACACCGAAGAGTAAGCATAGCGGATAACATCCGTCCAGTGTAAACTGAGGACAAGTGCAACAGAAAGAATGTACAGGTAATGCTGTAGTGAAATCAGGTAAACTCTATGCGGTGCAATGCCACGTATATTAGAGCTCGAGTGCTACTCGCACGATTCTAAGGGGTAGGCAGATAGATTTTTGCAGTAATGCACTAACTAGATAAATGATAAGGACTTTTTTGTATTAAAAAGTTACAGAATCCGGCTTATTGGTCTGCTTTTTCTTTTAAATTATTTTTTAATATCTCAAAATCTTGTATTTAAAATTGTGAATTTGATAATTTACGTTTTCTTTTTTAGTAAATTGATAAAAAATGTCTTTTTAGGATGGTTTTTGTTAGATAATATTTAATGTTTGATCGAAAACGTTATATTATTTTCAAATATGAACGAAAATTAGTAAATTCGCCAGACTTAAAATTATAAACATTTACTGTGTAATTTTTGTTTGTAAGCAACTCATAAAAATTGAGTCTTATTTAATAGAAATTACATAGGACAATTAAACTAGAATAGTCTTGCAGATGATATGCAACTATACAAACGACATTGTTACAATTAACTATGGCAAAGTAAGATTAGGCGTAAACAACTAATTGATAAAATTGCCTTTAACATTGAAAAGATTTTTCTATTATGAACTACCAAGATTACCTAAAAGAGATTGAAGAAAGGAAAGAGCTAGGTTTACATCCTAAGCCAATTGATGGCAGCGAATTGCTTAGTGAAATTATCTCACAAATTAAAGATGTAAATAATGAGCACAGAAAAGAGTCTCTTAATTTCTTTATTTATAATACATTACCAGGTACAACAAGTGCAGCTGGCGTAAAAGCAAAGTTTTTAAAAGAGATTATCCTAGGAGAATCTGTAGTAGAGGAGATTACACCTACTTTTGCTTTTGAGCAGTTATCACATATGAAAGGAGGTCCTTCAATCGAAGTACTTTTAGATTTAGCATTAGGAAACGATTCAAGTATTGCTGAAGAAGCTGCTAAAGTTTTAAAAACACAAGTATTCTTATATGAAGCAGATACTGAGCGTTTAGAAAATGCGATGAAAGATGGTAATAGCTTAGCTAAAGATATTATCGAAAGCTATGCTAAAGCTGAATTCTTTACTGAGTTACCAGAAGTTGACGAAGAAATAGAAGTAGTGACTTATGTTGCAGGTGTTGGAGATATTTCTACAGATTTACTTTCTCCTGGTGCTGATGCACACTCAAGATCAGATCGTGAGTTACACGGTCAATCTATGTTTGAGCATAATAAGGATATGCAAAATGAATTATTAGCACTACAAAAACAACACCCAGATAAACGTGTAATGTTAATTGCAGAGAAAGGAACAATGGGAGTTGGTTCTTCTCGTATGTCAGGTGTAAATAACGTGGCTTTATGGACAGGTATTTCTTCTAGTCCATATGTACCATTTATTAACATTGCTCCAGTAATTGCAGGAACAAATGGTATTGCGCCAATTTTCTTAACAACAGTTGGTGTTACAGGAGGTATTGGAATCGACCTTAAAAACTGGGTAAAGCAAAAAGATGAAAATGGAAATACTATCGTAGATGAAGATGGTGATCCAATCTTAAAAGAAGTATATTCAGTTAAAACAGGTACTGTTTTAACAATCAATACTAAAGAAAAGAAATTATACAACGGAGATACTGAATTAAAAGATATCTCAACTGCATTAACTCCTCAAAAGATGGAGTTTATTAAAGCAGGAGGTTCTTACGCAGTAGTTTTCGGTAAGAAATTACAAACTTTTGCATGTAAAGCTTTAGGAATTGATGTTCCTCAAGTTTATGCGCCTTCTAAAGAAATTTCTATTGAAGGTCAAGGTTTAACTGCAGTAGAGAAAATTTTCAATAGAAATGCTGTAGGTAATACTCCAGGTGTTACTTTACATGCTGGTTCAAATACTCGTGTAGAGGTTAATATTGTAGGATCTCAAGATACTACTGGTTTAATGACTTCTCAAGAGTTAGAAATGATGGCAGCTACTGTAATTTCTCCAATCGTAGATGCTGGATATCAATCGGGATGTCACACAGCTTCTGTATGGGATGATAAGTCAAAAGCTAACATTCCAAGATTAATGAAGTTTATGAATGACTTCGGATTAATTACTGGACGTGATCCAAAAGGAGTTTACCATGCAATGACAGATGTTATTCATAAAGTATTAAATGACATTGCTGTTGATGATTGGGATGTAATTATTGGTGGTGATTCACATACAAGAATGGCAAAAGGTGTTGCTTTCGGAGCTGATTCTGGAACAGTAGCTTTAGCTTTAGCAACAGGAGAGGCTACTATGCCAATTCCTCAGTCTGTTAAAGTAACATTCAAAGGAAACATGGTTCCTTACATGGATTTCCGTGATGTAGTGCATGCTACACAACAACAAATGTTAGATCAATTTGAAGGAGAAAATGTATTCCAAGGTAAGATTATTGAAGTACACATTGGAACTTTAACTTCTGATCAAGCATTTACATTTACAGATTGGACTGCTGAAATGAAGGCTAAAGCTTCTATTTGTATTTCTGAAGATGAAACATTAATAGAATCATTAGTAATTTCTAGAGATCGTATTCAAATTATGATCGATAAAGGAATGGATAATGAAAAGCAAGTATTACAAGGTTTAGTTGACAAAGCTAACAATCGTATTGCTGAATTAGAATCTGGAAGCAGACCAGCTTTAAGACCAGATGCTGATGCTAAATATTATGCTGAAGTTGTTATTGACTTAGACAAGATTGTTGAGCCAATGATTGCTGATCCAGATGTAAATAACGAAGATGTTTCTAAGCGTTATACACACGATAATATTCAACCTTTATCTTTCTACGGAGGAACTAAGAAAGTTGATTTAGGTTTCGTAGGATCTTGTATGATTCACAAAGGAGATATGAAAATTTTAGCTCAAATGTTAAAGAACATTGAAGCGCAACAAGGTGAAGTTAAATTCAATGCTCCATTAGTAGTTGCACCTCCAACATATAACATTGTTGACGAGTTAAAAGCAGAAGGAGATTGGGAAGTATTAGCTAAATATTCAGGTTTTGTATTTGATGATGATGCACCTAAAGCTGCAGCACGTACAAAATATGAAAACGTATTATATTTAGAGCGTCCAGGATGTAACTTATGTATGGGGAATCAAGAAAAAGCAGAACCAGGAGATACGGTAATGGCTACTTCTACTCGTTTATTCCAAGGTCGTGTAGTAAGAGATTCTAAAGAGAAAAAAGGAGAATCTTTATTATCATCAACTCCAGTAGTAGTATTATCTTCAATTTTAGGAAGAACTCCAACATTAGAAGAATATCAAGCAGCTGTAGAGGGTATTGTATTAACTAAATTCAAGCCTTCTCAAAAGCTATTAGTTGTTTAATTAGCAACTTTTATAACACATTATAAAGCTCAAGTTTTTACTTGAGCTTTTTTTATTTCAAAAAGCTTATTTAAACTCATTATAATTAAAAAGCGTATAAGTTTCTATCATGTTTTTTTGGTAAATTAGTCTACAAACTAAAACTTAAAGTTCATGGCTTTTGACATTGATATGATAAAAGAGGTTTATGGAAAAGTAGTTGAAAGAGTAGATGCCGCTCGAAAGATTACTGGTAAACCGTTAACATTAGCAGAAAAAATATTATACACGCACCTTTGGGATGGTAATCCTTCTAAAGCTTTTCAAAGAGGTAAAGATTATGTAGATTTTGCTCCAGATAGAGTTGCTTGTCAAGATGCGACAGCTCAAATGGCATTGCTACAATTCATGCAAGCAGGTAAAGATAAAGTTGCTGTTCCAACTACTGTACACTGTGATCATTTAATTCAAGCAAAAGAAGGAGCAAGCACAGATTTACAAAATGCATTAAACATAAGTAATGAAGTATTTAATTTCTTAGAGTCAGTTTCAAATAAATACGGAATTGGTTTCTGGAAACCTGGAGCAGGAATAATTCATCAAGTAGTTCTAGAAAATTATGCTTTTCCTGGTGGAATGATGATTGGTACAGATTCACATACCGTAAATGCTGGTGGATTAGGAATGGTTGCTATTGGAGTTGGTGGAGCTGATGCCGTAGATGTTATGGCAGGTATGCCATGGGAATTAAAATTCCCTAAATTAATCGGAGTAAAATTAACTGGAAAATTATCGGGTTGGACTGCTCCAAAAGATGTGATTTTAAAAGTAGCAGAAATTTTAACTGTAAAAGGTGGAACAGGTGCTATTGTTGAATATTTTGGACCTGGAGCAACAGGAATGTCTTGTACAGGAAAAGGAACAATTTGTAACATGGGAGCAGAAATTGGAGCGACAACTTCTACTTTTGGTTACGACGATTCAATGGAACGTTATTTACGTGCTACAGATAGAGCTGATGTTGCTGATGCTGCAAATGAAATAAAAGATTATTTAACTGCTGATGCTGAAGTTTATGCAAATCCTGAACAATATTTCGATCAAGTAATTGAAATCAACTTATCAGAATTACAACCATTATTAAATGGACCTTTTACACCTGATTTATCTACGCCAGCTGGACCTGAAATGACAGAAAAAGCAAATGCAAATGATTGGCCTTTAAAAGTTGAGTGGGGATTAATTGGTTCTTGTACGAACTCTTCTTATGAAGATTTATCACGTGCTTCTTCAATCGCACAACAAGCTCTAGATAAAGGATTAAAAACAAAAGCAGAATTCGGAATTAATCCAGGCTCAGAACAAGTTCGTTATACAGCAGAACGTGATGGAATTCTTGGAGTTTTTGAAAAGTTAGACGCAACCATATTTACAAATGCATGCGGACCTTGTATTGGACAATGGGCACGTTATAAAGATCCAAAAAATGCACCTAAGAATAGTATTGTACATTCTTTCAATAGAAATTTTGCTAAACGTGCAGACGGAAATCCAAATACACATGCTTTTGTAGCTTCACCAGAATTAGTGGCAGCTATTGCGATTGCAGGTAGATTAGACTTTAATCCGATTACAGATACATTAATTAATGAAAATGGTGAAGAAGTAAAACTTGATGAACCTACAGGATGGGAATTACCACCAAAAGGTTTTGAAGTTAAAGAGAATGGATACTTGGAGCCAGTTGCAGACGGAAGTGGAGTAGAAGTAGTTGTAGATCCAAACTCTGAACGTTTAGAATTATTAACGCCATTTACACCTATCGGAAACGAAATTAAAGGAGCAAAACTTTTAATTAAAGCTTACGGTAAATGTACAACCGATCATATTTCTATGGCAGGTCCATGGTTACGTTACAGAGGACATTTAGATAATATTTCTAACAACTGTTTAATTGGAGCTGTAAATGCTTACAATAAACAAACAAATTTTGTGAAAAGTCAAATAAATGGAGAATACGATGCAGTTCCAGCAACTCAAAGAGCATATAAAGCAGCAGGTATTCCAACAGTAGTTGTTGGTGATCATAATTATGGAGAAGGTTCATCTCGTGAACATGCAGCTATGGAACCACGTCATTTAGGAGTAGTAGCAGTAATTGTTAAGTCATTTGCTCGTATACACGAAACAAATTTGAAGAAACAAGGAATGCTTGGTTTAACTTTTGATAATGAATCGGATTATGATTTAATTCAAGAAGATGATACTTTCAATTTTTTAGATTTAAATGAGTTTGCTCCAGATAAACAATTAACAATCGAAGTTGCACATGCAGACGGTTCAAAAGATGAAATTAAAGTAAATCATACTTACAACCAAAGTCAAATAGAATGGTATAATGAAGGTTCTGCTTTAAATTTAATTAAGAAGCAAAACGCTTAAGAAAAATATATAAAAACTAATTAAAAATTAACTCTTGATTAAAAAATCAAGAGTTTTTTTGTAAGTAAAGAAAAAAATTACCGACTAAAGCGCATAATTAACGAAAAAACTAATTTATAATGAAAAAATTAATTTTAGGGGTTATAGCTTTAGCCTTTACTTTTACATTTACTTCTTGTAACGACGACGAAGAAGTAGTAAATACTGAAGCTGGTACTTTAAACGGAGGACCTTTTACTTTTTTTGTAGATGGTAAAGTAGATAATGTATCAGGTGTTACTGTTACAGGTAATATACAAGGATCTAATACTTCATTCATTGTTACAGATGATACTGGTTTAATTTTAGGATTACCAGGTGATATTACAGCTTTAGAAGGTGTGAACTTCGATGGAGCTGGTGTAGGTAAATGTTATATTTGGCATATTGCTTATGAAGATGGTTTATCAGGTTTAGAAGTTGGTGAAAACGCTAATGACTTAACACCAGGAAATCTTTTTGATTTATCAAACAATATTGAAGTAAACAGAGAAGGTGGACCAGTAGCAGGAACGCTTACTGGTGGACCATTTATTTTTGCTGCAGGTGATGGAAATGTAGATAATGTTTCTGGAGTTGCTGTAACTGGAAGTCCTGAAGGATCTGAAAGTTCATTCATTGTTACAGATGAGGCTGGTATGATTTTAGGTTTACCAGGAGACATCGCTACTTTAGAAGGAGTTGATTTCGATGGTGCTGGAGTTGGTAAATGTTTAATTTGGTATATTCGTTATGAAGGATCTGCGGTAGATTTAGGACTAGAAATGGGGAAAAACGCGAATGATTTAAACGGTGTTTTCTCATTATCTAATTCAATTGATGTAGATAGAGTTGCACCTCCAGTAGCTGGAATGTTAACAGGAGGACCATACCAATTTGGTGTTGGTGATGGTATTGCAGATAATGTTTCTAATGTTATGGTAACTGGTAATCCAGTAGGTTCTAAAAGTTCTTTTATTGTAACAGACGATGCAGGAATGATTTTAGGTTTGCCAGCAGATATGACAGCTTTAGAAGGAGTTGATTTTGATGGTGCCGGAGTTGGTAAATGTTTAATTTGGTATATTCGTTACGAAGGTGAATTAGAAGGTTTAGCAATGGGAGAAAATGCAAATAATATAGAAGGTATTTTTTCTTTATCTAACTCAATTGACGTTGATAGAGTTACAGCTCCAGTAGCAGGAATGTTAACAGGAGGACCATTTACTTTTGTAGCTGGTGACGGTATGGTTGATAATGTTTCTGGTATCGCGGTTACAGGATCTCCTGTAGGAACTAACAGATCTTTTATTGTAACAGATGATGCAGGAATGATATTAGGATTACCTGGAGATATGACAGCTTTACAAGGCGTGAACTTTGATGGTGCCGGAGTTGGTAAATGTTTAATTTGGTACATTAGATATGAAGATGGTCTAGAAGGTTTAGAAATGAATAAAAATGCAAATGACCTTAAAGGTGTGTTCGCTTTATCTAACTCAATTGATGTAGATAGAGTTGCGCAACCTGAAGCTGGAATGTTAACAGGAGGACCATTTAATTTTACAGCTGGTGATGGTATGGTAGACAATGTTTCAGGCGTTGCAGTTACAGGAAATCCAGTAGGTTCTAAAAGTTCATTTATTGTAACAGATGACGCAGGAATGATTTTAGGATTACCTGGAGATATGACAGCATTAGAAGGTGTTAATTTTGATGGTGCAGGAGTTGGAAAATGTCTAATTTGGTACATCCGTTATGAAGGTGATCTAGAAGGTTTAGAAGTAGGTAAAAATGCATCAACTGATCTAAATGGTATTTTTGATTTATCAAATTCTATAGATGTAAATAGAAACTAAGCTTTAAGTTTAAATTTATATAAAAAGAAGTGCAGTTTTTACTGCACTTTTTTATTTTTATCACATGAAAGAAATTCTAAATTCTATACAGAAAACTAGTTTGAAAGTAATAGATACTCGTTTTACTATTAACGATTTCATTCCAATTTCTATCTCAACTAAAAATAATGATTTAAACACTTTCGATGTAAGCTCTTCAGAAGAATGGTCAACATATTTAGAGAGGTTTTTAAAAGAAAAAAACGCTAAAGTAGCTTTTGGAGGGTATATTGAAAAAAGAGACATTTATAAAAGAAGTGCTTATTTTAATTCTTCCGAAGAAAATGAGCGAAATATTCATTTAGGAATAGATTTATGGTGTGACGCTGGAACAAAAGTTCTTTCAGTTTTAGATGGAGAAATACACAGTTTTAAAAATAACTTGAATCATGGAGATTATGGACCAACAATAATTATCAAACATCAAGTAAAAGATATTGAGTTTTATAGTTTATACGGTCATTTATCTTTAGATTCATTGGAGAATATTAAAGTTGGACAAAAAGTAACTCAGGAAGAAGTTATCGGATATTTAGGAGAGAATACAGTAAATGGAGATTATGCCCCGCATTTGCATTTTCAATTGATTGTAGATATGCAAGGTAAGCAAGGAGATTACCCTGGGGTTTGTTCAAAAGAAGATGTAGATTTTTACAAACAAAATTGTCCAAATCCAAATTTACTCTTAAAATTGCCAAATGAAATATAGACAGCTAACAAAAGAACAGTTTGAAAGTTTACATGAAGAATTTTCAAAGTTTTTAGCAACACAAGGAGTAGATTTTAACGAGTGGAAAAAAATAAAAGAACAACAGCCTGCTTTAGCAGAAAATGAATTGAATTTATTTAGCGATATCGTTTGGGAAGATGTATTAAAAAGAGCAGAATATTTAGAGCATTTTTCTAAAAATACTATCAATCTCTTTGAATGTAAAGAAGATAAAATTTCTAGAATAGTAATTAAAGTTCATAAAGAAGTTGATTTATTGACACAAAATGATTATAATTGGTTACTAGAAAACTATGATTCTGAAGATGTAGAGCTGTTTAATGGAACAAAAAACTATTCTTCAGAGAGAAACATAGAAATATTTGATTTAATAGAAAAAGGTAGTGCCATTAGTAAGGGTGATTTATACAACTTTTTTGAAAAAATTATAAGTTAATTATCAACAATTACATTTTTGGTCTAACTTTTGTTTATTTTTGAGTAAAAACACAATCTATCAAAATGAAGAAATTAGTATTAGCATTATTTTTAGGTTTATTAACTTTCACTGTTAAGGCACAAGAAGTGGAAACAATCTTAACTTCTGGAAAATGGTTCATTGAATCTATTCAAGAAAAAGGTGAAGAACCTGAATTAGCATCGAATAAAACCGATGAATGGTTAGTATTTTCTAAAGATGGAAAAGTTGAGGAGAATCACTTTGGTGATTCTAAAACCTTTTCATGGACTTACGATAAGAGTAAGAAAATGATTAAACTTTCTGGAGATGAAACAATTTTCCATAGAGTTATTGAAATTTCTGAAAGTAAACTTATCATCGAGTTAGTAGAAGATCTTGAGAACTCAGACGACAATTTAATGATTACTTACATTAAGTAATTCTAATAATTTTTTTGTCCCCAAAGAAGCTACGTCTTTAATAATTGTTAAATTATTAAAGGCGTTTTTATTTACCATAGGTTTAGGATCAATAAAATATATAGGTGTTTCTTCCTCAATAAAATTGATTAAACTAGCTGCAGGATAAACTTGCATTGAAGTTCCAATGATAACAAAAATATCTGCTTGTTCAACAATTTCAACAGCTTTTGGTATCATAGGTACATCTTCACCAAACCACACGATGTAAGGGCGTAATTGAGAACCATCTTTAGCTTTGTCGCCAATATTTATATCTTTAGTCCATTCACAAATAAAATCATCTGAAATCGAACTTTTTGCTTTTAAAAGCTCTCCATGCAAATGAATAATATGTGAACTTTTAGCTCGCTCATGTAAATCATCAACATTTTGTGTAATGATATGTACTTCATATTCATCCTCTAACTTTTTCAGGTTAAAGTGAGCTTCATTAGGAGAAACGTCAAATAGTTGTCTTCTTCTTTGGTTGTAAAAATCTAAAACCAATTCAGGATTATTTCTAAAACCTTGTGGAGAAGCTACTTCCATAATATCATGACCTTCCCATAATCCATCAGCATCTCTAAAAGTATTTATTCCGCTTTCTGCGCTAATTCCAGCTCCTGTAAGTACAACTAATTTTTTCATGTTTCTAAAGTAATAATTTTTATAAGTTTGCGGTATGATAGATGAAGAATTATTACAATATTTAGAAGGTTACGTTACAGACAATAGAAAGCAAACATTTAAAGAGGTACTAGCTAATAGAACTAAGCATTTTACTGTAGTTTTAGAGAACGTCTTTCAACCACATAATGCAAGTGCTGTAGTAAGAAGTTGTGATATTTTCGGAATTCAAGATGTATATACTGTAGAGAATAGTTATGTCAACAAGGTTTCAAGAAAAATAGCCAAAGGAAGTCAAAAATGGTTAGATTTTCATCGATTTAAATCTCAAAACAATAATACTCAAGAATGTTTTGAAGATTTAAAGAATAAAGGATATCAAATTATAGCAACCACACCACATAACGATTCTTGTTATTTATCTGATTTTGATATCACCAAAAAATCTGCTTTTGTTTTTGGAGTAGAAAGAGAAGGAGTTTCTGAATTTATGATGGAAAATGCAGACGGTTATTTAAAAATTCCAATGGTAGGTTTTACAGAAAGTTTAAATATTTCCGTTGCTGCAGCTATTATACTTCAAGATGTTACCACTCGTTTAAGAAAATCTGATGTAAATTGGCAACTAACAAAACAAGAACAGTTAACTATTTATTCGGAGTGGATTGAAAAGTCTCTTAAAAATGCAGATAAACTGAAAGAGTTTTATAAAGACAATAAATAGTATGAATTTCCTTTAAAGTTAATTAGAACTTTAAGTTTACTGATTTCAATCATTTGTTTATTCCTACTGATCTCCACCAACAAAACAGGAGAAAGAGGAATGATAGTTGTTTTATTGCTTCCTATATTTTTTATTTTTTTACTAGTATTTGCGTTTGTATATAAAAAATAAAGCTATAAATCGTAAATGGTAGTAGGAAGAAATTATTGTACACTTAACTACAAATACTTTATTTCTTATAATTTATTAGCTTAAATTTTAATAATAACTTAAAATAATCATGTTATTTTTTGTAGAGTATTAATTTTTTTTTAAGTTTGGTCAACCAATCTGGTAAACCAGTTAAAAATATACTGTTTTAAAATCATTAAAATGTTATGTTTTTGTAACCAGAAAATCTAAGAGCTACAATATAATGGGGAAAATTATCCTAAAAGTAAGAAAGTTTATTTTATGTTTCATTATTATTGCTATGTGTTGCAATTGTAATACGGTCACTAAAAATGAAATTTTAGTTAAAACTAAGGCGGCTTTGGAAGAAGCTATTCATAAAGCAAAACCAGGAGATGTTATTCTGTTATCTAATGGTGAGTGGGAAGATATTGAGTTAAAGTTTTATGCTATAGGAACAAAAAAGGCTCCAATTACACTTAAAGCACAAGAAAAAGGGAAAGTATTTATTACAGGTAAATCTTTTTTAAAAATTGGAGGCGAGTATTTAAAAGTTGAAGATTTACACTTTAAAGATGGTTACACAACAGAGAAAGCAGTAATTCGTTTTAAGGTAGATAATAATAAAATCGCAAAAAATTGTACAGTTTCTAATTGTGTAATTGAAGATTTTACTCAACCAGATAGAAATAAAAAAGATCATTGGATTGAATTTTGGGGACAACAAAATCAGTTAGATCATTGTTACATAACAGGAAAAAGTAACCAAGGACCCACACTTAGAGTTTTCTTAAAAGGAAACGAAAACATAAATACTTACCATAAAATTTTCGCTAATCATTTTGGACCTAGACCAAGAAAAGGTGGTCCTAGAGCTGAAACTATGCAAATTGGCGATAGTTATACTTCAATGACTCCAGCTTATGTTAAGGTAGAGAATAATTATTTTGAAAAATGTAACGGAGAAGTAGAAATTATTTCTAGTAAATCTAATTTTAATGAGTTTAATCACAATGTTTTTTACCAGTGTGAAGGTTCTTTAGTATTGAGGCATGGTAATTACAATAAAATAAATGGAAACATTTTTATAGGTAACGATAGCTCTGATTTCATCGGGGGAATTAGAGTTATCAATACCGGTCACTGGATTACCAATAATTATTTCTATAATTTAAAAGGAAAAGAATTTAGAGCGCCATTAGCTATAATGAACGGAATACCTAAGTCACCTTTAAATAGGTATAATCAAGTAACAGACGTTGTTATTGCTAATAATAGTTGGGTGAATTGTCGTGCGCCATTTCATTTTAGTGTTGGAGCAAATTTAGAACAAAGTGATGTTTTACCACCTTCAGAAATTAGATCAGCAAGACCAGAAAGAGTCATCATCGCGAATAATATCCTATATAACGAAAGCTATGAAGATATTCCAATTGTTACTTACGATAAAGTTGATGGAATTTCGTTCTATAAAAACATTTCTAATAATCCAAATATAAGTAAGGTTCAAACAGAAGGAATAATAACCCAAAAGTTTGAAACTAAAGTAGAATCAAGCTGGTTGCAAATTTCAATAGCGATAAATGAAACTCCTTACGATGGATTTGAATTTGAAGATCGAATTACTACTGATTTATTTGGTAACAAAAGAGTGAATAATACTATTGGAGCTATTCAAATTGATGGCAAAAATATTAGTAAAGAAATAAATACAAATCAATACGGAACAGATTGGTTTCATCCAAATGATAAAAAAGTAACTGAAGAAGAATTTACAGTAAATACTGCTAAAGAATTAAAAGTTGCTATTGAAAAAACTAAAGAGAAAGCAGTAATCTACTTAACAGGAAATGATTATGAGTTAGAAACTTCTCTTCATATTAAAAAGAAGATAAAAATTACTCCAAAAGGCTCAAACAAAAAAGTAAATATAACCTTTATTTCTGATGTTCCAGCGTTTGTTTTACATCCAAATGCTAACTTAGAAATATCAGGGTTGAATCTGAAAGGGAATAAGAAAAATAAGGCATTTACTACTTTAAAAGAGTTGATGCATTCGCCATATAATTTAACTGTAAATGATACTAATGTAGAAGATTTTCAAACAATTTTAGAAGTTTCTAAAGGATCATTTGCAGACGAAATTACTATTAAAAACTCACAATTTGCCAACTGTAAAAATGGAATTCTTTTAAATAAAGAAACCAATGATAAAGGAGATTATAATGCAGAATTTTTAAAAATAGAGAATACTACTTTTAACAAGATTGAAAACAATGTTGTTGATTATTACAGAGGTGGATATGATGAATCTACAATAGGAGGGAATTTGATATTACAAAACTCAAAATTCATTAACTGCGGAAGAGGAGCTAAAAATGAGATTTTAATTAAAACAAGAGGAATTGTAAATATGGTTTTTAAAGACAATACATTTACAAATAATGCAGTAGATTATATCGCTATTTTGTGGGGAGCAAAAGGTCAAAAAGGAGTGAATAATACAATTCAAAACTCAGGGATTTTAAAAGTAGAAGAAAATTTAGCATTAAAATTAATCTACTAATCTCATGTTAAGAACAACCCAAATTATTCTTATCCTTTTATTGTTTTCGTTTTTTTCATGTAATAAAACTAATGAGAGTCAAACAAAAGCAAATAAGCACACAGCAGCTCACCCTAATTTAATGTTAACGGTTGATGGTGTAAATAGCATCAAAAAGAATTTAAAAACGACACCTTTATTCGATCAAACATTAGAACAAACCAAAAATGAAGTAGATGAGCAGATAGCCAAAGGAATTGATATTCCTATTCCAAAAGATATGGCTGGAGGTTATCCACATACTCAGCATAAAATAAATTATGCGGTAATGCAAAAGGCAGGACTTTTATTTCAAATTTTAGGTGACGAAAAATATGCAGCTTACATAAAGGAAATGTTGATGGGATATGCAGATTTATACCCAAAATTAAATCGTCATCCCGAAACAAGATCATATGCAAGAGGTAAAATATTTTGGCAATGTTTAAACGATGCGAACTGGTTAGTGTATACAAGTCAAGCTTACGATTGTATTTACAATTGGTTATCGGAGAAAGATAGAGGCCATTTAGAAGAAAATTTATTCAGACCCTTTGCTGATTTCTTATCAATAGAAACACCACAATTTTTCAATCGTATTCATAATCATAGTACTTGGGGTTGTGTTGCTGTTGGTATGATTGGTTTGGTTATGAATGATGATGAATTGGTAAATAGAGCTTTATATGGTATAAAAAAAGATGGGATTTCAAATGAAGCTTTAGATAATGACGGTGGTTTAATTAAGTCTAAAGATGGAAAAGCAGGATTTCTAGCAAATTTAGATAGCCCGTTTTCTCCTGATGGATATTATACAGAAGGACCGTATTATCACAGATATGCATTGTATCCTTTTTTAATTTTTGCTCAAGCACTTCAAAACAAAAAACCTGAGCTTAAAATTTTTGAATACAAGAATGGTGTTTTACTAAAGTCTGTAGATGCGATTTTAAATCTAACAGATGAAGATGGAGATTTCTTTCCTTTAAATGATGGACAAAAAGGAATGTCATACTTCAATTCTTCTCTAATTTCTGCAGTTGATATTGCATATTTCTATGGAAATAAAAATAAACAGCTATTATCTATCGCAAAAGCTCAAAATAAGGTTCAATTAGATGAAACAGGTATGGCTGTTGCTTTAGCTTTAAAAGAGGATTTAGCAGAACCTTTTGAGAAAAGTTCAATTGAATTAACAGATGGAGCTAATGGTGATGAAGGAGCCATTGGTATTTTAAGAGGAACTTACAAGAATCAAAAATTGACTTTAGTAATGAAGTATTCTGCTCATGGTTTAAGTCATGGACATTTCGATAAACTTTCTTTTTCATTGTATGAAAATGGTGAAGAAGTAATTCAAGATTATGGATTATCAAGATTTGTAAATGTTGAACAAAAAAATGGTGGCGGGTATTTAAAAGAGAACAAAACCTGGGCAAAACAAACTATTGCTCATAATACCATTACGGTAAATCAAACCTCTCAATACAAAGGAAAGTTTAAAGAGAGTAGTAAAAATCATTCAGAAAAATATTTGTTTAACAGCTCTAATAAGAAAGTACAAGTTGTAAGTGCAATAGAAAATAATGCATATAATAATGTTGTACTTCAAAGAACAATGGTTTTGGTAACAGATACTGATTTAGCAGCTCCTTTTGTTTTAGATATCAATAAAATAAAATCTAAAAATAATAACACTTACGATTTACCTTTTTATTATTTCGGACAAGTAATTGGAACGAATTTAAAATTAGAAACTTCTTTCCAATTAAATACTTTAGGTAATACAAATGGATATCAGCATTTATGGAAAGAAGCAAAAGCGAAGCCTTTAAATCAATTCACACAGTTTACATGGTTAAATCATAATAAATTCTATTCGATATCTTCTGTATCTGAAACAAATGAAGATTACATTTTAGGAAGAATAGGTGCAAATGATCCTAATTTTAATTTAAGAAGAGATCCGGTTTTTATTCACCGTAAACAAAATAAGTCCAATACATTATTTGTAAATGTTATAGAATCTCACGGAACTTATAATGCAGTGCTTGAACTAGCAAAACAATCAAAAAGTACTATAGAAAATACAAGTATAATATATGATGATAAAGATTATACTGCTATAAAAATTGTATTTACCAATAAAGAACAACGCGTATTTATAATTTCAAATACAAATCCCTCAGAAAATACAAAACACGAATTAACTATAAAAGATAAGCATTACAAATGGGTGGGTGCTTACTATTTCAATAATTAAATACAATAGAAATGAAAACATTTGAAGCGAGTAAAGAATTTCTCTTTGGAGATGAAATTGAATGGGAAGTTGTTGGGGAAGGAGTTAAACGAAAAATTATGGGGTATGATGATAAAATCATGTTGGTTAAAGTACACTTTGAAGTCGGTGGAGTAGGACCAATGCATGAGCATTATCATTCTCAAGTTACTTATGTAGAAAATGGAGCTTTCGAATTAACTATAGGAAAAGAAACTAAAATACTTAAGGGAGGAGATTGTTTTTACATCCCACCACACGTTATGCACGGAGCTATCTGTAAAGAAGCAGGAGTTTTGATTGATGTATTTAGTCCTATTCGAGAAGATTTTATGCAAAATACTGACAAATAATTTTTTATAAATCAAAAAATAAATTATATTTGGTTAACCAAACTGGTAAACCAATTTATTTTGATCTAAAAAAAAGGATAGTTTAAGGTCCTATCCTTTTTATATACTTCTTTGGAACCGAAGTAATATCAAGTGCAAAAAGCAATCGATAAGGCAAAAATACTAAAGATATGAGAATTGCCAAAATCTGGTTTTAGATTTTGAACTTGAATAAGATCGAAATGACGCAAAAAACAACAAACAAATTATGAAATTACAAACCAGATTAACTTTTATAGCAATGCTCTTCTGTTGGATTGCTATATCAGCTCAAGAATCTTTCACGGTAAGTGGTACCATACTTTCCAAAGAAGATAACCAGCCTATACCTGGAGCTAATATTATTTTATTTGGTACAGTTAAAGGAACTTCAACAGATTTTGATGGTAAATTTTTTTTAAAAGTAAAAAAAGGACAGGTACTTCAAATTTCAAGTGTTGGATTCAAAGATCGATTAATTACGATTGAAAATAATAAAGAATTAACCATTGTACTAACCGAAGAAGCAAATGTTCTTAATGAAGTAGTGGTAGTAGGTTATGGATCACAAAAGAAATCGAATGTAACAGGAGCGGTATCTAAACTTGTTAACAAAGATTTAGAACAGATCGGTGTAGCTCGTGTTGATGATGCTTTAGTAGGACAAGTTTCCGGAGTAAACATTCAAGCAACTGAAGGAGAAGCAGGTTCGGCACCAACGATTAGAATAAGAGGTACAGGTTCTATTTCAGGAGTTTCTGATCCGCTTATTGTAGTTGATGGATTAGTAGTTGATAATGAGTTTTTAGGCTCTTTAGATATGAATGACGTCGCTTCTTTTGATGTGTTAAAAGATGCAGCTTCTACAGCTATTTATGGATCTAGAGGTAGTAATGGTGTTATTCAAATCATTACAAAATCAGGAAAAGAAGGAAAAACCAAGTTTTCGTACAATACCTTCACAGGTATTAAGGAAGCGAGACAATCAGAAGCTTATAATCTTACCTTAGCAAAAACAGCTCAAGCAGAATTAGCACTTAACGGTTCGTTATCTGATAGAACAAGATATAAACAATTAATTGGTACAGATAGAAGTTGGCAAGATGTTATTTTTGATGGAGGTACAATTACAAATCATTCATTTAGTGTAAGAGGAGGAACAAAAAAAACAAAATTTAGTGCAAACCTTGGATATGTTCATGATGAAGGTGTTTTAATTACAGACGATTTTAAAAAATATAACTTAAAACTTAAAGTCGATACAGAATTATCTAAGAAGTTTAAAGTTGGTTTTAGCCTAACACCAACATTTACAGATCGAAGACGTTTTGATGGTTCAGCTCATGATATTTTAAGACAGCCATCTTGGTTGCCATTATATGTAGATGCAAATAATATTCAATTTGTAAATCGCTTGAGAGACAATGGAAGATGGGCTAATGTACAAATTGGCGATTATGCTGTACAACGTATGTTTGATGATTACGATTTACTTACAGGTCAGCCAATAGCTACAGGAGGAACAGATATAAGTAATTCTTCAAATACAAATCCAGCTGCTAAAGTATTGGAAAGAAACAGAACAGAAGAAAGGTTTAGATTATTTGGTTCTGTATATTTGAATTATAAAATTGTAGATGATTTAGAGTTTAAAACTTCTTTCTCAGGAGATTTTGAACAAAGAAACGGATTTCGTTACTCTGGAGTTTTAGCAAATAGAAATGGAGCCGATGCAGCTTTTTTAACAACAACAGATTTAAATAGAATTCATTTAGTTTCAGATAACTATTTCACATATAATCATGTGTTTAATGATAAACATAACATAAATGCTGTAGCTGGTTTTTCAACAGAAACTTTTGATACCAAAACACAATCTATAACAGGAACAGGATTTACATCAGATATTTCTCAAACTTTAGATGCGGCAACTAATATTTCGAATAAATCTTCTTTACAGTATGAAACTACATTTATGTCTTTCTTTGGAAGAATAAACTATGCTTTTGATGATAGATATTTAGTGTCTTTAAGTTTTAGAAGAGATGGTAGTTCTATTTTCGGACCCGATTCTAAGTTTGGAAATTTCCCAGCAGCATCTGTTGGTTGGATTGCTAGTAACGAAAAGTTTTTAGAAGATAGTGATGTAGTATCCAATTTAAAAATTAGAGCAAGTTATGGATTAAGTGGAAATAATAGATTGAATACGGGTGATGTATTAATAGATACGTATCCTTCAATAGCTTTATTACAAGCTACTTCTACAATAATAGACAACAACGTACTCTCTGCTTTTGATCCTTTAAATTTACCAAATCCAGATTTACAATGGGAACAATCTAGTGAGATCAATCTAGGTTTAGATTTTGGTTTATTCAATAATAGAATCAGCGGAGCCGTAGATGTATACAAAAGAAACAATAACAAACAACTACTTTTTAACCCAGTTTCAGTAACTACCGGATTTGCTCAAGCTTTAGTCAACCTTGGAGAAGTTGAAAATAAAGGAATTGAACTTGAGTTACAAACTCGTAATATCGTAACAGAAGATTTTAGTTGGTCATCAAGCATGTTAGCTTCAATAAATGAAAATGAATTAATCAATTTTGGAGATTCTGATGGTCAAATTTTAAATGTAGATTCTAAAAGAGCGGCAGAATGGATCAATTCTGTAGGAAATCCGGTAGCTTCCTTTTATGGTTGGGTGGTTGATAGAGAAATTCCTCTAGAGTTTATTAGAGATCCTTTTCATCCAGTTGGAGGTCAAGCTCAAGATGTTTATGTAAAAGACTTAAATGGAGATGGATTAATTGATGATGATGATAAAACAATTTTAGGAGATCCTTATCCAGATTTAGTTTGGAGTTTTAGCAATAGTTTTAGATACAAAAATGTAGATCTAAGCTTTATGTGGCAAGGAAGTCATGGAGCTGAGGTCAGAAATATGGGAGATCAGTATTTATTCAATCATTTCAATAGCTCACAAGATTTTGATCCTGCTATAACACCAGATCAAGGATTCATAAAACAAAAAATATTCACCAATTCAATCATTCAAGATGCTTCTTACATCGCTTTAAGAAATGTAAATATTGGCTACAATTTTTCAAATGATTTACCAGATACTTTCGACTTTTTTACTAGAGCAAGAGTATATGTAACAGGGCAAAACTTATTATACTTTACAGCAAGTAATTATACAGGATTTAACCCCGAGTTTGTGCAACGTACAGGACCTTTAACTTTTGGATATCAAAGAGCAGGTTCACCAATTGCAAGAACTATTTCATTAGGATTAAACTTAGAATTTTAAAACAACACCATGAAACAAATAAAAAATATTTACACAATATTAATTATCATTTTGATTTCGTATTCATGTAGTGATAATTTTTTAGAACCAGCACCAGTTGGAACTCCGAATGGAGAGACATTTTACTCTAATGATGATGAATTAGAACTAGGTGTTGTTAATATGTATGACGGAATTCAAGGAATTAATTCGACAAATTCTAATGACAATCACGGAATTCAAGTTGAATTCTATGTTACTGAAATGAGAAGTGATAATACTCAAACTAAAAGTAGTGAAGGAGAAGCAGCTCAATTTGAAAACTATACAATAGAAGCTAATAATGGTATTGTAGCAGATTATTATCGTAGTTTTTACAATGTTATTTTTAGAGCAAATATCATCTTACAAAATTTAGGAAATGCAAGTAGTTCAAACCGAACTAGATTTGAAGGTGAAGCTAAATTTGTTAGAGCATATGCATATTTTAATTTAGTACGATTATTTGGGGATATTCCATTAATAGATCGAGTTATCGCTCCAGCAGATAAAGAAATTCAATTTACCAGAAAATCAAAAGATGAGGTATATACTCTAATTGAATCAGATTTAAACAGAGCCATTGAAACATTAGGAAACGGGTCAAAAAACAGAGCATCTAGAGCAGCAGCACAAACGTTATTGGCTAAAGTTTATATGACTACAGAAAACAAACGTTACTTAGAAGCACAACAATTATGTGAAAGCGTAATGAATTCTGGTTTTTCTTTAGAAACTAATTTTAAAGATATATTCTTTAATGAAGGAAACAACGAAGTTATATTTTCAATAGGATATTTAGGTGATGATGCACAAAATAGCCAAAATTTTTCTGCAGAATGGTTGAATGCAGTTGGAAGAACTAGTGGAGTAAATTATGTAACTCCAGATGCAAAAGAAGCATTAGATAACTTCGGAGGTAATCGAACTGATTTTTCATATAGAGTAGATCAAGCACAACCAACACAATTTCAAGTAGTAAAATATATACCTGAAGGAGATGCAAGTCTAGGAATAGACCCTACTTCAAGTAATCCAACACAAGCAGGAAATGATTGGGTAGTACTACGTTATGCTGATGTATTGTTATTACATGTTGAAGCCATTATAGGATCATCAAATGAAACTAGTGTTCCTGCGGCTTTAGCTTCTTTCCAAGCAATTCGTGATAGAGCAGGATTAACAACTACTGTAACCAATATAACTAAAGAAGACTTATTGTTAGAACGAAGAGTAGAATTGGCTTTTGAAAATCATCGTCTTTTTGATTTGTTACGATTCAATAAAGCACAAGAAATCTTAACAACATTCTCTACTAATATTGGAGCAAGTTTTAGCGCAACAGATTTACTATTACCTATCCCACAAAGAGAAGTGAATTTAGGAGGAGGGATTTTAGAACAAAATCCTGGTTACTAATTAAAAGAGCTTACAAAAAATGAAAACAATAAATAAATTCAAAAAACAAAAAAAATACTTGACAAAGGTTTTAGTTTTTGTTGGTATATTAATATTTGGATCATGTAATTTCGAATTTGAACTTCCAGAAGAAGGATCTATTGAAGATGCAACACCACCATCTGCTGATTTCGATTTTAGTCAGAGTACAGAGAATTTCAGACTGTATAATTTTGCTAACTTATCTAACAGTGCAACAAATTTTAGCTGGAATTTTGGTGATGGTAACACATCTATAGAAAAAGAAGGAGTTAATGAGTATCCGGGTGAAGGAAGCTATACCGTAACTTTAACAGTTTCAGATGCTCTTGGAGTAGAAAGTACCATTTCTAAAACAATAGAGGTAATACAGCCAGAAGAACCAGATGTTCCAGATCCAATTTTAGTAAATGCAGATTTTACAAAATTACCGAAATCATCAGGTTCAGATTGTACATGTTCAGCTTGGATAAACAAAGATTTAGGTGATCAAGGAGAATCTAGTTCTGGTAATGGTGGATCAGATAATGTATTAAAATTCGATAATAATGAACCAGATCATATTTATCAAGAATTCGAAGTCACACCAAATTCAGATTATACAATAGAGATTGTAGCTTCATTTAAAGATTTAACAGGCGGATCATTTCCAAGTATGTTAGAAGTTAGAGCTTTAGCAGGATCGGGATATGTAAGTGGTTACTCTCCAATGTATTTTACAGATACAGCATTATTTCCACAAGAAAACTGGGGTTACACTTCGATTACTCAAGTTGAAGATGCTGCGAATAATCTTTTAACAGAAGCTATAAGTAATCCTGGAGATGATAGTTATGTTACCTATCGTTTTACTTTTAATTCAGCAGCCAACAATAGTGTTGCTCTATTCATTCGAGGAATAGGAGGACCAGCTACTGGAGGTGGCGGTGGAGATTTTGGTTATAATAGCGGAGATGAAGAAATACGAGTAGATTCAATAGTTATTACAGCAATCAATTTGTAAAGTTTAATGAAAAGTATTCTAAAGCACATAGTAAAGCTTTTAGTATTGATATTCTTATCTGTAAACGCTACCTGTGTGGCGCAAAAAAGTAGCGTTTCAGGTAAGAAAAATAAGATCGAGAAAAAAAGGAAGAAAAGAAGAAAAAAAGCGAAGCTTCCAAAAATAGATCTTACACATTGGAAAGTTACCATTCCAGAAGGAAATGATAAAGGAAAACCTTATGAGGTAAGTCCACCAGAAATTTTTGATTATGCTAATAATGATGTATTAAAAAAGTATATGTATAACGATTCTGCAAGAGGAGCTTTAGTATTTTATGCAGAACCAAATATAACTACAGCAAATACAAAGTATTCTCGTTCCGAATTACGTGAGCAAATGAAGCCAGGTGACAATAATGTAAACTGGACTTTTAAACAAGGCGGTAGAATGAAAGGGAAATTAGCTATAGATGAGATTTCTAAAAATGAAAAAGGAGAATATCATAAAACAATCATTATGCAAATTCATGGAAGATTAACGAATGAACAAAAAGAGTTGATTGGTCAAAAAGATAATAATGCTCCTCCAATTTTAAAGATATATTGGAAGAACGGTAAAGTAAGAGTTAAGACTAAAATTCTAAAAAACAAGACAGCAACATATAAAGAGTTGTTGCATAAAGATGCTTGGGATGATGATGAAGGTTATACATTTAAACAGAAAGTAGGTTTTAAAAAATTTACACTTGAAGTAAAAGTATCTGATGGAAAAATGGTAGTAATTTTAAATAATAATGAATTTAAAGTATACGAGAATATTCATATGAAAAGGTGGGGTATTTTTGAGAACTATTTTAAAGCAGGTAACTATTTTCAAACTAGAGATAAAGATGCATTTGCCCGAGTTCGATTTTACAAGTTAGAAGTATCACATTAATTAGCAATTAATTTTTCAAAAAATAGCAGATAAATATAAACTTTAACAGATGTAATTTATTAAATTCGTAAATCGGAACTGGTTAACCAATTATATAGAAAGTACATGAAATTAGATATTTTAACAACAAATGACAGCGAAAATGTTCAAAAGAAAATTATTTCTCAAATCAGAGAATTGATAAACTTTAAGAACTTAGAACCAGGTGATAAGCTTCCTTCAGAACGAATGTTGTCTGAAAAGTTTGGTGTTTCAAGAGGAAATATAAGAGAAGCCATTCAAAAACTTGAGTTTTACGGATTGTTGAAATCAATTCCTCAAAGCGGGACTTTCGTAGCTAATATTGGTGTAATTGCCCTTAATGGTATGATTGAAGATATTCTAGGGTTAGAAGATCCAAGTTTTAAATCTTTGGTTGAAACCAGAATTTTATTAGAACTTAAAACTGCAAGGCTAGCAGCATTAAGACGTACTGATGAAGATTTACAAGCCATGGCTCAAACTTTAGAAGCGTATACAGAAAAGGTAAATAAAGGTGAAGATGCTGTTCAAGAAGACTTATTATTTCATTTGGCAATAGCAAAAGCAAGTGGTAATAGTACAATAAATACTTTCATGTTAATGATTACGCCAGGTATCATAACCAATTTTGAAAAATATCATGTATGTGATAAAAACTTGGCGCAAAAAGGTATACAAGAACATTACGATATATATGAAGCGATAAAAGATCAAAATCCCCAGTTAGCAAAACAAAAAATGAAAGATCATTTTAGCGTGTTATATCAGTATTGTTATAATTCAGACAAAGAAATATAAATCAAAACTCAAAAACAGCTTTTTAATTAAGCGAAAACAAACAAATTACATATAGAGTATTAGTTAGATAATTTCAAACAACTGAAATTCTGACAGATATATTAGAAAAATCAATAAGGTTCATAAAGCCAGTTTTATGAGCCCAGACCAAATACGTTGTAAACTAAAGTAAAAATGAAAATCAAAGGACTTAGATGGTGGGTAATAGGTTTAATTGCATTGGCAGCTATTATCAACTATATAGATAGACAAACATTAATTGTTTTATGGCCAGACATTGCAGAAGAATTGTATCCTGATAAGAACGCAGATCAAAGAAAAGAGATTTATTCTTGGATAACCATAGTGTTCATGTTTTCTTATGCATTTGGACAAGCTATTTTCGGGAAAATTTTTGATTGGATTGGAACACGATTAGGTTTTATTCTTTCTATAGGAGTTTGGTCTATAGCTACAGCTTTACACGCTTTAGCAAATTCGTTTGCAAGTTTTGCATTATTCAGATCGATCTTAGGTATTTCTGAAGCAGGAAATTGGCCAGGAGCATCAAAAGGTAATGCAGAATGGTTTCCTACAAAAGAAAGGGCCTTCGCACAAGGATTGTTTAATTCAGGAGCAGCCATAGGTGGTACAATTGCAATTCCTTTAATTGCATACTTAGCTGTTCATTTCAGCTGGCAAACCATCTTTATTTTGGTGGGTTCTCTTGGACTATTATGGTTAATTCCATGGATTATAATGGTAAAAGCTCCACCAAAAAAACATCCTTGGATAACAGAAGAGGAAAGAAATTATATTTTGAAAGGTCAAAATGAAAGTACGAAAGCCTCAAGTGAATCTACAGCGGAAGAATATAATCCAAATACTTCAAAATTATTAGCTCACAAACAAAGTTGGGGAGTAATCATTTCTTCAGCAGCAATCGATCCAATATGGTGGCTATTTGTATCGTGGATTCCTATTTATTTATTTGAAGTTTATGGAATGGATGTAAAAGGAATTGGACTTTATGGTTGGGTACCTTATTTAGGAGCAGCAGTAGGAGCTTGGTTTGGTGGTTTATTAGCTCACAATAGATTAAAAGTAGGTTGGAGTATTGATAAAACAAGAAAGATGGTCATTACTTTAGGATGTTTAATTATGCTACCTGCGTTATTAGCACTAGCTAATCCAGGCGGACCAACTACAGCTGTACTAATTATGGCAATAATTCTATTTGGATTTCAAACTGCAATTGGGAACATACAAACTTTACCAAGTGATTTATTTAGTGGAAAAACAGTAGGAACACTTTCCGGATATTCAGGTATGGCAGCAAAATTAGCTGCGGCAGGGTTAACATTCTTTGTACCATGGTTAACTAAAGGAGGAAATTACACACCAGTATTTGTCATTGGAGCAATTTTAGCAACAATAGCTTTAGCAAGTGTATGGATTTTATGTCCAAAAATAGAACGTCTTCAAGCGAAAAACTAGAAATATAAATAAGAAACAATTAACAAAAAAAACAAAAATTAAAATGAGCAAAATAGCTGTAATTACAGGAGCAACAGGAGGAATAGGTTTTGCTGTTGCAAAAAGGTTAGGATTAGATGGATATACTGTCATTTTGAATGGCATTGAAGATGATATGGGCGCAAAAAGAGTTGAAGAATTAACAGCTGAAGGTATAACAGCAGAATATTATGGTTTTGATGTCACCAAAGAAGAAGCAGTTACAGAAAATATCACCAAAATAGGAGAGAAGTATGGAAAAATAGACACACTTGTAAATAATGCAGGTGGTTTAGGAGGTCGTCAACGTTTTGAAGAAATGACAACTGATTTTTATCGTTTTGTAATGGCTTTAAATTTAGACTCGGCTTTTTTCGCTTCAAGAGCAGCAATTCCTTATTTGAAAAAAAGTGATAATCCATCAATTATAAACTACACATCAAATGCAGGTTGGAATGCAGGTGGTCCTGGAGCTGGTATTTATGGAACTTCAAAGGCTGCAGTTCATACTTTAACTAGAGCATTAGCGAAAGATTTAGCGGAATACGGAATTAGATCAAATGCTGTTTCTCCTGGAACTATTGATACAGATTTTCACAAACAAATTAAATCTACAAAGCCAGAAGTATTTGCTTCATGGGCTAAAAATATTATGTTAGGTAGATTAGGGCAGCCAGAAGACGTAGCAGGTGTAGTTTCTTTTTTAGCAAGTAAAGATGCTGCATTCATCACCGCAGAGACAATACAAATTGGAGGAGGACAAGCTCTAGGTATTTAATTAAATCATTATTTGATTATAAAAATATTTTAAGAAATGAGTAAAGTTGTTGCTTTTGGTGAAATTTTAATGCGATTGGCTACAGAAAGACATCTTCGCTTTTCTCAAGCAAATTTCTTTGATGTAACCTATGGAGGTGGAGAATTCAATGTAGCTGTGTCTTTGGCAAATTATGGTGTTACTTCAGATTTTATTACTTGTTTGCCTAATAATGATATTGGGCAATGCGCAATAGAAAAGATAAGACAACGTAATGTAGGTGCGAATCATATTGTTTTAGATGGAAAAAGAATAGGTATTTATTTTTTAGAAACTGGAGCAGGAACTCGTGGCAGTAAAGTAATTTACGATAGAGAAGATAGTGCGATTGCTAATATTAAAGAAGGTCAAATAAATTGGGATACTGCATTAAAAGACGCAACTCATTTTCACTGGAGTGGTGTAACTCCAGCGATTTCTCAAAATGCAGCAGCAGAATGCTTAAGAGCAGTTAAAACAGCTCACGAAAAAGGTATTATTATTTCTTCAGATTTAAATTATAGATCTAAGTTGTGGAAATATGGTAAAGATCCTAAAGATATCATGCCAGAGTTATTAAAGTACAGTAACATCATATTAGGAGACATCGATACTGCACTTTTTATGCTGGGTAAGTCAAAAGTAACACCTAATTATGAGGATTTAGAATCTTTATCTAAACTATATGATATTATAGTAGAAAATTGTCCTAATTTAGATGTAATGGCAACAACTTTACGTTATTCTGTAAGTGCATCACATCAAAAAATTGGAGGAATTTTATATGATAAATCTAAAATTTTAAAAGCTCAAACTAGAGATGTTACACCTGTAGTAGATAGAGTAGGAAGTGGTGATGCTTTTATGGGAGGTTTGTTATACGGGTTAATAAATCCTGAATTTGATTTACAAAAAACATTGAATTTTGCAGTAGCTGCATGTTGCTTAAAGCATACAATTTCTGGAGATTTTAATTTAACAACTAAAGAAGAAGTTTTACAGATGGTAGATGGAAATACATCTGGTAAAGTTTCAAGATGATTTAAACAATAGATTATGGCTAAATTTTCACGTATACAAGTGATTATAGCAATGGATAGAACAGGATTAGTTCCTCTTTTTTATCATGAAGATATAGAAGTATGTAAAAAAATAGTAGACGCATTATACAAAGGTGGTGCTCGATTACTAGAATTTACTGCGCGAGGAGATTTTTCTCATGAAGTTTTTGGTAAACTCTCTAAATATTGTAATACTCAGTATCATGATATGATTTTAGGAGTAGGTTCTTTAACCAGTGCCGCTGAGGCTTCTCTTTTTATGCAATTAGGAGCAAATTTTGTAGTAACTCCTGCTTTTCAAGAAGAAATAGCTATTACATGTAATAAGAAAAAAGTTTTATGGTCTCCAGGATGCGGATCTTTAACTGAAATTTCAAAAGCAGAAGCTTTTGGATGTGAAGTGGTAAAGTTATTTCCGGGAAGTGTTTACGGACCAGAGTTTATTAAAGCAGTCAAAGGACCAAGTCCATGGACAAGTATTATGCCAACTGGTGGAGTTTCACCAAATGAAGAGAGTATAAAATCATGGATTGAGGCTGGAGCAGTTTGTTTAGGTATGGGATCTAAATTAATTTTAAAAAACTCTGAAGGAGAGTATGATTATGAAAGAATTCAAGATTTAACAGAAAAATCTTTAGAGTGGATAAAAAAATACAAATCCTGATTTTAAATTAGGATTTGTATAATTTTTATTCTTAGTCTTTAGCTTTTAGTAAATTCAATATAATTTCTTCTAAACTGTCTAAATTATTTTCATGGGCTTCTTCAGCAGATACTTTATAAGTCTTACCCTCATGAGTGGTTGTTATTTCCATAGAAGCACCAGTTTTAACTGCTTGGATAATATTATTTTCATCGATTGCATATATTGTTGGAAAACCTGCACAGTGTTTAAATCCAGAAATTGAAATGCAAGCAATGTTTTCTTCTTGAATCTTTGATGGAATTAATGTGATTTTATCGTTGTATTTATCCTTCATTTCAACAACATCTCTTTTTAAATCCCATAATAAAGTAAAGAAGTCTACTTTAGAGTAATATTTGTCTACTAATTCATTTACTGCTAAAGTTTGAGCTTGGCAAGGAGCACACCAAGAAGCTGAAACTATCATTATTCTAGGTTTATTCTTTACTACGTTATTTATAGAAAGAGTATCTCCGTTTAATGTTTCAAAAGTATAATTACCAAAAGGTTTTCCAACTAGATTTTCGCTTTTAATGGCTTGAGAAAAAACTAGATTTACGAATAATAGAAAAGTTACAATAAATATTTTTTTCATAGGTATATTTTAATAATTTTTATCAAAATATAAAATTAAAAATAAAAGACTAATGTTTAGTGAAATAGAAATCTCAATATTCAATAAAGAAAATATTATAAATTAATTTTTAAAAAACTTGAAGGAGAGTATGATTATGAAAGAATTCAAGATTTAACAGAGAAATCTTTAGAGTGGATAAAAAAATACAAATCCTATGTGATTTTTAGGATTTGTGTTTAATTAAAAAACCAAAGTTTATTTCCTTCCCCCTAAATAAATTATTTAATTCATATTGATTGTTTATGCGAATGGCTTTGGTTTTACTCAATTATTCAAACTTTTTTGTTAAAAAATCATACACCATTGCTTTGGTAATATCTTTTCCATTAGCTAATTCTTTAATTTTAGCAAAAGGAAAAACATAAGTACAACCATTACTATACTCTGAGCATCCATAAGCAGATTTACCTTTTAAAATAGTCCCTTTTTTACATTTTGGACAGGTAATTTTATCAGGAATGGCTTTAGTTTTTTCCGCACCTCCTTGTTTAGGTTCTAACTTTAAATTAAAATGCTCATCAAAGCGAACTAAACCTTCTACTTTTCCTTGTTCAGTTTTCCAACCTTTTAAATTAGTAGTACATCCTTTGTCAAGTAATCGAATTAATTGACTTTCAGAAATCTTTTTCTCTAAGAAAGAGAAGGGAAGTTTAAAATCACAACCGTTTTTATAATTCGAGCATCCGTAAGCAGTACTACCTTTTAGTAAGTTTCCTTTTTTACATTTCGGACACTCTTTTCCAACTACTGTCTTTTTACTCGTTGTTTTCTTTTTCGTTTTTTTTGCAGTCGAATCTTCTGTATTATTTTCTGCGGAAAGGCGAACCGTTTTTTTACTAGATCGAACCTCATAAACCAATTGATCTACCATTTGTTTCATTTGTTTAATGAAAGTACTTGCATGATAATCTCCGCGTTCAATTTCCTTTAAACGTTTTTCCCAAAGTCCAGTAAGTTCAGCAGATTTTAAAAGTTCATTGTCAATTAGTTGGATTAAATCTATACCTGTTTTAGTTGGTAGAATTAATTTTTTCTGACGTTCAATATATTTACGTTTAAAAAGTGTTTCTATAATACTTGCACGTGTAGATGGACGACCAATTCCGTTTTCCTTCATTAGCTCTCGCATTTCATCATCATCTACTTGTTTACCTGCAGTTTCCATAGCACGTAACAAACTTGCTTCTGTATAATTTCTTGGAGGCTTTGTTTCTTTTTCTAAGAAACTTGGTTCATGCGGACCTTTTTCTCCTTCTTCAAAATTAGGAAGTAAACTTTGGTCTGAAGTTACTTTTTTAGGTTCTTCATTGTATTCAAAAACTACTCGCCATCCTTTAGTTAAAATCTCTTTTCCAGTAGTTTTAAAAGATACATCATCAGCTTTACCAATAACGGCTGTATTTGCAATATCACTATCAGGATAAAAAACAGCTATAAAACGACGAACAATGATATCATAAACTTGTTGTTGATTGTATTGTAAATTCGTTTGAACTCCAGTAGGAATTATAGCGTGGTGATCGGTGACTTTTTTATCATTAAAAACACGAGACGATTTCTTAATTTTCTTACCTAATAAAGGCTGAGCTATTTCAGCATAATTAGTTAAGTTTTTAAGAATACCAGCAACTTTAGGGTATATATCATTTGGTAAGAAAGTAGTATCAACTCTTGGATAAGTAACTACTTTCATTTCATATAATTTTTGAACAATTTTTAAGGTTTCATCAGCAGAAAATCCAAATTTATTGTTGCAGTATACTTGTAATCCTGTTAAATCAAAAAGTTTAGGAGCATAATCTTTTCCTTTTTTCTTTTTCACAGAAACAATTTCAAAGTCAGATTCTTTTACTTTATCTGCGAATTTTTGTCCATCTTCTTTTTTTAGAAAACGACCTTCTTCACAATTAAAAAGTGTATTTCTATAGGTAGTTTGTAGTTCCCAGTAAGGTTGAGGTTTAAAATTTTGGATTTCTAAATAACGATTTACTAACATCGCTAGTGTTGGTGTTTGAACTCTACCAATAGAAAGTACCTGTTTGTAACCACCAAATTTTACAGTATATAAACGTGTAGCGTTTAAACCTAATAACCAATCTCCAATTGCTCTAGAATAACCAGCGTAGTATAAATTATTGTAATCTTCTTCTTCTTTAAGATTACTAAATCCGTCTTTTATAGCTTCTTCAGTTAATGAGGAAATCCACAAACGTTGTACTTTTCCTTTGTAATCAGCTTGATTAATTACCCAACGTTGTATTAATTCTCCTTCTTGTCCGGCATCCCCACAGTTGATAACCACATCGGCTTTTTGGAATAATGACTTTACAATATTGAATTGTTTTTGGATTCCAGAGTCAGCTGTAACTTTGGTTCCAAATTTCTCTGGAAGCATGGGTAAATTGTTCAAATCCCAGCTTTTCCAGTGAGGTTTGTAGTCTTTTGGTTCTAAAAGTGTACACAAATGGCCAAAAGTATAGGTAACGGCATAACCGTTTCCTTCAAAATATCCATCATGTTTGGTGTTGGCTCCCAAAATGTTAGCGATTTCTCTTGCCACACTAGGTTTCTCAGCGATACAAACTTTCATTATTCATTTTTAATCGCCGAAAAATAGTAAAATTGATATAATAATTCTATTTTTAGGCGTTATTAAAGTAATTAATAAAAATACGAATCCCTAAAATTAGAAGAATTATGAGAAAAGCTTTATTGTTATTATTGTTAGTTGTTTCAGGATCTGTGTATTCACAAATCGAATTTATTGAAACAAGTCAAAGCGAGGTTGTAGGAAAAATTAGTTATGTGTATTTAGAGAAGGTTGGTGAGAATGATTACAACTTCTTCTTTAAGAACATTAATGCAATCGGACATGAATATGTAAGCTTTAGTTTTAAAAACTTAGATAACGATTTAGATAAATTATATAATGGAATAATGGGAGGTTTTCAAACTGTACCAAGAGACCCATTAAAAATGAAAGCAAACGGACAAATTGTTTGGTTAAAGTATTCTAGAGAAGATGGTGAAGCTTTCTTACAAATTCAAATGACTAGTGGAGATAATCCTGTAGATGTTGAAGAAAATGTAAAAGTATCTAGATTATTAACTGCTGAAGATATTACAAAGCTATTTAAGAAGTAATAATAGCTTAACAATATAAACAAAAGCGTTTCTAATTTTTTTAGAAACGCTTTTTGTATTTATGAATTCAAAAAAGACTTTAATTCATCGTAAGTACTAATTTGAATTGATTCTTTCTTTTTGGTTATGATTTCTTGAATTTCTTCTGGAATAGGAATTTTTTGAGATAATGTTTCCTCAACCACATCTAAAAATTTTACAGGATGTGCAGTTTCTAAAAACACACCAAACTCTTTCTCTTGTAAACCATAAGTTTCTAAACCTAAATAACCAACAGCACCATGAGGGTCTGCTACGTAATTAGACGTGTTGTAAATTCTTTTCATTGCATCTTTAGTAAGATCATCTGAAAATGAAAAAGAAGAAAATCTAGTTTTTAAATCTTGAAAATCGTTGTTAAATAACTTTTGAATTCTAATAAAATTACTCGGATTTCCAACATCCATTGCATTAGATATTGTAGCTGTAGAAGCTTTAGGTTCGTATTTCCCTGCCTTCATAAATTGAGGAACAGTGTCATTTACATTTGTAGCAGCAACAAAATGTTTAATAGGTAAACCTAATTTTTGTGCCATCATTCCAGCACAAATATTTCCAAAATTTCCACTTGGCACAGAGAAAACAATATCTGAATGTTGTTTGTATAGTTGTTTGTAAGCAAAGAAATAATAGAACATTTGCGGTAACCAACGTGCTACATTTATAGAGTTTGCAGAAGTTAATTGTCTTGAAATCCCTTCGTCTAAAAAAGCAGATTTAACCATATCTTGGCAGTCATCAAAAACCCCATGAACTTCTAAAGCAGTAATATTTTTACCTAAAGTAGTTAATTGTTTTTCTTGAATATCACTCACTTTACCACTTGGGTACAGTATGACAACATCAACACCATTGACACCTAAAAAACCATTAGCAACTGCACCTCCAGTATCTCCAGATGTTGCAACCAAAACAGTTACTTTATCTGGATTCTGAGAATTAAAGTAGCCTAAACATCTAGCCATAAATCTAGCTCCAACATCTTTAAAGGCTAGAGTAGGACCATGAAATAATTCTAGAGCTCCAATGTTTTCTTCTAAAGAAACCACAGGAAAATCAAAATTAATAGTTTCAGAAACGATTTTTTGTAAAGTTTCTTTTGGAATTTCATCTCCAACAAACTGTTTAATTGCTTCAAAAGCAATTTCTTCATTAGAATATTGATCAATATTAGCAATGAACTCTTTTGGTAAAGGTTGAATTTCTTCAGGGAAATATAAACCTCTATCAGGAGCTAATCCTTGTATTACAGCTTCACTAAAAGAAACGGGTTTAGCATTATTATTTAAACTATAGTATTTCATGATTAATTAGATTCTAATATGGTTACTCCTTGTGTGTTTATTTTTGATAATACCATGGTATAATCGATACCAGTTTTTTGATATAATTCATCTATTTGTTGATGTACTTTTTTAGCGGTTTCTTTCCCTTTACAAAGTGCAAAAATTGTTGGACCGGATCCAGAAATACCAGCGCTTAAAGCTCCATAATCTAAAGCAGTTTGTTTTACTTCGTCAAAATGAGGAATTAAATGTTTTCTTGCTGGTTCAACAATAATATCTTTAAGTGAATTAGCTATAGTTTCATAATTATTAGCATATAAACCACTAATTAATCCTCCAACATTTGCCCATTGTGTGACAGCGTCTTTTAAAGGAATTTCTTCTGGAAGTACATCTCTAGCATCTTTAGTTTTCACTTGTACCTGTGGATGAATAGCGACAAGCATTAATTCAGAAGGAACAGGAATTTTAATTACATTTAAAGGCGAATACTGTTGTACTAAAATAAAACCACCATAAATTGCAGCAGCTACATTATCTGCAATAGGTGAACCACAGGCTATTTGTTCACCAAACATTGCAAACTTAGTTAACTCTAATTGAGAGAAAGGTTTGCCAAGTAATTCATTTACAGCAAAAGCAGCACCTGCAGAACTAGCTGCACTACTACCTAATCCACTTCCAGGAGCATATCCTTTATGAATCTCAATCTCTAAGCCAAAATCTGCTGGATGTTTTTCTAACATAGCCAGCGCAACTGCACTAGCAGCATTTTTATCACTTTCGTAAGGTAGATTAGCACCTATGATTTTAGAGATTTTAACTCCTTTTTCTTTTGTTTTTGTGAATGACATTGTATCTCCAAGGTCATTTACAGCAAAACCTAAACAATCGAAACCACATGAAACATTAGCTACTGTAGCTGGTGAAAATATCTTTATTTTATTCATTATTTACATTTCTGTTAATATATGTTTGTTGCTGATTATTTAAATATGAAATTTAGTTATTAGCAACTCTTATTACATCTGCAAAAATACCAGAAGCAGTAACATCTGCACCAGCTCCTGCACCTTTAATTTGCAGCGGTTGTACTGGATATCGATCTGTAAAGAATAATACAATATTATCGCTCCCTTCTAAATTGTAAAAAGGATGATCCTGAGGAATATGTTGTAAACCAACCTTTGCCTTTCCATCTATAAATTCTGCAACATATTTCAATTTACAGTTTTCATTATTTGCTTTAGCATAAATCTCTTGAAAATGCGATTCAAATTTTGTTAAGCTTTCATAAAAATCTTTATTGTTTGAAGTATCTAAGCTTTCTTGTGGTAAAAATGATTGATTTTCTATATCTGATAATTCCAGTTCATAACCACTTTCTCTAGCCAAAATTAGAATTTTTCTAGCAACATCAACACCGCTTAAATCAATTTTAGGATCTGGTTCGGTGTATCCTTCATGCTGAGCTTGTTCTACAATATCATGAAAAGTATTAGTATTATTGAAATTGTTGAAAACAAAGTTTAAACTACCAGATAAAACAGCTTGTATTTTATGAACGCGATCACCAGAAGCGATAAGGTTTTTTAAAGTATCGATAATAGGTAAACCAGCTCCTACATTAGTTTCAAATAAGAAAGGAGCGTTAAATTGTTTAGAAACTTTTTTCAATGTTTTGTAGTTGTTTAATTCTGAAGCACAAGCAATTTTATTACAAGTAACTACAGCAATATTATTTTCTAAATACTGTTGGTACATTTTTGAAACATGCTCGTTAGCTGTATTATCAACAAATACACTATTTCTTAAGTTTAAAGCTTTAGCTTTAGCATGAAAAAGATCTAAACCTGTAGTTTCTCCTTTGTTTAATAGTAAATCTTTCCAGTTTTGTAAATCGATTCCTTGTTCATCGAAGTACATTTTTTTTGAGTTTGAAAGTCCTACAACTCGTACATTAAGTTTAAGCTGTTCTTGTAAATATTCTTTCTGTTGTTGTAATTGTGCGAGAAAACGATTTCCAACATTTCCTACTCCAGTAACAAATAAATTTAACTGCTTTGTTTGCTCTCCAAAGAATTGCTCATGCAAAGTATTTAAAGCTTTTTTGGCATCAGAACGCTTAATTACTGCAGAAATATTTTTTTCAGAAGCACCTTGAGCTATTGCTCTAATATTAACATTATTTTTTCCTAAAGCACTAAACATTTTTCCACTTAAGCCTTGATGATTTTTCATATTATCACCAACTAAAGCTAATATGCTTAAGTTTTTTTCTGTATGAATAGGATCTATCTTCTTTTGATTGATTTCTATTTCAAACTTTTTATTTATACTGCTAACTGCTTTTTCTGCATCTTCTTCTAATACACCAACACAAATAGTATGTTCGGAAGAAGCTTGAGTTATTAAAATCACATTGATATCATCATCTGATAAAGCTTCAAACAAGCGTTTAGAAACTCCAGAGATACCAACCATTCCACTACCTTCAACAGTTAGTAAAGCGATGTTTTCAATATAACTAATTCCTTTAACAGAAGAACTTTTATCAGTATTTAGGGTGATGAATGTACCTTCATCATTAGGTGCATTAGTATTTTTAATTACTAATGGAATTCTCATTTCTCTTACAGGTTGAATAGTAGGAGGGTAGATTACTTTTGCTCCAAAATGAGACATCTCCATGGCTTCCTGATAAGAAATATGACGGATAGGTTCAGCTTGTTTTACTATAGTTGGGTTTGCAGTAAACATACCACTAACATCTGTCCATATTTGTAATTCTTCCGCATGAACAGCCGCCGCATAAATAGATGCAGTATAATCTGAACCACCTCGTCCTAACGTTGTTGTTTGTCCGTTATAACATTTTGCAATAAAACCAGGTAAAACTACTACCTGAAAATCATTTTCGTTAAAATAAGAAGAACAGTTACTATATGTTGTTTCAAAATCTACCTGAGCTTTTAAATAATTATTGTCAGTAATAATTAACTCTTGACTGTCTTTAAACGTTGCATTTAAACGTTCTTTAGCAGCTTCAGAAATAATGTAAGAAGATAAACGTTCACCGAAACTACTAATAATAGCTTTAGCTTTAGGTGAAAGTTCTTCTAATAAATAACACCCCTTATGTAGAGTTTTTAATTGATTGAATAATTCATTTGTTCGTTCTATGACGTTGTGAGAATTATTACCAATTAAATTTTCAATAGTTTCGAAATGATGTCGTTCAACCTCATTAATTAAGGTCAAATAACTTTCATCTTTACTCTTTGCTAATTGTGCACTTTTTAATAGAGTATCTGTAGTTTTACCAAATGCAGAAACTACTACTGCTAATTGATCTTCTTTTGATTTTTCTTCAATGATATTCAAAACTTTTTGTATGTTTTGATAATCTTTAACTGATGAACCTCCGAATTTTAGGACTTTCATTTTATGTGAATTAAGGTAGAATGATTACTAATTGTGATTTAACTTTTAGTCTTTTTTAAAAAGACCTATACCGAGAATTATATGTAGAAAAACAACCCCTAAAGGGTCGTAATAATAGTAGAAATAGTTGTGTAAGCGAATCTTAACGTAGTAGTTACGTTTTTAAGAAAAGATGTATTTTTTTTATTCGCTTTCACGTCGATAAAAGTACTATTAATTTTCAAATAAAAAAATGACAGTACTTTTTAGACGATAAAAAAGTAGGTTTAAACATGAGAATAATAAAGAGTATTGTTTTGTTTAGTGTTGATTTGATAATTTAATAAGGTTTAAGATGTGTATTTATTAATTCTATATCGATTTAGATTCTAAGTTATTTTTAATATCATAAAAATGATGTTTTTTTAAAAAATTAGTGTTTCCATTCATTTTTGATATAATTAAGAGCTTCAGTTAGAGCTTTTTTACTCGATTTAGGACTGAAATTTAATTCAGTTTTGGCTTTATTAATGTCATAATCCTGTTTTAAACCATAAAACATATCAATATATTCTTTTTGTAATAGTGGTTCTTTTCCAGTTATTAAACTTCCTGTTTTCATAAAGAAGGCAATTATGTATAGTAATGGTTTCGGTATTTTTGGAGGAGTTTTTAATTTCAAATCAGGAAATATTTTTGCTGCTATAGCTACACTTTCTTGAATAGAAGTATGTTTTTCATTCGCCAAAATATAACGTTCACCATTTCTTCCTTTTTTCATTGCTGAGTAAGCTCCTAATGCAACATCTTTAACATCAATCCAGTTTAAAGTAATATTTGTATCAGCGATCATTTCACCATCTAAAATCTGTTTTACTAATCGATTGGAGTAGCTTAATTGATGTGCTTTTCTACCAATCATAGCTGATGGTAAAATAAGTACAGTCCTAATATTAAATTTTTTACCCAACTCTAAAGCTAATTTATCTGAATCATTTTTAGAATTGTAATACCAATTTCTTCGATCAGTATTGTAACCATTACTTTCTTTTGCTGGAAGTTTAGTAAAGTCTAATGAAGCTACAGAACTCACATAAACAATATTTTTTACACTACTTTCGTTAGCTGCTTCAAACAATTTTCTTGTGCCTTCTACATTATTTTCATAAATATCTTTTATGGGGTTTTTCGACCACATTTTAAAAGATGCAGCAACAGCATAAACATTAGTTACTCCTTGAAATGCTTTTATCATAGCGTTTTTATCCATAATGTCAACTGGTAAAGTTTCACATCCTAATTCAGATAAAATTTTTCGGTTTTTTGGATTTCTGTATGTTGCAATTACGTTTTCACCTTTATCTATAAGTAATTTGCAAAGATTATAGCCTAAATGTCCGTTAGCCCCAGTTACTAAAGAAGTTTCATTCATTATTTTAAAATTTATATCAAAATTGATCTTTTAAAATGATGAAAAAAATGACAAATGTTAGAAAACTTGTTTTCGTATTCTGCTTAAAGATGAGGGTTCTATACCAAGATAAGATGATAAATCACTTATAGACACTTCTTGAATTAAATTAGGAGAGCTATTTAGAAGTTTTAAATAACGCTCTTTAGCATTTAATTTTTGAAAATCTTGTAAACGTTCCATTTTACAGGATAAAGATTCTTGTAGTATTTTATTTAAAGCAGTTTGAAATGACGGAGATTTCTCTTGAAGTGTTTGAAATTTTTCATAGCTAATTTTTAGTACTTCTATATTGGTTATAGCTTGATAATTTTCATGACTAACTTGTTTGTTTATGAAACTTTCAAAATCTGTAAAGAAGTTATTTTTTTCTATGAGATGTTGTACGATTACCTTTCCATTTTCATATTCAAAGCCTTTTACAAGTCCTTTAATTAAAAAATAGATGTAATTAACTTTTCTTTGAGATGATATAAGAAGCTCACCTTTATTAAATTTTTCATAAATGAAATTATTTTCTATATAATATAGTTCAGAATTGTTTAGTTTTGTGTAGCTATTAATATAGTTTATTAGCTGTATCATTTATAGATTTAAATTAATTACTACTAAAAAACCGCAATTTAAAAATTGCGGTTTTTGTTTTATTATAATTCAAAAATTATCCTTTAGTTTTATTTTTAAAACTATTGAATTTATTTTGAGTTTTCTTTGGCCATGAATTATTAGAAGTATCAATGTCTGCTGTTTCAGCATCTGGATCTACAATAATACTCTTAATTTCTTTAGTAGAAGTAAAGATTCTAAACGCTTTAGTATCATCTTTACGCCAAATTTCAGCAGGAAATTGCTCACGTTTTTTTGTACCATCAGTATAGGTTAATTCTACAATTAAAGGTAAAACTAATCCGCCTGGCTTTTCAAATTGAACCTGATACATATATTTAGGAATTTCTTTTAATTTTGCTTTCTGATCAGCTGGTAAACCTTTAATGTATTTTGCAATTTCATCGCTATTAGCATCTTCTTTTTTATCTGTTATGTAAACTAATGTACCTAAAGAATCGAAATATGCTTTAGCTCGAGGGTTTGTTTTTATTGCATTTTGTATACGTTTACTCTTCTTATCTGTAAGGTATAATTGTTTTACTTCTTTAATCCCCATATCACAGTAATCAGTTGTGTAAAACCAACCTCTCCAGAACCAATCTAAATCCATTCCAGAAGCATCTTCCATAGTTCTAAAGAAGTCTGCTGGTGTAGGATGTTTGAACATCCAACGTTTAGAATATGTTCTAAATGCGAAATCAAATAATTCAGGTCCCATTATTGTTTTTCTAAGCATGTATAATCCAGCAGCTGGTTTGGTGTATGCATTAGGTCCAAAGTTCTTTACATAATCACCTTGCGACATAATTGGAGATAAATTGTTTTGATCTATACCCATGTAACGAGTAATATTTTTAGTTGGATTTTTAGCAAACAATTCAGCATCATAATCAAATTCAGCTAATATTTGTACAAATGAATTTAATCCTTCATCCATCCAAGTCCATTGACGTTCATCTGAGTTAACAATCATAGGGAAAAAGTTATGACCAACTTCATGAGTAATTACACCAATCATTCCCTTTTTCAAACGTTGAGAATATGAACCATCTGGGTTTGGACGACCAAAATTAAAACAAATCATAGGGTATTCCATTCCCATTCCATCATTAGCATTAATAGATGAAGCCTTAGGATAAGGATAATCAAAAGTTAATTTAGAATACTCTTCTAACGTATTAGCTATAGTTCTAGTAGAATGTTCTTCCCATAATGGATTTCCTTCTTTAGGATACATAGAAAGAGCGATAACTGTTTTACCATTGATATCTACAGCCATTGCATCCCAAATATATTTTCTCGATGTTGCGAAGGCATAATCTCTAACATTTTTAGCTTTAAAATGCCAAGTTTTTGTCTTAGTACTTCTTTTTTTCTCGTTTTCTTCTGCTTCTTTTTGAGTAACAATTAAAACTGGATCTTTAAAAGACTTTTTAGCTTTAGCCCATCTGCTACGTTGTTCTTTGGTAAGTACTTCTTTTTCGTTTTGTAATTCTCCTGTTGCATCTAAAATATGATCAGCTGGAACTGTAAGTTTTACGTCATAATCACCGAATTCTAAAGCAAACTCACTACGTCCCCAGAATTGCATATTTTGCCAACCTTCTACATTATTATATACACATAATCTTGGGAAAAACTGAGCAATTGTAAATGCTTTGTTACCATCAGAGAATTCTTCAACTCCAGAACGACCACCATCAGTAACTACATTGTTAATTAAATAGTTCCACTTTATCTTGAAAGTAAAAGTACTACCAGGAGCTAAAGGTTTTGTTAAATTGATACGCATCATAGTACCGTTAATAGTATGAGATAAATCTCTTCCATCTTCATATTTAACAGCTTCTATTTTGAAACCAAAATCTTTCTCAGCTCCCATATTTTTACCTACAAAATCTTCAGGAGTCTGGAATGAACGAAGATTATTTGAACTAGCTAACGGAGTTTTAGAATCTGGAGCACGCATATTTTGGTCTAATTGTAACCATAAATATTCTAAGTGATCTTTTGAGTTATTAGCATAAGTAATTGTTTCGTCTCCGTATAGTTTGTTGTTTTCTTCATCTAAACGAAGGTTCATTACATAGTCAACTTTTTGTTGCGTATACTGGTGACCAGGAGCACCAGAAGCTGTTCTATTTGAATTAGGTGTAGCTAGAACATCTTTTAATTGTCGGAATTTATTATTATCTGTATGTCCCTTTTGAGGTTCTTTTTCAGTATCTTTTTGAGCCTCTTGAGCATATACTGAAGTAGTGATTAACATCACAGTTAGTAGTAAAGTTGATAACTTTCTCATTATAAAATTTAGTTGATTTTAAAATAATTCATGGAAATTAAAAAAATAATATTGGTTTAAGAAAGTTTGTTTAAAAAATTAACAAACTTTTTTAAATAAAAAAACCGATAGCTAAGCTATCGGTTTTCTATTTTGTTTACTAACCTTTGACCTTGTTTTTAAATTTTTGAAATTTATTTGTTTGTTTTCTAGGCCAACTATTATTGTTTGTATCTACATCTGCAGTTTCTAAATCTGGATCTAACTCAATACTCTTAATTTCTTTATCAGAAGAGAATACTTTAGTAATTTCATTATCATTTAGTCTCCATATTTGAGCCGGATACTTCTTTCTTTCTTTTGTTCCGTCTGCATAAGTAAACTCTACAATTATTGGCATTACTAAACCTCCAGGCTTATTGTATGTAATTTCATAGTGGTACTTAGATTTTGGATTTTTTGCCGACCCAAAACCTAATCCTTCAGTTTTGTCTTGAACAAACTCTACGATTTCTCCTTGACCAGGCTTAGTATAAAACTTTTTAACTCCTTTAATTCCTATATCAGTAACATCTGTAGTATAGAACCATCCTCTCCAGAACCAATCTAAATCCATCGCAGATGCATCTTCCATTGTTCTAAAGAAATCAGCAGGAGTAGGGTGTTTAAACTTCCAACGTTTTGAATATGTTTGAAAAGCATAATCAAATAATTCAGGACCCATTATTGTATTTCTTAAAATATATAAAGCCGTAGCAGGTTTTCCATATGCATTGTTACCAAAACTATACACATTATCTCCTTTTGACATGATTGGCGCTATTGTAGATTGATCACCATCCATATATTTTATGATGTTTTTTGGTAAACCTCTTACGATAGGGAAATTAGGATCATAATCTAATTCAGCTTGCATTTCCATGAAAGAGTTTAATCCTTCATCCATCCAAGTCCACTTTCTTTCATCAGAATTTACAATCATAGGGAAGAAGTTATGTCCAACTTCGTGAACTGTAACTTTAATCATTAAATATTTAGTTCTATCAGAATACGTTCCATCAGGATTTGGACGACCTGGGTTGAAACAAATTTGTGGATATTCCATTCCCATTTGACCGTCTACAGAAATTGCTTTGTGATACGGATAATCGAATGTATAACGAGAATATGTTTTTAATGTTTGTGCAACTGCTCTTGTAGAGTGATCTCCATATAAAGGATTAGCTTCTTTAGAATATAAAGAGTAAGCCATTACATTTTTTCCATTGATATCAACAGCCATAGCATCCCAGATAAATTTTCTAGAAGTAGCAAAGGCATAATCTCTAACGTTTTTAGCTGAAAACTTCCAAGTTTTAGTCTTTTTAGACTTACTTTTTTCTGTCTTTTCTGCTTCCTTTTGTGTTACAATTAAAACAGGTTTGTCATAAGTTTTTCTAGCTTTAGCTAATCTACTTTGTTGTGTTTTAGATAAAACTTCGCTTTCATTTTGCAAAACTCCAGTAGCTCCTAAAACATGATCAGCAGGAACAGTAATATTTACATCGAAATCTCCGAATTCTAATGCAAATTCACTACGACCCCAAAATTGGTCATTTTGCCAACCTTCTACATTATCGTAAACACATAATCTTGGATAAAATTGAGCAATTACATAATTGTTATTATTGTCTTTTGGGAAATGCTCATAACCAGATCTACCTCCTTGAGTTCTATGGTTATTGATATTATACCACCACTTAATATTAAAAGTAAATGTTCCTCCAGCTGCTAGAGGTTGTGGAAGATCTACACGCATCATAGTTCTATTAATAATGTATGGTAATTTAGATCCATCAGAGTTTGTTACTCCCATAATTTTAAAACCTCCATCAAAAGGCTCTTCAGGGAAAAATCTGTTAAAATTTTTCTTGCTAATGCTTTTTGGCACTCTAGAAGTAGTAATATCTGGAGTTTTAGAATCAGCTGCTCTCATGTTCTGATCTAATTGAACCCATAAATAAGGAAGTTCATCTTCAGAATTATTGTGATATGTAATTTCCTCACTACCTGTAATACGTTGTTTGGCATCATCTAAAGTGATATCCATTTTATAATCGACCTTTTGCTGGGTATATTTTTTACCTGGAGCACCAGAGGCAGTGTGAACTTCATTAGGAGTAGCTAAAAGATCTTCTAACTGTTTAAATTTGTTTTCATTAGTATGTCCTTTTTGTGTTTCTCTATCTTTATCTTGAGCATTTAAAGTAATGGTAAATGCTAATGAAAATAGAAAAAACGAGTAAAAGTGTTTTTTCATCAGTTGTAATTATTTGAATAAAAGATTTGATAAAGTTAAAGTATAGTAGACATATGGATTAAAACTTTAACAAACCTTTATCATTTTTTTTAGTTAGGAAAAGACTTTTTCTTTCTCCATTGATCTTTGATTTGATTAAATTTTGTTGATCTGGAAAATGTTGAGTTAAAACATCGTTCTTTACTTCTATACTTTTTACTTCGATAATGTTATCTATTTCGAGGTAGAAATAAACAATATCACCATCATATTCTTTTCCTATAAAATTATAGCTATAAGCCTTGTTATTAATTAAAATCTTGAAGTGTTCATTTAAATATTTAAAGAAAAGTTGATCTGTATTCTTAGCTTCTAATTTTGTGTTTAACTGAAGATCTGCATCATAGTCTTTATTAATCGCGTCTTCGATATCATCAACAAAAACATTCATGATCATTTGAACTGATTCACTTTCTTTGTTATGTTCAATTTCTGTTAACGCTATATAATATTTGTGATCTATAAAAGATAAAAAAGATACCCCAATAAGTAAAAATAAAATTTTTTTCATGACTCAAAAAAGCAAAAGCTAAGCCAAAGTACTGTTTTTTTACAAGAAGCCTAGATTATCTTCCTAATTCTTTTAGGTAATCAACACTTTTTTCTTTTAAATTTTGAATAACTTTTAAATGTTCTTCTCGTTGAACATTGGTTTTTATTTCATCATCTATACTGTAGTTAATGAAGTTTAATATTTGATCTTCAGGTATTTTTATAGTTTCAGTAAAGTTCTTTTTACCAACAATATTCATAATTCGTTCAGGTAAATGATCTCTAAAAACCTCTTTTTTAATTTGATTATTTAATCTTTTTTCTTCATTGGATGTTAGTAGTGAAAATCGCATTAAAGTTAATCCCTCAAATGCTAAAATTGGATCGGTTTTCATTTCAGAATCACTTTTTTCTATAGCACTAGCAAGTACAATATTATCTGTTGCACTAACATCTTTAAATTGAGTTGCATTTTTAGATTTTTCAACACCTGGATCTTTAGGTGTTTTTTTTGCATCTGCAGTAAGTTTTTGCAATAAATTGGTTTTCTTAATTTCTATTTCGTCAAGTACACGATCTTGAATTTCTAAAAGAATATTGATTTTCTTTCTATCCATAGTAATTGAAGATACTTTCATTTTTTTGCTGTAGTGCTGAATAGAGGTAATCTGTAGTACATCTCCTACTTGCGCGTTGATTAAGAAATACCCCTTAGAGTCTGAAAATGTTCCTTCAACAGATGTTAAGTTAATAATATGAGCATTATCAACAATTCCTAAGTTATCAGAAATAGTTCCATTTATCTGAACTCTTTGAGCATAAAATTGAATAGAAATGAATAGTATAATAAGCGATGTAATTTTTCTCATAAAACAAAATTTATATGTCTAATTAATTGTTTTAACAAATTACGAAAAATACGGCGCTTTGAAGATATTATACTATAAATAATACTTATCGATGTATTAACTTAAGATATGTTTTAGACTCTTTAAAAAAGATATCCATAACTCCAATTATATCACCATTTTTAAATAAATTTTCAATACCTAATGGTTCACAGTACAATAGAAAATTATGATATTTATCTTTTGGTATACCAAGTTTTTTATGAAAGAAGTCTGCTCCTAGTTTAGCTTTTAAAAGTTTAGGAAACTTTTCTTTATATCTTAACTCTCTTTTTTGCTTATTATCTTTTTTAATTCTTGAGAAGGGTAACGCAAACCCAAAACTAGCGCCTTCGAATCTTTTCGTTGGATCTACAATATTATTTAAACGTTTGTTAACTTCATCATTTTGATTATAATCTGAATTAGCTACAGGTTTTACATTAGAAAAATCAAGAGTATTTTTAGCACTAACTAAAGCAATTTCTTGCATTTTTGGATCTACAGTGCTTTGAAATCTACTAAATAAATCACCATTTGTCACTTCAACTTCATTTAATAGATTACTTTTTAAAAAGACTTCACATTCTAATTTTTTCAAATCAAAAATTTCTTTGGTAACAGTAATTATTCTTTTGTAATGTTGTATGGAGCTGATTTCTATAATATCGTTGATGCTTACAGAAATTTCAAACTTTCCATTTTCATCTGAGATCGCTCCTTTTTTTGTAGTTCTATTTACTACATGTGCATCAGCTATACTTCCGGTGGTATCTATAATTTTTCCTTCTAATATGGTTGTTTCTTGAGATAAAATCGTAAAAGATGAAAGTGAGAAGAAAAGTATGGTTATTAAATTACGCACGATTTTTATTTTTCTTTAGTTTTTTTAAATAGCTTAACTTGTTTTTGAAGAAACTCAATCATTTCAAATTCACTTTTAGCGTATACTTCTTTGAAATCTTTATCAAAATGACAGAAATATAAAAAACGAGAAACTTCTGTAGAGTCTATTTTGAGTTGACTAATAATCATAGGTTTGTATTTATTTTCTACAGCGATCATTCTTTTTTCGTTTTCAAGTAGTTCTCTCTTTTTCTTTAGTGATTTTAATCTACCAGAAATTGTATTTATAATTAAATCTAAAGGAATTGGTCCAGCACTAGTAGAGGCTGTGTATATTTCACGATCTATCTGAGGAATTTTTTTAGGAAAAGGATTAAAACCCAAGTTTTCCATGAGCACTTGTTTGTTACTCTTTTTAATGTGTTTAGTATCTGTACCAAGTCTTCCACTTAAGTATGTCTTTTTCACTTCGACCTCTTCTAGTAGATAATCTTTTACAAACAGAACTAAATCTAAACGTTTTCTCTTGATAATTACATTAGCTACAATTAAACTTTCTTCCTTATGCTGAATAGAAGTAATCTTTAATTCATCACCTAATTTAACAGGGATAGTAAAGTTTCCAGTTTCATCAGAAAAAGTTCCTTGTTTGGAAGTCGTATTTATAATATGAGCATCCGCTACCTTTCCAGCACTATCGGACAGCGTACCTGAAATCTCTATTCTTTTATTTTGAGAATATGATAACAAAGTTTGAAATACAATAAGATAAAGTAATAGTTTTTGCATAAAATTAGTTGATATGCAAATAAAAGGACTAAACTTCTTAAAAAGTTTTAAGGACTCTGTAAATATATGTTAAATAAGAAGTTCTATATTATGAAATAGTTTATTAATCCTTTTTCTTTTGTAAGAGTTTAAATAGTTGAGCTTGATCTTTTAAAAATTCAATTAATTCTACACCACCTTTTTTATAAACTGTAGAGAAGTTAAGATCAAAATGTGAAAAGTATAAAAACCTAGAAACTTGAGTAGAATCTATCTTTAAATCATTTATGATGTAGTTTTTGTAAGTAGATTTTAACTCTTTTAATTTACTTTCATTATCTAAAAGTTCTTTTTGTTGTTCTAACATATCTATTCTTCCAGAAGCAGAATTAATAATATAGTCTAATGAAGCTACTATACCAAAACCATATTGAATGCCACCAGCATAAGCAGTTTTAATTTCTCGTTCAATTTTAGATAGTTTTTTCGGAAAAGGATTAAAACCAAGATTTTCCATCACAGCTTGTTGATCACTCTTTTTTATTCCTTTTGAGTCTGTCCCAAGAAGACCACTTAAATAAGTCTTTTTTACTTCAACTTCCTCCAGAAGGTAATCTTTAAGAAATAAGGTTAGATCTAATCGCTTATTTTTAATAATAATATTAGCAACTATTAAGTTTTCCTCTTTATGTTGTATGGAAGTAATTTTTAATTCATCTCCTAATTTTACAGGAATAACAAAGTTGCCAGTTTCATCTGAAAAGGTACCTTGTTTCGAAGTAATGTTTATGATATGAGCATCTACAACTTTACCTGCGCTGTCTGAAAGCGTACCAGATATTTCTATTCTTTTGTCTTGAGAATAAGAAAGGATAGAAAATAATAAAATAAGATAAAGTAATAGTTTTTGCATACAATCAATTGATTTACAAATAAAAGAACTATCCTTCTTAAAAAGTTTTAATACGGCTGTAAATTTTTGTTAATTTGAACTATGAAAAGATTAATTGTAGCAAGTACATCAACGGTTCATGGCAGCGGATATTTAGAATATATTTTACCAGAATTATCAACTTTTTTCAAAAGTGTAAATACAATTGTATTTATTCCTTACGCGCGTCCAAGTGGAATTTCCTATGATGTTTACACAGCTAAAGCTAAAGAAGCCTTTGAAAAAATAGGAATAGTTGTAAAAGGAATACATGAATTTGATAATCCTGTAGATGCAGTTAAAAAAGCAGAAGGAATTTTTACTGGTGGAGGAAATACTTTTGAATTGGTCAATCAATTATACAAGAATGATGTGATTCATCCGCTTAAAGAAGCTGTTGAAAATGGAACTCCTTATTTAGGGACAAGTGCAGGAAGTAATATTTGTGGAGTAACCATGATGAATACGAATGATATGCCAATAGTATATCCACCGAGTTTTGATACCATGGGATTAATTCCTTTTAATATCAATGCACATTATTTAGATCCAGATCCAACATCGAAACATATGGGGGAAACTAGAGAAACAAGAATTAAAGAATATCATGTTTTTAATGAAACTCCTGTTTTAGGTTTACGAGAAGGAAGCTGGTTACAAGTAACTGACAATCAAATTTTATTAAAAGGAGAGTATACTGCTCGTTTATTTAGAAAAGATGCAGTAGCTATAGAATTAGATACAGATACTGTAATTAAACAGGAAACATTGATTTAAAAATCGAATAATTTGTAATTTTGTGTTTTATGAACACAAACCTATGCCAGCAATTCAAAATATTAAGGTAGCTGTAGATGCAGTTGTTTTCGGATACGAAGCCAAAAAAATTTCGGTTTTATTAATAAAAAGAGGAGTAGCACCTTTTAAAGATTCTTGGGCATTACCAGGTGGATTGGTTATGGATGATGAATCTTTAGAAGATGCTGTAAAACGAGAATTAAAAGAAGAAACCGGAGTTAAATTCGATTATTTAGAACAACTGTATTCTTTTGGGAAACTTGGTAGAGATCCTAGAAATAGAGTGGTATCTATTACATATTTTGGATTAGTACGTCCTAATCACTTCACTATTAAAGCAGATACAGATGCTAATGATGTACAATGGTTTTCTTTAGATAAATTACCAGAATTAGCTTTCGATCATCACACGATTTTAAGTATGGCTAAAGATCGTTTAAAAGCTAAACTACAATATCAGCCTATAGGTTTTGATTTGTTAAACAAAGAATTTCCATTTTCAGATTTAGAAAACTTATATACTACAATTCTAGAACATAAGATTGATCGTAGAAACTTCAGAAAAAAAATATTGAGTTTTGAAATTGTAGAAGAAACCGATAAAATTCATCAGCAAGGTAGCGGTAGACCTGCAAAACTCTTCAAGTTTAATAAAAAGAAATACGATCAATTAGTACAAGAAGGATTCCACTTTGAGATTAAGATAGTGTAAATTTTACACAAATTATTTTGTCAGTTTGTTTTTATGTTTTAGTTTTGCGTAAAAATAACACAAAAATGATTTTCAATTTAGATTCAACATTTCAACCATTAGGGGAGAACCAAGTAACATTTAAATCGTTCACTTTTTCAGGAGGAGAACCTCACATTAAAATATCGTCCGATTTAACTAATGTTGAAAAAGTAACGATAACAACTAGAGTTACTTCTTTTAACGATATGGGATTGTTACTGTGTGCAGTTGATGCTATTAAAAGATGTGGAGTAAAAATGATCGATCTTTTTATACCGTATTTTCCAGGAGCAAGACAAGATAGGGTTATGATATCAGGAGAGCCGTTAACAGTAAAAGTGTACGCTGATTTGTTAAATAGTTTGAATTTAAATGAAATTACTGTTTTTGATCCACATTCTGAAGTTACACCAGCAGTTTTAAACGATTGTAAAGTAGTAACAAATTATAAGTTCATTGAAAAAGTAATTGAAAAAATCGGATCTGAAGTGTTATTAATTTCTCCTGACGGAGGAGCTTTGAAAAAGATATATAAAGTGTCGGAATATTTAGGGGGAGTTGCTGTGGTAGAATGTTCAAAAAAGAGAAATGTAACTAACGGAAAACTAGAAGGTTTTAAAGTTTATGAAGAAGATCTTGGTGGGGAAAATTGCTTAATTGTTGATGATATTTGTGATGGAGGAGGAACTTTTATGGGATTAGCAGATGAATTGAAAAAGAAAAATGCAGGTGATTTATATTTAGCTGTAAGTCACGGAATTTTTAGTAAAGGGATAGAACATTTAAGAGAAAAGTTTACAAAAGTGTTTACAACAGATAGTTTTAAAGATGTTGAAGACGTTCAGCAGATAAAATTAGAAACGCTTATGTAATAATGTCAGTTCGAGTAATTCCGATTTATCGGGATTGTATCGAGAACTATTTAAGAGATGAAAACTTCTCGATAAAAAATTATTTGTCATTGTATTACAAATAATTTCACTCGAAGTGAGAAAAATAAATTAAAAATGAAACTGAAATTAAAAAATTATAAAGAACAATTGAATGAATGGCCAGAGTCAGGTCACCATATCATGGCGCAATACGATGAAGAGAAAGTAATTGTATATCAGTCATACAGACCAGCGATTGGGAATTTTGCTGTGAGAAATCAGTTTTTTGGAGGTCCGTTCAAGTATACAAGAATGACTTGGATTAAACCAAACTTTCTATGGATGATGTATAGAAATGGTTGGGGAACAAAAGAAGGTCAAGAAGTTGTTTTAGCAATTCATTTAAAGAGAACAGCTTTTGAACGCTATTTAAGTCAAGCAGTGTATTCGAGTTATCAATCACGTTTGTATGAAAGTAAAGAAGCTTGGAAACAAGAAGTTCAAAATTCAAACATTCGATTACAATGGGATCCAGATCATGATCCGTATGGAGCAAAACTAGAACGTAGAGCGATTCAATTAGGAATCAGAAACGAAGAAATAGTAAAATTTGGTAAAGAAAATATTATTGAAATAGAAGACATATCAGCATATGTGAATCAACAATATCAGTTTGTGTTAAACAAAAATTTAGATGTCTTAGAGCTTCCAGAAGAAAAACCATATTTGAGTTTTAATGAAGAAGTGAATCGGTTTTTGAAGATAGGTTAGATTTAAAATCTAAGGCGAAAAGAGTAAATAGGAAAGAAGATGAAAAAGTCAACACGAAAACTAAAAGCAGAACAGACTATTGAAATCATAGAAAAGGGATATTACACAATGCCTTTAGGTGAAAAAATAGATCTTAAAGAAGAAATAGATCATTGTATCGATAATACTGAATTGTATTTATCAGAAGATTTAGATGATGTAAAAAGAAATTTAAAATTAGAAAATAATCAAAATACTGTATTTGAAGTAACACATGAAGATTCTGTTAGCGCTATTCATAGAATAAATCAAGAAGAAGGAAAAGTGATGTGTTTAAATTTTGCTTCAGCAAAGAATCCTGGAGGAGGGTTTTTAAATGGAGCTTTAGCACAAGAAGAAAGTTTAGCAGTTTCATCAGCATTGTATGGAAGTCAAATGAGTGCTTTCGATTTTTATGATACACATAGAAGTATGAAATCTTGTATATACACTGATGCAATGATTCATAGTCCAAATGTGCCAGTTTTTAGAGATAGAAGAGGAGAATTGGTAGCTGATTATTCAGTATGTGGATTTGTAACTTCAGCGGCTGTTAATTATGGTGTGGTTAAACGTAAAGAACTACATTTAGTTGACAAGGTTAATGAAATAATGAATACAAGGATTGAAAAACTATTGAGTTTATGTGCCGAAAAGAAGTATAATACTTTGATTTTAGGTGCTTGGGGATGTGGAGTTTTTCAGAATGATCCTAATGATATAGCAAAGTTGTTTAAATCGCATTTTGACAATAAGTTTAAAAATCAATTTAAAAGAGTAGTCTTTGCGATTTACTCAAAAAATGAAAAGTTTATAGAAGCATTTCAAAAAGAGTTTGATTAAATGATGTTCGTCAACCTGAACTTACTTGTGCTGAATTTATTTCAGTATTTCAGGTTCTCATCATAAATGAATGAATTATCATTTTACAGAAATTTAAAACCAACAAAATGAAAAAGAAAATAGAACAAACATTTTTAGGATTAGCAGTAGGAGATGCTTTGGGAGTTCCTGTGGAGTTTAAAACAAGATTTGAATTACAGCAAAATCCAGTAAAAACAATGAGAGCGTTTGGTTCTCATAACCAACCTAAAGGAACTTGGAGTGATGATAGTTCTTTAACATTTTGTTTGGCGGAAAGTTTATGTAAAGGTTATGACACAAAATCTATAGCAACAAATTTTGTGCGTTGGTATGGAGATAATTATTGGACGGCACACGGACAAGTTTTCGATATAGGAATTGCAACAAATACAGCAATAAATGCTTTCGCAAAAGGAACGCCAGCAACATTAGCTGGTGGAACTGGAGAGTTTGATAATGGAAATGGATCTTTAATGAGAATTAGTCCGTTAGCATTTTATGTAAAAGATATGTCAATTGAAGAACGATTTCAAAAAGTGAAAGAAGTTTCTTCAATCACACATGGACATATACGTTCTGTGCTGAGTTGTTTCATTTATGTGGAGTTTATGATAGGTTTATTAAGAGGATTGGAAAAATTTGAAGCTTACGGAAATATGCAACACATAGTGAATAAATTCTTAAATGAAAACGCGATTTGTTCTGAAAGTGAAATCAATAAGTTTCATAGAATATTAGAAAATCCAATAGGTGATTATACAATTGAACCTGTATATAAACTGGAAGAAAAACAGATTAGTGGATCGGGTTATGTATTAAATACTTTAGAAGCAAGTTTGTGGAGTTTTTTAACTACAGATTCTTATGCTGAAGCAGTTTTAAAAGCTGTGAATTTAGGAGAAGATACTGATACTACTGCTTGTGTTACCGGTGCCTTAGCAGGATTATATTATGAAGAAGAATGTATACCAAAGGATTGGTTACATGATTTAGTAAAAAGAGAAGAAATAATCGATTTATCACATCGATTTTCAAAAAGTTTAGAAAAATGAAAAATAGAATAGATTTAGCAAAAAAATCACTAACAGGTATTGCAATTGGAGATGCTTTTGGTGATAGTTTTTTTAGAGAAAGAGCAATTGTAGAATCTGCTTTAGAAAATAGATTCATTCCAGAGACAGAATGGAGATATACAGATGATACAATTATGGCGATTCCTTTGTTAAAATCTTTAGAACTGTATGGAGAAATGAATCAAGATTTTGTTGCAAATCAGTTCGCTCAAAACTTTTTGAAAGATAGGCATAGAGGTTACGGACCTTCAATGCATAGAAAACTTTTAGAGATTGATACAAATAAAAATTGGTTAGAAATATCAAAATCAAGTTTTAATGGTACTGGGTCGATGGGAAATGGAAGTGCAATGCGAGTTGCGTTAATTGGTGCATATTTTTATGATGACTTAAATAAGGTTGCAGAACAAGCAAAACTTTCATCAGAGATAACACATTATAATAACGAAGCTATAGCAGGAGCAATAAGCGTAGCAATTGTAACAGCTTTATGTACAATAAGTAACGAGTTAAATAAAGAAGTTTGGTTAGATACAATTATTGATTTTACACCAGAAAGTGATTTAAAATATAAAATCAAAAAGATTAAGCATTTACCTAAATCGTACGATATACGAACTATAGTAACTGCTTTAGGAAATGGAACAAAAATGTTGGCTCAAGATACTGTTCCAATTGCATTATGGAATGTATATCACTATCTAGGAGATTTTGAAGAATCGCTTTGGAATACAGTCTCTGCGTTAGGAGATAGAGATACAACTTGTGCAATAGTAGGAGGAATTAATATTATGTGTTCTAAAGAAAGTAGCGTTCCAAAACAATGGGAAAATGATGTAGAAAAATGGAACGAGAGTATTTTTTATAAATAAAGAATTTTAGAAATGAAAAAGATAAAGTTATATAGACCAGTAGGAGAAAAAGAAATGTTATTAATAGCTGAAAGTGGATTTGAAAAATTTCCACCAAGGTTGGAGTGGCAACCTATTTTTTATCCTGTTTTAAATGAAGAATACGCCTCAGAAATAGCAAGTAAATGGAATACTACAGATCCTTTTGGTAACTATTTAGGGTTTGTAACAGCTTTTGAAATTTCTGAAGAAGAATTTAAAAAATATCCAATCGAAAATGTAGGAGGGAAAATTCATAACGAATTATGGGTTCCAGCAGATCAATTGGAAAGTCTTAATGAAGCAATACAAGGAGAAATTAAAACACTTAAAGTTTATATCGGTAAAGATTATAAAACTAGTGAAAGTCTACTTGTAAATGAAATTATGAAAACTGTTGAGAAAGTTTATTGTTAATATAGAGGACATTGATAAAAAGTTTAAAAATCAAGGTAACAGTGTTGGAAGAAAAGATGAAAAGCTGTTTGAGCGATAGCGAGTTCTTTTCATCTGTGGCTGGAGATACCGTAGTATTTTCTTAGCTTTTTATCATCCGTCTTGATTTTTGATTCTTTGTATCAAGACAAAGAATAGAGAAACAAAGTAAATCTTATATCAATTAAGAATAAAAAAATAAAAATGAAACTAACCATACATGGATATTCAACAGCATTATTTTCAACATGGTATTTTATTGAAGAACTTGGATTGTTATTTGATGCTGGTGACGGATTAACATCTAATTTATTAGGAAAGTGTGGGAAAATAAAAAATATTTTTATCTCACATGCAGATAGAGATCATTTGGGTGGAATTTTTCAGTATAATCAATTGTTTGCACACCGTAAACCAAATATTTATTATCCGAAAGATTCTGGATCGTTTCCATTTATAGAAAATTTCACTAGTCAATTTGATCCACATACATCAGGAACAACATGGAATAGTTTAGAAGACGAGCAAGTTATTCAGATAAAATCTGGAATCGAAGTTTTATGTTTCGAAAATCAACATATAGATGTGAAAGATCAATTGAAAAGTTTGTCCTTTCAAGTATTTGAAACAAAGCATAAATTGAAGCAAGAGTTTACAAATTTATCTTCAAAAGAGATTATCGCCATAAAACAAGATAAAGGAGAAGATTTTATCAAAGAGAAGATTAAAAATTCAGTTCTAGTATATTCAGGAGATACACCAGTGTATGATTATTCAAAATATGATAATTGCGGAGTGTTAATTCATGAAGCTACATTTTTAAAGAAAGAAGAATTAGCAAAAGGGAATGATAAAAATAAACACAGTTCTTTAGAAGAAGTGTTGGAAATGGTGAGTCAGATCAATATTGAAAAATTGATTTTAGGTCATTTTTCATTACGATATGATATGCAACAGATTGATCAAACGATTAAAGAACTCATTACATACTATAATATTAAAATACCAGTATTTAGAGTTCCTTTAGGTCGATCACAAAGAGATATTTTAAATCAAAAACCTTTGAATTAATTAATAATATGGGAAATATAGCTTATGTAAAAGGTGATGCTACAAAGCCTCTAGGGATTGGTAATAAGATCATTGTACATGTTTGTAATGATATTGGAGGCTGGGGAAAAGGGTTTGTAGTTGCGATTTCAAGACGATGGAAATCACCAGAAATAAATTTTAGAAATTGGTATAAATCGAAAGACGGATTTGTATTAGGAGCGGTTCAATTTGTACAAGTAGAAGAAAATTTATGGATTGCCAATTTAATAGGACAACATGATATTAAAAGAAGAGGAAAACAAAATATTCCTATTCGTTATGAAGCCATTGCAGAAGGAATGCAAAGTGTAGTTCAAAAAGCTAAAGAATTAAATGCTTCTGTACATATGCCAAGAATAGGATGTGGATTAGCAGGAGGAAAGTGGGAAAATATTGAACTAATTTTAGAACAAAGTTTACTTAAGAATCATATAAAAACTACAGTGTACGATTTTGAGTAATGATTAAAAACAAAACAAAATGAACGAAAGAGAGATAAAAAGTATAAGTAAGTTTCTTAGTCTATTACTAAGACATCAACCAGATTTAATCGGATTGAAATTAGATGAAAATGGTTGGGCAGATGTAGCTGAATTGATTCAGAAATCGAAAAGAAAAGGAAAGCACTTTTCAATAGAAAAACTAGAAGAAGTAGTTGCAACAAACGATAAAAAGCGATTTAGTTTTAATGAAGATCAAACAAAGATTAGAGCCAATCAAGGTCATTCTTTAAAAACGATTGATTTAAAATTAGAAGCTATTCAACCACCAGAATATTTATATCACGGAACGGTACCAAAGTTTATGCAATCGATAAGAGAAAAAGGATTGCAAAAAATGAGCCGACAACATGTGCATCTAAGTCAAGATATAGAAACAGCAACAAAAGTTGGAAGTAGAAGAGGAGTTCCTACGATTTTAACTGTTCGCTCAGGAGCTATGCATGTAGCAGGATACAAATTTTACCAATCTAAAAACGGAGTATGGTTAACTGATCATGTGCCAGCAAAGTTTATAGACAAATAAAACGGCTATGAAAAAAATTAATGTACACGACGAAATATTTTTAATAGAAAACTTCCTTTCAGAAGAAGAGTGTTTTGAGTATTTACTAAAATATCAGACAGTTGAATTTGAAGAAGCAAAAATTTCTGTAGATGGAAATCAGGTAATGAATAAAGGAGTTCGTAATAACGATCGTTATTTGTTTTTTGATGAAAGTTTAGGAAAAGATTTTTGGAATCGATTACAAGATTTTATTCCGAAGCAAGTTGGATTTTACGAAGGAATTGGCTTAAATGAAATGTTTCGAGTATATAAATACACCAAAGGTCAACGCTTTAAAATGCACATTGATGGAAGTTACAGAAGGAATTTAGAAGAGCAAAGTTTATATTCTTTTCTAATTTATTTGAATGATGATTTTGAAGGAGGGGAAACAGCTTTTAGAAATATTGGTACAGTAAAACCAAAGAAAGGAACTGCTTTAGTTTTTAGACATCGACTACGACATGAAGGAAAAGAATTAATTTCAGGAGTAAAGTATGTGTTAAGAACAGATGTAATGTATAGAAGAGTTTAAAAGTTATTATGAGAAGTTTCATAAAGAGAATACACCTAAAAATCTACCGTAAGATATGTTAAGAATGAAAAGCTGTTTGAGCGATAGCGAAATCGTGAGATTCGTGAATTCATTAACATAAAAACACATAGTAATGAACAATTCTTTTCATTTAGTATCGAGGATATTATTTTTAGAGTGATATGATCTTAAGACTAGATTTTTTTGATTCTTTTTTTATCAATGGAAAAAAGAATAATAATTTATAAAAGCATGAAAATAAAACTAGTATATAAGGAACCAGAATTAGGAAAAGCTTGGGAATCTTACTTTGCAGAATATGAAGATGTTGAAATTATTGAAGAAGATATCGTTAAGGTTGCTTGCGATGCTATTGTTAGTCCAGCAAATTCTTTCGGTTTTATGGATGGAGGTTTAGATATTCATTTATCAGAAACTTTAGGTTGGCATATTCAAGATGAATTACAAAAACGAATAGCTCTTTTAGATGAAAGAGAATTATTGGTAGGGCAGTCAATGATAATTCCAACGGAGAATGAAAAAATCCCGTATTTGATATCTGCTCCAACAATGCGAGTTCCTATGAGTTTTAATATCGCAACTTCGGTGAACGCTTATTTAGCAATGAAAGCAATTCTAATAGCAGCAAAAAAACACGAAGAAATTCATACCATTGCTGTTCCAGGTTTATGTACAGGTTGTGGAAGAATGCCTTTTGATATTGCTGCGAATCAAATGTTTTTAGCATACGATGAGGTTGTTTTAGGAAATTATAAAGACTATAAAACTTTTGGAGATACACAAAAATTCCAATATCGATTAAATGAAAAAGGATTGATCTGGGATTATTAAAAAAGAAATAAAATGAAAGAGTTAAAAGAAATACTAACTAAAGTAAATTCAAAAAATAATAGAAATAACATCACATTCCTAACAGGAGCAGGAATATCATCAGCAAGTGGAATTCCAACCTACCGAGGAACTGATGGAATATGGATAAAAGGAACGAAATATTACAAACCAGAATCGTTTGGAACTTTTGAACATTTTAGTAAGAATGCAGATGAAGTTTGGCAATACACGTTTTTTAGGAAGAAAATGTTTGCAGAAGCTAAACCGAATGCATCGCATTTTAAATTAGTTGAAATAGAGAACACTTTACAAGATCGTTTTCATTTAATCACACAGAATATAGATAACTTGCATCAAAGAGCAGGATCTAAAACTGTATACGAAATACATGGTAATTTAAGAGAAATGCGTTGTGCAGATGAATGTTCGAAAGATGTTTATGAAATGCCTAAAGAGATTCCGCTAAAAGCTATAGATGAGGATTTAAGTTACGATGAAAAGAAATTATTAGTGTGTCCAAAATGTGGAACAGATACGCGTCCGAATATTTTATGGTTCGATGAGTTTTATAATGAACGAAATTTTAAACTTCATACAACATTAAAAATAGCTAAAAATACTGGAGTTTTAATAATTTTAGGTAGTTCTGGCGCTACTACTTTACCGAATAGATTAGTGGAACAAACAATTAAATACGGAGGAGCTGTAATAGACGTAAATCTAGAAGACAACAACTTTACAGAAAACTTCGGAGATAAAAAGCAGTTTTACAAGTTTAGAGGTACAGCGCTAGATTTTTTAACACAATTTCAAGAAGCATTATAAAATGGAACCAAGAACATTTACCATAGGAGATATACACGGAGGCTTATTAGGCTTACGTCAGTTAATTGATAAACTAGAGTTACAGCAAAACGATACCTTAATTTTTTTAGGAGATTATGTAGATGGTTGGAGTGAATCTGCTCAGGTTATCGATTATTTAATGAAATTAAGAGAAAAACACGATTGTATTTTCATCAAAGGAAATCACGATGAATATTGTGAAAATTGGTTAAGAAGTGGAATAACGAATGACATTTGGTTATTTCATGGAGGTGTAAAAACAATTGAAAGTTATGAAGGATATACAGAATACGATAAACTACAGCATTTACAGTTTATAGAACAAATGAAGTTATTTCATATTGATGCTGATAATCGATTGTTTATTCATGCTGGATTTTCATCAATGCACGGACCGCAAAAAGAAGTGTATGAATCTAATTTTAATTGGGATCGAACACTTTGGGAAACGGCAATTTCTTTAGATAAAACTTTAGATAAAGATTCACCTTTGTATCCGAAACGATTGACTTTATTTCATGAGATTTATATCGGACATACACCAACAACTAGATATAATCAATTCGAACCAATGAACGGAGCTAATGTTTGGAATGTAGATACTGGCGCAGCTTTTAAAGGACGTTTAACGGCCTTAAATATCGACACGAAAGAGTTTATACAAAGTGAAGAGGTTAGAAAACTATATCCTAAAGAAAAAGGTAGAAATTCAATGCCTTATTTAGTGATTTAAGTTTATTATTCTAAATATTTGATTTAAGAATAAACGTCAACCTGAATTTATTTCAGGTTCTCATCAAAATAAGATTGAAGAATATAATATTTTAAATTAATAATAAATATAAGCTGTTATTAGAAAATAAGCCTAAAAATCCATCGTAAGACACGTAAAAAATAAAAAGTTGTTTAAGCGTAGCGAGTTCTTTTTTATTTAGTGTGGAGGATGAGATTTTTAGAGTGTAATTTTCTTAAGACTAGATTTTTTTGATTCTTTTTTCATCAATGGAAAAAAGAATAATTAACTATTTAAACTAATCTCATGATTGTTATTCAAAGTAAAAGAAGAAAGGTAGAAAAAATACTAAAAGATTTTCCAGATGCAGTTATCGTTGATGTAACTTCAAAAGGAGAAATGCCAATGGTGAAATTTAGTCCGTTTTATCCTGTAGGAAATATTCCAATTCCTTTTTCTGAAGGTAAATATTCTGCTTCTGTAGAAGGAATATGGCAAGGATTAAAAGTTTTTGAAACACATGATGTAGATGAATCAAAGTTTGAGGTGACTTCTATGAAAGGTTTAAAAAGAACAGTTCGAAAATTTGGAAAGCCTTTAGGACATAGAAAAGGAGTGAAAGGAGAGGAATTGTTAGATTATATTTCAGCAAGAAAGGAAATTTATTTGCCAATATATAATTGGGTTTTAGATCATGTTTTAAAAGATGAATTAAGTGAATTAACTGAATTATCGAAGAATAAAACATTAGTTCTTTTAGATTATGAAACAAATGAAGATGTTGAAAACCCTAGAAAACCTCTATCCCATGCTGGATTGATAAAAATGAAAATAGAAGGAAGATTATAGAATATAAAAGCTATGAAATATTCAAATACAACTATACAAGAAAGATATAATACAGGAGAACATTTAAAATATATATTCTTCTGGGGACATCAACCCAGTAAAGATGGAAGCATAAGTAAATCATGCTTTAGTCAATGGTGGGAGTCTGATTTTGTGATTAACGGAATTACATACAAAACTGCTGAACATTATATGATGGCAGAAAAAGCTAGATTGTTTAACGATGATGAGGTTTTAGAAGAAATCTTATCCTCAAATCATCCGCATGATGTGAAACAACTAGGACGAAAAGTTAAAGGATTCAATTCATTAGTTTGGGATAATCAGAAATACTTAATAGTCTACAAAGGGAATTTAGCAAAGTTCTCTCAAAACGACGCATTAAAAGAATTTCTAATGAACACTAAAGATAGAATTTTGGTAGAGGCTAGTCCGTATGATAAAGTATGGGGAGTTGGTTTGGCTTCAGATTACAAGAATATTGAAAATCCGAACAGATGGAAAGGATTAAATTTGTTAGGCTTTGTTTTAATGGAAGTTAGAGACCATTTAAGAAAAAATTAGGATTTGTTTAAAAAATAATAGGTAATATGCAAAGTCAAAAACCTATTAATTTAAACTATGAAAATTCTCAAAATTATTACTTTTGCGCTTATTTTTTCCGGAATGCAAAGCATTACTTCACAACAAAACTTAGGATATCAAAAACCTTCAAAAGAAATTTTAGATTTAGTAGATGTTCCTCTTGCTCCATCGATACGAATAGATGATAAAGGAGAGAACTTAGTTTTTCTATACAGAGATAGTTATAAGTCTATAGAAGAATTATCTGAAAAAGAAATGAGATTAGGAGGACTTAGAATTAATCCTAAAACAAATATTTCTAGTAGAGCTACATATTTTAATAATATTAAACTTAAAAAAACAAGTAGCGAAACTATCAAAGAAGTTCAAGGTTTACCTACTTCACCAAGATTAGCAAACTTTTCTTGGTCTCCGAACTACAAAAAGATTGCATTTACAAATACAGTTAGTACAGGTGTAGAACTTTGGATTTTAGATGTTGCTTCTGCAACAGTTCATAAAATTACCGAAGCAAATTTAAATGCTAATATGGGAAGTCCTTTTTTATGGTTTAAAAATAATGAGGCATTATTAGTAAAAGTTTTACCAAACGATAAAAAAGAATTAATAAATCAAGCTACTGCTGTTCCTTCTGGACCAACAATTTCTGTTAGTGAAGGAGTTAAAGCTCAAAACAGAACATATCAAGATTTATTAAAGAATCCTAATGACGAACATAATTTCGAACAATTAGTAAGATCAGATATTTATAAAGTAGACTTAAAAGGACAAAGAAGTAAGTGGGCAAAAACCGCTATGTATTGGAGAATGTCATTTTCTCCAGATGGTTCTTATATAATGACTACAGAATTAGATAAACCATTTTCGTACTTAGTGCCTTATTCTCGTTTTCCGCACGAAACAAAAATTTATAAAAGTGATGGAACATTCTTTAAAACTATTAATAAAGTTGAAAATGATGAGGTCCGTCCAAAAGGATTTATGTCTACAATTAAAGGAAAAAGAAGCTTTAGTTGGAGAGCAGATGAAGGAGCTACTTTAATATGGGCAGAAGCTTTAGATGGAGGAGATCCTAGTGTTGAAGTATCTCACAGAGATGAAGTTTTTGAATTAAAAGCGCCATTTTCAGGAACACCTAGATCTATTTTAAAAACAGTTAACAGATTTAGTGGGATTTTATGGACGAATGATAAAAATAAAGCTTTAGCCTACGGATATTGGTGGAATACAAGAAACTTAAAAACGTATTTATTCGATCCAGAGAATAACAGTAAAAAACCAGAAATATTATTCGACTATAATTATCAAGATAGATATAGTGATCCAGGAAGTTTTGTAACTGTTAAAAATGAATTAGGAAGAAACGTAGTTTATATTGAAAAAGGAAAAGTGTATCTTAATGGAGATGGTTATACGAAAGAAGGTCAATTTCCTTTTATAGACAAGCTATCTTTAAAAGATAAAAAGACAAAAAGAGTGTATCAATCTGCTTATAAAGATAAAAAAGAAGAGATTTACACTGCTTTAGATTTAAAGAAAGGTAAATTTTTAGTTGGAATAGAATCTGCTAATGATTATCCTAACTTCTACATTCGAAACATTAATAAGAATAACAAATTAAAGCAAATTACAAATTTTGAAAACCCATTTAAGAGTCTTCAAAATGTTCACAAAGAAGTAATTAAATATAAAAGAGAAGATGGATTAGAGCTTTCAGGAACATTGTATTTGCCAGTTGGTTATGATAAAAATAAGAAAGAGAAAAAGCCAATGATACTTTGGGCTTATCCAAGAGAATTTAAAAATAAAAAGAGTGCAAGTCAATCAACTTCAAATGCAAATTCTTTTACTTATCCTTATTGGGGATCAGTTATTTACTGGGTAACTAAAGGATATGTTGTTTTAGATGATGCTTCTTTCCCAATTGTAGGTGAAGGAGATGAAGAGCCAAACGATTCGTTTAGAAAGCAACTTGTAGGAAATGCAAAAGCTGCTATCGATGCTGTTGACAAATTAGGATATATTGATAGAAACAAAGTTGCTGTTGGCGGACATTCTTATGGAGCGTTTATGACAGCTAATCTTTTATCTCATTCAAATTTATTTGCTGCAGGAATAGCTAGAAGTGGAGCTTACAATAGAACATTAACTCCTTTTGGTTTCCAAAGTGAAGAGCGTAGCTATTGGGATGCACCAGAAGTATATTATAAAATGTCACCTTTTATGCATGCAGATAAAATGAAAACTCCTTTACTATTAATTCATGGTGAAGCTGACAATAACTCAGGAACATATCCATTACAGAGTAAACGATATTTCAATGCATTAAAAGGATTAGGAGCAACTGCAAGATTAGTAATGTTACCAAAAGAGAGTCATGGTTACAGAGCGAAAGAATCAATATTACATCTTTTATGGGAACAAGAACAATGGCTAGATAAATATGTAAAGAATAAAAAATAAGTTATTTCAAATCAATTTAAAAGAACCATCTAATTAGGATGGTTTTTTTTTATGGAAAAAATTTAATTGTGTAAAAATAACGCAAAATATTTTGCAGATCCGTTTTCTTAAATTATATTTGTGTTGTAATTACGCAAATTAATTCATTTGTGATAAAATAAATAGTATGAGTGAAGAATTAAAACCAAGATTTGTTGATGCCTTACGAAGGAATAACGATCAAATTAGAGAAGACAGAGCGAGAACTATTGGAGAAGATGCAGAACTAATCTATCGAAGAAGAGTAGAAGACATCGAGTTAAAAATTAAAAGATTAACTAGAGAACAAGAAGGAGCGATAGACATCAGTCCATTAGATAAAAACAGTTTAACGTTTGCAGATTTTAACCCGGAAAGTTTTGTGATAAAAGACATAGAATTATCCTTAAAAATCAGAAACTTAAACATTCAATTAGAAATTGCACAAAAACGATACGAATACTTATTCGGTAAAAAAATATAATTATGGGAGGAACTAGATACAATTTAAGTAAAAGAGCTTTGAAAGCACAAAAGGAAGGTTACGCAAGTAAGTCAATAAATGAAATCTTTAAGCAAAATAGAGAAAGACGTGCGCACAATTCAATGAATCCTAATGGAGTAGATTTCAGAGAAGCGAGAGATTCAGAAGTACACCCAAATTCATTTCCAATAATCTTAGCGTTAGATGTTACAGGAAGTATGGGACATATTCCACACGATTTAATCAAAGAAGGTTTACCTAAGTTAATGGGAGGGATTATTCAAAATGGAGCAGAAGATGTCGCTTTATTATTCTTAGGAATTGGAGATCATGAATGTGATAGTTATCCATTACAAGTTGGTCAGTTTGAATCTGGAGATGAAGAATTAGATATGTGGTTAACGAGAACTTATATCGAATCTGGTGGAGGTGGAAATGCAGGTGAAAGTTATTTATTATCATGGTATTTCGCTGCTTTTCATACAAGAACAGATGCTTTTGAAAAGAGAAATCAAAAAGGAATTTTATTTACGATTGGAGACGAACCTAATTTGAAACATTTACCAGCTTCAGCAATACAAGAAATCATGGGAAGCGGTCAACAAACATTTTCAGAAATGGAACTGTTTCAAGAAGTTCAAAAGAAATATGATGTATTCCATATCAGTGTAAATCATTCTGGAAGAGCTATTCAAGCAGAAAAAGGCTGGAAACAATTATTAGGAGACAATTGTATTTCTGTAAGTGATTATAGAACAATTCCTGAAGTTATTACAAAAGTAGTATGTGAAAATTATCCAACAGCAAGTGGAAAAACAGATATTTCAGGAGTAAATTTTGATGATATAGAAATGTTATAGAGATGAAAAAAGCAAAAATAGTTATAGGATTAGGTTTTGGTGACGAAGGAAAAGGTATTACAACAGATTTTTTGTGTACTAAAAATCCTGAAGCTATAGTAGTTCGTTTTTCGGGCGGACAACAAGCAGCGCACACGGTTAAAATTGGAGACAGAAAACACGTACACTCTAGCTTTTGTAGTGGAGCATTACGCGGATTACCTTCTTATTTTAGTGAACACTGTACTATTCATCCTACTTTTTTGCATACAGAATTACAAGAATTAAAAAAGAAGAAAGGCAACGTTACTTTGTCAGTTCATCCATTGGCAAAAGTAACGACTCCTTTTGATGTTTGGTCGAATAGGAAAAACAGTAAAAATTTAGCTCACGGAAGTTGCGGTAAAGGAATAGGAGCAACGATGAAGAGAAATGAAGGTCCGTATAAATTGTATGCAATCGATTTGGTCGGTCCTAAATCTATGCTTTTAGAAAAACTAAACAGTATTGCAAACTATTACGGATTATTTGATATTCCAGAATTAGCAAATGAAGTAGCATATTTTTTAGATTGTGTTTCCGATTTAGATATAAAAATTAAAGACTATTCTTTTTTAAATACATATGAAACCATTATTTTCGAAGGTAGTCAAGGAGTATTATTAGATATGAATCATGGTACGTTTCCTAATGTCACTTATGCAAATACAACAGCAAAAAATGCTATTGAGATTTGTGAAAAGTTAAACATTGAAAATATAGAAACCTATTATATCACAAGATCTTATGCGACAAGACATGGAAATGGTTGGATGCTAAATGAAGAAGAATTAGAATTAATAAATACAGAAGAAGAAACCTGTGTTTATAACGAATTTCAGAAACATTTACGAACAGCTAAACTAAACATACCGTTATTATTACAAGCGAAAAATATCGATCAGATTTATAATAAATCAAAGAAATCAACTTTAGTAATGACGTGTTTAGATCAATATCAACCAGAATTAAATTGGGAGTTATTAAAAGAACATTTTGATGAATTTTATGGCTCTTACGGTGCAGAATCAACAGCAATTAAAAAAATAAATATATGAATCCTTTATTATATACAGACGGATACAAAGTAGATCATAGAAGACAATATCCTGATAACACTACTTTAGTATATTCTAACTGGACACCAAGAAAAAGTAGAATTGAAGGTGTAAATGAAGTTGTATTCTTTGGTTTACAATACTTCATTAAAAAATATATTATTGAAGATTTTTCGAAGAATTTCTTTCAGCAACCAAAAGAAGAAATTTCAAAAAGATATGCGAGAAGAATCAATAATTATTTAGGAGAAAATCAAGTGGGTATAGCACATATTGAAGCATTACACGATTTAGGATTTTTACCAATGGTAATTAAAGCTTTACCAGAAGGAGTTTCAGTACCGATTCGTGTACCAATGTTTACCATGTATAACACATTACCTGAGTTTTTCTGGTTAACAAATTATTTCGAAACCTTATTGTCTACAACAATCTGGATGCCATGTAATTCAGCAACAATAGCGAAGCAATACAGAAAGATTTTAGATAAATATGCTTTAGAAACATCTTCAATTCCTGAATTTGTAGACTGGCAAGGTCACGATTTTTCTATGCGTGGTATGGCAGGATTAGAAGCAGCTGTTTTATCTGCATCTGGTCACTTATTAAGTTTTACAGGAACCGATACGATTCCATCAGTAGATTTCTTGGAAGAATACTATAATGCAAATTCTGATACAGAATTAATTGGAGGGTCTGTTGCAGCAACTGAACACTCTGTAATGTGTATGGGAACGAATAGTGGAGAAGAAGAAACTTTTAAACGATTAATTACAGAAGTGTATCCTAAAGGAATTGTTTCTATTGTTTCTGATACTTGGGATTTATGGAAAGTGTTAACAGAATATCTTCCGAATTTAAAAGAAGAGGTTCTAGCTAGAGATGGAAAAGTAGTGATTCGTCCAGATAGTGGAGATCCAGTTGATATTATTTGTGGAAATCCAAACGCTACTTCAGAAGTTGAACAAAAAGGAGTAGTAGAATTACTTTGGGATATTTTTGGTGGAGTTACAAATGAAAAAGGATATAAAGAATTAGATGCGCACATCGGAGCTATTTATGGAGATAGTATCACTTTAGCTAGAGCAACTCAAATTTGTGAACGATTAAAACAAAAAGGATTTGCATCTACTAATGTTGTTTTAGGAATCGGTTCTTTTACATATCAATATAATACAAGAGATACTTTCGGGTTTGCTATGAAAGCAACGTATGGAGAAGTTGACGGAGAAGGAAGAGAGATTTTTAAAGATCCAATCACTGATGATGGAACTAAAAAATCAGCGAAAGGATTAATTAAAATTGAAAAAGAAAATGATACGTACAAGTTAGTTGATCAAGTTTCTTGGGAAGAAGAACAAAAAGGCGAACTCAGAGAAGTATATAGAGACGGAAAATTGTTAATTGATGATAGTCTATCAGCAATTAGAAATAGATTGAAAGCTAATTTATAGTGTACAGGTTATGAATTAGATTTATTTCAGAATACTAAACTTTTAGTAAAACCATTTTTTAGAAAGATTTGATGTAAAAAAAACCTAAAAAATGGTTTTGTAGTTTATAAAGTTATCAGATTATTTTTCTCCATTGTATACTATGGGTACTATGAATGTCCACAATATTACAGCAGCTTGTATAATACGTTCATCTTCAATTGGAAAACCTGCGAACTTATTTCCTATAGCATACACCCAAATGACAAAAGATATAGCTGAAATAGTTATAGCTCCCCATTGTGCTGTTTTAAGATATTTCATTGTATTGTAACCTGTTATTTTAGTTCCAAAAACTCTTGAAACAAATACAAGAACAAAACAAACTATTGAAATTCCGCTACTCCATGACTCATCGAACTGTCCATTATATGAAGCTAATGGATGAAGTGCCAAGTACAACGCAATTATTTCAGCAGGAACAAGTTTTATTAATTTTTCAAAATAAAAATTTCGAGCGTCTTTTTTGGGAGGAGATTGACTCTTAGATTTTTGACTTTCAAAATCGGTTTTTAATGATTTTGTAGTTACTAATTCTTCATTTTCATTGATAGATTCATCATGATTAGAAGGCGATAACCCAATAGTTTCTATTTTTCTATCAATCCTAAATACACTATTGCTAAAAGCTCCTGATTGATATAAGCATTCATGATAGCTTTCATAAGTGCTAGGTTTTATAGGTAAAACATAGGCTTCACAACCATTTTTTTTATGTCTTTGTACCGCTAATGCTGCATCTAAACAATCATCATAATTAGTCTCGGTATTATTCGTTTTACATACTACTTTGTAAGGCATAATTGATAAGTTTAAAAGTTAAAAGGAAACGAGGTTTGTAGTCCAACAATACTTCTGTTTAATAGTGTATTATTAGCATCCATTGTATTAAATACATCTTTAAATCGATAGAAAATTTCAACATTCACAACAGATTTTTGATCTTTCTTTTTGCTGAATGGAATAAGGAGTCCCAGTTGTACATTAGCAACAGGTTTTTGATTTTCTTTAAAGTCTATAGTCGGATTAATGTGGATTGCCGCAAAATTTGAGTTTTTACTAAAAAAAGAATAGTAATCAACAAACAGATTAACACCAGCTAAATCTTCTTGATAATCTCCTAAAAAAGCTTTTTGAGTTTTTGTAACCGTACGACTATTTCCACTATCAACAAACCTAGTATCTACTACTTCGACTTGTTCAAGACTTGATTGATTATCAGAATAAGTCAAATTTGCACCAATTGATAAATACTTATAAGTAGCAACATTAAAATTGTTATTTGCGAAGTTTTTTACATTGGTAATGAAGTTATAACTAACATTAAAGTTATGAGCTATGTAGTTTATCGGTTTCAATTGATTAGCACTATCAGAACTCTCAATAAAACGAATAAAATTATTATTTCTAGCTTTATAACCAAAAGAGAGAAAATTAAGATGGACAGCTAGTGGTTTAAGTGCATCTAAACTCTTTTTTGCTGCTTTTTTTTTGATATTCATTTCATCAATTAATTTCTCGTTATTGATTACATACATGGCTTTCTTTTTTCTGTTTTTTTTGTCACTAGCATTATTAGCTTTAATTTGTTTTATCAGTTGATCTCTTTTAGCTTTTAAAGCAGTTCTAATTTTCTCTGCTTCTACATAATTATCTACATCTCCTTTACTTTTCAATATTGCAGCAAGTCCATCATTGTTATTTAAATCATTACTAATCTTTATGTATAAGTCATTTATTTTTTTGAACTTCTTTAATTTTTCCTTGTTAAGAGCAATATCAATACTTCCTTTAGGAAAGGTTTTGGTACCATCAATGAATACTTTTAATTCTTTTTTTTCTTTAGCGGTTAATTTTGGATTTTCAATAGTATTCAGGAGTTCTATTTGTTTTAAAATGTATTCTTCTTCTGCAGTTTCTATTTTCCTATGTAGTTTTGATCTTGTCACTGCATCATAGCCAACAAATTTTTCCCCAAATGCCCATCGATAAGAAAAACCAAGCTGAACGTTAGAATTTAATTCTCCTTGATCAAAAAGAGTAGCTATTCCTTGAGAAGCACCAGCTTGAACATCAATAGTATACATTCCACTATTATCATCAAGAAAATAAAATGATGCGGATAAAGTATTATTTGCTGTGGATAAAGCAGCGTAGTTTCCTACACTATTGAATGAATTTCCTGTAGCAAAGTATGATAACGCTCTAGAGTATTCTTCTTTATTGATATTTTGGCTCAGTAACGAATCAAAGTTTAATAAAAGAATCAAGCAAAGATAAATTTGAGTTTTCATCATCTATTTTAGTATTATTTGTTTGACAATTTCAACAAATTGTAAAAGCAAATGAATACCTACTAATAGGTATTAATTAGTTGATTATTTTTTTGAGGAGGACTAGTAAAATCTGAACTAATAGAAGTGAACATCGATGGAAATTATTACTAGACGATAGTTTAAGAGAAATTAGCTAGAGGCGGAATTAATTTTCAACAATTTCTAAACGTCATTAATATTTTCCAAAAGAAATATCGATTGTTGATATATAAAATTTTTCTGGCACGTTGTTTGTTTTTAAATGTCAAATAACTCTAAAAAACAACCTATTATGAAAAAACTAATAGCATTAACAGTCCTTTTTTTTAGTATTAATTCTTTATCTGTTTTTGGTCAGGTACGAGTTGGAGGAGGAATTTCAATAGATATAAATTTACCTATTCCAGATGTTGTTATAATAGATACTCCTCAGCCGAGAAACCCTATGCCAGCTCCCAGAAGACAGCCAAGGAGAATAAAAAAACGCCGTAATGAATGTAATAGTTGTCGTCACAATGAAAGGTATAGTTATGGTGAAATTCAAAATCAGAATGGACCCTTAGGTCGACAAATATATAATGTAGTAGGTGCTCGTTTAGAGCCTTTGCAAAATGGAGTTGAAGTGGTGAGTTACAAGTTAAACTCTGGTGATATTTTAGAATTATTTATTATTACTGAGAAACCTAATGATTATAATTATCATGTTTATGGTGGTGATTGTATGTGTGAGAACAATAGAATAGAAAAGGTATTATTAAATGGACAGTATTTAGAACTAGAAGATGGAAATTTATCATTACAGCCTAGAGGAAGAGGTTTTCATTCAGTTGTAAATTTACACAGTGTTTATGAAGGTGATTTTAACGGAAGTGTAAATTTCTAAATGAAATATATTTTTAGGTTAGATACAACTAGTAATCGTATCTTAACATTTTAATAATCTATAGGAGAAAGTGCAGTATGGTACTTTCTTTTTTTTTTGTAGCAAATTTTAAATATGGACTATTTTACAATTATGGGCTGGCTAGGTGTTCTAATTTTTATTGTTTCGTATATATTATTAGGACTTGAAGTTTTAAGTGCTAAGAAATCATTATACCATTGGTTAAATTTTATTGGAGCTTTGTGTTTGGTGGTAAATGCTATAGGAATTAAAGATCATCCTACTATTACAGTAAATAGTATTTGGGGATTAATAGCCTTATTAACAGTGATTAAAATTTACACACGAAAAGAATTACGAAAAACGAAATAGGCTTAAAATGTGATTAATATAAATATTAGATTGCTTTGTACAAATCTCATGATTTGTAACCTGGGTACTTAAATAAAAGTAACTTCCATCAATCATAGCAAAAATAATTTCATTTAATTCATCAATATTTGAATTGGTTATTACGCCATGCGATTTTGCACTATTTAATTTTGATTTTAAAACCTCACGTAAGATATTACTAAATGTTTTAAAACTTTCACTAACATTTTTGTTTCTAAATAACATAGCATATAAACTATAAAAAACACCATCATCTACATATTCACTCCATTCACGAGTAAACATCTTACGTATAAAATTTTCTAATGATGCTTTAGAGTCTATTTTATTGGGTGTACTGTTATTAATAAAATCTATGTAAGCTTCTAAAATATAAGTATTTAAATCTTCTAGAATTTGTTCTTTAGTTTCGTAGTAATGCATTACTAAACCTTTACTAATTCCCATATGATTAGCAAGATTTGCTATAGATACATTTTCTAAACCAATACTTTTAGATACTTCATAAAACGCTATTACAATCTCTTTTTTTCGTTGATCTGATAAGTTTTTTCTACCCATATTATCATTAGTTGCTGGCAAATATATAATTATAATTTAATCATTTTTTGGTTAACATTCTGTTCATATTTAGCCAATAGCTCTTAACTCTATAGTAACTATTTTTTAATTGAACGATCGTTCAATCTATTTTTTTGATTCAATAATTTTATCACCGTAAAAATATTTACAGGGGGATGATTTCATGTCATAGTGAATAAATCTAAAAACAAAAACCACACAATTAATATTTGGGTGAAAAATTAAAATCAACACAATAAAAATGAAGGGACGTTTAACAATTGTATTAGTATTTCTTGTTGCATTACTATATGCACAAGAAACTGTAAAAGGTACCGTACTGGATGCCAACACAGGAGAAGTTTTACCTGGAGTAGGAATTATGATAAAAAATACTACGAAAGGAACATCAACAGATTTTGATGGAAAATTTTCATTAAAGGTTAATAAAGGACAAATATTACAGTTTTCTTTTATTGGTTTTAAAACACAGGAATTAGTGTATAATGGACAAGGTTTTCTAAAAGTTTTATTAGAAGAAGATAATGCTCAATTAGAAGAAGTAATAGTTACTTCTTTAGGAATAAAAAAAGAAAAAAGAGCTTTAGGTTATGCTGCAACAGAACTTAAAGCAAATGAATTAACAAAAGTAAAAACTCCAAATGTCTTAAATGCTTTAGCTGGTAAAGTAGCAGGTTTACAAGTTACAGGTGCTAATAATGGAGTAGCAAGTTCTGCACGAGTAGTAATTCGTGGAGAAAATTCATTAAATATTAATAGTAATCAACCATTATTCATTTTAGATGGAGTACCTGTAAATAATAGAATTTTTGGTGTTGGGGGAAACACTACAGATCAAGCAGATTTACCGACAGATTATGGTAATGGTTTATCAGAATTAAATGCAGATGATTTTGCATCAGTAACAATTTTGAAAGGAGCTGCAGCTTCAGCCTTATATGGTTCACGTGCAGCAAATGGAGTAGTAGTTATAACTACCAAAAAAGGAAGTCAATATGATGAAGGAATTGGCTTAGAAATTTCATCTTCTTCAATGTTCAGTAGTGCATTACGATTACCAGAATTGCAAACGCAATTTGGTGGAGGTTGGGCAGGAGCTTATGCTTCTAACTTCGGAACTAATTTTGGACCAGCTTTAAATGGTGCTGTTATTCCCCATGAATTATCTTTAGGAGAAGTGGTAAATAGGCCTTTTATAAATCGATACGATTTAAATGATTTCTTTAAACAAGGTGTAAATCTTGATAATACAGTCACTTTAAGTGGAGGAAATGAAAAAGGAGATTTTCTTTTTAGTTATGGAAATACTTATAATGAAGGTATTGTACCTAATACGAATTTAAGAGGGAATAGTTTTAGAATTAATGCAGGTTATAAACTAAGTGAAAAATTAACCGCAAATGTTAGGGCTAACTATGTTACTCGTGGATCGGATAATTTGACAGTAGCAGGGTATGGTAACCAAGGAATTATGTATGCATTACTATGGAACTATATTAATGTAGATTTAAATGAATTGAAAGATTATTGGAGAGTTGAGAATCAGGAGCAAAGAAGACTATTTACTTGGGGGGATAATCCATGGTTTATTGCGAATGAAAATATTAATGCGTTCGATAAAAATAGATTTGTAGGAAATGTAAGTTTAACTTACGATTTTAATGATAATTTAAGTTTATTAGGAAGAGTAGGTATAGATCAATCTAATGATTTTAGATGGTCGAGAAGATCTATTGGTGCTGTTAGAAACCCTAATGGAATGTATAGAGAGCAAGAGATCGACTTTTCTGAAATAAATGCTGACTTTTTATTGACTTATAAGAGAAACTTTGGTGAAAATTTCACAACAACAACTTCTGTTGGAGCAAATAGATTCGATCAACAAATACAGGAAGGTTTTTTACAAGGAAATGGTCTTTCAATTCCTGGCTTATACAATGCACAAAATATTAATGTTACACCAGTAATTAGAAGCAATTTGTTTAAGAAGCGAATAAACAGTGTATATGCGTTTACCAATTTAGGTTACAAAGATTATTTATTTTTAGATCTTTCAGTAAGAAACGATTGGTCTTCAACATTACCATCAGATAATAACTCGTATTTCTATCCTGCAGCTTCTGTATCTTTTATTCCTTCAAGCGCTTTTGAATTGCCAGAAGTAATTGATTTTCTAAAATTAAGATTTAATGTTGCTGAAGTAGGAAAAGATACAGATCCTTATAGTTTATTTACGGCTTATGAATTTGGAACCTTAGGAGGAACATTAACCAATCCATCTCAATTATTAAATGCGAATTTGAAACCAGAAAGAACAATTTCTACAGAGTTTGGATTGGAAGGAGTATTCTTATCAAATAGAGTTAAACTAGACGCTACATACTATACATCTACTTCTAGAGATCAAATTTTAAATGTTGGAATTTCTGGAGCAAACGGGTTCAATTCTATTGTAGCAAATGCAGGAGAGATTAAAAACTCTGGTGTAGAATTAGGATTAGGAATTACTCCAGTTAGAACTGATAATATGAATTGGACAATTAATGCAAATTTTACTAAAAATAGGAGTGAAGTTGTATCGTTGCTTCCAAATTTAGATACATTTATTATCGGTCAAGGTCCTGATGGTGTTACTGTTGAAGCTAGACCAGGCGGACAAATGGGAGATATTTACGGAGATAGTTTTATCAGAAATGATAATGGAGATATTATTTATGAAAATGGTTTACCATTAACAGGAAATAGAAGAAAAGTAGGGAATTATAATCCTGATTGGATGTTAGGTTTAGGTACAAGTTTTACCTACAAAGGATTTAATCTTTCTGCACAATTTGATATTAGAGAAGGAGGAGAGATCTATTCATACACAAATGCAATTGGTAGAGAAAGTGGAATTTTAGCAAATACATTGTCTTGGAGAGATGGAATTGTAGGTGAAGGAGTAGTAAGAGATGATAGTGGAGGTTTTGTTCCAAATACACAAGAAGTTACTGCAGAAGCTTGGGCATATGCTATTCCTAGAAGTAATGCTGAAGCAAATATTTTCGATGCTTCGTTTGTTAAATTAAGGCAATTAAGTTTAGGATATACATTCTCGCAACCAGTAGTTGAAAAATTAAAACTACAAGGGCTATCAATTAGTTTGGTGGGATCTAATCTTTTTCTATGGACAGGTGTGCCTAACATTGATCCAGAAGCACAAGGATTGAATGGAGGCACATTATTACCTGGTTTTGAAGTAACGCAATTACCATCAACAAGAAGTTACGGTTTTAAAGTAAATATGAAATTATAAGTACAAAAAAATGAAAAAATTAATATATATATGCATAGCATTACTAGTATTTAGTGCTTGTACAGAAGATTTTGAAAATATTAATACTAATCCTAATAACCCAGTAACGGCAAGTGAAGAGTTATTGTTACCTACAGTAATTTTTGATTTAACTAATATTATAGTAAATGAGTCGTATAACTTTGGAGATATAATAGGACAGTATGGAGCTAGATATGAATTTAATGATTTAGACATTTACAGGTGGCAACCAGATGATCGATTTTGGTCTCCAATGTATGCTATTTTAGAAAACATTAAAGACATCAAAGAAATTGCTCAATCTAGAGGAAATAGCAATTATCAAGCGATTGCATTAATTTTAGAGTCATATATCTATAGTGTAATAACAGATGCCTATGGAGATGTTCCTATGTCTGAAGCAAATAAAACTCAAGAGGGAATTATAGCTCCAGTGTATGATAAACAAGAAGATATTTACACACGTATTTTCGATAAGTTAGAATCAGCTAATACTATGATAAATCTTGCAGAAAGTGTTACAGGAGATATTTTGTATAGAGGTAGTATGATACAATGGAAAAAGTTTGCAAATTCATTACGTTTACGTTTGCTAATGCGTACTAGTGATGTTAGAAATGTAGCTAGTGATTTAGCAACAATAATTAATAATCCAACAACGTATCCAATTTTTGATTCTAATAATGATAATGCGATTTATAATTACAGTGGTTCTTTACCAGATGTTTCTCAAGTTGCTTTACCTGGAGGAGGAAGAGATTATGATTATTATTTATTAATTCCTTCTAGTCATTTTATTAATTTACTAAATACAAATAACGATCCTAGATTAGATTTATGGGTAAGTCCAAAAGAAGGAACTAACGATAGAACATTAGGTGTACTTCCTGGTCAAGCATTAAGTGATATCGGTAGACCAGCTGAATTTAGTAGAAGATCTACGGATTTTTACGAAAGTGCAACTTTAATCCAAGGAATTTTTATGACGTATAGTGAAGTAAACTTTCTTTTAGCTGAAGCTAGTGAAAGAGGATTAATTACTACAGGTTCTGCTAGTATGTATTATAATACAGCAATTACTGCTTCTTTTGAGCAATGGGGCGTAAGAATGCCAACAGATTTTTTGACAACAACTGTTCCTTACGATGCAAGTACTGATAGATTATATGAGCAAAAATGGTTAGCATTATATCATTCAGGAATTGAACCTTGGTTTGATTGGAAAAGAACGGGTAAACCAAGTTTTATTCAAGCAGGAGCAGGGAATTTGAATAGTAATAATGTACCTGTACGATTAAAGTATCCAAGCTTAGAACAATCTGTGAATAAAGCAAACTATGATGCTGCATCAAATGCTATGGGAGGAGATGAAATTAATTCTTCTTCTTGGTGGTGGTAAAAATATACCTCCTTTTCATTTTAATTATTCTAAAAACGGAGAGCCTAAATGTTTGTTTAGGCTCTTTTCTCAAATAATGCCCACAAAAAAAGGAAGCAATTTGCTTCCTTTTTTATTTTATCTAATCTATATAGAATTAACTATTTCTACGTTTATTCGCAATAAGTGTATTCTTTAATAACATTGCTATAGTCATCGGTCCAACACCTCCAGGAACTGGAGTGATGAAAGAAGATTTCTCTGCTACTTCATCAAAAGCAACGTCTCCAACTAATCTAAATCCGCTCTTTTTAGAAGCATCAGCAACTCTAGTAATTCCAACGTCAATTACAACAACACCATCTTTTACCATATTACCTTTTAAAAATTCAGGAATACCAATAGCAGCAACAATAATATCTGCTTCTTTTGTAATTGCTTCTAAATTTTGAGTTCTACTGTGTGTTAAAGTAACTGTAGCATTTCCTACTTTTCTCTTTTGAGAAAGTAAAATACTCATCGGACTTCCAACGATATGACTACGTCCAATAACGACTACATTTTTTCCTGAAGTTTCAACTTCATAACGGTCTAATAATTCTAAAATTCCAAATGGAGTTGCAGAAATAAAAGTTGGTAAATTTAAAGCCATTCTACCAACATTTTCAGGATGAAAACCGTCTACATCTTTAGCAGGATCTACAGCTAATAATACTTTTTGTTCGTCGATATGTTTCGGTAGAGGTAACTGTACAATAAATCCATCAATATCATTATCGACATTTAAAATTTCAATTTCATTTAACAATTCAGCTTCAGTAGTTTCTTCTGGCAATTGAATTAAAGTCGATTCGAAACCTACACGCTCACATGCTTTTACTTTAGCATTTACATAGGTTAAACTTGCTCCGTCATTACCAACAATAATTGCAGCTAAATGTGGTGCTTTTTTCTCATTTCTCTTTAACGCTCCAACTTCTAAAGCAATTTCTTCTTTAATGTCTGCAGAAGTCTTTTTTCCGTCTAATAAAATCATTTCTTGTTGTTAGTGTGTTGTTTATGTTACGTAAATAAAAAAGAGAAGTGGGCACACTTCTCTTCTGTAATTTTTTATCTCATTCCTCGCATCATTTGCATCATTCTTTTGCCTCCGCCGCCTTGCATCATTTTCATCATTTTACTCATCTGATCAAATTGTTTCATGAGCTGGTTTACTTCTTGTACTGAGGTTCCAGAACCTTTTGCGATTCTCTTTTTTCTACTTGCGTTTATAACAGAAGGTTTACTTCTTTCTTCTGGAGTCATAGAACGTATTATAGCTTCTATTCCTTTGAATGCGTCATCATCAATATCTACATCTTTTAATGCTTTTCCAGCACCAGGTATCATTCCAACTAAGTCTTTCATGCTACCCATTTTTTTAATTTGCTGAATCTGATTTAAGAAATCGTCAAAACCAAATTGGTTTTTAGCAATTTTCTTCTGTAATTTTCTAGCTTCAGCTTCATCGTATTGTTCTTGAGCACGCTCAACTAACGACACAACGTCTCCCATTCCAAGGATACGATCTGCCATACGATTCGGGTGGAATACATCAATTGCATCCATTTTCTCACCAGTACCAATAAACTTAATTGGTTTATCAACTACAGATTTAATAGATAATGCAGCACCACCTCTTGTATCACCATCTAATTTCGTTAAAACAACTCCGTCGAAATTTAAAACATCGTTAAAGGCTTTTGCAGTGTTTACTGCATCTTGCCCCGTCATAGAATCTACAACGAATAATGTTTCATTTGGAGTAACTGCTTTGTGAATATTAGAAATCTCTGTCATCATTTCTTCATCAACAGCTAAACGACCAGCGGTATCAATAATCACCACATTTTTTCCGTTTGCTTTTGCATGCTTAATTGCATTTTGAGAAATTTCAACAGGATTTTGGTTTCCTACTTCAGCATAAACTTCAACACCGATTTGTTCTCCAACAACTTGTAACTGATTAATAGCGGCAGGACGATACACATCACAACCTACTAATAATACTTGTTTAGTTTTCTTGTTTTTTAAGTAATTGGCTAGTTTACCAGAGAAAGTTGTTTTACCCGATCCTTGTAAACCAGACATTAAAATTACAGTCGGACTTCCACCAAGGTTAATACCTACAGTATCGCCACCCATTAGTTCAGTTAATTCATCTTTTACGATTTTTACCATTAACTGACCCGGATTTAACGTTGTTAATACGTCTTGTCCTATGGCTTTTTCCTTAACCGAGTTTGTGAATTGTTTTGCAATTTTAAAGTTAACATCGGCATCTAAAAGTGCTCTTCGAACTTCTTTTAAAGTTTCGGCAACGTTAACTTCATTTATCTTACCATGACCCTTCAGCGAGTGTAGAGCCTTATCTAATTTTTCACTTAAATTATTAAACATCGATGTCTGCTACATTTTTTAGAGGCACAAATATAGGTATTTTAAGAGTAGTTTTCAATTAAATCTCTAGTGTGATGTTCAGTATGATGTGCTGTCCACATAATTATTTCGCGAAGTGGCATTTTTCCTAGTAAAGGATGAGGTAAAATTAAGTTGTCTAGTTTATGATTACTTAATTTTTGAGTCTTATTTTGTAGTTCTTTATTTTGTTTTTTTAAGGTAGTAACAAGCTTAATGAGTTTCTTTTCGTCTGGTGTACTTACTTTACTATTAAAATCTCTAGCCTTGTCTTTATATTGAACTAACTTTTCATTGTATTTTTTTACAATTTCATCATAAGTTCTTAATTCTCGATTAGTTGTGCCAAATTTTGCTTTTAAAATAAATGAAGGTAAACTTAAAGCTAGATTTAATGGCTTTATAGAATCTACAAGATGTTGAATTTGTTGTCCGGCTGTCCATCTATTTTCTGGGCCTTTTTCCCAGTAGTTTCCTTCTTGTTGTTCTATCCATTTGAATAACTCTTGATGTTTTTCTTCTAATAAATCTGAAATTAACTTTTTATCCATGAAAGTGTAAAATGAAATGTATTTTAAAGATATAAAATTAAACTTTACAATTGACTACATTAAAAATACAGTTGATTACATTTCGTTTTTTTGAAGTCTAATCATCTAATACTTTTGAAGTTGTAAAAACAAAAAATAGTAATTATGAAAACAAAATCAATCATACAGATATTGCTGATCATGTTATGTTCAGTTGCATTTAATACATCAGCTCAAACAACCATCAAAGTTTATGAAAAATATAGTAAACTGAAAAAACCAGTTGGAGATATTACCCTTTTTATTAAAGGAAAAGGGAAGTTCGAAATAGAATATGAAGGAGATATTGAAGTTTCTGACGACGATAAAGATATTGTTTCAATTACTAGAGGAGGTTTTATAGAAATTAAAAAAACAAGTTTTGGAAAAAAAAGAAAGTTGATTGTAGAATCTGAAAATGGGATTTTAAAGAAAAGATACTACGTAGGCTGGGATAAAAAGAATTATGATCCTGAAGGAAAGTTATGGTTAGCTGAAATTCTTCCTGAAATTATTAGATATACGGGTATAGCAGCTGAAAATAGAGTAGCTAGATTTTATAATAGAGGAGGAGCAAAAGCTGTTTTTAATGAGGTAGAAAAAGTAGGCAGCGACTATGTTACATCTAAATATTTGAAGTTATTATTGGATAAAAATTTAAAAACATCAGAATTAACTAAGCTTATAAATATAGCTGGGAATACTATAAAGTCAGATTATTATTTATCTGATTTACTTCAGAAGAATCAGGATTTATTCCTACAAAATGAACAAATAGGAACTGCATATATAGATGCTACAAAAACGATACAATCAGATTATTACAAGTCTCAATTGTTAACTAATGCAATAGACAATATGGTAATAACAGATGATCAATTAGATAAGTTATTGGAAATTTCTAAAAATATTAGTTCAGACTATTATTTAACTGAAGTATTGACAAAAATATTAGATCATAGAGATTTAAATAAATCTAATATGAGCAAAATTATGATGTTATCAAACCGAATTAGTTCCGATTATTACAAAAGTCAGATATTAAGAAATGCGTTGAAGAAGAAAGATTTATCTAAAGAAAATTATGATGCATTTATCAAATCTATGGGAGATGTAGATTCAGATTATTACGCATCAAGTGTGATAAAAGATTTACTTAAAAAGGAATTAGATGATACATCATTAAATGAACTAATTACACTTATAGAAACAAATGTAGATTCTGATTATTACAGATTAGATGTTTATAAAAAGATTGCAAAAAGAAACTTAACAGAAGATCAACTTTTAAGAGTTTTAGATTCTTTAAAATCAATAGATTCTAGTTCGTATTTATCATCATCTTTAGTTGCGTTTGCACCAAAAGTTAAAAGAGCTTCACAGCGTGTAAAGGATGCCTATTTAAAGAGAGCTAAAAGTATAGATTCAGATCATTACTTTGGTAAAGCCATGAAAGCATTCTATTAAAAATAGTAAAGTAACTAAATGTCTATCTGATTTTTAGTTACTTTACTACAGTGATATCAATTACCAAACATGAAACTAATGAAAAAACATCTTCTCACTAACATCATCGGACTAATATTAGGAATATCAGTGGGATATTTTATGTTAATTGGTGAACAAAAAGGAGAAGAAATCAATACATTCATTGTCTTTTTATTTGCGTGCTTAGGTGCAGTATGTGGATATGTAAATTTGTTTGTTTCTAGGGTTTTAGATAAACAATTACCTTGGAAAACAAATGAAGGAACACGATTGTTTTTAGGAATAATATTACATTTTGTGATTACTTTTTTAGTCAGTGTTTTTATTTTGTATTTCTATCTTCAGCTAGTGAATCCTATTTCTGATTTTCTATCAGAATATTCATTGATTTTAATAAAGTTGAGTATTATACTTTTTATAATTTCAATACTATTTCAGGTAGTTTATTTCGCTTTGTATTCATATTATGCATACGCCACATTGCAGATAGAAACCATAAAATTAAAGAGAAATCAAATAGAACATCAGTTAGAAGCTTTAAAATCACAACTAAGTCCACACTTTTTATTTAATGGTTTAAATGCAATTTCATCATTAACTCATAAAGACAAAACAAAAGCCTCTTTATTCATTAGAAAGTTAGCTTTAATGTATGATTATGTTTTAAAAAGTTACGATACAAAACTCACCGAATTAGAAAAGGAGATGGAATTAGTAACGTCGTACATTTTCTTAATTAATAATAGATTCGAAAATAAATTTAAATGTGAAATAACATTATCTCCTGTTTTATCAGGAACTAAAATTCCACCATTATCCATACAAATGTTGGTTGAAAACGCTGTTAAACATAACGTGTTAAGTGTTGAAAAACCTTTGATGATGAAAATTACCAATGACGAGGAATTTATTTATGTTCAAAATAACATAACATCGAAGCCTAAAAATGTTAGTTCTTTTAAAATAGGATTGAAGAATATTAACAACAGGTATTTGCTTTTAACAGGAAAAAATATAGAAATGAGTAACGGAGATAAGTTTCTAGTCAAATTACCAATTATACGATGAAAAAGTTATTTATACATAAACCTTTATTTCGATTACTAAGTCCTGTTTTTAGTGGAGTAGTGGTGTATTTATTAATTCTTTTAGTGAATAATAATGTAGCACAAGTTCAACAAGAATTTTTAGGACAAGAATTATACGTGTGTATTGGGTTATCTTACATTGTTCAAGAGTTTTTAAGATTTTCATTATTACAATTTAAAAGATTTTTTAAATCATTAAGTACTCCTGTTTTTATACTGATTCAAGTCTTCGTTACTATATTATTATGTATTGGAATTGTATCGTTATTTATGACGATTTATTACAAGAAAGTATTAGGTTTTTCGCCAAATTTTGAAGAATTATTATTGTTCAATAGTATTTTTAGTGTAGTAAGTGCTATTTATATTTTACTTTTTATTAGTCATGAATATTTACATAAAATAAATACAGATAAATTAAAGGAAGAACAACAGTATCTTCAATTTATTGAAGAAGATTTTCAAGAATTTAAACAAGGAATCAACCCTAGTTTATTATTCGAAAGTTTAGAAAATTTATTAGTATTAATTCAAAATGATACTGATTTAGCAGATGATTTTATTGATCATTTAGCAACTATATATCGTTATATTTTATCAAGTAAGGAAAAACAATTAGTAACAATTCAAGAGGAATTAGAAACTACAAACGAGTTGGTACATCTTTTTAATTATTTACCATACAGAAATATAATTATGGTAAATGAAGTAAAAAGTGATTTCTTAGTCGTACCAAGAAGTTTACTTTTTACAATTGAACAAATTATTAGAACAACAATTATCTCATCGAATTTAGAATTAAAAATAGAATTAAAAGAAACTGAAAACAGTTTTATTCTTACTTATCAAACCAATGATAAAATAACAGCACCATTTACATTACAGCATATTAAAGAGATAGAAAGAGTTTATAAGATTTATAGTGATTTAGAAATACAACTTATTACAACCGATCTTAAACGAACGATAACCCTACCAAAACTAACTACCAAAACTGAAGAAAACTAAAATGAAAGTAATAATAGTTGAAGATGAATCCTTAGCAGTAGAGAAACTAGAACGTTATCTTTTAAAGTATGATGGAACTATTGAAATTGCTGCGAAGCTTGATAGTATTCAAAGCGCAGTAGAATTTTTTCAATCAGAAAACGAATTTGATGTTGTTTTTATGGATGTTCAATTAACAGACGGTCTAAGTTTTGAGATTTTTAATCAAACCAAGATTGATAAACCTATCATATTTGTTACAGCTTTCGATGAATACGCGATAGATGCTTTTAAAGTGAATAGTATAGACTATATTTTAAAACCGATTACATTCACTGATATTTCTAAAGCAATGACTAAATTAAAGTCAATGCAAAACCTTTTCAAAAAAACAGAAGCCGTATCTAATGTTGCTAAAGATTTAATCACAAGAAAGTTTAAAGATCGTTTTTTAGTGAAATTAGGAAACCATATTCATTCATTAAAAACAGACGAAATTTCTTTGTTTTATGCTGAAGGAAGAACGGTGTATTTAGTAACCAATTCAGGAAAAAAATACATTTTAGATTTTAAGTTAGAAGATTTGGTGAAAGTTTTAAATCCTAAAAATTTCTTTAGAGTAAATAGAACATTTATAGTTGGAATCAATTCAATAAAAGATGTGTTAGTTTATTCTAATAGTAGATTAAAAATTACAACATCATTTCAACTCGAAAAAGAAATTATAGTAAGTAGAGAAAAAGTAGCTATTTTTAAAAATTGGTTTGAAGGAAATTAAAATTAACGAGCTATTGAATAGCTCGTTTTTTATGTCTTTTTATTCCTAAAATTAATCCGCCAATACTAACAGATAAAATACCAATTAACAGCAGTAAGAGATCTCTTCCATTTTTGATAAAACCAACGCACATCATAATCAAAAGAAAAGCGAAACCCATAAGAGTCCAAATAGTATCCGATTCTAGTCTGTTTACATCTGGAAAATTTGGTTCTTTGTCTACCAATACTTTTAAGGTATCCCAATCCCAAACCAACAGCATAATATTAGCTAAAAGCATAAGTCCAGTTATAATTGGTGTTCCATTAAAATCATAAGAAACTGTAATCACAAAAACATTGGCTATCACAGGAAAAAAAACAACAGCTCCTAGTTTAGAATAACGTTGTGTCATTAATAACAGTCCTGCTATTAATTGTCCAACTCCTATAAATTTCCAATACAAACCAGATTGATATAAAGTTTCAAAAAAATGCCAAGACGTATTGATTGGGTTTTCTTCACCACTAACACTAGTAAATCGTCGTCCTTGAATTTTTTTTACACTGGCAAATACAAAAGCAAATCCTATTAAATACCTAGTGTATATAATAAACAACTGCGGTAATAGTTTATTTTTCATCTCTAATTTTTTACTTAGTTACTAAAAACGGAGACGAGTATGGTTAAACTTTGTTACAGAATTTTATTGCTTAATTTTATATAAGACACAAGATTCAAGATTAGGATATTTTTTCAATAACGGATGATTAAAAGTACTAGCTTTTTGCATTCCTATTTTCTCCATTACCTTTATTGAAGGAATATTAATTGAAGGAGCAACTGAAACAATTTCAGATAACTTTAAAGTTTCAAATCCGTATGATAAACAACGTTTTGCGCCTTCAGTAGCGTAACCATTTCCCCAGAACTCAGGTAATAAGCGCCAACCAATATCTGTAGAAGGATTAAAATCAGCTTCATAAGTTTGTAAAGAAAGTCCCACAAAACCAATAAATTCTTGAGTTTCTAATTTTTCAGTAGCGAAATAGCAATATTTATGCGTCTCAAATTGCTGTTGCATTCTTTTTACAAAATCTTCGCACTGTTCTTTAGAAGCTGTAGAAGGAAAAAAACGCATTACTTCAGTATTAGAGTTTAAGCGATATAATTCATCTAGATCACTAGTTTTCCAATTTCTAAAACCTAAATTTTCTGAAGTAAAGATGTAAGAGTTCATTTGGTATAATTTTATAATGGTGAAACCATATTTTTTTTGATCACAAAAAGCAAATTAATACATTTACGACCGAAGGAACCGAACAAATATTAATTTTTATGAAAAAAAGTATCACGCTAAAAGAGTTGGCAAAGATTCTTGATGTTTCTGCATCTACAGTTTCTAAAGCTTTAAATGATAGTTACGAGATTAGTGAAGCAACTAAGAAAAAAGTTGAAGAAGCTGCCAAAAGATACAATTACAGGCCTAATAGAGCAGCATTAAATTTAAAATCGGGGAAAACGAATACTATTGGTGTTGTTTTACCTAGTATTAAAGATTTCTTTTTAGTTAGAGCTTTAAGAGGTATTGAAAGTGTATTAGCGGATACAGATTACAATATTATTATTACTGTAACTAATGAATCTTACGATAAGGAAGTAAAAGCAGTAGAAACATTAGTAAACGGATTGGTAGACGGTATTATTATAGCTGTTACAGAAGAAACACAATTAAAACAAGATTTTAGTCATTTAAGTGACATTTCAGATAATATTGATTTAATTATGTTTGATAGAGTTGATAATTCTGTAGCATGTGATAAAGTATTAGTAAATGACTTTGAAGCCGTACAAAAAGCAGTTCGACATTTAAAATTTAAAGGAGCTACTAATATTGCATTAGCTTCCTCTAATAAAAATTTAAGTGATGAAAATGCAAGATTATTAGGATATTTAGAAGCAATTAAAGACGATAAACAAGAACCTCTTATTGTTAAGGGAAATGAGATGTATATTGAAAATGAATTCCATGTTTTGTTTGATGAGGAAGCCGTTGATGGAATTATTGCTTTAGATGAAGAAGCTTCTCTAGCAGCTTATAGAATAGCAAGTAAAAGGCAACTTTTAGAAGATAGAAAGTTGTTAATGATCGGTTATGCAGGTACTAAAATTTCTGAACATTTAAAACCAAGTTTAAGCACAATTGATCAACACGGAAAGCGTTTAGGAAGAACCACAGCAAAACAACTCTTAGATCGACTGAGTAAAAAAGATACATCAGCTAATAAAGCAACTGTAATTTATTCTTCTTTATGTGAAAGAGCAACAACGCAAACAATTATAAATCCTCTGTAAAGTGTTTACGCATTTTATCTTTTGAGAATTTTTCTTGATTGTATTGTTTTGAATTTCCTTTTGGAATTGATAAAGATTGCCATTTTTCGTTAGTTAGCATTTTTCCTAAAAATACAATTTGTCCTGTATGATAAGAATAATGACATAACTGACGATTAATTGCTTCTGTAACAGTATGACCGTGATTTCTGATGTAAATAACTTTTTCTAAATCATTTGTAGTAAGTGGAATAATTGCATCAAATAAACATTGCCAACCTTGTTCCCAATAATCAATTACTTCTTTTTTAGTTGTGAATGAATTTTCAAATTCCTGATCTCTATTACGCCAATCTTTTTCACCATCTTCAGTTAAAAAATTTGTCCACCTAGATAACATATTTCCCACCATGTGTTTTACTACAATTGCTATAGAATTTTCATGAGCATCAGCAATCCAGAAAAACTGATCATTAGTAAGTTGATGAAACGTTTTATCTCCTAAACTTTTGTAATATTCAAATTGTTTGATAGCGCTATTTAAGTAAGAATGAGCCATAAAAAAAGAGTTGAATTTTCAACTCTTAATTTACGTTATATTTTTGAAGGAATAAATTTTAAAGCTACACCATTAATACAATCTCGCAATCCTGTAGTTTCTCTTGGTCCATCATTAAATCGATGTCCTAAATGTCCGCCACAAGTATTACATTTAAGTTCTGTTCTGGCATAACCAATCTTATAATCTACATCAGTTTCAATATTGTTTTCAATAGCTTTATCAAAAGAAGGCCAACCTGTTCCTGAATTAAATTTACGTTCCGATTTGTACAAAGGAGTTTCGCATCCAGCACAAACAAAAGTTCCTTTTTCTTTCAAGTAGTTAAATTCACTTGTGTTAGGTCTTTCGGTTCCAGCTTTTCTCAATACATAATATTGCATTGGAGTTAAAGCTTCTTTCCATTCTTGATCGGTTTTTTGAACCTTATATTTTTTCGATGAAGCTTTATCTTTCTGAGCAATAGATTCACAAGAAATTAAAGCTAATACAGCGAATAAAAAAAGTATTTTTTTCATGTTTAAGAAATTATAAAATCAACAACTCTATTCATGGTTTCTTTATCTCGCAAAATTTTCGTGTGTCCTAAACCTTGCGTAATTAAAATAGAACCTTGGTTTAAGTTTTGACGAATACTGTATGCACAACTTACAGCCACATCACCATCTAAAGAATCATGAACAACTAAAGCAGGTATATCTACTTGTTTTGCAGTTTCAGAACTAGCATTTAAATCGATATCTCTACCTAATTTCTTATCATAATAATTTTTCATTCTTTTAGTAATCTTAGGTTTTAATGTAAGATTATTTGTAAAGTTCATTAGAATTTCACTGATCGTATCTCCAGAGCCAATAGATACAATTTTATTTGTTTTAAAACCATCTGCATATGCTGAATATAAAGACATTCCGCCTAAAGAATGACCAACAGCAGCTTCAAAAGGACCGTGTTCTTTATTCACAGCATGAATAGTTTCAATAAATTCAGGCATTAATGTTGTTTTTCCTTCAGATTTACCATGAGCAGGCGCATCAAAAGAAATTACCATATATCCTTTTTCTAGTAATTTATCAGCAACCATAAACAACTGAGTACTTCTACCACACCATCCATGTACTAAAAGTACTTTTTTAGGGGAATATCCATAAGTTAATACATCAATCTCCCTATCAATCGAAGAAACTTTTAATCTGCTTTTTTGAGCACTCTCCCACATAGTTTTCTCTCGATTTGGTAAAGGAAATTTTATAGGAGTAGAAAATAATTTTAAAGAGAATTTTGTTACTAGGCTAGGGGATACAAATTGAATGAATCTGCTTATCTTCTTAATTTTGTTTGGTATAGGCATACTTGAAGGTAAGATTCTGTTCTGACTAGTTTCCATTAAAATATTTGATTTTTATGGTAAAGATAGAATTTGTATTTTTAATTTCATAGAAAGTGACTTTTACTTCGAAAATGAGTCATAACTTTGTAGCGTGTAAAAAAATCATAACAGATGAGAAAAATACTAGTATTTATCGGAATTTTATCATTATTTATACAATGTGATACAGTTCCAATAACCGGAAGAAAGCGAGTTAATTTTGTAAGTGATGCTCAAGTATTACCTATGAGTTTTCAACAGTATGATGGGTTTTTAAAAGAAAATAAAAGTAAGATCATCAATAATACCAAACAGGCTCGAGAACTAAAAACTATAGGTAAAAATATAGCTGGAGCTGTAGATCGTTTTATGAGAGCTAATGAAATGACTGCTGAAGCTAATTCTTACCGTTGGGAATTTAATTTAATAAATGATAAAACGATAAATGCATGGTGTATGCCAGGAGGTAAGGTTGTGTTTTATACAGGTATCATGCCTATTTGTGCAAACACAAATGGAGTTGCAGCTGTTATGGGACACGAGGTTGCTCATGCTTTTGCTAAACATGGGCAAGAAAGAATGTCTTCTGCTCAAATGCAACAATTTGGAGGAATGGCTGTTGCTTTAGGTACTGCAAGTAGTAAGCAAAGTAATCTGTGGAACATGGCTTATGGTATAACATCACAGTTAGGAATGTTAAAGTTTAGTAGAACTCATGAAACAGAAGCTGATAAATTAGGTTTAGTTTTTATGATCATGGCAGGTTACAAAGGAGAAGAAGCTGTAAATGTATGGTTTCGTATGAGTGAAAATGCTAAGAAAACAGGTAGTAAAGCACCACCAGAGTTTTTAAGTACTCACCCACACAACCAAACCAGAATTACTGATTTAAGAGCATATTTACCTACTGCAAAACAATTGGCTGCAAAATATAATGCGCAGACAAAAAATATGGGAGTTAGAAAATAATACGATAACTTTTTAAGTATATTGCAAACCGTTCTTGTACAAGAACGGTTTTTTTAATTTCTACAAGTTATGCAAAAAATACAAGGAGATTCAAAAGTAATTAAAGCATGGGCTTTTTACGACTGGGCGAATTCAGTATATTCATTAGTAATTAGTACAGCAATTTTTCCAATGTATTATGATGCAGTAACAGAAGGGAATTTTGTGAGATTTCTAGGAATAGAGTGGGAGCATCCTAATTCTTTATATACATATGCATTATCGTTTTCATTTTTAATTGTAGCAATTATTTCACCTATTTTATCTGGTATTGCTGATTATAGAGGAAATAAAAAGAGTTTTATGAAATTCTTTTGTTTACTAGGAAGTATTTCAGTTATGAGTTTGTATTTGTTTGACGGTTTATCTACAACTTGGATTGGTATTATATCAAGTATTTTAGCAAGTATAGGTTTTTGGGGAAGTATTGTTTTCTATAATGCATATTTACCAGAAATAGCACATCCTGAAGATCATGATAGAGTAAGTGCTAGAGGTTTTATTAATGGTTACATAGGTTCTATATTATTACTTCTTTTATGCTTATCGTTGGTAATGTTACATGATTCCTTTGGGTTAACAGAAGGTGTTGCTATACGTTTATCTTTTGTTGTCGTAGGTGTTTGGTGGCTAGGTTTTGCTCAAATCACTTTTAGAAGGTTACCAAAAGAAAAAAAAATACCTAAAGATCAATTAGAAGAAGGTTATTTATGGAAAGGATTTCAAGAGCTTAAAAAAGTATTGAAAGAAGTTAAAAAAGACCACCCAGTTTTAAAACGTTTTTTAATTGCATTCTTTTTATTAAGTGTTGGAGTACAAACTATTATTTTAACCGCTACTTTATTTGGGACAGCCGAATTAAAATTAGGTAAGATCAATTTAATTGGTACAATACTAATTATTCAAGTATTAGCAATTTTAGGAGCTTTTCTTTTTTCTAGAATATCAGAAAGATTTGGAAACATAAAAGCATTAACAATTACTATAATTGTTTGGATGTTTGTTTGTTTTGGAGCTTTTCTTCTACATAAAGACTTGAATAATATATTAGTCTATTTTTATATTTTAGGCGGAGTTTTAGGTTTAGTTTTAGGAGCTATTCAATCTTTAGCAAGATCAACGTATTCTAAATTAATACCAGAAACGGAAGATCATGCTACTTTTTTTAGTTTCTTCGATGTTACAGAAAAAATAGCCATAGTAACAGGAACTTTTGTTTACGGTTTGTTAAATGCCATAACTAATTCTATGCAGTGGAGCGTTTTATCGTTAGCTATTTTCTTCTTTGCATCTTTAGTCGTTTTATTAAGACTGAAAAAGACAAAGTACGTGTCTTAGAAAAATATATTTATTAGTTTTTATTTATAATCATTTCTTGCATCTGTAAGTGCTTTATGACAGTTGTCACATATTTCATCTGTAAGACAAGTTAAAAATCCACCTTTTACAATTCCATATTTCAGAGTATATTTTTCTCTATTTAAGTTTTTAAAAGATTTATTTAGATAGTCTTTTTCTTTCTTAGTCAATAAGTCATAATATTTGAGCTTTATGATAGCTTCACCATTATTATTTTCAAGAATACCAATGTCACTTAACTTTTCTTTAAGTTCTGGATTATTATTTAAAATATCAATATAATTTTCTATACTCATTTCTTTACAAGGAGTGTTCATAACAATAATACATTAAAGTTTATCTTCAAATTTAGTAAATAAAAAAAGAGCTTCATAAAGAAGCTCTTTTTTTATTTGGTTGATTAATTCTTGTTTAAGAATACTACTGAACAGTTACATTAAATGTAGTTTCAATATCAGTTTCACCACCAGCATCAGTTGCAGTTCCATTATTTGGCTTGCTTGGCTCATGCTTTAAAGTAAAAGTTAAAGAACCTGTACTAGCGTCAGTAGTTGTTAAAGTAAAGTCTAATCCTACAGGATTTCCATTTTCATCACTATCTGTGTAAGCAAAAGTAGCATTAACACCAGTAGCTACGAAAAAGAATTGGTGCTCTTCATCTTCTTCTTCAATTTCTTCAGTTATAATATCAGCAGGAGATACAGTTTCGTTTAATAATTCGATTGAACCTGTATACGTTGTATTAGCCGCTAAATCACCAGAAACAGATAAAACAGGAGCATTTGGTCCATCACCATCTGCATCTCTTGTTTGTAAAGTTACAGCAGTTCCACCACCAGCAGGAGTTAAAGTAATTGTCATTGTAGTAATTACTTCTTCTTCATTTACTTCATCAGGTAAATTGTTGTCATCATCATCATCAGAACATCCTGTGAAAATTAATGTAGAAATAAATAAAAATGCTAATAATTTAATTGATTTCATAATATATAATTGTTTAATTTATTTAAGGTTTCTATTTAATAATTAAGTTTTAATTGTATTTTAAAATTTCTTCCAATATCGTCTGCAAAGAATCGTAATTGATTTAAGTAGTCTCTGTACGTTGTATTTAAAATATTATTAACAAATAAGTTAATACCTACTTTTGTTTTTGACAATTTAAAATTAAATCCAGTAGAAAAGTTAAGTAAATGATATGCATTTGGAGGAGTACTAATATCGACTAATTCATTTGTATTTGTTGTAGCAACAAATGTTGTAAAGTTATTATTAGGAAAATCATTTTGTCTTGCATTAAAATCACTTTCCAAATTAGCGTAAAAATCATTCCATTTATTGTTGCTATACTGGATGGTATTTACTGTTTTAAAAGGAGGAATATCTATCAAAGCTCTATTACTACTTAAATCTTTTCCTTTGATGTAAGAAGATCTATTTCTAATTGAAAAATTATCATTAATTTGGTACGAAATATCAGAGTCTAAGCCAAATAGATTGGCTTTAATTTGTTTATATGACCAAACAACAAAAGCACCTCTAATGGTAGTTTCTGTTCCAGATGGTTCTATGTAAATAAAATCGTCGATAAAGTTATAAAAACCTTCGACTGAAGCTTTGAATTTCTCTCCACTATATTTATAGGTTGAAGAAATTCTATGGGAAGATTCTGGACGGATACGTAAATCTCCTAACTCTATCCTTGCTGCGGTGTGATGTAAACCATCACTAAACAGTTCGGCTGGATTTGGAGCTCTATTCGATAATCCATAATTAAATAATAAAGAATTTTTAGGATCAAATTCATACGACAGCCCAACTGAAGCTGATAAATTATGATAATTAAAAGTTGGATCTGTTAAGAATTGTGTTCCTCTGTCGTCTAATATAATAGCGCTAAAATCTTGATCGTAATTAAGTGAATTCCATCTTGATTTTAAGTAAAATTTCTTTGCATTAATATGGCTAAAGTCGTATCTGATACCTGATGAAAAAATTAAACCATTAAAAAAAATCAATTCAGATAAAGTATAAACTCCCAATATATACTTATCGTAATCAGGTATTAGTCGCCTTACCCCAGTACCAGGGTCAGGAAAATTTGTTTGGTATCCGCCAGAAATCCCAATTTTGAATATCTTGTTCGGATTAGCATCAAACTTCATATCAGCTCTAACATTATGAGTTTTTAAATTCAAATCCAAGGCCGCTAAAGAACTTCTTCCTCCACGTCTTACATCGAATTCTTTTCTCTCATTTTGCTGAAAATCATATTGTAACCTAAACTTTCCTAAGCCTTTAAACCTTTTATAAAAGTTCGCTTTTAGAAGAAGATGTGTAACATCTTGTTTAGGGTTATTAATATCATAACTAAAATCTCTTATTACAGAGGGTGTACCACTGTTAATACTATTTACCAAATCGGTTGTACTACCGATATGAGCAGCTCTAAGTATTCCTATCTCATTAGATACATGACTAACGAAGATTTCAAAACCTTTGTCAAATTTTTTAAAACCACCACTTAAGTTTATTCCAAATGATTTTAAACTCGTGTTAGTTAAATTGTAATTTGGAGCTTCAAAATCTCCCGCTCTTTTTAAAGAAGCTTGTCCGTTAATAAACCAACCTTTCTGATATGATTTATTAATCGATGTATTTATTGAAGCAAGTCTACCGTTAGTTTGTTGAGATATAATAGTTTTCCCATACAAAGAATCTTTTAAGATAATCTTTGGAGGATTTATAACAACAACACCACCAATTGCATCACCACCGTATTCAAGTGCATTTGCACCTTTAATAACTGATATGCTTCCTGCGGCGCTTATATCTACATTAGGAGCATGTTCTACTCCCCAATCTTGATCTTGTAGCCTTACGTTGTTTATTGATATTAATATTCTACTACTGTGTAATCCATTAATAATTGGCTTTACTATTGAATTACCCGTATTTAAAGTTGAAACCCCAGACACTTCTTTTAAAGCGTCACCTAAACTAGCATCACTATATTCTTCAATTATATTTTCTTTAATTAAAGTTTCTTGCGATGTTTTAGTTTTAACGCCTATTGATGACTTAACTTGAACTTCATTTAGTTCTTCTATGTGATGTTCTAAATCAATAACCTTATGTGTGTTTTTGGTTAAATTGATTTCAATAATTTGTGTATCACAAGCAACATGAGAAACTTCAACAATTAATTTACCAGCACACAAGTTTTTAAAAGAGAACTTACCATCTAAATCTGTGGCAGCATATCTATTTAAATTTTTAATGTGAATAGTAGCATCAACTATTGGAGATTTATCATGAAAATCTTCAACAAGTCCAGTAAAAGTGTATGTACAATTTTGACCAATTATTGAGTTTGATATTAAAATCAATAATACAATCAAAATACATTGATTAGGTTTCATTATGATTGTTTAGTTTGAATTATTTGCTAAAACGAATAATTAAACTAAAACAGGTGGAGCTCTTAATGAAAAATTTAATTTAGAAAATTGTTGTAATGAAGAATATTGACTTTCTAGTTGGTCAATATCTAATGTTTCAATGAAAGGAACTATTAAAATATCATGAGCTATAAAACTATTAAATTGAAATTTACAAATTTCACAATCTAACTCATGTTCATGCAAATGATTATCGTCTTCAGAAGTACAAATCTCAGATTCTATATGATCAGAATCTAAAGAGTGCATTAGTTGTATTACTAATGGACTTAGTAATAACATTAAAAGCATCCCTACGGATAAATATTTCTTAAACACCTTCATCAATTCGCAAATTAAATGGATTTATTTTAAATAACCAATTAATTAACTTAGTTTTTGAAAGGTGTTTTACTAATATACACTGTTCCTTTAGGTGTAAATTTAGAAAAACCTATTCTAGAAATGTAATTATAAGAAGAATCTGTAATCTTACTCATCTGAACATTAATAGGATCTTTATCTAAATCTGTTTTTGGATTTTTCATTTTTAACGTATATGAAAAATTATTTCTCCAAGTAATAAACAAAGTATCTATTTGTTGTACTTCTTTTTCGATTACAGTACTATCTGTAGAAATTGTTACTTTTTTAGTGTAATATTCTATTTGTAAGCTATCTTTTCTAACTATAATAGTCTTGCTGTAGTTGTCTCCTGCAGGAATCTCAAAAGTTCCATATTTGAAACGTTCAGGATTTCCTTCTGTATTAATATTACAAGAAGTAAGTACTATAGCTAGAAAAGATAAGATTAAGTATTTCATTAAATTCCAGTGTAATTTGATGGTGTAATTTGTTTTAATTCAGATTTTATAGTATCTGAAACTTCTAAAGTATCTATAAAATTAGCAATAGATTGTTGCGTAATTTTTTCATTAGTTCTAGTTAAACCTTTTAAGGCTTCATAAGGGTTTGGATATGCTTCTCTACGCAAAATGGTTTGTATAGCTTCAGCAGCAACAGCCCAGTTATTTTCTAAATCATCTTCAAATTTTTGTTGATTTAGTAATAATTTATTTAAACCTTTTAAAGTAGCTTTAAATGCAATTAAAGTATGTCCGAAAGGAACACCAACATTACGTAAAACCGTACTATCTGTTAAATCACGTTGCATACGAGAAACAGGTAATTTAGCAGCTAAGTGTTCAAAAATAGCATTAGCAATTCCTAAATTTCCTTCAGAGTTTTCAAAATCAATTGGATTTACTTTATGCGGCATTGCAGAAGAACCTACCTCACCTTTTTTAATTTTTTGCTTGAAATAATCCATTGAAATGTACGTCCAAATATCACGATCTAAATCAATAAGAATAGTATTCACACGTTTCATAGCGTCGAATAAACTAGCCATATGATCGTAATGTTCAATTTGTGTAGTTGGAAAAGAGTGGTGTAACTCTAAAACTTCTTCTACGAATGAAGTTCCAAAAGCTTTCCAATCAATATCAGGATAAGCAACTTTATGAGCGTTATAATTTCCTGTAGCTCCACCAAATTTAGCTGCATTTGGTATGTGTTGTAAGAATAATATTTGCTGATTAATACGTTCTACAAAAACGAATAATTCTTTTCCTAATCTTGTAGGAGAAGCTGGTTGCCCATGTGTTCTGGCTAACATTGGAATATTTTCCCATTCGTTGGCTAAATCAGCTAATTTAGAAGTTAAGCTATCTAATGTAGGGAAATACACTTCTTCAACTGCATCTTTAATAGATAAAGGAATTGCAGTATTGTTAATGTCTTGAGAAGTTAATCCGAAATGAATAAATTCTTTGTATTGCGATAAGTTTAATGCATCAAATTTTTCTTTGATAAAGTATTCAACGGCTTTAACATCGTGATTTGTTACACTTTCTATATCTTTAATCTTTAAAGCATCTTCTGCATTAAAATCAGTATATATTTTACGTAATTCAGGATATAAATCTTTATTAATATCTTGTAATTGAGGTAAAGGAATTTCACATAAAGCGATAAAGTATTCTATTTCTACTTTAACTCTGTATTTGATAAGTGCTTCTTCAGAAAAATAATTTGTTAGTTGATCTACTTTGTTTCTATATCGACCATCGATAGGAGAGATGGCATTTAATGTAGTTAAACTCATATTAGTGTGTTGTGTTCAAACGACAAAAATAGAAAATCCAAATAGTATTTTTTGTATAATTAGATCTTTATTTTAACGATAAACCTTTCTATTTTCAATTTTTACTTCTCCTTGTTTTTCAAGTTGCTTTATAGTACGTATTACGGTTTCTACTCGTAAGCCTAAAATGTCTGATATTTGCTGACGTGTATAGTTTATTTTTAATGTGAATTTTCCTTCTTGTTTAAAAACATCGTTTTTTAGATAATCGAAAAACCTTAAAATTCGATGTGATGGTTCTTGGCTAGAAATTTCTGAAGCTATTATCGCTTTGTAGTATAGTCTTTTTGCAAGGCTTTCTGTGATTTTAAAATGTACTTCTTTATTGTTTTGGAGTAATTTGTAGAACTTTTCTTTGGGTAAAATATAAATTGTACTTTTTTCTATAGCTGTTGCATTTGCAGGATATTTAACATCAATAAATAAAGGCGGTTCACCAAAACTTTGTCTTTTATAAAAAATACCTTGAATGAATTCTTTAGCATCATCATTAAAGTTATTCATTTTGATAATTCCATGTTTAACTTGATAATAATTTCTAGCAAATTCTCCCTCTGAAAAGATAATCTCATCTTTATCAAAAGTTTTCAAAGTAGCATTATATTCAATTAAAAGTGTTTCAGGTATCATAATGTTATGACTATAATCATAAAGTTTAATTATACTAAAGATATAATTTTACCACAGTAATTTTATATATTTCGATCAATGAGTAAAAAAGAAATAGTGAACCGAGCAGATGTTTATTTATTAGTTTCTTCTTTTTATGATAAAATAAAAAAAGATGAAATTATAGGGCATTTTTTTCTTAATGCAATTCCTGAAAGTGAATGGAATAATCATCTAGAACATTTAACTGATTTTTGGGAAACTAATCTGTTTTTTGTTCGAAAATTTAAAGGAAATCCAATTCAGAAACACAGAAATGTAGATGCAAATTCTAACTTTAAAATTTCTCAGGAACATTTTGGTAGATGGTTACAATTATGGTTTACTACAATCGATGAGTTATTTATTGGAGAAAAAGCTTATCAAGCCAAAGAAAGAGCACGAAATATAGCTTCTATGCTCTTCTTTAAAATTTATGAAAATAAACCTAAAAATATAGGGTAATTAATTGCATTAGAATTAAAACAATATTAGTTGTAATACTAATAATTCCTGCCCAGGCTACATATTTAAACGGACTTTGACTAAATGCAGTTGCATTTGTTCCCATAGCTGTTACTAAAGCTAGTGCTAAATACATAAAAGAGAATTGATGATGTATAGCTAATGCAGCTGTAGCAGAACTGATCATTGTGCTTATCATGATAAATAATACAGTGATTCCAAAAGCATTCTCTTGTTCAACTTTAATTTTATGGTTGATTAAGTCAATAATATTTGTTGGCTTTGTGTAAGTAATATTTTGAATTGCGGTGTTATCTGTTGTGATCATAATATTTAATTTTAATACAAAGCTACTTTCAGAAAAGTTAAAATTTTATGACCAAAATCATATTTAGGAAGATTTCAAATAAATTATGTTAAAGGTTATTCATATCTTCACAATTCAAATTTTTTAATGTGCAAACAGAAACTCTAGTTTATATCATTTTAGCTTTATTAGTAAGTTTAGGTGTTGGCTTTTTTCAATATTTCTTTAAAGTAAAAAAGACACCAAAAATTACAGTTTTATTATTCTTTTTAAGAGTTTTAAGTGTTTTCTTAATTCTATTATTATTAATAAATCCGAAAATAGAATTAACAACCACTAAAAACGTAAAACCATCATTGTCTGTTTTGGTTGATAACTCATCATCAACTCAATTTTTTAAAGAAACTGATTTTGTGAATTCTTTTGTAGAAGATTTAAAAAAGAATGATGCTGTTAATGATAAGTTTGATGTTGACTTTTACACATTTGGTAATCAGGTTGAAAAATTAGATAGCGTAACTTTTTCTGATAAAAACACGAATATCACAAAAGCTATAAAATCAATCAACGAATTACAAAAGAACAATGAAGGAACTATAGTTTTACTTTCAGATGGAAACCAAACTTTAGGAGAAGATTATGAGTTTTTGAATTCTCAAAAAACTGTTTATCCTGTTGTATTAGGAGATACCATTCAATATCAAGACATCAGAATAAGTCAACTAAACGTAAACAAGTATAGTTATTTAAATAATAAATTTCCGGTAGAAGCTTTCATTAATTATGAAGGAAGAGCACAAGTGAAATCTGTTTTTTCTATCTATAAGAGAGGAACAAAAGTTTTTAGTAAAACTGTTGAACTATCACCAAATAAGAAATCAACTGTAATTACCGCAGAATTGAATTCAGATAAAGAAGGAGTTCATTATTACTCGGCGTCATTAACTAAGTTAGATAAAGAGAAAAATGTAAGAAATAACACAAAGAATTTTACAGTAGAAGTTATAGACGAACAATCTAAAGTTTTGATACTTTCTTCAATTTTACATCCAGACTTAGGTGCGCTTAAAAAAGCTATAGAAAGTAACAAACAAAGAAAAGTAGAACTTGTTCAAGTAAACGAATTTAAAGGAGATTTAAAAGACTATCAATTAGTTGTTTTCTATCAACCTAATGCTTATTTTAAAAAATATTTACAAGAAAGAAAATCGAACTTTCTTTTAATAACAGGTTCCAAAACAAATTGGAATTTGGTGAATTCTTTAGACTATAATTTTAATAAAAAGGCGATTAATCAAAAAGAAAATTACAGACCGGTTTACAATTCTAATTTCTTAACCTATTTACAAGAAGATATTGGTTTCGATGGTTTTCCTCCGTTAAAAGATAAATTCGGATCAATTGCGATCAAAGAACATAGTCCTTTATTGTTTCAAAGATTAAAAGGAATAAATACGTCAAATCCATTATTAACGACCTTTGAAAAGAATGATACAAAATATGCTGTGCTTTTTGGTGAAGGTATCTGGAAATGGAGAGCTTCTAGTTTCAGAAAAGAAAATTCTTTTGAAGTTTTCGACGAGTTTATAGGAAACCTAGTTCAATATTTAAATTCAAATAAAAAGAGAAGACGTTTAGATGTAAAACTAGACAATTTGTATTTAGCTAATGATAAGATTAATGTTTCAGCTTTATATTTGGATAAAAATTACAAGTTTGATAACAGAGCTTCTTTAGAGATTCTAGTGAAAAACGAGAAAACAAAAGAACAAAAAGTTTATCCTTTTTCTTTAATGAACAGTTCTTACAAAGTAAGTATCGAAGGTTTAGATTCTGGAGATTACACTTATCGAGTAAATGTGTTAGGACAAACTGTATCTAAATCAGGAAAGTTTAAAGTAGCAGATTTTCAGATTGAAGAACAATTCTCTAATGCAAATCATAGAAAGCTAAATGTTTTAGCTGAAAATTCAGGAGGAAAATTATTTTTTAAAGATCAACAAGAAATATTACTACAAGATTTAGTAGCGAATGAAAATTTTGCTACTATTCAAAAGTTAGAAAAGAGAGAACAAGATCTAATTAATTGGAAATGGATTTTGTTTTTAGCAATTGCTTTACTAGCAATAGAATGGTTTACACGAAAATTCTTTGGTAAAATTTAATGAAAGAACATTTTTTTCAATGTCCGTACTGTTGGGAAGAAATCTCAATGTTATTGGACCCAAGCTCATCAGAAACATATATAGAAGATTGTGAAATATGTTGCAATCCTATACAAATCACCACACAGTTTGAAAATGCAGAATTAGTAAGTTTTCAAGCAATTAACATAGAACAATAATTTATGAAATTTCATACAAGAAAATGGGTAAAACCTGAAGATTTAAATCCTAACGGAACATTATTCGGAGGGAGGTTACTACAATGGATAGATGAAGAAGTTGCTTTGTATGCAATTATACAATTAGAAATTCCTAGAACAGTAACAAAATTTATGTCGGAAATAGATTTTGTAAGCTCTGCTCGTCAAGGAGATATTATAGAAATAGGAATTGATGTGGTAAAATTTGGAAGAACTTCAATTACTTTAGGTTGTAAAGTAAGAAACAAGCTTACAAGAAAAGATATCATTACAATTGATAAAATTATCATGGTAAGTTTAGATGATGAAGGAAATCCTGTACCACACGGAAAAACTAAAATAGAATACGTAAAAGATAGACTAGAAAAAAAATAAATTTAAAATTATGAATAGACAACCAAATTTAAATTTTCCTAAGCGAGGAATATTATTAATACCAATAGCATTTGTATTAATGATTTTCATAGCGAAATCAACAGAAACAATTAACTCTGGAAAAGCGGGTGTTTTATACAAAACCTTTGGAGGTGGAGTAGTTGTAGATGAACCTTACATGGATGAAGGTTTTCACTTTGTATTACCATGGAATAAAGTTTACGTTTACGAAGTAAGACAGCAAGAATTGTTTGAGCAAATGCAAGTATTATCTTCAAACGGATTAGAAATACGATTAGATGCTTCTGCTTGGTATCAGCCACAGATTAATAATTTAGCAAGATTACATAAAGAAAAAGGAGAAAATTATTTAGATCGTGTAATTAAACCAGCAATAAGATCTGCTGCCAGAAGTGTAGTTGGACGTTATACTCCAGAACAATTATATTCAAGTAAAAGAGATGTAATTCAACAAGAGATTTTCATTGAAACTAAGAAGATTTTAGATAAGCAGTACATTCAATTAAATGAAGTTTTAGTTCGTGATGTAGAGTTACCTCCAACAATTAAAAACGCAATTGAACGTAAATTAAAGCAAGAGCAAGAAGCATTAGAATATGAATTTAGAATTGCAAAAGCTAAAAAAGAAGCAGAAAGACAGCGAATAGATGCAGAAGGTAAAGCAGCTGCAAACCGTATTTTAAGTGCTTCATTAACGGATAAGATTTTACAAGAAAAAGGAATCGAAGCTACATTAAAATTATCGGAGTCTTCTAACAGTAAAGTGGTATTAATTGGTTCTGGAAAGAACGGAATGCCTATAATTTTAGGAAATCAATAAGAGAACTTCTTAAAAAAAAGTTAATTCAATTTCAAAAGCGTAACTAGATTGGTAATTGGTCGTCTTATATGTAATTACTTCCTGTAAGTTAGTGATTAGTTAGTTTTTGATAGTTGATTGAAAAGCCCAAGGAATTCACCTTGGGCTTTTTTACATTTATAATTTAAATCTATATAAAAAAAGACACTCTTTTTGGGTGCCTTTAATAATTTAGTTTACAATAATTTTTTTCGTAATCAACGTATTTTTATTCTTGATTTTAAGAAGATATATTCCGCTATTTAAGTCTTTAATAGCAAAAGCCTTATTTTCAAAGTTAGGATTCTTTTTTGTGTATACTTCTTTTCCTAAAATAGAATACACTTTAATTTCATTAATCCCTTGTTCGTTAGATAAGATGGTTACATTTCCATTTAAAGAAGGGTTAGGGAAAATACGAGCTTTTAATGTGAGTTCTTCATCAACACTTGCAGTGGCCCATCTATCATTAGCAACAGGTCCGCCCCATATTTGAGTTGCTAAATTCGGATTATCTATGAAAGGATTTCTATTTCCTTGTGCGTATCTATTAGAAGTATCACCGTGATATTCGTTTCTATTATCTTCAATTTCAGAAACTGGATCTTCTGCATTCCATTTTAAGAATAAATCGATCATGTCATCAGGTGTACTTGCAGAACTACCAATTCCAACTACTGTAGGTAAACATCTATCTCCATAACGTAAATACATATACATCATCATTCTAGCCACATCACCTTTCCATTCATCACCAGGATACCAACCACCATTTACTCTTCGAGAGTTTCCTGTACTTTCTACAAAAGCTAAATTTCCTCGATCTCTATTATGATCTACATCAGATGGACGTAAACTGTGTGCATCAGTTCCTGCTCCAGGTGAACGTGTAGATAAAGAAGGATTAGCTAAACTTCTAGGATATACATGTTCTCTGTTCCAATCACCAGTACTTCCTCCGTTTTTATTAATCCCTCTAGTTCTAGCAGTTATGCCAGACGTGCTATATCCATAAATTAAAATAACTTCATTAGCATTTTCTGGGTTGACATCTGTTTTTCTAGATGCTTCCCAAACGCCAGGAGTATATACTAAAAAGTTAGTGTGAGTAGATGTGATTTTAGAAGCTAATTCATCTTTTAAAGCTAAACCAGATTTGGTTAAGTCCACATCATTATAATAACTTTGTTGAGAGAATCCAACAAAAGAGTAAATAAATAAGATTAAAAAGAATAGTTTTTTTGTCATAATTACTTTTTTTCTAATAGCGCCATGTAAAAACCATCAAATCCAGAAATGTGAGACAATACTTTCTTATCATGTACGAAAGTAAAATCTTTTCCTGCGTCTGATGCTAAGAAAAATTCGACTTGTTGTTGATTTTCTGATGGTAAAACAGAACAAGTAGCGTATACTAATTTTCCGCCTGATTTAACCATTTTAGAATAACTCTTTAATACTTCTTGCTGAACATTTTTAATGTTATCTAAAAACTCAGGCTGTAATTTCCATTTACTATCTGGATTTCTACGGATTACACCTAATCCTGAACAAGGAGCGTCAATTAAAACACGATCTGCTTTATTATAAAGTTTTTTAATAGCTTTAGTAGAGTCAATTACTCTAGTGTCGATATTATGAACACCATTTCTACGAGCTCTAACTTTTAGTTTTTTCAATTTACTTTCGTAAATATCCATGGCAATAATTTGCCCTTTATTTTTCATTAAAGAAGCAAGGTGTAATGTTTTACCTCCAGCACCAGCACAAGTATCTACTACTTTCATGCCTGGTTCAACTTCTAAATAAGAAGCAACTAATTGAGAAGAAGCATCTTGAACTTCAAAAAATCCTTTTTTGAAACTTTCTGTTTTAAATACATTAGCTCGTTCTACTAACTTTAATGCATCAGGATATCCTTTTATAAATTCAGTGTCAATCCCTTCAGATTGTAATTTACTTCTTAAGTTTTCTTTGGTAGTATTTAAAGTATTAGTTCTTAAAATAACTTCAGCTTGCTTATTTAAAGAAGCAATTTCTTTAGTCCATACTTCTTCACCTAGTTCACTTAAGCAAACATCATCGATCCAATCAGGAATAGATTCTCTAAACTTTCTGATTTTTGATAACTCATCAAATTTTCCTTTGATTCTTCTATTTGGAGTAGGTTCAATTTGGTTCCAATCTGGTAATTGAATACCACGTAAAACGCACCAAACTGAAAATAAACGCCATAAATCTTGACGCGAGAAAGGTTCTTTTACATTTGCTATTTCAGCATATAGGCGTTTCCAACGAACAATTTCATAAATAGTTTCAGCAACAAATTTACGGTCTCTAGCGCCCCAGCGCTTGTCTCTACGCAAAGCTGTTTCAACACCTTTATCAGCATAAACACCTTCGTTGAAAATGTCTCTTAGACTGTCTATTACAGCAAAAACTAAATTTCTATGTAGTCTCATTCGTTTTATTTTGGGCTGCAAAGATACTACGATTTATTGGGTTTTTGTATTTTCGTTCTATAACTTATTTGTATTATGAAATTTACTCTACTTTTTTTTATGTTCTTATATGTTTTTATACCGATACATGGACAATCAAAAGAGGTAATGTTTCATTCAAAAGATGAATTTTCAGATAAAGATAATGCGGTTGCATATGTATTTGGAGATAAAGTGAAGTTACGTTCCATGCCTAATGTTAATTCTGAAGTGCTGGCCATGTTAAGAATATCAGATAAAGTAACTGTTTTAAGTGGTGGAGCCTATAAAAATACTCAAATAAAATATAATGGGATCAAATGGTTTTGGAGTAAAATCGAATATCAAGGAGTTGTAGGTTATGTTTTAAACGGTTTACTTTCTCAAACCACAAGCAAAACAGGAAACACGACCTATTTAACATCGCTAAAAAAAGAAGGTGACGAACTTTATATTCTCATTAGAGCAAAGAATGAAGGATTTAATTATTTTGAAAGCAAGTTAGCTTTCAGTAAATGGGATAGTTTTACGATTGAAGCTTTCAATGATAGAGGTGTGCCCAGTGTTAATAACATGATTAAGTTTGATGTTAGCCATAATATTTCAAGAACTGAGTATTATTTTTTTAATACGACAGAGGGTTTGAAAAAAGCAATAGAACTAAGACATCATGAGGATGGAGGAAGTTATCTGTTTCATGAAGTTGTAACGTTTCCAAATGAAAAAGATGGTGAAATAGGGAAGATTAAATACCAATGTTATCGAGATGAAACTGGTAAATCTTATGATGATGTCATTATTAATTTTGTTTGGAAGGGAGAGGAATTAAAATCGAATATAAACGTAATGGAGACAAATTAGGTTGTAATGAATTTAAATCAGCCAATTACATATATAAAAGGAGTAAGCGTAGCTAGAGCCGAATTGTTATATTCTGAGTTAGGAATAAGGACTTGTAATGATTTTTTACACTTATTCCCAAATCGTTATATTGATAAAACTCAGTTTTACACCATTAATCAGTTACAACAAAATAGTTCCGAGGTTCAAATCGTTGGTAAAATTACAGGAATTAAAACCGTACAACAAAAACGAGGTAGTAGATTAGTTGCAACATTTGCTGATGCAACTGGTACAATGGAATTAGTTTGGTTTAAGGGAGTAAAATGGATTAAAGATAGTTTAAAGGTAAATACACCTTATGTAATTTATGGAAAATTAAATTGGTTTAAGGGAACTGCAAATATGCCTCATCCTGAAATGGAATTAGTATCTGAATATAAAAGTAAGATACAAATGGCAATGCAACCTGTTTATCCTTCTACCGAGAAATTATCAAATAAAAGTGTTAGTAATAAAGTCATGAGAACCATGATTCAAAATTTATTACAGCAATCTTTTGATAGTATAGAAGAAACATTTACAACTGATTTTAGAACTGAAAATCAGTTATTACATAAAAAAGAATCGATTCTTAATATACATTTTCCTAAAAGTCAAGAATTATTAGCCAAAGCACAATATCGATTAAAATTTGAAGAACTGTTTTATATTCAATTACAGTTGTTAGTAAAAAAACTAATCAATAAATCAAGAATTAAAGGTTATGTTTTTGAAAATGTAGGAGAGCAGTTTAATACCTTTTACAATAATCATTTACCTTTTGATTTAACAAATGCTCAAAAAAGAGTATTAAAAGAGATTAGAAAAGATACGGGAACTGGTGCACAAATGAATCGTCTCTTACAAGGAGATGTTGGATCGGGTAAAACTATAGTTGGACTTTTAGTGATGTTATTAGCAATTGATAATGGTTATCAAGCTACAATAATGGCTCCGACAGAAATTTTGGCAAATCAGCATTATAACGGAATAAAAGAGTTACTTGCTAATACTACGATCAATGTTGAATTATTGACGGGTTCTACCAAAACAAAAAAACGAAGAGAGATTCATGAAGGTTTAGAAAATGGATCACTTCATATCTTAATAGGAACACATGCTATTTTAGAAGATAAAGTTCAATTTAAAAAATTAGGGTTAGCAATTATAGATGAACAACATCGATTTGGTGTTGCACAAAGAAGTAAACTTTGGAAAAAAAGTGAGATTGAAGGAGTTCCTCCACATGTTTTAGTGATGACAGCAACTCCAATTCCTAGAACCTTGGCTATGTCTGTTTATGGAGATTTAGATGTTTCTGTAATAGATGAATTACCTCCAGGAAGAAAAGCTGTAAAAACAGTACACCGATACGATAGTCATCGTTTAGGGGTATTTCGATTTTTAAAAGATGAAATAGAAAAAGGAAGACAAGTGTATGTTGTTTATCCATTAATTCAAGAGTCTCAGGCTATGGATTATAAAGATTTAATGGATGGTTATGAAAGTATTGTCCGAGAATTTCCATCACCAAAATATCAAATTAGTATTGTACATGGGCAGATGAAACCTGCAGATAAAGATTATGAAATGGAACGTTTCTTAAGAAAAGAAACTCAAATTATGGTGGCAACTACTGTTATTGAAGTTGGTGTAAATGTTCCAAATGCATCTGTAATGGTGATAGAAAGTTCTGAGCGTTTTGGTTTAAGTCAATTACATCAGTTACGTGGTAGAGTAGGTAGAGGAGCAGAACAGAGTTATTGTATTCTATTAACCGGAGTAAAATTGTCTTCTGATGCCAAAACTAGAATTAAAACCATGGTAGAAACTTCTGATGGATTTAAAATTGCTGAAGTAGACTTAAAATTAAGAGGACCAGGAAATATTATGGGAACACAGCAAAGTGGTGTTTTGAATCTTAAAATTGCTGATGTGGTTAAAGACAGTCCGATTTTATATAATGCTCGACAATGTGCAATAAAAATATTAAATGACGATCCTGGGCTTAAAAAAGAAGAAAACGCTTTGATGTTAAAACGACTTACATCTTTACAACGTACCAGTGGAATTTGGAGTAATATAAGTTAATAAAAAACTCCGCCAATAGGCGGAGCTAATCATACTCTTTTATGTTGTTTAGTTAGGAACACAAGTTCCGTAAAAAGAACCATATCTTTTTACACAAGAAAAGTCTCCAGGAAAAGCATAATGAATACTTTCCCAACAATCTCTATGCGTGTTACAAAAAATGTTTGTGTAACCACCGTTGATACTTTTTTGCTGTTCTTTCGTTAGTTTTTTTCCTAAGTTTTTTAACATAATAGAAGGTTTTAGTTAAATAATTTTATGAAAAACTAATATACAAAACTTAAGGTGCTAAGAATAAATTCTACTTTAAATTATTTTCTTTTTATTTTATTATTAACGCAACCCATTCATTAGGAGTTTCAAGCATGGGAAAATGCCCTGAATTATTAAGAGTGTATAATGTGCTTTTTTGTATTTCTTGATGAAGTAATTCAGCCATTTTGTAAACAGCTACCGGATCATTTTTAGGCCAAACGATTTTAGTTGGTATAGTCGTCGTTTTTAAAGCACCGATCCATCTATTCCAGAAAAAATAACGTTCATTAATGTAGTTGGATAATTTATGAATTACAGCTTTACCATCATTATGGGTAAGTTGTAACCACATTTCCTTGAGTTCTTCGTTGGTTATTTTATTCTTGTCGAAATAAACATTTCGTATGTTTTTAGAAAAAATAAACTCGTTGGATAGTTTGGCAACATGCTTACCAGTAAGTTTATTCTTTAATAACTTTTGAATCAATCGTAGTTGCGAAAGTTCAATATGTACGCTTCCATTGCATAAAATGAATTCTTCAATAGTAATATCAATTTGTTTTTTATTAAGACGAGCAATTATTTCTGTAGCTACGCTAGTACCGTAATCATGAGCGAGTAAAGTAAATTTAGAAATACCAAGTTGTTTCCATAATGCTAAGGCAACATCAGCTTGTTCAATGAGAGAATAGGAATACTCTTTAGGCTTATCAGAAAAACCATAGCCCAAATGATCGTGAACAATAACTCTGTATTTTTTAGTAAGTTGATTTAAAACTTTATAATAATCGTAAGATGAAGTCGGATAACCATGCAAAATAACTAATATTGGTTTGTCTTTTTCTCCAGTATCTACAGTGAAAATTTTGTGATTAAAAACAGTTCTAAATTCACCTTTTTTTACCCACTCATTTGAAGTCATAATCTTATTTAAAAATATGTAAACAATGTAGTGAATTTTGCTTAGTTTTGATATAATAAAATCTTTCTCTTATTTATTTTATAGACGTCATATTACCTATACCAATACAAAAAACATTTACGTATTCGGTAACTAAAGAAGAGGCAAATTTCCTTGAAAAAGGAATGCGAGTTGCTGTGTCTTTTGGTAAAACTAAAATGTACGCAGCTTTAGTTTTTAATATCCATCAAAATCCTCCAGAACTTTACGAAGCTAAAGAGATTCATCAAATTTTAGATGAAAAACCTATTGTAAATGAAAGGCAGTTAAAACATTGGCAATGGATTTCACAATATTACATGTGTTCTTTAGGAGATGTATACAGAGCAGCTGTTCCTTCTGCATTTCTTTTGGAAAGTGAAACTGTAATTCATAAAAATGAAACATTTACTGATATTGATGTTTTAAATGATGAAGAATACTTGATTTATGAAGCTTTACAACGTCAATCACAGTTAACAATTCATGAAATAACGGCGATTTTAGATCGAAAAAAAGTATTCCCCGTTATAAACCAATTGATAAATAAATCTGTACTATATGTAAAAGAGGAAATTTACGAAACCTACAAGCCTAAGTTAATTAAATATGTGAGACTTCATAAATCTTATGAACACGAGGAAGGATTGCAAGGTTTGTTATCAGAATTATCTCGTGCAAAAAAGCAAAGAGATGCTGTTTTAACCTTTTTTCAATTAAAAACAGAGAAAAAACCTATTAAGGCTAAAACTTTACAAGAGAAATCAGGAGTTTCTAGTCAAATATTAAAATCTTTAGTAGATAAAGAGATTTTTGAATTTTATCATATTCAAACAGATAGAGTTCAATTTAAAGGAGATGAAAATCCATTAAAAGACCTTAATGAATTTCAAGAAAAAGCATTACAGGAGATTAAAGAATCTTTTAAGGAAAATGATATTACATTATTACACGGAGTAACAAGTTCTGGAAAAACAGAAGTGTATACAAAATTGATTAAAGAAGTTTTAGCTGAAGGGAAACAAGTGTTATTTATGTTGCCTGAAATTGCTCTTACTACTCAAATCATTACGCGTTTACAGAATTACTTCGGAAATCAAATTTCTGTTTTTCATTCTAAATACTCAGTGAATGAAAGAGTTGAAGTATGGAATAATACACTCAACCAAAAAACAAAAGCACAAATTATTTTAGGAGCTCGATCAACTGTTTTTCTTCCATTTTCTAATTTAGGATTAATCGTTGTTGATGAAGAACATGAAGTTTCTTACAAACAATTTGAACCATCACCAAGGTATAACGCTAGAGATTCAGCTATTGTTTTAGGTAAAATTCATAAAGCAAAAGTTCTTTTAGGTTCAGCAACACCTTCTATTGAATCTAAATTTAATGCTTCAGAAGGAAAATATGGATTGGTCAATTTAACAAGACGACACGGAAATGTTTTGTTGCCCAAAATAGAATTGATTGATGTAAAGGAAAAAAGAAAGCGAAGAGAAATGGTTGGACATTTTTCTGATCGATTAATTCAATTAATTAATGAAGCTTTAGAGGAGAAAGAACAAGTAATTTTGTTTCAAAATAGAAGAGGATATTCACCAATTGTTGAATGTACAACTTGTGGGAATTCACCTCAGTGTCCGAATTGTGATGTTAGTTTAACATATCACAAATACAACAATCAATTAAAATGTCATTATTGTCATTATCAAAGAGCCATGCCAACTAGTTGCGGAGCTTGTGGAAGTTCTACATTAGACACGAAAGGTTTTGGAACAGAGCAAATAGAACTTGAATTAAAAGAGCTTTTTCCAAATCATAATATAGGAAGAATGGATTCTGATACAACTAGAGGAAAATTTGGTTATCAGAAAATTATAGAGGCTTTTGATGCTCAGGAGATAGATGTTTTAGTAGGAACTCAAATGTTGTCTAAAGGTTTAGATTTTAAAAACGTGACTTTAGTTGGTGTTTTAAGTGCTGATACAATGTTGAATTTCCCAGATTTCAGAGCACATGAAAGAGCTTTTCAATTAATGGTTCAGGTTGCTGGTAGAGCTGGAAGATATCAAAAACAAGGAATGGTCGCGATACAAACTTATAATCCTTATCATCAAATTTTACAGCAAGTTTCAACGAATAATTATGAGGAAATGTATAAAGAACAATTGCAAGATCGTTGGCAATATCATTATCCTCCATATTATCGCATTATAAAAATTACATTAAAACACAGAGATTATGCTAGAGTTAATGATGGGGTAAATTGGTTAGCAAAATCGTTGCAAAATGTATTTAGAGAAAATGTTTTAGGGCCAACAGCTCCTGCAGTTTCTAGAGTTCGAAATCAGTATATTAAAAATTTAGTAATTAAAATTCCTCCGAAACAATCTCTGCAGAAAACAAAACAAGAAATTCAAAGAATAAGAACTACGTTTGAAGCGATTAAAGAATTTCGTCCTATTCGTTTTATTTTAGATATTGATGCTTATTAAACAATAAATGCGATGAAGTTTAACTATGTTAATCTTAACAAAGAGAAAAAAGTAATTGATTTACCTATTAGTGAAAAGATTTTTAATAAAACGAAGAGTTTAGTAAAAGGTTCAGATCTAATGGATATGGATTATTGGTTGATATGGGATTTAAGAGATTATTTTTTTGATAAAATGATTTTAGATTCATTCAGAAAAGAAATCAATTCTTTTTGTAAAAGAATTCAACTCGCTGATTTTGATTATGAAAAGAACGCAGGTCCTGAAGATGTAAAAGTAGTTCAGATGTATTATCATGTGTATATTTGGGATCAGATTTTTATTGCTTGTGAACCCGAAGGATCGTTTCATAAAGAAAGTTTAGTGCAAGATCGATTGGAGTTAGACTTAGAATTTGAACTAAACGAACTAGAACATGTATTGCTACAGTTATTAGATGCATTAGAAGTAGATTATTCTGAATTTAAGGAAGAAGAAGATATTTCAACAAGTGAATTAGGTATAGATACTTTAGTTGAAAATTTACTGAGGGAATGCTGGAGCAAAACAAAAGAAGAAACCAATTCTAAAATTGTAGGAACTTTATTTGAAGCGACAGGTTTAGGTTCTACAGGAGATTTAGATACGGATGAAGTTATTGGTGAAAGTGAAGAATTGATTATAGAATTCTTTAAGAAAAGAAACATAAAAACATAGTGTTTATTTCTACGCTTTTTTATTTAATGTTTGTGTTATCTGTGGAGTTGATAAGTTTAAAGCTTGTTTCTTTATTTTTTAAAATTAAAGTCAAAAGTCTTTGAATGTGGAGTTTTTAATAAATTTTATAAAGTTTAAGAATTGTTTCGAGTTTCGTTATCTTCTCTTTATTCATTTTTTTATCTTCTTGGTAATTTAAAAAAGGCCCAATGCCTTTACCAAATAAAGCACAACCTAAAATAAATATACAAGCTAAGACGCCAAGAACAGAACTAGGGTAGTAAGCTCCATTTTCAGCAGATAACATGTCATAAGGTTTTATATATTTCAGATAGAAAAAATAGTCAAGAATTAAAACTAGTATTCCTAATAAAGGAAAAAGAAAAAGCCTCAGATACATTTTTTTATTTTTAAAATTTAAAATATCACGTTGTAAATAAAGTTCATCGCTTTTTTCTTCAAGCTTTTCATCTAGTTTAATGTTTGTACAACTTTTATAGAAAATAGGAGTGTGGCTCGTTAAACTACAAATCAAACCTAATTTTAAGTTAGTTTTACTAAGATCACAAATAGCACAGTGATCTGTGTTTTTTATTAATGTGTTATCTTTTTTCAAGGAGAAATACTGGATTTATTTATCTTCAATCCTTATACTCTTTAACATAATTCGAGTGTCTAAAAAATTTCTTTTAGGATAATATTCAGCGATGTATTTTTTTCGATATAAGTTTAAAACTGAATTTGTGTTTTCTATTTCATTATCTACAATTTCTTTCTGTTTTTTAAACTCTATAAATGGACCAACTCCCATTCCGATAAGTACAATGCCAACTACAAAAAGTATGATATTTAATACAGAATATGCATTTTTAGCATAGATGTAATTGAAGAGATAGTAATTAATAAAATGAACAGCTATTCCTATAAGAGGCCAGAAAACAATTCCTCCATATGCATCAAATTTAGATTCATATAGTTTTTTTCTTTTTAGGTCTATATGTTTTATTCTATGATGAGCTACAGTATCAAATTCTATTTTGTTACAAGTTTTGTTAAATGCAGGAGGCTTATTATTTAATTTACAAATAAAACCATGTTTAATATCTGGTTCATGGTTATTACATAATCTACAGTGATCTGTATTTTTTATCATGGCAATCTTTTATAAAGAGTTTATTCTAAATATATTTACTTCAAAACTAAAATAAAATCCATGAATTTCGAAAAAGAGTACGATTTAATTTGTGTAGGAGGTGGTATAATGAGTGCTAATCTAGCTTTGTTAGCTAAATTGTTAGATCCTAAGTTAAAAATTTTAATCCTTGAACGTTTAGATCAAGTAGCTTTAGAGAGTTCAGCAGCTTGGAATAATGCAGGAACTGGACATGCAGCTTTGTGTGAACTAAATTATTGTCCAGAAAAAGAAGACGGATCTATAGCTATGGAAAAAGCAATTCGTATTTGTACTCAATTTGAAATTTCTAAACAGTTTTGGGCATATCTAACCGAAAATGGATATGTAGATAATCCTAATGATTTTGTAATGCCAGTAAAACATCATAGCTGGGTTACAGGTAAAACGAATAGTGATTATCTCGAAAAAAGATTCAAAGCTTATAAAGAACACTTTATGTTCGATAATATTAGTTTCACTAGGGATATTTCAGAAATGGAAAAGTGGTTTCCATTAATTATGAAAGATAGAGGAAAGGAAGAGATTATGGCGGCTTCTCGAATGGATAGAGGAACAGAAGTGAACTACGGAGCATTAACCAAAGCGCTTTTTAAAGTTTTAGAAGAGAAATTTGATACGCCAGTATATTGCAATCAAGAAGTTTTAGATGTTGATCCGGATACAGATTTAGATTGGACTGTAGCAACAAAAAACACAAGAACAGAAGAGATACATAATATAGAAGCAAAACATGTTTTTATTGGAGCTGGCGGAGGAAGTTTATTATTACTACAAAAAGTAGAGATAGAAGAGAAAGAAGGTTATGGTGGTTTTCCTGTTAGTGGCGAATGGCTAGTTTGTAATAATGAAGAAATTATCAATCAGCATAATGCAAAAGTATACAGTAAAGCAGGAATTGGAGATCCGCCAATGTCTACACCACATTTAGATACAAGATACATCGACGGAAAAAAGTCATTATTATTTGGTCCATTTGCTGGTTTTAGTCCAAAGTTTTTAAAAGAAGGATCAAATTTAGATTTATTTAAATCGATTCAGTTTGATAATATTTCACCAATGTTAGGCGCTTTTTGGCACAATTTACCACTAACAAAATATTTAGTTCATCAAGTATTAATGAATAAAGAAAACCGAATGGATTCGCTTCGTAAGTTTATGAAGAATGCGAAAAGTGAAGATTGGGATGTTGTAAAGGCAGGTCAACGCGTTCAAATTATTAAGAAAGATGAATTCGAAGGAGGTCAGTTACGATTCGGAACTGAAGTAATTAGTAGTAAAGATGGAAGCATTACTTGTTTGTTGGGAGCATCTCCAGGAGCATCAACAGCAACAGCCATAATGTTTGAAGTATTAGAAAAAGCTTTTCCAGAATTGTTACAAAATCAAGAAAATAAAGACCTATTAAATAAAGTAGTTCCTTTTTATAATAAAGAAGTTGAAGAAGTATTATTCAAAAAAGAGCTAAAAAGGGTAAAAACCATTTTAAATTTATAAACCAAACTAATTGTTATGAAAGCTAACTTTAAACTATTGTGGTGTTTTTGCTTTATTTTATTCTATGGAGTAATAAATGCTAATAATTTATTTCATTTTTATGAACAAGATAGCATTGTAGCACAACAAATACCACCATCAACATTTATAAGTCCCAAGTATGAAAACATAAGTATTTATAAAGTTGATAATGTTCCAGATCCTAAGAAGGGTAGTTCAAATGGATTTGTATCAGATCCTAATAATTATATCAATCCATCTGAAGAATATAAAATTAACTCGATTCTTTGGGGGTTAGAAGAAAATTCTACAGCTCAAGTTGCAGTTGTAATTTTAAAAAGTATCGGAAATGAAGTTCCAAAAGATTTTGCAGTAAAATTATTTGAAAAATGGGGTATTGGTCAAGCTGATAAAGACAATGGTTTATTAATCTTAACTGTTATCGATCAACGTAGAACAGAGTTTGAAGTTGGTTATGGTTTAGAACCAGTTTTAACGGATTTAATTTGTCATAGAATTGGAACAGATGAAATAGTACCTAACTTTAAAAAAGGTGAATTTGGATTAGGTTTAATTTCGGCTTCCAATAAAGTAAAACAAATAATTGAAGACCCTAAAAATATAGAAGAAGTATATTCTCAAAACATTAGTTACCCAGAAAAGAGAAATTCGTCTTTAAGTTCTGTGTATGATCAATATCTAGATTCTAAAGAGCCATCTCCGTATAAAACTTTTCTAACATTTTTACCATTATTAATAATGGTATTGGTTTATGCAAGTTTAAATGGAGTGCTTTTTCAACGAATGAAGGAGAAAATAAAGATTATAGACAATAGTAAAGAAGATTATTACGATAAGTATAATGAATTAAAAGGGACTACTAAAGGTGCTATTGGTTGTTTATCCTTGATTTTAGGCTTGTTTTTCCCGATATATGCATATTTCAGGTATGCTACCAGAAGAAAGAAATTGAAAGAATATCGTTACGCTCCAAGATTTAGTAGAGTTAACGGTCAAAAGATGGAACTGTTAAATGCTTGGGCAGAAAATAAGTTTTTAAAAGAAGGTGAGATTTTAGAAGAAAAGTTAGACGCCGCAGAGTATGATGTATGGGTTACAGAAGATGAAAGTGATGTTATGGTTTTAGAATATGAAGGTTCAAGTAGAAAATATTCTGACTGTCATGCTTGTGGTTACAAAACCTATGGGCGTTCGAGTACAAGAATTATAAGAAGTGCAACCTATGAAAGAACAGGAAAGAAAGAAGAAATTTATTTATGTAGAAACTGTCATTATACAGATTCGGTAATAATAACAATTCCTAAAAAGATAAAACCTCAATCAACTAGCAGTTATTCTTCAGGAGGAAGTAGTTGGAGTAGTAGTTCTTCATCTTCAAGTTGGGGAGGCGGAAGTTCTGGTGGAGGAGGAGCTGGTGTAAGTTGGTAGAATGAATATTCCAAAAGAGTTTTCAGTAAAAAAAGTGTTAATGAAAAGTTAATTTTGTTTATCTTTTCTTTCGGGACTATTAACAGATTAAAAATATTTCTTCAGTGAATTAATTTAAATTATTGTTTTTTAGTGTTTTATTGTTTTTTGTGGTCAAAAGAAATTATAGCTTTTTATTTGGATTTAACAGTTTAAAAAGGGGTTTTTCCTTAACAGAAAACTTAAAGAAGTCTGTATATTTATGATGTAAGTAAATCTAAAATCAAAATACTTTCTTTCCCCCGATTTACATCTTGTGTATGTAGCTTTAAACCTTCTAAACCAAAATTTAGAAGGTTTTATGTTTTATTCAGGCAACCTTTTTCAAAACCATGTAGTCTATATATTTGTAAGAGGATAAAAACAGTGAATTGAAAATAATTTCTTTACATACAAAATCACAACAGCAACGCAAAAAAGCGATAAAAGGAAATCGCGAAGCCCAAGAGCAAATTTTTAATGAATACGCTCCTGTTATGCTTAGTGTATGTAGACAGTATGTTAAAGATATTCATCATGCAGAAGATTTAATGTTACAAGGTTTTCTAAAAGTTTTTAAAAACTTAGAAAAATTTAAAAACGAAGGAAGTTTTGAAGGTTGGATTAGAAAAATAATGGTGAATACTTGTATTAGTTACTTAAGAAAGAAAAATCACTTAGAATTTACAGATGAAGAATATCAATTTAATGATTTGGTTACTCATAATATTGAAAACACTTCAGTAGAAGATATTCAAAAATTAATTGATGCCTTACCTGATGGTTATAAAATGGTTTTCAATTTGTATGCTATAGAAGGTTACAAACATCACGAAATAGCTAAGAAGTTATCTATTTCAGAAAGTACTTCTAAATCACAATTGTTTAAAGCTCGTAAATGGTTACAAGTTAATTATATTAAAATGAATAGGATTAAAGATGCAGACTGATAATTTTGACAAACAAATAGCCGAAAAGCTAAAGAATAGAAGATTATCACCTTCTGGTTCTGCTTGGGAAAGATTGAGCAATCAGTTAGATGAAGTCGATCAATCTAAGCGTAAGAATAAAATAGTTGTTTTAGGTTATGTAGCAAGTATTTTGTTGTTAGTTTCCATAGGAGTTTTTTATTTGAAAGGAGAAACAAGTAACTCAGTTGAATTTCCAAAAGAAGAAATTATTACTAAAACAGATATTAAGGTTAAAGAGAACGAAATATTAGAAACAACAATAAAAGAAGATATTCAGCCAGTAGTTTTAGCTAAAACAGATGAGGTTGAAAAAAATAAAACAACTACCATACCAGTAGATAAGACTCAAGATATTGAGTTATCTCAGGAAGAATTTGATAAAAAGATAGCTTTTGTAAAAGCTGAAATTAAAGATGATAAATTACAAATAACAAAACAAGAGTCAATTAAAGATTCGGTAATAACACAAAAAATAGAATCTGTAACTCCCACAACAAAAAGAATTTATGTAAATGCAGATGATTTATTGTATGCTGTAACCCATACTCCTGAAGAAGTGAAAGATTATTATGCTAAATACAATATAAACAGAAATGATATTATAGATACGATTAGATATAAATTGCGAAAATCTAATCTAAAAATTGATCCTGAAGTAATTTTAGCAGAAGTTGAAAGCTCGATAGATGAATCATACTATCAAGAGAATTTTATGGATAAATTTAAATCAAAACTATCGCAAGTTATAGTTGCAATAGCAGAAAGAAATAACTAGAAGAATATTAAAATAATTATCGATAATTAGACTTACCAAACCTTAAATCACGTTTAATTTAAAATTTAAAAAATGAAAAGAATACTACTAATATTAGTACTTCTATGTACTACCTATGTCCAGTCTCAAGATAAAACTTTTGAAAAAGAAGTCAAGAAGATTTCATTAGAAATAGAGAAAATTACAAAACAGGAAAAAGATAGCTTAAAGAAAAAAGTAAAGGCGATTAATAAAAGATTAAGTAAAGGAGAAATAACAGAAGAAAAAGCAAAACAATTAAAGAAAGAAGTAGCAGAATTGCATGCATCAAACATTGAGAATAGAGTTGGTAAAGAAGAGTTGAAACTACAACAATTGGTTCAGGATAAAACCAACGGAAAAATAGCTAGTGATGAAGCTTATTTTAATGATTATATGTTTAATTTTCAGATTTTAGATAGAGGAATAGGTATTTTAGATCCATCAGCAGGAGAAAGAAGAAGAAAAAGAAATCGCAAGAGAAATAAAAGAACCACAAGTCAAATAGTCTTAGCGATGGGATTAAGTAATGTAATAGAGAATCATAATATAGGATCAATTAACGATTCAGAATATAAATTTTGGCAATCTCATTTTTATGAAATAGGTTTCTCTCTTAAAACAAGACTTTCAAAAAAAGCCTCTAAAACTTATTTTAAATACGGACTTTCTTTTTTATGGAATAATCTACGAGCAGATAATAATCAAGTTCATGAAGTCAATGGAAATCAAACCAATTTGGTAACATTTCCACAGCGATTAACAGAAAGTAGATTGCGCCATGTTCAAATGAATTTCCCAATGCATTTGGAGTTCGATTTTTCGAAAAATAAAAAATATGATGATGGTTTTGTAAAAGATCGAACAAACAAAGGAATTCGTTTAGGAGTTGGAGGTTTTTTTGGATTTAAATTGGGAACAAGACAGTATTTAGAATATGAAAATAGTAATGGAATTGAAATCGAAGAGGTTCAAAAAGATCCATTTAATATGAATACTTTAAACTACGGATTAAGTGGATATTTATCATACAAGTGGTATGGTCTATATGTGAAATACGACTTAAATCCATTATTTAAGAATTCAAATACCAGAAACTTATCTTTAGGTGTCCGATTAGATTTAAATTAAAAACAAAATAAATTGCTATACACTATTTAATTAGAGATATAAATGTTATATTTGCACGCTTTAAAAAATAATTTAAACATTTAATTATGAATCATTACGAAACTGTTTTCATTTTGAATCCCGTTTTATCTGAAACTCAGATAAAGGAAACAGTAAAAAAGTTCGAGGACTATTTAGTTTCAAAAGGTGCAGAAATGATCCACAAAGAGGATTGGGGCTTAAAGAAATTAGCTTACCCAATTCAAAAGAAAAAAAGTGGTTTCTATCACTTGTTTGAATTCAAATCATCTGGTGAAATCATTTCTCCATTTGAATTAGAGTTTAGACGTGACGATAGTATCATGCGTTACTTAACTGTAAAGTTAGACAAGCACGCTGCTGCTTGGGCTGAAAAGAGAAGACAAAGAGTTAAATCTGCAAAAAAGTAATCAATTATGTCATCAATTGAACAACAAGCAAAAGGAAACAAGCAAGGAGAAGTACGTTATTTAACTCCACTTGACATTGAAACTAAGAAGGAAGCTAAATATTGTCGTTTCAAAAAGAACGGTATCAAGTACATTGATTACAAAGATGCTGATTTCTTAATGTATTTAGTAAACGAACAAGGAAAAATCTTACCAAGACGTTTAACAGGAACTTCATTAAAATATCAACGTAAAGTTGCACAAGCTATCAAAAGAGCTCGTCACTTAGCTTTAATGCCATATGTTGGTGATATGTTAAAATAAAAAAGAAGTAGAACAATGGAATTGATATTAAAACAAGACGTAGAAAATTTAGGTTTTAAAGATGATGTTGTAACTGTTAAGAACGGTTATGGACGTAATTACCTAATACCTCAAGGATATGCAGTTTTAGCTACTTCTTCAGCTAAGAAAGTATTAGCAGAAAACTTAAAGCAACGTGCTTTTAAAGAAGCTAAATTAGTAGAAGATGCTAACAAGTTAGCAGAAACTGTTAAAGGTTACGAAATTAAAATAGCTTCTAAAGTAGGAAGCGGAGATAAATTATTTGGATCGGTTAATAATGCAGATGTTGCTGAAGCTTTAGCTAAAGAGGGAACAGAAATCGAAAAGAAGTTTATCAAAGTTACTGGTGGTAACGTAAAAAGATTAGGTAAATATAATGCAGCTGTTCGTTTACACAGATCTGTTATTGTAGACATCGTATTTGAAGTTGTTGCTGAGAAGTAAAAACAGTAAAATAAATCTATATTAAAAAGCACGCTCAAAATGTTGAGCGTGCTTTTTTTATTAATTTTGTCTTAACAAATTAATCTTAATCAAATAATATGAAATCTTTTGAAATAAGGAAAATTTTATATTTATCCTTACTTTTTGTCGCACTTAATATTAGTGCACAAGTTACTACATCTAAAATTAAAGGTCTGGTTGCAGATACAAATGGCGAGCCTTTATTTGGAGCAAATATCGTAGTCTTACACGTACCATCTGGAACAGTTTCTGGAGCAGTTGCTCAAGACAATGGAAAATATACGGTACCTAACTTACGTGTTGGCGGACCATATAAAATTACATTTAGTTTTGTAGGTTTTAAATCTAAAGAAGTTGATGATGTTTTTCTAACATTAGGAAAAACAACTAACATAGATGCTACTTTATCTGAAGATGGTCAAACATTGGATGAAGTAGTTATTTCAGCATCTAAAAGTAAAATCTTTAATAGCGATAGAACAGGAGCACAAACAAGTGTGTCTTCAACGCAATTAAAAACTTTACCTACTATCTCTAGATCAGCTGCAGATTTTACGAGATTAGAACCAACAGCAAGTAATGGATCTTTTGGAGGAAGAAATGATCAATTTAATAACTTCTCTTTGGATGGATCTATTTTTAATAATCCTTTTGGATTAGATGCTGCAACTCCTGGTGGACAAACAGGGGCTCAACCAGTTTCCTTAGATGCAATTGAACAAATTTCTGTTTCTGTAGCACCGTATGACGTTACTTTAGCAGGTTTTACAGGAGCTTCTGTTGATGCGGTTACCAAAAGTGGAACAAACGAATTTAAAGGTACAGTATATGGTTTTTACCGAAATCAAGATTTGACTGGAGGAAAAATTTCAGGTTTCGATGTATTTAAGCCTAAATTAAATCAAGTTCAATACGGAGTAAGTATTGGCGGACCCATAATTAAAGATAAATTATTTTTCTTTGCTAATTTTGAAAAAGATGATAGAGTTGATTTAGGATCTAATTTTCAACCAAGTTCTGGTACTACTATAGGAGTTAACGATTCTAGAGTTACAAGAGATGATTTACAGTTAGTAAATAATATTTTAAGTCAAGTTGTAGTAGGAACTGATGCACAAGGAAACGATGTGTTCTACAACCCTGGTGCTATAGAAGGCTTTACATTTGATCAAGAATCAGTAAAAGGTATTTTTAAATTAGATTGGAATGTAAATAAGAAGCACAGGTTAGCTTTCATTTATAATTTCTTAAGAGCTTCTAAAGAAAATCCAGCTCATCCAACAGCCTTAGGATTTAGAGGTCCAAGTGCTGCTACATTACAATTTGAAAATGCAGGGTATGAGATCAACAATAATATTGATTCTTTCTTGTTAGAGTTAAATTCTAATTTTAATGAAGAAACTTCTAATAAATTACAAATTGGGTATACTCAATTTGATGATTTTAGAAATCCATTATCTACGCCAGCTCCTTCAATCACTATTTTAGACGCTGCAGGATCTTCAAACTATATTATTGCTGGTCATGAACCATTTTCTATTAATAATACATTAGATCAAAAAGTACTTCAAATTACAAATAATATGAATTTCTTTAAAGGAAATCATACAATTACAGTTGGTTTTTCTTTTGAAAAATTCATGTTTGATAATTCTTTTAATTTAGGAGCTTACGGAGCTCAAGGAGTATTCTTTCCATCGGGTTCAATTAATGATTTCAGAAATTTAGATGCAGCAGGAGAGGCTGCTTTAGTAGCGACATATCAAGCTCAGTTTGATGCAGCTATTTCGGCGAATAACCTATTAACTGCTAACGGAATTGGTAATCCAGGCGGTTGGTCTTTAGCAGAAACTAATGTTGGTCAGTTAGCTTTTTATTTACAAGATGAGTATGAAATTAACGATGATATAAAATTAACATACGGAGTTCGTTTTGATAAACCTTTATTTTTTGATACTAAAGTAAAAATTCAAGAGAATATAGATAGAAAAGGAACTTACCAGCCTGGAAATGTATATTTCGATCCAGAAACAAATCAAGCGACAACATTAAACTCTTTAAATTTACCTTCTAACGATTGGTTAATTTCTCCAAGATTAGGGTTTAATTGGGATGTAAATGGAGAAAATAAATTACAAGTAAGAGGAGGAACAGGTTTATTTACAGGTCGTTTACCTTTTGTGTGGTTAGGAAACCAAGTTCAAGGAGTAGATTTCTTTTTCTATCAAACAGTAGATAGAGATTTTAAATTTCCACAAGTTTGGAGAACAAATATCGGTCTAGATTATAAATTCGAAAACGGATTTGTAGTAAGTACAGATTTAGCATATACACAAGATATTAATGGAGCTCATGTACAAAACTGGGGGTTAAGTAATCCTACAGGTAATTTAGCAGCTCCTGGAGATACTAGGTCTATATATACAGATGCAGATAAAGCGTTAAACCAATTTGGAGGTCAAACGAATGCCTATGTATTTACAAATTCAGACAAAGGAAGAACATACAACGCTACTTTTAAAGTAGAGAAATCATTTGAAAATGGTTTATATACAAATATTGCTTATAGTTATTTAAACTCTAAAGATGTAAATTCTATTGAAGCTGAAATTACAGGTGATGCTTTTGCTTTTAACCCTGTTATAGGAAATGCAAATAACGATGTATTAGCTTTTTCTAGGTATGGAGATACGCATAGAATTATCGGAGTAGCTTCGAAGAAATTTAATTATGCAAGTGATAAATTTGCAACAACTATAGCTACTTTCTTTGAATACGCTCAAGGAGGAAGGTTTAATTACACATATGGTGGAGATATTAATAATGATGGATCTAGAGTAAATGATTTATTATACGTACCAACTTCAGATGAAGTTACTCAAATGCAATTTTCTGGTGCTGGACAAGCACAAGCCTTTGAAGAATACATTCAACAAGATGAATATTTAAGTGGTAGGAGAGGACAGTACGTAGAACGTTACGGAGCTTTAGCACCTTGGAGAAGCAGATGGGATGTTAAATTATTACAAGATTTTAATTTCAATGTTTCAGAAAACAAACAAAATACCATTCAATTAAGTGTAGATGTTTTAAATGTTGGGAACTTAATTAATTCAGCTTGGGGAGTTGTACAACAGCCAGTAAATGTACAGCCATTAGGTGTCGTAGTAGATCAAAATACTGGAGTACCTACTTACACTTTTGGAGGTAACTTAGTTGAGACTTTTACTTTTGATTCAAGCTTAAACTCTCGCTGGCAGATGCAGTTAGGTTTACGTTACATCTTCTAAAAAAGAAGTGAAAAATATACAAATGCAGAAAACCGCAATTTAAATTGCGGTTTTCCCATTTTAAAAACAGGGTTTTTCCTGTTTAAAATATTAGAATAAGTTGCAACTTGCTAATGCATATACTTTTATATAATTTATTTAGGGGATTATTTAATTATATAAGAAATAAAACTCCGACGTTAGTCGGAGTTTTTTTATGAATTAAATTACGATTTCTTGATTTCTCATGATATCATCAAAAGTCTCTCGCTTTCGAATTATATAATCTTTTCCTTCATGAACCATAACTTCTGCAGGTCTATATCTTGAGTTATAATTAGAAGCCATAGAAAAGCAATATGCACCAGCATTATGGAAACATAAAATATCATCTTCTCTTATTTCATTAATTCTTCGATTTGTACCAAAAGTATCCGTTTCACAGATGTAACCTACAATACTATAAAAACGTTCTCTTCCTTTCGGATTCGATAGGTTTTCAATAAAATGATATGAATTATAGAACATAGGTCTAATTAAGTGATTTAATCCACTATCGATACCAGCAAAAACTGTAGAAGTCGTTTGTTTGATTACATTTACTGTAGCAAGGAAATATCCAGCTTGACTTACAAGAAATTTACCAGGTTCAAACATTAATGTTAAGTCTCTACCGTATTCTTTGCAGAAATCATTAAATCTTTTTGATAAATGCTTTCCTAAATCTTCAATATTTGTAGCTATATCTCCTTCTTTATAAGGTACTTTAAATCCACTACCAAAGTCAATAAACTCTATATTTTTAAATTCTTTAGCGGTGTTAAAAAGGATTTCAGTTGCCATTAAGAAAGTATCAACATCAAGAATATCAGAACCAGTATGCATATGAATTCCATTAATATTCATACCTGTATTTTCTACTACTCGTTTAATATGAGGTACCTGATGGATAGAAATTCCAAACTTAGAATCGATATGTCCAACAGAAATTTTAGAATTACCACCGGCCATAACATGCGGGTTTATTCGAATACAAACTGGAATATTTGGATGTTTTTGACCAAATAATTCTAAAATTGATAAATTATCAATATTTATTTGAACACCTAGCTTAGCAACGTCTTCAATTTCCTTCAATGAAACACCATTTGGAGTATAAATAATGTCTTTTGGATCAAATCCAGCTAATAATCCTAATTTAACTTCCTGTATAGAAACAGTATCTAACCCACTACCTAGTTTATTAAACACTTTTAATATGTTAATATTAGAAAGTGCTTTAGTAGCGTAATTAATTTTTACATTCTTTACCTTAGAAAAAGCTTTAGTAATTCTTTTATATTGACTTGTAATTTTCTCTGTATCATAAACATACAAAGGGCTTCCATGCTTTTTGGCTAGATCTAATAGTAAGTTGTTCTCCATTTTAAAATTAATTTTTTTCAAATGTAGAGATATAAAAAATGAAAAAAAATTGAATGTGAGAATATAACACAAAAGCCTATTATGTAAAAAAATTACATTTTTTTATTACAAATTGCAATTTTTACTTGGTTTTTGGTAAAAAAATGTATTATCTTTGTATCGAAATCAAAATTGATGGGAGTGTTTTCATATATTTGATTTTAATAGGAGGTTAATTAAAAACTCTGGTATTCTTCACCAGAGTTTTTTCTTTTTATAATATGTATGTAATTTTTACTTGAATTTTTCAGTAATCTTTTCTGCAATTCCAACAATTACTTCAGAAGCTTTCATTATTGATTCAACAGGTACATACTCATAACGACCATGAAAATTATGTCCACCTGCAAAAATATTTGGACAAGGTAATCCTTTGAAAGATAGTTGAGATCCATCAGTACCTCCACGGATAGGTTTAATTAATGGAGTAATACCAAGATCTTTCATTACTTCTTCAGCAATATCAACGATATACATTACAGGCTCCACCTTTTCACGCATATTGAAGTATTGATCTTTAATCTCTACCTGAATAGCATTGCTACCTATTTCTTCATTTATCTTTTTTACTATAGATTTCATAGTTTCTTTTCGCTTTTGGAAAAGATCCATATCATGATCTCTAATAATATATCTCAAAATAGTTTGTTCTACTTTTCCTTCTATGCTATGTAAATGGAAGAATCCTTCGTAACCGGTAGTATGTTCTGGAACCTCTTTAGCTGGTAAAGCATTTATAAATTGGCTGGCAATAGTCATAGAATTTACCATTTTCCCTTTTGCATAACCTGGATGAACTATTTTACCATTGATAGTAATAACAGCTCCAGCGGCATTAAAATTCTCATATTCTAATTCTCCGATTTGACTTCCATCCATTGTATATGCCCATTGAGCACCAAATTTATCTACATCAAATTTATGCGCACCTTTTCCAACTTCTTCGTCAGGAGTAAAACAAATTCTTATTTTACCATGTTTTATTTCTGGATTTTGTATCAAATATTCCATTGCAGAAACAATTTCAGTAACACCAGCTTTGTCATCGGCACCTAATAATGTAGTACCATCTGTAGTAATTAAAGTTTGTCCCTTATATAAAAGTAAGTCTTCAAAATACGAAGGTGATAAAATGATATTTTGTTCTTTATTTAATACAATATCTTCACCATCGTAATTCTCATGAATTTGTGGTTTTACATTTGCTCCAGTATAATCTGGACTTGTATCAATATGAGCTACAAATCCAATTGTTGGTACTTCATAATCAATATTACTTGGTAAAGTAGCCATTAGGTAACAATTTTTATCTAACTCTACATCTTCCATTCCTATTGCTATCAATTCCTGTTCTAATATTTTAGCTAAATCCCATTGTTTTTCTGTACTAGGAAAAGCTGGATTATTAGGATCAGATTCAGTATCTATAGTAACATATTTTATGAATCGATCTATAATATTTTGTTTGTTCATTAATTTAATATGTTTGTTGTATGTTATTTAAGTTGTATTTTGTTTAGTAGTGTAATTGCTGAGCAAAGTCTTGAGTCAATTAAAGAATCACCATAAATTTCAGTTTTTGCATGAATAAAACCAGTTTGGGTTTTACTATAAAAGTTTAAAATATGATAATTGAATTTACCTCTTTTTCCTTTTGCTAAATTATAATATGCGTCTTTTCTTTTAAATTTAATTCTATTCGCTTTTACTTCAGTTAATTGAAGTTCTTCATTATCTTTTTTCACTTTGTAAACAAAGTTGTCGTCGATATTATCTGGGTTGTTAATAAAAGATACATCAATTAAGGTAGCTTTAGAAAGAGCTAATGTTGTATCAGCTGCATAAATTGATGATACAGCATCTTCGTAATACAAATTTATTTTCCAATGTTTAGGAAATTTTACTGAGAATTTTTTCTTAAAATCTTCAACAGTTTCTAAGTTATTAGGTGAAGGCGATTCGCAAGAAAATTCTTTTCCTAGTTGGTTAGAATCACAAGATATACACAAGAAAATACTGAAAATTAATAGTAAATACTTAGTCATAATATTTTTGTTCAAAATAGGCAATAAGCAAATCTACAACATAGCTGTAAGATTCTATTCCTTTTGCTTGATTATTCGCTTTCAAATATGAATTATACCCTTTTTTAATATACGGCTCTATTGGGTTTTCATATTTTTTCCAGAATAGATAATTGTCTTTTAGTTCTTTTTTAATTCCCTTATTAACTGTTTCCCAAAGTTTTTTATGCAATTCTCTGTCACGTTTTCTAATTTCTCGCATACAGTACCGAAAAGCCATTCTATATCCAGAATAGTTAAAATATATATCATCACTATAAGTACAGGCTAAAAAGCCTAAAAAGTTTGCGTCATTTTCTGCTGACCAACCAATTTGATGTGCAACTTCGTGACAAGTAGTTGCAGCGTATCCTGCTTTAGGTAACATACTATTTACTTGAGCTTCCCCTGTAATAGGATTTAAATAGCCAGCAGTTCCATTATAAGATTGAAATAAACTGACTAGCGAATTTTTTATAGCTGGGCTTTTGTAAGCAAGTTGAGGATAATCTACAGCAACTTTTTGATATGCGTTTGGTACTTTATCGTATATTTCTTTAGAAGAATACGGGACCTGAATTTTTAAAGTATCATTTTGTGTAATTTCAAGATGAATCTGATTAAAAATTTCAATTGTTTTTTGAGTAGTATTAATTAATTGTTCTGTAGTATATTTAGATTGTTGTAAACCTAAATTATCAGCTAGTGGTTTTCTAAAATAATTTAGCCCCCAAAAAGTATAAAAACAAAAATAGGTGATAGATAAAACCCCAATAAATTGAATTAATTTATTGACGATTCCTTGAAGTTTATTTTTAATTAGCTTATAAATTTGTCTGACGAACAAGAAAATCAAAATTAAACCCAAAAGATCACCAAAAGAAAACGGTAACCAACCTAAAATAATTCTAAAAAATCTTGAAATATATGGGTATATTCCGTTTGAATAGTATTCTTCTATGAATGCAGGTTTTTGGCTTAAAAATTGTACAATGAAATATTGCAAAGGCAATAACATAGCGAGAAATACATGTTTCTTTTGTAGTTTCATTACGTAAAAATAAAAAACAAAAATGTTATCAACACATTAGTAACAGTTTTGTTTACATTTTTTGTGAAAAAAGAAAAATGTATAAAACAAGGAACTATGTGAACCTAAAAAATTACTTTTGTCACCATGGAGAAAACACAAAGTTTAAGGGGAGGTAGAGTTGACCGATCTAAAGTTGTTAATTTAGAAAAAGGAAAATTACCGCCACAAGCATTAGATCTTGAAGAGGCTGTATTAGGAGCTATGATGACCGATAAGAAGGGAATTGATGAAGTGATTGATATTTTGCATCCTGAGGCTTTTTATGATAGAAGACATCAAGAAATATATGCAGCAATTTATGCTTTGTTTCAAAATTCTGAACCGATTGACTTACTTACAGTATCTAATCAGTTAAGAAAAGAAGGTAAGTTAGAAATTGCAGGTGGAGATTTTTATATTATTGGATTAACACAAAAAGTAGCTTCTTCTGCACATATTGAATTTCACTCTAGAATCATTTTAGAGAAGTTTATTCAACGAAAACTAATTTCTATTTCTTCGGAAATTATTGAAAGTGCTTATGATGAAACTACAGATGTTTTTGATTTACTAGATGATGCCGAAGGAAAACTTTTTGAAGTAACACAAGGAAACCTTAAAAAAGGAGCTGAAAATGCACAATCTCTTGTGCAACAGGCAATAAATAAAATTCAAGAAATTTCGAATAAAGAAGGAATGAGTGGTTTAGCTACTGGTTTTACCAAGTTAGATGCACTTACTTCTGGTTGGCAGCCTACCGATTTAATTATTATTGCAGCTCGTCCTGGTATGGGAAAAACGGCATTTGTAATCTCGATGGCGAAAAATATGGCAATTGACTTTAATCATGCAGTTGCGTTATTCTCTCTGGAGATGTCATCGGTACAGTTAATTACTCGTATGATTTCTTCTGAAACTGGATTAACTTCTGAAAAATTACGTAAAGGAAATTTAGAACCGCATGAATGGGAGCAATTAAATGTAAAAGTGAAGAAACTTTCTGATGCGCCTATTTTTATAGATGATACTCCAGCACTTTCAATCTTTGATTTACGAGCAAAAGCGCGTCGTTTGGTATCGCAACATGGTGTTAAAATTTTAATTATTGATTATTTACAGTTAATGACAGCTGGTGGAGCAGGAGGTAACCGTGAACAAGAAATTTCGATGATTTCACGTAACTTAAAAGCTTTAGCAAAAGAATTAGATGTACCAGTAATTGCATTATCGCAGTTATCACGTTCGGTAGAAACTCGTGGAGGAAGTAAACGTCCACTTTTATCCGATCTTCGTGAATCTGGAGCGATTGAGCAGGATGCCGATATCGTATCGTTTATTTTCCGTCCAGAGTATTATGGTATGACAGAATGGGATGATGATGATCATTCGCCATGTGAAGGACAAGGAGAGTTTATTGTAGCAAAACACCGTAATGGTGGATTAGATAATATTCGTTTGAAATTTACAGGACACTTAGCTAAATTCTCAGATTTAGAAGAAGGGTTTAGTAGTGAATTTCAATCAAGTATGAATACATTCGAGTCTGGTTCTTTACCATCCCCATCTGCAACAGATGCTTTTGGAGCTCCAGAACCACCTTCAACTCCAGATTTTAATGATGATGTGCCGTTTTAAAATATAGAGTGGAAATAGTTTTTATCATATCTGTAATATCAATATATCTATTCATTTTTATTTGGGGATATAGTTATGAATTTAAAAAGGGTCCCAAAGCTTTCTTTAAAACTATTATAGGTATGCCAATAGCAATGCTTTTATCTTACATTGGTTTTCCTGAATTAGATAAGAAAATTAAAGATTGGACAGAAAAATAGCACAAAACAAATCACAAAAAATATTAAAATACACAATTGCTTTATAGTAATTGTGTATTTTAGTTATTATTTATCACGAATAGTTAAATGAGGTTTAGTCATACACTTATTTTTTTCTTAGTTGTTTCATCCTGTTTCTCACAGATTGTTGAATCTAAAATATTAAATGTAACTGAAGTGGATAAAATTTTTTCATCTGCAAAAAAGAAAGTGTTAAAAATAAAGTATCCAATTGTTAGAGTTTATAAGTATAATGACAGAACTGGTGAAAACTATTTAGTGTTAACTGAAAGAAAAGATATTAGAAATAGTATCGAGACAAAACAAAATGATTCAATTCAAGCTTTTAATTTCAGACTAAAAAATGGTTTGTTAAAAGAAGAGTGGTCGTTAAGAGACTTTATTTACAAGGATAAATATATTGAGGAAAGTTCAATATGGTTTTGGACAAAATATATTGAAGTTAAAGATTATGATGGTGATGGTTTTATGGAACCAATTATAATTTATGGAACTAATGAAGAAGATCATGGAGATGATCGAATGAAAATATTAGTATACCATAAAGATGAAAAAAAAGCAATACGACATCAAAATTCTGATCTAGATGATGCAAGAACAACACAAGTAGATGCATCTGTTTTTAAAATGCCTTTGCTAATAAGAAAGAAAATTAAAACACTTTTAGAAGAGATAGATGAAAAAGGATTCACAAATTTTAATCATATTTATGTGTCTTCTAAAAGGAGGTTTCAGTTTGAAAAAGAACAGTTATTAGTACCTCAAAAATAATATCAAAAACTTTTTTACGTAAAGTAATATGAAGAAATACATACTATTATTAGTAATTATATTAATATCTAAAACTGTATCGGCATCTTTTATTTATTTGCCGATGAGTCACGATAATCAGAAAAATCATTTAAAAGCTTATGGAATTGTATTTTTTGGACTTAAAAATGGTTTAAAAGCAAAGTGGTTATTAAACTATGATGGAGGAGCTTTTTTAATTGAAAATAATGACGCTGTTGTTCAAGAATGTAAAATTAGAGGAGTATCGTATGAAGTGATTTCAGATGCAAAATCACAACTAATACTAGAAGAAATATCTTCTCCTAGTAAAAATCAAGAAGCTGTTACTCTTGAAAAAGCACCGAAGATAGCGGTATATTCTCCCAAAGATAAAATGCCTTGGGATGATGCAGTAACGATGGTATTAACTTATGCAGAAATTCCATTTGATGTAGTGTATGATGAAGAAGTATTATCCGATAAATTATTGTTATATGATTGGTTACATTTACATCACGAAGATTTTACTGGACAGTATGGTAGATTTTATGGAGCGTTTAGAACTGCACCTTGGTATATTCAGCAAAAGAAAGATGCTGAAGCGTTAGCAAAAAAGCTAGGTTACAGTAAAGTTTCTGAAGCAAAACGCGATGTTTCTAAAAAAATAAGGGACTTTGTAGTTGGTGGAGGATTTATGTTTGCCATGTGTTCTGCGACCGATAGTTTTGATATTGCTTTAGCCGCTGATGGTGTAGATATTTGTGAAGCGATGTTTGATGGTGATCCTTCGGAACCTAATTATCAATCAAAAATAAATTACAATAAAACCTTTGCATTTAAAAATTTTGAATTGATTCGTAATCCAACTACTTACGAGTTTTCTTCTATAGACATGACAAGAAAACGTAGAATTAATAAGGAAGTAGATTATTTTGTGTTAAAAGATTTCTCAGCAAAATGGGATCAAGTTCCAACTATGCTATGTCAAAATCATACACAATTAGTAAAAGGTTTTATGGGGCAAACCACTTCTTTCGAAAGAAAATCAGTTAAGTCTAACGTAATGGTTTTAGGTGAAAACAAAACGAATAGAGAAGCGAGATATATACACGGAACAAAAGGGAAAGGATTATTTACTTTCTATGGTGGACATGATCCTGAAGATTATCAGCATAGAGTAGGGGATCCAAAAACAGAATTAGATTTACATCCAACTTCACCAGGATATCGTTTAATTTTAAATAATGTTTTATTCCCAGCAGCTAAAAAGAAGAAGCAGAAAACTTAAAATATATTGAATAATAAAAAAGCAAAACCCAATTGGTTTTGCTTTTTTTATTTAAATAGTTTGTTTTACTTAAACTTTTCTGAATTTTTAATGTAAAGGTCAGATTTAATATAATCAAGTATAAGTTTTATAAGATATGAGTCAGCAAATCCAGGACCTATATCATTTGCTTCAGCTAAATTAGTAACATCTTTAATTTTACTTAAACTACTTGAAAAACTAATTTCAGTTAAATCACTTTTAACGATACATTTTTCTAAAGCTTCAACTATATTTTTTTCGATATCTGAACGAATGTCAATTAATAAGTCATTAAAATATAATCGTCCAGGAATTCGTTTAGAATTAAAATTTTCTTTAAATACAAATTGATAAATACATATAGTAAACTTATTATCATTTTTATCATTACCAATAATATATTTAGTGCCTCCATCGGATACAGTAACAGAATTAGTTATAGTAAAAGGTTGATTTATTATCATTTAAATTCAGGTAAAACTATTTCAAATCCTTTAACATTTCTTGAACAGATCGCTCTAATTGTTGATCACGACCTTTATCAATAATACCAGGCATATTCTTTATTTTAATCATAGGCTCGGTTTGGTTGTTTTCCATCCATCTACCAGATTTATCTTTGGCACTAACAGGAACAACTCCCCAGTAACTTCCATCAGGTAAACCTTCCCAACCAGCAAAACTACAAGTTCCAGGAACAGGCATTCCTACTGTTTTACCAATTTTAAGATCTGTATATCCAGCAGCATAACAATGCCCGTCAGAATAGTTACTTTCATTAAACATAGTTAATGTTGGTTTTGTCCAACGAGATGTAGGCTCACCACCAACAACTTTAGCTTCTGTTTCATAAGATATAAAAGGTACACCAGTAAAGAACATCGCTAAATCGGCAACTAAATCTCCACCACCGTTAAAACGAGTATCGATAATCATTCCTTTACGCTCAAAGAATTTACCCATAATATCTTTGTAAATACTTCTGTATGGACCATCACTCATTCCAGGGATATGAACATATCCTAATTTTCCATTACTTAATCGTTCTACTTCTTTTTCGTTGGTTTTTACCCATCTTTTGTATAATAAACTACCTTCTTTACCAAGAGAAATTGGTTTTATGGTTATGGTTTGTTTTTTCTTAGTTTTAGGATCTGTGATATCTAATAAAACAAACTTTCTAGCTTTTCTATTTAAGTATTTAGCAACATCAACATTTTTATCGATAGTAGCACCATCAATTTTTTCAATAATCATTCCTGCTTTTACATTTAAAGAGGATTTGTCTAACGGACCATCTTTTATGATTTCGTCAATTAAAATACCATCATCTTTGTGGTCGTAATTCATGAAAATTCCAAGAGAAGCAGTAGCGTCAGCATTGTAAATACTATTTCTGTAGCCCGCACCAGCATGTGATACATTTAATTCACCTAACATTTCAGAAAGCATTTCAGAAAACTCAAAGGAATTACCAATTGATGGTAAGTACTTTTTATATTCCTTTTTCATTTGCTTCCAATTGATACCATGAAAATCTGGATGATAGAAAATAGCATTAGTTCTAAGCCAAACGTGATCGAACATAGCTTCTCTTTCAGCATTTGTATCTAGTTCCATTTCACCATTAATCTTAATCCCTTTATTACTTTTCTTAGCAGGTGCGATTTTAGAGATTCTTCCACCGTTTAATAAGTACAAGTTTTTCATGTCTTTATCCCATTGAAGAGAACCAAAATTAGCATTTAAACGCATTACCATTTTAGTCTCTTTTGTACGTAAATTTGTACTCCAAAGGTTCATTTTTCCCTCAAAACGAGCTAAATAATATAAAATATCTCCTTTTTTAGATAAAACAGCATCTCCTAAACTAGATGAATGGATAGTAAGTCTTTTAGTACGGTCTTTCATACTATCCCAGTCAAAAGTAAGCAGTTTAACTTCCTTCTTTTTATCCGTTTTCTTTTTATCCTTCTTATCGTCTTTTTTATCTTTTTTACTAGTATCTTTTTTCTTGTTTTTCTTTTGTTCAGCTTTAATAGCTTCCATTAATTTGAAATCTTCATCACTAAGATTGAATTGATCCCAAGCATCTTGTGTAAAAAACATACTGTATACATCAGTTTGAGACTGACCACTAGTTGCGTAAGATTTTAAACCGTTTCGGTTACTAAACCATAACATTTGTTTTCCGCCATTAACCCATTTCGGATAATAATCGCTATAACCGCTTTCTGTTAAATTAACACGTTTAGACCCGTCTGCAGCCATTAACAAAACTTCGCTATTACTTAACGTTTTACTCCATCCAACTAATAACCATTTACTATCTGGACTCCAAGTATAATATTTATCTCCATCTCTCATATGGAATAAGTCTTTAGGAGTAAGTAATGTTACTTGCTTTTTAGATTTTAAATCCATTACTTTTAAAGTACGACGACCTTCAACAAAAGCAATTTTAGATCCATCAGGAGAAAACTCAGGTAAGTAATTATCTGATTTATTTTCAATTAATGGAGTTTCTTTTATTAAAGTTGAAGCAAAGAAGAAAGGTTCCTCTTTTCTAACTTTTTCAGTTTTATAAATACTCCATCTTCCATTTCTTTCACTACTATATACGACAGATTTACCATCTGGTGTCCAAGTAACAAAACGTTCTCTTTCTGGTGTATTCGTTAATCTTTTAGTAAAAGATTCGTTTACAGAAGTTACAAAAACTTCACCACGAGCGATGAAAGCAATTTCTTTTCCGTTAGGAGAAATAGCCATTTCATTTACACCTCCATTTATAGATACAAATTTGTCACTGTTGTCAATACTTTGTGTTCTGATAGTTACATTTACTTTAGAAGGTTTTTGTCCTTCTTTCATTGTATATAACTCACCGTCGTAACCAAAACTTAAAGTTCCGTTACCCATGCTTAGAAAACGAACAGGATGCAATTTGAAACTAGTTATCTGTTGATCTTGATTAGGATTGTTTAAGTTCATTTTATGAACATTAAATGTTCCACTTTTTTCACTTAAATAATACATACTTTTTTCATCTTCAGAAAAAATAGGTTGTCTATCTTCTCCTTCGAATGAAGTAATCATTTTATGAGTTTTGTTGTTAGTATCGTAACTCCAAATATCTCTTGTGATTGAAGATTTGTGGTGTTTACGCCATTCATTTTCTCCTCCTTTTTTATCGTGATACAGCATCGTTTTCCCATCTTTAGATACTTGAACATCTTCAGCTGGTACAGTTAACAACTGGCTCACTCTACCACTAGAAACAGGAACGCTATACAATTCAGGTTGAGATCCTGTAGGATATTGCCTATGTTTTACATGATCTTGACGTTGAGCTCCAAAGATTATATTTTTATTATCTGCTGAAAACGAAAATGGAATTTCATTAGTTGAATGAAAAGTTAATCTTTCGGCAGCTCCTCCACGAGCATCCATTACATAAATATCGAAATTACCATAACGATTAGAAGCAAAAGCAATTTTTTTACTGTCTTTACTCCAAATAGCTTTATAATCATGAGCTTTATGAAAAGTCAGTTGTATAGCATTTCCTCCGGCAGAAGGAACTTTGTACAAATCTCCTTTGTATGTAAAAACTATTGCTTTTCCATCTGGTGAAATAGACGAATGCCTTAACCAGTTGGGGCGCTCTTGTGAGAATAAATTAAAGGTTAATAATGTAAATATTATTGAAATATATTTCATTTGGTTAATTTTTTCGGCCAATCTACTAAATAGATGGGGGTTAATTATGTTAATTTTGGTTAAAAAGCTTGAAAAGTATTTAATTTGAGTTAATTTTTCTCAATTCATTAATAAAGAAAGAAGGTTTAACATTGGTAAATTTGTAAAAAGCTTTGGAAAATGATTCCGAACTTTTAAAACCAATTTCTTCTGCAAGTGCCTTTACCGTATATTTTTGCAAAGTAGTATTACGTTTTAATTCCACTATTATGTAATTTACACGCAGTTGATTAATATAGTTAGTGAAATTTTGTTGCTTGTGTTGATTAATAACTTTTGACAGATAAGAAGAATTTGTTTCTAATTGATCTGCTAGCTTTTTAAGATTGATTTCTGGTTTTAAAAACTCTTTATTTTTTTCGAATACGTCTAGTTTTTTTAAGAGAGTTTCGCTTACTTCTTTAGAAATTTGATAAGAATCTTGTTTAGGTGACAAAATCGTATTTTCAATCGAAATAGTTGATTTTTGTTCTTCTTCAATTAGCTTTAAAAATTGTTGTTTATAGTTGCGTTTTCTTTTGGTTTGGTGCAATAAAACTAGAAGAACAATCAAAATTCCAGTTCCATATAATATTTTATATAATTGATTTTTATTTGCTTTCTCTTTTAGTTTAGCTATGATTTCATTTTTTTCGGCGATAAGTTTTGGTTTGTCATAATTTTCAGAGAGCGATTTATTTAGTTCTAGACTTGCCTTGTTGTTATAGTTGTTGATATCAATTAAACTATTTAAAAAGTTTAGCTGTTGAGTTAAGTTATTTTTATTTTTTGAATGTTGAATTAGAAAGTAATACGTTTTTTCAATTTCAGAATTTATTACATTTTCTTTATTGTAAATGGAATCAACTTTAAGATGAAATTTTTTTGCTTTCTCATAATTATCTGTTCGATCATAACAGAGAGCTAATAATGTATAACAATGCGATAATCTTTTAGTATATTGATAGTCATTTTTTATATACCTAATATATCTTTCTAGATATTTTATAGCTTTTTTGAAATTCTGTTTTTCATATGAGATTTTTGCATTTAAATATATGGTATTTCTAAGATCTTCTATGTTACCAGCATATTCCCCATGAGCTTTATCAAGATAATAATATGAAGAATCAAACTGTTTTAATTTAGAATAGGCTAATGTTATTTTTTCATATATTTTAGATTTCATATGAAGGTTGATCTCTTGTTTATTTGTTTGAGATAATAAACCTTTAAGAATGGTTATAGCTTCTTCATTATTACTTGACATTTTAATATTACCAATGTAAAACTCAGATAAGAACCTAATACTATCATTTTTTTTATCTTTTAATATTTCTTTTATTGAAATAAATTCAGCTAGAGATTTTTGTAAAAGATTGTCATGATATAAAACTTCACCTTTTCTGCACTTGATTCTTAAAAAATTAGTGTAATCTTTTTCTTTGTTTTTTATCAGCATTAGTGAGTCACAAAAAGAATAGAAACTTGTATAGTCATTTTTGTATTGAGAAAGTAAAAATTTACCAGTCAACATGTAATCAATATTTTTTCTTCGTTTAGCTTTTTTGAAATATGCATCAGCATAAATTTTTGCTTTGGGTGCATTTTTAAAATTCCTGTTATACATTTCAGTATAATAACTGTATGATTTTTCAATCAAACTATCATTTATAATTTCTTGTCCTTTTAAACTCATAGTGATGAAAAAAGAAACAATGAAGAAAAAGAAGAATCTAAAAAAATTCATTAACAGAGCGATTTTCAACAAAAATAAGTATTAAAAACTTAAAAATAAATGTCTGTTTTATACCCTTGTTTTACAGTGTTTTGGATGTTTTAGGACTGGTTTTTTATAAAAGAGAGGTACAATTTATTGTATAATTAAAACTTTAGAATTTACTTTGAACCCAGAAAAGGGTTCGGGGGAACTAAAGAGGACGGGAAAATCTCTTACGAAAAAGAAAACTTAATCAACCAAATAGACGAGCCCTTTTTTCTCAAAAATTATCTTTTTTTTCATTCTTATTCTATTACTTTTGTGTCCACAAAATAATATACAATGCCAACAACACAACAACTTCAAGATTTTACACAACAAGTACGTAGAGATATACTTCGTATGGTGCATGCAGTAAATTCAGGTCACCCTGGTGGATCATTAGGATGTGCAGAATTTTTTACATGTTTATATCAGGAGGTAATGGATTATTCTACTGATTTTAATATGAATGGAGAAAACGAAGATTTATTTTTCTTATCTAACGGTCATATTTCACCAGTATATTATAGTGTTTTATCAAGAAGTGGTTTCTTTCCAGTAGAAGAATTAGCTACTTTCAGAAAATTAGATTCTCGTTTACAAGGTCACCCAACTACTCACGAACATTTACCGGGAATTAGAATTGCATCTGGTTCATTAGGACAAGGAATGAGTGTTGCAATTGGTGCAGCAGAAGCTAAGAAATTAAATAACGATGATAAATTAGTATTCTCTTTACACGGTGATGGAGAATTACAAGAAGGTCAAGTTTGGGAAGCTGTAATGTATGCAGCTGCTAAAAAAGTTGATAACTTAATTTCAACTGTAGATGTAAACGAAAAGCAAATAGATGGTACTACAGATGAAGTATTAGCTATGGGAAGTTTAAAAGCTAAATTTGAAGCTTTTGGATGGGATGTTTTAGAAGTTAAGCAAGGTAATGATGTTGCTGCTGTTTTAGAAGGTTTAAATGAAGCAAAATCTAGAACAGGAAAAGGAAAACCAGTTTGTATTTTATTGTATACAGAAATGGGTAATGGAGTAGATTTTATGATGCATACACATGCTTGGCATGGAAAAGCACCTAACGATGAGCAATTAGAATCTGCATTAGCTCAAAATCCTACTACTTTAGGAGATTACTAATCAGATTAATATCAATATAAAACGCCGCTACTCAACATAGCGGCGTTTCTTTTTTATTATTATTAACATATCGACGTAAACAAATATGTATTTTTACGTACTAAAAGATCAAACAATTTTAACTCGATGAAAATAGGTATTGTATGCTATCCTACTTTTGGTGGAAGTGGAGTAATGGCAACTGAATTAGGAATGGCATTAGCTAATAAAGGACATGAAGTTCATTTTATAACATACAATCAACCTGTTCGTTTAGATTTTATTTCACATAACCTACATTTTCATGAAGTTATGTTAGAAGAATATCCTTTGTTTCAATACCAACCTTATGAATTAGCACTATCTACAAAAATGGTAGAAGTTGTAAAGCAATATAATTTAGAAGTTTTACATGTACATTATGCTATTCCTCACGCTTATGCTGCTTATATGGCAAAAAAAATGCTGAAAGAAAAAGGAATAAAGGTAAAAGTAGTAACGACTTTACATGGTACAGATATCACATTAGTAGGTAGTCATCCTTCATACAAAACAGCTGCTGAGTTTAGTATTAACAAATCAGATGAAGTAACGGCAGTTTCTAATAGTTTAAGAGAAGATACTTTACGATTGTTTTCTATTGAGAAAGATATTAAGGTTGTATACAATTTTATTGATACTGTTAAATATGATATTGCAGATCAAGAAGAATGTATGCGAAGTGCCGTAGCTAATCCTGACGAAAAAATTTTGACTCACGTTAGTAATTTTAGACCTGTAAAAAGAGTTTTAGATGTCGTTAAAGTATTTCACCAAGTACAACAAAACATCCCTGCAAAACTATTGATGGTAGGCGATGGACCAGAACGTTCTAAAGCTGAAGTTTTAGCCAAAGAGTTAGGAGTTTATGATAAAATTTTATTCTTAGGAAATAGTAATGAAGTAGCTAAATTATTATGCTATTCTGATGTGTTTTTATTACCATCAGCTGCAGAAAGTTTTGGATTAGCGGCATTAGAAGCTATGGCAGCAAATACGGCTGTAATTTCAACTAATGCTGGAGGTTTACCTGAAGTAAATGTACATGGAGAAACAGGTTTTTTAAGCGATGTAGGTGATGTAGAAGATATGGCCAACAATACATTAAAAATTTTGGAAAACGATGCTACTTTATTAGGATTTAAGCAAAGAGCAAAAGCACACACTAAACAGTTTTCTTTAGATAAAATTTTACCTCAATATGAGAATATTTATCAGACAGCTTTTAGTTAGATAGATATGAAAAAGCAAAAAGCTAATGTGTTACACATTAGCTTTTTTAATCTTTAAGCGAAAAAGAATTTTAATTTTGTTTAAATATCTTTTTAGAATTACCATTATCATCTTTGATAAAATAAAGTCCTTTAGGTAGAGTTTTTAATAATGATTTTTCTTCATCTATATGATTAATTTTTTGCTCTTTAACTTTTATTCCTTTCTTGTTATAAATAGTTATTTTTCTTAAAAAATCATCATAATCATCTTCACAAAAATAGTTTTGTAAAGTGAAATCAGACTTAGAGAAAGTATCACGATCTCTGAATTCTCCTGATCTAGATCTAATGATGTATACATATCTTATAGTTCCTTCATCATTAAACCTATAAATTCTTCCTGAAATTAATCTATTACTTCCTTTAGGTTCACTAACATTTAAATCCATACGAGAACCTGCTGTAGCCGGATTTTGATTGCAATAAATATTTTGAATAATAAAAGGATTTGTCCCTAAGTTTCTAGCGTCATAAGATTTAGTGTCTTCACAAATAATATTTTGTAAAGAAAAATCAGATTTCGAAAAAGTGTCACGATCTCTAAACTCACCATTTCTTGTTCTAACAATATAAATATATCTTACAGTTCCTTCATCGTTAAATTTATAGATTTTTCCTGGAGTTAATCTACTACTTCCTCTAGGTTCACCAACATTTAAATCCATACGAGAACCTGCAGTAGCTGGATTTTGATTGCAATAGATTTGATTTGCTAAAAAAGCATTGGTTCCTAAGTTTCTGGCGTCATAAGATTTAGTGTCTTCACAAGTAATATTTTGTAAAGAAAAATCAGATTTCGAAAAAGTGTCACGATCTCTAAATTCGCCATTTCTTGTTCTAACAATGTAAATATATCTTACAGTTCCTTCATCATTAAATTTATAGATTTTTCCTGGAGCTAACCTACTACTTCCTCTAGGTTCACTAACATTTAAATCCATACGAGAACCTGCAGTAGCTGGATTTTGATTACAATAGATTTGATTTGCTAAAAAGGCATTGGTCCCTAAGTTTCTAGCATCATAAGATTTTGTATCCTCACAAATGAAGTTTTGTAGTCTGAAATCAGAAAATAAAAAAGAATCCCTGTCTCTAAATGAGCTGGCGTTTTTTCTAGCAATGTAGATATACATAGGATTACCATCATTTTCAAACCAAAACATTTTTCCGACAGTTAATTCTTCATGATTACCATCTGAAATCAAGTTAATTTTTCTTTTATTCAAAAGGTTAGGGTTTTGATTGCAAAAAATATTTTTTGCTGTACGATAGTTAGAACTTAAGTTCACTATTTCATATCCAATATCTACTCTATGAGCAAATGAATAGAAACAAAGTAATAAAGAGGTAAAAAGTAAAAATTTTTTCATGCGATTAGATTTAAGGTTAATATTTGAAATCTAAATTTATAACGCAGAAAGAACGAATTGGTTAATTAGAAGTTATAATATTTTAAACTTAATCTACAGGATATTAAAACGAAAAAATGCCATCATTAGTAAACTATTGACAGCATTAATTGTAGTTATTTTCAGTTTTATCAGTGTTTTAGTTTATATAAAAGTTAATACTTTCACGAATTAATTCTTCAGAAGCTTCACAGCTTAGTTCGAAATCTTCATAATCATTTAATAAAACAAACTTAACAATACCTGCTTCGTTTTTTTTATCGTGAATTAGTAAAGCCATTATGGGGTTTATATCTTCAGGTAAAATTTCAATTTTCCCATAAATATTTACAATCGCGTTTTTAATTTCAGCTATTTTTTCTTCAGGGAAATTTAAAATTCTAGAAGATAAATAAGCTTCACAAACCATTCCTATAGCTATAGCTTCACCATGAGTAAGATTTTCTTTGTGTTCAGCATCTAAAAAGTAAGATTCAACAGCGTGTCCAATTGTATGTCCCCAGTTTAAAACTTTACGTAAGCCTTTTTCTTTAGGATCTTCAGTTACAACTTCATTTTTAATTTCTACAGAACGATGTATTAAATCAACAATATTTAACTCAGTATTATCTTTTATTTGATTAAACAAACGAATATCGTGCGTCATACCATATTTGATAATTTCTGCAGTACCCGAACGAATTTCACGAGGATCTAATGTATGTAAATATTCAGGATCTACTATAACCATTTGCGGATTAGCAAATACACCAATTTGATTTTTCAATACTCCTAAATCTACTCCAGTTTTTCCACCAACAGAAGCATCTACCATAGAAAGTAATGTCGTAGGAATATTAATAAAATCAATTCCTCTTTTAAATGTAGAAGCAACAAATCCACCTAAATCAGTAATTACACCACCACCAAGTGTAATTAATAAACTTTTACGATCCGCACCTAATTCAGTCATTACATTCCAAACGCCTAAACAAGTATCTAAATTCTTATGAATTTCTCCTGGATCGATTTGGATTAATTCAATTTTTAAGTCGGTTTCTAAGCGTTGTATAAATTTAGGATAGCAACATTCAAAGGTATTATCATCAACTAAAATAAAAATTGATGAATACGTATTTTCTTTTAAATATAAATTTAATTCTTGATATGCTTTGTCAGAAAAATGTACAGGATATGTAGTTGCTTGAATTGTATTCATTGGTTGATATAAAAGATGCAAATTAAGTAGAAATTATTAAAATATTTGAATGTTGTCATCTATATTTGTCAGAATAAAGTAAACTTGGTACTACTATTAATGAAACTTTTTGAAAATACCGAAGTAGCGTTTAAATTAAAAACTGATTCTGAGTTAGAAAGAGCTCATTTTTTATTTCGCTTAATACAGAGTCAACCTATGGTAAAAATAGGAACTGCTGTTACAAATTTTGCTTTAAAAGCGCATTTACCTGTTGAAGGTTTAATTCGTTCTACAGTATTCGATCATTTTTGTGGAGGAATAACGGAAGAAGATTGTATTCCTAATATCGAAAAAATGTACAACAAAGGAAATGTCCATAGTGTTTTAGATTATTCTGTTGAAGGAAAGGAAGAAGAGGAGAGTTTTGATAGTGCTGTAGAAACTATTGAAAATATTATTAAGTTCTCTGAAGAAAAAGATTCTATTCCTTTTGCAGTTTTTAAACCGACAGGTTTTGGACGATTTGGTTTGTACCAAAAAATAGGAGAACAAAAAGAATTAACTTCTGAAGAAAAAGACGAATGGGAGCGAGTTAAAGCTAGATTTCATAGTGTATGTGAATTAGCATATAGCAAAGATGTTCCTTTATTAATTGACGCAGAAGAAAGTTGGATGCAAGATGCTGCAGATGATTTGGTAGAAGAGCTAATGGAAAAATACAATAAAGAAAAAGCTATTGTATTTAATACATTACAAATGTATCGTCATGATCGTATGGAGTATTTAAAAGCATTACACCAAAGAGCACACCAAAAAGGATTTCATATTGGTATGAAAGTAGTTCGAGGTGCTTACATGGAAAAGGAAAGAGCCAGAGCAGAAGAGTTTGGTTATCTTTCTCCTATTTGTAAGACAAAAGAGCTAACAGATAAGAATTATGACGAAGCTATTTTGTACATGATGGAGCACAAGAATATGGCTTTGTTCGCTGGGACACATAATGAGGAAAGTTCTTATTTACTTATGGAATTAGCAGACAAGTACAACATCGAAAAAGAAGATAAACGAATGTGGTTTGGTCAATTATATGGAATGAGTGATCACATTAGTTTTAATCTAGCCAAAGAAGGCTATAATGTTGCCAAATATGTTCCATTTGGTCCAGTTAGAGATGTGATGCCATACTTAATTAGAAGAGCAGAAGAAAATACATCTGTAGAAGGGCAAACTTCACGAGAACTAAATTTACTTAAAACAGAAAAAAAGCGTAGAAAACTTTAATGACAACAGTAGAAGAAATAAAGGCTTTACTTCATAAAAATAAAGTACGATTTTTATACGAATTGAAAGAGAGTAAAGAACTTATTTTACTATTAAAAAAGTCTGCAACAACAAAGTTATCTACTGAAGAAAAAAGTAAGATAAAAGAACAATTATTAGATATTTGTAAAACAATACCAGCTTTTGCTATTTTCTTATTACCAGGAGGTTCTTTATTATTACCTTTGTTGGTGAAATTGATTCCTACAATTTTACCAAGTTCTTTTAGAAAAGACATAGAAGATTTAAAATAACAAAACAACAATGCAACAAGATCATCAAATATTTGATTTAATTCAGGAAGAGAAAGAGCGTCAGCTTAATGGTTTAGAGTTGATTGCTTCTGAAAATTTTGCAAGTGAGCAAGTAATGAAAGCTCAAGGATCTGTATTAACTAATAAGTATGCTGAAGGTTATCCTGGTAAACGTTACTATGGAGGATGTGAAGTAGTTGATGTAGTAGAACAGATTGCAATTGATAGAGCTAAAGAGCTTTTTGGTGCTGAATATGTTAATGTACAACCTCACTCAGGAAGTCAGGCAAATACAGCAGTTTTTGCAGCATGTTTACAACCAGGAGACACTATTTTAGGTTTTGATTTAGCTCATGGAGGACATTTAACTCATGGATCACCAGTAAATTTCTCAGGGAAATTATATAATCCTGTTTTTTACGGAGTTGATAAGGAAACAGGTTTATTAGATTATGATCATATCGAAAGTCAAGCTAAAGAGCACAAACCAAAATTAATTATTGCCGGTGCTTCTGCTTACTCTAGAGATATGGATTTCAAACGTTTCCGCGAAATAGCAGATAGCGTAGGAGCTGTTTTAATGGCAGATATTTCTCACCCATCAGGATTAATTGCAAAAGGTATTTTAAGTGATCCATTACCTCATTGTCATATTGTAACTACTACAACTCACAAAACATTACGTGGACCAAGAGGTGGTATGATTATGATTGGTAAAGACTTTGAAAATCCATTCGGTTTAAAACTGAAAAGTGGAAAACTAAAGAAAATGTCAACGTTATTAAATAGTGCAGTTTTCCCAGGAAATCAAGGAGGACCATTAGAGCACGTAATTGCAGCTAAAGCAGTTGCCTTTGGAGAAGCTTTAACAGACGAATTCTTAGAGTATCAAATTCAAGTAAGAGCAAATGCTCAAGCAATGGCCGCTATATTTGTAGAAAAAGGATATCATATTATTTCTGGAGGAACAGACAACCATATGATGTTAATAGATCTTAGAAACAAAGGAATTACTGGAAAAGATGCTGAAATAGCTTTAGGTAAGGCAGAAATTACTGTAAATAAAAACATGGTTCCTTTTGATACTGAGTCACCGTTTGTAACATCTGGAATTAGAATTGGAACTCCAGCTATTACTACAAGAGGTTTAGTTGAAGAAGATATGCTAGCTGTAGTGAACTTAATAGATGAGGCGATACAAAATGCTGATAATGATGAAAAACTACATGAGATAGGAGAAAAGGTGCAAGATTTAATGCATCATAGAAGACTATTCGTGATGTAATTTTTCTAATTCATAAAAAAGTAAACTGCTTTAAGACAATTGTTTTAAGGCAGTTTTTTTATATCCTATTTTTTAATAATAAAAGTACAATAGCTAAATAAAAACACTAGTTTTTAACTTTAATTTTTTGAAATAAGTATAAAAATTTTATCCCACAAACTATCAATTTGATCCCCAAGAAAAAGGGATCAGTTTTGAAAATGATAAAATTATTGTCTTTTTTATCATAGTTGATAACATTGCTAAGGGATAAATAATTAAAAGTTTTTAGTTGGTATAATTTGAATGGAAACTAAAAACTTTTATCATGAAAAAAAACTTTCAATTGTTATTATTGCTATTAGTACTTATAGTGTACTCTTGTAGCAACGAATTAGAAAATGAAGAATCTTTAAATGACGCTTTAGTTAAAGTCGAAGATGGAATCTTAGTTTTCAAAGATACGGATGTATTTACAAGTCAACTCGAAACTTTACATAGTATGTCTGATGAAGAACGTATTGCTTGGCTTACTGAAATTGGCTTTAATAATTCATTGTATTTAAAGACCAAAGATTTAACTCTAGATGAATTACATGAAAAAAACTATATCAATGTACCAGATGATATATTTGCAACAATTCTTAATAAAGATGGGGTTTATATTGTTGGTGAAGAAGCTCATAAAATTGGACACTCAGAAGAGTTGATTACCAATAAGAATAATATTAAGAATAATGAATTGGCATGGTTAAACAAAGATAATTTGAAATCATATGCTATAGATTTTGGTAATGATGATAATTCGTTACTAAAAAGAGAAGACTTACAAAAAACAGAACCTTATGACGGAGATTTCTTTAATCTTAATGGTACTAGAGCTAATTTAGGAGTAACGCATTTAAGTGCGCATTTAATTGGTTGGAATAGAGGATATGTTGGTTATGCTTCTGTAGGAATTAAAATTAAAGGAAGAAAAAAGAAAAGAAGAAAATGGAAGGATGATGAAATGTGGTTTGCAGGTATAGCTTATGAAGCTTGGGTTATTGGAGATTTTGCAAATAGACATACATTAGGATTTGTAGGTGAAGATAGAAAGAAAAGTGTGCAAAAAACATTATTCTGGAAAGCTGGTGGGGCTTATTTTGGAGCAAGAATAGAAGCAGCTTTTACCTACGAGGATGATGGATATCCTAGAGTAGTTTCTGATACAAAAGTATTTTTACCATAAACTAAAAAGATCCCTTGTACTTTCAAGGGATCTTTTTTTTAGTTATTTCAATTTAGTAAAAACTTAATTTTTTATGACTTTTATCGGCTTAGTTATATTTACATTATCTAAAGTAGTTGAGATAATATAAATTCCTTTAGCTCCAAAATCATTATTATTTAATTCAATTGTATGATTTCCTGCATTATTAGTTTTTTCATACACTGTTTTAGATTGTCCTAATAGATTCATGATAGAAACCTTTAAAACACCTTTCTGAGTTGTCGTGATAAATAAGTTTCCATTCTGATGTATTGGGTTAGGAGCAATTCTTACCGAGTTTTCTGTTATTAAATCAGTAGTACTTGTTGCTATCTGTCTTGAAGATATACATCCTGTAGGACATGAATTAGACCAAACTCCTGTAGCTTTTCCACTTGAACTTCCAGTAATTCTAAACCATCCTGATGTTCCTCTGTTTAAATCAACAGTTTGCTGCCCATTTCCATTATTAAAAACGACACCAACATTATTAGGAGATACATTGCTTGGTAAAGTGAACGAAGTTGAAGACCAAGAAGTACTAGCTTGATTTTGCATTGTTCTACCTGGCCAAGCTGGAGTTCCAGCTAAAGTAGAATTTGTATTCGTATTGTATAAATATACATTTACAGTATTTCCCCAAGAAGATGTTCTTAAAAAGTTTAATGTAACATTGTTATTGCTCGGAGGTGGAGTAGTAGTTCCACTACAATTAGAAGGGCAATTATTTGTCCATGTTCCATTATCATACCAACCAGTTGAGCTTCTTGTTAAATCATCAGTTTGATTACTTCCATCATTAAAGATAACACGAACATTACTTAATGAAGTTCCAGCTGGAATAGCAACTTCATAAGAATACCAAGGTGTTCCTGAAATATTTGTAGTTGATTGTCCTGGCCATCCAGCCGTTCCAGAAATTGTTGTATTAGAACCAGCATCAAAGAAATAAGCATTTATGTTATTTCCCCAACCATTTGGTTTTTTGAAATTAACTGTAAATCTAGTATTTGTATTTGGTGGATTTGGATTTCCACTACAATCAGAAGGACAATTATTCGTCCACGTTCCATTATCATACCAACCGTTAGTACTTCTGCTTAAATCATCAGTTTGGTTAGTTCCATCATTAAAAATAACTCTAATATTTTGAGCTGCTACACCAGAAGGTGGATTAACTTGTAATGAATACCATGGAGTTCCATTAATATTAGTAGCTGATTGTCCTGGCCAACCTGAAGTTCCAGGAATAATAGCATTTGTAGAAGCATCAAATAAATATACATTTACATTATTTCCCCAACCACTAGGTTTTTTAAAGTTTACAGTAAAAGGATCAACTTGAGCTGGAGGTGGAGGAGGAGGTGTAACAGTTCCGCCTTTTGTCCAAACTGCATAATCTGTTCCAGAAGTACGTAAAGTCCAACCAGAACCTTGAGGAGACCAATTACCACCACCAAGTTTCATTGCAATCGTTCCATTTCTTCCATCAATGTAAGCTGCATAAACATCGTTTCTTGCTTCAGCAATATTAATAGATGAACTTGCAAAAATTCTTACATCTTTTCTAATTGCTATTAAATCTTTTATTGCTTGTCTTACACCATTTCCAGCATCAAAATAATGTGTCCAGAAAATCATTGGGTTACCTGGGTGAGTTAGAATGTAAGCATATCCTTTCCTTAAGTTTGTTTCACCACCTGGGAAAACATAGTTAGAACCACAACATTGTTGTGCAAAACCAGTATCGTGATTATCTAAGAATGTTACCGATTTTCCTGGATTAATACCAATCATACCAGAAGGTCTTCCTTGTCCATCTCTTAAATACGACATATTGTTGTCTCTAATAGCATCTTGTAAAGTAACTTTAGTATTAAAGTCAAATGCAGAAGAAGACTGTTGTGTAAAGTTTACCCAGTTGTTTGTTTGAACTCTACTACTTTCTAATAATTCTCCTACAGCAAAGTAAGGCTGTGTAGCATCATTATATTCTTTGTTATATATTGGATCATATCCATGAACAAAATCATATCTCCAACCGTCGAATCCTAAATCATTCTTTAAGAAATTCATCCAGTTTTTTATTTCTTGTCTTACAGCAGGATTTCTATGATCTAAATCTCTAGCTGGACCATAAGTTCCATTTGATCCATCAGCTTTTAAAGCTGTACCAGGGAAGTAATCAGAATTGATACTGAACTCTACAGGAAAGTTTACAAAGTTCCTTCCTTCATCATCGGCAGTAATAAATGTTGTTGGCCAAGCAGGATTTGTAAAAGTAACAGCATCTCTAGTACCAACTCTATGGTTAATTACAATATCTCCAATAATTTTCATTCCTAAGCTATGATATTGATTAATTAAACCTCTTAATTGAGCTTCTGTACCATAAGCACTATTGAAGTTATACAATTCTCTTGGTAAATATCCTTGTGGCGCAGCAGAATCACTTACTGGAGGTAACCAAATTAAATCGACACCAGCACTACTTATTTCAGCACTATTTTGAGTGACAACATTGAACCAAGTTTGTCCAGCTGGTTGATTTTGAACATTCCAATCGAAAGCTTGAAACATTACATCTTCGTCTTGCGCTTGTATATTCCATGCAAAGAAAAATACTAAAGCAAGTTGTAAAATTTTTAGGGTTTGTTTCATTGTGTTTGTGTTATTTTAGGTTTATTTGAAAAAGGTTAAAATGGAGCACTAAAATTTTAAAAAACATTACGAAAAACTTACGTTATAGATATGGTTTTTTAAATGTTAAAAAAATGAAGGTTAACCATTTTTCAGCGAATTTATTGTGAAATAATCAATCAAAAAAAATAAGTAGAGTACTAAATCGATTTCGTGTTGATAAATAAATCGATTTCGTTCTGTATTAGTTATAGAAAATGAAATTTTTAACCTTAAAAACTAAGTTTTGTGTATTACGATACCGTTGTAGATTTATAAGATTGTAATGGAGTGAATTGATTGTTAAGTTATTTTTATTTTTTGCTTAAGAACTGCCAATTTATTCTCATTACAACTGCTAATTTGTAAATAGGTTTTCTCTTGATCTGGAAAAGTATGTATAGCTAAATGACTTTCAGCCAATAACCAAACAGCTGTGTATCCTTTAATAGGAAAATTATGTTCTATGAAGTTGACAATGTTAAATCCAGAATCGATTAATAACGTTTCTAATTCGTGTTTTAATTGATCAGTATTAGTGGTAGATAACCAAGTGTCAAAGTGGAACATTTCTGCCTTTAAAGCAATGTATTTTTCGTTATTTTTTTTCATAATTAATAAATGTCCCAGTTTCCTTTGTTATAATATTCGTAAAGCACCGGATTACTAATCTGATTGATTTCTATTGAATCTAATTTTTTCTTTTTAAAAAAGTCTTTTCCGAAGGAAGTAATTAATTGTATGGCTTCTTTATTTAACCATTTTGTTGCAATTATTTGCGTATCTAATTGATTCAATTTAGTTATCATTTCTTGTTTAGAAAGTTGATTTTTAGTTCCTAAAATCCAACCCCATTCTCCCATAGAAAGTACTTGGTTATGTAATGCTAAAACACTGTAATTGGCTTTTTCCATTGTTTTTTCTATACATTTATATGCATAAGGAGTATAATAAGGACTTCCAGCTTGAGTAATTAAACCACCATTTGGAGTTAATTTTAATCGACACAATTCATAAAATTCTTTAGAATATAAACGAGCTAATTCTACATTTCTAGGATCAGGAAGGTCGATAAGAATTAAATCGAAGAACTCTTTAGTATCCGTAACATATTTAAATCCATCTTGATTTATAATGCGAACTTTTTCATTGGTTAGAGACTTTTCATTAATGTTTGTTAATTCTGATTCATTAATAAAAAGATCGGTCAGTTTTTTATCTAAATCGACTAGAGTTATGTGTTCTAAAGAAGGATATTTTAATAATTCCCTAGCAGCACAACCATCACCACCACCAAGAATCAGAACGTTCTTAGGTTTATCTAAAATATGCATTACAGGATGCACTAAAACTTCATGATACATAGGTTCATCAAAAGTAGAAAACTGTAAATTATCATTTAAATATAACCAGTAATCGTTTTTCCATTTCGTAACTACAATCTTCTGATAAATAGATTGCTCTTGGAAAACAATTTTATCTTTATACTTACTCTGTTCTCCATGCAGAATGATCTTCCCAGCAAAAATATTTCCAGTGATTAATATGGTAACCAATAATCCTGCAAAAGCGAATAGCATGTTTTTCTCTTGTTTATTCAATTTGTTTTTAAAGAAGACAAGAAGAAGTATAGCAACAAAAAGATTGATAAAACCTAATATAAAAGGCGTATGAGTTAGTCCTAAATACGGAAGGCCAACAAAAACAAAAAATAATCCACCAATTAGACTTCCGTAATAATCTTTTTCTAAAATATTAGCTACGTTTAGTTTAAGTGATTGGAAATCGTTGTTTAATCGCATTGCTAAGGGAAGTTCCATACCAATTAACATTCCTGTTAAAATAGCCATTGAGTAAATGTAAATAGATACATATTCTAATTGAGTAGCTAGATAATAGGTTGTAACTGCCGAAAAAGACACTAATAACGAAAGAGCGAATTCAGTAAAAATGAAAAGTTTAAATACATTTCCATCAAAAGATTTCGTAATTCGGCTACCTAATCCCATGCTAAATAGCATCAAAGAAATTACAATAGACCATTGTTTAACAGAATCTCCAATAAAATAAGTAGATAACGTGGCAAAACAATATTCTGCAACTATACCAGATAATCCTGTTGCAAATAAGGCAAGAAATAAAATTCTTCTTTTAACTTTAATGGGCGCCATTTACATACAATAACTTATAATTACAGCACTACCGATATAAGCAAAAGCTTCGATTAAAGCAGCTCCTTTATTCGGAATTTCTTGATGTACAATTTCGTCAGTTAAATTACTCTTAGGGAGTATTATTTTTTCAACAAAAATTCTAGATAATGGTAATAAAACGATAGCTAAGCCTAAATGATACGCAATATCTTCTAAAGCAACTTCCCATGATTCTATATCACCTCTTGATGCAAATGAGTATAAGAAAGAAACAGCTATAAAAATACTTGCATATACAATTCCTACGGCATTATTGTCTTTTTGAATTTCTTTAACGAAATCGTATTTCACAAATTTGCGATATACTTTTAAAAATATGTATAAAATAACTTGCCCCAATAACCAGAAGAATAATAAGCTTAAAAAATCAGATAAATAATGTCCCATTTCTCTTTGATCTGGAAAGAAATTAATGTTTCTACCAGAAATAGCTCCATAAACAATGAGTCCAGCACCAATAAAATTGGCAGCCTCCATAAATCCAGTTCCTAAGTTTTCGTCTCTAATAATCTCTTTGTAAAATCTAAATTTCTTACCAAAAACTATTTTTTCATTAATGATTGAAGAGAGTATTAATAATAAATTTCCAAAAAAAGAATAGAATAAAATTAAAATAACATCTTTAATTAATCCGTGAGATTCACCATGTAAAACACCAACAAAAATGATTAAAGTAGCTATAAAATAGCCTGTAGCAGTTACAGCAAAGGCAACATTATCTTTTATGGTTAATTCGTTTTCAATATCTATTTTTCTGTTTTTGAATTTAAAAAACAGCTTAGCAACTATAAATGAGGCATAAAATAAAGTAACGTACGTTACGGTTTTAGTAAGCCAAATAAGTGTATTTTCTTCCATAATTTTTTATTTACCAAATCCTCTTGAGCTTCTACCTCTATAATAATTGTTTGTATTTCTATAAACCTTTGTAGAATCGTTATAATTTCTATCGTTCCAAGAATTCTTATTAGAACATTTCCCTAGGAGTAATGTCATTAATATGAAGCCTCCAAAAATTATCCCAACAAAATATTTACTAATGAAACTTCCTAAGGAGCTACCATCAATAAAAGTTCTTCTTTCTTGAATATTAGTAATTTCACTTCTTGATATAGTTTTTCCTGTACAAATCTCAATTTCATCATCCCATAATTGAATAGAAAAAAAGCGATTATCATTAAGATTTGTATAATCCAAAGAATTTACCCTTTCTGATTCGTAATCATAATAACAGGTTCCGTCACAACGCTCATCAAAATTATATTCTACGTTTTTGTAATTAAATTTCTTAGGAAACTTAGCATTATTAATAGATACGTAATCAGTTTCAGTTTGTGTAATTTGAGAAAGGAAATGATCTATATTATATAATTTTTCCCAAAAAGAATATTTAGGAGATTCTTTTCTAACGTATTCAATCATTAAGTATCTAATAATACCGTTTTTATCTTTTACTTTATATTCTGTAGTATTAGAACCGTCATCCCACTTTATTTTATAAATATCAGTAACTTTCCACGTCTGAGTTCTATAATTGAATAAATATCCTTTTTTTAACTCTTGCATTTACATTTCAATTTTTTGATTAGCTATTGTCATTCGATCTCACAATAATATTTTCAGGAAGTGTTTTTTTAGCTTTAGCTCCCATTTTCTTAAGTTTTTCTACGCTAGTAATTAAGTTTCCTCGACCTTCAACTAATTTATTCATGGCGGCGCTATAATCGCTTTTAGTTGCGTCTATTTTTTTACCAATATTAATTAAATCTTTTAAAAGACCTTCAAATTTATCATATAAAGCACCAGCCTGACGCGCAATTTCTATAGCATTACGTTGTTGTTTTTCATTATTCCACATCGTATCTATTGTTCGTAAAGTAGCCAATAAGGTTGTTGGAGTTACAATTACAATATTACGTTCAAAAGCTTTATTATATAACGTATTGTCTTCATTTAAAGCCACAGCAAAAGCAGGTTCTATAGGAATGAAAAGTAACACGAAATCTGGAGATTCTATTTTATAAATATCTTCATATTTCTTTGCAGAAAGTTGTTCTATGTGTCTTTTTAATGAAATTAAATGTTCTTTTAAGTGTGTTGCTTTTTCAGTTTCATCATCGGTATTAACGTACTTTTCATAAGCAGTTAGTGATACTTTACTATCAATAACCATTTTTTTATGATCTGGCAAATGAATTACAACATCAGGCAAAATACGTTTCCCTTTTTCATTCGTAAATGATTGTTGTACAAAATACTCTCTATCTTTTTCTAAACCAGATTTTTCTAAAACACGTTCTAAAACTAATTCACCCCAATTTCCTTGAATTTTACTATCACCTTTTAAAGCTCTAGTTAAGTTTAAAGTTTCTTTACTCATTTGGGCGTTTAATTCTCTTAAACCAAGAATTTGTTGACGTAAAGCAGAATGGTAATCAATACTTTCTTTGTGAGTTTTATCTACTTTATCTTCAAAATCTTTGATTTTTTTCTCTAGCGGATTTAAAATATTCTGAATATTCTCTTTATTTTGAACGGTAAATTTATTCGATTTTTCTTCTAAAATTTTATTGGCTAAGTTTTCGAATTCTTTAGTGAATTTTTCTTGTAATCCTTCTATTTCACCTTTTTGTTCTGTGAGTTTATGTTGTAAGTTTTTTAAATCAACATCCTGACGCGTATTAATTTTAAGTAAACCTATTTTTTCTGTTTGTAAAAACTTCAATTCACTTTTTAATTCTTCTATGTTTTTTTCTGAAGAAAATTTGTATTCGGTTAAAGATTGATTTCTTTCTTTTAAAGTATCTTTTTCTGATCGAACAGTTTTTAATTCTTCTTTTAAAGTTACCATTTCATTTCCTGTAATGGTTTTTTCCTCTAAAAGCATTGAATTTCGTTCTTGTAAGTTAGAATTATCTCTTTCAAGTACAGAAGTTTTACTTTTTTGAATGATAAAACTTATTAAAAAACCTAGGATAACTCCAACAAAGCCAGTTGTTAAAATGTATAATAGCTGATCGCTCATCTACATAAAAATTTAAGCCTTAAATTTACCGTTTTAAAATCAATTAATGATACATGTAATTTCTAAATTTATTTTTCATAAAATTCTAGGTTGGAAGATTGATGGTAGTTTTCGTGGAGATATTAAAAAATATGTTTTAATAGGTGCACCACATACAAGTTGGAAGGATTTTCCCATAGCAATTTTAACAAGGAATGTTATTCAAATACCAATAGATTTTGTTGGAAAAGCTTCGTTATTTAAACCTCCATTTGGTTTTATTTACAGAAAGTTAGGGGGAACTCCAGTAGATCGAACGAAGAGTAGTAATTTTGTAGATTCAGTAGTTCAGATTTATAATGAAAAAGAAGAGTTTCGATTAGGTATTTCTCCTGAAGGAACTAGAAAACTAGCAAAGAAATGGAAAACAGGATTCTATTACATCGCAAAAGGAGCAAATGTGCCTATTGTAATGTTTGCTTTTGATTTTGGAAATAAAACAATTAAAGTAGCTGAACCTTTTTACACAACGCATGATAAAGAAGCAGACTTTGCTCATTTTTTAAGCTTTTATAAAGATGTTAAAGGAGCAAAACCAGAGTTATTTAATGCAGAAAACTTATTATAGAAGTACTTTTAGGTTAAAAGGTTTATACATAATTTTGTTCATTAGAAAAATATAAAATTTAAGTTAAAAATAATATGAAAACAAAAATTGCATTGATAGTCCTTTTAGGACTAAGTGTTGCTGTAAAGGCACAGAATGATTATTTAACAGGACAAACAAAATTAACAAACCCAACAGGTAGAACATTATTGTTAGAAAGAAATGATAGTGATTCGTGGTTAACTTTTCACGACAATGGAAATGCATGGTACTCAATGGGAATAGATCAATCGAATGGACATGCATTTAGTTTAAATTATGGCGGAAATTTAACGAGTAGTCATTTTGTAATGACTAGAGATGGAAAGATTGGTATTGGAACTTCTTCCCCTAGAGGAAGGTTAGATATAGGACGTAGCTTAGGAGCTAATAATGGTTTAAGAATAGGTGATTATATAGAGTTGAATGAAAGGGAAACCATAAATAACGCTGGTGTAATTTCTTTTAATGCTAGTGTAAGTAGTACAGATGTAAGTAAATTTGTTCCATCTTGGACTGGATCATCTGCGGCTTCGGGAATGGTTGTTTCCATGAAAACAGGAGGAGTAAGTGATTTGACTTTTTATGGTTATAAATGGGGTAATGACGCTACGCCAAGATCTATAGACGAATTTACTAAAATTTTGCACTTATCTACTAATGGTAACATTGGTATCGGAACTTCATCATCAGATGATAAGTTAACAATAATGAATGGTATCAATGGTATGAGTTTTCAGGCTCAAAAGGATTGGATTGGACTTGGTTTCAATAGAAGTGTTCAAACAGGAAAGATATATAATAATGCTAAAACAGGGTGGCAGTTAACAGCAAGAGATGAGCGTTTTTCTTTAGAAGGTTATAATGGAGGACCAAATAATCCTCTAAATATTTTAAAAAACGGTAACATTGGTGTTGGTACAATTACTCCATTTCAAAAATTAGATATAGTTGGTGTAACATATTTAAGAAATGCACCAACGCATTCAAGAGTTTCAGAACAAGTAAGATTTGGTAGAGGAGATTCGGATATCAGATATCATTCTATTTATAGTAATCATACAGGTAGTGCTAAAACTAATTATTTAGATTTTAGGGTACACTCAGGAAATAGCTCTGATGTAAGAGAACAAATAAGTGTAATGACACTTAATGGAGAAGGTAATGTAGGTATAGGAACTATAAATCCCAAAGGCTTCAAATTAGGTGTAAACGGAAAAATAGCAGCTACAGAAGTAAAAGTTGCTACGTATGCCAATTGGGCAGATTTTGTATTTAAAAAAGACTATAATTTACCTACGTTAGCAGAAGTAGAAAATCATATCAAAACGAATGGACATTTAGTAGATATTCCTTCTGCGGAGGAGGTAAAACAAAACGGATTCTACTTAGGAGCAATGGACGCTAGATTATTACAGAAAATTGAAGAATTAACTTTGTATACGATTCAGCAAGAGAAAGAGATTAAAAGGTTGAAAAAGCAAGAATCAAGAATCAAGAAGCAGGAAGTTAGAATTAACAATCAAGAGGCAAGAATAAAGAATCAACAAAAAGAAATTAACGAATTAAAAGCATTAGTTAATAAATTAATAAAAAAATAATATGAAAACAAAAATTGCATTGGTAGTCCTTTTAGGACTAAGTGTTGCTGTGAAAGCCCAAGATGAAATAATAAATGGAAATCTAAGAGTTGAAGGAGATGTAACCGTATTTAAAAATACATCGACAGCAAATTATCCAAGTCAAATATCTAGAGGAGATATTTTTCAATTTTATCGAAATGTAAATAATAGCTTAGAAATAGGAGTAGGAGGTAAATCAAATACTAGACGTTCTTGGATCTTATCTAGACATTCTGATATCAGCGGAAGATATGGTAAACATTATAGTACTTTGCATTTGCAACCAGACACAGGAGATAAAACTCAATACAAAGGAGTTGCTATTGGATATAATGCAGGAATACATGTAGCAACAGGAACACATTTAGCAGTAAATGGAAACGTTGGTATTGGAACTACCTCACCTACTCAAAAATTAGAAATAAATGGAAGCGCTTTATTAAAATCGGATAGTTATGTAAGCTATAGAGTAGAGAGAGGTAATGGAGCGAATTCTGCTTATGGTATTACTTCTAATACACATGATGCATTTTTATCTAGTTCAGGTAATTTAAAGTTTTTGACCAGTAATGATAATGGTTCTGATACAAGTACTAAAATGTTGTTAAATGGTAATGGTAATTTGGGTATTGGTACTACTTCACCATCTCAAAAATTAGAAGTTGCAGGAAAAATAAAATCAGCAGGTTTAATTTCTACATCAGTTGCTTCTTTTTATTCTACTGAATCAGGAAAAAATAGCAGAAGATTAACAATTAATACCAATGATGCAGACAACACATATATCTATAATTATGATGAACCAACTACTAATTTTCATACTATAAACATTGGAGGTATGCATAATTTGAATAGCGGTGTTACAATATTAGGAAGTGGAAATGTTGGCATTGGAACAGGAAATACCAAAGGCTTCAAATTAGGTGTAAACGGAAAAATAGCAGCAACAGAAGTAAAAGTAGCTACTTATGCAAATTGGGCAGATTTTGTATTTGAAAAAGACTATAACTTACCAACGTTAGCAGAAGTAGAGCATCATATTCAAGAAAAAGGACATTTAGCAGATATTCCTTCTGCTGAGGAAGTAAAAAAAGAGGGTTTCTTTTTAGGTGAAATGGACGCTAAATTATTACAGAAAATTGAAGAATTAACTTTGTATACGATTCAGCAAGAGAAAGAGATTAAAAGGTTGAAAAAGCAAGAATCAAGAATCAAGAAGCAAGAGGAGGCTCTTAAAAAGGAAACTGAAAAAGTAGCGTCTTTAGAGGAAAGATTGGCAAAACTTGAAAAATTATTAGAGTCTAAAAACTAATTACATATTTAGATAGCAAATAAAAAAACCTCACAGATTTCTGAAATCTGTGAGTTTTTTTTTTATTAAAGTATGATTTATCCTTTATAAAAAGGCAATTTAACCACTTTAGCAGGAATTTGTTTTTTTCGTATCTGTATTAAGATATCAGAATCTACTTTAGAATTTTCAATGGTAACATATCCTAAACCAATTCCTTTACCTAAACTCGGACTCATAGTTCCTGAAGTTACTTCACCGATTACTTCTCCGCTTGTATCTACAATCTCATAATCTTTTCTAGGAATTCCACGTTCAGTTAGCTCAAAAGCAACTAACTTTCTAGAAACACCATTTTCTTTTTGAGCTTTTAAAGCTTCAGCATTTACAAAATCTTTCGAGAATTTAGTAATCCAACTTAAACCAGCTTCAATAGGAGAAGTTGTATCAGTAATATCATTACCGTATAAACAATATCCCATTTCTAAACGTAGCGTATCACGAGCTGCTAATCCGATAGGTTTAATATCCCAATCTGCTCCAGCTTCAAAAACTTTTTTCCATAATGCTTCTACATCTTCATTTTTTACATATACTTCAAATCCGCCAGAACCTGTATAACCAGTAGCAGAAACCACTACATTTGGAATCCCAGCAAAATCAGTAATTTCGAATGTATAAAACTTGATAGCAGATAAATCAACCTTAGTTAAAGATTGCATAGCCTCGGCAGCTTTAGGACCCTGAATTGCAAGTAAAGACCAATCTTCAGATCTATTTTCCATTTCAACATTTAAGTCATTATGTTGAGAAATCCAGTTCCAATCCTTTTCAATGTTAGATGCATTAACAACTAACATGTATTCATTTTCTTGAATCATGTAGATAATTAAATCATCTACAATTCCACCTGTATTGTTTGGCATACATGTATATTGCGCTTTTCCAGGAACCAACTTAGCAGCATCATTAGTTGTAATTTTTTGAATTAAAGCTAAAGCATTTTCTCCCTTAAGAAAAAATTCTCCCATATGGCTAACATCAAAAACACCAACACCTTTTCTAACCGTTTCATGTTCAATATTTACACCTTCGTATTGCACAGGCATATTATATCCAGCAAATGGAACCATTTTTGCACCAAGAGCTTCATGTACATGTGATAACGCAGTATTTTTCATTTTGAATTGTTTGTTTTTTAGATGATTCAAAAATATTGAATCCTTTTTAAAGACTATAATCTTTTTAGGAATTCTCTTAATTTTTTGTATAAACTTTATTATTCACAGTAATCAGTAGTTATGTTTTACAAATACAATATCTTCGTGATTACAAAATATTTTAAGTAATGATTAAAAGAAGAAGTAGCTTTTTAATAGTTTTTATATGCTTTTTAAGTGTTATTAACGCTCAGGATGGTTTATTTAGTCATACACATAAGTTTACTAAGCAAGATACTTTACGAGGAAGTATAACTCCCGAGAGAGCTTGGTGGGATTTAACGTTTTATCATTTAAATGTTTCAGTAGACCCAGAAAAGAAGTTCATCAAAGGAAAAAATGAAATTAGATATACAGTTTTAAATTCTAAGAAAACTTTGCAAGTAGATTTACAACCACCTTTAAAAATTACAAAAGTACTTCAGGATGGAAAAGAATTGAAGTTTACTTCAGATACAAATGCACACTTTATCCATTTAAAAAAGAAACAACGAAAAGGAAAAACAAATGCTATTACAGTATTTTATGAAGGAAAGCCTAAAGTTGCAAAAAATGCACCTTGGGACGGTGGTTTTTCTTGGAAAAAAGATGGGAATGGAAAACATTTTGTAGCTACTTCTTGTCAAGGTTTAGGAGCGAGTATATGGTGGCCAAATAAAGATCATATGTACGATGAAGTAGACAGTATGGCTATAAGTGTTAGAGTGCCAAAAGATTTAACTGGAGTTGCTAATGGAAGATTGCGCAAAGTAGAAAAGCATACAGATAACACAACAAGTTATCATTGGTATGTTAAGAATCCAATTAATAATTATGGAGTTAATGTAAATATAGGAGATTACGTTAATTTTTCTGAAAAATATAATGGAGAAGGAGGAGAGTTAGATATGAATTATTATGTATTGAAAGATAATTTATCAGAAGCAAAAGAACATTTTAAAGATGCGCCTAAAATGATGAAAGCTTTTGAGTATTGGTTTGGAAAATATCCTTTTTATGAAGATAGTTTTAAGTTAGTAGAAGTTCCTTATTTAGGAATGGAACACCAAAGTTCTGTTACTTATGGAAATAAATATTTAAAAGGGTATTTAGGAAATGATTTATCCGGAACTGGCTGGGGTTTAAAATTTGATTTTATTATTATTCATGAAGCCGGACATGAATGGTTTGCTAACAATATTACCAATAAAGATATTGCAGACATGTGGGTGCATGAAAGTTTCACAGCATATTCAGAAAGTTTATTTTTAGAGTATTACTATGGAAAAAAAGCAGGATCAGAATATGTAATAGGTACAAGAAGAAATATTGCAAATGACAGACCTATTATTGGAGTTTATGATGTAAATCATGAAGGTTCTGGAGATATGTATTATAAAGGAGCTAATATGATTAATACAATAAGAACAATAATTAATAATGATGATAAATGGAGGGCGATTTTAAGAGGTTTAAACAAGACTTTTTTTCATAAAACAGTAACTACTCAAGAAATAGAAAATTATATAAGTAAAATGGCTGGAATTGATTTGTCTAAGGTTTTCGATCAGTATTTAAGAACTATTCAAATTCCTACTTTTGAGTATAAAATTGAAAATGAAGAGCTCTTCTATAAATGGACTAATGTTATTAAAGGTTTTGATATGCCATTAAGAATTAAGTTTGATAATAAAGAAATAGTTTTACAACCAACAACTTCATGGAGTAAGATGAATATAAATTCTAATAGTATTTTCATAGATGATAATTACTATATAAACAAAGAGAAAAAGTGACTTTAATTTATTTTTTGTTTCTTAACTAAATAGTTACACAGATTAACTTATAATCAAAAGTTAAATGTTATATTTAGTTTTGATTATAAGTTGCTTATAACTTTTTTAATACCCCAATATTAACTGAAATATTCATAGATTTATGAAGAAAATGATTTGCATAATCTTGTTATTGTGCGTTAGTCAAGTATCTTTTGCTCAAACAGATGCTGATTATGAAAAATTAGTTGAAAAGATTACAGATTTGATCAATACTAAAGATATAAAGAGTATTTATGATTTGTTTTCGGAGCCTCTTAAAAAAGAAAATAGTTTTGAAAATTTCGAAAAATCTATACTAGGATATCAAGAAGAATTAGGAAAAATTACTTCTACAGAATTCTGGATGGAGGGTGAGTTAGGAAACTGTTATTTACTTGAGTTTGAACAAGCGTCTATGGTTTTAATTGTAAAACTTCTTTCAGATAATAAAATATCTGTTTTCAATGTAGAAGAATATTAATTAAAACATGAAATAGTATAATAAAAAAACCTTCTCAAAAGAGAAGGCTTTTTTATGTTAAACTCTGTCGTACATTTTTTCGTACAAATCTTTATAAATATCTTTAATAATCTTACGTTTCATTTTCATTGTTGGAGTTAAGTGTCCTCCATCAATTGTCCATTGTTCAGGAGTAAGTTCAAATCGTTTGATACGCTCCCATTTTCCAAAGTGACAATTACAATCGTCTAATTCTTCTTGAATTCTAGCGATAACCTTTTCGTTACTTGCTAAATCTTTTTCAGAGCTAGCATTAATATTGTTACGTTTAGCCCATTCTCTAACAAATTCAAAATTTGGCTGAATTAAAGCTGTTGGCATTTTTTCACCTTCACCCACAACCATTACTTGCTCGATAAAACGAGATTGTTTTAGTTTATCTTCTAGTAACGTAGGAATAACATATTTACCACCAGAAGTTTTAAACATCTCTTTTATACGACCTGTAATGCTTAAGAATCCGTCTTCGATTTTACCTTTATCACCAGTATGGAAATAACCGTCTTTCAAAACTTGAGCAGTTTTTTCAGGATCTTTATAATACCCCATCATTACGTTATTACCTTTCACTAAAATTTCGTCTTCCTCAGAAATCTTAACTTCCACACCTTCAATTAATCGTCCAACAGTTCCAATTTTAAATCCGCCTTTTCTTTCATCATTTACAGAAATAACAGGAGAAGTTTCTGTTAAACCATAACCTTCCATTACTGGCATTCCAGCAGCAGCAAAAACTCTAGCTAATCTAGGCTGTAAAGCAGCACTACCAGAAACCATTATTTTTAGTTCTCCACCTAAAGCAGCTTGCCATTTAGAGAAAATTAATTTTCTAGCAATACCTAACTGTTTTTCGTACCACCAACCGTTCGCTCCGTATGGCTGATATTTTAATCCAAGTTCTATAGCCCAGAAAAATAAAGCCTTTTTTATACCAGATAACTCTGTTCCTTTGGCATATATTTTGTCGTAAATCTTTTCATAGAGTCTAGGAACAGCAGTCATTACATTAGGTTTAACTTCCTGTGCGTTTTCACTTAATTTTTCAATTGATTCAGCGAAAGTGATTGATATACCACAATACTGATACAAGTACAAGATCATACGTTCAAAGATGTGACAAACAGGTAAGAAACTTAAACTTTTACCTTGTCCTTGATCTACTGGTACACGTAGAGAACTTGCTAAAACATTTGAAACAATATTATTGTGAGAAAGCATTACACCTTTAGGTCTACCTGTAGTTCCTGAAGTATATATTAAAGTAGCTAAATCTTCTGGTTTTACATTAGCTTTTCTTTCTTCAACTTCTTGTTGATTGCTTTCGTCTTTTCCTAACTCTAAAACTTCATTCCAGTTTTTTTCGCCAGCAATCTGATCAAAAGTAAATACTCCTTTCAATTTTGTATTACCTTTAATCTGATTTAGTTTTTCTATAATCATTTCGTCTGAAGCAAAGCAGTATGTCGATTCAGAATGATTTAAAACATATTCGTAATCTTCTTTAGAAATTGTTGGGTAAATAGGAACATTTTGAGCTCCAGTTTGTAAAATACCAATATCACAAATATTCCATTCTGTACAGTTATTTGTAGAGATAATAGCTATTTTATCGTTAGGCTGTACACCTAATCTTAAAAGTCCACGACTTATAGCATTAGCTTTATCAATGTATTCTTTTGTTGAAACGGACTCCCATTTTCCGTTATACTTAGTAGTTAGTGATTTTTCAAGATTGTACTTTTCCAATTGGTAATATGGAAAGTCAAATAAACGCGTAATTTCAATCGACATATAAACCTAAATTTGTGTGTTCCAAATTAAACAAATTAACTTGGTTAGACAAAATTTGTTTATCCTTGATTTGCTTGGTTTTACGGAGTTTTGTTTAACATATGTAAAAAAATCAACTAAGAAAATCTCTTAGTTGATTTAAAAAGTTAATTAAATTCATAATTATCTACAGGTTTTATATAAGATTTCGAAAAATTTCTAGTAGACTTTTATAAATAATGTTTCTATTGTTTTTTTAGCTCTTTTATAATTTCTTCAATTTCATCTTTTTGTGCAGCTGTTATTGCTTCTTCAAAAGTTTGATAAGGATCAGGTCTTACTACAGGTTTGCCAGCACCACTATCTAAAAGAAAGCTAAAATCAGTTCCAAATGTCGATTGTGCTTGACCATGACATCCCATGCAACCACCCATGTTAAATTCTTTACCATCAGAAATAATATTTTGCACCTTGGTATCAAAAGGATCTCCAAAAGAGCCATGAAAGTTTGTTAATTTTAGATCAGATTCAATAACGAAATTAGCCATGAAATAATTATTATCGGAATTTCTGTCTTTATAATCTATAGGTTTTCCCTGAACACCAATTAATTGATAATATTGCCATTTCGATTGGTTATTATTCTTTATTATTTTCTTGTGTACTTTAGAGTTTATGGTTTGAAGAGTTTCAGGAATTACTCTTTCTATAACAGGATTTAGTCTGTGTGGATCTACATCTGTATATTCTTTGTTATTTACAGTTACAGCATCTATACCAATGGTCTGTGTGTCTTTATTTCTTTCATCTACTTGTTCCCAAGAGGCAAAAATAAATGTTGGATGATTCTTAGTTTTTCTGATAATATGCATCCCGATTAGTGCAAATTGTTTTGTAAATGCATTAGAGTATTTTTGTTTATCTACTATAGAATCTCTAAAGTAAACGACTTCTTTTACCATGTATCTTGAAGCATCATCTTTTGTAGGATCTAATTCTCTAAAAGCAAGTTTGATTTCTATTGCGCCCTCGTTTTGATTATCTTCTGAACAAGGTAAACATACATATCCATCTTTACTATTGAGATCAGAGTTGCACATTTCCTTTAAACTCAAACCTTTTAAACGATTTCTAAAACTAGTGCTATCATTACTTTTATCTATCGCTTTGTATAAATCTGTATCAGTAGGAAAATAATCTTTAAGATAATTGTATTCAACTAAGTTTGTTTTAGCTGCATACAGTACTTCAAACTGATTTTTGTGAGCAAAAACATAAGCGGAACCAATTTCATTATCTTCATCTAAAACATTCCAATAATTATCAAGATTAACAGGATTAATAGTATTTACTTTTTCAAAATCTACAAAAGTGTAATAAGGTTTTCCAGAACTAAGATCTTTAGTTCTTGTACCGTTTGCAGGTCTTAATTCAGCTCTGTGGATATAGGTTTCCCACACACTTAAAAAATTTTCTCCGTTATCTGTTTGGTAATCCCAACTAGTGTCTGGTTTAGTTCTTAAGCCATCTTTTTCCCATGAAGATTTCCAATTTAAAGCAAAAAATTCTTCCCAAGCAAAATTAGCCAATTCTTCTTGAGTAGCGTTTATGGGTACATCTACTGGTAAATTATAAGATATATTAACTTCTACAGGAGTAGTTTTCTTTTTACAGCTCATGAGAAGTACAATAATAAATATAACAACAAGTGTTATTTCGAATTTAGGGTTTGGTTTTTTTAAAGTCATGATGATGATAGTTAGTTTCATGACTAAAATAAAAACGAAGTGAACTAACTTTTAATTATTTTCCATAAGAGCATGAAATTGAATCATGAATGTTGAATTATATGTAATAAAAAATCGGCCAAGAAAAATATCTTAAACCGATTTCAATAGTTAATAAAATCCCCAATCAACTATAAAGTATTAATAAAACGCAGGGGACTTTTTTATATTGTCTAAAATATCTGTTAAAATTTTACAACCCTTTATTATCTCTTCGTCTGAAATAGTTAGCGGAGGAGTGATTCTTACAGCTCTTTTTTCATATAACAACCAAAATAAAATTAAACCGTTTTCTAAAGCATTTAAAACTATGGTATTTGCGATTTCAGGTGATTCAACAATTAAAGCTAACATTAAGCCTTTACCTCTAATTTCTTTTATTAAAGAATGTTGTAAATGTTTACGGAACAATTGTTCTTTTCTAAGTGCTTCTTTAGTTAAAACTTTAGCATGAATTTCATTTACAGTTGCCAATCCGGCTGCAGCAATAACAGGATGTCCACCAAAAGTGGTTATATGACCTAATTTTGGATTGTCTTTTAAGGAATCCATAATCTTTTTAGAAGAAATAAATGCACCAATTGGCATTCCTCCACCAAGACCTTTTCCGGTAATTATAATATCTGGAATAACATTGAAGTTTTCAAAACCCCAAAATTTACCAGTTCTTCCAACTCCAGTTTGTATTTCATCAAGAATTAGCAGAGCTCCAACTTCTTCACAATGCTTTTTTACCTTAGTTAAGAAGTTGTTTTTTGGAACAACAAAACCAGCGCCACCTTGAATAGTTTCTAAAATTACACCAGCAGTTTTACTAGTAATTTTATTTAGATCATTTTCATTGTTAAACTGTATAAACTTACTCCCAGGAACTAATGGTCTAAAAGCTCTATTTTGCTCTTCTGCACCACAAACACTCATTGCTCCAGCAGTATTTCCGTGGTAAGCATTATTTGCAGCTATAACTTCTGTTCTACCTGTAAAACGTTTAGCTAATTTTAAAGCACCTTCTGTTGCTTCTGTACCAGAATTTACCAAATATACACACGATAAGCTTTCGGGTAATGTACTGGCTAAAGCTTTACAAAGTTCTAATTGAGGTTTTTGAATAAACTCTCCATAGACCATAACATGTGTGTATTGATCTATCTGTTCTTTTATGGCATTATTTACAATTGTATTGTTGTGTCCAAGACTATTTGCAGAAACACCGGCAACAAAATCTAAATATGCTTTATCATCATTACTGTATATATAGCTTCCAGATGCATGAGATATTTCAATACTTAAAGGATGAGGAGTAGTTTGTCCCTGATATTTTAAGAAATCATTTTTCATTCCTCTTCTTCCTTTAATTGTTGTAGTTCGCGTTTTTTGTTCTCTTTTATAAGTTGATCTTTTGCTTTTTGAACAGCAGAATTTACTTTAGTTTCAGTTTTGACTTTTGGAGTATCTCTTTTAAAAATATCTTCCATTACTTTAGGTTGTTCATCTTCTCTCCAAATAAAGCCAGCAAATTTAGCTTTATCACTAGGGAAATCTGGTGGAGGATATGTTTTTCCTTCAGATTTTTTAAAGTATTTTGTTTGAATAACTTCATTATTTTCTAACAAAAACTCGATGTCACTAGCAATTTCTTTAGTAATGGTTTCTAATTTGAATGTTTCTTCGTTTCTATTATAATATAAAGATTCAGCATTTCCTTTTACTAAAAGAACTCTTAGATCATTATTTTCAAATTTCCCAAAGATATCTCGACCCTTAATTTGATTGAAATTCTTAGGGTCTAAAGAGTCATTTTCTATAACAAATGCATTTCTTAACACACGCAGCGAATCTAATTTATTCGTTTCTTTATGAGTTGTAAATTGAATACTATCACCTGTAATTTGACTTTTACCAGACCATAAAACAGGGTTTTTAAACATTCGGGTTAAACCTATAGCTTGGTTCGTATGAATAGAATCACATTTACCTTGCAAATTCGATTTGAAAATTTTTACATGATGGTAAGTTCTCACAATTCTATTGTCTTTCTTTCCAGTAACTAAAATAGTGTCACCATGAATGTAAAGAGAATCCTTTTCCATAATGGAAATAGCAACAGGTTTCTTTACAATAAACATAGAATCTTTTAGTTCAAAAATCTCGGCATAATTTCCTTTAATGACCATTTTTTGAACAGTATCGATCACTTTAATTTTATTGTTTGCAGAAGCAAATCCTTTTCTTTTATCGTAATATAAACTATCGGCAGCTACAGTTCTATCTTTTAAATATAACTTTGCGTTTTTTACAAAGTATGAAATATCTGTATTGGTATCAAAAAAACCTCGTTCAGCATAAACCTTTGTACTATCTTTAAAGTTAAAAATTGTTGAAGGTCCGTAAACATAAGCCAAATTAGTATTTGTGTAATAATCTAAATGATCTGAGTTTAACTCATTATCAGGATTAACTACATTTACACGAGTTTTTGCAGTAAATTTTTTGTCTTCTAAATAATAAGTTCCTCGAATACTTTTTAAGGTATTCTTTTTATCTCGAATGGTTCCTTTTGCAGGATAAAATAATTTTTGTTCTGTTCTATCGAAATATAAAGTATCTGTGGTTAACTTCATTTCTTTGTCGTTAACTTCTACATTACCCCATGATTTTGCAATTTTGGTATTGGCATCGTAATTCGCAAAGTCAGAGTATTGAATAATACTGTCACCTTGTTCAATAACTACTTCACCAATAGCTTTAAAAATATTTTGCTCTCTGTATAAAAGAGCTCTTTTACAATCTAATGTTGCTCCTTCATGAGCTACTTTAACATCTCCAATTAATATAGTTGCTCCAGGCCATCTTTTTTCATCAAAAGTTGAAATTTTAGATGATAGAATCTTTATTCTCTTGTTTTGAGAGCAAATTTGTAATGAAGTTATTATTAAGATAAAAAGAAGTATTCTCTTCAAAATTTTTCAATTTAATGCACAAAAATAAAGAAAAGAACATGCCAAATTTCTAAATGATGTTATAAAATTAGTTTGAATTCCTATTTCTATTCGTTAAAAGAAGCATAATTTTGCAACAAATTTAACAGCAAACATGGAAAATTACTTCGATCTATCTTTAGAAGAGATGAAGTCTTATGGATATAAAATAGTAGATTTAATAGCGGAACATTGGGACAGTATGAATCAAAAGAAACCAGTTCCAGAATTTAAAACTCGTAAAGAACTAGATGCTATATTTTTACAAGAAGCTCCAGAGCAACCTACAGATGCAAATGAAATATTAGATTTTGTGATGCAAAATGTTGTACCCAATAGTACAATAGCGTCACATCCTAAATTTTATTCGTTTGTACCTGGACCAAGCAACTTTATCAGTACAATGTCAGATTCTTTAGCAACAGGATTTAATATTTTTTCTGGTGGATGGTTGGTTTCTTCTGCAGCTGCAGAGTTAGAAATTGTAACGATTAACTGGTTGTTAAAAATGTACGATTTTCCTGTAAAAAAAGGTGGAGGAATTTTTACTAGTGGTGGTTCTATGGCGAATTTAACTGCATTAGTAACTGCTAGAAGACGAAAGTGTGGAGATGATTTCTCTAAAGCAGTAATTTACCTTTCAGATCAAGCGCATTCTTCAAATATTAAAGCAATTCGAGTATTAGGATTTAAAAAAGAACAAATTCGTATTATTCCTACTGATTTTGAATTTAGGTTAGGCGTAAACAAATTGAAAAATGCTATTGCTAAAGATAAATTAGAAGGTTTACAACCTTTTTGTTTTATTGCTAATGCAGGAACTACAAATACAGGAACTGTAGATCCTTTAGATGAAATTGCAGATATATGTGAAGCTGAAGATATTTGGATGCACATTGATGGAGCCTATGGAGGAGCAGCTATTTTATCTAAAAAAGGAAAGCGAATGTTAAGAGGAATTGAAAGAGCAGATTCACTTACCGTAGATCCACATAAATGGTTTTTTCAACCTTATGAAATTGGGTGTTTATTAGTGAAAGATGCTTCTTGGTTAAGTAGTACATTTAGTGAAAAACCTGAGTATTTAAGAGATATAGAAGGAAATGAATCTGAAATTAATTTCTATGATTATGGAGTACAGTTAACAAGACGTTTACGTGCATTAAAATTTTATATGTCTATTAAAACTTATGGTTTAGAAGCTTTTAGAAAGGCAATTACGTATAATATTGATTTAACAGAACAGGTTGAAGATTATTTACGAAAGAGTAGGGTATGGGAAGTAGTTTCTCCTGCTACTTTAGCTGTAGTTAATTTTAGATATAATCCGATTGATAAACAGTATTCTGAAGAAGAAATAGATAAAATTAATCAAGAAATTTCTAAAAAAGTAATGGATTCTAGAGAAGCAGTTTTTGTGACTACAGTTTTGAATAAACAAGTGGTTTTAAGAATGTGTTTAATTAATCCAAGAACTACTTTAGATGATGTTTTAGAAACATTACAACAATGCGAAAGTTACGCTACTGAAACTTTAATAGCTAAATAAAAAAAGAGTTCTGAAAAGAACTCTTTTTTATGAATTATCTTACGATAGTTTGTTTTCTATCTGGACCAACTGATACAATTTTAATCGGTACACCAGTTTCTTTTTCAATAAAGTCGATGTAATTAACTAAGTTTTCTGGCATAGACTTTTCATCTGTCATTCCAGTTAAATCAGCTTCCCAACCTTTAAATTCAGAGTAAATTGGGGATACATTTTCAGGTTCAATATTATATGGTAAATGTGTAATTTCTTCTCCCTTATATTTGTAAGCAGTACATACTTTTAAAGTATCGAAACCAGAAAGTACATCACCTTTCATCATCATTAATTGTGTAACTCCATTTACTTCAACAGCATATTTTAAGGCTACTAAATCTAACCAACCACAACGTCTTGGTCTACCAGTTGTAGCACCAAATTCGTGTCCAACTCTTCCCATTGTTTCTCCAACTTCGTCAAATAATTCAGTAGGGAATGGTCCAGAACCAACTCTAGTAGTGTATGCTTTAAAAATTCCGAAAACTTCTTTTATTCTGTTTGGAGCAACACCTAAACCAGTACAAGCACCAGCAGCTGTGGTATTACTTGAAGTTACAAACGGATATGTTCCAAAATCAATATCTAATAAAGATCCTTGAGCACCTTCTGCTAGAATTTTTTTACCTTCTTTCATTGCGTTGTTTAAAAACGCTTCTGAATCGATAAATTGTAATGATTTTAATTTGTCAATTCCATCACAGAACTCTTGCTCTAATTCATCAAGATCATACTGAATATCAACATCAAAGAAGTTTAGCATTTTAATATGCTTTTCTGTTAATGCTTTATATTTTTCTTTCCAGTTATCTAATTCTAAATCACCTACACGCATTCCATTTCTTCCTGTTTTGTCCATGTAAGTTGGTCCAATTCCTTTTAAAGTAGAACCAATCTTAGCTTTTCCTTTAGAAGTTTCAGAAGCTGCGTCTAATAATCTATGTGTAGGTAAAATTAAATGTGCTTTTCTAGAAATTAAAAGTTTACCAGCATAATCGATATTATGTTGATCTAAATTTTCTAATTCCTTTTTAAAAATTACAGGATCGATAACAACTCCATTACCAACTACATTTAAAGCTGTTTTGTGGAATATACCTGAAGGAATAGTATGTAAAACATACTTATTTCCGTCGAAAACTAGAGTATGACCAGCGTTAGGGCCACCTTGAAAACGAGCGATGATATCGTAATTTTGAGTAAGAACGTCAACGATTTTACCTTTACCTTCATCTCCCCATTGCAAGCCTAGTAATAAATCTACTGCCATTATATTAGTGTGTTGTGTTATGTGTATTTAAAGTTTAATTCGGTTTTTTCTTAGTTCCGTAGAAGTATAAAGAATGGTTATGGATATCTATATCGAAAACCTCTTCAATTGTTTGTTTGATAATTTGAATTCTTGGATCACAAAATTCTTTTACTTCTCCTGTATCAGTTAAAATAACGTGATCGTGATTTTTATCGAAGTAACTTTTTTCATATCGTGCCATAGATTGTCCGTCAAATTGGTGTTTACGAACTAAACCACAATCTAAAAGTAAATCCATTGTGTTATAAAGTGTTGCTCTACTAACACGATAGTTTTTATTTTTCATTTTGATATATAAAGATTCGATATCAAAATGTTCGTCGGCATCATAAATTTCTTGTAAAATAGCGTAACGTTCAGGTGTCTTACGGTGCTTGTTTTCCTCTAAGAAAGAAGTGAAAACTTTTTTTACGATTTCTTGATTTTCAGCCGTGCTACTCATATATCTAGAATTTTACCAAAAGACAAATTTACGTTTATTTCTTGATATAAAAAGTAATGATGTAAGGAATAATATTTACAAAGTATTAACACGAGTTACTTTTTGAACTCCATCTACTTTTTTAATGTTGTTAATCAGCTTAGTTAACTGGTTTCTATTCTTTACAGTAAGTGATATTTTACCTTCAAAAATTCCAGCATTTCCAGAGATGTTAATACTATTTATGTAAACATTCATATTGTTGGAAATAATTCGAGTAATATTGTTTACAATTCCTTTATTATCAACACCACTAATTTTTAAAATAGCAGAAAATTCTTGTTTTGTAGAATCTATCCATTTTGCTTTAATGATTCTATACGCAAAATTGGATTGTAAAGAAATGGCATTTGGACAATTGTTTTTATGAACCTTAATTCCATCATTAATGGTTACAAAACCAAAAACGGCATCTCCAGGAATTGGTTTACAACAAACAGAAAGTGAATATTCTAGTTTTTCTTCATCCTGACCAAAAACTAAAGCGTCGTATTTGTCTGTTACTTCTTCATTATCAGTAACATTTTTATGAGCATTTCTTTTGAAAGGATTCTTTAAAAAACTCATAATTGGACTAGAACGTTGTGCAACAAACTCTTTAAGCTGAGTATTGTCGATAGCCCCGTTTCCAATTCTAAAGAATAAATCGAAACTAGTTTGCAAATTAAAGAAGCTTGCTATTTCATGTACTAACTTTTCGTCGTAGTTAATTTTTAAGTGTCTTAATTTTCTCATTAAAATTGCTTTTCCTTCTTCAGCAATTTTCTTTTCATCGGCTTTAAGAGCAGATTTTATTTTTGTTCTAGCTCTAGCTGTCATTACAAAATCTAACCAACGAGAGTTAGGTTTGTTTGTAGCAGAAGTTAGAATATCAACTTGATCACCACTTTTTAATTCATGACTTAATGGAACAAGCTTTCCGTTTACTTTTGCACCTCTACATTTTAATCCGACATCAGTATGAATAGCAAATGCAAAATCTAAAGCAGAAGCTCCTTTTGGTAAAGATTTTAAATCTCCTTTAGGAGTAAAAACATAAATCTCTTTAGCATATAAATTAAGTTTAAAATCTTCTACAAAATCTACAGCATTTAACGTATTGTTTTCTAAGGTTTCTTTAAGTTTATTTAACCAACCTTCTAAACCATTTTCACGAACATTTCCTTGTTTATATTTAAAATGGGCTGCGTAACCTTTTTCAGCAATTTCATCCATTCGTTGAGAACGAATTTGAACTTCTACCCATTTAGCTTCTGGTCCAACTACAGTGATATGTAACGCTTCATAACCCGTTGATTTAGGTTGAGAAATCCAATCTCGTAAACGAGCAGGATTTGGTTTATAAAAGTCGGTTACAATAGAGTAAATTTTCCAAGCATCGAATTTTTCATCATCAGAAGTAGGAGTGTAAATGATTCGAATAGCAAATTTATCGTACACTTCGTCGAAAGAAACATTTTGCTTACGCATTTTCCTTCTGATAGAGAATATCGATTTAAATCTACCTTTTATTTCATATTTAAATCCTTCTTTGTCTAAGGCTTCTCTAATTTTAGAGTTGAAAAGATCTATATATTTTTGTTGCTCTTCTTTACTCTCTTTTATTTTGATTAAAATATCGCTATAAACTTCTGGTTCAGTATATTTTAATCCTAAATCTTCAAGTTCTGTCTTAATATTATATAACCCTAATCTGTGTGCAAGTGGAGCATAAATGTATAATGTTTCAGAAGCTATTTTAACTTGTTTGTGTGGTGGCATTGCATCCATAGTTTGCATATTGTGCAAACGATCGGCAATTTTTATTAAAATTACACGAACATCGTCATGTAATGTTAATAGCATTTTTCTGAAGTTTTCTGCCTGTATAGAGTAATCTTGATCTTGTTTTAAGCGAGAAATTTTGGTTAAACCACTAACGATACGAGCTACAGTTTCACCAAAAAGTTGCTCCATATCTTCAACTGTGTAATGTGTGTCTTCAACAACATCGTGAAGTAGGGCAGCGGCAATTGAAGTTGCTCCAAGACCAATTTCATAAGCTACAATTTTTGCGACTGCAATAGGATGGAAGATATAAGGCTCACCAGATTTTCTTCTTTGACTTGAATGAGCTTCAACAGCTACTTCAAAGGCTTTACGTATTAATTTCTTATCATCTTCAGATAAGGTTTGATACGTACCTTTTAGTAAATCTTTATATCTGTTTGCGATTTCTTTGTTTTCTTCCTCTACAGTTGCCGTATACTTCATTTACAGGGGTATTTCTATACAAATTAAGATTGTAAAGTGAAGTTACTATAAAGATTTGTATTACACAAAAATGTTTAGGAGATCGGAGGTAATTCATACTGATTTAAAATAAAAGAGAGCCAGTATAAACTGACTCTCTTAACAAGCATTATTTAAAAGAGGGATTAAAATTTACCGTTTTCATTTTTCCATTCAGATTTTACCGGAATAGGTTGTATCACATCCCAATGCTCTACAATTTGTCCGTTTTCTAACCTAAATAAATCATAATAAGCTACATGATTTCCTTTGCCAAATTTACCTTCACTTAAAGTTAAAACGAAGTTACCTTCACCTAAAACTTTATGAACTTTTTCGTACTCCATTACTAAACCGTTTTCTGCAAAATATTTTAATGCGGCTCCTAAGCCATCTAAACCGTCGGCTACCTGAGAATTGTGTTGTAAGTATTTATTAGGATTGATTAATGTTGTTAAATTATCCATTTTACCGTTCATTAATACTTCTTCAGCAAATTGCTTAACTACAGCTTTATTAGCTTCAGTTTTATTTATATCAGTAATTTCAGTAATTCCGTCGAATTGAGTTCTACCACTAGGATTTGCTGGTGTTACTTCAGAAAGATTATCCCAGTGTTCTACTATTTTTCCATCTTCAAAACGGAATACATCAAAACCAGCTTTAGGACCAAAAAAATCATATTCTGTATGTGTAAAAACAAAATCTCCGTCTTCAAAAGCTCTAACTACGTTAGCTTTAAAACCTTGTGGAGGAGCAGCTTCCATAATTTCTCCAAAACCAGCTAAACCATCACCAACAGCTAAGTTATGTTGAATGTATTTTTCAGGATTGATGTAAGAGATTGGAGTTTTGTCTCCGGTATTAAAGCTGTTTAATAGTGCTACAACTTTTTCTTTGTTTGATAATTCCATTTTTACTTCTTTTTTTATTGGTTTTTGTTTTGTTTTAACTTCGTTATTAGTTGTTTTACAATTACTTAATGTTAGTGTAACTATTAGTAAAGTAGAATAGATGTTAATTCTCATTAGATTAAATTCATAATTTATAACGAGTTCAAAATTATAGGTTTAATCTAGTGTAAACCCTGTAAAAAAAGTTGTTTGTACTGTAAAAATGAGAAAATTAAGTTTAGTTGTTTTTTCTGAAAGACTCTGGAGACATGTATGTGTATTTTTTAAAATACTTGTATAAGTTAGAAGGTTCATCAAAACCCACATTATAAGCAATCTCTTTTACAGACAAGGATGTACTTATTAAAAAACGCTTGATTTGAGTGATGATTAATTCATCTATCACAACTTTAGCAGATTTACCAATAATATTATGGCAAATATTATTTAGTGTTTTTGTAGAGCAATTCATCATGTTAGCGTAGTCAATTACTTTTTTTGTTTTAGTGTAATTTTCTTCAACTAATTTTTGAAACTCAATAAACTCATTAAAGTATTTTCTTTGAAGTAATTTTTGATTATCTCTGGTTTTTATTCTAAATAGTTTTGTGATAATCATATGTAATGCACTGCGAATTATTCCTACAGAGAATTCATCGTAAGTGTCGAAATATTCTGATTTTATTCGTTCTATTAAACTTAAAATATCATTAAAATCCTTGTGATCTAAAACGATCTTAGGCATCGATAATAAGTTATTAAATAACTGAATGGATTTAGAAACTTCTATTTTGTTAAAATGGCTTAATAAGAAGTTTTCTGTAAATAAAAGAAGGTATCCGTTAGCTTTTGTGTTGGAATTAAAACAATGTAATTGTCCTTTTTTTAAGGTTAAAAGTGTTGCTTTTTGGTAAGAATATTCAGAAAAGTCTATAGTGTGTGAGCCTGTACCTTCTGTAATTAAAAAAATATGATAAAACTCAACTCTATGTATTTGTGTAAGATCGTGGTCTAAATCTCGAGTCAGTAATTCGTTAAGTTCAACTAAATCGAATTGAAAGTTAGGTTTCTGTACATTATTAAACTTTATTTTTTTAATGTCTTCTTTCATTTCGATTTAGTCAACTTAGTTTTAGGTTTAGTTACAAGTTATTTCACTAAATGTAGTTTTTTGTGTTGCTTCGTTCTGACTGTAATTAGCTTCATTGAACAGCATAAACTTATCTATTCCATGTCCTGAAGATCTTGCAGAAACTTGCATTTTATATACACCAGCATTTTTAAATTCTACATAAATTTTATGCGCATCGTTATCTGATGTTGCAGCTTGCCATTTAAAGTCTAAATCATTTCCACTTCTATATACTTTAAACCATCCATCTGCTGAAGAACCATTCGGATTTGGAGTTTTTCCTGTTCCTTTTGGATATATTTTACTTCCATCTTTTTCTCCGTAGAAATCATCTGCATCAGGAAATTTTAACCAACTATCGTTGTGGTCAGAACCGTTTGTTCCAGTTGTTACAGCAGAACTCCATAAAAAACGATAAATACCAGGATTGTTAATGTTTAATTTAAATTCTACTAATCCGTTTCCAGGTGTACCTAAAGACTGATTTCCAGCCCAAACATGATATCCTTTTCCTGTAGCAGAATTACTTGTTTTTAATTCCCATTCAGCAGGAAATTCATTGTTTTCAAATTCTACTAGAATAAAATTATCTTTTTCGTTAAAAATAAAACTTGAAGGATCATCACAAGTTTGATTTCCAGGGTTTCCAGGATTTCCTGTGTCTGGATTTTCTCCGCCGTTATCATTATCCGAAGAACATGAAAAAAATAATACAATTAATAGGGTTAATAAAGGGGATGTAGTTTTCATTTGGTTTTTAGTTTAAAAAATTACGTTGTCTTTTTGTTTCAAAAATTAAAATAGCACAGGCAACAGAAACATTCATAGAGTCTATTTCGCCTTGCATAGGTATATTTATATTTTGCGTAGCTTGTTCTCTCCAAATTTGTGTTAAACCTGTTGCTTCAGTACCAACGACAATTGCAGTAGGTTTAGTATAATCTTCTGCATGATATACATTAGAATTTTGTAAAGTAGCGCTATAAATATTTATTTTTTGTTCTTTTAAGTAGTTAATAATATTCTCTGAAGAATCTGTAATAATTGTGTTTGTAAATACGCAACCAACACTTGATCTAATAATGTTAGGATTGTACAAATCACTTTTAGGATCAGCTAAAAATACAGCATCAACATTTGCAGCATCTGCTGTACGTAACATAGCACCAACATTTCCAGGTTTTTCAATTCCTTCCATTACTAAAACTACAGGGTTTTCTGAAGGTAATTTTAAATCTTTAAGAGTTGTATTTTTTGTTTTTACGACAGCAATAATTCCTTCTGTAGAATTTCTATATGCTAATTTGTCGTAAATTTCTTTTGATATCTCTATGGTTGGAATTACACTTAAAGCTTCTTCAAGTTGTTCTTTTTCTTGATAAATATCTTTAGCTATAAGAATGTTTTCAATAGTATAGCCACCATTAAAGGCTAACATAATTTCTCTTTGTCCTTCAATAATAAAAAGTCCTTGTTTTTTTCGTTCTCTAGACTTTTCTTGAAGTTTAAATAGGTTTTTAATGAATGGATTCTGTAAGCTTGATATATTTTTCATTAGGGCAAAAATACCTATTTATGGTTATTTTTTTCGATTAGACTTTAAACTATATTGTAATTAAATTAATTGGGAAAAATTAATAGAATAGGAAAGGGATACAAAAAGCTCGGAATTAACCGAGCTTTTATTTGTATACAATATTTTTTTGTTCCCTATTTAATTAGAATTTTTTTAGTTCCTGCTTTAGATTTTAAAATATAAACTCCTTTACCTAATCCTCTGGTATCAACTTTATCCATAGATGTAGCTTCATACGCTTTTACTTTTTTTCCTAACATATCGAAAACAACAATTTGTATTGGAGTATGCGTAATTTCATTAGTAGTTAAATCATTCGTGCTAACTCTACAAGAATAAGGACCAACTAAATTGCTCACATACAAATCATCATCGGCATCTTGATCTTGAAAGTCTGAACTGCTAATTACTTTATAATATGTTCCATTAATTCTATAACTTTTACCTACAGTTAATTTAGAAGGAAGATTTTCTAAATTTAATTTATAGGTTCTAGAAATGTAATTACTACAAGGAGAACTTATTCTACCTAATTTGTGAAATCTTTTACAAGCGAAATTAATAGCAGAAGAATGATGAGTTCCAGACCAGTTTTCATCAGCATCTTGATTCGATGTATTTGAAATACTAATTACTTTGTAATATTCATTATCAATGATATAAACATTTCCTGTAGAAAGAGTTCCTGTCCAATAGTAGTTAGCTTTTACATTTTCTAAAACTCTATTTGTACAAAAGTTTCTGTTTGCTTCTGTGTAAGTGCTTCCTAATCTAGCAACTCGAATGTACTTTTTACATTGGTAATTTGTAATTGGAGTCGGTTGAATAGATACTGTCCAATCGTCATCTGCATCTTGTTCATAAACATCTGTTGCTTGAGTAACGATATAATATTTAGAGTTCGTGTAGTATAATGAACCAACATTTAATTTAGATGATAATCCGTAAAAGTTAATTTTTCTTGTACTACTAATAGTTGAATTACCAGAATAATAATCACATACTGATTTAGCAGTGGTTCCTAAGATTTTTATACGGTGATATTTAGCTTGAGCCAAAGAGGTTAATGCAATAAATAATGCAAAAAAGAGTGTAAGTGTAGTTTTTTTCATAATAAATAATTTCCTACGAAAATAAAAGCTGAGATTCAGCATAGGATTAATTATATATTATGTAAAAGTTATAAAAAAATAAAGCTCAGAAATTTCTGAGCTTTATAATAATTATTGATTTTTATATTTATTAGAATAACGTTTCCAAAGTTTGGTTTGATGAGTTTCTAAACTAATTTTTCTTCCTTGAATAAAAGCATTTGAAATAATATTAGTTCTCATATCTAAAGCATCACCTTCAGAAATAAATAAAGTAGCATCTTTACCAACTTCTAGTGTTCCAGTTTTAGCATCAATACCTAAGATTTTTGCATTGTTACTAGTAATAATTTGTACTGCTTTTTCTTTGTCTAAACCATAAGCTGCATAAGTTCCAGCATAAAAAGGTAAATTTCTTGCACTCATACGTTCCATTTCTCCTTCCATACCTAAGCCAACTAAAATTCCTTTATCAGTTAAAATTTTAGCCATTCTGTATGGTAAATCATAATCTTGATCTTCATTATCTGGTAATCTATGAGATCTTTCTAGTATCACAGGAACGTTATTATTTTTAATTAGTTCAGCAACTTTATGTGCTCCATGTGCTTTTACTAAAACTATATTTTTGATATTTAACTTATTAAAGTTATTAATTACATCAACAATAGCTTTTTCACCATTTACATGGACAAAAACTTTTTGTGTACCACTAAATACTTTCTCTAGAGCTTCATATGGAAGATTTTTAGGAGTTTTACTTCCAGAAAGATAAGTTTTAGCTTTGGTAAAGAAATCAGTTATGGTATTAACAGCTTTACTATAGTTTTTATTTGGTTTTAAACTAGCGTCTTCACCTAACCACCAACGGCCGCGGCTAAATGTAGATGGCCAATTGATATGAACAGCATCGTCTAAATTGATAACAGCATCTTCCCAATTCCATGCATCTAATTGAACCACAGATGACGTTCCAGATATAGTTCCACCTCTTGGGGTAATTTGTGCTATTAGTACTCCATTTGGTCTCATTGTTTCTACAACTTTACTCTCGGCGTTGTAAGCTATAATACTTCTAATGTGAGGTAAGAAGTTACCAACTTCATCAAAATCTCTAGTTGCTCTTACAGCATCAATTTCAGCTAAACCTAAAGAAGTATTAGCTGCAATAAATCCTGGATATACATGTTTCCCTTTAGCGTTAATTATTTCTCCTTTTTGATTGGAAGAAGTATTGTTTCCTACATAGGTAAGCTTTCCGTTAGAGAAAACTAATAAAGAATTTTCAATAATTTTACCATTACCAATATGTGCAGTCGCACCTACTATAGAATAATCTTTTGTTTGTTTAGATGCTGGTGTTTGTTGTGCATTAATATTTCCTAGGATAAAGAAACTTAATACAATAAGTATAAATTGATTTTTCATTTTTTTACTATTTAAGTTTCTATTCAGTATCACAGTGGAATAAAATTTTATGTTTTCTAGAAGGTGTTTGAGTTGGCGCTCCACCTATTTTTTCTTTTAACATCATAGATATTAATTTAGCTCGCTCAGCTTTTAAAGCTTTACGTTTTTGTTTATCTGAATCAATATCAAAATATATAGCACCTTCTACAATAGTTTGCTCTGGTTTAGCATAAATAGATAACGGATTATGGCTCCAAACAACAATATCTGCATCTTTTCCAACTTTAATACTTCCTGTTCTATCATCTAAGTGTAATAATTTAGCAGGATTAATAGTAACTGTTCTCCAGGCTTCTTGTTCTGTTAAACCTCCATATTTTACAGTTTTTGCAGCTTCTTGATTAAGTCTTCTTGACATTTCAGCGTCATCTGAATTAATGGCAACAGTAACACCTTGTCTGTGCATTATTGCAGAGTTGTAAGGAATAGCATCATTAACTTCATATTTATAACCCCACCAATCTGCAAAAGTAGAACCACCAACTCCGTGTTCTTTCATTTTATCTGCAACTTTATAACCTTCTAAAATATGTGTGAACGTATTTACGTTGAAGTTGAATTGTTCAGCTACTTTCATTAACATATTAATTTCTGACTGTACATAAGAGTGACAAGAAATAAAACGTTCTTTATTAATGATCTCAGCTATAGTTTCTAGCTCAATATCTTTACGATAAGGTTGTCCGCTTTTCTTTTTAGCTTCGTATTCTTTAGCACGTTGGAAATAATCGATAAAAACTTGTTCAACTCCCATTCTTGTTTGTGGAAAACGAATAGTTTGTGTATCTCCCCAATTTGATTGTTTTACATTTTCTCCCAAAGCAAATTTGATAAACTTCGGAGAGTTTTTATAAATCATATTTTTGGCATTTTCACCCCATTTTAATTTGATGATTGCAGAACGTCCTCCAATTGGATTAGCAGAACCATGTAAAATTTGAATGGAAGTAACACCACCAGCTAAATTTCTATAGATATTAATATCATCAGGATCAACAACATCTTCAATGGTAACTTCTGCAGTAGAGTTATGTCCAGCTTCATTTACTGCAGATGTAGCAATATGCGAGTGCTCATCAATAATTCCAGCAGTTACAAACTTTCCAGTTCCATCGATAGTTTTTGCACCACGTGCAGATAAATTTTTACCAATTTGAGAAATTTTTCCTCCTTTAATTAATATATCAGTCTTATTTAAAACCTGATCGTTTTCACTAGTCCAAACTGTAGCATTTTTAATTAAAATAGTTTGTTGACTAGGTTTTACTGAGTTTCCTAAACCAACATTAGGATAACTAACCGCAACAACTTCTGGAGTTTTTTTATCAGATTTTTTTCCTTTTTTCTTTTTTTCTGATTTAGTCTCCTTCTTTGTAGCTATCCATGTTACAGCATTACCAGAGTTATCTTCTCCTGTTCCATTAAAAGAATCTTTATTAGGATCTATTTTACCTACTAAACGTAAAAATTTATTTTCGTCATTAATAGATAATTGAATCCAATTGTCTTTAAAAACAAAGTTTGATTTTAATTTCTTATTTCCTTTTTTAACTTCTTCTTTTTGCTTTTTTCCTTTTCCAGAAATCAATAACTCATAATTCTTTCCATTAGAAGTTAAAGAATAGTTTCCGGTAACATCTGTAATTCCCATATCGTTAATTACATTTTTATGACCTAAAGTCCAGTTTTCATAAACTGTTGTTTTTACATCAAAAATATCGCCTGAAGTGATTAAAAAATTAGCAAAACTACCAGTATTTAAGTTTCCTACTTTGGTTTCTTGTAAAATTTGAGCAGGAATTGTTGTTAAAGCTTCTAAAGCTTTAGTTTTATCAAAACCGTACTTTATGGCTTTCATTAAATTCGCTCTAAAGGCTTTAGGAGATTTTAATTTATGTGTTGTAAGTGCGAATGGAACTCCATTTTTGGCTAAAACAGCTAAATTGCTTGGTTCTTGATTCCATTTACGCATATCACGTAAAGAAATGACATCTGCTAAAAAGGTATTACTTACATCATAAGCTTTCCTGAAGTTAATAGGAATAATAAGTGTTGCATTGGTTTTTTTAATATCATTAATTCTTTCAAATTCATCACCACCACCTAAAATAGTATATTGAATTCCGAATTCATCACCAATTTTATCTGCTCGTAAAACATCTAAATAACTCCCTGCATTAAAAATTTGGGGTAAGTTTTTTTTCTGATTTAAAGCTTCTAATGATAAATCTTTATTTTTTGCATTTCCTTTAGCGTACCAATCTGCATCTAAATACGTTTGACGTAATAATGCCATAGCGCCCATCTTAGAAGTAGGATAGCTTTGAGCTGATTTTTTACTTTTTGAAAAAGATAAATGATGTGTTGTATTAGGATTTAAAACTCTATATGCTTCAGATGAGTTAGGGCTTAAAGAAACTAAAAGTCCATTTCCTTGCATAATTCCATCTTCAGAATGCGTATTTACAACACCAAAGCCTGCATTTATTAGAGCTTTAGCTTTTCCTAGATCAAATTTAAATTCTGAATGAGGGTTTGTTTCAGGACGAATATGATCGTTCCAGTAATATCCTTTTCTAGAAGCATCGTATTGTGGTGATCTACCAAAATTTCTATTTCTTTTTGGCTCAGCTATACCAAAACTAGAATAGATATCGATAAAAGAAGGATAAATAAATTTACCTTTCAAATCCACGATAGTTGCATCATTTGGTATATTTACTCGTTTTCCAACATTAACGACTTTTCCGTCTTTTACTACTAAAGTTCCTTTTTTAATAGTATTTATGGGTGTGACATAAATTGTAGCATTTGTAAATGCTGTTGTTGTGTTTTTGGAAGTTTTTACCCCTGTATTTATGGGGAAGTATTCTTGTGAATATCCGAAAATGACCCACAAGAATAGGAGTAGTGGTAATTTTTTCATTATGAATTGATTGATTTTTACGTTAAAAGTATTTAATTAATATTAAATCAAATTTTCCTTTAACATAAAATTAAGATTTAGTGAATCTTAAGCAAACCAATTTTTTTGTTTCCAGTTAACCAAGCAGTATCAGAATTTACAAATTGAATAGCGTAAAAATCTTTAGTAGGATTATGAACCCAACTTTTACCTCCATCTGAACTGTATGAAATTCCAGTTTTTCCAACAGCAAATATTTCTTTGGTTTTTCCATTTGGAACATATTGAATGCAACTTTTGTAGTTTGGATTAATATTATCGGCAATGATTTCCCAAGTTTTACCACCATCTTTTGTTATGGCTTTATTGTTACAGTTGTTGTTCGGTTTCGCGTAATTTCCACCAATAATAAAACCATTGTTTTTATCGTAAAAATCAACAGAATAAATTCCTTGAGGACCATCACCTTGTACGATTGGTGTATCGTAAGTTTTCCAAGTTTTACCTCTGTCTTCTGATTTTAAAACTCTAGCTTTTTTTCCACCGGATACGATCCAAACTGTATCATCAATAATTTTAATATTTGTATTGCTTGCAGCAAAAAAAGCTTCTTCCGATTCAAATTTTGGTAAATTTTCACATGATATTTTTTTCCAAGAATTACCACCATCTTTTGTTATAATTACTGACGGACATGTTTCTGTAGGATCACCAACTGCTATTCCATCTTTTCCATTCCCGAAGAATTTCATGCTATCGTAAAACACTTTTTCATGTGCTTCTTTATATACAATTTGATACTTATCATCCACAATTTTATATAACAATGCAGGATTTCCAATACTTAAAGCGAAATAAGCTTTTCCATTAGTAGCTAAACTTCTAAAATTAGGAATAATTGAATCGTTATATTTAATTTTTAGCTTAGATAAGCCACTTTTTAAGTTGTAATTTCCAATAATTCCATTCGAACCAGCAAAAATTAAATTTTGTTCATCTACAGCGATCAAAGATCGAATACTTGTACTATCTACAGTAAACTCTTGTATTTCAATACGACTTATTTTTCGAGAGGTGTTTTTTTCTTTACAACTAGTGAATAATACAGATATGAAAATTATAATAAGTTTACCTTTCATTTTTTTGATATTTTTATAAAATTAAAAATAGGTAAAATAGTTCATCTAATATGAATGAAGATCAACATAACAAAAAAGCTTTAGTAATTTCTGGAGGAGGAAGCAAAGGCGCCTTTGCTGGTGGAGTAGTTGAGTTTTTAATGAAAGAAAAACAAAAAGATTACGATTTATTCCTAGGAACATCTACTGGAAGTTTGATGGTTTCTCATTTGGCAGTTGGAATGATTGATGAACTTAAAATGTTGTATACTAATGTTAGTCAAAGAACTATTTTTAGTAACAATCCATTTAAGATTAAAAATGTACACGGTGTTAAAGTTATTTCTATTCGACACAGTAATACTTTTTGGAATTTATTAAACGGACGTAAAACTTTTGGTGAAAGTAAGAATCTAAGAAAATTGATTAGAGCTAATATTACTCCAAAAATGTATCAAATAATACGAGAACAAAGTAAAGAAGTTGTGGTTACTGTATCTAACTTAACAGCAAATGAAATAGAGTATAAGTCTATTTCAGATTGTACTTATGATGATTTTTGTGATTGGATTTGGGGTTCTTGTAATTATGTTCCTTTTATGAGTTTATTAGAAAAAAACTCATGTCAGTACGCAGATGGTGGATTTGGTTGTTTAGTTCCAATTAGAGAAGCTATATTAAGAGGAGCTAAAGAAGTCGATGCTATTATATTAGAGACCGAAGTAAATCAAATTAACAGAATGCCTTCTAAAAATCCTTTTTCACTTATGTTAGATGTTTTTGGTTTTATGTTAGAACATGTAGAAAAGCACAATGTAACCATAGGAAAACTATCTGCTAAGTATAAAGATGTAAAGTTGAATTTGTATTATACACCAACAGTTTTAACAACAAATTCTTTAATTTTTGATAAAAAACAAATGACTGGTTGGTGGAAACAAGGGTTTGAACATGCTAAAATGAAAGATTTAGCACTTATGAATGATTTTAGACCGGATTTAATTGATAAAAAAAATAATTCATGAAGTTTGGAAAGGTAGAACAGCCAGAACTTGTAGATTTTTCTTTTCCTGATACACATCAAGACACTATTCGGTTATTGTCTGGATTCGATAAAGAAAAAGATTTATCTGTGTATGTTGGATGTGCAAAATGGAATAGGGCAGACTTAAAAGGCTTTTATCCGAGAGGAACAAAAGATGAGTTGATATATTATTCTAGTCAGTTTAATTCTATAGAGTTAAATGCTACATTTTATAGACAATTTCCTCCAGAGCAATTTGAGAAATGGAAAAATAAAACTCCTAATAATTTTAAGTTTTTTCCAAAATTAACTAAAGATATCAGTCACTGGAAACGATTAGATGGAGTTACTGATTTGGTTAATTATTATTTAGATGCCGCAACTAAGTTGGAAGAAAAGTTAGGAACCATTTTTCTACAGTTACATAGTAATTTTGCACCTAAAGATTTTGTTAGAGTTGAAAACTTTGTGAAAAGTTGGCCTAAAGAAATACCATTAACTGTAGAGTGTAGGCATACCGATTGGTTCACTAATCCTGAAATTTCAAAAGAGTTCTATCATTTATTAGAAGAAAATGGTGTTTCAAATACTATTGTTGATACAGCTGGAAGAAGAGATATGATGCATATGCGATTGACCAATAATGAAGCTTTTATACGTTATGTTGGGGCTAATCATCCTTCAGATTACAAACGTTTAGATGATTGGGTAAATAGGTTAGAAGAATGGGTCAATTTAGGTTTGCGTAATATTCATTTTTTTGTGCATCAAAATTTAGAAGTTGAATCCCCTTTATTAGCAGCATATTTCATTAGAAATCTAAATAATAGGTTAGGAGTGAATTTAAAAATACCCAATCAAAAAGAAGAACAACAATCTTTATTCTAAATAAAAAAAATCCAGCCATTTGGCTGGATTTTTCTATGAATATTAATTTTATTTTAGTTCGATATACATATTGTTATAATCTAAATTTTTCATTTCAGAATTCCATATAGACTTTTGCAACATTGTGTTTCTTGAAAGAGTAGTACTTCCTCTAGATCCAGTTGTAATGTATTGAATAGTTCTAGCTAATAAAGGTTCTGTAGGATCTCCTAAGACACCTAAATTCGATAAGTCTTCTTCTATAATTACTTCAGGAACATATCCGTTTGGTTCGTTTTCACCTCTACTATTTTGAATTTCTAGTACAATCGGTTGCATTGCCCAAGTGTGATTGTTATTGAAATTAGGACCAGTTCTGGTATAGTCATCAGAATCATATAACGTAATTGATCCTACTTGTTTTCCTACAGTTTGAGTTCCTACAAGATTTACATCCATGTAAGGTAATAAACCATTAATAACTAATTCTGAAGCTGAAGCTGTTCTATCTGAAACAATGAAGTAAACAGAAGATAAATTAACCGTATTAATAGCTTCGTCTAAAATAACTTGTCCGTTACTATTGGTGTTTTCGATTCGATTAGTAAAGTTGTTAATGAATAAATTTGCATCTATTGAGTTCATTACTTTATCATTCCAGATTTGTTGAGAAAACACATTGGTAGTTGGTTGTCCACTAATCATACTAGCTAAATATGTTGCAGATCTAACAGACCCACCACCATTATATCTTAAATCTATGATTAAATCAGTAATTGCTTCATTTCTGAATGTTGCAAAAGCATTATTCAAATCGCCATCATGAGGTGTAGAAAATTGATTGTACATTAAATACCCAATTTTGTTAGAACCTTGTGTTATTACTTTAGCTATTTTAACAGCGTTTTCTTGTATTTGTCCTTTTACAATATCAACTGTAGTTCCATTTGCAACAGGATTTCCTCCATTAAAATCAGCTAAAGAAACTGTATAAGAATCTGGAGCTAATAAATCATTTATATTAGATGAAGTTAATTGAGTTCCATTTACTTCATTGATAATCATACCTCTTGTTATTCCTTTTGTATCAGCATCTGAACCAATAACTACATCTCTTACAACAACATAAACATCTCCAGATCCGTTACTATATTGAACACCAACTAATTTCATACCACTAGTAAGTCGTATACCTTGAAAAGAATTTTCTAAAGCTACATAGTCATCAACTATCCAAGAAAAACGATCAACATCACCAGGTCTGTATAATAAACTATTAAAAAGCTGATCTGGAGAACTAAATCCAGCTAAAAAACTATTTAATTGTTCACGAGTAGAAAACTTATTATCAGCTAAATCTGGAACCTCACCTTGCCACTTGTAAAACGCATTCATACCACCCCAAACAAAATCATTAATTTCTACATCTTGAGGGATATCTTCAGATTTACTACAACCAGTTAATGATGTAATTATCAGCAAGAATAAAATTTTTAGTTTAAAATATTTCTTCATTATAATGAGTTTAATCCTTAGTATTAACGCAAGTTAAATAAAACTTAGTATTAATTTTAACTTTTTCTGTAACAAAAAAAATACTGTGTCGTCGTAAAGGTGTAAAGTTGATAAATTTGTCGTATAAATTAGCAATGATTTACAACTTTAATAAAAATTTAAGTAACCAAACATGAACCAATCAGACTTTTTAAAAGTTGTATTACCATTTAAAGATAAAGTTTTTCGTTTAGCCAAACGTTTGCTTGTATCTACAGAAGAAGCTGAAGATGCTACACAAGAACTTTACTTTAAATTATGGAGAAATAAAGAAAAATTAGCTGATTACAGAAATGTTGAAGCTTTTGCTATGACTATGACAAAGAACTATTGTTTTGATCGATTAAAATCGAAACAAGCAAGTAATTTAACATTGGTTCATAGTAATTACAAAGAAAAAGATACAACGCTAGATAAGAAAATAGAATATAAAGACAGTGTAAACCAAGTACACAAGCTCATTGAAAATCTACCAGAACAACAAAAAATTATTATTCAATTAAGAGACATTGAACAATATGATTTTGACGAAATTTGCGAAATGGTAAATATGAAACCAACCGCAGTTAGGGTAGCATTATCAAGAGCTCGTAAAACCATAAGAGAAGCATTAATTAAAAAACATAACTATGGAGTTAGCTAACATAGAAAAGTTATTAGAAAAATACTTAAATGCAGAAACAACACTTCAAGAAGAAACTGCTTTAAGAGATTATTTTACTTCAACAGAAGTAATACCAGTACATCTTGAAGAGTATGCAATGTTGTTTGGGTATTTTAAACAAAGCCAGAACGAGACATTTACCAAGACCATTAAGTTAAAGCCTGAGAAACAGAAACGTAAGAACTTTAAATGGTTATCAGTAGCAGCATCATTCGCTTTGTTGATAAGTGTTTATATGGGGTATGATATTATTGAAAAACGTAAAACCGAAATGCAGATAGCCGAAGTAAAAAAGGCGTTAAAAATGGTTTCATACAACTTAAATAAAGGTAACGATGCGTTGTATTCTGTATCTAGTAATTATAAAAAAGGAACAGAAGCTATCGCAAAGTTAGACACTTATGATAAAGCTGTAAAGACAGCTATAAAAAAGTTAAATAATTAAAATTCGAAAGTAAACAAAGTAAAACCAAGTCAAAAAAGTAAATATCATGAAAAAATTAATCATATTATTAGCATTAGCTTTTGTATCTAACATAGGATTTAGCCAATCATCTATATTTGATAAGTTAGAAGATTTAGAAGATGTATCTGTAGTTGTTGTAACTAAAGATTTATTTGATCTTATTCGTAAATTTCCAGATGCTCAATCTGAAGAAATGGAATTTTTTAACACTGCAAAAGGACTTCAAGAGTTGAAAGTGTTTTCAACTGAGAATGCTTCAATCGCGGCTGATATGGAAAAAATGGTGAATAAAGCGATTAAGAATTCTAGCTTAACCCAATTAATGAGAGTCAAAGATAAAGGGTCTAGAGTAAAGATCTATATTAAGTCTACCAAAAACAAAGACATAGTTAGTGAAGTACTAATGTTTGTAAAAGATTTAAATAAAAACGAAAGAATCAAAGGTGATAAGATTAATTTACCGTCATCTACAATTATTTCTTTAACAGGGGAAATTAATATGAATGAGTTATCTAAGATTGCTAATGATTATCAAAAAAGATCTGAATAATTTTCTAGATTTTTTTAAAAAACAAAGCATAGCCTTTAATTAGGCTATGTTTTTTATCAATTTAAATGTAAAATAAAGTATACTATGAAAAAAATATTAACATTCACAATTTTATGTATTACAGTTATGCTTTCTTCCTGTAAACATGAAGAAAGTTTACAAACGTATCTAATAAAGTCAGAAGACAATGCGAACTACACACGATTAGATTTTTCTACAAGTATGCTTGGTTCTTTTTTTGAAACTACTTCAGAAGAAGATCAGAAAACTTTTGAAAGTATAAAAAAGCTAAATCTAGCTTTTTTACCTGTGAAAAAAGCTACAGAAGAAGAATTTAGCTCGGAAAGAAAAAGATTAAAAGAAATCATGAAAAATACTGATTATAAATCTTTATTTCGAGTAAATGACAAAAGAGGAAAAGCTACAGTTTATTATTCTGGAAATACAGATGCAATCGATGAAATTGTAGCAGTTGTTTATGCGAAGGAATTAGGTTTTGGAGTAGCTAGAATTATTGGAGATGAAATGAATCCTGCAAAAATTATGAATATGCTCAAAAACATGAAAAAGAATGGAGATGGAAATGAATTAGAAATGATAAAAGATATGTTTGGAGGAGAATTTCAAACCAAAAAACTTCAGGTAGATCCGATTGAATAAATTTACTTTATGTATTGATATATCATTTAAAAATCACAACTTTTTTAGAAAGCTTGTGATTTTTCTTTTTAACTACCCCTTAACAGCCATACAATATTTAATTATTACTTTTGATTAAATACATAAATGTAATGAGGAATATTTTTTGGGTTTTAGTAGTATTTAGTTCTTTTATTTTTCAAGGATTTTCACAAACTCTATCAGAATATAGAGGAGAAAGAGATAAAGTTTTCAATTTAGAACATACAAAATTAAAGGTAGATTTTAATTTTGAAAAACAAACAATGAATGGGGAAGCTTGGATAACTGCAACACCTCATTTTTATAGTTCTAATGAGCTAGAGTTAGATGCTAAAGCTATGTTGATTCATAAAATCACATTAAATAACGCCGATTTGAAGTATAAATACGATGGGTTTAAACTTAAAATTAGTTTGCCTAAATCATATGTTAGAGATGAAAAGTTAACTGTTTATATTAAATACACGGCACAACCTGAAAGAGTTAAGCAAAAGGGAAGTAAAGCAATAACATCAGCAAAAGGTTTATATTTTATAAATCCTAAAGGCGAAGATGAAGATAAACCAACTCAAATTTGGACTCAAGGTGAAACTGAAGCAAGTAGTTGTTGGTTTCCAACAATAGATACTCCAAATCAAAAAACATCACAAGAGATTTACATAACTGTTCCAAAAAAATATAAAACACTTTCTAATGGAAAATTAGAAAATCAGACAGAGAATTCTAATGGAACAAGAACAGATTATTGGAATTTTACTCAAAAGCATGCACCTTATTTATTTTTTATGGGAGTAGGAGAGTATGAAGTAATTGAAGACTCATATAAAAATATTCCTGTAAATTATTATGTAGAAAAAGAATATGCTCCTTATGCTGAAAAGATTTTTGGACATACTCCAGAGATGTTAGCTTTTTTCTCTAAGATTACAGGTATAGAGTATCCTTGGGATAAATATTCACAAATTGTAGGTAGAGATTATGTGAGTGGCGCAATGGAAAATACTACAGCAGTAATTCATGGTGAACAAGCATACCAAACACCAGGACAATTAATTGATCAAAATGTACAAGAAATTACTATTGCACATGAAGCTTTTCATCATTGGTTTGGTGATTTAGTAACTACAGAAAGTTGGAGTAACTTAACAGTGAATGAAAGTTTTGCGAATTACAGTGAGTACTTGTGGTTAGAGTATAAATATGGTAAAGATGAAGCAGAAGCTCATTTATTTGAAGATATTCAGGGATATAAGTCTGGAGATAATTTTGACAAGCATTTAGTTCGTTTTTATTATGAGGATAAGGAAGACATGTTTGATGCTGTGAGTTACAATAAAGGCGGAGCAATTTTACACATGCTAAGGAATTATGTTGGAGATAAAGCTTTTTTCGAAAGTTTAAATAAATACTTGGTAGACAATAAGTATGGAACTGGAGAAGCACATCAATTACGATTAGCTTTTGAAACAGTAACAGGTAAGGATTTAAACTGGTTTTTTAATCAATGGTATTTTGGAGAAGGTCATCCTAAACTAGATATTTCTTATGATTACAACGATTTAAGGAAAACAGTCACAGTTAACATATACCAAACACAGGATAAAGAATTTCAATTTCCATTAGCTATTGACATTTTTGAAAAAAATAAAGTAAAACGTCATACAGTTTTTGTTAAAGGTAAAGAGACTTCTTTCACTTTTCCCTACGCAAGTCAACCTAAATTAATTCAAATTAATGCAGATGGAGTTTTATTATGTGATGTAAATGAAAATAAAATATTAAGTGATTTCATCTATCAATTAAAGAATGTTAAAAATTACAGACACAAGAGAGAAGCATTATTAGAAGTAGCTAAATCTCAGCATGTAGATAACAAAGCTTTTAATGCTATGGCAGATGTTTTAAATGATCCTTTTTATAAATTGAGAATATTAGCACTTCAAAATATTAATTTAATAAACAAGTATAGTAAGCGTAAGGTTATTGAAAAGATAAAGCAAATAGCAGCAAATGATCCAAAAACGTTAGTACAAGCAACAGCAATAGAAACTTTAGGGAAATTAACAGAACCTGAATTAAAACCAATATTTGAAAAAGCTTTAAAAAGTCCTTCCTATTCAGTGGTGGGTAATGCCTTAGTTTCTTTATATTATATTGATAAAAAATTAGCCTACACGAAATCAAAAGAACTTTCAGAAGGAGTAAGAAAAGTAATTGCAACTCCACTTACACGTATTTATTTAGAAGAAAATGATGAAAGTGAATTAACTTTTATTGCAGGAAATGTAATCACAGGAATGTTCCTAAGTCAAGATAAATCTACAAAAAAGCTATATACTAAAGCTTACGAGAAAATTACAAAAAGTAACAATTCAAAAGCAATTCAGAATTTAGTTAATGATATAGTAGTGAAAGGTAAAAAGTTTGAACAATATGGGTTTAATAATGTTGGAATAGAATTAATGCGTAATATGGTTCAAACACAAAAGAGTGCTAATAAACCAAATGAGCAAAAAAATATAGCCATTATTAAAGAAGCATTAACTAGATTATTAAAATAAATTAGATTATAATTTAAGATGGATCTTTTTTCTCAGTCAGATACTAATGAGTTATTGAATTTACTTCCAGAAGATGGTACTGTTCATTATTACGGGCACGCATTCACTAAGCAAGAAGCAGATGCTCATTATGAATATTTGTTAAATGAAATTCCATGGAAGCAAGATCAAGCAATTATTTTTGGAAAGTTAATTACAACAAAAAGAAAAGTGGCTTGGTTTGGAGAAGAAGAATTTGAATATTCTTATTCAAAAATTACTAAAGTAGCATTACCATTTACTAATGAATTGCTTGAAATTAAAAAGATAATTGAATCTATTACAAAAGAAACGTATAACTCGTGTTTATTGAATTTATATCATGATGGTTCAGAAGGTATGGCATGGCATAGTGACGGAGAGAAAGATTTGAAAAAGAATGGAGCTATAGCTTCAGTAACATTTGGGGCAGAAAGAAAATTTGCATTTAAACATAAACGAACCAAGGAAGTAGTTTCTAAAGTACTTCAACATGGTTCGTTATTGGTAATGAAAGATGAAACACAAACACATTGGTTGCATCGTCTTCCACCAACCAAAAAAGTCCACCGTCCGAGAATTAACTTAACGTTTAGAACAATAATAACGTAGTTATCCTCTTTTTATAATATCTCCTGATCCCACAGAATTTGTATCAATATATTTTGGATTTCCTTTATAGTATACGCTTCCAGATCCTACAACAGATCCTTTAATTTTATCTTTAACTGTAGCTTCAATATCTCCTGAACCTGCAACACTAACTTTTAAAGTTTTAGTCGTTACATCGTAAGCTTTAATGTTACCAGACCCTGCTATAGAACATTTCATATGATCAGAAGAACCAGCTACCCTAATATTACCAGAACCACCAATTGATGTAGATAAAGTACTTGCTTTTACTTTAGTTTTTATATTACCCGAACCACCAATAGATAAACTTACATTTTCTCCACGAACAACTTTTTCTGAACGTACATTTCCAGATCCACCTAGAGCAATTCCGTTAATATCTTCAAAAGGTACAGTTACTGTTAACTTTCTGTTGAATCGTACATTTGTATTTTTTTGTACTTTAATTTTTAAGGTATTTCCTCGTACTTCAGTAATGATATAAGGTATAATGTTTTCTTCTCCTTCGATAGTAACTTTCCCTTCTCGACCATCTATAAGAATAACATCAAAAGAGCCACCTACACTAACTTCATCAAAGTCACCAACAGATCTCTCTTCAGTAATAACTTTTCCATTTCCTCTAACTTTTTTTGAACTCCACCAGCTTTGAGCTGTTAAGGTTATAGTGGTGGTTAAAATAAATAAGGTTAATAGTAATTTTTTCATTTTTTTTTTATTTTTAAACATTAATACTTCCAATTGAGAAAAAGACATGTAAATAAGAAAAATGTTACATTTTTCACAATACTATACACATTAGCCTCTCTTTTAGTTTTATATGTAGTAACTCTAGAAGATTTGAATTTTGAGTTTGCAGTAAAGCTTGTTGCTTTATTGTCGTTATCGTTTCTATATTTAGAAACTACTCCTAAAGTTAATTATTGGTATGTTGTGATTTTATTGTTTTCTATTGTATCAGACTCTTTGTTTGTGTTTGAAGAAAACTTCTATCATGAAGCTTTGTTCTTGCTAATTTTAAATAGATTTTTATATATAATTATTATTTATCATTCTATTTTAAAGTACCCGCTAAAAACACTTTTGTTTTATGCTGTGCCATTTACTTTTATCTTCTCAATGATTTATCTTATTCTTTATGAGTATGTCGAAGAAATACAGTTGTTAGTATTTGTAATGGGTTTAGCATCAATCTGTTTGGTTTTATTTGCTTTTTTAAATCTATTAAGTAAGAATAATAAAAAAGCGTTCTATTTTTTTTTAGCAGCATTAATTTTTCCTATAGCCGATGTACTCACAGCCATATCAAACTACATAAGTCCGAGTCCTTATTTTATAATTGTATATCATTTCATGTATTATTTTGCTAGGTATTTGATATACAAATCGATGATTTTAAAAAAATGATTAATCATTTAATTGTAAAGACACACCACCATAATCTGATTTGATATTAATTTTAGATCCAGAATTTGCTTTACCGAAAGATCCTTCGTAATATTTTTTAGTAGTTTTTCTTACTGCTTTATAAGTTTCTACATATTCTTTAGGATATTTGAAACCAGAGTAACTCAAGTTAACTGTAAAATCGAAATTGTTATCACGTGCCGTTCCAATTTTAATACCAGCATAACTTCCATCAATAGTTACATTTTCAAACCCTTTAGCTAAGTTTTTAACTTTTAGTCCTCCGTAATCTGTATTAACGCGTAAACTTTTTCTTAAAGTACCTATTCGCATTCCAGCATAATCTGAGTTTCCATCTACATATTCACCATCTTCAATAGTTATACTTCCATAATCACTATTGAAACTAATGTCATTTACTGTTCCAACTTTTACTCCAGAATAATCTGCATTAACCTTAATCTTTTCTACTTCATCTACAGTAATTTTAGAATAATCTACATTTAGAGTACCAGATTTCATATACTGAATATTAGAACTTCTACAATAGTCAAGCGAAATTGAATTAGAAGAATTTAATAACTTTTCAACTTGAATAGCACCATAATCACAATTAATATTCGCTTTCCCTTCTATAATATCTAGCTCAATATTTCCGTATTTATTATTTAAATCGGCATTATTTGTAATAGGCATTTTAACAAAGTAGTTTATTTTGTAGTTAATGTTATTACTCTTACCCCAAAAACTCCAACTAGATTTAGTTTTTTCAATTATGGTTCTTGCTTCTACAAGACCTTCTGAAGCTTCAAAGTCTATTCTTATATCTTCTAATTTATCCTGAACTTTGTCTAAGTCGTTTCCTTTAACAGTAATTCGAACATCGATCTCAACAGTATTTTTATTCCAAGTAGTAACATTTAAATTACCGTATTTGTTTTTTATAAATACTGAAGCATTGCTATTAACAGTAAACTTTTTCGAAATAGTTTTAGTTTTTTCATGCTTTTTAATACCATTACTTGATAGTGCTACAAAAGGTAAAAATAGCGCTGCGAAAAATATCTTTTTATATAAACTCATTGTTGTCGTTGTTTTGTTGTGTTGGATTTTTAATGTATTCTAATTGAAATAAAAGTTGTTCAAGAATTTGTAATCGTTGTTGGTAATTATCAATCATTCCCTTAATGATTTGTCTTTCATTCCCTATAACACTTAAATCTTTTTTAAAGTTTTTAAATTGGTCTTCTAATTCTTCAATTTGATCTAGAGCATCTTCAATAATAGATTCTGTTTCAATATTTCTGAATTTTTCTATTTCTTTTAATTCTTGTGCAATTGTATTCACAAAAAAAGTTTCAGTTTCAGCCATTTCCGGAAACATGGTTTGAATAGAGTTCTCTTCTAATGAATATTTTCCTAAAAAGAAACTCAGCACAATTAAGATAGAGGCTGCAGCACCCATCCAAGTCCATGATAATTTCTTTTTGTGTTCTTGTTGTCTATTTAATTTTCTTAAAAATCGATCTTCATGACCAGAGTGAGGCTCATTTATATCGAAGTCATTATTAATAAAAAAATCTTCAAATTGATCTTTCATACTACATCTATTTTATTAATATCCTTTTTTAATATATCTTTTAATTTCTTTTTTGCCCTCGATATTGTTGTTCTAACATTCTCATTGCTATAATTTAAAATTTGCATGATTTCTTCATTATCGTATCCTTCGATTAAATTTAATGTTAGAATTACTCTGTAATTATCTTTTAATTTTGCAATTGCTTTCAAAACATGCTTAACATTTAAATTATTACAATTAAGACTTTCTTCTTGTTTATCTTCTGTAGGAATAACTTCCAATTTAACTTCTTGGTATCTATTATTTTTTTTTAGTTGCGTTAAACTCTTATTAATAACTATCCTTTTCAACCAAGCACCAAAAGCAACCTCGCCTTTAAAACTATCTAATTTTGTAAAAGCTGTTAAAAAAGCTTCTTGCATTAAATCTTCAGCTTCAAATTCATCTTTTAATATTCTATATGATGAATTATACATTGCTTTATAATAGAGTTTATAGATCTCCATTTGAGCATTAGCATCATTTTTTTTACAACGATTAATTAGCTGATTGATATGTAAGTTTGGTGTTTTCAATATCTAATTTATACTTCAAAGACTAAGCATGATTTTTATTGTTACAGTTTTCTGTAAAATTTTTTAAATTTAATTATTTAATATTTTTGAGGCTTTTTAACAACAATCTTTAAAGAATTAATATTAAAATATATTTATATTTGGCATAATGATTGAAGAAGTTAAAATCATAGAGTGTCCTAGAGATGCAATGCAAGGAATAAAAAGTCATTTTATTCCAACAGAAAGTAAAGCAAGATATATAAACTCATTACTGAAAGTAGGTTTTGATACCATAGATTTTGGAAGTTTTGTATCTCCAAAAGCTATACCTCAAATGAGAGATACAGCTGAAGTTTTAAAATTGTTAGATTTATCGTCTACACAAAGTAAACTATTAGCAATTGTAGCTAATGTTAGGGGAGCAAACGATGCTTGTGTTTTCGAAGAGATAGATTATTTAGGTTATCCTTTTTCGATTTCAGAAAACTTTCAAATGCGAAATACGCATAAAACAGTGGCTCAATCGGTAGATATTTTGAAAGATATATTAAATATAGCACAGAAAAATAACAAAAAAGTAGTTGCTTACTTATCAATGGGGTTTGGAAATCCTTATGGTGATCCATGGAATGTAGAGATTGTTTCAAATTGGACAGAAAAACTTGCAAATATGGGCGTTAAAATTGTATCTTTGTCTGACACGATTGGTAGTTCAACCCCAAAAGTAATTGACTATCTATTTTCAAATTTGATTCCAAATTATCCAAAAATTGAGTTTGGAGCCCATTTACATACAACACCAACCACTTGGTTTGAAAAGATAGATAGCGCATTTAAATCTGGATGTAGAAGGTTCGATGGTGCTATAAAAGGTTATGGAGGATGCCCTATGGCAAAAGATGATTTGACAGGTAATATGCCCACCGAAAAAATGCTTTCTTATTTTACTACTAATAAGATCGAAACAAATATAAAACCAATGAGCTTTGAAAGCTCTTATAATAAAGTTTTAGACGTTTTTAATCATTTAAATTAATGAAGTTTAGTTTTTTAATAACATTCTTGATTGGTTTTGCAATGCCACATCCAACTGATCCTCATCCTCCGGGTAGAGACAGTCAAACTTTAGGCTCTTGGGAAATCAGAAACGGAATTTTTATTGAAAGCAATGATGAAGAAACAAGTATCGCTAGGTACAATTGGAGCGTTTTTTACAGTATTTTTCCTAAACGAATTACACAAAAGTATATTAAGAGGTTAGTTTTAATGACCGATGGCGAAGATGAAAAAACAGGTGCTTTAGGTGCTTTAAATGATAAAAACACAGAATGGCAATTGGTTATTGATCCTATCGACGTAGATTTCACAAGTAAAGATCAAACAAGAATTAATCAATCTATTTATACTTTAGTACATGAGTTTGGACATCTTTTAACTTTAAATCATACTCAGATTACTCCAGGTAAAAAAACAAACCAAAAACCCAACGAGCCATACGTAACTATTGAAGGTACAACAAATAAAAGAAGTTATCTTAATAAGTTTGTAGAAGAGTTTTGGGATGGGACTTTATTGAAAGAATGGGATTATATCCAAAGAAATTTCTGTTACACAGAACAAAAAAGTTGTTTAGAAAAATTATACGGGCTGTATAAAGATAATTATAATGATTTTATTACCGATTATGCTGCAGAAAGTCCTGAAGAAGATATAGCCGAAAGTTGGACAGCTTTTGTTTTAGGAAAAAAAATAGAAGATCCGCAGACTGTATCAGAATTAAAGATCAACTTTTTTTATCAGTTTGAAGAATTAGTGTACTACAGAAAAGTGATCAGAAAAAACATTAAAAAGTACGAATAATACTTAATTTATTACTTTGAAACTTTATCATACTTTAATCAAATACAATTTATTAATAATTGTATTTTTTATTTCGTGTAAATCTTCTTTTAATCCTTTAGCATCTTCAGAAGAGTTTAAATTTACAAATCAACCTAACCATATTTATTTTACGATCTTACAACTGAATGATGTGTATGAAATAGCGCCAATTCAAGGAAATAAATATGGAGGAATGGCAAGAGTTTCAGCATTATATAAAGAATTGCAAAGGGAGAATTCTAATTCAATGTTGGTATTGGCTGGAGATTTCTTAAATCCTTCTCTATTAGGAACAATGAAAATTGATGGAGAAAGAGTTCGAGGTAAACAAATGGTAGAAGTAATGAATGCTATGAATTTTGATTTAGTAGCATTTGGTAACCACGAGTTTGATTTAAGTTATAACGATTTACAAAACAGACTAAACGAAAGTCATTTTGAATGGTTAAGTGCTAATGTCTATCACAAAGAAAACGGTAAGAATCACTTCTTTCATAAAGTAATAGAAGGAAAAAAAGAAGCTGTAAACGAAACTTATATTCAAGAATATAGCGTAGGAGGGAAGACTGTAAAAATTGGATTTATTAGCGTTTGCATCCCATCAAACCCTAAAAGTTATGTGCATTATTCGGATATGTATGTTGAGGCAGAAAGGACTTACAACGAATTAAAAGATAAAGTTGACGTCGTTCTAGGTTTAACACACGTAAAAATTGAAGAGGATAAAGAAATTGCAAAATTATTGCCTGGTATTCCTTTGATAATGGGCGGGCATGAGCATAATAATATGTATGTGAAACAAGGAGATACATATATTGCTAAAGCAGATGCCAATGCTAAAACAGTGTATATCCATCGTTTCGAGTTTAATCCTGAAACAAAGGAATTAAAGTTTAAATCAGAACTAAAAACTATAAATGATAAATTTCCTGTAGATGAAGAAGTGAATACTGTAGTCAATAAATGGCAAAATCTATTGAAACTTAAGATTAGAGATATCATAGATAATCCTGATGAGATCATTTACAGAACTACGGAACCATTAGATGCTAGAGATACTCCAGTTAGATCAATACAAACAAATATGGGACAAATTATAGCTGAGTCTATGAGTAAATCTTATGGAGACGAAAATATTGACTGTGCTTTTGTAAATGGAGGTTCTATCCGTATAGATGATATTTTAGAAGGAGATTTAAATGCTGTTGATATTTTTAGAGTTTTACCTTACGGCGGCCCGGTATTTAGAGTGAAGTTGAAAGGTGAATTGTTAAATAAGGTATTAAACTACGGTGAAAATGCTTCAGGAACTGGTGCTTATTTACAACGTTTTAATGTAAAAAGGAATAAAGACGGGCAATGGTTAGTAAAAGACAAAAAGATAGACTTTAATAAAGAATATACAATAGCAACTTCAGATTATTTATTAAAAGGTTTTGATATTCCTTTTCTAAAGAATTCAAATCCTCAAGTACTTGATGTTTACGAACCTAATTCCAAAGAAATAGCAGTAGATGTTCGTAAAGGAGTCATAGAATTTTTAAAATCTAAATAATTTATTTTAAATAAATCTAAATAAAATTTGTTTAGATGAGAACGAGTAGTATATTTGCGCTAAATTATTTAAAATAAGTCTTAATAAAATGAAGAAAGGTTATTTATCAGTTTTAGCAATTGCTGGTTTATTTTTTGTGTCATGTTCAGATGATGATAATAATATTCCAGATAATCCTAATGTAGAAGTCGAAGCTCCAGATACTTATAAGTTTGAAAGAAATGGGAGTACTTCAGTAAGTTACTCAGGACAAACTACAAGAATAAAAATGGCTGAAGAACTTATCAGCTCATTAAAAGATGATCCTTCAAGTACAGCAATACCAACTACAACAGAAGCTCAACTAGATGGTATGTTCGCACATGTAGAGGGAAATGCAGACTTTTCTGATGCTGATTTAAATGCTTCTGATAAAAGTATAAGAAGTAAAACAGCAGCTTCTAGAGATTATTTCTTTTCAAATGTAGTTGAAGGCACAGTAATTAAAGAAAAATTTGATAATTGGATTGCAGAGCAAGTTGATGTTGTTTTTCCTAACTGGAACACAGATGCTGCGCCTGGTGTAGCAGGTCGAATCCAAGAAGCTGGTGGAGGATCTAATCGTTTAGTAAATGGTAAAGGTTTAGAATTAGATCAAGCTGTAAATAAAACTTTAATTGGAGCTTTAATGGTTGATCAAATGTTGAACAATTATTTAGGTGTACTTGTTTTAGATGAAGGTACTAACGTAGCGGATAATGACAACCAAGTCTTAGCTACTGACAAGAACTACACAAACATGGAGCATAAATGGGATGAGGCTTTCGGATACTTATACGGTACTGATGATGCAGAAAATCCACAATATAATGCTGATAGTTTTTTAAGTAAATATGTTTTTAGAGTAGAAGGTGATTCTGACTTTGTTGGGATTTCAAAGAAAATTTATGATGCTTTCAAAAAAGGAAGACAAGCAATTGTTGTTAAAAATTACGCAGAAAGAGAAGCTCAAGCAAAAATTATTAGAGATGAAGTTTCTAAAATTATAGCAATTAGAGCAGTTTATTATTTACAACAAGCTAAATTAACTTTAGCTACAGATAAAGGTGCTGCTTTTCACGATTTATCTGAAGGGTATGGTTTCATAGAATCTTTACGTTTTACTCGCAATACTGCTGATAATGCTCCTTATTTTACTGCGACTGAAATTAGTGGTTTTACAAATGATTTATTAGAAGGAAATGGATTTTGGGATGTTACACCTGCTACTTTAGATGAAATTTCTAAGGATATTGCTGATAAATTTGATTTCACTGTAGAAAAAGCAGGGAGTTAATTAAAATTATTCTAAATAAAAATAAATTTATAAAAAGTAGCTAGATTCGTAGCTACTTTTTATCTTTGCGGAAGTTTTATTTAGAATAAATAGAAATAAAAATTCATGATAAAAAAATATTCAATATTATTCATTTCTTTTCTGTTGATTCTGTCTTGTTCAGATGATACACAAGAGCCAGATAACGGAGGTAATACTACAGATAGCTTCGATAGAGGAGCTTTATTAACTTTTTTAGCAGACAATACAATTATTCCTGCTTTTAAAGATTTAGAAACTAAGTTAGCTCAATTAAAAACTGATGCTACTAGTTTTACAACTACTCCGAGTGTAACTACATTAAATACTGTAAGATCAAGTTGGGAGTCAACATATTTGGTATGGCAAAGTGTTTCAATGTTCGACATGGGTAAGGCTGAAGAATTACAATTTGTAAATCATTTTAACATTTTCCCTGTAACTGTTGCTGACATTGAAAGTAATGTTAGTAGTGGTACTTACGATTTTAATAGTCCGAATAATCATGATGCTCAAGGTTTACCAGCTTTAGATTATTTATTTAATGGTATAGGAGCAGATGATACTGCAATTCTTGAAAAGTTTACTACAGATGCGAATGCTGATGGATATAAAAAGTACGTAAATGATATTGTAGAAAAAATGAGTACTGTTGCTAGTGATATTGTTGCAGATTGGGAAGGAAGTTACAGAGCTCAGTTTATTTCTAGTACATCTAATACAGCTACTAGTGCGCTTAATAAATTAGTAAATGATTTTATTTTTTACTATGAAAAAAGATTAAGAGCAAATAAATTTGGAATACCAGGAGGTGTCTTTTCTAATACTGCTTTACCAGAAAAAGTTGAAGCTTTTTATAAAAAAGACCTTTCTAAAAAATTCGCTTTACAAGGACTAAAATCTGTACAAGATGTTTTTTCAGGGAATGGTTACATCGGTACAAGCGGAGCTAGTTTTAAATCTTATTTAGTTAGCTTAGATAAATCAACGTTAGCTACAGATATAGAAAATCAATTCAATTTAGCAAAAACACAAATTGAAACTTTAGATGATAATTTTTTCAATGTAGTAAGTTCAAATAATACAGAAATATTAAAAGCTTATGACGAATTGCAAAAAGCAGTTGTACTGTTAAAAGTGGATATGTTACAGGCATTTAATGTAAGTGTTGACTTTGTTGATGCCGATGGAGATTAAAAATATAACTTACTAAGTATAATATTAAAAGCTGTCTGTTAACTCAGGCAGTTTTTTGTGTATAAGAGATTGACTTTAAATAATTACATATTAAAAAAGACTAGTTCTGCTCCTTTGGCAACTTTCCGATTGTTTTTTGGGTTGTTAATGTGTGCTAGTATCATTAGGTTTTGGTATCATGGATGGATAGAGAAATTATACATACAACCTAAGTTTTTCTTTTCTTTTTATGGTTTTAGCTGGATTAAACCGTTAGGAAGTTATACTTATCTTCTTTTCATTATATGCGGAATTTCAGCATTATTAGTTGCTGTAGGTTATAAGTATAGATTATCAATCGTAACTTTCTTTCTAAGTTTTACTTATATCGAATTAATGGATAAGACAACTTATCTTAATCATTATTATTTTGTAAGTATTCTTAGTTTTTTACTTATTTTTTTACCCGCAAATGCAACTTTTTCATTAGATAATTATTTCAATAAAAAATTATACAAAACAATACCGAATTGGACCATCGATAGTATTAAACTTCTTTTAGGAATTGTATATTTTTATGCAGGTTTAGCTAAATTAAATTCTGATTGGTTGTTTAGGGCACAACCTTTAAAAATATGGTTACCTTCTAAATACGACTTGCCTTTAATTGGAAATAATCTAATGCAACAAGAATGGTTTCATTTCGCTATGAGTTGGAGCGGAGCTATTTATGATTTGGCTATCCCTTTTTTATTATTATTTAAAAGAACAAGAACTATTGGGTTTTTCTTAGTTGTTGTTTTTCATGTATTTACTAGGGTTTTATTTCCGATAGGAATGTTTCCTTATATCATGATTGTTGCTACATTAATATTTTTTAGTGCTTCTTTTCACGAAAAAATTATTGCTTTTATAAAAAGTAAGCTAAAATTAAAAACAGATAACATAGAAGTAATTGAAACTTTTCAATTTAGAAGAACATTTACATTAAAGATTGTTAGTGTATTTTTAGTTTTACAACTTTTATTGCCATGGAGATATTTATTGTATCCTGGGGAATTGTTTTGGACAGAACAAGGATATCGATTCTCTTGGCGTGTAATGTTGATGGAAAAAGCAGGATACACCACATTTAAAATTGTTGACAGAAAAACCAAACAATTCTTTTACGTTGACAATACAGATTTTTTAACCTCTTTTCAGGAAAAACAAATGAGTTTTCAACCTGATTTTATTATAGAATATGCTCACTTTTTAGGAGATCATTTTACGCAACAAGGGCACAAGAATGTTGAAGTATATGCAGACTCTTATGTGGCATTAAACGGACGTTCAAGCGAACGTTTTATAGATGCTAAAGTTGATTTATATAAAGAAAAAAACAGTTTCAAACATAAATATTGGATTTTACCTTTTACAAATGAGATTAAGATTAAAGGATTATAGTTGTTTTATTATAGTATTTCTAGTTTCAGTATGCGCATTTGGGCAACAGCGCTACAAAGGAACAGTTACAAATGAGAATAAAAAAGCTTTACAAAAAGTACAGATTTTAGACAGTTCAGGAAACGTACTAACAGAAACGAATAACAAAGGAGTGTTTGAGTTTACGTCGAATAAAACTCAAATTCAAGTTATTTTCTACTTAGATGAATATGAACTTTTAGAGAAAAAATTAATAGCTAACGAGAATGTAAATATCATTCTAGCTTCTTTTTCTGAAGAATTATCAGAAGTAGAAATAACAGCTAAAAAGAGAAAAGCTTTCGAACTAAAAAGACTTAAAGATGTTGAAGGGACTTCTATTTATGCAGGGAAAAAGACAGAGGTTATTTTAGTTACAGAATCAACAGCAAATTTGGCAACAAATAATGCCAGACAATTGTATAACCAAGTCGCAGGTTTAAATATTTTTGAAAATGATGATGCTGGTTTACAATTAAATGTTGGTGGTCGTGGTTTAGATCCAAATAGAACTTCAAACTTTAATACACGTCAGAATGGTTATGATATTAGTGCAGACGTTTTAGGATATCCAGAAAGTTATTATTCACCAGCAGCAGAAGGAGTTCAAGAAATACAAGTTATTCGTGGAGCCGCTTCTTTACAATATGGAACTCAATTCGGTGGATTAATCAACTTTGTAATGAAGAAACCAAATCCAAATAAACCTTTAGAAATTGTTTCAAGAAGCACACTAGGGAGTTTTAATTTATTTACAAATTTTACCAGTGTTGGTGGTACATCAGACAAATTGAGTTATTATGCTTTTTATAATTACAAACAAGGAGATGGATTTAGGCCAAATTCAGGGTTTAATTCAAAAAATATTTTCGCTCATTTAGGATATCAAATTTCTGATAAATCTAAGATAGAAGGTGAAGTAACCTATTTAACTTATTTATCACAACAAGCTGGTGGTTTAACAGACAGAATGTTTGCTGAAGATCCTTTTCAAAGTAATAGAGAAAGAAATTGGTTTAATGTAGATTGGTTTTTGTACAATCTAAAATATACTCATGATTTTTCTACAAACACAAAACTTACATTCAGTTTCTTTGGTTTAAATGCTTCGAGAAAAGCCATAGGTTTTAGAGATAGGAGAGTTGATTTACCTGACAATTTAGAAGCTAGAGAATTACTAAGTAGTGATTTTAATAATTTTGGTTTTGAAGCTCGTTTTTTAGATCGATATACTTTATTTGGAAAGAAAGCAACTTACTTATTGGGAGCTAAATATTATAAAGCAGATAATACATCTATTCAAGGTCCAGGAACAGATGGAAGTGATGCGAATTTTAGTTCAGCTTTAGATCAATTTCCGAATTTTACATTTCAATCAAACTTTGAGAATCCGAATGAAAACATAGCTGTTTTCGGAGAGAATATTTTTTATGTAAATGATCAATTTTCTATTACGCCAGGTTTTCGTTTTGAATACATTAATACAGGAAGTGATGGTTTTAGAAGACGTGTAAATACAGATGCTGCGGGAAATCCGATCGGAACAGTAGAAGAGTCAGATAATCTTACAAAAAGCCGCTCGTTTGTGTTATTAGGTTTAGGTTTAAGTTACAAACCAAATGATGCTCTAGAGGTTTACGGTAATGTTTCTCAAAATTATCGTTCTATTACTTTTTCTGATGTAAACATTGTAAATCCGTCTAATGCAGTAGATCCAAATTTAGAAGACGAAAAAGGTTTCACAATAGATTTAGGTGTTCGCGGAAACTTAAATCGATTCATTTCTTATGATTTAAGTGGTTTCGCTTTATTTTACAATAATAGAATAGGAGACTTTACAACAACGATTCCACCTTTAAATACTGTTGGTCAATTAAGAACAAATGTTGGGGAAGCAAGAATTATAGGTGTGGAATCTTTATTAGATGTTAATCTTAAAAAAATATTTAGTTTATCGAATGATTATAGTTTAAATACATTTGTAAATACTTCTTTTATTAATTCTGAATACACTTCTTCAAGAGAAAATAATATTGAAGGAAACAAAGTAGAGTTTGTGCCAGACGTAAACTTGAAAACAGGATTAAAATTCGGATATAAAGATTTTACAACAAGTGTTCAGTATTCATATTTGTCAGAACAATTTAACGATGCAAATAATTCTGCTACACCAGATAATTCTAATGCTGTTCGTGGACCAATTCCTGCATATAGCATTTTAGATCTTTCAGCTTCATACACATATAAATTCTTAAAATTAGAAGTAGGTGTAAATAACGCTTTAGATGAAGTATATTTTACAAGAAGAGCAACAGGATATCCAGGGCCAGGAATCATTCCTTCTGCACCAAGAAATTGGTACACGACATTACAATTTAAATTTTAAAACTTCTTTAGAATATTTCTAAATAAAACCGAAAAACCCAGTGTAATAGTACACTGGGTTTTTTGTTGTATTTTTATAGTAAATAGATAGTTATCATGTTACATCCGGTTAATTTACAAGAAAAATTACTTAAATTAAGAAATAAGCAACTTAAGAATTTTGATATAGATTTTTGGATAAAGGAAATCTTCTCAGATTTAGATGAAGCGAGATCAATAACAAAGTCGAAATTAAAAGAAGCTAATGATGCAGCAAACACAAATCAGTTTAATATTGATTTTGTCGATTCTAATGCTGTTTTCCATATTGACCAAATAAAGAAAATTTGTGTTGATTATAGACTTCGTTTTTTAGATACGAGTTTCTTTAAAGGGGATTATCCAGAAGAAGCTATTTCAAAAATTCACGAATTACAGAGAGTTCATCATACGAATTTAGAAGGTTTTAAAATTATAGCTCCATCTGTTCTATTTAGGTTGAAAAAAGCTGATGATCCAATGCTTTTTGCACCTATGGGAAATGACTATTACTATTTAATTCATAAATGGGGTGACGATTTACATCCTTTAAGAAAATTAAAATTCTGGTTTGTCAAAGATTTAGATAACTTCATTTTTACATTACTGGCGTTATGCTTTATTTTTTCACTAGCAACACACACATTCTTCTTTAGAGAACATTCTTCAATCAGTTATTTTATAGTTTTGTTTTTGTTTTATTTTAAAGGAGCAGTAGGATTAAGTCTGTTGTGGGGAGTTTCATTAGGTAAAAACTTTAATAAATACATTTGGAATAGTAAATACGATAAAATATCGTAAGCCAAATACATTTACATACTTAGTGTTCAAGTTAAATTAGAAATAAATACTTTCTGTAAAGCAAGCTTATTTATACAGAGGAAATATAGAAGCCGCATGAGTTTTTTCAAAACTTAAGCGGCTTTTATTTTTAATTAGTTTAGGAATTTAATTCAAACTAACCTTTGATTATTTAAACAAGTTGTGTTTCATTAAATACATTAAGAGTTGAAATAAATTATTGTAATTCTTTTAGTTATGGTGTTTTGTTATTTATTTTTAATTAGAGTAGGGAAAAAATTGCTTTTTCACTAAATTTTATTGTAGATTTAGTTCGTCTAACTAAACAATTTATAAAATATGTCAACAAAAATTACTATCAATGATGGTTATTCATTAACAAAATTAAACTCTCAGGTAAATTATAATCCGCAACAAAATTATCCAGCTGTCACAATATTCCCTAATGGCAATAATAATTACACTGTATTTGCTATATGTTATGTGCCAACAGGAGGTTTAATAACTAAGACAGTAGAGGAATTTAATAAAGGTCAGTATGAATATTCTAAGGTAAAGTATTCACCATCTGACAATGGAATTACTGTCCCTTTAGTAGGTGATGATAGCGCTGCTACAGTAGTTTTGTCTTATTTTGCTGATATTGAACATGCAGATTTAGATCAAGGTTCAGGAACTGAATTTACAGCGAGATCGTTTGCAGTGTGTTATGATTTTGATCCTTGTGGTGCACCTTATGAATGTGATGTATATACATTGGAATTTAACTATACAGTTATTGATGGAAGTAGTTATGAAGTTTTATTCTTAACACAAGGAGACTTAGATCCTAGGTTAAGTAGAGGAACAATTAGTGCACCAGCTACACCACCACCACCAACTCTTAAATAAAAGTGAATAAAGTTATTGTTTTTATATATCTATTGATTAGCTTAATTAGTTTTTCTCAAAAATCAAATTACTTACATGATAAAGGAAATTTAATTTGTAATGAATCAAAAGAGCTAGTTTATTGTAAAGCTATTGATTTTTATAGGAATCAGCAATATGATTCATGTTACACATATAGTAATAGGGCTTTAATAATGACCGAAGATGTAGATAAAAGAGATTTTTTTAATTGTATTTTAGGTTACAGTGCTTTTGCTAAAGGATTAAACAAAAAGTCTTTATCATGTATATCAAATATATCTGAAAGTGATCATTACAAGCAAATAAAGAAATACTTACTGGGAAATATATATCTTAGATTAGGAGAGTATCAAAAAGCAATAGAAAGTATAGAAAGCTGGATATCCAATGATTCAAATTCAAGTATTTCTATTAAAAAAGTTATGTATCATAATTTAGCACTATGTTATTTACACAAGAAAAAATTTAAAAAAGCTAATTTTTTCTTCGATAAAGAATTGAAGCTTTTAAGTATAAATGATACTGTATCTTTAATAAAGACTAAACTTGATTTAGCTAATGCCTATTACGAACAATATCTAGACAATGATGCGATTCCTTTATTTGAAGAAGCTTATAACTTAGCTAAAAACTATTCAGATGTTAAACTGAAACATTTTACATCTGAAAGCCTTGCTTATGTTTATAAGGATCAAAAGAAAAATGAAAGAAGTATAACATACTTTATTGAAGCAATAAAATGGAAAGATTCTATTTGGAATCGCGATCGAATTATTGAGTTAGCCGATCAGGATAAAAAACTAACTGTAGCACAAAAAGATAAAGAGATAGCGGTTCAAGATGAAAAATTAAAGCGAAAAGAAGTAGTCCAACGTGGACTACTTTTTGGAGCTTCTGGTTTATTGTTGTTTATAGGAGCATTAGGTTTCTTTTATTCTAAACTTAGAAAACAGAATACTTTAATTACTCAACAAAAAGAAGATCTAGCTATTGCCAACAAAACCAAAAATTATTTGTTTTCTGTTGTATCTCATGATTTACGTTCTCCAATGAACACGATTAAGTATCAGCATGAACAACTTAAAAAATATATTGAAACTAATAATTTAGAGGGAATTAAAGAAGCTAACAATACAGCCATAACAGTTACTGAAAGTACGAGTCATTTATTAAATAATGTATTACATTGGTCTTTAGAGCAAAGTAATCAAATGGTTTTTGCACAGAAGGCTTATCCTTTGAAACCTATAGTTGAACACGTTTTATATGATTATGAAAACTTAATTGAAGCAAATGCGATAGAAATTTCAACAAATTATATTCAAAATTCAATAGTAAATGCAGATAGAGAATCTATAAAGATCGTATTGCGAAATCTTTTAGATAATGCAGTTAAGTATATGAATGGTAAAGGTAAAATTTCTGTTGAAATTGGTGTTGATAGTGAAAATTATAGTTATGTAGCAATTCAAGATACTGGAATTGGTATTCCTAAAGATCGATTAGAAAAAATTAATGCTTTAAAAGGCGTAAGTATTGATAAAATTGATCGTTCAGAAGGAGTAGGGCTAGGGCTTATCTTATGCCAAACTTTAGTTAAGAAGAATAATGGAATATTATCTTTCGATAGTGAAGTAGGAAAAGGAACAAAAGTTACAATTCAGTTACCTATTGTGAACGAATAGTTTAAATTCATAACCTACGAATTTACGACTACAAGACTAAAGTTTAATAACTTTTTTTATACTTTTATAATATAAACCATTACTACATGAAAAACCTTCGGTTATTATTATTAGAAGATTTAGATAAAGAAGCGCAAGAATTAATCGATTTTTTACATCAACATGATTATGATATTATAAGGGTAAAAAATCTTGCTGAAGCAGAAAGTGAAGTTAAAAATCGTTTTTTTGATGTTATTATTTTAGACATCATGATAGATGGAAAACCTGAAGGAATAGAATTTGCTCAACGTTTGAATAAAGAAGGAATTGATGTGCCTTTTTTGTTCCTAACAAGCATGCAAAGTCGTGCTATTTTTGATGAAGCTAAACTAACAAATCCTTTGGTATATTTACTCAAACCTTACAATAAGTTAGAATTATTGTATTCATTAGAATTGGCCATTGAATCATGTTATCAACAAAATAACAGCATTAGTTTTGGTGACGATAATGGAGTTTTAAGTCCGAAATTTTTATTTATTAAACACAAAAGAAGTGTAGTAAAAGTCGATGTAGACTCTATTAATTATATTGATGTAAAAGAAAAATATTGTAATCTGCAATGTAGCGAAGGAAGATACCTTGTAAAGCTATCATTAGTCAAGTTAAAAGAAATGCTTAATAATGATGATTTCAGACAAGTACACAGAAATTATTTAGTCAATGTTAAGAGTATCAAGGAGATTTATTTAGAAGACAACTTAATAATTTTAAATAATTTAGAAAAAATTCCTTTTAGTGAACGCTATAAAAATGCTTTCATTAGAGACAATACAATCTTTAGATAAAATAAAATAAGGTAATACATGAAATATAGTTTCTTTCTTGTATTACCTTAAAATTTATAATCCCCTAATTATATTTTTATTCAGCAGACGTTACAGGAACGTTGTTTATTTTCTGAAAACCAAAAGAAAAACCACCAGTTCCATTCCAACTATTATCAACATCCAAGTAAGCTTCAAATTGTTCTAAATAACTTCCAATTGCTGGAGGTGGCATAGAAACTACATATTCGCCTTTTAAATCGACAATTTGTGTAACTTTTCCATATCCAGTGTGACGTAATCTACCAGCAACATTCACCTTTATAGTCGGACTGTCAATTGCTTGTGTAATTTCTACAATACCAGATACAATTCCTTGTTCAGTAGAAACAACTAATGAAAAATGAGTTATTGGAGCGCCAGGCATTCCAACATTTCCAATTGTCCCTTTAGCAAGATATGAAGTGTCTAATAATGATTTTGGTTCTTTTAAAGTTGCCATATTAAATTTTTTAGTTTCGGGTTAGTAAAATTAATAGTGATAATGAATACGATGATTCACTGTTTTACATTCACTAAATTATTTTATTAAGAGTGAAGAAATTTACTTTTTTCCATAAGTGTAAGAATATTGAGAATAAGCGTTTCATATTCAACTTCTAGGAATAAAGGGAAATGATTAACATTAAGATAAACTATAAGTTATAATAAAATTAGTATATTTGCATGCAATTAATTGACAAGATAAATATTGATTGCAATATGAATGCTCACCAAAATAAATTTGTAGGCGAAGGTTTAACATACGATGATGTTTTATTAGTTCCTGCATATTCAGAAGTACTTCCTAGAGAAGTAAATATCCAAACAAAATTTACTAAAAATATAACGATCAATGTACCAGTGGTTTCTGCAGCTATGGATACAGTTACAGAAAGTGCTATGGCAATTGCTATGGCCAGAGAAGGTGGTATTGGAGTATTGCATAAGAATATGACAATTGAGATGCAAGCTCAAGAAGTTAGAAAAGTAAAGAGAGCAGAAAGTGGAATGATTATAGATCCAATTACTTTAGCGCTAGATGCTATAGTTCTTGACGCAAAATCAGCAATGAAAGAACATAAAATTGGAGGAATTCCTGTTGTAGATGAAGATAAAAAATTAGTTGGTATTGTAACTAATAGAGATTTACGTTTTGAAAAGAATAACGACAGACCAATTACTGAAGTAATGACTTCTGAAAATTTAATTACTGTAGCTGAAGGAACTTCACTTCAAGAAGCAGAAATTATTTTACAAGAAAATAAAATTGAAAAATTACCAGTTGTAAACGACGATGATATTTTAGTTGGTTTAATTACTTTTAGAGATATTACAAAAACAACTCAAAAACCAATAGCCAACAAAGATAGTTTAGGAAGATTAAGAGTAGCAGCTGCTTTAGGAGTAACTGGAGATGCAGTTGAAAGAGCAGAGGCTTTAGTTAATGCTGGAGTAGATGCAGTAATTATCGATACCGCTCACGGTCATACAAAAGGTGTGGTTTCGGTATTAAAAGAAGTAAAAGCAAAGTTTCCTAATCTAGACGTTGTAGTTGGTAATATTGCTACTCCAGAAGCTGCTAAATATTTAGTTGAAGCTGGAGCAGACGCAGTTAAAGTTGGTATCGGACCAGGTTCTATTTGTACAACAAGAGTAGTAGCTGGTGTAGGTTTTCCACAATTTTCTGCAGTATTAGAAGTTGCCGCAGCAATAAAAGGTTCTGGTGTTCCAGTAATTGCTGATGGAGGAATTCGTTATACAGGTGATATTCCAAAAGCTATTGCAGCTGGAGCAGATTGTGTTATGTTAGGATCTTTATTAGCAGGAACTAAAGAAAGTCCGGGAGAAACTATAATTTTTGATGGAAGAAAGTTTAAAACATATAGAGGAATGGGATCGGTAGAAGCTATGAAAAAAGGTTCTAAAGATCGTTATTTCCAAGATGTAGAAGATGATATTAAAAAGTTAGTTCCAGAAGGAATTGTTGGTAGAGTGCCATACAAAGGAGAGTTGTATGAAAGTATTCACCAATTTGTTGGAGGTTTGCGTGCAGGAATGGGATATAGTGGAGCTAAAGATATTAATGCTTTAAAAGAAAATGGAAAGTTCGTAAGAATTACGTCAAGTGGTATCAATGAAAGTCATCCACATGATGTTACCATAACAAAGGAAGCACCAAATTATAGTAGAAGATAAGAAAACTACAATATACTTTGAAAACCGTTGAATTATTTCAGCGGTTTTTTTTGTTAAACAGGTTGATTTTTTGAGTTTTAACTTAGTTTTTTGTGTTTTATAAAAAGTAACATATCTTTAAAGTAAAAACTATCCAAATAATTCTAAAATGAAAAAAACAATATTATTCAATGCATTACTATTTTTAATTTTTATTAGCTGTAGCTCATCAGATGATACAGTAGAGCGTATAGATGATTCTTCTTTAAATAGTTTACAGTTTAAAATGGTAAGTTTTAATATTGATATTCCCGTTGATATTAATAATGATGGAACATTTTCTACCGATTTAATTGCAGAAGGTAATCCTTGTGGATTTTATCCATTTAAGGTTAATGATGAAGGAGTGGTAACTCATCCTTACACTAGTGGTATTTCACTTGAAATTGAAACCGACATTAATGGTGTAAAAAAACAAGTTTTTACTTGCGGTATAGCAGGAGCATTAGGTTTGTCTTATCAAATTGATGGTGACGATCTTGTGTTAATAAATCCGAATAATGATGAAATTTCTTTCATAGGTAAAATATCAGCTGACAAGAAATTAATTACTTTAACTTTTCCTAAGGCTGGAATATTTAAACAATATATTTTAAAACAAGACGGATCTTCTCAAGAATATTTAGGAGGCGCTGTTGCTGTTTATGAGTTAATAGAATAAAAAAATAGAATCAAATTCATCTACAACGCCTTATATCTTTTGAAAAATTTCATATTCTTGAAAAATTGATTTAACATAAATTTAAGATTTTTCAAAAAAAGCTTTTTTGTTAGCGAAAAAATCTTTTTTTTTGCGCGAAATTAGTTGTCTATTGAAATTTAAGAAAATTGTTTTTTTAAAAGTTGTTTTCTTTTCCCTTTTTTCGTCATCACAAAACCTAGAAAAAATAGGAAAGTCACCTCTTTTTAAGCTATCTGGGGGGGTAGCAGTAAATTCGGTTTATCATTCAGGGGACGCAAATAGAGAACCATTTACATATTTTTTATCAGGAAATGTAAACCTGAATATTAGTGATGTGTATAATGTTCCATTCTCTTTTTCGTACTCTAATAGTAAATTCCAAACGAATAACCCTTTCACATTTAATCGCTTAAGCTTGCATCCAAGTTATAAGTGGGTAACTGCTCATATTGGTGATGTAAGTATGACGTTTTCACCTTACACTTTAAACGGACATCAATTCACAGGCCTTGGATTTGATTTATCACCCAAGGATAAATTCAAAATAAGTGTTATGTACGGTCGCTTATTGAAAGAACGTGAATTTGACGAAGAAAATATCAATGGAGAAGCAAATTATAAGCGAATTGGTTATGGTTTTAATACTTCTTATACTTTTGATTTTGCGACATTAGGATTAATATTCTTCAAAGCAAGCGATGATGTAAATTCTTTACAAAATCCAATTCCTATTGAAACAGAAATACTTCCTAAAGATAATACTGTAATTAGTCTTAATGGAGATTTTAATATTAACAAACAGATTAGTTTCAGAGCAGAAGTTGCTTTATCTGCATTAACAGAAGACACTAGAGTAGCTGGTGAAAGTGATCATTTTGCTTCTTTTCTAGTTAATAGTAATCCAACAACACAATACTACAAAGCTTTTAATTTAAATTTTAATTATCAAGTAGGAAAAGGAGCTATCGGATTAGGATATGAGCGTATCGATCCGAATTATAAAACATTAGGAGGATATTTTTTCAATAACGATTTAGAAAATATAACTGTAAATGCTTCACAGACCATTTTTAATGACAAGTTAGCTCTGAGTATGAATGCTGGATTGCAAAAAGATGATTTAGATGATACTAAAGCAACTCAGTTAAATCGATTAGTAATGTCTTTCAATGCAGCATATAATGCAAGTGATAAATTAAATCTTACAGGAAGCTATTCAAACTTTCAATCGTTTACAAATATCAAAGATCAATTTGATTTTATTAACGGCGTTAACCAAATAGAAGAACAACTAGATCAAGATAATATTACTCAGATTTCACAAAATGCAAATTTAAATGTAAACTATACTTTAGAAGATACTCCAAGTGTCAAGCAAAATTTAAACTTCAATTTATCATATCAAGATGCAGTCAATAAAATTGCAGACGAAATTAGAGAAGAAGATAATTCTGCATTTTACAATGCGAATACAGCTTACACGCTAACATATCCAGAAACAGATTTATCAATTTCTGGTGCTATAAACACAAGTTTAAGTGAACTTTCAGATTCAAATACTTTAATCTTAGGTCCAACGGTTAGCGCTACAAAAGGATTTTTAGAAAAAACGCTAAAAGTAAATAGCGCAATAAGTTATAACGAAACATTAACGAATGGAGAGCGTCAAGGACAAGTAGCTAATTTGAGGTTAGGAGGACGATATGTATACAAAAAGCAACATAACTTTAGTTTAAATGGCTTATTTCAAATTAGAAACAGTATTTCAAGTGCTGCGACTCAAAATTTTACATTAACATTTGGGTATAATTACAGTTTTGGATTATTTAATTCAAAAGATATCAGATTCAGAAAAAGAAATAGAAAACCAAAACGTAAAAAAGAGCAATCTAAAAAAGAGAAAAAGACAAAAGAAAAAAGAATAAAAAAACCAATACGATTCAAGTATAGAGATTCATTGTATAATGGAACTATTCCAGAAGTTAATTACCAAATTACAAGATTAATAAATTCTCCTCTCTTCGAAGCTACTCCAGATAATGTTATGGAAGAACTGAAAAAAGAAAAGGCTGAGATAGCACAAGAAAAAAACAATAAGGCATATAAAATCAAAGCAATTCAACTGTTAAGTGATTTATACAACACAAAAGAAAATATGCATGAGTTTAATAAGCTTTTATTCTTAGCTATAGGAGATGTATACAGAAGTGCAGAACGAACAGATTATGCCATAGAGAAACAATTTGTTCAAAATAAAAAAGAAATAGTAAAGCATATGCTGTGGAATAAAGGTGAAAAAGATATAGCTTCTTATCCAGAGGAAGTTCAAAAAGAGTATAAACAAATGAATAAAGTTTTAAATAAATCTCATAAAAAACTCCTAGTACACCGATGGATTTTATCGGAATTAGGACAAATCGATTCATTTAAAACCTTAGAAGAAAATAAATCCTTCATCAAAAAATTTAGAAATAAACATGCATCCAAAGTTTTTAAAATGTTAAAAGCGAAAGAAAAAAAACAAAAAATAAAATTATATTTGGAAGCATTAATTGTCGATTTTTTTGCTAAGGAATCAGAAAATCATATTGATAAAGATCGATATGAGTTAAAGTATATGGACACAAATTAATAGTAATCCCTTAATTGTATGAAAAAAGAGCTACGCTTTGTATTTGTCTTATTTTTTCTGTTTAAACTAACTTTTGCACAACAATTTCCAGTAAGAATTGTACCAAGAGTAAGCGCGCCTGCACCAGTTAACTTTTTTAATTATGCAGATGAAACTAGTTTAAACAGCCCAGTTACAGTTCAAATATTTTTGAATGATTTAACTGTAACTAATCGTCAAATTCGTTTAAAAACATATTTTGAAGGTGGAAATTTTAACTTCACTAGTAAAGATTTTGTAGTAGGTGCAGAACCACTTTTTATTGAAGGTGGAATTCCACTTACACTAACTAATACGCAATTAGCACCTTATTATAAGCTAGAGAATATTCAAGGAATAAGTCCTGTAGTTTATGGAAGACCAATTCCAGAAGGAAGCTATAATTTTTGTTTTGAAGTTTTTGATTTTGCTTCAGGAGCAAAATTATCGGCCAAACAATGTGCTACGGTTTTCATTTTCAAAAATGAGCCTCCAATACTAAATTTTCCTCAGAATGGTTCTAATATAGAACCCACCGATTTTGAAAATATCGCTTTTCAATGGACACCACGTCACATAAATGTTAGCAATGTAGAGTATGAGTTTAGCTTAGTTGAAATTTGGGATAATAATGTAAATCCGCAAACTGCATTTTTATCACAGGCACCAATTTATGAAGAAACTACAAGGAGAACTACATTAATTTACGGTCCAGATAAACCACAATTATTACCAGGTAAAAAATATGCTTGGCGAGTAAAAGCAAAAGCTCTACAAGGATTAGAAGAAATAGGATTGTTTAAAAACCAGGGATTTAGTGAGATTTTTTGGTTTTCTAGAACTGCGCCTTGTATGGTTCCAGACAATGTCACTGCAGAAGCAAAGGGAACTTCTAAAATAAATGTATTATGGGATCAAGATCCAACAATACATTCAGAATATATTATTGCATATCGTGAAGCTAACAACCCAGATGCACATTGGTTTACCAAAAAAACAAATAGTAGTTGGGCAACAATTTGGAACTTAAAAGCTGGGGTAACTTACGAATATAAAGTCAAAGGAAAATGTACATATCAATATAGTAATTATTCTGAACCTCAGTTTATCACTACAGATATGGTGACTAATGAAGATGCAAACTATAATTGTGGTATTGTGCCAGATGCTATTGCAATTTCAAACAGAGAACCACATCCAGGTTTATATATTGGTGATCAAATTACAGCAGGAGATTTCAAAATTACTTTAACAAATATTACGAGTCAATCTAGTGGTATAATTTCAGGAAATGGTTTTGTAGCAATACCATATTTAAATTTTGCAAAGTTTGCTGTTACTTTCAATGGAATTTTAGTCAATTCCTCAAATCAACTAGCTGAAGGAGAAATCGTAACTATATACGATGATAAGTTTGGAGAAGATGCGTCTATGACGGTAGATGTAAATATAGATATAGCTGAAGCAATTAATGGTGATTCTGGTGATAAAGATCAAGTTACTGTTGATTTTGTAATAACTGGTATCACAATCAATGAAAACGGGGCATTAGTTGTTGTAGGAGTAGATAAAAATGGAGATCCTCAAGAAGCAATTATACCTGGAAATAATGATGTATCGATTACTGATGCTAATGGTGATGTTTGGACTTATGGTGAAGATGGGAAAATTTCAGAAGGTAAAGGAGCCGAAGGAGGAGCTGTAACTGATGCTTCTACCAATGGAGTAAATTCAGATGGAGAGTATAGTGAAATTACAGCCAAAGGAGTAGTTGTATATTTTGAAAGATCAGGGTATTACTCTTTTGATAAAAAAATAGAAGATTCATATAAAAAGCTAGATGAACACTATAAATCATTAGCACATGACGGTGGAGAATATCATGTAGGTTACAAAGCAATTTCTGATAATAAAGGAAAAGACATTATTAAAGCGAGAGTTGAAATTACAGATAGTACCATTAAACGTGATAGTATTATTTTCAAAACTAAAGAAGGAGCTAAGGTAAATATACTTCGTTGGGATGATGCTACTAACACTGCAGATTTAGAATTAGAACGTAAATACGATTATGCTGATGAAGAAATTTTAGCTGTTGTTAGATCTAAAGACAACCCTAAGAAATATGATATTGCAGGAAGTTTATTAGTAGCACATTTAGCTTCTGAGAAATTAGAGTCTATTAATATCACTTTAGTTCCTGTTTACAGGGATGTTGAAGAAACAGAAATAAAAGACAGACTAAATGATTTAAAAACTAAAGTAACTGAAATTTACAATAAGTCAGGAGTAAGATTAAATATTCAGTTTGCTGAAAATATATCATTAGATGAAATTTATGAATGGAATAGAAATGATCAAATAGAAGTAGGTGATAGTAACATTTTATCTCATTATACTGGTAGTGAAAAAATCTTTAATAGCTACATCAAGCGTCAATCATTCTACAATAAGAAATCATATTATGTATTTGTCACTGATATTCCAACAAGCAATAGTGATGTAAAAGGTTTTATGCCATTAAAGCGTCAATTTGGTTTTGTATTCGATGCAAATATAAAAAGCAATGAAGATCGTGCTAAAGTAATGGCGCATGAATTAGGTCATGGTATTTTTGGTTTAGAACATCCTTGGGATGAGTATGGAACACCACAAGGAGCTACAGACTTTTTAATGGATTATGGAAGTGGTACTGTGCTAAACCATATGGATTGGAAAAAAATGCATGCTCCAGGTATACAAATTTATTGGTTTCAAGGAGACGAAGAAGGACAGAGCACTATAGTTGAATCTATTCCCAAGAAATTCAGAAACAAGGATAGAACGTACACTTTCATGACTCTTAATGGAAGTTACATTACAATTTCACAAAACGCTAAAGATTTTAAATTTTCTACAGGTTTAGATAACTTTGATAAGTTCATAGATTATCCTGTAGGTGCTCTTATAGAATTTAAATTAAATGATGTTACTTTTAAAGCTAAAGTTGAAAGAACAGGTAAACATTCTAATGTTGCAAAAGAAGATTTGACCTTTGTTTATAAGGGGTTTATATCTTCTAAGGATAGTCATTTTTACGGTTCTAAAAAAGAAGAAAAACATTATGATAGTTTTGAAGATAGTAGAGTGATTGCTCTCATACCGCATTACACTACATCAACTAATGATACATATGGTTTATCGGGTACTATTAATTCTGGTTATATGTTAATAAAAGTACCTAGAGGAGATCTTACTTTTTCTCCTAAAATAGGAGAAGCGTCTTCTTTTAATATTATAGATGAATATGATAATATATCTAAATTTTTTAGTAACTACAGATCTACACCAGAACCATCACAAGCTTATTCTTATGATAGTGAGTTTTTTAATTCACAATATAAGCTTCAATCTACTAATGTAGAACCAATATTAAAAAAGTTTAGTTGGACAAGTAAGCATGCACTTTTAGCTAAATATGCCATTCTTAATAACGCTCAGCCCAATGTATTCAAGTCTTATTTTACAAAACACTATTCAAGTAGTGATTATGATGAGATTTTTGATGAGTTTACTTTAGATGATTTAAAATCAGAGTATATTGAATTAATTAATTTCTTTAGTAAAGAAAAAGAAGATTTAATCGAGGAATTACATAACTTATTAAGAGAAACAACAAAAAACACACCAACATTATTAGAGAAAGAATCAAAAAGAATAAATGAAATTTTAACTCTACTGACTACAGAGCAGCTAGAAAAGTATATTAATCCTTCTCAAAGAGAAAAAGCCATCAGCTTATTATTATTTTCGGATAATAATCCATACAAAGTTAAGAAAAAAGATGCCTTTAGTGACGAAGAAAAGGAGGTAACGAAAATAAATAATTTTGATGAACAGTTAACAAGGCTATTAAAATTTATAGCTGATGAAGAAAAAAATAAGATTTTTCAATTCTTATTGAAAGATGACTATAAATACTTTTGGAGCTTTACTAAAAAACTTGAAGATACTATACTACCAGAGTTTATAAATCTATATACATTATTAGTAAATGAATATGGATCTTTCGAAAATCGTAAAAATATTTTTAAAGAATTATATTCAAAAGATGAGGATGACCTGTTCAATTCTACAGAAATTATTCTTGCAGGATTAGTCTCTAATCTAGAAAATAGGTCAGAAGATCAAGCAAAATTGGTTAAATATTTTGAAGAAAATCCAGGTTTTTTAAAGTATGCTTTTATTACGTTAGACAATATATTTCAAACAGATCAGTTAGCAAATTTTATTTTATCCATTTGTAATTGGAAAGTTAAATTAGGATCTGATGCGGGAATTGATACAGAAGCATTTAAATTATATGAAAATGAAGATTACAATAGATCAGCATCTAATTATGATGAAGTAAAGGATTTAAAACCTGTAGCGCGTTATCATAATTATGTTCCCTATTACAGAGAATCTTGGATAAATAGTTTAACAAGCAACGGTAAATTTTATTTAGAAACAAGACTTAACAATGAAAATAAAATTTCAGCAGAATTATCTAGATATGGGCATAATATTATTAATGATGTATATTCTCCATTAGAATATGTTTATATAGATTTACGAGAGGATATTTACTTTGATAATCAAGAGTATAAATCAGGTCAAAAACTAAAAGTTCCAGCAATATTTTTACATTGGTTAGACGATACAGTCGACGATGAACAAAAGATTGTTGTAACGAGAATTGTAGGTAATTTATTAGCTTTATTTACTGCCCCTACAGCTATTGGAGCAAAACTTCTTCCAGTAATCATAAATATTGAACGAGCTGCTGCTATTATAGATATTTATGTAACGTTAGATAGACATAATTTAGAGAAAAAATTTGGACGAGATGAATTAGCGTATTGGGATGCTGCTTATGGTTTGTATAGCTTAAAAGAAATGGCACATCTACCAAAAATCTTATTAAGTGTAGGAAAAACAACTGTAGGATTTATAAATGTTGTAAAAAATGTAAAAGGAGCAAGTAAATTTAATAGGATAATTTTAAATGTTGAAAATTTAGAAAAAGCTGTTAAAGCGTATGAAACTCTTAGTGATGTAGATAAACTTAAGATTTTAAATGCAATAGATGAAATGCTTAGAATTTTAAAATCTAAAAAAGCTTTAGATTTAGATATAGTTTCTAGGACGATGTATTATCGATCTTTATTAAAATTCAAAAGTCGTTTGCCTAAAAACATTACTTTAGAGTATTCAGGAGTTGATTTTAAACCGTCTATTGTTTATGATAATGGAACTTCAAAATTAAATTTAGGAACATTAGGTATAGATTCTAATAAAAATATTGTTTTAACTACTCTAGAAAATCTAATAGGAACAGCAAATGTAAATGTTAAAGAATTAGCAAGGTTAGATGATGTTGTCGTGCAGACATCTAAAGGCGCTAAAGGAAAAAACGATGTTAAAGTTCTTCAAGATATTGACAATCCACCTTACATATTTTTATCATTGATAAATAAATTAGATGATTTCAATGGACCTGTTGATGTAAACAAACTTGTTGAATCAGGTCATTTTAGTCCTAAGGGTACTGTAATTAGAAAAGGAAAAGATGGTAAAATAATTTTTGAACAAAGTAATGATATTAGGCCAGCTATTTTACCTTATGGTAAAAAAGTTATTGCTAAAGTTAAGGATATTAAGTTTATGCAAGGGTCTATTAGTAATGAAACAGGAGACTTCTTCGTATTATTAAATGCTTATACACTAAAAACTGGAGGAAGTTTACCTGCTAGTGATATTAAAGTTTTTTATAATCTCGCAGATGATTCTAAAGGATGGTGGACAGTTGATCATAGAAGGTTAGCAGCATATAAATTAGCAGGTTTAGAAGATATAAAGATAGAGTATATACATGTAGATGAATTGATGTCAAAGAACACCTTTAAAATGACTACAGAAACTAAAGGTACCGATATTGATTTAATACTCTTTTTTGATAAAAATGGTAAATTTTCCAAAAGTCCTAGAAACTTACCGAAAGGTAGTCCAAGACCAAAACGTGAAGTTTGGAAATTACAAGAGCAGTCTGATGGATCATTAAAAATAACTAAGAAAAACACTGGTGAAGTCGTTAGTATTGATGATATTCCTAAATATCTGCCACCTGAATTTTCTACAGGACAAGTTCCTGACCTAATAAATAGATTAGAAAAGTTTCCAAAACTTTCAAAAAAGCTAGAAGATTTAGAAACACTTTCCAAAAATCTTAAAAGTAAATTTTTAGCTGATTATGCTAAAATAGATGATCAAACAATTCAGGAGTTTGAAAATACTTCGGATCTTTTATTAAGTTGGAAAATTTTATATGAAGCTGGAGAGACAAAGTTGAACACGAGATTAGATGATATTAAATTTATAACTAATTATATTGAGAATAATAAAATAGATTATGATCAGTTAGTAGCATCTAAAATTAAAAATGTTGGTGGTTTTAATAAATGGAAAGAACTGAAAGATAATAGTGAGTATCTTAAGGATGGTTACACTTGGGGTCAAATAAATAACTCAGGTCTTCCTAATTTACCAAGAGAAATAAAACTTAACTTAGGAGGAGAAGGAAGTCTACCAGATTACATAGATATCAATCCTATGATAGGTAATAGAAAAGAAATTTTCGAAATTATCGCAGATAATCCTAATGGAGGTTTTGTTAAGGAAGGAGCTGAGAATTTACCTTTTGCAGATAATAGTGTTACTAATATTGAGGCCTATAAATTTCTTGGCCCTCCTATAACAAGGCATGGAGAACAAATTGCGAATGAAATAAAAAGAGTGCTAAAACCAGGTTCAAAAGCTAGATTAAGATCAAATAGTACTATTTTTAAAAAACTTGAAGCATACGGTTTTACTTTATCACAACAAGGGTTAATGGCGACTTACGTGAAACCTATTAAAAATGGTTTTTTTGAAAAAATTCAAGAATCATTTCCGAAGTTAGCAATTAAATTAGACGAATTCCCTAGTTTAAAAAATAAATTTAGAGACCAATTTTCAGGTTCTCAGGAAAGTATAAAATCCTTTGGAGAAAACGAAAACTTAATTGATAGTTGGAAAATTCTCATTGATGCTGAATCGAATTTAAAAAAATCTGTTGAGGCTATTAAAAAAATAGATTTTTTAAAAAGTAAGGGTGTAAGTAGAGAGAAATTAATAAAAATTGGCAAGTTAGAAAACCTTAAATCTATTGAATTAGCCGAAAGTTTAGCTAATAGACCTACTCCTTTTCTTGATGATTTAGATTTGTTATTAGAATACTCTATAAGATTAAATAAATATAAAAATGATGCATTACAAACTTTAATTGATATGTCTAAACATCCTGGATTTAAAAATCCTGAAGTATTAAAGGAATATGCTAGAACCAATTCAGTGAAAATAGATCAAGGAATTAAAGGAGGCTGGAAATATGAATTGGATGTATTTAATGATATGCTTAAGAATAACGAAAAAATAGAATTTTATTTTTCAAAAATAGTTCCGGCTGTTTCTGGGAATCCGCCTATTAGAGAGGTCGATTTCGTCATAGGTGTTGAAACATTAGTTGAATTGAAAACTTGGAATAATTTATTATCAAGTGAAAATTTACTAGAAAAACTAATAAATAAGTTAGGTACACAAATAAAAAAGACTGATTTTAATGATCCTGTAAATTCCTCAATAACCAAAAGAATTGGTAGAGGTAAGATTGTAACCCGTCAACATCCGGCTTATTTAATGGGGAAAAATGATTTACAAAAACTTTTAAAAAGAACTTACCAATCCTTTGGCACTGATTTAGATGAGTTAACAGAACTTATTATAGAGAATAGTCGAGGTAAATTTACTTTTTATCCTAGTGATTGGCGTAACTAAAAATCAAAGAAAACATGATTTTAAATAATGTTTGGACAAATGATGAAGACGATTGGTTTTTCATGTTTAACAGCTATTTCCAATTATCAAAAGATAATGTTACAGACGAATTGTATAGATTAAATAAAGAATTACACGAGCTTACAAAAAAATATCAATTATTGATGACTCTTTCACCAGATTATTGTGAAAAAAAATCTATAGATTATAGTCAGCATTATTCCGAATTTTTGTTGGAAAATAAAACTTCTATTTTACCTCTTGATGGATATGAATTTTACACAAGAAATGTTGATGCATTGTCTAAAATCTATTATTTTGATGAAAATAAAAAAATTACAAGTGATTTTGTTCATTATATGCAAAATGGATTATATGGAAATCCAGTGATTATTTTGAATGAAGAGAATTCTATAAAAAATAATAAAGGATTAATATACGATTCTTCTCCCTTAAGAATATCTTACCCTACCGGATTTAAATATAATAATAGAAATGATTATCCTAACATTTTTGAATATTACAGAGTAAAAGATAAAGTTACTGTTAGTTTTACTATAGAATCTTACTGTTCTATTTGGTTAGATTATATTCCAATATATAAATATTTAGATTCTAAAGGTCGAATAGGAATTATTGAAAATGCAGATAACAGAGAGTTAGCTTATCAAAATACTCCTCGTTTAAATAGTTTTCTAAGAGATATTCAATATTTGTCTAGAAAATATGATGGATATAGTGAATTTTATGATCGTAGAAGATATAAAAAAGAGTTAAATTTAGACGTAATTAAAAGTAATAAAGGAATATTTTTAGAAAATAGAATTGTTTATCAAGAAGAAATAAATACTAACTAGGTTTAATAATTTTTTTTGGAATATAATAGAGTGTAAATATTTTAATTATACTTGTTTAGGTTAGGTGTGGGAATGTTATTTCATAAAAAAAATTATTAGTTAAATAATCATGAATAAAGTTGAATTAATTGAAGCAGGTTCTTTTCGTATGTAATAGTCTCGGTAAAAAATATATGAGTTTCAAACATAGTATTATTTATATTTTTAATTAATTATCATTTGTGATTGAATTTTTTATAAAAAATAAGATTAGTTCTATTTCTACAGTCAAATTTTACTGATTATCATTCGTAAAAAACTTTATATAAAATAGAATTTTGTTTATGTTATTAAATTATGAAAAAAATAGAACAGAAATTTCATAGAAAAACATGTTATTTATGTAATGCATATGTAACTACAAACGGAAAATGCACAAAATGTTCTGGTGAATATAGGAAATCAAAACCTAAGTGTATTATTGATGAAAAAAAGGTCAGTACTACAGATGACATAAATAATTTTATAAGAAAAAGTGTCAATATTTTCTTCGAACAGGATAATTATAAAACTGAAATTCTGGGAGCTAATATAGTCAAGGAATTATTACATATGTTAAAAGTTAGCGATGATACTATCGAATACAATATTCTTATTGCATTAAGATTATGTGGTGTGGAAATATGGGCTCGTAATAATCTCAATCATCGTTATGAATTTCGTCTACCGGGTGAAGATAATTTTCAAACTCTAATTGATCTAGACGCAAATAAAGTGGTTGAACTTGAAAGTTTTAAAGAGGGTGATAAATTAGATAGTTCTTATTTATCTTGTTTTCCTGAAATATTAAATTCATTATCAATAAGAGTTTTTCTAAACAAGGAAGATTTTGAATATAGATTTTATAATGTTGTTGATTATATACAGAAAAACACATCAGAATACAGAATAGGTTTTTATGAGAATGTGAATTCTAATATATTTAAAAAAGTTAATTATGATGATTGTAGATTTCTAACCAAAGAGGAAAAACAAAATCTTAAACATTATACTTTTAATATAGATAATGTTTCATTCAGTATTATCGCTGAAGGTTTTGTTAAAGAAAAAGGTTTTCATGAAATATATAGGGAAGATGATAAAAAATTAAATTTATTAAAATGATATTAGAACCAGTATTTAAATATTTATCCAACACTTTAATTTCTGATAATACAGGCTTAGAATATAACCCAAATTCAAAAAAAGCTCTGTGTATAGCGTGGCTAAAAGATCATAAAGTTAACGAAAATAAATCATTTGGCTTTTTATTTTCAGATGTTGAGATTATATCACAAAAAGTTAAAAATAAGATGAATGCTAATTTATTAGGTTGTACAGATATGGGAATGTTACATTTTTTATATTATTTGAATTTAGAGGATGAAAGAAAGAGATATGTATTTCATTCTGAAGAAAATTTTATTGTTATAAATGCTAAGTCTGTTGAACTTATAGAAGGTTTAGATTTTATGTAGAGTCAGTTGAATTTATTTTGAATTTAACATAAAATTATGATTTTCAGTTTTTTTTAACTTTATTTGCAAAGCGTTAAAATAGACTAAACAGCATAGTCATAATTTAGCTCAGTTTTAAATAAAAATATTTAAAACTTTATAGGAGAAATTTAATTCTCAAACAAACATTTAAATACCAAATCTAATTCAATACGGGGAATTCGATAAAGGCATTTTTAAAAGTATATGTTGCGAATAATTGTAAGATTATTAATTGATATAAAAAGAAAATTTTAAGTTTTTAAAAGTATATGAAAAAAAAATTACCCCTAATTTTTTTACTATTGCTATGTGTTAATGTGAACCTTTTCGCTAATACCAAGTATGGTAATATTGATAGTTTATTAGTTAGTACAAAGAAAGGTTTAAAATCTAAAATTAAGTCTACCAAATTAAATTCAGGTAAACAATTTAGGACGTTTAAGTCATTATCAAAATTTGATAAACTTGAAGATGATTTTGTACCAGTTAAAGAACATCGTTTTACAGAAGAAGGTTATCAATTCACAACCAAAGATTCCTTAGAGAATAAAAGAATGTTAGACTTAGGAGTGAATACCTTTCTAACTGTAGAAGAAACTGGGAATTATATTGATGTAATCACTAAAGATGGTCTAGCACAACTTCCTGTAGCTACCAAACCAATAAGCATTAGTAATGTAAAATATACAATGGGAATTGCTAAAGCAGTATTCAAGCCTGCTTTTACTGAACTTACAGTTTTTTTAAAAATAGAATTTCCAAATAAAAATGAAAAAAGAGGAAAACAAGAACTAATTCTTGGAGCTTCAAATGTAAAATTATCTCATGATGGAGGTATTATAGGAGATGCTAAACTTCATTTAATCTCTCAGTTTACGGTAAATTATAATAAAGGAGCCATACTACTTACACTAAAAGGAAGCTTTGAAAAGCCTGGAACTTACGCTATTGTAGATTGCTCTGGTTTTAAAGAATTGGGAATAGATGCTAATATAAAATTTGCAAACGGGTTATTACATCCTGTTGATAAAAAAGGAAAGAAAAAAGTAGGTTATGTAGAAGCAGATTTTAAAACTTCTATTGCAGACTGGAATGATTTAGTCGTAAATATTTCTTTACCAGAGTTTGGAGTAAAAGGATTAGAAGGAACGACTTTTCAATTAAATACTGCAGTATTTGATTTCAGTGATTTACGAAATGATGATGCTACACCAACATCTTATTTGAATAAATATTACAAAGAAGAACCAACTTTATGGAGAGGAGTTTATGTAAAATCTCTAAAAGTAATTCTTCCTCCGGAGTTTAAAATCATAGGTAAGGGGAAAGATAGGATGAGTTTTGGTGCAACAGACTTGATCATAGATAATCAAGGTATTACAGGTAAGTTTATTGGAGAAAATATAATAGGTTTAGATGAAGGAGATGCCTCTGGCTGGCCCATTTCTTTAGATTATTTCTTGTTAGATATTGAAACCAATAACCTGAAAGCTGGAAAATTTAACGGAAGGTTGAAACTACCTACTTCTCAGTTAGATAGTTTAAAGTATAGTGCGGTTTTTCAACCAGGAGAGTATAAATTAAGAGTAGAAACAGAAAAAAATATTAATTTTGATCTTTGGGATGCAGCCGAAGTAAATCTTAGAAAAGATTCATACATAGAAATGCTAGTAAAAAATGGTGCTTTTAGACCTAAAGCATCTTTAAGTGGTGATGTAACCATTAAGGCGGCTATGAAACCAAGAGATCCAAATGAGACAAACAAAAAAGAAAATGATAGCCCTATAAGTTTCGAAGGTATTGAATTTGAAAAAATGGTCATACAAACAGAATCCCCCATTTTTTCCGTCAAATATTTTGGAACAAAAGGAAGACTCGGATTATCAGGTTTCCCAGTCTCCATAGACAAAATAGGTTTAGAAACTCCAACAGACAAAAGAGCAAATTTAATTATCGGTTTATCTGTGAATCTTACTTCAGAATCAGATGGTGGTAATGGAGGATCAAGTACGTTAGTAATAAAAGCTAAACATGAAGATCGAAAGTGGAAGTTCGATGGAGTTACACTCGAAAAATTATTTGTAGAAATGGATGTTGCTGGAACGCAACTGAAAGGAGCAATTTTTATTTTTGATGATAATCCAACCTACGGAACTGGTTTTGCAGGTGCTTTGGGCGCCAAATTTGAGAAAGGTTTAGGAGGTTTTGAAGTACAAGTTAAAGCGTTATTTGGACGGACAAAAAAGTTCCGTTATTGGTTTGCTGACGGTCAAGTATCTTTAACAAATGGATTTCCTGTTTTTACCGGTTTTTCATTAAATACTTTTGGAGGCGGTTTGTATAATCGCATGAAAATGGTTAATCGGAAAAAGAAAGGTGACAAAAACAAACCTAATAGTAGTGATGCATTTAACAATATTGGTGCATCCTCTTCAGGGATTGTTTATGAACCATACGAAGATAATGCATTTGGATTCAAAGCTGCCGTTGGTATAGTTGCTGAAGGTTCAGAAGATTTATTTAATGCTTCAGTTGAGTTTGGTATGGCTTTTAATCGTCGAGGCGGATTACAAGAAATTTATCTTAAAGGTACAGCAAAGTTACTTTCTAGTTTACCAAATGATTTTTCAGATCAAGTATTAAATGATTTAGATAGTATAGCCGAAGGTGACGAAAACCCATATTTACCTGCTAAGGAAGTAGACGCGGCAATGGCTGCTAGTTTATATATTGGTTTCGATTTTGTAAATGACATTTTTCAAACAACAGCTGAAGTTTACATAAATTTTGGAATTATAAGAGGAATAGGAAATTATGGTAGAGCTGGTTGGTTAGATTTTTATGTAGCTCCAGATGAATGGCATTTATTAGTTGGTACGCCACAAGATAGAATAGGAGTCACGATAGATCTTGTACTTTTAGAAATGGAAATGGGTGCATATTTCATGACAGGTGATAATTTACCTGGTAGTCCACCTCCGCCACCTCAAGTAGCAGATATTTTAGGCTTAGATATAGCAGATTTAGATTACATGAGAGATCTTAATAATCTTGAATCTGGTAAAGGTTTAGCCTTTGGTGCAAGTTTAAAAGTATCTACTGGAGACTTAACATTCTTAATCTTCTACGCAAGATTCGAAGCTGGTGTTGGTTTTGATATCATGGTAAAAGATTATGGAGATGCACATTGTAAAGGATCTTCAGAACCTATAGGAATGAATGGTTGGTACGCAAATGGACAAGCTTATGCATTCTTACAAGGAGAATTAGGACTAACATTTAGATTATTCGGTTTCAAAACAAAAATTCCAATAATAAGTGGAGGAGGAGCTGTTTTATTACAGGCAAAATTACCTAATCCATCGTGGTTTAGAGGATATCTAGGAGGTAAGTTTAATTTATTGGGAGGATTAATTAAAGGAAGTTTCCGATTTAAAGTTGAACTTGGTGAAAAGTGTGAAATAGTTGGAGGTAGCCCTATAGATGATATTGTTGTTATTAGTGACCTAAAACCTAAAGATGGTAGTGCAGATGTGGACGTATTTGCAGCACCACAAGCTGTTTTTAATTTACAGGTTAATAAAGTTTTTGAACTACCCGATGAAACAGGTGATCGTAAATATAAAATCTTGTTAGATGAATTTTCGGTGAGTAAAGATGGACAAAAATTAGAAGGAGAAGTAAAATGGAGTAATAATAATGATGCAGCTGCATTTTATTCACACGAGATTTTACCACCAAATTCAAATTTGAAAGCTTACATACAATTACATTTTGAAGAGTTTAAAAACGGTCGTTGGGAAGTAATGCAAGTAGATGGAAAGAGAGCCTTAGAAACTAAAGAGGTTACTTTTACCACAGGAGAAGCTCCAAAAACAATTCCGTTAAATAATATCGAATACATGTACCCTGTTTTGGGACAAAAGAACTTCTTTATTGAAGAATATGGCAAAGCATATATAAATTTAAAAAGAGGTCAAAATTATTTATTTGAACAATCACCAGGTTGGGATAAAACTATGGTGATGAACTCTAAATCGGGAACAGTATTCAAGAAATCATATACTTACAATGCTGCTAAAAAGCAATTGGTATATACACTTCCAGAAAAAATGACTTATCAAACTGAATATGATGTAAGTATAATATTGAGTTCAGGAGGTGGTGATGTAAATGATAATATTTCGACGAAAACAACAAAGAGTGATTTAGGAAATGAAGGAGAAGCAAGTTCGTTTGATGGTAAAAATAAAGAAGATTCTTATAGTAATTCAGTAGAGAAAAGTACAAGAGTAGCTACAGGAGAAATAACAAAAGACGGTAAGCGAGAACTATTATTTTATGATTTTAGAACAAGTAAGTATGCAACATTTAATAAGAAAATGAATTCAATAAATGTTAAAAATGACTTATATCAGCATATTATTTATCCTTACGGAGTTAGCTTACTTAAGAGTATAGACAGAAATGAAGCATTTGATTTAGTAGAGCTTGAAGGAAATGAATTTAGTGGTAATAAACCTATAATTCAAGCTAGGGCTGTACTCGATAATTCTTATTACAAAAGATATATTTTCCCTTTACTTTATGAAAATTATCCATTAGAAGGTGAAATTACAGTATCTAGAAAAACTGATGAAGTTGGAGTACCTCCTGTAGAAGCAATTCAACCATTATCATGGTATGTTACATATTTAGAAAGTGGAGAAGAAGCAGAGACAACTTCATATTATCCTTACAGCTATAATGTTACGAATTATTTTTGGTACGATTATGAAGATTTGGCTTATCAAGTATTAGACTCTGATTTTAATTGGAGAAATAATCCTAGGTATGTAAAATTAATATCAGAGGTTTTCCCGTATATGAGAGAAGGGAAATATAAAACAACTTTCAAATATATTTTACCGGGAAGCGTACAAAAAGGAAAAGAAAGAGTAATTAAATATGTAAATCCTATCAATGATTAGAATGATGTTGAAGAGTAAGAAGTTACTAGTATTGTTTGTTTTTTGTGTAATAAATACTGCTTTATCACAAAAAGAGATTGGAATCGAAGAACCTGGAGTGAAAGCAATCGCGACAGTTAATAAGAAAACCATTATGTTACGTTGGGGAGTTAACACTCCTTCAGCATGGAAAAAAGCTAATAAATATGGTTTTCTTATAGAAAGAAAAACAATAGTATCTAATAATGAAATACTAAATGAACCTATTGTTAAAAAACTAAATACTATTCCATTAAAACCTAAACCAATGATGGAATGGAAAGAATTTACTCAGAAAAACACAAATGCAGCCATAGCAGCTCAAGCTTTATATGGTGATAATTTTGATGTTGAAATGAATAATTCTGGAAATGGAATATTAAGTATTTTAAATCAAGCTCAAGTATTAGAACAACGCTTCATTTTTGCAATGTACGCAGCCGATCAAGATTTTGAAGTAGCTAAATTTTCTGGTTTAGCTTTTGTTGATACCACTGTAAAAGAAGGAGAACGCTATTTGTATACTATTAAAGTTGCTGAAGCAAAAGAAAAATCAACTATTAAACATGGTGGAGTTTACCTAGGATTATCAGATCAGAAGCAGTTACCTAAACCGAAGGAATTTGTAGGTGTTTTTAAAGATAAAACTGTACTATTAAGCTGGAACTATGCTATTGTAAAGAGATTTTATACCAATTATATTCTTGAAAAGTCCGAAGATTTAGGAAAAACATATACTCCTCTAACAAGCACTCCAATTGCTAATTTAGGAGAGAGAGATGTAAATCCTTCAAATAGAATGATGTATGTTGATAGTCTTTTTCAAAATAATAAAACATATCAATATCGAATCAAAGGGATTTCTCCTTTTGGAATAGAAGGACCATATTCAAAAATAGTTTCTGGAAAAGGAATAACACCTTTGATTCATAATCCATTTATCACAGAAAATAAATATTTAGATGATGGAACTGTAATGCTACAATGGGAATTTCCAAATGAAGGTTTAAATACTTTAAAAGGTTTTGAAATTGTTAGAGCCGATGAACCTAAAGGAAGATATTTATCTATAAATGCTGAAGTAAATAAGTCAACTAGAAGTATAAAGCTAGATAATTTACAAGCAATTAATTATTACAAAGTAATCGCCATTGGTACAGATGGTACAAAAAGAGAATCTTTTCCTAAAATGATTCAGCCAGACGATAGCACACCTCCAGCAATACCAACAGAAATAACGGGTAAAGTTGATACTTTAGGTGTAGTACGATTAAATTGGAAATTAAATACTGAAGTTGATTTTTTAGGGTATCGAGTTTTTAGAGCTAATTTAAAAGAAGACGAATTTACTCAAATTACATTCAAACCAATTCCTATTAATACAATAGTAGATACTATAAATATCAAAACACTTAACAAGAAAATTTATTACAAGATACAAGCGGTTGACAAAAGATATAATCCATCAAAATTTTCTAACATTTTAGAGTTAAAAAGACCAGATATCGTTCCACCTACTCAACCAGTTTTTTCATCCTTTAATGTAAATAAGAATAAAGTAGAACTGACTTGGATAAATAGTTCAAGTAAAGACGCCAAAAATACACTATTGTACAGAAAAGAAAGAGGTTCGGAGTTGCCATGGGAACTTTTAGCTACAATTACAATACCCAACGATAAGTATACAGATAGTAAAACAGAAGTAGGAAAACAGTATTTGTATACAATTTTAACAGTAGATGATTCAGGTTTAGAGTCTGAACCAGTAACACCTTTAAAAGTGAAAATTTCAGATAATTTACCTAAACCCGAAATAAATAAGTTTGAAGCTTTCGCCAATAGGGAAGAAAAGTTTGTCAATTTAAATTGGAAATATACTGCTAAAAATGTCGATGAATTCATTTTATATAGGGGTCAGGAAGGAGTACAACCTACTATGTATAAAATATTCGATAAAAGTACAACAAAATTTAAAGATAAAGATTTGCTAATCAATACTAACTATGAATACTTGCTTCAAGCAGTTTTTGCATCTGGAGCTAAATCACCCATTAAAAAAATTGAAATAAATTATTGATTATGAAAAAGATAATATTGCTTTTAAGTGTTTTCTTATTTACATTTCACTCCTATGGACAAGATGATTACCAAATGGATATAGTTCTAACTCTAGATGATGGAGGAAGTGACTGTGGTACTATTAATGGTTTGACAAAAATTGTGTTATTAACAAATAATGATAGAGAGGTAAAAACTTTATTTACAGCAAGAATATTTAGGTACGCAATAAATAAACGTGTTTCTGGTACATTTTCAATGTCACAGAATGTTAAAAAAGTTAGATTTTATTATTCTAGAAGGATAGGAGGTTTTTGTGGTAGTAGAGATACTTTTAAAGATATTAATTTAACTTTACCATGTTTTAACCGAGGTTTTAGTAAAGGACAGGTTTTTGACGGTGCTGTTAGTAGAGGGTCTGCGACAATTAAAATTTATCCAAAGATAAAAATACGTTATCCGGACGGCTCTAGAGTAGATAGGGAAAAGCAGGTTTGTGAGTCAGGAAGCGTGAACATAGCGGCAACCAATAGTAGATTTGATGATTCTGTTTATTTATGGGAGTTTGAAGATCATGTAAATAAAACTACTGTAACCAGACAAGAGTATATTAATTTATTAAGAGCCAGAGATGATGCTTTAAATAATTATGAAAGCTGTGAAAGAAATAGAGGAGGAGGAAATGTACTTTTAAGATCAAAAGCGCCTAATCCATCCAATATTTCACCCTTAATTAGTAATACAGCACAAAGAAGTAATCCACCTATTCCAATAATTGGGAATCCTAGCTTGGCTTGTAGACCACTTTTTGACAGGTATGTCAGAGCACAGCAAAAAGTAGATAATTTTGCAGGACCTATAAATGAAGAGTTGCCTGTTTGGAGAAGAATAAACAGGGTAAATAGACAAAGCAACGTTTCTTTAAAGTTAAGTGATTTATATCCTGATGTAGAAGATCAACTTGAAGTAGTTAATAAAAAGACAATTAGTGTCAGGATTAATCCGTCATGTCATGAAAAGGATTATTCTAATACTGTTCAATTACAATTTATGGCAGATCCTCCACCAATTGTAAGAACAGATTTTAAGTCTCCTGTTTGTGCCTATGACCCAATAGATAATTTTGAAATTTTCTTTAGTAGACAATTATATGCTTCAGAAAAATTAAACATTAATCTTTTAAAAAGGTCAATAGGTTCTACTGCTGCCTATATACCCGAAGCCAAAAATATTAATATAAGTAGGCTTACGGAAGTAGTTAAGGGAAGTTTATATAAGTATACTTGGAATCCTAGCGGAGGTAATGAAATAACTTCTGGTGGCGATTTTGAAATTTTTATTTCTGGATCAAGTTCCAATCCTTATTGTAATAATGGTACTTTAAAATATAACTTTACTATAGATATACCAGATGAAGTTTCGTTTTCAGACCTAGAAGTACAGAACCCTATAAAGTGTTTTGGTGTTAATGATGGAGTAATTAAGATAACTGCAAGTGGAGGGTCAGGAGATCTTCAATACAGTATAGATAATAAAAGAACTTGGAGCTCTTATTTTAGAGGAACTACTACCATTAGTAATCGTGCACCTGGTACTTACAAAGTTTGGATTAGAGATAGTAATGGATGTATAGATCAAAATTTTCCAAGTAGAGAAATTGTTTTGAGTCCTAAAACTAAAATAACCCATATTGTATCTACCAACCCTAATGATATAGTGAATCCCGGAAAACCATTAGCTACAGATGGTTCAATCAAAATAAACAGTGTTCGTGGAGGAACATTAACTAATAATCATTATAGATACACTATTTTATTAAATGGAAGTTCAACAAATGTATTAAGTGGTACTGGGCATAAAGACGGTTTTATAATAGAAGATTTACCTAAAGGAAATCATAAAATCAGATATATAGATGCAAATAAATGTACATCAGATATTTACGATTTACCACCATTAAGAGATCCCGTAAGAGTTGATTTTAACTTAACAAAAACTGATGCTTATTGTTTTGAAGGTTTTGGAAAATTGAATGTTTCTAATATATCAGGAGGGTATGAAAAATACACAGTACTTATAAAGAAAGGAAGTACTACTTTAAAAACCATAAGAAATATTAGTAGATCTTCAACCATTAGTGAGAACTTAAAGCAAGGTACTTATGTAGTTACAGTAAAAGATGCTAGGAGTGGAGAACTAACAAAGAGTATTACGATTAATCAAGAAGATGAAATAGTTATTAATAACATAAATGTGTCTCCTGTAAAATGTAATGGAGGTAAAGCAACTATTACAGTTTCTGCTACAGGTGGTCAAGATAAAATTGTATATGAATATGGAATTTATGAAGGAGGAACTATAAAATGGCAATCGAATAATACTTTCGATAGAGTGGCTTCTACTATTGGGTACCGATTTAAAGTTAGAAATAAAAATATTCCTAGTTGTGAGTCTGATATTGTTGAGTCAGGAAAAATAGAAGATGCAACAGAAATTTTTATCAATTCTATAGATATAAACAACAATAATATTTTCCGAGAAAATGAAGGAAGTATTAGATTAAATATTTTAGGTGGGAAACCAGCCAAATCAGGTTACGTAGTTTCATGGAAAAAAATAGGAGATAATAGGTTTTCTGGTGCTGGTAGCTTTATTGATGAATTGACAGCAGGTAAATACATTGCTACTATTAAAGATAGTAATATGTGTACTATAACCAGTAATGAAATAGAAATCACAGAACCTAAAGCATTAAGTGTTAATGTTCAAGTACAAAAGGCCATAACTTGTAATGGTGATACTGGTATTTTAAAAGTTAACGCATCTGGAGGAAAATTAAAAGATTTACCTTCCGGTAGAACAGAATCCTATAAGTATCAATGGTATAAAAACGGAAGTCTAATTTCTGGTGCAACAAATGCTACTTATGAAGGAACTTCTGGTAATTATTATGTTACAGTTTTTGATTCATTTACTTCAAAACAGAGTACTGTCTTAAATCTAGTACAGCCTAAAGCTATAACCTTTAATTTAAATGAAACTGATATTACATGTAATGATGTTGATAACGGTAAAATTAAGTTAACAATTTCAGGAGGGAATGGAACTTATGAATATGCAATAGGAAATACAACTAGTTTTAATCCAATTACTACATTAAATAACAACACAATTGAAAAGTTAAGTGATGGAACTTTTCAAGTTTATGTTAAAGATGCTTCAGGTTGTATTGTTGGACCAAAATCAGTACAAATTAATAGACCTTCAAAACTTACTTTTGTTTCAGAAAGCATAGTAAACAATCAAGTAGTTAATGAAAGTAAAGGATCTGTAACAGTAAATGTTACTGGTGGTAGCGGTAATTATAACTATGAATGGACTAGTGATAAAGATCCTACTTTTACTGGAACTAATTCACCAACTATATCAAGTTTGCCAGCTGCTAAATATACTGTTAAAGTAACAGATAAAATTAATAGTGAATGTTCTATTACTGCAGAATATGAAGTAAAAGAACCTAAACGACTTAGTGTAGTTATTCGTCAAACCAAATTTATAGAATGTTTCGATAATGCTGAAGCAGAACTATTAGCTGTAGTATCTGGAGGATTTCCAATTAATTCAACACCTTCAAGTTTTGAATATAAATGGTATAAGCTTGATGGAGGAACATCTACATTCTTAAATTCAGGAAATTTAAAATTAGATCGTATTTCAGGATTAAAGCATGGTACATATAAGGTTGATATCAAGGATAGTAAAAATGTAACCACTTCTAAAACAATTAGTATTAGTCAACCATCTCAAATCAAAATTTCTTTAATGGATAAAACTGATGTTTTTTGTTTTGAAGGAAGTAATGGAGAGATTAAAATTGATGTTCAAGATGGAACTCCTTTTGATACTTCAGGAGGTGCAGCTGCATATTCATATAAATGGATTAAAAAAGGAGATGCTAGTTTTTCTAGTACCAATAAAAATATTCAAAATTTAAAAGCAGGGGAGTATTATGTAGAAGTTACAGATAAAAATCTATGTACCCAAATATCTCCAACTTTTATGATTAATCAACCAGCCAAAGAATTGAAAGTCATTTCAGCTAAAGTAAATGATCTATCAGGATTTGAAAAAGGTGATGGTAGTATCTTAATTGAAGTTGATGGAGGTACAACTACTGATTATAAATACGAATGGAGACTTAAAGATAAAACGGATATTGTTAGTACTGAAAAGAATCTTGAAAATGCCAAAGCAGGAACTTATCAATTAACTTTAACAAATGAAAACTGTACAGTACTTTCTGATTTATACACAGTAAATCAACCTGATAAGTTAATTATTGATGAGATATTACAAATTGGAGATATAAAATGTAATGGAGATGAATCTATAAGTTTAACTTCAAAAGTATCTGGAGGAGTAAAACCTTATACATATAAATGGGTACGAGAAGGTAAAACGGATATTTTAGGAACTACCTTCGAATTGAAAGATAAGGGAGCAGATACTTATGTACTTACAGTTTTAGATGATAAAGGAAATTCAACTACTAAAAAAATAGTTGTAAACCAGCCTCCTTTGTTAGAAATTCTAAATACAGATATAATAGTAACCGATGTTTCTTGTCACGGAGGAGATAATGGTACAATAAAAGTAACAGCAACTGGTGGTGTAGGAGATTACTCTTACAGTTGGAATAATGGAACCTCTGGAGATCAAATTAATAATTTAAAAGCCGGAGAATACACAGTTACTGTTAGAGATAAAAACTTAGAATGTAAATTTGAAAAGAAAATAGTCGTAAATGAACCTAAAAATCCGCTGGGTATAAAAGATAAATTAGTAACTGATACTAAACAATTTGGTTCAATTGATGGAGCAATTTCTATTGAAGTTGAAGGAGGAACACCTCCATACACATACAAATGGTTCGACGCTACAAATAATATTTTAAGTAGTACAACTAAAATTATTAATAACCTCGCTGCAGGAGATTATACTGTAATTGTAACAGATGCGAAAGGATGTAAAATAGATCCAACATATACAGTTGAACAACCTAAAAAATTAGAAATAAAATTTAATAAAAAAGACATTACTTGTAATGGTCAAAAAGGTTTTGCTTCAGCGAATGTTACAGGTGGTGTAAAACCTTACACATATTTTTGGACAAAAAAAGGGGAAGGATTAAAACTAAGTGAAGAGTCAGATATATTAGATGTTAGTGGTGGAACTTATGTTGTTAAAGTAACAGATAAGAATAAAATTGAAATTGAAGGTGAAATTACTATAATTGAACCTCCAGTATTAGAAATTTTAGATGTAAATATCATTAAAACAGAAGTTTCTTGTTTCGGTGGTGACGATGGTACAATAAAAGTAACAGCGACTGGTGGTGTTGGAGATTATTCTTACAGATGGGATAATGGAGCAACTGGTGACGAAATTACCAAATTAAAAGCAGGAGAATATACAGTTACTGTAATAGATAAAAATTTAGTTTGTGAGTTTACAAAGAAAATTACAATTACTCAACCATCTGAAGCTCTAAGTATAAAAGATTATACTACTACCATGACAACAGGATTTGGTAAAGTAGATGGAACAATCTCTATTGAAGTGAATGGAGGTACTTCACCATACACTTATCAATGGAAAGATGAATCAGATGTTACATTAACCAATACAACAGCTAATCTAACAGGAGTAAAAGCAGGTGATTATACAGTTCAAATAACAGATGATAAAGGATGTAGTATAATAGAGACTTACACTGTAGATGAGCCAGATGAATTAAATATAGATTTTAATAAAAGCGATATTTCGTGTTTTGGTGAAAAAGTTAATATTTCAGCTCATGTTAAAGGAGGAGTTAAACCTTATTTTTATTCATGGAATAAAGTAGGAGAGACGATAGAATTAAGCAATACATCAGAATTATTAAACATTAGTGGTGGTACTTATCTGTTGAAGATCGAAGATAAAAATGGTAATAGAAAAGAAAAAGAAGTTACTATTATAGAGCCATCGCAATTAGAAATAGATAATGTTTCTACAACAGATGCAACATGTTACAAAGGATCAGATGGAGCAATTGTGGTTAATGTTAAGGGAGGAGTAACACCATATTCATATAAGTGGGCTCACTCAAGCGTAAATACCAACACATTAAACAATATCGAGGCTAATACTTATAATGTTACAATAACAGATAACAATGGATGTTTTATTCAAAGAGAAATTGTAATAAATCAGCCAGAAAAGTATGCCATAAATAATGTGAAATTATCTCGTCCAACTTCTGATGTAGTAAATGATGGTGACATCGAAGTTATTATCATTGGAGGAGAAGCTCCTTATAATTATGTGTGGAAAGATGATACTGATACCGTAGTATTGGATGAAACAACTAATACTAAATCGAGTAAAATAGAAAATCTTTCTGAAGGTATGTATAGCATCACTATAACAGATGCTAAAAATTGTATTATTACTGAAGAATATAATCTTGCAAATCCAGGAGAATTATTAGTTTCTGTGGAGCAAAGACAAGAAATTTTCTGTCATGGAGAAAGCAACGCTATTTTAGATGTAGTTACAATTGGAGGAGCTTTAGGAAATAGGTTCAAATGGTACAGTACAGATTCTAGTACAGTTCTAGGTACAGATAAACAGTTAAAAGGTATTCCAGCAGGTGATTATTATGTTATTGTAAGTAATGCTGAAGGAATAGAAGAAAAAAGTTCAATTTTTACGGTAACTCAACCAGAAAAAGTAGAAGTATCAATTAGTCAAATTAATGCTAATTGTTTCGGAACTAATGACGCTAGTTTCAAATTAGATATTAAGGGAGGAACGGGAACTTATGAATATAGATATAAAAAAGACTCTGGTTACTCTGCTTGGAATGTAGTTACAGGAAATACAGCTACTGTATCAGATCTTGTAAAAGGAACATATGAAGTACAAGTTAGAGACATTAATAATTGTTTGGCTACAGATACTACAGGAAATTCTGAATACCAGATAAATATAACGGAGCCAACACCACTTAAATTTACAAAAGAAGAAATAGCTAATGTTAGTGGTTTCGGACTTAGTAATGGTACAATTGAGATAGAAGTAACAGGAGGTACTCCAAATTACAATTACAAGTGGTTTGATAAAGATGATAGTCCAATAGGAACTAATGCAACAGTATTAGACAATCTTATTATAGGAAAATATAAAGTAATTGTAGAGGATAATAATGGATGTAGTATAACTCAAGATTTTGAAATTACTCAACCAGAACCTTTAGAAGTATCAATCAATCAACTATTAACAATTAGTTGTTTAGGTTCTTCAGATGGATCGTTAGAAGCTGTTGTAAAAGGTGGCGTAAAAGATTACAAGTATAAATGGTATGAAGAATCATCTACTATTGCGCTAGGAACAGAAAGTAAACTTACAGATTTAGCGATTGGAAATTATTATGTGATTGTTGAAGATAAAAATGGTAATGTAGAACGTAGTAAAAGTTTTGAATTAACAGAACCAAAGATATTAGAGACAGCTTTATCATCTGAATATACATCTTGTGGAACTGGAAATGACTGGACAATTATCTCTAATACTAATGGAGGAACTCCACCATACAGATACATTTGGAGTAGTGGTGAAAGTACAGCAGATTTAAATAATGTAACTCCTGGATTATACGAAGTTACTGTAGTTGATGCTAGAGGTTGTAGCACTAAAGAAAGTATTCGTTTAACTCCACCACCTGAATTAAAGTTAACTAAAGATGATACCATTAATGTAACAGGTTTTGGTTTATCGAACGGATCGATTACAGTTGAGTTAACAGGAGGAACACCAGATTATACTTATCAATGGTTGGATGCTGATGGAGTTTCTGTAGGAACAAACGCTACTGTTTTAGATAATATCTCGGCAGGAAAATATCAATTAGTAGTAGAAGATTCAAAAGGATGCCGTTTAGTCGAAGATTATGAAATAACTCAGCCAGATCTTTTAGAAGTATCTTTAAATCAAGTATCGATTATCAGTTGTTTAGGGACTAATAACGGATCATTAGAAGCTATTGCAATTGGAGGAGTTAAAGATTATCAATACAGTTGGTATAAAGAAGGTTCTAATAGAATTATCGGTTCTAAAAATCAAATTTCCAATTTAGATCCTGGTAAATATTATGTGATTATTCTTGATGCTAAAGGAAACACAGTTCGTAGTTCAAATTATGAAATAACAGAACCAGAAGCTCTAGAGTTAAATTTAACTTCAGATTACACATTATGTGGAACTGGAAATGATTGGACTGTGACAACTGCTGTTAAAGGAGGTACATCACCTTATCGATATATTTGGAATACAGGTTCAAGTGATGCAAATTTAACAGATGTACTACTAGGAACATATGAAGTAACAATTGTTGATGCTAACGGATGTTCTGTTACTGAAAAAATTGAATTAAATGCGCCACCAGAATTAATTATTAGCGGAGAGGAAACAAATGATCCAAAGTGTTTCAATGGAAACAATGGTACTATTAAAGTAGAAGTTTCTGGAGGATTACCTCCATACACATACGAGTGGAATAATGGAAGTATAACAAGTATAAATGATAATTTAACTTCTGGAACTTACGAAGTAATTATTACAGATAGTAAAGGTTGTAAAATTTCAAAAGCTTATGTTTTAAATAATCCTGAAAAGATCGAGTTTTCATTAGGAGATGATGTTACTTTATGTAAAGATCAAACGTATGTTTTAAATGCTACAATAGATAAGGGTGTTTCATACGAATGGTCATCTACTAATGGATTATCAAGTACAGAACGTGTAATTGAAGTTTCTGAAGAAGGAGTGTACTCTGTAGTAATTACTAATGAAGATGGATGTATAATAACAGACGATATAGAAATTAAACGTTCAAAAGACGATATTTCATCAAACTTCTTTGTGTCTTCAATCGCTTTTGTAAATGAACCTGTAGTTGCAGTAAATGTTAGTGATCCAGCACCTGAAGAATCTGAATGGATATTACCAGTTAATGCTAAATTAAATGAAACGACTAAAGAATATGTAGAATTTTATTTTGAAGAAGCAGGAGAGTATGAAATAACTTTATATACTAAAAAAGGAGAATGTGAAGCATTTCAAACTAAGACTGTGTTTATCACTGAAAAAGAAATTGGAGATGATACAGCGTCTGAAGAAGCAAATGATAATGATCCTATAATTACAGACTTTAATATTTATCCGAATCCTTCGTCAGGAGTTTTTGCTTTAGACTTAGAATTAAAGGAAGAAAGTGATGTAAGTATTAAAATTTATAGTTTATTAAGTAATGATATGATCAACTATAAAAAAGTTGAAAATAATAAAGCATATAAAATAGATTATAATTTAAATATGGTACCAGGTTTATATTTTGTATTAATTGAAACACAGAACGAAAAACTAGTCAAAAAGATTATCATTAGGTAATAATCTCAAAATAGTTTAAAAGTAAAACTCTGTTGATATATTCGACAGAGTTTTTTTATTGGATAAATAAAGTATTTCATGTGCAGTCTAGTAAAAAAATATTATTATTGTTGTAAGAAATTGTTATTTAAAAATTGTTGTCTAGTTGCCTCTAATTTGTTGTGAAATTTAATTCATTACTAAAGTTTTTTGGTGAATATAAATGATCATCGTTTAAATAAATTCTTCTGTATAGAACAAAAAGCTAGTATCAATTAACCAAGCACATCATATTTTGTAAATGACGATTTAGAACAAATAATTGTTTAGAATTTAAAAACAAAAATGAATATAAATCAAAAATTATGAAGAAAATTACACTATTACTTTCTACCTTTTTAACTATCAATGCAGCTTTTTCACAAGTTACACTTGATTCTGAGTATAATGATGATGTTGTTATTATGAAATTTCCTAATGCTGGAGATAAAATTATTGTGATAGATGAAGAAGATAGTTTTAACTCTAGCAACCCACAAAATACTATTATTAAAATATACAATTTAGACAATTCAATTTATAAAACAATTGATATTGGATCTAATGATGAAGTTAGAGATATTTCACAGCACATAGTCAATAATGATGATAAATTAGAATTTATGATTCAACAATTTTCTATAACAAATCCTGACGGTTCAGAAGGAAGACCACAAAGTTTTTACATTATAAATGAAGATTTAGAAGAATTATTCAGATTAGATGAATGGAGTGTTTCAGAAGCTGCTATAGATAGTAGAGCTCATGAAGATACATTCTTATATCAAACTTCAGAAGGAGTAAAATTAGTTTTAGGAAAACATGATTTGAATTCAAATGCGGTTCAAACTAGAGTTTATAGTTTAGGCGGAAATGGAACACTATCTACAAATAAAGTATCATTAAGAAATGAAAAGTCAGCCTATCCAAACCCAAGTACAGAAATTATTAATATTCCTTATTCAGCGTTAAATAATGAAATTGTAGAAATCAAAATTTACGATATAACAGGAAAATTAGTAGAAGAAAAAAAGATGGATGATCAGTTTGATAAATTATCTTTAAACATTTCAAATTACACACAAGGAACGTATATATATGCTATTAAAAACTCTTTAGGAGTTTATAAAAACAAGTTTATTAAAAAATAATACGTATTTATTCTTATATGAAAAACTCTGTTAATACTAATATTAACAGAGTTTTTTTATTCATTTAATAACCCTTCTAAGTTTAGAATTTCTCTTGTAATTGGTTTTAATTCTTTTGTTGTCTCTGGATGAATTCCTCTAGCTGAAAAAAATTCACGAACATTTTTAGTATTTTTTCCATACCAATAGTTAGCAACTCCTTTAGTGAAAAAGGTGTAACTAGTGTCTAAGTCAACTTTTTGAAAGTTTTCAATATCTATCTTATAAATAGAATTATCTATTACATTTTCATCAGTTGATAAAGCATTCTCAAAACGATTATTATTCCATTTAATAAAGTTATTATTCGTTTGATTAAAGTATAAATATTTAATGAAGATACTAGAAAGAAAAAGTAAACCAGAAATTAGATATATCTGTTTTTTTCTATTGTTTTTAATAGGTGTATATGTATATGTTTTTTTTGTAATTGGTTTTACTTCTGAATGGATTTCTGTTTTAGAGTTATTTTCAGAAGTATTTTTTGTTTCATAATCTCTAAAAGTTTCATAACCCAGATAGTTGGCTATAAAATTCCTTTGATATTCATTAGGGATTTTTACACTTACATTATCTTTTTCTTCAACATACTTTTTGTAATAACGTTCTGCTTTTCTTTTTCCTATATAATTTTCATCATTATAATCTACTTTTTGTAATTCATTTACCCAAAAATCAGTTTTACTATTCTTGTTACTCTTAAATTCCCGAGTTTCTATTTCTTGAAAGAAATCTGTGATAAGTTGTTTAATCATAGTGTTTTAGCTAGTTGTTGTCCAAATTTCCCCATTTTGGTGAAGTTTTGGTTACGGGTAACCATAAAATAACCAAAACCATTTGGTTAAAAAATGGATGAATTTTGACTAACCCTAAACTCCAAATAATCAGAATATTTGCAGTGTGATTGGTCGGGGAATTAAAAATATACGAAACGATTACATCACTTAATTAAGAGATCTACATCAGTTGATTTTAAAAGAAGGGAAGCTTTTAAATAATACTGATTAGACACCTCACTTCCCGCGAAAGAGTAGCGCGCCTCTTTTAAAAATTCCATGTCGAAAACTGACATGGCCTGAATCTGAGCAAAGTGCTCGGACAGGATAAATATTATCAATTTTTAAAACAGAATTTTATTATGAAACGCATTTTTATAATATTCGCATTTATCATAGGGAACAGCATATTTACTTCATGTACAGATTTAAATGAAGAACAAATACAAGATTTAGAAATACAACAGGAGATTAAAGCTACAGGTGGAGAAGAAGGGCAGACACCTATTGAAGATGATGAAGAAGATTAAATTTTATCAAAAAAAAAGGTTGAGAGTTGTCTCAACCTTTTTTATTTTAGGTGTATGAAAGGATTTTGGCTAAATATTATTTTTGTTGGATTAAGTTTTGTTTCCTGTACAAAAGATCATAAACAGAATAATAATTACAAAGAGTTTGTAAAAAAAATTAAAACATCTTTTGAATTAGGTGATGAATTAAAAACTAAATTTTATTTAAAAGAATACTTAAAAACTTCACTAAAAGATAATAATATTCTATATATAGGTAAGGCATATAATAGATTGGGTTTGTATTACTATTGGTTTAACGAAATAGATTCATCTTATTATTTTTATGATAAAGCAGTACCTTTTTTTAAAAAATTAAAAGATAATAGTAGATTATCTAAAGTTTACTCTAATATGGCGATTATAGAATCTAACTTTAATGATTATACTAAAAGTAATTCTACTTCTGTAAAAGCATTAAATTCTTTAAAGGGAGTTAATAGTAAATATTTATCTAATATTTATAATAATTTAGGAATAAATTTAAGGAATCAGGGTTTATATAATGAAGCTATAGATTATTATAAAAAAGCAATTAAGTTTTCAAATAAAAAAAAGAATATCATTGAATATAAAAATAACATTGCTGTAGCTTATAAATTTCAGAAAAAATATACTAAATCAATTAAAATATATGAAGAGCTATTAAAGGATACCATAGGAATTCCATCAATAAAAGCAAGAATTATAGATAATTTAGGGTACACTAGATGGTTAAAAGATTCAACATTGAATATATTATCAAGTTTAGTTTTAGCGAAGAAAATTAGAATAAAAATCAAAGATAATAATGGATTAATAGCTTCTTATGCACATTTATCAGATTATTTTAAAAATATTAACTCCCAAAAATCTTTAGATTTTGCTTACAAGATGCTAGAGATATCAAATAAAGAGAAAAGATCTAATGACATTGTTGAAGCATATGATAAAATTATAAGTTTAGAAGTAGATTCTATAGCCTTGGCTACATCTCTTAAAAGAAATAAATTAAAAGATTTTATCTATGCAAAAAAAGATAAAGCTCAAAACAAATATGCTTTAATAAAGTACGAGAGTCAAGAGTTTGAAAAAAAAGCTATTCAAAGTGAAAAACAAAAACAACTTTGGATTTATATAGGAAGCCTATCATTGCTAACATTAATAGCCTATTTCTTCTACAAACGACAAAAAACCAAAAAAGAAAAAATAATAGAAGTATATAAAACAGAAACCCGTTTAGCGAAAAAAATCCATGATGAATTAGCTAATGACGTGTACTTAGCAATGAATAAAATACAAAGTAATACAACTATTGAGTCAACTGATTTGTTAGCGGATTTAGATAAAATATACAAGCAAACTAGAGATATTTCTCACGAGAATAGTCCAGTAATTACAGGAGAAAAATTTCAAGAGTTTTTACAACAATTATTTATTGATTTTACAACAGATACTTGTAAAATTATTAATAAAGGTTTATCTGAGATAAATGTAAATTCATTAACGAAAGAAAAGCAAATTGTGTTATATAGAGTTGTACAAGAACTTTTAGTAAATATGAAAAAGCATAGTAAAGCTAATTTAGTAGTTATAACTTTCGATAGAGAGAAAGATAAAATAAAAGTCAGATATAAAGATAATGGTGTAGGAGTACAGCTAATCGCTAATAAAAATGGATTGAATAATATGGAAACCCGTATAAAATCTATAGGAGGAACAATTACATTTGATTCAGAAAAACAAAAAGGTTTTCAAGCAAAATTCCAATTTAAAAAGTAATTATGTTTCAAAAAGTATTAATAGCAGAAGATGCCGATTTAGCTTCTAGTGGAGTCCGTAAAGCCTTAGAAGAATTAGAAATTAAAAATATAGAGTTTACACAATATTGTGACGAAGCTTTTATAAAATTTAAGAATGCAATTCGAATAAATGAACCGTTTGATTTACTAATTAGTGATTTATCATTTGTTGGTAACTATAACGAACAAAGATTAAATTCTGGAGACGAATTAGTAAGAGAAGTAAAAAAGGAAGATCCGAATTTAAAAACGATAATGTTTTCAATAGAAGATAGACCTTTTAAGGTAAAACAATTATGTAGTGATTTAGAATTAGACGGATATGTATGGAAATCAAATGATGCTTTAAAAGATCTTAAAAAAGCGATTTCATTAATAAAAGAAGAAAACTTTTTTATTTCACCTCAATTAGCTCACGTTCTTAAATCAAAAGAAAGTTTTGAAATTACTTCTTTTGACATTTTCTTACTTCAGCATTTAGCAGACGGTTTAGAACAAAGAGAAATAAGCGACGAATTAAAGAAAAAAGGAATTAAACCTTCTAGCACAAGTTCTGTAGAGAAAAGATTAAAATTGCTTAAAGAGAACTTTAATGCAAATAACCCTACTCAATTAGTTGCTATCACAAAAGATTTCGGATTGATTTAGAAATAAAAAAATATAATAATTTCAAGTTTACAATACAGCCTTACGAATATCCGTAAGGTTTTGTTTTTTAGGAGAATTAGTTTTGATATAACTAATCAAACTATTAATCATGAAATCTTTTTTTATAAAAAACACAAAGTTATTATTCGTTTACATACTTTTTTTAAATATCTCTTGTACTAGTGATGGAGATGATAACGTAATAGAACAGAGTAATACAGAAATAAGTTGTGGATATTACAATGGAAATACATTGTATACAGGTCCTCGGGGAGGTTGTTATTATTATAGTGAAAATGAAACAAAAGTTTATGTAGATAGATCAAATTGTAAATGTTAGAAGATATGAGATATAAGAAACTAAATATCTTCTTAGAAAAATTTATTTACAGTTTAATAGTACTCAACGTAGTTTGTTTGATTTTAGAGTCATTTAAAGTATTAAGAATAGATCATCAGAATCTTTTTGAAACTATAGAGATATTTTCAATAGGAGTTTTTACTGTTGAATTCTTTGTTAGGTTGATAATTGCTGAAAAACAAGAAAATAAAAGTTGGAGAACTTATTTTTTTTCAGGTTATGGTCTTCTAGATTTATTATCAATTCTTCCTTTTTATTTACCATTAATTTTTCCTTTTGATTTAAGAATGCTCAGAGTATTAAGATTATTGAGAATTGTTAGAATTTTTAAGTTAGGTAGATACTCAAAATCTTTTAAAACAATCAATCTAATATTAAAGGAAACAAAACCAGAACTATTAATTACAGCATTCATCGCTTTTATTTTAATAATCCTATCATCAACATTCATTTTTTATGCTGAAAATGAAGCACAACCAGATAAGTTTTCAAGTATAATAGAAGCACTTTGGTGGTCGCTTGGAACACTAACAACAGTTGGAGCAGATGTAAGTCCTATAACTCCTTTAGGAAAATTTCTAAGTGCATTAATAGGTGTTATAGGTATTGGCTTTGTTGCTTTACCAACTGGTATTATAAGTTCTGCTTTAATAGATAAAGTTAAACAAGATAGAGAAAACTGTCATGAATGTCCGCATTGCGGCTTAAGAGCTAAAGAAGATTGATATGGGATTTAGATACCGTAAAAGAATAAAATTAGGAAAAGGAGTTGGACTTAATATTAGTAAATCTGGTATAACACCTAGTATAAGAACTAAAAGAGGAACAATTAGTTCTAGAGGGTATACAATTAAAACAGGTGTAAAAGGAGTTAGTTATCGTAAAACATTTACAAAAAATAAACCTGTGGGATGTTTAGGAATACTTTTTTTAATTGTTAGTGTTTTTACAATTTTTAGAATTAAAAAGTAGAATTTGATGTAAAGTAAAATATAGAAAGTTAACCATGAAAAAGTATATAGTATTAGGTTTTATTTCTCCGCTTCTTGTTAGCCTGTTTTTCTTTCCCAAGAATGAAACAGAAATTAAAATGCTTCCAAAGTATTCAAGTATTAAAGCATGTTATGTTTCAACTGATGCTAGATGTACAGGATCTTCTTATTGCAGAGCTTGTAAAAACTGTAGTAGATGTAAGTATTGTAATAACGGAGGTTCGTGTGGTGTGTGTGCTGAAAGGTATACAAGAAAAAAAACAAAAAAGAAAACTATTAAGTCTTATTCAATCAAACCAATAGTAAAGCAAAAGAAAATACTTTTTAAAAATAAGATAGCTCAAGTAAAACATAATAATACTCCTTTAAGAAGTGGAGCAGATAAAAGTTATTATATCATTTTAAATCTAAAGGAATACGAAGTTCTAGAATTAATTGCTTTAGAAAATGAATGGTTTAAAGTAAAAGTAATACGAACAGAGGCTATAGGTTTTGTTCATTCTAAAAATATAATAATACTGAATTAGCAAGAGCACATAAAATTAAGAATAGAAAAAATAGAAAGATGGAATTTATAAACAAACTAAAAGATCTATCAGTAAGGATTGATGATTTAAAAGATCAAATAGAAACAGAAGAGGCAACTAAAACAGCATTTGTATTACCATTTATTGCATTATTAGGGTATGATATTTTTAATCCTACAGAAATAGTTCCTGAATTTACTGCAGATATTGGACTTAAAAAAGGTGAAAAGGTAGACTATGCAATTTTAAAAAATGGGTCACCTATTTTAATAATAGAGTGTAAATATTGGAAAGAAGATTTAACTACACATAATTCTCAGTTATTTAGATATTTTCATAGTTCAAAATCAAAATTTGCTTTATTAACAAACGGTATAGATTATAAGTTTTTTACAGATTTAGAAGAAACGAATAAAATGGATGAAAAACCATTTTTAGAATTTACCATAACTAAATTAAAAGAATCTATAATCAATGAAATTTTAAAATTTCACAAAACAAAATTTGATATAGAACAAATTGCATCTAATGCAAGTTCTTTAAAATACTCAAAAGAAATAAAAAAGATATTTACGAGTCAACTACAAAATCCAGATTCTGATTTTGTGCGATTTTTCTCATCTCGAATTTACTCCGGAAGACAAACAGAAAAGGTATTAGATCAGTTTAAAGATTTAGTAACTAAATCTATGAATCAATTTATAAGTGAGAAAGTAAATGATAGATTACAAAGTGCATTAAATAAAGAGGATGAAAAACAAATAGAAGAAGAAAAAGAACCAGAAATTGAATCGAAAATAATAACTACTGAAGAAGAAATGCAAGGGTTTAGAATTGTAGTAGCTATTCTAAGTAGAAAGTTAGCTGTAGAAAGAATAGCATTCAGAGATACACAATCTTATTTTGGAATTCTTTTGGATGATAATAATAGAAAACCTTTATGCAGATTACATTTTAATGGTAAAAATAAATACTTGGGAGTTATAGATGCTAATAAAAAGGAAACAAAGTATAAAATAGATATAATTACAGATATCTACAATCATAGTACAGATTTACTTAAAACATACGAATATTATGAGCAGTTTGAGACAGAAACAATTAGTTAAAAAAGCTCATGGTACTTATGGAGTTTTATTATTTACTCTAGAATGGAAAGAGAAAAGAAAAGAAATCTTAAAGAGAGATAAACATGTTTGTAGAGTTTGTTCTTCAACAGAGAAATTACAAATTCATCATAGGCAGTATCACTATTCGTTAACACTACGAAAGTTTAAAAAGCCATGGGAATATCCAAACAAGCTCATGATCACGCTTTGTGAAAAATGCCATCAATCTGGTCATAATAAATTTAAAGTCCCAATAAAATATATTTAAAATGAAACTACTTAATATTTTTAGAAAAAAAGAAGAAACGACAGATGATGTAACAGAAGTTATTGTTCCTGAGGTTACTAAAGAATTATTTATTGAAGAAGAAACAACATCATCAGAAGAATTTTCAGAAGCAGGAAGATATAACCTAGAAAGGATTTATGCTTTTGCATCTAAAGATTTTGAAGAGAAAGGATATGATGATGCATTAATCAATCCAGATCATTCTTACAGTAGTGATAATATAAGATTATTGAAATACGATTTCCATATTTTAATTAAAAGAGCTTTTAAAAGTTATGAAGATTATATTAAAGATATTGAATTTCATATTGAATCTAGAAATAATGCTGGTTTAATAGATACAGTAAAGTTGTTAGAAACAGCGTTAATTAAAACGAAAGACTCTATAGCAGAAGTAAAACTAATAGAAGAAGATTTTTTAAATGATGCCGGACTTATAGACAGAGTATCCCTATCGTATAAAAGAGGGTTTACTAGAGGATTAGCAGCAATGTCAGATCAAATTTTAGAGAAAAATGTTTAAGAGTAAAAATAACTGGCTTCGATTTGGTTGTTTTCTAATAGGTTATAATTATAAGTTATTAATGTCTTGTAGCGAAGCCAGTAAAAAATCAGTAAAAAATATACAGCAGCATTATTAATTATTATGATTATGTGGTTGTTAATAGGCTTTTTATTTTCTAGAGAATATTTAAGATTGCCTGCACTAGGTTCTGTAATTACAGGAATTATTCTAATGATTATTATTGTTCAGATAGAAAGACAAATTATTCTTGGAGCTAAGAATAAAAAAGCAGCAACATTCAGAATTATTTTAGCTTTAGTAATGTCTTTATTAGGTTCGGTAATAGTAGATCAAATTATTTTCAAAGAGGATATTATAAAAGAAAAACTAATGAGTGTTAATAATGAAGTTAGTAAAGTTTTACCTCAGAAGATAAACGAAATCAATTTACAAGAAAAAGATTTAGATTCTACTATAGCTAACAAACAGCATGAAAGAGAAATGCTCATAAACGAAGTTACTAGGAAACCAACTATTCGTTTACCAAAATATGAAAGTCAAAGAATCCCTAGCAAAACAATAGATGGTAGAGATACGGTTTTAGTAAAAAAGATTTATACGACAGAATCAGTATTAAATCCTAAAGCTAAATTAATTGAAGATATAGATAAACAGATCTCAAACTTGCGAGAAGAAAAATCAGCACTGACCCAGAGAAAAATAGACATTAGAGAAAAAACAGAAGAAGAATTATTACATAGTAAAGGTTTTTTAGATGAATTAAAAGTAATGTTTAAAATATTAGTTTCTTCACCTATTTCATTAGTTGTTTGGGGACTTTGGTTATTATTTTTTCTAATTATTGAGTTGTTTGTTCTAATTTCAAAATTAGCCGATCAAGAAAACGATTATGAAAGAATCATAAAACATCAAAGAGACGTTAGAATAGCAGCAATTGATAAATTAAATGGTTTTTAGTTATGAAAAGTAAAAAATCAATTTATGTCTCACTTCTTTTATTTTTTCTACTATCAGGATTCCAACAGAAAAAAGAAGAACAAGTGTATATATGTGTAAGTGTAAAAAGTAAGAGATATCACTACAATAAAAACTGTAGAGGCTTATCAAGATGTAAATCAGAAATAAAAAAGATATCAAAGAAGAAAGCTGAAAAATATGGTAGAATTTTATGTAAATACGAAAGTAAAAAGAAGAAATAGTTAACACTCTATTTTCATTTTAACACTGTTAATTAATATTTAGCTAACCATCTCATAAAGCTGTTTTTCCTGTATACAGAAATCAAAAAGATAACTTTAACTGAGTTAACCTTAATACCACTTTATAATGAAAAAAATCACTCATATTTTTGTCTTTTTAGTAGCTAGCTTATTAGTTTCAAATATTGAAGCACAAAACTTAGCAAATAGTTCAACAACTGTTATAGAGACTAAAACAAAAAAAGAACTAAATAAGAAATCATCAGATTTTGATGTAAGAATCAAATTAGAAGATAGATACGGAAATGAAGTTCCAGCAGCAACTTTACCTGGATATTATGCATATAATGTAGAAACCAATACATATTATTATGCAGATGATAGGAGAGAAGTAGATCTTTTTACAAACTTACCGGCTGGTACATATCGTTTCGATGCTTACGATGGATATTTTGATGGAGCAAGCAGTACAATTGTTACTTTATCTAATAATTCTATTGTAAATGATGAAATTATAGTAACACTATCTTATTGGTCAGAATAATTTTATTTCTTTTTGATTAATAATCAAAGCATTAAAAACTCTGTTAATAACTATGTTGACAGAGTTTTTTATTTTTTCTAGGTAAATCTTATTTTAGCATACACTTCATTTTTCTCAGATTTTATGGCGCAAGAAACTAAATATACCGAAGATAATATACGATCACTCGACTGGAAAGAGCATATCCGTATGCGTCCAGGTATGTATATTGGTAAATTAGGAGATGGTTCTTCTCCTGATGATGGAATATACATTTTAGTAAAAGAGGTACTCGATAACTCTATTGATGAGTTTGTTATGGGTACAGGAAAAACAATCGAAGTATCTATCCAAGGTAATAAAGTTATTGTTCGAGATTATGGTCGTGGTATTCCTTTAGGAAAAGTTGTCGATGTAGTTTCTAAGATGAATACTGGAGGAAAATACGACAGTAGAGCCTTTAAAAAATCTGTAGGATTAAACGGAGTTGGTACCAAAGCTGTAAATGCATTATCAACATATTTCCGTGTAGAAAGTACACGTGATGGAAAATCTGCTTCGGCTGAATTTGAAAAAGGAAATCTTACCAATCAAGATCTTTTAGAGGAAACAACCAGAAGAAGAGGAACAAAGGTTACTTTTATTGCAGATGATGCCATATTTAAAAATTATAAATATCGTCCAGAATATGTAATTCGTTTATTAAAGAATTATGTCTATCTGAATCCAGGATTGACCATAGTTTTTAACGGAGAAAAATATTATTCTGAAAACGGATTAAAAGACCTTTTAGAAGATAATAACAATGTTGAGGACATGCTATATCCGATAATCCATTTGAAAGGAGATGATATAGAAATTGCTATGACACATAGCAAAACTCAATATTCAGAAGAATATCATTCGTTTGTAAACGGACAAAATACAACACAAGGTGGTACGCATCAAGCTGCATTTAGAGAGGCTGTAGTAAAAACGATTCGTGAGTTCTATGGAAAAAACTTTGATGCTTCAGATGTGCGAAAGTCTATCATTGGGGCAATTTCCATAAAAGTAATGGAGCCTGTTTTCGAAAGTCAGACGAAAACCAAATTAGGTTCAACTGAAATGGGAGGCGGATTACCAACGGTAAGAACTTACATCAACGATTTTGTAAAAACTAAACTGGATAATTACTTACACAAGAATACTGTAATTGCTGAAACACTTCAAAAGAAGATTTTACAAGCAGAAAAAGAGCGTAAAGAACTATCTGGAATCAGAAAGTTAGCAAGAGATCGAGCTAAGAAAGCAAATCTTCACAATAAAAAATTAAGAGACTGTAGAATTCATTTCGGAGATACAAAAAAAGAAGACTATTTAAATACCACGTTATTTATTACCGAGGGAGATTCTGCATCAGGTTCTATCACAAAATCAAGAAATGTAAATACTCAAGCAGTTTTCAGTTTAAAAGGAAAGCCTTTAAACTCATATGGTTTAACAAAGAAAATCGTGTATGAAAACGAGGAATTTAATTTACTTCAAGCTGCTTTAAATATTGAAGATGGACTAGAAGGCTTACGTTACAACAACATCGTAATCGCAACTGATGCCGATGTTGATGGAATGCACATTAGACTGTTATTAATTACATTCTTTTTACAATTCTTCCCAGAAGTAATAAAAGAAGGACATTTATATATTTTAGAAACACCACTTTTTAGAGTTCGAAATAAAAAAGAAACACATTATTGTTATTCTGAAACAGAAAAACAAGCCGCTATAGCCAAACTAAGAGGTAAACCAGAAATTACACGATTTAAAGGATTAGGTGAAATTTCACCAAACGAATTTGTACATTTTATTGGAGACGATATTCGTTTAGATCCTGTAATGTTAGATAAAGAAATGTCTATCGATCAAATGTTACAATTCTACATGGGAAAAAACACACCAGATCGTCAAAAATTTATTATTGAGAATCTAAAAGTAGAGCAAGATTTAATAGAAGAAAGTTAAAATGAAATTAAATAGAGGCTTAATATTAATAGCTCTTTTTTTTATTTTTCTAATGTTATTTTCAATAAATTTCAACGAGATTACTGATGACGGTAACTATGCAGCTTTTATAACAATAATAGGTCTAGCTATTTTTATATTGTTAAGATCAAAAAAGTAAAAAAATCAAAAACGTACAAACGTTTATAATACATGAGCGAAGAAAACAATAATTACGAACACGACGAAGAATTAACAAACGAAAACCAAGTTGAAAATACAGAGACCATAACTAAGGTTACAGGAATGTATAAAGATTGGTTTTTAGATTATGCTTCGTATGTAATCTTAGAACGTGCTGTTCCGTCTATTGAAGATGGATTTAAACCTGTACAGCGTCGTATCATGCATTCTATGAAAGATTTAGATGATGGACGTTATAATAAAGTAGCAAATATTGTTGGTCATACCATGCAGTATCACCCACACGGTGATGCTTCTATTGCAGATGCCATGGTACAAATGGGACAAAAAGAGTTGCTTATAGATATGCAAGGAAACTGGGGTAATATCTTAACAGGAGATAGAGCTGCGGCTTCACGTTACATCGAAGCACGTTTATCTAAATTCGCTTTAGATGTTGTTTTCAATGCTAAAACTACTGAATGGCAACAATCTTATGATGGTAGAAAAAAAGAACCTGTAAATCTTCCTGTAAAATTTCCTCTATTATTAGCACAAGGAGCAGAAGGTATTGCAGTAGGTTTATCTACTAAAATTTTACCACATAACTTCAATGAGTTAATTGATGCTTCTATCAAATATCTTAGAGGAAGAAACTTTACTATAGTTCCAGATTTTTTAACTGGAGGAATTGCAGATGTTTCCAATTATAATGATGGTAAACGAGGAGGGAAAGTTCGTGTAAGAGCAAAAATTTCTCAGTTAGATAAAAAAACATTAGTAATTACAGAAGTTCCTTTCGGAACAACTACTTCTTCGCTTATTGATAGTGTTTTAAAAGCAAATGATAAGGGTAAAATCAAGATCAAGAAGATTGAAGATAATACAGCTGCTAATGTAGAAATATTGGTACATCTACCACCAAACGTATCTCCAGATAAAACTATAGATGCATTGTATGCTTTCACAAATTGTGAGAATTCAATTTCTCCATTGTGTTGTATTATTGAAGATAACAAACCTATTTTTATTGGTGTTTCTGATGTTTTAAAACGTTCTACAGATTTCACTGTTGATTTATTAAAACAAGAATTAGAAATTCAATTAAATGAATTAGAAGAGCAATGGCATTTTTCTTCATTAGAACGAATTTTTATTGAAAATAGAATTTACCGTGATATTGAGGAACAAGAAACTTGGGAAGGTGTAATTGAAGCAATTGATTTAGGTTTAAAACCTCATACTAAGCATTTAAAACGTGAAGTTACTGTAGATGATATTGTAAAGCTTACTGAAATTCGAATTAAGAAAATTTCTAAGTTCGATATTGATAAAGCGAAACAGTTTATAGAAAGTTTAGAAGAGAAAATAGCAGAGGTAAAAGAATATTTAGATAATCTTATCGAATTTGCTATTGATTACTTCAAAGAACTAAAAGACAAATACGGAAAAGGAAAAGAGCGTAAAACTGAAATTAGAATTTTCGATGATATTGTAGCTACAAAAGTGGTAATGCGTAATGCAAAGCTTTATGTGAATAGAGAAGAAGGTTTCATTGGAACGTCGTTAAAGAAAGACGAATTTGTTGCAGATTGTGCAGATATCGACGATATTATTGTTTTCCGAGAAGATGGTGTCATGCAAGTTACCAAAGTAGATTCTAAAACGTTTGTTGGTAAAGGAATTATCCACGTAGCAGTTTTCAAGAAGAAAGATAAGCGTACGGTTTATAACCTGATTTATAAAGATGGTACACGCGGACCAAGTTATATGAAACGTTTTAATGTAACTTCTATAACTAGAGACCGTGAATACGATTTAACAAACGGAAATAAAGGTTCCAAAGTATTGTATTTCTCAGCAAATCCAAACGGAGAAGCAGAAGTTGTTACTGTTTTGTTACGAGCTGTTGGAAGTATTAAAAAATTGAAATGGGATTTAGATTTTGCTGATTTAGCCATTAAAGGAAGAAGTGTTAGAGGTAATTTAGTTACTAAGCATAGCGTTAAAAAAGTAGAGTTTAAAGAGGCTGGTGTATCAACATTAAAACCACGTAAGATTTGGTTTGATGATACTGTGAGACGTTTAAATGTTGATGAAAGAGGAGAATTATTAGGAGAGTTTAAAGCTGAAGATAAAATCTTAATTGTAAAGCAATCGGGTAAAGCTAAAGCTGTAACACCAGACTTAGCAATGCATTTCGATAATGACATGATTGTCTTAGAAAAATGGAAACCGAATAAGCCAATTTCTGCTATTTATTATGACGGACACAAAGAGCGTTATTATGTGAAGCGTTTCTTGTTAGAAAGCACGGATAAAGAAGAAATATTTATTACAGATCACGAAAAGTCGCAATTACAAATAGTTGCTACAGATTACCGTCCAATGGTAGAGGTGATTTTCTCTAAGAGAGCTTTACCAAGTATGAAAGTAAATTTCGAAGAATTTATTTCTGTAAAAGGTATAAAAGCAATTGGAAATCAGCTGACAGCAGCAAAGATCAGAACTATAAAAACTCTAGAATCATTACCTTACGAAGAGCCTGAAGAAGAAAAGGTTGAAAATATAGAGGTGAATGAAGAGGAGTTAGTTGAAGATACTAATATCATAGAAGCAGATGAATCTTTAGATAAAAAAGAAAAAGCTCGTAAAGCATTAGAAGCTGCTATTAAAAAGAAGAAAGAAGGCGATGATGAAAGTCAAACAGCATTATTTTAAATGAAACTAAAATATTTATATCTATTCTTGGCAATATTGGGTATGTGTTACACTTGGTATTACAATATCCAATATTTTCAAACAGCAATTGATCCATCATTTTTAAACTTTTTTGCAGATGCTAAAGTAAATTTTGCAGGAAAATCATTAAGTGCAGACTTATTGGTAGTAGTTTTAACTTTTTTCGCTTTTTATATACCAGACGCAATCAAATTAAAGATTAAATATTGGTGGATCTTAATTCCACTAACTTTTATCATTGCTGTAGCCTTCACATTTCCGCTGTATTTATATATACGAACAAATACTATTGAAAAGAAAAAGTTAATTGAATAAACTACTTACATACGAATTTGATTTAAAAAGCTCTACAGGAATAACCATATATATATTTCTTGTTTTATTAGCTGCTTGGCTAATTTCTAGGTTAATTCGATACATAATTCTTGTAGTAATAAAGTCTAAAAAATCTGAGCGTTTTGGGAGAACAAGTATTCAGTTTTTACGTAATTCTGTAAAGTTTTTTATAGGAATATTTGCGTTAATTTTTATTGTAATGACTGTACCTACTTTACGTAGTAAGGCTACAATAATTTTTTCAGGAGCTGGTATTATCGCAGCAATTATCGGTTTCGCTGCACAGGCGGCATTATCTAACTTAATTGCAGGAGCTTTTATTGTGATTTTCAAACCCTTTAGAGTTGGAGATTATATAAAGTTAGATGACACTAGAGTAGGAATTGTTGAAGATATAACATTACGTCATACGGTAATCAATAATTTTGAGAATAAACGCTTAATCATACCTAACTCTGTAATTAGTACAGATTCCGTTTTAAATCATACTATAGAGGATTCTCATGTGTTAAGTTTTAATAATTTTAAAATTGGTTTGCGTGCTGATATAGATTTAGCCCGAAGAATTATACAAGAAGAAGCTGTTAAATTGCCAATGGTTATGGAGACAAAATCCAGTACAAGTATAGATGTTCGTGTTATTGATATTCATGAAAGTTTTATTCATATGAGAGCTTATGTCTGGATGAATGAACCTTTTCAAGAATTCAGAGGTAAATGTGCTTTAAAAGAAGCAGTACACAAACGTTTTATACAAGAAGGAGTAGATCTACCTATTCCTATCAATAAAGTAGAAAGAATCGAATAAAAATTGCTACATAAATCTAAAAATATTAATCAACCTATATAAAATGCTACGAATAGAAAAAGTAGCTATGTCCAAAAACTATGAAGAAAACAACATCAATTATCGTATTGATTTTTTTGACATTGTCAATCACCGCACAAAATCTTAAAAAACCATCTTTTGAAGAGATTATTTCATTAAACGTAGTAAGAAATGTAGTACTATCACCAAATGGAAAACATGTAGTGTTTTCTAAAGGAGCTACAGATTGGAAAGAAAATCGATTTGATTCTGAATTATGGATTTCTAAAAATGGAGAAGAACCTTTTCAATTAACGAATAGTAAAAAAAGCAGTTCGACAGCGAAATGGTCACCTGATGGTAAGTGGATCGCTTTTGTTTCAGATAAAGGGTCTGGAAGCCAGATTTATGCTATTAAAGTTGTAGGTGGAGAAGCAATTCAAGTAACAAATTCAAAAAAGGGAATTTATAATTTTGAATGGTCTCCAGATGGAAATAAAATTGCGTATTTACAATCAGAAGATAATTCAAAGGAAAATAAGAAAGTTAAAGATAAGTTTGGAAGTTTTAAAGTTGAAGATAAAGAATTCAATCAAAGTCAAATCTGGATTACAAACTTCAATCCGGATCTTTTAATGAATAATCCTTTACCGAATACTTTGAAAGACTCAGTGTATAAAAGTAATTTAGAAGCTAAACTATTAATTGGAGATAAAGCATTTTCAATAACAAACTTTAAATGGTCTCCAAATGGTAAGAAAATAGCATTTACACATCAACCTAATTCTTTAATAAATTCAGCTTTTAAAGCAGATATTTCGATTTATGATATCAGTTCTAAAAAGCATAAAGTTTTAGTAGATAACAAAAGTTACGATGGATTAATAGATTGGTCTCCAGATAGTAAATCTATCTTATACACTTCTAATTTAAACAACGTTACATCAAATTATTATACTAATGAGAATGTATTTAGTATAAATATCGACGGAACAAATACGAAACAATTGGCAAAAGATTTTGATGAGAATTTATCTGATTTTCAATGGAATAAAAATGGAATTTATGCATTAACTTGGTTGAAGACCAAAAGAGTTATTGTTCATGTAAATCCAAATACAGGAATACATAAAGTTCTTCCTGTAAAACATAGTAAAATATGGAGTTATTCTTTTTCTAAAGATGCAAAAAAAGTTGTATATGCCGGACGTAACAATGATCACTTATCTGAAATTTATACAACAGATAGTACATTTTCTAACCCAGTTAAATTAACAAAATCGTCGGAACAAATAAAAGATTGGGCTGTTGCTACTAGTGAAGTAATTTCTTGGAAAAGTAAAGATGGAGAAATAATAGAAGGTGTTTTAAATAAACCTATGAATTACGATCCGAAGAAAAAATATCCATTATTGGTGATCATTCATGGTGGTCCAACTGGAGTTTCTATTCCTGGTCCAACAGCATCTTATGTATATCCAATGGTACAATGGGTAAACAAAGGAGCTTTAATTTTAAGACCAAATTATCGTGGTTCTGCTGGATATGGAGAACGTTTTAGATCTTTAAATGTTAAAAATTTAGGAGTTGGTGATGCTTGGGATGTAATGTCTGGAATTAAACACTTAGATAAAAAAGGAATGATTGATACTGATAAACTTGGTGTTATGGGATGGAGCCAAGGAGGTTATATTTCTGCTTTTTTAACTACAAACACAAAAGAGTTTAAAGCAGTTTCTGTAGGTGCTGGAATATCAAATTGGATGACATATTATGTGAATACAGATATTCATCCGTTTACTCGACAATATTTAAAAGCAACACCATGGTCAGATAAAGAAATCTATGAAAAAACTTCTCCTATGACTACGATTAACAAAGCAGTAACGCCAACTTTAATTCAGCATGGAGAGTTCGACAATAGAGTTCCAATAGCCAATGCAAATGAATTATATCAAGGCCTTAAAGATAAAGGAGTAGCGACTAGGTATATTGTTTATAAAGGTTTTGGTCATGCGATTACAAAACCAAAAGAACAATTAGCAGCAACTTGGCATAATTGGCAATGGTTTTTAAAATATATATGGAATGAAGAGGTAGAGTTGCCTAAAGAATAACAATAAAAAATTAGAAATTATTGAATAATAAAGACACTATTTAGTTTTTTTAAACCAAATAGTGTCTTTATTTATTTTTAGAGGGATTTTATTTTTTCTTTTATAAAGTATTGTCAAAAATATGATAAGAAATATGGTAACTATTCTAAATATATTGGCATATATATTTCCAAAAGCATTACTGGATACAGAAAAAAGTAACCAAAATAGATTCATAAGTAGATGTAAAAATATAGAACTCCATAAATTAAAATTCCACTCTACGTACACCCAAGAAAAAAGTATACCTCCTAATAACGTGGTAAAGAAAATACCCAATAGTATTATTAAATCATTACTTTGATATAAATGACCTGTTGCAAAAATTAAAGAGCTAAAAATAACAGTAGGTAGAAAACCAATTTTTGTAAACCTAAATAACTGACCAAATAATATTCCTCTAAAAATTATTTCTTCAATAAATGCAGCTATTATAGCTCCATTTATAATTGCTGTTATTGTGATCTCTGAATTAAAATCAAAAGTTAGATAATATCCAATTAACATTGGAAATGTAGAAATTAAAGAAAAGTAAAATAGTGTGATTGAAGGTTTTTTTAAACCTAAACTATCAAAGAAGTTTTTAAAATTATGAATTAATCCTACACCTAAAAATAAAGGCATTCCAACTAACAAACATTTTATAAAATAACTTAAAGAAATATGATGTAAATACTTGTTAAGAGTGGTGGTTAAATTTGAAAAAATGGTGTTTGATAGTAAAAAATGTATGCAATAAGAAAGCGATAGTATAATGATGATTATCGTTGTTTTTTTCATGTGATTATCTTAAATTTTAATTCAAAATTAGTAGTAGATGAATCTAATTTCGGATATAAAAGCTCACTAAAAAGAACAAAGTTATGGATTACTTACTTTTGGGTTGTGTGGTAGAAAAAAGTGCTGAATTACAATTTTTAGGGCTAATTAACAATCATTTATATGATGTTTCTAATTGTTTTAACCATAGCACGTGAAATCGGAATTTTAGAATCTGAATCTAAGATTTTTATATAATAAGAAGATCCCTTAAGTGTAACAGAAGTAATCATTTTTATATTAACGATGTAAGAACGATGAACTCTTAAAAATTGATGTTTAGGCAGCTTCGTTTCGACATATTTTAGTGAATTTCTAATGAGAAAACTACTCACATTATTTCTAGTAGAAACTTCAATGTAATTACCACTAGATTTGATATAAACAAGTTCTTTTGAATTAATCGAAATACTTTTCTCTTTCTTGTTATTACTATCAATAGTGATCATAAAATCTTTAGAGTTTTCTATAGAAGTGGCAATGACAAGTTTACTCTTTAAGAATTTATTGTAGTAGAAAAAAGATAAAGGAATAAAACTTACACTAAAACAAAGTATTAAAAAACTACCAATATCTTTTATTCTTATACTATAGTTAGTAACGAATAAGTTATAATATATCACGCAAATAATGGTTGTGATAATAATTACAGGAATCACAGTTATTATTTCTTTAATGATATTCCATCTGGCATAAAACCATTTTCTATAGTATGTCATAAATAAAAAATAATAAGTAGCATAGCTTATAGCACTAATAAAACCATATCCCAAAAGAAAAATGATTTTATTATTCATTTTGAATTCATAAGTTCCAAAAGGTTGAAAAACAATAAGCGTAAAAGATACAAATAGCCCAATAAAAAGACTTATTTGTATTTGATCTGTTAGTGATGAAACTGGAAAAGGTTTAAAAAAGATGCTTTTCATAACAAAATTAACTTTTCAAATATGAGATATTACATTCATTTGAATTAGAGATAAATATAATAGTAATTCTTAACTTGGTTTTTGAAATAAAAAATTACTTCATATTTCTATCCATAATTTCATTACCAAAATCAGGAAAATATTCTTGTAATAGTTTTTGCCATATTTTCATTCCGTTTTCAGAATTAGATAGTATTACAATTCCTTTTTTAGACTGTAAAGAAATTAAAGCTATGGTTTTAGTTCCATAATCTCCGCCAGTATGCATTAAAACAGTTTCATTGTTTTTTAAATTAGGTAAGATTTGCATACCTAAACCCCAGAATATCCCTTCTTTTTCTTTTGACTGTGGTTTTACAAATTCTTTATATAGAGACTGAGAAATTCCTGCACCGTTTAAGAGATGAACTAAAAATTTAGAGTAATCTTCTGTTGTAGTTAATAAATTGGCAGCAGCGTTAACCGAAGTGTATTTTTCAAAAGTTATAGCTTTATCCTTTTCATTGTGTTCTACAGCATAATTATTTTCTTTGATTTTTGAATTCCAATTAAAAGATGTGTTTTCCATTCCCAAAGGTTCAAATAATAATGCTTCTGCAATACGTTCAAAAGACTTTTTCAATTTATTTTCTATAGCTTTTCTCATATATTCAAATCCTTCGCCAGAATATTCCCATTTTGTCCCAGGTTCTCTTACAAAATTTAACTTTTGGGTTGGTGTTAAATATCTCCAATTAGGTAATCCTGATTGGTGTGACAATATATTACGAACAGTAAGTTTTTGTAAAAACACATGATCTTTTATATCTGAATCAATATAATATTTCGATAAAGGCTCATCTAAACCAATTTGTCCCGAATCAACAAGTTTCAGTACAACATTTGCAACTACAGGTTTGGTTAATGAGGCAACTTTGTAAATACTGTTTAAATCAGTCTTTACAAGGTCTTTTTGATAGCCAAAAGCTTTCAATTGTCTAATTTTAGCTTGCTCTATATAACCAATAGATAGTGATGTAATTTGATGCTTTTTAAGAAGTTTTTCTATAATCTTATCATTTTCAAATAGAGGAGAAGGATAGTTAATTGTAAATTTGGGGCCATAATTAGTTTTAGGTTCTTTATGATCATAGCTCAAAACTCTAGCTAATTTCCATTGTTTATTTTCTATTTTCCAAAGGGAAGTAAATTTGGCTATATTGGTAAGATACGGTTCTTTGTTTGTTTCTTTTATGTAGAATAAATGAATTCCTTTTTGAATAGCACCATAAGTTTCACCATTATTCTTTAATCTGAAAACTTCTAAACTTTCATCTACGACTTTTCGAATAGGTTTTTTATTTGTGTTAGAGCATATACTTTCTTTAAATCCTTTGAAAAATTGTGTTCTATTTTGAATTCCGTTTTCGTCATGATAAAACTCAAAATCAGTAGCAATATATTTTTCTAATAGAGAAAAATTACATTTATTAAAACCTTCTTCAAAAAATAAACTATCAATTTGTTTCAGTTCATTAAAGAGTTTTGAATTTTTAGAAATTTGTGCTCCTATTTTTGTTGAAAAAAGAACTATAAGAATTAAAATATGAGTATAAAATTGCTTCATAATTTTGTTTGTAATTAAAAATTTAAATGATGAAGCAATATTCCGTAAATCAGAATAAAAGAAACCCAAAAACAGCCCGAAAATAACCTGACAAAACCACGACAAGGCTTATAAGAAGCTGAATTTTAGTCTTATATAGTTTTTTTGATGTTTGTCTAATCCAACTGTATTTACCAGTATTATTGTAATATTTATTAAGATTAAAAGAATCATTACTGGTAACGTTAATCTGATTTCTGAAGAGAAAAGTCGGTTAGCAAATGGACTTAATAGAATTAAAATAGTAGAAATAATTGTCCAAAATATCTGAAGTGAGATAATCTCTTTTGTTAAACGATTATATTCTTTTTTATAATAAACAATGGCAAATGGAATAAGAATATTTACTAGAGGAATAGCAACAAAAGGTAAAGAAGATAAATTAATTAATTTAATAAGTTTGATATTTATACTTTCTTCATTTTTTTGACCATTTAAGCTTTCTATGTCTATGTTTAAAGCTTTTGAGATAGCATTTAAAGTATGACCTTTTAAAGGAGCACCAGCTTCTATTCTTTGAATAGTTCTAACAGATATTCCAGATTTTTCAGCTAGTTCTTCTTGTGTAAGATTAAATTTTTTTCTGTAAGCTAAAAGTTTAGACATTATTGAAATTTAATTGGTGTTAAAATGTATTATGCTTGTAAAAGATATGAATACTGTCTCTTATTTTTTCTTTTATTAAACCATTATTATCGTAAAGAATTCTATAAGTTTCATTTGTTTTATTTCTATCATTGTCTAAATAATAAAAAACCTGTATCGCTGAGTCTATTTTTTGATCGGTATAATAATACTTTACAGTGTTTTTATAAGATGTGTAATAGTTGTAGTTAGCAGAATCTTTAATAATGCTTAAGTCTAAAAATTTTTTCTCAGATAGTAATTGATGTAAAGAATCATAGGTATATTGAGTTATGTATCTTCTTCCAGCATCAAAATCATTATTTTCATACTGAGATTTTTCAATTAAATATCCTTGTTTATTGAATTTGAAAGTTCCTGAAATAACAGGAATTTTTCCTGATATATTTTTATAGGTTGGACTCTTATATTTTTGATATAATAACAGACTGTCAGGTTTTAATTCATAAACAAAATCAAATTCATTGGTAAAGTCTGATGAATGAATTTTTTTAGAAACTAAGTTTAATGAATCATATTGATAAGAAACATCATAACTATACAAAGCTTTTATTATGATGATGTATTCATTTATCAATTTACCTTGTATATTATATTTTAAAATACTTATAGTATCATTCTTTTGATATTGCCCAAAATCTGAACCAGCAATTTTGTAAATTTCTTTTACATTATTCTTTCTGATTGATTTCTCATTTACATCGGGGAATTTTAAGTCTTGTATCTTAAGTTGATTACTATTTGTACAATTCAGTAAAAGAATTGCTGATATTATAATCAGCTGGTTTTTTAAACACGAATTATTCATAATAAACTACATAGTAAAGAAACTCTTAATACCAGTCATTATATTCTGAACAGCATAAGACGCAAGGATTAACCCCATAATTTTACTAATTACTGTAATACCGTAATTACCAATAATTTTTTGAACTTTATTAGCTGCTAATAATATAAAAGCAGTTAAAACTATTACGCTAAAAACAAAAACAGTAGTTATTATTTGTTCATTAAATGTATAGCTATGGTTATCTGTAAGTATAACTACAGCGGTAATTGCTCCAGGAGATGCAATAGATGGAATAGCTATAGGAAATATAGTTACATGTTTATAGTCAGTAATTCTTTGTTTTTCTTTTTCAGGTTTCCCATCCCCAAAAATCATTGTAAGTGCAAATAAAAATAGAATTACACCACCAGAAATTTGAAAAGCATCTAAAGTTACTTCCATTCCTTCAAAAATAATTTGTCCAACTACGATAAAGAATAAAAGGATTAGAAATGCAATACAAGAAGCTCTAATAGCTATTTTTCGTTTGCTTTCATCGTCAAAATCTCTAGTTGCTTCTAAGTAAACCGGAACAGAACCTATAGGATCTATAACAGCAAATAAGAATAAAAATGTAGTAATTAATTCTGCCATTTTATTCAATTCTTTTTCCGTGAGTTGTAAAAGAAACTCCTTGTGTACCTTGCATAGAATTCATAACTCCTTCGAATAAAGGTTCTGGACAATTTTTAGGAATACTCCACTCAAATATAAAATTAGAACCAGTTCCGCCTTCAATATCTTCTTGATCGATAACAATTTCAAGAGTTTCCATAGGAGAAACATAAATAGGGTAATTGAAATATGTTCTAATTTTTAAGCCTTCGGTATTAAAGTAATCTGCTCTAGAAATAAAAATGGTATCTTTTTCACTAACATTTCTCAAACTAATCATTCCTGTTAAGTTGTATTTTTCTTTTTGTGTGTAGCTATACATCTGAGAATAAACAGATAGGTAAGATTTACCAGTAATAGTTAAAGAATCTACCATAGAAATAGTAGATTTTCTTTTAGACCAGTTTTCTTCTTGAATTTTTATAGGAGCTTTCTGATCGCATCCTAATAGAACTAATAGTACTAGAAATATTGTTATGTATTTCATTTTTTATTTAATCAATTGCTAGATGTAAATTTAGTTAAAAAGTTCTATTTATATGCAGTTTAAAAAAAGGTAATCACCAATGTAAAGTTGTTTTTTATATTACATTAGTAATGTTTAAAAAGTAATATGAATTAAATAAGTGTTTTTCTTTTTATAGTATTGTTTACACTTAGTTAAGTTGATGATTCATTTGATTTGAATTATATTTTGATTGATTTCTTTATTAGAACTGAACTCAAGCCTGTCTAAAACAATTCCAGATTTACCTCTTTTAATTTCTTTGCTAACTAATGCATCTAAATTTTTAAACGTTACAGCATCTATACCATAATAATCAAATAGTAAAGTAGTATATTTTTCAAAATCACATTTAATCATCAAAGCTTTTTGTTGGCCAAAAATTAAATTTTTCACCTTTTTTTTAGGTTTGATTTGTAAATGTTTAGCAATACGAATTGCTTCATTTTTATTTACATCAAGATTTTTTGTGATATAACTTTCAACAGTTATAGGATTAAGTACAGAAATCACTTTATTTTCTTGAAAATCTGTAGTTAGTTTTGCATTTGGGATATTTTTAGCTAAATAACTCAATAAGTCATAACGAAATTGATGCACTAGACTTTTACCATTCTCATCGAAATTAGGAATACATAATCGAATTAATTTTCCTTTTTCTAATTGAAATTCAGGAATTTCAATTCCTTGGAAATTGAATTTTTGACTACGAAAAATAATTTCATTAAACATTTTAAATAGTGTAAATTAAAAGTAGCCACTACAAAGTAATGACTACTTAAATTTATCTTTTAGAAGATTATATTTTTAAAATTACTAAAATTTTATCCACCAGTAGAAGGAGAACAAACTCCACTAGCACAAAATCCAGTTGGACAGTGTGGTAATCCTGTTAAACAAGCTAAACCATCTGTAGCAAAACTACATGATGCAATGTATTCAGTTAAAAAACCTCCTACTAATTCTTTTTGTGCATTTTTGTTTAATTCCTTAATACCTTGGATTTCTAAAATTTTTCTCATAATAATAATTTTAATAAAGATTAATTTGATTGAATTTAAAAGTATAAAAAATTAAGACTAAAATTTCAATGTTTAGTTTAGTTTAACATATTTTTTAAGAATTATTTAAGTAAGGTTTGTTTGTGAGTTTTACTTTTTCTTTGGACGAAATGGTTTTATAACCTCATGATTACAATCTAAATATGGTCCGTTCATTAAATCGATACAATACGGAATGGCAGGAAAAACTGCATCTAAACATTCACGAATCGATTTCGGTTTACCAGGTAAATTCAGAATTAAACTTTCGTTTCTAAGACCAGCAGTTTGTCTTGAAAGTATAGCTGTAGGAACATATTTTAGAGATTCTGCTCTCATTAACTCACCAAAACCCGGCATCATACGATCACAAACAGCCTCAGTAGCTTCAGGCGTAACGTCTCTTTTTGCTGGACCTGTTCCACCTGTTGTAATTACTAAACAACAACCTTTATTGTCAACCATATCAATCATAGTATTTTCAATAACATCCTGTTCGTCAGGAATAACTTGATAAACTTCTGTCCAATCAGAAACTAAGTAATCGTTTAAAGTTGCTATAATTGCTTTTCCACTAAGATCTTCATAAACACCAGCACTTGCTCTATCGCTTACTGTGATGATTCCAATTTTTGCCATTATTATTTAGTTATTTGTGATTGGTTATTCGTTAACTAACTCGTTTAAAAAAGAGTCGAAATTTTTAGTGAAATCGGTATATAATTTACCAGTAGCAGGACCATTAAATCCTGTATGAATTTTTCTAACTTTTCCTTTTCTATCAAGTATAATTGTAGTTGGGTATGATAAAACATGGTTTAACATTGGTAATTTTTCTTGAGCAGAAATTTTATTAGATGAACCAAATTGAGCCAACAAAATAGGGTAGGTGATATTGGTTTGTTCTTCAAAACGATTCAAATACTCAAAAGCTTCTTCTTTAGTTTTAGCAACTTCAAAAGCTAAGGCAACGAATTCAATTCCTTTCGATTTGTTTTTTGCGTAATATTCTGAATAGTATTTACTTTCATCTAAGCAGTTAGGACACCAAGATCCCATAATTTGAACCACAGTTACTTTATCTTTAAAACGGTCATCTGTTAAAGAAACCATAGTATCATTTTTATCAGGAAATGAAAATGAAATGGTTTCATAGCCATCTCTTAAATATGTTAATGATTCAGCATCAGGCAATTCATAGTTATTATTCAATTTTGCTGTAAATGGTTCTTTCCAATGATTACCAGAATAGAAATGTCCGTTCATAGTAGAATCAGTAACTTTTGCTGTAAATAAAAATGCATGAGCGCCATCAAAAGTAGAAAGTTGTAAAATATCATTATTGATATTACCTTCTAAAAAACGATAATCTCCAGTAGTAGTTCTGAATGTACCCGTAACTTTATCTCCTTCTTGTTTGAATATACCTTTTGCGATATATTTATCTTCTTCGGAATTTGGGCTAAAAACTGTTTCCCAGTTTCCTGTAATATTGACTTTACTTTTAGAAGTGCTAGCAAATCGATCTGTACTTTTTTCCGCAGTAAAAGGAACAATACGATCTAAACTAGATTTTACAAATTCACCAGTAAGTCTATTCTCTTTAATTTTTGCTGTAAGATATCCTTCAAAAAAAGGCATTTGAATTTTTACTGAATCATTATTATATGTAATTTCATGAACTTTTATCGTTTCTTCAGCATTAAAAACATGTAATTCGTTTTCATTAATAACTTCAAAAATAAAAGGAATTTCTTTTTGATCTTGAATTTGTAAAGCAGCTCTATATGTTCCTTTTTCTAGTTTGTTAACTTTTTTAGTTTCAGTAGTACAAGAAGTTATAATGATAGCTATGAATAAAGCGATATAGGGTTTCATAAGATATTTTTGGTATAAGTACGAAGAAACAAAAAAATCTTACATAATACTAGTTAAAAAAATAAATCGTCCAAATCGGACGATTTATTTGATGTTTTATTCGAAGTGTGAATTAATCTCTTCCGATTAAATTGATATCTCCTGAATTACCTAATCCTTTAGGATTATCTCCCCATTGATTTGGTCCGTGTTGACTATCTTGTGCCCACCAAACGATCAATAAGATAATTCCAACTAAAGGAATCAAAATAAATAAGAAATTCCATGCACTTTTTCCAATATCGTGTAGTCTTCTAGCTGTTACAGCTAAAGTCGGTACAATAATAATTAAACTGTATAAACTTGAGATTAGGTATAAGTCAGGAATCATAAATATAATGATACTTAAACCAATGTTAATTAGAAAACTAATAAGAGTGAACATCCAAAATTCTTCTCTTCTAGCTCTTCCTGAAAAATTTGCGTAATCTTTAAGCACTTTAATGAACCAATTCATAATAATTATAGTTTTTGAGTTAATTTCTGATTTATATACGAATTAAAATAACCCTCTGGTTTTTAATTCTAGATATTTGTTAATAGTATTTCCGGTAAGTTCTTTAGGTTTTGTTAAAACGGATTGAATTCCGTATTTCTTTAATTCGTTAGCAATTTGTTTTTTCTCATAGATAAATTTTTCAGCAATAATTGTATCGTAAACATCACTTATTTTACGAGATTGATTATCAATAATTTTGTTTAATTCAGTATTTTGGAAGAAGACTACTAGTAATAAATGATTTTTAGCAATAGCTCTTAAATAAGGTAATTGTCTTTTTAAAGCGTCTAATGTTTCAAAATTAGTGTATAGAATAAGTAAACTTCTGCTTGTAATTTTTCGTTTTATAGATGCATATAATAAGCTATAATCAGATTCTAAAAAATTCGTTTTGATATTGTATAGAGCATCCGAAATTAAATTCATTTGTGAATTGCGTTGCTCAGCGACTATTAAGTTATCAATTTTTTGAGAAAAAGAAAACATTCCTGCTTTATCGTGCTTTTTTAATATAGCATTACTAACAGCCAAAGAAGCATTTATAGAATAATCTAAAAGCGTCAAATTATCAAAATGCATTTGCATCGGTCTACCCGTATCGATAATAGAATATACAGGTTGTGATTTTTCCTCAACATACTGATTTACCATCAACTGATTTCGTTTTGCAGTAGCTTTCCAGTTTAAAGTACGTATATCATCTCCTGTAACGTATTCTTTAATTTGTTCAAACTCCATAGAGTTTCCAATTCTTCTAATTTTCTTACTTCCCTGACTAGTAATATCATTTGAAATCGCTTTAATAGAAAAATCATTAAGTGTTAGAAATGAAGGATAACATTTTACATTTTTTGGATTTCCTAAAATGTATTTTTTTGTAGCAAACTTTAAAGGAGATGAAGTATATACATTCATATTTCCAAAGTCATAATCTCCTCGAATATTTGGAGAAACAAGATAAGTTAATTCTTTATCTTCTTGCTTTTTAAAATGTTCTTTAAGTTGAAAATAGCGTAGTTGTAGTTGGTAAGGTAATTCTTCTATAACTGTAGTATGAACAGGAATTGAATAGTTATTTTTTAAAGTAATTACTATTTTATTTTGATCTCCATTAGATAATTTTTCTGGCAAAAAACGTTCTCCAGTAATCCCTTTCTTTTTAGAAAATAAAAGTATTATATCAATAAAAGTAAAAATACAGATACTAAACAATAGTATTTTAGCCACATCAAAAAATACAGGAACAAAAAAACCAACTATAAATAATGCAGCTACTAATCCTAAGGCGTAAAAAAAGCGATTATTTAAAAATAAAGAGTCAAAAAACGTTTTCATTAATAATTACCTAGGAATTTCTACAGCTTCAATTATTTGTTCAATGATTTGCTTACTTGTAACACCTTCCATTTCACGTTCAGGAGTTACAATTACTCTGTGTTCTAAAACAGGAATTGCAGCGTTTTTAATATCTTCTGGAGTTACAAAATCTCTTCCTGCTACTGCAGCAAATGCTTTTGAAGCTTTTAAAATAGAAATTGTTGCTCTTGGTGAAGCTCCTAAAAATAAGAATGAATTTGACCTTGTGTTAACTACAATATTAGCAATGTATTCTAATAAGTTTTTTTCTACTTTAATATTTGTAATTAAGTCTCTAAACTTCAGAATTTCTTCACCAGTAATTACTTTTTCTACTTGATCTAATTTTTTATCTTTTAATAAGGCTTGTTCTCTAGTCACAATTTCTAATTCTTCAGCAGCAGTAGGGTAATCTACATTAATTTTGAATAAGAAACGATCTAATTGAGCTTCAGGCAAACGATAAGTTCCTTCTTGTTCAATTGGATTTTGAGTTGCTAGTACAATAAATGGAGCACTCATAGGATAACGTTTTCCATCCATTGTAATTTGTTTTTCTTCCATTACTTCAAACAGTGCAGCTTGAGTTTTAGCAGGAGCTCTGTTTATTTCATCAATTAAAACCATATTAGAAAAAACAGGACCTTTTTTAAACTCAAATTCAGAAGATTTAACATTAAAAATAGAAGTTCCTAAAATATCAGAAGGCATTAAATCTGGAGTGAATTGTATTCTACTAAAGTCGATATCCATTGCCCTTGATAATAACTTGGTAGTTATCGTCTTTGCAACTCCAGGTACACCTTCAATTAAAGCATGTCCGTCAGAAAATATAGCAACGATTAATAAATCGATCATATTTTTCTGTCCAACAATTACTTTATGAAGCTGATTCTTTATTTTATATACACTTTCTTGTAATTCAGAAAGATCAATTCTGTTTTCAAATTCTAAACCGTCGTTTGGAGTAGTTGTTTCTTCCATATTATTTGTTTTTTAAAAAGTTCTCAATTAAAGAGTTTAATTGAACTAACTCTTCTTGTGAACATTGAGATCTTTTATTAATCGTTGTAATTGTATTAATTAAGTACTTTGTTGTATGCTCTGTATTACCAGATTTAGCAGCTAATTTCTCAATAAAACTAGCATTTAAATTTTGAGTATCTAAGTGATATTTAGTTCTTACTTTTTCTAAAAAGTAAGTGATTTTTTTAGTAACAAGATTTTTATGATTGTCTTCCTTTAAATATAAATTGGCTATAGTATGTGTAAAATCTTGTGTAGAATTTTTTAAAGCTTTTAATTCAGGAATTGCGCGTTGTTTTCTTCTAGCATTTAAAAATAAGAAAAGTAATAATCCGAAAAAAGCCACATGTAGAGCCCATTTTAGGCTAGGATGTTTATAAAAAAAGTTTAACGCAGATTTTTGTTCTTTGTTTTTCTTGTACTTACTACGTTTGGTTTGAGTATCTAAAAATATAGGCCTATCTGGTAAGTAAGAAAATACATTTTCAACATAACTAGCATTGTCTTTTAATAAGTAATAGTTTGTGAAAACAATGGGTTGTGTATGTAAAAATACATGACCTTCTCCATGACGTATTTTTATAAAATTAGCTTTATCTCTTTCCGAGTTTATATTTTGAGTACCTAATACAGTAGTCTTAGTACTGTCGATAGATTCGAAATAATTCCTTCTTAAATTTCGATCAAAATACGTTTTCTTTGGTGATAGTTGATTATTATTAAGATACAAAGTAGCATCTAACTGTTTTAAGTCTTCAATAGAATAAACTATATCATCTAAATTTTTAGTTTCAAAGCTCAATTCTTTTTGAAGAATACTGCTGAAACTATTTGATGCTAAAAAAACTGTATTACCAACTGCTACAAAGTCTAAAAGTTTTTTAATTGTTTTTTTATCTAATTGGTAAGCATATGATTTTACACAAACGTAATTACCTTGATCTTTAGTAGTTACAGGATTGATAAGTAAGTAGTCGTAAATATGTTCATCTAAAACTTCAAATTCATTGTCATTAAATAAATTTTCAAGTTCATTTGCAAAAATATATGTCCCAAAAGGATCTTTTGAGCGTTCTTGATAATTTTCTCTCCAATTGGTTTTTTTACAACCAACTATTGTAAAAAGTAAAACTCCAATTATGTAAAAACGATTACTCTTTCTCATTACAATTGTTTTAAAAAAGATTCATAATTAGACTCGATTACACTAAAGTTAGTTTGGTTTACATCAAATTCACCATACCAAACATAATCGTATATGTATAATAGATATGAGAAAGGTTTCCTTAGTTCCTTTTTTTGCAAGTCGAAAATATATTCTGTGTTCGTTTTATCTTTATCGAATGTTATTAAGCCTTTATTTGACATTTGCTTTAATAATAAAAGATAATAATAACGAGTTGCATTTCTGTAGTCACCTTTCTGTTTTGCTAATACTATAAGTTTTTCATAGTTCTCATTCTCTAAATACGATTCTTCTTCTGAAGTAAGTATAACTGCTCGTTCAATTTTTTTGTTTTTTGAAGAAAAAAACCAAGAGAAATCTTCACCAATTAGAGCTTTCACAACTATAAAAATTACAATAAGTGCTAATAGATAAGGAAAAACTGTAGTGAAAAAACGCATTACTTTACTAAGAAAAGTAGAAGGAAAGTTTGGAGTTCTTCGTTTTTCTCTTTTCTCTACATGATCTTTATATTTAAAGTCATTTCCATCATATTTTGAAGAAAGATCGTCATCAAAATTACGTTGTTTTTCTATTCTATCTTCAGGTGGAGACGTATTTTCAGGAATAAAGTCTTCTTGAGCAAATACCAATACATGTCCTAAAAATAGGATTAGGAAGTAAAGTAACTTTTTAATCATAAATTATGTCTTTTAGCTACTTTATATGGAAATATCAAGTAATAATATGAAATTGTAATTAAACAAAAAAGGATAATAAATACACAAACAAAAGCAGGCATTTTATTGTAATGTCTGGTAACATAACCTTCTAAAAAAGCTGCTACAAATGTAAAAGGAATAGTACTAAGAAAAATAAAGAACGATTCCCGTAATCCTTTCTTAAAAGATTCAAAACGCTTTAAAGCACCTGGAAATAATATACTTGCACCAATAATGTATCCGCATCCGGCTTCAATTATCATAGCAAAAATTTCATAAGTACCATGTATCCATATTCCCAGTAAACTATCTACTAGTGAATTGTGTTGGTAGAAAAAGGCTTGAAAAACAGCCACCATAATTCCATTAACCATAATATAGTAACCAGAACCAATACCAATAAACAAACCTGATAAAAACATGTTTAATCCAACCTTAAGATTGTTATTAAATATTCCAATAAAACTTCCCCAAGTACTACCGCCTTTATAAATGGCTAGTGCATCACCACTTTCTATATTTTCAAGAGTTTGGTCTACATAATCATTACTTAAAATTTGTCTGGCAAAATTTTCATCATTAAAGGTTGATAATAAACCAATAAAAAAGAACGCAAAAAACACAATAAAAGAAATATACATGTATTTTTTGTATTTGTAGAGTAGTAAAGGAACAGTATCTAAAAAGAAAGAGATTAAAGTATTCTTAGTTTGTTTTTTAGTATGATATATTTTACTGTAACTGCTTTTAGCTAATTTATTCAAATAAGGAACAACATTACTCTTAGGGTAAAATGATTGTGCATAAGACAAATCATTCATAATTTGAATGTGTAAATGTGCTATTTCATCTGGAGTTTTCTTAATTTTATTTGAAATTACTTCTTCAAATTCAAGCCATTTTTCTTTATTTTGCTTTATAAAAGCGATCTCTCTCATAGAGACAAATGTAAAAATTGTATGAACACACTACAAGTAAATACTACACAAAATGTTAAAATAAATTTTGAGATGGCAAATGTCGGTCAGCGTTTATTAGCTTTTGTGGTTGATAACATCATAAAAATTGCATACATATATCTTGCCGCAAATTTTATTGATTTTGATACTGTTATTCGTAATATCGATCAAGATCATTGGTCGAAAATAGCAGTACAAGTACTATTTTTTCTTCCTGTAACATTTTATTCCTTGTATTCTGAAGTTTTAATGAACGGACAAACTTTAGGTAAAAAAGTACTTAATATTAGAGTCATTAATTTTGAAGGATTTAAGCCTTCTTTTTTAGATTACACGATCAGATGGTTTTTACGTATGGTCGACTTTAACTTCTTTATCCTTGTTTTCGTTTTGTTTTATGATAGTCTTAATGATGAAGACTTTTTTGTTTTATTGTATTTGATTTTTCTATTTGGAAAAATGTTAGGTTTTTTAATGGTTATATTTACTAAAAACAATCAAAGAGTAGGAGATTTTGCGGCAAATACAGTAGTTGTTTATTTAAAAGATAACGCTAGTTTTTCAAAGACTATTTTAGAAGAAATTAAAGAAGATTATAAACCAACATTTTCTAATGTAATTAAGTTATCAGATAATGACGTAAGAATCATTAAAGATACTTTTGTAAAAGCTAGGAGAAGTAAAGATTATAATACTTTAATCAAATTACGATCTAAAATAGAAGAAGTTACAAGTATTAAAAAGCCAACAAAACTTACAGATATCCAATTTATAGATGTTGTTTTAAAAGATTTTAATTATTATACTCAAGATTAATCAAAAAGTAAAAGTATTATACCTTAAATACAGTAAGTCTATAAAAATATTCGAAATATATTTTGATAAAAAAAAGAGGAAGTTTTAACTTCCTCTTTTTTTATTCTTCTTCGTCATGAATTGGATTTCGAAACACTAAAGTTCCATCAAATTCATCTAGAAGTATAAGACTATCATTAGATATTTTTCCAGCTAAAATTTCTTTCGACAATAAGTTTAATACTTGTTTCTGGATGACTCTTTTTACAGGTCTTGCGCCAAACTCAGGTTGAAATCCTTTTTCAGCTAAATGCGTTATAGCTTGCTCTGTAGCATCTAAAGTTATATTCTGAGCAGAAATCATTTTTTTAATATGATTTAATTGTAATCTAACAATTGATTTTATATTGTCTTTTGAAAGCGGAGTAAACATGATAATATCATCAATACGATTCAAGAATTCTGGTCTAACACTTTGTTTTAAAAGTCCTAAAACTTCTTCTTTAGCTAAATCCATAGAAGCTTCAATAGCTCCATTCATAGTTTCATACTTCTCTTGAATAATATGACTTCCCATATTAGATGTCATGATAATAATGGTGTTTTTAAAATCAGCAACACGGCCTTTATTATCGGTTAATCTACCTTCGTCTAATACTTGTAAAAGAATATTAAAAGTATCAGGATGTGCTTTTTCTATTTCATCCAATAAAACTACAGAATATGGTTTTCTACGAACAGCTTCAGTTAATTGTCCGCCTTCATCATAACCAATATAACCTGGAGGCGCTCCAACTAATCGACTTACAGAATGACGTTCTTGATATTCACTCATATCTATTCTTGTCATTGCATTTTCATCATCAAACAAATAGGAAGCTAAAGCTTTTGCTAATTCTGTTTTACCAACACCAGTTGTTCCTAAGAAAAGGAAAGAACCAATTGGTTTATTCGGATTTTGTAATCCAGCTCTAGAACGTCGTACCGCATCAGAAACTGCTTCAATAGCTTCTTCTTGTCCAACAACGCGCTTGTGTAACTCGTCTTCTAAACGAAGTAACTTTTCTCGTTCAGATTGTAACATTTTCGTAACAGGAATTCCAGTCCATTTAGCAACAACTTCAGCAATATCATCATAAGTAACCTCTTCTTTAATTAAAGTATTATCACTTTCGTTAATTAAAGTTTCTTGTTGTTGTTCTAATGCTTCTTGAGCTTCTTTTATTTTACCATATCTCAACTCAGCAACACGACCATAATCTCCATTGCGTTCGGCTTTTTCAGCTTCTAATTTATAATCTTCAATATCAGTTTTTAACTTCTGAATTGTATCTACTACACTTTTTTCAGATTGCCATTTTGCATTAATATCATTACGCTCTTCTTTTAAATTAGCAAGATCGGCATTTAATGATTTTAATTTTAAATCGTCATTTTCACGTTTTATCGCTTCAATTTCAATTTCTAATTGCATTATTTTACGATCTAAAACATCTAATTCTTCAGGTTTAGAATTAATTTCCATTCGAAGTTTAGCTGCTGCTTCATCCATTAAATCGATGGCTTTGTCTGGTAAAAATCGACTCGTAATATAACGTTGAGAAAGCTCTACAGCACCAATAATAGCTTCGTCTTTAATTCGAACTTTATGATGTGTTTCGTATTTTTCTTTTATTCCACGTAATATAGAAATTGCACTTTCAGTATCTGGTTCATCAACCATTACTTTTTGAAAACGACGTTCTAAAGCTTTATCTTTTTCGAAATATTTCTGATATTCATCTAAAGTTGTAGCACCAATTGCTCTTAATTCACCACGAGCTAATGCAGGCTTCAAAATATTTGCAGCATCCATTGCACCTTGTCCGCCACCAGCACCAACTAAAGTATGAATTTCATCAATAAATAATACGATATCGCCTTCAGAAGAAGTAACTTCTTTTACAACGGCTTTTAATCGTTCCTCGAACTCTCCTTTGAATTTAGCTCCTGCTATTAAAGCTCCCATATCTAGAGAGTAAATTTCTTTATCTTTTAAATTTTCAGGAACATCACCTTTAATAATTCGGTGTGCTAATCCTTCAGCAATAGCAGTTTTACCTGTACCAGGTTCACCAACTAAAATAGGATTGTTTTTAGTTCGTCTAGAAAGAATTTGAAGTAAACGTCTAATTTCTTCATCTCTACCAATAACGGGATCTAGTTTTCCGTCTTGTGCTAATTGATTTAAATTTTTAGCATACTTATTCAGAGCGTTGTAAGATTCTTCTGCACTTTGAGATGTAACTCTGTTTCCTTTGCGAAGTTCTTCTATGGCAGCTTTTAAATTTTTCTCATTTACACCTTGATCCTTTAAAAACTGAGCAATTTGACTTTTAGAACTAAAAATAGCTAAAATTAAATGTTCAACAGATACATATTCATCGTTCATTTTTTTAGCAATAATACTAGCTTCATTTAAGGTTTTATTAGCCTCTCTTGATAGCATAATATCAACCCCATTAACTTTAGAAAAACTTTGTAGTTGCTTTTCTAATACTTGAGAAACTAAATCCACATTAACATTTAATTTCTTTAGTATGTAGGGTAAAACATTTTTATCAACTTGTAATAACGCCTTGAAAAAATGCTCGTTCTCAATTTGATTATGACTATATTCTTGCGTAATTTGTTGTGCAAGTTGAACAGTCTCTTGTGATTTTATAGTAAAGTTATTAAAATTCATTTTCTCAACTTTTTTATTTCACGAAGTAATAGTCAAAATACATTCCAATAAAAAAAAGATGTCAATTTGACTTTTTTTTCATAATAATCCTGAAATTATGTCGTTCTTGTGATGGTTTTTCAATATTAAATATGTGAATCCCCAAAATAAATCCCATGAAAACTTTAATTAAACTTCTAGTACTTTTAGTTGCTACTTCAGTATATGCACGAGATATTTACGTAGCTAAAAATGGAAATGATACGAATTCAGGTGAACAGAATTCACCATACTTAACAATAGCTAAAGCTTGTGAAGTAGCTATGCCTGGTGATGTTGTATACATTAGAGCTGGTAGATATGAAGAAACAATTAGACCTGTTAGGTCTGGAGTTGCAGGTAATCCCATCGTTTTTACATCTTTTCCTGGTGAAAATGTGATTATATCTGCTATGGAATCTTTAAATGGTTGGACTTCTGATGGCGAAGGCAGATGGAAAACAACGGTGAATTGGGATTTAGGACAACGTAATTTTGTAATGAATGGAACTACTGTTTTAGATTTAGCAAGATGGCCAAATAATACCGATGGAGATCGTTTTACTTTAAATTCTCTTCGTAATGACGGAGGAAGTCAAGATAATGTTTCAACAAATGCATTTTTAACCGATTCTGATATTCCGAATTGGAACTGGGCTAATGGAGGTTCTATTATGTTCTATGGAGATCGAGCAGGTTCTGGTTGGACAACTTGGAGGGCTTGGATTAAGAGTCAGTCTTCAGGCCGTGTAAATTTTGATGCAATAAAGAATCAAGATTGGATTATTAGTGCTCATCCTCCTGGAGATTTTGGAGATTATTATTTAGAAGGAATTAAAGAAGCTTTAGATTATCAAAATGAATGGTTTTTTGATGCTTCTATCCGAACACTTTTTGTGCAATTACCTGGTGGAGTAAAACCAAATGATGGTGAAGTTCAAATGTCAAGAAGAGAAGTCACTGCAAATTTAGAAGGACGTAATCATATTCACATAGAAAATATGGCTTTATTCGGTGGTAATGTTTCTATAAAAGGAACAGGAAATAAACTAAATAGAGTTACACTTTTATATGGAAGTATGACAAGAGGAATTAATCCAAATTTTAATTCTGGAATTAATGCTATAGATATTAAAAGCGGATCAAATAATACCATTATAGAACATTGTGAAATTGGGTTTGGCGATGCTACTGGAGTATGGGATTCTGGTACAGCTTCAATTATTAGAAATAACTATATACACGATTTTGATTTTTTAGGTTCTTACGATGCTCCAATAATGGCAAGAGGAGGAAGAAATACAAAAATTATAAGAAATTATATTTCAAGAGGAGGGAGAGATGCAATTCAAATTGTAAACAAAAATTCTGAAGTTGCTTGGAATGACGTATCTCAAAGTAATCTTATTGCTGATGATTGTGCTTTATTGTATACAATTAATAAAGGTTTGAATCTAGAAATTCATCATAATTGGTTTCATGATGCAGAAAGTAGAGGGAAATTAAAAAAAGCTGCAGGTATTTATTTAGATAATGATGCAGAAGGAGTGCGAGTTTATAGAAATGTAGTTTGGAACGTAGAATGGACTAATGTTCAGATTAATTGGGATGGAAAAGACATCGATATCTTTAACAATACTTTAGTGAAAGCCAAAGGAGGAACAATGGGTGCGTGGCATAAAGCAGGAACAATGTTTACTAATGTAAAAGTTTGGAATAATATTACAGATCGTAATGCTACAGATCAAGGCGGAAATCAAGAAACAGAAGGAACTTGGGAACCACAATCTGATAAACAAAATAATCTTGTTGATAAAACATCTTTTATTGATCATATAAATAATGATTTTAAACTAAAAGATGGTTCATTAGCTGTAGATTTTGGAAGACAAATTACAGGAATAACAAATGGTTTTAAAGGAAGTTCACCAGATGTAGGTGCTTATGAAGTAGGTGATAATTGGGTTCCTGGACCAGATTGGAAACTTTCTGAAGGAGCTAATGGGAGTTGTTATAATTTACCTGGAGAATCTTGTAATTGTACGCCAACAATTTGGTATAAAGATGAGGATGGAGATGGATTAGGTGATATTAATAATTCTACAGAGGCTTGTAATAGACCTAATGGTTATGTGATTGATAACACAGATAATTGTGATAATGATGCAGCTAATAGATGTGATATTTTACACCAAGTAGGAGTTAAAATTGAAGCCGAAGATTTTAATAATCAGCAAGGAGTTCAAATAGAAACTAATGGAGGGACAACAAACCTAGGGTTTATTGAGAATAATGATTTTACAATTTATAAAGTTAATGTGAACAGAGCAGGTACTTATACCTTAACTTTTAGGGTTGCAAGTGCGAGTCAAGGAGGAGAAATTACGGTTACTTCGGATAATACTTCATCTAATACAACGAAAATTGCTGTTTCAAATACTGGCGGATGGCGAGATTGGCAAGAAATATCAACTACAGTGCAGTTGTCAAATGGAATACAAAACATAAAAACTACATTTGAAGGTACTAGTAGTTTCTTGTTTAATATTGATTGGTTTAGAATTGATTCATCTGTATTATCTATTGATGAAAATGAAATTTCTAAAGTAAAAGTGTATCCAAATCCAACAAATAACATTATTGTGGTAGAGGGTCTAAATAAAGAACATAACTTTAATTTGGTAGACTTAAATGGAAGAGCTATTCAAAAAGTAAATTTAAATCCTACCAATAATAGTTTTGATATTTCAAATTTATCTCAAGGAATATATTTTTTAAAATCTTTGCGTGTAGATTTTACTCATAAGATTATAAAGAATTAACTTTGTAAGTAAGCGAAGGAAAAATAGACTACGCTTAAGAAACAATTTATTTAAAGTTAAGATTATGGGAGTTTTTGGAAATATGTTTAAAAAATCATCAGGACAAAAGAAAGAAGAAGTAAAACAAAATAATATCAATTGGATTCCTTTAAAGACTGTAGATCAAATTAAAGCTGTTACGAAAAGGTCACACAATAAGCCAGTGGGGATTTTTAAACACTCTACACGTTGTGCAATTAGTAAAACTGTAATTAAAAACTTTGATCAAGGTTTTCCAAAAGAATTAAATGAGAAGATAGATATCTTTTACATAGACCTTTTAAATTATAGAGATGTTTCTAATGAAGTAGGATACGAATATCAAGTATTACACCAATCTCCTCAGTTTCTTTTAATTAATAAAGGAGAGGCTGTTTTACATGCTTCGCATTACGATATTACACAAATTGATTTAGAAAAAATCTTAAAATAATATGTAGGTTTTACAAATAGGTTGTATTTTTGAGCTTTCAAAAAAATTAACCTTTTGAGCGCCACAGATTCAAAAAATAAAGTAGGAAAGAGCCTATATAACTATCAAAAAGAAGCATTATTCAATATTTTTAAAAGTTTTGAAAATGCTCCTGAGAATTACCACTTGTTATACCAGCTTCCCACAGGAGGTGGTAAAACTGTAATTTTCTCAGAAATTACTCGTCAGTATTTAAAACATTATCAAAAGAAAGTTTTAATAATGACGCACCGAATCGAATTATGTAAGCAAACAGCAAGAATGCTTGGAGAGTTTGGTGTAGAAAATAAGATTATTGATAGTAAGGCAGAGTTAGATGATCAAGGTGATTACGATTGTTTTGTAGCAATGGTTGAAACCTTAAATAACCGTTTGAATGATGATATTTTAGATATCTCAGATGTAGGTTTGGTAATTATTGATGAGGCTCATTACAACTCATTTACAAAGTTATTCAAGTTCTTTAATAAATCTTTCATATTAGGTGTTACAGCAACTCCTTTGAGTTCGAATATTAAAATGCCAATGAAAGACAACTATGACCATTTAATAGTTGGAGAAAGTATAGCAACTCTTATTGAAAATGAATATTTAGCAAAAGCTAACATATATTCATATAATGTAGGTTTAACTTCATTAGAAGTAGGAGCGAATGGTGATTATACGGTTAAATCTTCTGAAGATTTATATACAAATTCTAATATGCTGTCTAAGCTTCTGCAAGCTTATGAAGAAAGAGCAAAAGGAACAAAAACACTAATCTTTAATAATGGTATCAACACATCTCTATATGTTTATGATACTTTTAAAAGAGCGGGATATCCAATTGCTCATTTAGATAATACGAATACAAAAAAGGAGAGAGATGCTATTTTAAAATGGTTTAATCAAACTCCAAACGCAATTATAACTTCTGTAAGTATTTTAACTACAGGTTTTGATGAACCTTCAGTTCAATCTATCATTTTAAATAGAGCTACAAAATCGTTAACTTTATATTATCAGATGATTGGTCGTGGTTCACGTATCATTCCTGGGAAATCACACTTTAATGTAATTGATTTAGGAAATAACTTCCATAGATTTGGACCTTGGGGTGCTGATTTAGACTGGCAAAAAATGTTTAGAGCTCCAAATTTCTATCTAGACAATTTATTAACTGATGAGGATATAGAAAGTACATTTAAGTACGAATTACCTGAAGATGTTAAGAAAGAATTTGCAAATACTAAGGAAGAAGATTTATATTTCGATGTAAAACGCGTTTATATTGACACAATTCAGTCCGGACAAAGTTCTAAGAAAGTATTAGAGAAATCTATTGTACATCATACAAAAATGTGTGTAGAAAATAGTGAAGATGTATTTGATGCGTTAATCTTAGCTAAGAAATTAGGAGGCGATATTGATGATAGAATTCACAGGTATTCAAAATGTATTTGTAAATCCACACACAATTTCATCGATTGGTTACAAGATGATTACAGAAAAAAATTAAACTCACATATTAGAGCTAACTTTGATGATGTGTATGAAGAAATTCATGGTCATCCACCACCAGAAGAATAAAAATAAAACTATAAAAAAACCATTTCTAATTAGAAATGGTTTTTTGTTTGTATTAAGTATTGTACGATTTATTTTTTGAATGGTTTTGAAGGTAAAATTTTACCAGTACATTCACCAAATCCAATTCTTACTTCATTATTTTGTGAATATCCTCTCATGATAACAGTATCATGATCGTTGATAAATTTACGTTCACTACCATCATTCAATTTAATAGGATTTTGTCCTTTCCAAGTTAATTCTAACATGGAACCAAAACTATCTTCTGTTGGTCCAGAAATAGTTCCACTTCCCATCATATCACCAGCTTCAACAGGACAACCATTCACAGTATGATGTGCTAATTGCTGAGCCATTGTCCAATACATGTATTTAAAGTTTGAATTACAAACGATAGTTTCTTTTTCGTTTTCTGGCTGAATTGCCATTTGTAAATTGATATCGAAACTATGTTTTCCTTCGTGTTGTAAATACGGTAAAGGTTGTGGTTCTTGTTTAGGGTTGTCAACTCTAAAAGGTTCTAAAGCATCTAAAGTTACAATCCAAGGTGAAATAGTAGAAGCAAAGTTTTTACCTAAGAAAGGACCTAAAGGTTGGTACTCCCAAGCTTGAATATCTCTTGCAGACCAGTCGTTAAATAATACCAATCCAAAAATATAATCTTCAGCTTCTTCAACAGAGATACGATCTCCTAAGTCATTAGAAACAGTAGTAATAAATGCCATTTCTAATTCAAAATCTAATAATTTCGAGGGTCCAAAACCTGGTGCTCCACCTTCTTCAGTCGGTCTAGATTGTCCAATAGGTCTTCGTATTGGTGTTCCAGAAGGAATAATAGAAGAACTTCTACCGTGATATCCAATAGGAATGTGTAACCAGTTTGGTAATAAAGCATTTTTAGGATCTCTAAACAAACTACCTACATTAGTTGCATGCTCTTTACTAGCATAAAAGTCAGTATAATCACCAACTTGAACTGGTAAAAGCATTTCAATTTCGTCCATTCTAAAAATGATTTTGTCTTTGTGATCTGCATTATCACGAAGTTTACCATTTTTAACATCAAAGATATCAGCAATTCTATTTCTAACTAATCGCCAAGTTTTTCTTCCGTCAGCAATAAAGTCATTTAATGTGTCTTGTAAAAAAATATCGTCAGTTAATGGAATACCTTCAAAGTAACCTAATTGATGTAAGGCACCTAAATCAATTGCAAAATCACCAATTCTTGTTCCAATGGTAATAATATCATCACGAGTTAAGAAAACTCCAAAAGGTATATTTTGAATTGGGAAATCTGAAGTTTCTTCAACTTTTAACCACGATTTTCTGTTAGGGTTATTGGCTGTTATTTCCATTTCGTTTTTTAGTTAATTGTTTCATCAAACCTACATATTTTTTCAATTCACAACAAACTTTAATCACTAAAAAAAGCAGATATTTTTCCTGTAAATAAGTTAAAAATAAATATGTTCTTCATTATTAGTGCAATTCAATGTGAAATGCTACTTTTGCGCCAAATTAATGTAGCATTATGCAATCCATAAGAAATATAGCAATTATAGCACACGTAGATCATGGTAAAACTACTTTGGTAGATAAAATCATTGATCAAGCTAAAATATTAGATGAGCGTAAAGAGCGTAAAGATTTATTGTTAGATAATAATGATCTAGAAAGAGAAAGAGGAATAACAATCTTATCTAAAAACGTTTCTGTAAATTATAAAGGAGTTAAAATTAATGTAATTGATACTCCTGGTCACGCCGATTTCGGAGGAGAAGTAGAGCGTGTATTAAAAATGGCAGATGGTGTTTTATTATTAGTTGATGCTTTTGAAGGACCAATGCCACAAACTCGTTTCGTATTAGGAAAAGCATTAGAATTAGGATTAACACCAATCGTGGTAGTAAATAAGGTAGACAAAGAAAACTGTACACCAGATTTAGTACATGAAAAAGTATTCGATTTAATGTTCGCTTTAGAAGCTACAGAAGAACAATTAGATTTTACTACAATTTATGGTTCTGCTAAAAATGGTTGGATGAGTACTGACTGGCAGAACGAAACAGATAATATCATTCCTTTATTAGATGCTGTTTTAGAAACTATTCCAGAAGCACCGTATAGAGAAGGAACACCACAAATGCAAATCACGTCATTAGATTATTCTTCATTCAAAGGAAGAATTGCTATTGGTAGAGTGTACAGGGGAGATTTAGAGAAGAATAAAGATTACATGTTATGTAAAGCAGATGGAACGAACAAAAAAGTTCGTATCAAAGAATTACATGTTTTCGAAGGAATGGGGAAAGTTGAAACTGATAAAGTTCGTAGTGGAGACATTTGTGCCGTAACAGGAATTGATGATTTTGAAATCGGAGATACAATTGCTGATTTAGAAAATCCTGAAGCTTTAGATCGTATTGAAGTAGATAAGCCTACGATGAGTATGTTATTTACAATTAACAACTCACCTTTTTATGGTAAAGAAGGTAAATATGTAACATCTCGTCACTTACGTGATCGTTTGTATAAAGAAACAGAGAAAAACTTAGCTTTACGTATTGAGGATACAGATACAGAAGATAAATTTAATGTGTTTGGTCGTGGTATTCTTCACTTATCTGTTTTAATTGAAACTATGCGTAGGGAAGGATATGAATTACAAGTTGGTCGTCCACAAGTAATTTTAAAAGATATTGATGGTACTAAATGTGAACCATATGAAACATTAGTAATTGATGTTCCTGAAGAGTTAGCAAGTAAAGCAATTAACTTGGTAACTATGCGTAAAGGAGATTTATTAGTAATGGAACCAAAAGGAGATTTACAACACTTAGAGTTCGATATTCCTTCTCGTGGTTTAATAGGTTTACGTAATAAATTATTAACAGCAACTCAAGGTGAAGCAATTATTAACCACCGTTTAAGAGGTTATGACGCTTACAAAGGTGAGTTTTCTGATTTAGTAAACGGAGCTATCGTTTCTTCTGAAAGTGGAAAAGCAACAGCATATGCTATTGATCGTTTACAAGATAGAGGTAAGTTTTTCATAGATCCTAACCAAGAAATCTATAAAGGTCAGGTTGTAGGTGAAAATGCTAAACAAGATGATTTAGCTGTAAACTTAATTAAAGGAAAGAAGTTAACAAACGTTCGTGCTTCTGGATCTGATGATGGAGTTAAAATCGCACCAAAAATCGACATGTCATTAGAAGAATGTATGGAATACATTAAAGATGATGAGTATTTAGAAGTAACTCCAGAGAGTTTAAGAATCAGAAAGATAAACTTTAGATAAAATCTTAATATATTGTTAAAAACACCCAAAAAAGGGTGTTTTTTTATGTTTTTCAACTTTTTGTTTATTGCAATACAATAAAAGTTAAACAAAAATGTTATATTTGGGTATCACTTAAGATAAACAAGTGATTTTTTTTGGCCAAAAAACTTTTTGTTTATTTATATAAAGTAAAAGTTAAACAATTAAATTAACCCTAAAAAACAAATTAACAATGTTATTTAAAACAATTAAAAAAGCAGCAGTCTTGAGCTTAATATTGAGTTTCGGACTTTTAATATCTTGTGATGATGATGACGATACTAAAGTAGGGGGAGATCAAAACGATATTGTACAAATCGCTTCATCAAACAACAACTTATCAATTTTAGTTCAAGCACTTCAAAAAGCAGATTTAGTAACAGCGTTACAAGCTGACGGACCATTCACAGTTTTTGCTCCAACAAACGAAGCTTTTCAAGCACTTTTAGATTCTAAGGCTTCATGGAACTCTTTAGATGATGTTCCAGTTGATGTTTTAAAGAGTGTTTTATTATACCATGTTGTTCAAGCAAAAGCTTTATCAACAGATTTAACGAACGGACAAGATTTAACTACTTTAAGTCAAGGTACTTTAACAGTAGATACAACTTCAGGAGTTAAAATAAATACAGGAGCTGAACAGTCTGTTTCAGTAATTACACCAAATGTAGAAGCATCTAACGGAGTTGTACATATTGTTGATCAAGTATTTTTACCAAGTAAAATTCAAGATATAGTAGATTTAGCAGTGAATACTGATAATTTAAGCACTTTAGTAGCTGCATTACAAAAAGTAAATTTAGTTTCTGCTTTACAAGCAGACGGACCATTTACAGTATTTGCGCCTACAAACGATGCTTTTCAAGATTTATTAGATTCTAACATGAGCTGGAATTCCTTAGATGATATTCCTGCAGATGTATTAACTAATGTATTATTATTCCACGTAATAAGCGGTAAAGTTGAATCAACAGATTTATCAGACACTTATGTAAATACTTTAGCTAAAGGACCAAACGATGAGCCACTTTCTTTGCAAGTTGAAGTAACAGGAGGAGTAGAATTCAATGGAGATGCAAAACCAGTAACAGTAAACGTTGGTGCAACAAACGGAGTTGTACATATTATAGATAAAGTTATGTTACCACCAAATGTAGTTACATTAGCATTAAATAATGCAGGATTTACTTCATTAGTAGCAGCTTTAACAGACACAAGACACACAACTGATTTTGTATCAGTTTTATCAGGTGACGGACCATTTACAGTTTTTGCACCTACAAACGATGCTTTCCAAGCTTTATTAGATTCTAACATGAGCTGGAACACGATAGCAGATATTCCAATTGCAACTTTAGATGCAGTTTTAAAATACCACGTTATCAGTGGAGCTAACGTTCAAGCAGATCAATTAATGAACGGTGATGTAATGACTTTAGGAGGAACAATTACTATCGATTTAACTTCTGGAGCTCAAATTAATACATCAAGTTCACAAACCGTTAATATCCTTGTAGGACCAGCTACAAATGATGTACAAGGTACTAACGGAGTTATTCATGGGGTTGATAAGGTATTGTTACCTTAACCTGATATATATATTTACACTTGTTAATAGTAAGAGCTACTCGTTTGGGTAGCTCTTCTTTTGTTAAATAAAGGTAAAGTTTAATAAAAGGGAGTTTTTTCGTAGTTGCTGGTATGTTTTTTGTTTCCAAAATGTAATAACCAATGAAATGAAAAATTATGAAAAAAATTAACTACTTATGTTTTAGTATTCTACTAGCATCTTTAATTCAAGGGTGTTATGGATACAGGCCTTCAGTTGAATATACTGCATTCAAGAATGAAGATTGTAAAGAAAAACACCAATCATTATACTTGTTTTTTGAAGGTGAAGAAATTGCTTTTGAATATGAAAAATTAGGTTTGGTAGAAGTAGAAGGTGAACAATTTGCTTCCAATACCGAAGCTTTAGATAAATTAAAACAAAAAGCATGGGAAAACTGTGCAAATGGTTTGATAAAAATCGAAACAGGTTATAAAGATAGAGAACGTGGTGTTGCTTTTGTAGAGGAAACTGAAGAAGTTTACAGCGCTAAATTTTACAAAGCAATAGCTGTAAAAATCATTGTTGATGATAATTTTAGAGCTAAATACGGAGATGGAGTTGAAATCAATCTAAAGGAATAGTATTTTTAAAATAGCTGTTGCGAATATTTAATATCTTTGTCTAATGAATGAATTCGGACAACTTTTTCAGGCTTTAAAAGAAGCAATTTCAAACGATAATTTTGTAAAGTTAACATTGAGTAAACCTATAAGCAAAAGCTTTAATTTGCCTAATGTTTATGTACGATTAGTGAATATCAAAAATCAAAAACAATTACAGTTTACCTATCGATATAACACAAACGATCAAACCAAAAATTATACTGTTGATGAAGCTTGTGAAGAGTTAGAAACATTGTTATTAGAAAAATTCAAAGCAGCTACTTTATTTACTTTAGAATCAGACTTGTTAGTTATGATTTCTAAAAAGAAAAAAGTAAGTTACAGAACTACTGCACCAAGTTTTAAAAATAAACTTCCAGAAATTCACGATAAACCTAAAGAAAAGAGAATAAATCTTTCAAGCAGTTATTTGCAGTTTCTAGGAATTACAGATAAGAACAATAAAGTAATTCCCAAAATGGCTGATAAATATCGCCAGATTAATAAATATTTAGAAGTAATTGAAAGTTTAATTGCTTCTCTAGATATGAACAAAAAACTACAAATTGTAGATATGGGTTCTGGTAAAGGCTACTTAACTTTTGCTTTATACGATTACCTAGTCAATTTAAAAGGGTATAATGTTTCTATTACAGGAATTGAATTAAGAGAATATCTGGTAGATTATTGTAACGATATAGCTAAAAAAAGTGGTTTTGATCAGTTAAACTTTATTGCACAGCGTATACAAGAATACGACAACGATAAAATTGATATTCTAATAGCTTTACATGCTTGTGATACAGCTACAGATGATGCAATTTACAAAGGTTTAATGGCAAAATCTGAATTAATTATTTGTGCGCCATGTTGCCATAAACAAGTGCGTCAGCAAGTAAAAGGAAGAGAGCAGGAGAGTCCGTTATTAAAATATGGAATCTTTAAAGAGCGTCAATTCGAAATGATTACCGATACCATTCGTGCGTTAATTCTAGAAAAGTTCAACTACAATACTAAAGTTTTTGAATTTATTAGCAGTGAACATACACACAAAAACGTCATGTTGATTGGTAGTAAATCTAGCAAAAAGAAAGACATAGAAAGTATCGATAAAAAGATAGAAAGCTTAAAAGAGCTGTACCATATAGATCATCATTATTTAGAGACGTTGTTGTAAGCTATTTGTGATCCATTGTCACTTCGAGTAAAATTATTTGTAATGTAATGAAGAATAATTTTATATCGAGAAGTGTATTTAACAAACTGTTCTCGATATATTTTCTACTACGTTAACACTCCATAAAAAACACTCGAACTGACATAAGTATAAATCGATATTTTATCATTATAGAGATTTATGGAAAAGAAAATTTTAACCAATGAGCAGTTATCAAAACGTTTTTTTAGACGATTAAAAGACTATAGAAATAGTCGAAAATTGATCTTTTTTGATGAAGTTGATTTTAAACAGACAAATCTACAGATACAAATCAATGAAGATGATGTGCCTATTGTATTACTAAAACTTAAGAATTCTGAACAAATTCTAATTACGATTCGAGCTTTTCATCACATTAAAAAATCTGTAGTAACAAAAATTGAAGCTAAAGATCTAGAAGAATGTAAATATCTACCTCATGAAAATGCTCTAGAACTTCGACAAAAATCGCTATTTCATAAATTAAAAAACAAGTTTGAACTTACATTTTTAATAGGGACAGTTCGAATACAGACCAAGGACAATTCGTTTATTGACGTGTATATGGCCAGAGCTAAATATTTATTTGTTTTAGGAGATATGATAAGAATGCTTAGGGATTATAGTGGTTAAAATATGATCTGAAACTTCAGATTTAATAGAAGTTTTGTTCATACAACTATTATTTTAAAATAGGATTGTTCATACTGGTTTTTCCATAGCTTTCTTTTCCTGTTTTATGACAATAATTTTCTGCATAATTATAATTTTCAAATTGCTGCCAAGTTTTAAAAGCATAATAAGAAAAAGGCTTTTGAGGATTGTAAGGAATTTGTTCTCCAGTTCTTATACAAAAGCCAAATTCTGGTTCTAGCTCGATTTCGTTTTGTCTTTCAGGCTTTTTATCATACACTTTATCAACATCGCTTAGGTTTTCATAGTCGAATTCGGATAGTGATTTAATTTCGTAATTATAACCATTAAAAAACTCATTAGATATATCAAATAATACAGTTGAATTTTGATAAGATTTGGTTAGTCCTAATAATTTTTTCTTGTATTGGGGTTTCTTTAAAAAAACAACATGACTTTTCTCAAAAATCAATTCATCAGTAAAGTCTTCTGTTTCTTCAAACAACTTTTCTGTAGGATTTAAAATACTTTTAGAAAAATGAACTCCGTACTCTATATTATTAATCATAGAGTAATCATATAAATTTAATGAGGTAATTAAACCTTCTTTTTCATTGCTATAATGTTTAGCGTGTAAATTTTTGTTGTAAAGAATAGATATATTTTTGAAATTTTTAAAATATTCAAAATCATCTTCTCTCAAACTCTTTTGTTTATAGCCTTCATTTTTACCAAATATTAAAATTAGATGTATTTCATGTGTAGCTTTTATTTTATCAAATATGCTTCTAACATGACTATCTAGTCTTATAAAAGGAGAAACAATTACTACATATTTTTTTGCATTCCATATGATGTCAGTTAATTTTTCTTCAAGTGGTTTTCCTGTTAAAAATTTACTCATTTATTTATCTATTTTAATAGTGAATTCATAAGGACAGATTAGACTGAAAATCCGTGAGGATTTTCAGAAGTAGATGAGAATAAGCAATTCCTTATAGCCATTGTTGGCCGTAGTTATTTTAATATTAAAATTCAAGCAAGTCTGAAATATTTTGGTTTTGATTTTCAATTGATTTATTAATTTTCACTATTGATTTCCTTAAGTTTACACACATCACTTCTATTTTTTTTAGGGCTTCTTTTTTTACTAATAAATCAAATAATTTTTCATTCATCATTTCTGTTAAAGTAGCGGAGTATCTAGAAATTTCACTATAGTCTTTGATTTTATTTAACTCAAAAACATCTATAATATATTCATAATATTCTGGTGTAAGTTTAGTTGGAAATTGTTTATAAATTAATTCAATTGTATCATGAATTATTTTTTCAATTCCTAATAAAGAAAAGATTTTGAATTCTTCTACATAAATAAATTGCCTACCTATGCCTGAGTCAAAACTAATATTTAGAATTTCTCCTTTTTTATTCTGAGCAAAACTAAAACTTAAACTTAATGTTTTAGCAAAATCTTGAAAGCTCTTTAAACTATTTACTTTGGAAAAATAAGTAATTATTTCTTTAGCTTTTGGTAATAAGAAATACTTCGTAAAAGAATACTTATCTATTTCATAAGAAATATCCCAAAAACCAAAACCAATATCTTCACTTTGAATTAATAAGTTTTTGTATCTAGAATAAGCCGTCTCTTTTTGATTTGGTTTTAAAGATGAAATAAATTTTGCAGCAAAGTATTCTTGCATAGACCTATGAGGGAATTTAAATTCATAGCCATCTTTAATAAGTATTGATATTGGTACTCGTAAATCAAAAAACAATTTTTTTGAATCAAAATTAAGATGAGAGACTTTCTTTTTAATTATTTGAAAAACTTCAATTATTCTTGATTCAATAAATGTGTATTCGCCATTGAAAAATGTAATGTACGAGAAGTATTGAAGTAATTCTTCAAATTCCTCCCTATCTAAACTAGAAGTTTTTTCTCTTGGAAAACTACTTTTTGTTATCCCATCATGTTTTGAGTATAGAGTATCAAATACATTCCTATAAAATGCACTTTTTTTACTTGGAATCTCAGGATGATTTTCAAAAGATAAAATGAACATTGAAAGAAGTAACGGATTTCTTAAATATGACATAATACCTTTATCAAGATTATTCGATATAGCATCATTAATTCTTCTTTCACGTTCTTCGTCAATTTTCATTTTTTTTATAAAAGAAGGGATCTCTTTAGCATCAATGTCAAGTATCCTAAATTCATAAAATCTCGGAAAATTTTCAATTCCAGCTCCAGGTCTAGACGTAATAATGAAACAATTATTGAAGTATAAATCTATAAATTCTTCAATTTCTGTTCTAATTTCATGTTTGGAATCCGAAAAGAGCTCATCATATCCATCTAGAATGAATAGAAATTTACCTTCTGATAATGCTCGTTCCAATATATTCTGATTTGGTTTAACATTATTAGTTAGTATTTTTTTTGAAATATATTCTTTTAAGCTTTTTGTATCAGCTTTATTAAGATTTCTTAGTTCTATTAATATTGGAAGTTTTAATTTTTGTTTTAAACACTGAATAAATATATGTTTTACTAATGTACTTTTTCCACTACCTGCTTTACCTACTAATGAAAAATACTGATATTCTTTAAATAAATCATCTAAGTCAGTAAAATCAGTTTCTAATTCTTTGTATTTAGATTTAATAGGATAATATACATTAGTAAACTTGATTTTTTCCCATCTATGTAAAAATGTATTTACATAATAATATTTAGATAATTGACTATGAGTGTATGTATAAAGTCCTTCGTCAAGTAAATTATTCCACTCATCGCTAAGAGCTTTATAAATACTTATTATTGGTGAAATTAAATTGGTTACTTCAAGTTTTGATTGCATATTTTTTTTAAATTTCTTGTAACGGCTTCGGCTATGATTAGTACGGAAATAGGGAAGAGGAGACTTCCCGATTTAGCACCAAGGCGAAGCATTTTGTTTGCTTTTATTTTTTCTTATTCAAAAGTCAAATCAAAAAATTTGACGACCTTATAAATACACTAAACTTTAGATTAAACACTAAAATCCGTATTAATTATAGCCTATGTTAGGCATAGTTTTTTATTCCACTTTCTCGAAACAATTATTACAGATTTTCTGTTTGATATAAGCCAAGTGATTTGTATCAATTGTTTTAGAGCAAGAAGGACACTTTATACCTTGACCTACTGCCAAGTTAAATTTATCAAAAAATTCATCTTCTATTGATAGGGAACGTGCATCTCTGATATTTTCAATAGTTTTTACTTGATTTATCATTTCATTAAAATCTGTATCCAGTGTATTTTTGGTAATGTCTAAACTAGTATAGCTACCATAGTCGATTGAATAAACATCATAACTTTTACTATGTATGTGTCTATGTGAAATACCTTTTTCTCTTAAATGTAAAGCTCTTAAATCTACTAGTTTTTTAATTTGTAGGTTATCAGAAAACCTCTGTGGTAATAAAAAATGAGTTTTGTTTTTTTCTACAACTATTTGATTAACTAAATCTTCAAAAAACTTTTTAGTAAGTGGGTCCTTATCAATTTCTTCTTTTTTATCTGAAGAATACCATTCAGTCGTAGCATTCCTTACATTTTTTAAAATAATTCTTTGTTTAAGATTTGTTCTATTGTTATAAGATAAAATAAATAAGTTAATAAAATCTCTAGGAATACCGGCCGATGCTATTAATATTTCAGACAATGCTTGTGTAGCAAAGAAAATATTTATGAATTTTTTTTCATCTATGCTCTCAAAAACGTCTTTATTAATTTCAATTAAATGGTTTCTTAAAAGTTCGTTATAAAAGTTTCGAGTAGTATTTTTATCTTTCTCATATATGTACCTATTATCAATATTAATTGGAAATATATCACCACCTTCCTCTAAACCAATTTTTATATTACCATATGTTGTTGTTCTTAACCTTGTTCTGTAAGGAATAGCGGCAATTTTAAAAGTATAGTTTGACGCTATGAAAGTTCTTTTTAATAGTTCAGCCAAATACGGTTGAAGATTAATAGGGACTTCTGACCATTCGTCAAGTAAACATAATATTCTAACACCGTTAATGTGATAAGTTAAATCATCTAAAATTTTAGAGATTTCATTGAACGAAATATATTGAATGTTCTCTTGAGAGAAAGTTACTTTTTTTCCGTTTTCTTTATTTATGCCTATGTTGGCTTCTTCTGTAGAAACATTTAAACTTTTTTTAAGGTTTTGTTGTTCTTCAACTGAAAATTCAAAATCACTAAGCTTTTTAAAAATTTTCCCATCAAATTCAATGTTTATTTTTTTTAGAATCGTTTTTAATTTTTCTATTCTTTCGAGTTCTGTTCTAGAGTAAGTTCCGTACTCGTTTATTCCAAAAATATACTTTGAATGATTCAATATTTTATTGATTATTTCATTGAGTAAAGATTGAAAAATGATAATTGAGGTTTCAATATTTGGATTAGAATTTGCTGTGAATAATGGAAGAAACTTACGTAAATCTATGTATATAGGAAAACTAGTAATTTCTCCAATTTCATCTCCTTTTTTTAAAACTGAATCCTCAAAGGCATATAACAAATGTGTTTTTCCTGTGCCTCTTCGGCCAAATATAACTTGATTGTTATTATTGTCTAACCTACTTATAATCGATTTATCGGCATAAATAGATAGATAGTTTTCCAAATCACTTCTTTCTGTTCTTATATTGTTAGAAAGTTTGTTGATTCCTTCTTTTATAGGTTCAGAATTTAAATATTCAATTTCAGTCATTTTTTTTTAATTATCCCTAACGGTCTAGTGTATGATTTCGTTGCGTGTTTCAGTAACTAATTTAGCAAATACAAACCGAATAGAAAATCCGCGAGGATTTTCATAAGTAAGCCTTTACTAGCAATGAATTATACACATTGTTGGTAAACGTTATTTTTATCCATAAGCACTTGATTTATAAAAAATATCGTGTTTGTTTTCTTTAATAAAAAATTCTCTGTTCAGATTCTTTAAAAGATGAAATTCTTCAATCAACGGAAGGAATTTGTCCTTACCAAAATCAGATGAACTATTATAAAAAAGTAAAAATAATTCATCATTTGACAATTGTGCTCTTACAAGACTTGTATATCTTTTTTTATCCACTTCATCAGAATTTTTGATGAACTTGAAAATATGATAAAGGTTTCTGAAGTAATGCCCTAAATCAGAATGATGTTTTTCATAATACTCCAAGTAAGATTTATTACATAATTCACGCTCTTTCATTTCTGGATTAGCCTCTTTATTCTCTCTGTAAGTATTTCTGAACCCTTTACAGAACTTAACGAAGCAATCTCTTCCAGTAGTTATTTGAATGACCTTTTCATTTTTCTCTCCGTCTGTAAGTCCACGAGCAAAAATTTTCTCAAACCCTTGATATTTATCTACACGACTTTGTAAGTCGATTGAATTTACAATTTCGTGATGCAGATTTACCAAATTGAAAAAAGTTGATTCGAATTGTTGTTTTTTTAATGTTTCGCTTTGAATATTAAAGACCTTTCGAGTTTCTGACAATTCTTCTCTTTGTAATTCAAACTCTTTAATTTGTTGTTTTAAAGCTTCTGTTTGAGCGTCCAATACTTTTCTATTTGTTGCAAAGTCAGAGCGCTGTTCTGTGAGTGCTACATAGAAAAGAACTACTCCAGCGAGCGCCCAAATAGAGCCAATTAATCCACCAACAAAATCACCGAATTGTCCAACCTTGCCAGCTTTTATTTTGTCGCTTGTAGAAAAACTCCAATCATTCCAAACAAACAATACAAAACCTAAAACTAAAAGGATAAATCCAAATATCAATAATCGTCTACTAAATTTTTCTGTTAGAACGTTCTTCATAATGTTTTACAACTATTTATATATTCACTTACATTCAGTATACACAACCATTAAAGCCGTATATACTTACTTTTAATAAAAAATTAATTCAGAAAAAATAAAGGAATAGGAGGGTTTATCTATTGCTTTTTCATTTTCTATTTGCCAAATAAAAAGAAAGTCTAGAACAAAAACAAAAGGATATCCGTAAAGAAATGAGAAAGGGGAAAAACACCCTAAATTTAATTATGGTTAAAAGGAAAATTAAATTTCTTCATCAAACATTTTCTCAAATTTCCATAAAGATACTTTTCGTATTCTTTGCATTCGATCTGATAATTCAGCATTGTAAGTACATCGAGAAGGATGAAAGCCAATCCAATTGGAAAAATAACGTTTGGCTATAGTATAAATACTTCTATCAAAACGCTTAGAACGCATAAAGTTTTTATCATTTTCTATACCAATGACTAAATATGTACGGTAAGAAATTACATATTTAAAAGCTTCAGGTAAAGGCCATTTTGCTTCCCAAAGACCTTCGTCTTCATATATAAAAGATTGTGAAAATCCTTCAATTTTCATTTTGGGATTTTCAATATCAGAAGTTGTAGGCAAACTATTACGATATTTAATAAATGTTATCCAAAACCAGATTCGTAAATAAAGACTTATGAGCATTAGTTTTTAAATTACACTAATAAAAATAATAAAAAGGTCTCGACTGCGCTCGACCAGACACATTTAATGACGTTAATTAATTGAGAATAATACAAAAGTGATTAAAAGCAGCTCTTTTAAATCTTCTTCGCAGTGTAGAATTTAATTCCGTCAAAAATCTTGAAGCCTTGGAAAGATTTTAGGAATTATAATTCGGTTTTTAGCTAAAAGCTAAAAAACACATTGAAGAAGTGTCCTTTTTTTGGTTCGTTTTTTTGGACAAGCAAAAAAATGAATAAACCTTTTCAATTATTATGTTACAAATCAATCTCTTTTAACGCCTTAATGTTATTACGCTCTAAGAAAGCATCAATAGTTTCAAAATGTTCAATTACACGTTGATCTTTAAACTCAAAAACTTTTTGAGATAAACCTTGTAAGAAATCACGGTCGTGAGAAACTAAAATTAAAGTCCCGTCGTAATCTAATAAAGCTTCTTTAATCACATCTTTCGATTTTAAATCTAAGTGATTTGTAGGCTCATCTAAAATTAATAAGTTCACTGGTTCTAGTAATAATTTCACCATCGCCAAACGCGTTCTTTCACCTCCAGAAAGTACTTTTACTTTCTTTTCTAAATCGTCTCCGCTAAACATAAAACGACCTAAGATATTTTTAATCTGTGTACGAATATCACCTTCAGCAACTTCATCAACCGTTTGGAAAATCGTCAATTCAGGATCTAATAACGAAGCTTGATTCTGAGCAAAATATCCAACTTTGGCATTATGACCTAATCCACCTTCACCTTCAAAATCAATCTCGCCCATAATAGCTTTAATCATGGTTGATTTTCCTTCACCATTTCTACCCACAAACGATACTTTTTCACCACGAGCAATAGCAAAACTAGCTTCTTTAAAAACGACATGATCTCCGTAAGCTTTTGTCAATTCATTTACTTTAACTGGATAATCACCAGATCTTGGAGAAGGAGGAAAGCGTAATTTTAATGCAGAAGTATCTACTTCATCAATCTCTACAGGAACTAATTTTTCTAACATTCGCTCACGAGAAGCCACTTGATTGGTTTTAGAATAGGTTCCTTTAAATCGTTCAATAAACGCTTTGGTTTCTGCAATAAACTTTTGTTGTTCTTCGTACGCCTTTAATTGATGTGCTCTACGTTCTTTTCGTAATTCTAAATAATGTGAGTAATTTGCTTTATAATCGTGAATCGTTCCCATCGTAACTTCTATGGTACGATTGGTAATAGTATCAATAAACGCTTTGTCGTGAGAAATAACAACAACAGCTTTTGCTTTGTTTAATAAGAAGTTTTCTAACCAAATTACAGACTCAATATCAACGTGGTTTGTAGGCTCATCTAACAGAATCAAATCAGGTTTTTGTAATAAGATTTTAGCCAATTCAATACGCATACGCCAACCACCACTAAATTCAGAAGTTGCTCTGTCGAAATCTTCAGGTTTAAAACCTAAACCTTTTAAAGCTTTTTCAACTTCAGCTTCATAATTAATCTCTTCTAAAGCATAGTATTTCTCACCTAAATCAGAAACACGTTCTATGATTTTCATATACGCTTCAGATTCGTAATCGGTACGCGTTTCTAATTGCTTGTTTAAATCATCCATTTCAGCTTTCATATCAAAAACCGATTTAAATGCTTTTGAAGCTTCTTCTTTTACAGTACAATTATCTTCAATCAATAAATGCTGAGGAAGGTAAGCAATCACTGTATCTTTAGAACAACGAACTCCACCTTTTGTAGGAGAAGTTAATCCTGCGATAATCTTCATCATTGTAGATTTTCCTGCTCCATTTTTTCCCATTAAAGCGATTTTATCATTTTCATTTATCACAAAAGAAACATCGCTAAATAAGGCACTTCCGTTAAACTCAACCGTTAATTGATCTACTGATATCATACTGTTATTTTATAATGTCGCGAAAATACTAATTATACAACTGTTGATCTTTGAATTTTTTAGAAAAATGAGACTAATTATTTCTATAAATAAGGTGAGTTCTGTATTAGGATATATGGTGTAAAAGTTGTCAATTCGAGTGTTTTCGATAGAAAATCGTATCGAGAAAGGCAATTTTGGTTCTAAATTAGTTCTCTATACATCCGGTATCCATCGAGATACTCGAACTGACATCTTTTAATCATATTAAACCAATATAAATGGTGATTAAAAATCGTACTGTTTATTTTTTTATTAATTCTTAGGTTGTAAAATCAAACATTTCGATATAAATTGTTTAATAAAAAACATTAAGAACTTTTTTTTGGTTGATTCAAAAAATATCCCATACATTTGCATTCGTAAAATAATTACAATGACATTTATTCAATTACATCACCATCATCATCATATTTGCACTCAAGCGAATTAATAATGATATGCATGTAATTAACAATCATAAAATTTAAAATCCGTTTGAGTAAGTCAAGCGGATTTTTTAGTTTTATAAACTATTTAAAATCTAAAGATTTACTCAAACAACAACACAAACTTAAAAATGAGTAAATTAAGATTAGCAGTTCAAAAATCAGGTAGATTAAACGAAGAATCCCTTAAACTTTTAAAAGCAATTGGTATTTCTATTGATAATGGAAAAGATCAATTAAAAGCTTCAGCTAGAAATTTCCCTTTAGAGGTTTTCTTTTTACGTAATGGAGATATTCCACAGTACTTAAGAGATGGCGTTGTAGACATTGCTATTATTGGAGAAAATTTAATCGTTGAAAAAGGAGAAAGTATCGAAGTAGTTGAAAAACTAGGTTTTTCTAAATGTAAAGTTTCTATCGCTGTTCCAAAAACATCAAACATTTCAAGTTTAAAAGAATTAGCAGGAAAACGTATTGCTACTTCATATCCAAAAACTGTAGAGAAGTTCCTAGAAAAAGAAGGAATTACAGCTAATTTACACATTATTAATGGATCTGTTGAAATTGCACCAAATATTGGTTTAGCCGATGCAATTTGTGATATTGTATCGAGTGGAAGTACATTATTTAAAAACAATTTAAAAGAGATTGAAGTTTTATTAAAATCTGAAGCTGTTTTAGTAAAGTCACCAAAACTTTCTGACGAAAATGAAGCAATTTTAAAGAAAATACAGTTCAGACTACAATCTGTTTTAAAAGGTAGAGCGAATAAGTATGTGTTATTAAATGCACCGAATGACAAATTAGAGACAATTACTAAGATTTTACCAGGAATGCGCAGTCCTACTATTTTACCATTAGCACAAGAAGGATGGAGTTCTGTACACTCAGTAATTAATAAGAATGATTTCTGGGATGTAATTGATGAGTTACGTGAAGCAGGAGCTGAAGGAATTCTAGTTTGTCCGATCGAAAATATGGTACAATAAAAATATTAATAATAAAAAGTAGATGTCAGTTCGAGTGTTTTTTATGAAGAGTTATCGTAATAAAAAATGTATCGAGAACAATTCGATTAACGAAAACTTCTCGATAAAAAATTATTTTCCATTTGATTACAAATAATTTCACTCGAAGTGACATTTAGAGTAGATATATAATTATAATTTAACAAATTGTAATATCATGAAACAATACGACAATCCAGATCAGAAAGAATGGTTAGACTTGTGTAAAAGAGCACAGTTTGATAAATCTACATTAGACGAAGCCGTTACTAATATTCTGGAAGATGTAAAAGAAAATAAAGACGCAGCTTTATTCAAATATGCCGAACGTTTTGATGGTGTAAAATTAACTTCTTTAACTGTAACTCAAGAAGAAATTGAAGCTGCAGCAAATGAAGTATCTGAAGATTTAAAACAAGCAATTGTTTTAGCGAAAAATAATATTGAAAAGTTTCACGAATCTCAAAAAGAAGCTCCACAAAAAATAGAAACTACGAAAGGCGTAGAATGTTGGAGAAAATCTGTAGGAATTGAAAAAGTTGGTTTATATATTCCTGGTGGAACAGCACCGTTATTCTCAACAATTTTAATGTTAGCAATTCCAGCTAAGGTTGCAGGTTGTAAAGAGATTGTGTTATGTACACCACCAAACAAACAAGGAAAGGTAAATCCAGCCATTTTATACACAGCAAATCTAGTTGGTGTAACTCAAATTTTTAAAGTTGGAGGAGCGCAAGCAGTTGGAGCAATGACTTACGGGACAGAAACTATTCCGCAAGTATATAAAATTTTCGGACCAGGAAATCAATATGTTACTAAGGCGAAAGAATTAGCACAACAATCTGGAGTGGCTATTGATATGCCAGCCGGGCCAAGTGAAGTGTTAGTAATAGCAGACGAAACTTGTAACCCTAGTTTTGTTGCAGCAGATTTATTATCGCAAGCAGAACACGGTGTAGATAGTCAAGTGATTTTATTATCAGATAGTGAGACTGTAATTTCAGAGGTGAACAAAGAAGTAGAAAAGCAATTAGCAGCATTGCCAAGAAATGAAATTGCTCAAAAAGCTTTAGAAAATAGTAGATCATTGTATTTTTCTGATATGAATACTTGTATCGAGTTTAGTAATGAATATGCACCAGAGCACTTAATTATTGCTTCTGAAAAAGCTGATGATTTCATTGATAAAATAACTAACGCTGGTTCTGTTTTCTTAGGGAACTATAGTTGTGAAAGTGCTGGAGATTATGCTTCAGGAACAAATCACACGTTACCAACTTATGGTTATGCAAAGAATTATAGTGGAGTTTCGTTAGACAGTTTTGTAAAGAAAATTACATTTCAAAAGTTATCTAAAGAAGGAATAAATAACATTGGTAATGCGATTGAATTAATGGCGGAAGCAGAAGGTTTACAAGCGCATAAAAATGCAGTAACGTTACGATTAAAAGCTATTAATAATTAAGTTAAGAATATAATTATACGTCATTCCGAATTTATTTCGGAATCTCATCTAACTGTAAAATGATAATTATGATGAGAGCCTGAAACAAGTTCAGGTTGACAAACCAAATTAAAGATATAAAGCCGAACTTGTTCAGCATCTCGTAAATAGAAATGAAAACAATTAATTTAGAAAATATAGTTAGAGAAAACATTTTAAATCTAACACCATATTCATCAGCAAGAGACGAATTTAAAGGGGCTGCAGATGTATTTTTAGATGCGAATGAAAATCCTTACGGAACATTAAATCGTTATCCAGATCCACACCAAAGAGAAATCAAGCAAAAGTTAGCGAAAATCAAAAACGTTGAACCGAGTCAAGTTTTCATAGGAAACGGAAGCGATGAAATTATTGATTTAGCTTACAGAATCTTTTGTAAACCTGGAGTTGATAAAGCATTAACATTCTCACCAACTTACGGAATGTACGATGTTTCTGCAGGAATTAATAATGTAGAATTAATTAAACAACCGTTGATTAATGATTATCAGATCAATTTAAATCAATTACAACCGTATTTAGATGATCCGAAAGTAAAAATCATTTTTGTGTGTTCACCGAACAATCCTACAGGAAATTCTTTCAATATAGAAGATGTAGAATACATTCTTGATAATTTTGATGGCATTGTTATTATAGATGAAGCATATATCGATTTTAGTGATCAAGCATCATTTGTTAGTAAAATTAACGATTATGAAAACTTAATTGTTAGTCAGACATTTAGCAAAGCTTGGGGATTAGCAGGAGTTCGTGTTGGAGCGGCTTATATGAATGAAAAACTAATGGATTTATACAAGCGTGTAAAACCACCATATAACGTAAGTGTTTTAAATCAAGAAGCTGTTTTAGAATCGTTAAACGCTTATGAGTTAGTTCAAGCAAATATCAAAGCAATTTTACAAGAACGAGATAATTTAAGAGAGAAATTAGCGGCATTAAAGATTGTAAATAAAATTTACCCTACAGATGCTAACTTTTTATTGGTAAACGTAGATAATGCGGATAAAACGTATGATTATTTAATACAAGAAAAGGTAATCATTAGAAACCGTAACAAAGTAGTTAATAACTGTATTAGAATCACGGTAGGAACACCTGAGGAAAACGAGAGATTAATTGAAAGCCTTAAATTAATATAGTAATATATTTATAAAACAGTTCAATAATAAGTTTAAATAACAGACAAAAATAAAATAGTATTAAGTATGTAGTACTTAGTACAAAGTAGTTTTAGTACGAGTTTATAATAACTTAACACTCTGTACTAACTACTTAATACTAAATAAATCATGAAAAAAGTATTATTTATAGATAGAGACGGAACTTTAGTAATAGAACCACCAATTGATTATCAATTAGATAGTTTAGAAAAATTAGAGTTTTATCCAAAAGTATTTCGTTACATGGCTAAAATAGCTGAAGAGTTAGATTACGAATTAGTAATGGTAACAAATCAAGATGGATTAGGAACAGATTCTTTTCCTGAAGATACATTTTGGCCTGCACAAAATAAAGTGATTACAGCTTTTGAAAGAGAAGGAGTTGTATTTTCTGAAGTAGTAATTGATAAAACTTTTGCTCATGAAAATGCACCAACTCGTAAACCAAGAACCGGATTATTAACACATTACTTTTCTGAAGAATATGATCTAAAAAATTCTTTTGTGTTAGGTGATCGTATTACGGATATGGAGTTAGCGAAAAACTTAGGAGCAAAAGGAATTTACTTATCTGAAAATCCAGAATTAGGAGCAGATGAAATCGAAGCTTCTAAACAAGAAATTGTCGATTGTATTGCTTTAACAAGTACAGATTGGAAAGAGATTTATGAATTTTTAAAGTTAGAAGATCGTGTTGCAGAGATTACAAGAAACACGAACGAAACTAAAATCTATATCAAACTGAATTTAGATGGTTCTGGTAAAAATGATATTGATACAGGATTAAAGTTTTTCGATCACATGTTAGATCAAATTGGTCGTCATGGAGCAATGGATTTAACAATCAAAGTAGATGGAGATTTAGAAGTAGATGAACATCACACTATCGAAGATACCATGATTGCTTTCGGAGAATTATTCAATAAAGCTTTAGGAAATAAATTAGGTATAGAGCGTTACGGTTTCTGTTTACCAATGGATGATTGTTTGGCGCAAGTTGCTGTTGATTTTGGAGGAAGAAACTGGTTAGAATGGGATGCAGAGTTTAAACGAGAGAAAATAGGAGATATGCCAACAGAAATGTTTTTCCACTTGTTTAAATCATTTACAGACGGAGCGAAATGTAATTTAAATATTAAAGCAGAAGGTGTAAACGAACATCATAAGATAGAAGGTATTTTTAAAGCTTTTGCTAAGGCAATGAAAATGGCCGTTAAGCGAGATGCAAATAAAATGTTTTTACCAAGTACAAAAGGGCTACTTTAGTAGCTAGTATTAAGTTTTGAGCACAAAGTTTACTATTTTGAAAACTTAATACTAATTACTCAATACTAAAAAAGAATGAAATTAGTAATAATAGATTACGGAGCAGGAAATATAAAAAGTATTCAATTTGCTTTTAAACGTTTAGGAGTCGATGCTGTGTTAACCAATAATGTAGCAGAAATCCAGAATGCAGACAAGGTGATTTTCCCTGGTGTCGGAGAAGCAAGTTCTGCAATGCAAAAACTAAGAGAAAGCGGATTAGATAAAGTGATTCCAACTTTAAAACAACCTGTTTTAGGAATTTGTTTAGGAATGCAGTTGATGTGTAATTCTTCAGAAGAAGGAAACACAAAAGGTCTTGGTATTTTCGATGTAGATATCAAACGTTTTTCTAACGAAGTTAAAGTTCCACAAATGGGATGGAACACGGTAACAGATTTAAAGTCTGAATTATTCAAAGACATAAAAGAAGACGAATATATGTACTTGGTACATAGTTTTTACGCTGAAGATTGTAAATACGCTATAGCTTCTACAGAATACGGTGTGAAATATGCCACAGCTTTGCATAAAGATAATTTCTACGGAACGCAATTTCACCCAGAGAAAAGTGGAGTAGAAGGAGAGAAGATTTTAAAAAACTTTCTCAATCTAGACGATTGAGAGTAATAAGAAGCTAGTAAAAAGTATAAAGTTTATGAATAGTTATGAAAATTTAAAAATTTGGCAAAAAGCAATGAACTTAGTTGAAGAAGTTTATTCTTTGATGAAATCATTGCCTCAAGAAGAGAAATATGGATTAATATCTCAGATTAAAAGATGTAGTATTTCGATACCTTCAAATATATCTGAAGGAGCTGGAAGAAATTCTAATAAAGAGTTTAAACACTTTTTAAGTATTGCAAATGGTTCTACCTGCGAACTAGAAACACAAATATTATTATCAGTTAGACTAGAGTTTATTAAACAAAAACAAGTAAAAGATATTTTAAATTTATGTAATGAAGTAAAAAAGATGAATTTTGCTCTTCAAAAGAGTTTATAACTTAATACTTCTTACTAAATACTTAAGACTAATAATTAAAATGAGAATCATACCAGCCATAGATATTATAGACGGAAAATGTGTCCGTTTAACAAAAGGCGATTACGATACAAAAAAAATATATAATGAAAGTCCTGTTGAAGTTGCTAAGGAATTTCAAGATGCAGGAATCGAATATTTACACGTAGTAGATTTAGACGGCGCTAAAGCCAGTAGAATAATAAACTATAAAGTTTTAGAAGAGATTGCGACGAAGACTTCTTTAAAAATTGATTTCGGAGGTGGATTAAAATCTGATGAGGATTTAAATATCGCTTTCGAATCGGGAGCAAATCAAATTACAGGAGGAAGTATTGCTGTAAAGAAGCCAGAAGTTTTTGAAAGTTGGATTCAAAAATACGGATCAGATAAAATCATTTTAGGAGCAGATTTTTATCCAGACGATACAGGAGGAAAAATAGCAATAAGTGGTTGGCAAGAAGAAAGTAATTTAGCTTTATTACCTTTCATTCAAGGATATCAAGAAAAAGGAATTAGTTATGTGATTTGTACAGATATTTCTAAAGATGGAATGTTACAAGGTCCAAGTTTCGAAACGTACGAAGAGATTTTGTCAGATCAAGCGGAGTCGAGAGCTAAACTAAATCTTATCGCTTCAGGAGGAATTTCTAATTTCGATGAGCTACCAAAATTAGCTGAGTTAGGTTGTGAAGGAGTAATTATTGGTAAAGCCATTTATGAGAATAGAATAAGTTTAAAAGAATTAGAAAATTTTATAGTTTCAAATAGTTAATGTTATGAATGAAGAATTACTTAATGAATTCAAAGAGCAAATCATTTTTAGACTTGACGAAAGTTCAAGAATGAACATGAAATCTCTGGCTTTAATTTCCGAAGATGATGTGTGGAAACGTTTTAATGAATCATCAAATAGTATTGGTAATTTGATTTTACACCTTTGCGGAAATATAACTCAGTATGCCATTGCTTCTCTAGGGAATAAAGAAGATCAAAGAAATAGAGATTTAGAGTTTTCTACAGAAGAAGGATATACAAAAGCAGAATTATTAAATAAACTTTCAGGAACAGTACAAGAAGCAAAACGTACCATTTTAGAAGCTTCTCAAGAGGAATATTTAAGAAAAAGAGAAGTACAAGGTTTTAATTTTTCAGGAATAGGAATAGCTATACATGTTACAGAACATTATTCTTATCACACTGGTCAAATTGCATTTTGGGTTAAGCAATTAAAAAATAAAGATCTTGGATTTTACGATGGTATGGATTTAACAGTAAAAAATAAACAGTAACATGTTAACAAAAAGAATTATTCCTTGCTTAGATATAAAAAACGGAAGAACTGTAAAAGGTGTCAATTTCGTAAATCTAATAGATGCTGGTGATCCAGTTGTATTAGCTAAACAATATGCAGAAATAGGAGCAGACGAATTGGTGTTTTTAGATATTGCAGCTACACTAGAAAATAGAGGAACTACTTTAGATATGGTAGAAAAAGTTGCCGCACAAGTAAATATTCCATTTACAGTTGGTGGAGGAATTTCTTCTGTAGAACATGTAGATGCATTACTAAAATGTGGCGCAGATAAAGTTTCTATCAACTCATCGGCAGTAAAAAGACCAGAACTGGTAAATGAATTATCTCAAAAATTCGGAAGTCAATGTGTAGTTGTAGCCATAGATGCAAAACAAATTAATGGAGAATGGAAAGTACATTTAGCTGGAGGAACGATTCCTACAGAATTAAATCTTTTCGATTGGGCTAAGGAAGTGGAAGAAAGAGGTGCCGGAGAAATCTTATTCACTTCTATGGATAACGACGGAACTAAAGCAGGTTTTGCTAATAAAGCTTTAGCAAGGTTATCAGAAGAGTTAAATATTCCAATTATCGCTTCTGGTGGTGCAGGTTCTGTACAGCATTTTGTAGATACGTTTATAGAAGGAAAATCAGATGCAGCATTGGCAGCTAGTGTTTTTCACTTCGGAGAAATTCCAATTCCTGAGTTAAAACAAGAATTAAGAGATAAAAATATACCTGTTCGGTTGTAAATGAGTGTAATGTAATAAAGACAATATTTTGTCAGTTCGAGTGATTTTTGATGATTTCATACTGTCGAAATCATCAAAATCGTATCGAGAACAATCTTGAATTACTTCTCGATATTAAATTATTTTTCATTTCATTACAAATAATTTCACTCGAAGTGACAGTTAAAATAGAAAAATGAAAAAGAAAAAATTATTTCTAGATGATATTAGAACCATAGACATGGTTTACGATGCGTCGGAAGAAAAAAATTATGACATTGTAAGAACTTACGAAGCTTTTGTTGCTTACATAAAAGAAAATGGATTACCTGATTTTATCAGTTTTGATAATGATCTTGGATTAGATAAAAATGGTGAAGTTGCTTTAGATGGATATGCTGCTGCAAAGTGGTTAGTGTATGAATCAGGATTAGACTTATCAGAGTTAAAATATAAAGTACATTCTGCAAATCCAGTAGCAGCAGAACAAATAAGAGGATTATTAAATAATTATATCGAGTTTTTAAATAAAAAATGAATGTCAACTCGAGCGCAGTTGAGATGTATTTAAATAAATATATCAGTAGGTCTCGACTGCGCTCGACCTGACAACAAAAACATAAAAATGAAAATAGATTTTACTAAAAGCAGTGATGGGTTAGTACCTGTTGTGGTTCAAAACAACAATACTTTACAAGTTTTAATGTTAGGATACATGAACCAAGAAGCATTTGAAAAAACTGAAAAAGAGCAAGTAGTTACCTTTTTTAGTAGAAGTAAAAACAGATTATGGACCAAAGGTGAATCGAGTGGAAATTTTTTACATGTAAAAGATATTCAAATCGATTGTGATAATGATACAGTATTAATCAAAGCAGATCCTAAAGGGCCAACTTGTCATAAAGGCGATACTTCTTGTTTTGCTGAAGAAACTCCTAAAGGTTTCTTATATGAGTTAGAACAAATCATTCACGATAGAATTGACAACAATGTTGAGTCTTCTTACACGAATAAGTTATACAAGAGAGGGATAAATAAAGTAGCTCAAAAAGTAGGTGAAGAAGCAGTAGAATTAGTTATTGAAGCTAAAGATGATAACGACGAGTTATTTACAAATGAAGCTGCAGATTTAATGTATCACTACATTATTTTATTAAAAGCAAAAGGATTTACTTTAAAAGACATTGAAGCTGTTTTAAAAAGCAGACATTAGAGAACGTTAAATGTCTCTATAACAGTATAGATCTTAAATTTAGAGTTTAAATTAAACACTCATTTTTATTAAATTTGACTTTAATTAACCTTTTAAATTCATATTATGCTAAAAAAAATTTTAAATCTAGGATCTTCATTAACAAAAGAAGATCAAAAAAAAATTTCTGGAGGTTTTGATGACTGTTTTTTTCTAGGAACTTGTACTCAAACCATATTATGCCAATGTTTAAATATACCTGAAGAAATCCCTGTAAGATTGCCTTCATGTTCTTCATGTAAAGCTTATTGCAATAATGGAACGTATTTATGCACAAATAGGTTTTAAAAATGATTTTAAGGTGTATATACCAGGTACTTCATTACTTTTATAAATCAATTTAAAGAAACTTTTTACAAGAACTATCTAAAGAAATTTTAGGTAGTTCTTATTTTTTAATATAATAGTTTAGTATATCTAAGTTTAGCTTTTAATTATAATTTCACAGTTAATTTAAATATAGCTAGTAGTGCTTAAATTATCTTTAGATTAATAAAATGTAATCACCTTAATGTTAAGATAAACATTACTTATTTTAAGAGAGATTGTAGTAATGTTTTACTAATATAATCGCGGTTTCATCTATTTAGTTTAGCGGACATATTAACCTAAAATCTAAATAAAATGAAACAAAAATTATGCGTATTACTACTACTTGTATTAACACAGATTACAGTTCAAAGTCAAGACTTCTTAATTAGTGCGCACAGAGGAAATTCAAGTGAAGCTCCAGAAAATACATTAATAGCTAATGAACTTGCAATTGATGCAAAAGCTGATTTTATCGAATGTGATGTAAGAAGAACAAGAGATGGAGTTTTGGTTTTAATGCACGATAGTACATTAGACAGAACTACAAATACTAGAGGAAGATTAAGAAACTTCAATTACAGTCAATTAGCAAATGTAAGTGCAGGTTACTCAAGAAGATTTGGGAATCAATTTTCAAATGAAAGAATACCAACATTAAGAGAAGCTTTAGTCCAAGCCAAAGGAAGAGCTAAAGTTGAGATAGAGATTAAAGAAAGCGGATTAGCAGATGCAGTTGTGGCTCTAGTAAAAGAACTGAATATGGGAAATGATGTCATTATTATTTCATTCATTTTTTCAGAATTACAAAGAGTAAAACAGATTTCTAATATTCCAATTAAATATTTAGTTAGTATTTTCTGGGGAAGTAGCACGTTAAGAAGAGTTCAGAGTATTGGTGGAGAATATTTCGGACCAAGAGGTGTTGTATCTACATCTAGAATAAGAGAAGCTAGAGCTATGGGAATTGAAATTATTTCTTATACGATAGATTCTGAAAGAGACATTAGAAGAGCAATTCAAAATGGACAAAAAGGTATTGCTACAAATTATCCAAGAAGAGCTTATAGAATTAGACAAGAGTTACAAGGCAAGTCAGTAATCACAACTGAAGATATTTTACCAGTAACTGATCAATTAGATACAGATGAGGTAATAGTGTATCCAAATCCAACTATAAATTCTTTTCAAATAAAAACGGATAAGGTTTCAGGAAAAGTAAGAATTGTAAACACTTTAGGTCAAACTGTAGCTAATTTCGGAAATATTAAAAATGTAACGAATTACAACTTTACAATTCCTAGTTTACAAAGTGGGAGATACATAGTGATCATTGAAACAGAAACATCAATAGAAAAATTACCGTTGCTAATTAAATAGAAGCATAATTATATCAATTCTTAAACTCCATCTTTTATAAAACAAGATGGAGTTTTTGTTTGCTTTTATTTCCTAGTCAGTTTAAACTTAAAAATTAAGAAAAGATAATTAAAGAATACAGACCAAGCACTTAGTTTTAAATTCGGTTTTTTACCTAAACCTAAACGTTTTATTTGAGCTTCGTACCAAATAATGTTCATCATTCCATCAATACCTTTCACACCAGTTTTATTAATGTTTACACCAAAGTTTGATCTACTTTCTTCCAAAATCTCATTTCCGATATTAGGAAACAAAGTAAAGGGACGTGCTAATCCAACTACGTCAAGTTCTTCAGATGCTATAGCTTCTTGCATTACAGAGACGGTTCTAAAACCTCCAGTTAACATTAATGGAGTTTTAGTTATAGCTCTTGCTTTTTCGATATAATCAATAAAATAAGCTTCTCTTTCTTTAGTACTTTGCTTACGATTTCCCATCATCATTGCAGGGGCTTCGTATGTTCCACCAGAAATTTCAATTAAATCAATTCCAGCTTCCGAAAGTAATTCAATTACTTTCATAGAATCTTCTTCACTAAATCCACCTTTTTGAAAATGAGCAGAGTTTAACTTAATTCCAATAGGAAAATCTGGACCTACTTGTTTTCTAATTTCTTTATAAACTTCCAGTACAAATCGAGCTCTTTTTTCTAAACTTCCTCCCCAGTCATCTTCACGAACATTAGCATAAGGCGATAAAAACTGACTTACCAAATATCCATGAGCTCCGTGTATTTGAACTCCTCCAAAACCAGCTTCTTTTAAAATCGCAGCCGTTGTTCCGAAACGTTTAATAATATCTTCAATTTCTTCATGCGTTAAAGCTTCAGGAATTTTAGTTGTCGCTTTTTTTCTTCCTTTAGATTTTAAAGGAATTGCAGACGGAGCTTTTAAAACATTATTAATTTGATCCATCGCTTGTCGTCCAGGATGATTAATTTGTACCCAAAGCTGAGTGTTTGTTTCTTGTACAGAATTTGCCCATTCTTGTAATTTTTCGAAGTGACGTTTGTCTTCTACAACGACATTCATAGGTTCACCAAGAGCTTTGCTATCAATCATTACATTACCCGTAATTAATAATCCAGAACCACTTTTTGCCCATTTTTTATAAGCATTTATTAAGACTGGCGTAGGTTCGTGAGTTTTATTAGATAAGTTTTCACTCATTGCAGATTTAGCAATTCTATTAGCTAATACGGTTCCGTTGGGAAGTGTAAGTTGATCTTGTAGTGTAGTCATTGGGTCGATTAAAATAGTATGTAATTTACTTAGTTCTTAAAAATACTTAATACATCTAAATTACTTAGATATAAAATGAAAAAGTTTTGAGAATAGTTTTTATGAATACCTATTTTTGTAGCTCATTTTTTAGTGAATGATTTATGAAGTTTAGTGAACACATTGTATCTAACTATAAACCAAAAAATCTTGCTGTAAAACTTTCTAGCAAAGGAGAACAACATGTAATTAAAAAACATCCTTGGGTATTTTCAAATAGTATCGAAAAGATTACTAATGAACCTAAAACTGGTGATTTAGCTATTATTTTTAGTAAGAAAAGAAATAAGGTCGTTGGCATTGGTTTGTATGATGCAGATTCGCCAATTCGAATAAAAGTAATTCATAATGAAAATGAAAAAGCTACGATAAATGCTGAGTTTTTTCAGACTAAAATTGAAACAGCTTACAATAAGCGTGAAAAATTATTAGAAACAAATACCAATAGTTACCGACTTATTTTTGGTGAAAATGATGGATTTCCGTCTTTAATTGCTGATGTATATGCCAGTGTTTTAGTAGTGAAATTGTATTCTGAAATTTGGTTACCTTTTTTACAAGATATATTACAAAGTTTGCAGCAAGTTTCTAAAGCAAAAACTGTAGTGATTCGTTTAAGTAGAAATCTAGAGAAATCTACTAACCATAATTTGAAAGACGGAGAAGTAGTTTACGGAGTTTTAGAAGATGAAGTGGTACAATTTGTAGAACATAATGTGAATTTTTCTGCAAATGTGATTAAAGGACACAAAACAGGATACTTTTTAGATCATAGAGCAAATAGAAAACGAGTAGGAGAGTTGAGTAAAGGAAAACGTGTGTTAGATGTGTTTTCTTATGCTGGCGGATTTTCAGTTCATTCATTATACAATCAAGCAAAAGAAGTAACGAGTTTAGATATTAGTAAACAGGCTTTACAGATTGCTGTTGAAAATGGAAAATTGAATGATTATTCAGGAGTTCATAAAACTATTGCAGGTGATGCTTTTGAAGAATTACGAAAGTTGATTCAACAGAAAGTAAATTTTGATGTTGTTGTTATTGATCCACCAAGTTTTGCGAAACAAGCATCAGAAATTGATCTTGCAGAGAAAAAGTATAAGCAATTAGCGAAATTAGGTGTACAACTAACTGCTAAAAACGGATTATTAGTTTTAGCTTCTTGTTCATCTAGAGTTGTTGCTGAGACATTTTTTGATATTAATGAAGAAACATTAAAAGCATCGAAAAGAAGGTTTAAAATTGAAGCTAAAACTTACCATGATATCGATCATCCAATAGGCTTTCCAGAAGGTGCATATCTGAAATGTGGTTATTATCAGTTTTTAGATTAATTATACAATTTGATACAAGAATAAGCATTACCTTAGACCAATGAACAAGCAAAAATTACTTATAATATTAGCCTTTTTTTCAATTTATTTTGTTTGGGGATCAACTTATCTTTTCAATAAAATAGCAGTATCAGAATTACCACCGCTATTTTTGGCCGCAATACGTTTTAGTATGGCGGGCATTTTAATACTTGTTATCGCCAAACTACTTAAAAAATCAATAAAAATAACAAGGCAACAATTCTTAAATTCAACTATAGCAGGTTTTTTATTTTTAGTGTATGGTAATGGTGTTTTTGTTTGGGCTTTAAAATATGTAGATACTGGTTTTGCAGCACTTTTAGCATCTACACAACCGCTATTTGTTTTATTCTTACTTCGTTTAATAGATGGAAAAAAAATGCAAAAAAAATCAATTATTGGAGTAGGATTAGGTCTTTTAGGAATGTATTTGTTGGTAAGTCAAAAAACAATAGCTACATCTGAAGGAATGGTTTTAGGTATTTTTATGATGTTGTCTTGTGTATTAAGTTGGAGTTATGGTAGTGTGTTTGTATCTAAAGCTGATTTACCTAAAAACTTTTTAGTGAGTACAGGTTATCAAATGTTTATATCTAGTGTGTTATTAATATTTTGTAGTCTTGCTTTTAAAGAAGATATTTCTACAATAAAAACTATAAGTTATAAAGTTCAAATGGCTGTAGTTTTTCTAATACTTTTTGGAAGTATTGTCGCTTTTACAGCCTTTAACTATCTATTAAAAGTTGTATCTCCAGAGAAAGTGTCAACATCAGCCTATGTAAATCCAGTAGTCGCATTATTTTTGGGTTGGTATTTTTTAGATGAAAAGTTAACAAATCAATCTATTATAGCTACATTTGTACTGCTAACAGGAGTATATTTTATTACCTCAAGAAAAAGAATTGCTAAACAGAAAGTACGACCATCTCAGAAAACTTAAACTAATTAGTATCTTAATTAACAATAGGACTATAGATAACGTTCACTTTTACGCAAAAAAAATAAATAAAAGTTTAAATTTAAAGTAAAAAGTAAATACTTTTGCACAAAAAACAATCCTATGAAAAAAAAATACCTTATTTTTTTTATTGCTTTAATTGTGAATATTACAAACATATTTGGTCAAAATATTACAATTGAACAACAAGATATGTCTTCGTCCTTTCAATCTAATGTAGGACAGGGGCAAATTTTTACTGTAACAAAAAAATCTATAATTAATAACATAATTGTTTATTCTAGTGAGAATATCGGATATAATGCTTACTTTAAATTAGTTCAAGGTCCAAATAATCGAATATTACATGAAACAGAAGTTTTCATTAATCCTAATCCTAATGAAACTAAGATTAATATTTCTGAAACTTTAATTTTGGAACCTGGAGTTCAATATGCATATATCATTTGCTCTAGTATGAATTGCGATAGTGGAATAATAAAAACCTTTAAAGCTGGATGTTCTTATCCTGATGGTGAACTATATGGAAATGGATATGCAATTAGTGATCTAGATGATGATGTTTTTGATAGTAATGCGAGTTTTAATCATTGTGATTTAAGCTTCATAATTAATCTTACAAATATTATTATCACAGATGAAGATACACCAGTTAGTATACCAAATCCTCTAGATGATATTATTGGAAATTATAGTTTTGATAGTATTAATAGTAATATTCCATCGGATCGGATTACTGTAGATAATGGAATTTTACAAGTTAATTCTGATAACACATTTGTTTTTTCTCCAGAGCTGAATTTTAATGGTAGAGTTTCTATACCTTATGTTATTTCAGATACTAATGGTTTAACTAAAACTAGTAGTATTGAAATCTTTGTTCTTGCTATTGAAGACATACCTGAGGCTATAGAAGATAATTACATGGTGGATGAAGATAACTCTCTGGTTTTAAATCCACTTTTAAATGATAAAGATGGAGATGGAGATAGTTTAATTATAACTACTATTAATAATGAAAGATTTATTGAAGGTGTTATTTCTTTAGATAATGGTAGTATTAGTATTAATGAAGATAATTCAATATTGTTTGTTCCTTCTATTAATTTTAATGGTATTGTAACTATACCATATGAAATTACTGATAATTCAGGCTTAACTAGTTTTTCAAACATAAATATCTCTGTAAATCCTGTAAATGATATACCTGTAGCTAACAATGATTTTATTGAATTATCTGAAGGTAGTTCTATTTCTTTACTAGGTAATAATGAAATGACTATCTTACATAATGATACAGATGTAGAAAACAATAAATTGACAACCTTACTAGTTTCTGAACCTAGCTATGGTTCTTTAATCTTAAATACTGATGGAACATTTACTTATCAGCATGATGGATCGGATACAACATCAGATAAATTTATGTACAAAATATTTGATGGAGATTTAGAAAGTAATGTAGCAACAGTAGATATAATTATCAACCCTATAAATGATAATTTTCCTACTAGTATTATCCTATCTAATAAAAATATTCAAGAAAATATTTTTAAAGTAATAGGGGAATTTTCTACAGTTGATTTAGATTTACCGAATGATAATCATTCTTTTGAATTAGTTAGTGGTACAGGTGATGATGATAATTCTAGTTTTACTATAAATAATAATGAGTTATTAAACAATGCTTTGTTTGATTACGAATTACAACAGGTTTTATCAATTAGAGTTAAAGTCACAGATGGTAATAATCAATCCTTTGAAAAAGTTTTTCAGGTTGAAGTAATTAATGCTAACGATATAAATATTGTTACTAAAAAAAATAATTCGTTTTGTTCAGGCAATTCGGGAGGTACAGGTTCTATTTCAATAGTTGATGTTAGTAATACTTCTGGTATGTTGACTTACGAATGGTCTGCAATAAATGGAGGAATAGTTCCATTAGAACAAATAAACAGTCAAAATTTAAACGGATTGCCTAATGGTACCTATATTTTATCATTATCAGATGCTTATCATACTTACACTGAAAGTTTTGATATCAATTTAATACCACAGTATAATGAGTTAAGTATTTGCTACGTAACTAGCGATGATTCTGAAAAAACAAAGAATAGAATATATTTAAATAATGAAAATAATTATAATGTAGCTTTTTATGAAATTTTAAGGGAAAGTAATGTGTCTAATGTATATACAGTTATTGGCACAATAGCATCAAATGAAAATTCTTTTTTAGATGATACATCTAATAATTTATCACAACCTTATAATTATAAGGTAAGGTTGATTGATAACTGTGGTAATGTCTCTACAAACTCTAGTAATCATAAGTCTATACTTTTACAAAGCAACGTAGCAGTAGATGGATCTGTAAATTTAAACTGGTCTGATTATGAAGGAACTAATTTCTCAACCTATAAAATTTATAGGAATAAGAATCAAGAAGGAATTCAAGAAATAGCTTCCGTTTCATCTAACATTAATTCATTCAATGATATAGATGCAGATACTACAAATAATAGTTATGAATATTATATTTCAGTTTTTGTAGAAGGATGTTTTACTGAAACATTGAATAGAAGTATTAATATTACTGAAATAAAATCAAATTATCAGAGCTTAGGTAAAACTCTTTCAATAAATGATTATCACAGTGAATTAAAGTTATCTTCAGTATATCCAAATCCTGCTATTGAAAGTCTTAACATAAGAATTAGTAACAGTATAATTTTTATTAAAGGTGAAATTTACAATACTCTAGGTCAAAAAATTATGGTAATTAAAGAAAAAGAGTTCTCTATAAGTGAAATCCCTTCTTCAACCTATTTTATTAAAATTTATACTTCAAAGGGTATAATTACTCGAAATTTTATTAAAAAGTAAAAAGTAGTTAATTAAAAGAAGAGTCAATAGGTGTTAAAAATATGTACCTAGGGTAGGGATTTTTGAAATTGAGTTGTAATATACATGTAATCCACTAAATTTCTATTGATATGAACATGAAAAAAGTTTTAAATTATGCAATGTATACAGCATTAACAGTGACTGTATTATGCGGAACATTTTTTTTAATGGTAAAACATTTTAAAGATTTACCTATTATATAAAAGTATATATTCCAATTGCTGTGAGGTGGTTATTGCTACCACCAAACTATGAAAACTTTGTAAAGCTCGCCATTATTTTTTTTCAACCAAAATAATGGAGAGCTTTTTTTATTTAAAAATAATACTAACTTTTCTCTAAAATCTTTGTACGATAGCCAATCTACATTGTAGTGTGGTTTTACTAACCAATTGTGTTTTGTAGGGATAAAAAACTTACAATCTTCAAATAAATTTAATTCTTTTTCATAAATATAAAATCCTTCAATACATTCGTTATTAATTACAGGAAAATCTTTTTTTAGATCATTTAAATGGGGAAATAATTGCGCTTTAAAAAGTACTTTCTGGTGAATATCTTTTACATTTAAATTATATTTTTTTAAGGTTTCAATAGTTTTTTCATTGTATAGTAAAGGAAGTTGTTTATGAATCAATTTTTCATATTTCTGATAAAAACTATCATTTCTATTAGGACCAATCCAATGTTCAATCTCAGAATTTCCCACAGAAGAGTCATATAAATAAAACTTGTAAATGATTTCTAAATGATGAGGTATATCGTTTTGTAAAAGGATACAATCTATTTCTCCTACAGTTATTTTATCATTTTGTATTTGTAGATTTTCAGTAATAATACCAATGTTTTCATTTTCATTAAGTTCATTAAAAACAAATTGTTCAACTAATTTTCCTAGTCTAGGATTGCTATCAATTTTAAGTTTAAATAAACTTTCGTAATCGTATTGATAATCAGTTAATTGAATTAGTTTATCTAAAGTATTGATCCATAGTGGTTTGGTTTGTAAATAACCCTGATATTGTAATTGTATTTCTTTGTTTTTAAAGTGCATTAATGTTAAAATAATTCTAAATAGTGGTAGTTATGATTTCCAAACTTGGTGTAAAAATACAAATAGCCGTATTTTTATACTATGATTAATCAGTTTAAAAAAGGACTGCGTTTTGAAAAATTTGAAGAAAAGCAGATTCCGCCATTCGATAAACTTTTTGATATTTTCAAAGAATTGATCACATACACTTCTGGTGATTTCGATGAAGCTTTCGAATGGTTAAAACAATTAGACAAAGAATATAAGTTAACCACACCTGAATATACTTTAGATGATTTCCTTGAAGACTTAAAAAATAAAGGTTATATCCGAGAAGAGTTTGATGATCCAAAAGATGGAACAGGAAATGGTGATGGGAAATTAAAAATCACTTCTAAAACAGAACAAGCTATTCGTCAGAATGCGTTAGATCAAATTTTTGGTAAACTAAAAAAAAGTCGTTTAGGAAACCATAAAACGAAAACCACAGGTCAAGGTGATGAACACACAGGAGAACTCAGAAACTTCCATTTTGGTGATGCTTTAGATCGAATTTCTATGACAGAGAGTATTAAAAATGCTCAAATCAATAACGGAATAGGTAATTTTTCTCTAACTGAACAAGACTTAGTTGTAGAAGAAACCAATTTTAAAGCTCAAATGAGTACGGTTTTAATGATTGATATCAGTCATAGTATGATATTGTATGGTGAAGATAGAATAACACCTGCTAAAAAGGTAGCAATGGCTTTAACAGAGTTAATAAAAACACGTTACCCGAAAGATACTATCGATATTTTAGTTTTTGGTAACGATGCTTGGCCAATTTCTGTAAAAGAACTTCCGTATTTAAAAGTAGGTCCATATCACACAAACACTGTAGCAGGTTTACAATTGGCTATGGATATTTTACGAAGAAAGCGTAATACCAATAAACAAATTTTTATGATTACCGATGGTAAACCTAGTTGTTTACGTTTACCAGATGGAACATATTATAAAAATAGTAATGGTTTAGATAAATACATCGTAGAGAAGTGTTATAAAATGGCTTCTCAGGCAAGAAAGTTACACATTCCAATTACCACATTTATGATTGCTCAAGATCCATATTTGATGCAATTTATCCGTCATTTTACACAAGCAAATCAAGGAAAAGCATTTTACACAGGACTTAAAGGTTTAGGGGAAATGATTTTTGAAGATTATGAACAGAACAGAAAAAAAAGAATACGAGGAATATAAATTATGAAGTATACCGAAATAAAAACATTAGGCGCTTTAAAAGAAGCAGGTTGTAAATCGATTTCTATTAAAGATGAGTTAAGAAATAATTTAATTAAAAAACTAAAAAATCAAGAAACTGTTTTTGAAGGTGTTTGGGGTTACGAAAACTCAGTAATTCCAGAGCTAGAAACAGCAATTTTGTCTAAACATAATATAAATCTCTTAGGATTAAGAGGGCAAGCTAAAACCAGATTAGCTCGTTTAATGGTTACTTTATTAGACGAATATGTTCCCGTTGTTGGAGGTTCAGAAATTAATGACGATCCTTTCAATCCTCTATCTCGTTTTGCAAAAGAATTAATTGCAGATCGTGGAGATGATACACCAATTACTTGGTTACATAGAGATGAACGTTTCTTTGAAAAGTTAGCAACTCCAGATGTAACTGTAGCAGACTTAATTGGTGATATTGATCCGATTAAAGCCATGAACTTAAAATTGAATTATGCAGATGATCGAGTAATTCACTTCGGAATGATTCCAAGAGCAAATCGCTGTATTTTTGTAATTAATGAAATTCCCGATTTACAGGCTCGAATTCAAGTTTCTCTATTCAATATACTTCAAGAAGGAGATATTCAAATACGAGGCTTTAAATTGCGTTTACCGCTAGATATTCAGTTTATTTTTACTGCAAATCCAGAAGATTACACAAATAGAGGTAGTATTGTTACGCCATTAAAAGATAGAATTGGATCGCAGATTTTAACTCATTATCCGAAATCAGTAGATATTGCAGAGAAAATTACAGAACAAGAAGCTAAAATTTTACAAGGACAAAAAGACACTGTTTGCGTACCTAAATTAGCTAAAAGATTAGTTGAACAAATTAGTTTTGAAGCCAGAGAAAGTGAATATGTAGATGTAAAAAGTGGCGTAAGTGCTCGTATGAGTATTTCGATATTTGAAAATTTATTGAGTACAGCAGAGCGCAGAAGTTTGTTAACTGAAGATGATAAAACATCAATACGATTATTAGATTTCTTTGGTACAATTCCTGCAATTACAGGAAAAATTGAATTGGTATACGAAGGTGAACAAGAAGGAGCAGATGTTGTAGCGCAGTCTTTAATTAGTAATGCTGTAAAAACAATTTTTGTTGAACTTTTCCCAGAAATCAAAAAGCTAAAGAGAGAAGATGAAGAAACTCCTTATGATGGAATTTCTCAATGGTTCTATTCAAAAGATGCAATTGAATTATTAGATGATATGGATGATGCTTATTTTAAAGAACAACTAGATAGCATAACGCCTCTAAATGGTTTAATACATAAATATCAACCAGAATTTCCTAAAGAAGATTTATATTTCTTAAAAGAGTTTATTCTTTGGGCTTTGTCTGAATATAAAATTTTAAATAAAGAGCGTTTTACAACAGGTTTTCAATTTAACGACCCTTTAGCAAATTATATCAGAGGAATATAAATTCAAATACATAAAATTTTAAATAGCTCAGTATTGCACTGAGCTATTTTCTTTTAAATTTGACTATGAAATTATTTAAACTTCTTCTGATTTTATTACTTATTGTTTCATGTAAAGAGACAAAAAAACAAAATATAAAAGCAGGCGTGCTTAAAAATGAGTCTCAAAAAGATAGTTTGGTTATCTCTATTCAGAAAATACTAGATAGAGAAAAATTAAAAGGTTCAATTCTTGTTTACGATACTCAGAAGAAAACTTATTATTCCAATGATTTTGATTGGGCAAAAACAGGGAAATTACCAGCATCTACTTATAAAATTCCAAATTCAATAATTGCTTTAGAATTAGGAATTGTAAATAATGATAGTACGCTTTTAAAATGGAGTGATGAGTCGAGAAGATTAAAGTTATGGGAACAAGACTTAACCTTTAAAAAGGCATTTCACTATTCATGCGTACCGTGCTATCAAGAAATTGCTAGGAAAATAGGAGTACAACGAATGCGAGATAATGTAGCTAAGCTAGATTATGGTAGCATAGAATTAGATTCAACAACGATCGATAATTTTTGGCTTCAAGGAAACTCAAAAATTACACAATTTCAACAAATTGATTTCTTACGTCGTTTCTACAATGTTGAATTACCAATAGATAAGAGAACAGTTGTTATCATGAAAAGAATGATGGTTATAAATGATAATGAAGTTTATAAATTAAGTGGTAAAACAGGTTGGTCTATCGTAGATGAAAAGAGTAATGGATGGTTTGTAGGCTATGTAGAAAAAAATGATAATGTGATTTACTTCGCCACAAATGTTGAACCTTTACCGGAATTTGATATGAGTTTGTTTCCAAAAGCAAGAAAACAAATAACTATGGAAGCTTTGAAGAACCTTAACTGTATGCAATAAAAGTAAAAACTCACCAAAATCATAGCACTTTGGTGAGTTTTATACAACCCCTAAAACAAACTTAAAATTACATCTTTCCTTTTCTAGCAATTTTTTTTGATCTCTAATTCACTTTTTTTAATCAACTAATTGTTTTTCTTTCTCACTTTAAAAGTAGTTTACAGGTATAGTTTTTACAATTCATATTGAGTGAAAACAGCTTTTTATTGAGTAAATGATATGGAGTAATTAGTAAAAACTTTAATATATTTTCAAAAGATGTATAAACGTACTGTTAAACTAAGTATTTGAGTCGTTTTTGTTCTTTTGTTTTTTTCCTTAGTTCTTTAAAAATTTTCCTGTATTCATTAGAAAGCCATTTCTCAAACTTTGTGATCTAAGTAGTTTTGAGATGTCATTAAAAAAAACTAAACACAATGAGAAATACAAATAAAGAACTAATCTTTTTAAGAACATTTGCAATTACAATAGCTTTAGGGATCATAACATTTGCTTCGTTAGCTTTTAAACAGTTTGCCACCAATAAAAAATTTGGCACTATAGATGTTGAACGAATTAATATTGTAGAAAATGATGGAACCGTAAAAATGGTTATTACCAACGCAAATCATTTTCCGAGTAAAGGAGATGAAGTAAATGGAATAGTCTATCATAAACGTACAAAAAGAGCAGGAATGATATTTTATACAGAAGATGGTAAAGAATGTGGTGGATTTATTTTATGATGGAAATAAAATAAAAAAAGCACATACTTCTGCCTTCAATTCTTGGATGGGATTGTAGCATGATGTGATTTTAAAAATAAAATAAACCCCATCAAATCATAGCTTTTTGATGGGGTTTATAAGTTTTAAAGAAACAGAAATTACATTTTCATTTTTCTAATTTTTTGTTTTTAGATTCATTTTCTTTAGCAAATTTCTTCCTTTTCTAGCAATTTTTTATTTTTCAATTCATTTCAATTTTACTTTTCTTTTTCAAAAGATTACGTTGTTTTTCTTTCTCAATTCAAATGTATAATAATAGTCATGTTTGTACAATCTGTATTGAGTGAATACGATTACTTATCGAGTAAAAGTGATATTATATTGAGTGAAAGAATTTGAAAAGTATCTTATTTATGATTTTGAATTCAAATTTTCTCTTTGAAGATCTTCTATTTTATTAATGATCTGTTTGTGATCATCTTTAAAATCAAACCAAAGAGTTTCTGTATCTCTTCTAAACCAAGTTAATTGTCTTTTTGCAAATCGTCTTGTATTCTTTTTAATTTCAGAAATTGCAAAATCTAAATCCCAGTTTCCATCAAAATATTCAAAAAGCTCACGATATCCAACAGTTTGTAACGCATTTAAATCTTTATGAGGAAATAAAGCTTTAGCTTCTTCTAACAAACCGTTTTCTATCATAATATCTACTCTTCGATTTATACGATCGTAAATAATTTCACGATCAGCAATTAATCCAATTTTGATAGATTTAAAATTTCTGGGTTCCTTTTCTTTATTGATGAAATAGGAGTAAGGTTTATTCGTACCAATGCATATTTCTAAAGCACGAATAAGTCTATGTGGATTATCAATTGCTATTTTTTCATAAGATTTAAGATCCAATTCTTTTAACTTTTCTTGTAAAGTTTCAATGCCATTTTCTTCAAGTTCCTTAGATAATTTTTTTCTAATATTTGGATCTACATCAGGAAAATAATCTAAACCTCTTAAAACAGCATCAACATATAATCCACTTCCACCAACCATAATTTGAGTTGGATTTTCAGTGAATAATTGATTAAGTTTTTTAATGGCATCTTTTTCAAAACTACCGACATTATAATCTTCAAAAACACTTCTATTTTGAATAAAGTGATGTTGAGCAGCTTCTAATTCAAAAGGTTCAGGAACGGCAGTTCCTATAGCCATTTCTTTATAAAACTGTCTAGAATCACAGGATAAAACATCACAATTAAAGTATTTTGCTAATTTTATACTTAGTGCAGTTTTACCAATTGCTGTTGGTCCTACGATAGTGATTAATGTATTCATTATTCGTGTAGCTTATTTCCACAATTATAACAGTAAATAGCATCATCATCATGACCTTCAGTAGCGCAATGAGGGCAAGATTGTGTATTTAAATCTAATTCAGTTTTCTTCACGATTTCTGAAGAAACAATTCCTGTAGGAATAGCAATTATAGCATAACCTAAAATCATGATTGCACTCGCAATAAATTGTCCTAAAGGAGTTCCTGGAGCAATGTCTCCATAACCAACAGTTGTAAGTGTTACTATGGCCCAATATACACTTCTAGGTATACTTGTAAAACCATTTTCTGCGCCTTCAATTAAATACATTAACGATCCTAAAATGATACAGATGATTAAAACAAAAAATAAAAAAACTGAAATTCTAGCTAAACTAGCTTTTATTGCTTGTGATAAGTGATTAGATTCACCTATAAATCGTGCTAATTTTAAAATTCTAAATACACGTAATAGTCGCAATGCTCTTAAAGCAACTAAAGTGTTCGTACCTACAAAAATTACGGAAAGATATTTAGGAATGGTAGATAAAAGATCGATGATACCATAAAAACTAAAAATATATTTTGAAGGTTTTTTAATAGAAATAACTCTCAAGATGTATTCTATAGTAAAGAGTATTGTTATTGCCCATTCTGATATATTTAGAACATAACTGTATTTATCATTGATAGTATTTACACTTTCTAACATAACAATAGTTATACTAAAAAGGATAGCTATTAAAAGAATTACATCAAAAAGTTTTCCTTCAGGTGTATCTGCTTCATAAATAATTTCATGAAGTTTTTCTTTCCAGTTTCTTTTGGTTTTTTGAGTACTCAAAGCAGTTATTATTTGAGCAATATTACAAATTATTTTCTAGTTCGTATCGTACAATTTTATCAGCATTATTAGTGGTTAAATAATTTTTGATAATTGTTTTAGCTAACATTTTATTTTTAACAGGCGTTAAAATATTTTTAAGTATTTCTATTTTATTTGTTTGATACGACAAATTGGTATAAGCGTATCCAATAACTTCATTATTTTCTACTAAAATTACAGCATTTTCTTCTGGAATTCTTCCTTTAGAAATGAAAATAAAATGATCATGACCAAAATTCTTTTCAGTCATTTTTCTTTTACGAATAATATTGTATTTGGGCTTTAAAGTATCTAATTGTAAATAATATTTTAAACGTGTAAATAATTCATTACCTGTATTTTCAAAAGTTATAGAGTCTACTTTATCTTTTATTTTTAAAGCACGTTTAGATTGTTTCAAAAACAGTTTATTAGCTTCAAACCGAATGTTTTTACCTCTACCTATAAAAATAACATTGCCTTCTTCATTATGCACATAATAAATACCTTCTTCTTCAGGAAGATCATCAAGTATGTTTTTAATTTTAAGTTTATGATTTCTATTATCTACATACTTTATAGTTTGTTGAACAATATTTTTTTCTTTGTCCTTTTCTAAGAGAAGTTGAAATAATTTTACAGTAGCTAAAGCATCTCCATTTGCTCTATGTCTATCTGTGACAGGAATTCCCAAGTTTCTACATAATTTACCCAAACTGTATGAAGGTTGTTCTGGAATCAGTTTTTTACTTAATGAAACTGTACACAACGTATTTCTGAAGTAGTTATAACCTAAACGATTGAATTCAGTTTTTAGCATTCTGTAGTCGAAAGCAGCATTATGTGCAACAATAATACAGTTTTCTGTAATTTCAACTATACGTTTAGCTATTTCATGGAATTTTGGAGCATTACGAAGCATTTTGTTGTTGATTCCTGTTAAACTAACAACAAACTCTTGTATTTCCTTTTCAGGATTTACTAAAGTTATAAATTGATCAACTATTGAATGACCATCGAACTTATATACCGCTATTTCGGTAATTCCTTCTTCGTTAAATTTTCCACCAGTGGTCTCAATATCTAAAATTACATACATGCAAACATCTCTCCCGTTAAAAGTTTAGTAAAATTAAGGAATCATTAAAGGCAAATATAAGAAAATCAGTTTAGTAATCGAATAGAGATTACTTTTTGTAATTTCTAGCTCCAAAAATAGAACTTCCTATTCGAACCATTGTACTTCCACATTCTATGGCTAACTTGTAGTCGCCGCTCATTCCCATTGATAAAATAGAAAAATCAGCATTATTTTCTTTAAGATCATTATATAGATTATATAATGAAGAAAATTCTTTTGTTAATTGATCTTGATTATCTGTAAAAGTAGCCATTCCCATCAAACCGACAACTTTTACGTTGTTTAAGTTACTAAATTCTTTTGAATTAAGAATATTTTTGATTTCATCGAATGGCAATCCGAATTTTGTTTCTTCTTTCGCAATACGAGCTTGTAATAGACAATTAATGACTCTGTCGTGCTTAAGTGCTTGTTTATTAATCTCTAAAAGTGTCTTAAAACTGTCAACTCCATGAATTAAATCTACAAAGTGAGCCATGTATTTCACTTTATTTCTTTGTAAATGACCAATCATGTGCCACTGAATATCTTTTGGTAACTCATCGTATTTTGTTACCATTTCTTGAATTTTATTTTCACCGAAAATACGTTGACCAGCTTCGTAAGCCTCTAAAATATCAGTTGAAGGCTTAGTTTTAGATACTGCAACTAATGTAATTTCTTTTGGAAGTTTACTTTTTATTTGATTAAGGTTATCTTTTATCATTATAAGATTTCGTAAATTGTTAAGGCACTTCTTAATTTTGGCTCTATATATGTTGTTTTAGGCGGCATCACTAAACCTTTATCTACTATAGTTTTAATTTCTTGTATAGAAGTAGGCATCATACCAAAAGAAACAACAAATTGTCCATTATCCACTTTGGTTTTAAGTTCTAAACTATCAGATTTATCTTGAGAATAGATAATTTTAGAATCATTTCTAATATCTTCTATACCTAGAATTGGTTTTAAAACAGTTTGAAATAAAATTTCAGCATCTAATTTGCTTAAATCATCAGTGAATTCATAGGCAGATTTACGTAAATAAAGTGCATAAAAATCGCCTTTCAGATACATACTGAAATGATGTTTTTCTTTTGGTTTGTATAATTCCTGACCTCTTTTTTCTATTCTGAAATAAGTATCTAACTCAATTAGAAATTCATCTGGTGTTAAACCGTTTAAATCTTTAATAAATCGGTTGAATTCATAAATACTAAGCTGACTTTCAGGTAATAAATAACTCATGAAGAAGTTGTAATCTTCTTCTCCTGTGTGATTTGGATTTTCGTTAGCTAAATTTTTAGCTAAAATACAAGATGATGTTGTGCGATGGTGTCCGTCTGCAATATAAAGTGTTTCTATATTTTGAAAAGCTTCAGTTAAACTTTCAATATCTGATGGAGTATCTATTAACCACAACAAATGAAGATCTTTATCTGAAGTTGTAAACTCGTATTCTGCTCTTTCTTTTTGATATTTTTTTATAATTGTTTCTACTTGATCATTGTCTGGATAGGTGAGGAGTACTGGCTCTGCATTAAATCCGGTATTTTTCAAGTAATTTTCAAATAGTAATTCTCTTTTTCTTAGTGTTCGTTCATGAATTTTGATCACATTATTGTGATAATCCTCAGTTGAAGTAGCAGCAATGATTCCGCTGAACGATTTTCCTGAAGATATTTTTTGATATACGTATAAAGATGGCGTTTTATCTTGTGTAAAAACGTTAGCTTCTTTAAACTCTAAATATCTATTATGAACTAATTTAAAGCGTTTTTCACCCGTAACATCTTGTATATGATATTTGTATCCAGGGTTTACAACATGTAAAAAAGTAAAAGGATTGAATGCTAGTTTAGCATTCAATTCACTTTCTGGATAAGTTTCATAAGATTTAGATGAAACTAATGCAACTTTATCTCGAGTTGGTCGAACTGCTTTAAACGGTTTTATTTTAGCCATATATTACGATAGTAAATTAGCAATTTGATTTGCCAATTCGATACTAATTTTTTCTTGTGCTTCGTTTGTAGCTTTAGCAACATTAGGTGATAATGATAAATTTGGATTCATTAATAATTGAATCTCTGGATTTGGTTGATTTTCAAAAACATCTAAAGCAGCATAACGAATAGGTCCTTTATCTATAGAAGTAATTAATGCTATTTCATCTACTAAACCTTCTTTTACACAGTTAATAATCATCACGCCTTCTTTTACTTTTTTAAATTCAGCTTCTCCTAATTTAAAGTTATCTGAGTTTAAGTGTACAGTTATAAAGTCAGATTCTTCAAGTAATTCATCAAAAGGAATAGTGTTAAATTCAAAATTTACAGTTTGTCCATCGAAGAACTCTAATTCAAGTGATGTTTCTACAATTTCAGGATCAGAGAACACAACTTTCATTCCATAACCTAAAGCTATTTTTGCTGTAGCTAAACTTGAACTATTAATTCCTATTAAACCTAACGTTTTACCACTTAATTCTACTCCTTGATATAATTTGTGTAATCCTTTAAAATTCATATCACCTTCTAAAGGCATTTCTCTGTTTGCTAAATGTAAATTTCTAGCTAAACCAGATAAGTGAGCAAAAATTAATTCGGCTGTAGCATTAGCACTTCCTTCCTTACTATCAACAATGTGTAAACCTTGATCAATAGCATATTGTACGTCGATGTTATCCATTGAGCCACCAGAAGCAATTAATTTTAAAGTGGGACAACCATCAATCAATTCTTGTTGAATTTGTGTATTGTCTTTAACTAAAATAGCATCAATGCTATTATCATTTATATAGTTCTCAAGTTGTTCTTGAGCAACTTTAGTAATAATTACCTCAAATCCTTTGCTTTCTAAAATATCAACTCCTCCTTGAGTAATTCCTTCGTTTACTAATATTTTCATTTTATAATTTAATTCGTTTTGTACGTCAAATTGAAATTATTTCAGTTTCTCCAAATAATAAGATGCTGAAACTAATTCAATATGATATGTTTTTATGCTTTTCTTTCTAACTCTTTCATTACATCTACTAATGCTTGTACACTATATAAAGGTAAAGCATTGTACATACTAGCTCTGTAACCGCCAACAGAACGGTGGCCATTTATTCCGCTAATGTTAGCTTCTTTCCACATCGAATCGAAACGGGACTGTAAATCTTCGTTAACAATAGTGAATGTAGCATTCATAGTACTTCGATCCTCTTTGGATACGATTCCTTTGAAAAGAGGATTTCTATCTATTTCATCATATAATAATTTCGCTTTCTTTTTATTTACATCTTCAATAAAAGAAACTCCGCCTAAGCCTTTTAACCAATCTAAGGTTAGCATAGAAACATATACTGCAAAAACAGAAGGCGTATTAAACATACTGTCTCTTTCTACATGAACTTTGTAGCTTAACATAGAAGGAACTTCTCTACAAATACGCTCAAGTAAATCTTCTTTAATAACAACTAGAGTAGTACCAGCAGGTCCCATATTTTTTTGAGCTCCAGCATAAATTAAGTCAAATTTTGAAAAATCTAATTGACGAGAAAAAATATCTGAACTCATGTCACAAATCAAAGGAACATTAGTTTCTGGGAATGTTTTCATTTGTGTTCCATAAATGGTATTATTACTGGTACAATGAAAAAAATCTACATCATTAGGTACCGTATATTCTTTTGGAATATAAGTGAAGTTTTTATCTTTTGAAGAAGCTACTTCAATTAAATCACCAAATAATCTAGCTTCTTTAATTGCTTTAGTACTCCAAGTTCCAGTATTTAAATACGCAGCTTTTTTGCTTAAAAAATTATAAGCTGTCATTAAGAACTGAGTACTAGCGCCTCCTTGTAAAAATAGAGCTTTATACCCCTTATTTAATAAGTTAAGATGCTCTAATGCTAGTCTTCTTCCTTTTTCTATAACCTCTACAAAAGGTGCGCTTCTATGGGAAATTTCAATTAATGATAAGTCGTCATTATTAAAATTTACAATAGCTTCAGAAGCTTGTTTTAATACTTCTTCAGGTAAAATACATGGACCCGCGCTAAAATTGTGCTTTTTCATTTAAAATAAAATTTAGAGGTTTGATAGAAAGTTTAATGTGTTTATGCCATCAGCATAATCCCATAAATTAGGATGTTGTGTTTGTCCGAAAGAGATTTCATTTTCAATAAAATCCTTAGAAACTACACATTGTATTTTTTCTCGGTCTTCGAAAAGTTTAATTTTTAAGTCATCAGAGTTTTCATAATATTCATAAAAAACAGATGCAATGGGTGAAGCGTAACTTTCATCTTCTTTAATCATTAAAAATCCGTTTTCAAGAATATCGAATTCACTCATTAAGTATACCGCTTTGTTATAATCGTAATTATTAGCATACTTGGTATTATTAATAATATCTTGTTTATTGTACATGCCTTTAAAGAATTGATCAAAATCATATCCTTTAGGAATGAATAATTTAGAAACAGAACGACACCCTAAACCGAAATAACGAAAAACATCTTCGCTTAATTTTGCATAATCTTCTTCGTTTTCATTTCCAGATATTACTGCAACTGAGTTTCTGTTTTTACGAATAATATTAGGTTTATCTTTAAAATAAAATTCAAAATATCTTGCAGTATTATTACTTCCTGTGGCGATAACTGCATCAAAATTTTCTAATTTTTCACTGGTGAAAGAAATTTTACCTTTAAATTCTTCATTACAAAACTCAAGATATTTAGCTAAAAAAGGCAGTAAGTGTTTATCGTTGCTTGAAAGTTTAGTTAAAACAGCATGACCAGAAATTAGTACAGAAAGGAAATCATGAAAACCAACTAATGGAATGTTACCAGCCATAATTATTGCAACAGTTTTTGTTGAATCGTTGTTCAATGATTCATCTTTTGTCCACTGTTCAATATTTTTTTCGGTCAAAGCGCTCGCCCAGCTCTCACAAGCAAATAGTAGATTTTCTTTTGTAAACCAGCTGTTATTTTCTTCTGCCAATTTTAGTTGATGCTTAAACCCATCAAAGAAAATATCATTAAATTCTACTTTAGCATCTTTTAAAATTTCATTTCTAGAAAATTGACTTAAAAAATCACCTAATTTGATAAAGGCTTCAATACGTTTTCCGATTTTGTCCATTTAAATTGTTTCTAAATTAAATTGGCTTTATTTTTGCGATAGCAAAGTTACAAAACTGAAATAGATTAGCTATGGCGATTATTATAACAGATGAATGTATAAATTGTGGTGCTTGTGAACCTGAGTGCCCAAATACAGCAATATACGAAGGAGCAGAAGAGTGGAAATATGCAGATGGTACAGATTTAGAAGGAAATATAGTTTTACCAAACGGAAATAATGCAAACGCAGATGAAGATCAGGAGCCAATTTCTGATGAAATTTATTACATAGTTGCAGATAAATGTACAGAATGTAAAGGATTTCATGAAGAGCCACAATGTGCTGCTGTTTGTCCTGTTGATTGTTGTGTTCCTGATGAAAACAACGTAGAAACAGAAGAAGAGTTGTTAGGTAAACAACGATTTATGCACAACGATTAAATTCTAAATTTTAAGAATTATGAAACCCAAGCACTTAGTTTGGGTTTTTTATTGTTTTTGAGCTACAACGACATACGTATCGAATGCGTAACTCTTTCTATCAATTATTTCTAAAACTGTAAAATTATTTATCTCCAGAAATAATTGCCATTCATTTATTGTAAAAGCACGAACTTCAGATTGATCTTCAGTGATAAGCGTGTGATTTTTATTTTTAATTTCATAATATTTTGCATCCCATTGAAACATAAAATTCTCTTTGGTAATCTTAGGTTTCATAAAACTAGTTCTTGAATATGTTGTATTTCTTGTTTCTGCATTGTGAATAATTGTTTTTCCATCTTTTATTAGTTTAAAAAAACGGTTTGCATCTATAAAATCGAAGCAAAATATTCCTTTTTTATCTAGATGGCTATAAATGTTTTTTATAGCTTTTTGTACTGAAACATTATTCAATAAGTAACTAGTTGTTCTAGCTGTAATGATTACACTATCAAAAGTTTTATTTAAATAAAAATTGGTCATATCACCTTTATGAAAAGTACCTGTTGGATTTCTCTTTTGTGATAGTTTAACCATATCATTACTTAAATCCATACCGTTGTAATCGATTGTAGAATGAATAAAATGTTTTGCTAAATGACCAGAACCACAACCAATTTCTAATACATTTTCTTTATTGTGTTTTTTGATAATTTTTGAGTAAAATTGAAATTCTTCCTCATAATTGATAAAGGTTTGATACATTTCATCATAGATGTTTTCTAAACCATTAGAATATAAACTTTGCATAGATAGATGATTGAGAATAAAAAAATGCTACTTCATAAAAGTAGCATTTTAAAGTTAGAGGGATTATTACTAGAACCTATAATTAACTGATAAATTAAATAAAGTTCCCAATTGACTAAAATGGTAACCATCATAAGTCATTTGTGAGTAACGCTGATTAAAAGTGATTAAGTTCGCCTCATTTTGAATTTGAGTTAAACCTGTTGCAGTAATAGCAGTGCTATTAATAATATCTTGACCAGTTTGGTTTTCTGCAACGAATTCCCACTCTGGTAATACATTAAAAATGTTATTTATGTTTGCTGCAATTGTAATATTTTTAGTTGCATTGTAGTTAATTCCTAAGTCCGTAACGATTTTAGGAATAAATTCAGTTCTTAAATTAGAATCTAAACCAGCTTGGTGAAATGTAGTTTTACCAAAGTACGTATTTCCTATGTTGAAGTCGAATTTATTAACAGTATAATTGGCACCTAAAATCCATTTTGTTTGTGGACGAGAAGTAAATAATAACGATTCTTGAGTTTGATCTACTAAAAGACTACCATTATTATCAGTTCTTTCATTCTCAATAGTATAGTTTCCTGATAAATTTAAACCAAGTTTTCCTTCCCCTAATTCAATACCTTTATAACCAATAACAACATCTATTCCTGAAGTTCTTGTGTCTATTGCATTTGAGAAGAAACTTAACGTTCCTAATCCTAACCCTGTACCGCTAAAATCAATTTCATTACCTAAAACAATTCTATCATCGATTTGAATATTATAATAATCTACAGTGAAGCTTAAATTCTTTATAGGTTTTGCACCAAAACCAACAGTAAAGTTTGTAGATTCTTCTGCTTTTAATTTTGGAACTCCTAATTGACGAGCTTGAGGAGAAACATTGTTAACTAAACCAACAACTTGAATTCCTTGTCCAGCTACAAAAGAGAATTGAGATTTTTGTGTGTAAATTTGATGTAAAGTTGGTGCTCTAAATCCAGTAGAAACAGAAGCTCTTAAAGTATATTTATCATCTAAGAATTTGTAGCGAGAACTTGCTTTCCATACAAATGTAGTACCAAAATCACTATAATTTTCAGCTCTTAATGTTCCTTCAAATAATAAATCTTCGGTAGCATCAAAAGAAGCACTAACATATCCACCAATATTATAACGACTAAACTCACCTGAATTTTCAGGTCTATTACCAGCAAAAGAATCTGCACCGATTCCTTCATAAGAAGATAATTGTCCTTCAAGAATATCAAAGAATTCTCCTCTTACCTCCGTACCAATTGCAAAAGATAATTTATCATTAATGATTTTTGAAATATCAATATTTCCTACAATATGATTAAAAGCTGTTCCACCTGGTTGGAAGCTAATAGGACTATTTTGTCTGTATACATATTCACCATTAGCATCTAAAATTTCAGCTCTGTTATGTGAGTTATTTACTAAATATGTTTGTCTATTTCCACCAACAGTTATACTAGCATCTGTATTCCAACCGTTAATTTTTCCTTTTAATCCTAAAGTAGCGTTGTAATCAGCTAAGTCACCTTCAAAAGTTGGAAGATAACCATCATAACCATTTCCATTAAAAGATGTTCCTAATGCATCTGTATATGTTCCAGTATTAGTTGGATTAGCACCTGGGAAGAATAAACCTAAATAAGGAAAATCTTGAATATCTCTCCAATATGGTGTTCTATAGTTTGCAAAACTGTTTACTTTTTTATAAACATAAGCTGCATTAAAATATAAATCTTTGTCTTTAGCAGTTTTAAAACTACCGTTAATTAAGAATTTTGCTGCACTTGTTTCAGGTGAACCATTAATGTTACCTGCATCTGGTCTTCTAGATAGAAATTCACGAACATCAGCTAAAGTTTCTCCAGGTCTAGCACCACCAAAATCAGCAAACTCTCCTTCAGCATTTACTGTTCCAGGTCTATTAGCTAAAGCAGTTTTAGAAACATCTATAGTATAATTGATAAAACCTTTGTCGTCTCCAATCTCATCACCACCATTAATACTAACACCAATCATTTCTCCGTCACCTTCACCAGTAATTCCAGCTCTAAAAGTTGCAGAAGAATTAGCATAATCATCTTTTAAAATAACGTTCATTACACCAGCAATTGCATCAGAACCATATTGAGCAGAAGCTCCATCTCTTAAAACTTGTATTGTTTTAATAGCATCAATAGGAATTCCTGAAATATCTGCACCAGTTTCACCACGACCTGGTGAAGTTTGTGTGTATAATAATGAACTTAAGTTTTTACGTTTTCCGTTAATTAGAATTAAAGTTCTACTTGGTCCTAAGTTTCTAATTTCGTAAGGATCTAATAGCGAAGTTGCATCATTAACAGGAGTTTGTACAGTATTAAAAGAAGGTATTTTATACTGTAATGTTTTATCAAAAGTAGCTTGTCCTGTAGATTGTAATTCTTTTACACCTACAATATCTATTGGTAACGGACTAGCAATATTACTTCTTACTGGTGTTCTAGATCCAGTGATTACAACTTCATCTAATTGTACACCATCTTTTAAAACGATAGTAAAGTTTGTTTTTCCATTTACAGAAACTTCAGTAGTTTCATAACCAGTAAAACTTACTACAAGCGTAGCATTATCAGCTACAGTAAGCTCGAATAATCCGTCAAAGTTGGTAGAAGTACCATTACTGGTTCCTTTTTCTACTACACTTGCCCCAGGTAAAGGTTCATTGGTTGAGTCTACAACCTTTCCTGAAATTTTTGTTTGAGCATACATTACTCCACAAATAAGAGTAAGTAAAAAACATAATTTTGTTTTCAGCATAATTAAATGAATTAGTTTATTTTAAGTTTTTATTTGTTAATTATTTGGTTAATTAACAGTTCTGTTATACTATGCTTAAGTAATTCTATGTTTTTTTATACTCTAAATTTTAAGAGAAATTTAAAACTTAGCTAAAATTTTACTGTAATAAAAGGCTCCGTTTGTTCCCATTTGAACAGCATCCCATAAACCTCCACTATCAGTATTTTCGCCTTGTACAGTAGGATAGGTGTTGAATAAGTTATTCGCCCCAATTTGGAAAGAAAAATTTTTATTGAAATTGTATGTAAAATGTGTATCTAAGGTAAGTTTTGCATCGTAATTGTCTATAGAAGCTTTTAACCGTTCTTCTGAAGAGTTGTTATATTCACTTATGGGATTATTAATTTGCCAATCGACAAGTTGTAAGCTACTAAATTGAGTTAATGTATTACTAATTGAAAACTTTCCTGTTGTAAAAATTGAATTTAAAATAATTTTATAATCTGGAGCTGATGCTTTTAAAAAAAACTGTTCTCTAATACCGAAGAATGTTTCAGGGTTTAAATTTTCATAATTAATTCGGGTAATTTCCATGTCATTTACATTACCAGTTAAGTTGAAGTTTACACTTGAATTATCCCAATTCTTTAACCAATTTAATTTAAAATCAATTCCAAAAGTGTTTGTACTAACCCCGTTTGCAAAAAATTGAACGTTTTCTGCATCTGTGTTCAATAAAGAAGCATCAAAATTTCCACTTAAAATAATTCGATCTTTAATAAAAATATGATAAGCATCTAGTGAAAAACTCAAATTATTTGAAAACCTATGATGATATCCTAAACTATAATTTTGAGCTTTTTCTTCTTTTAATTTTTGTATTCCAAATTGTCGTGTTATGGGATTATTATTGGCTATTAAAAATGATTCTGTAGGAACATTATCAATATAATTAGTGAATTTTAAATTGTAATAAATTTGTGCTAAAGATGGAGCTCTAAATCCTGTACTAAAGGAAAATCTAAAATTAGATTTTGGAGTTATTTTGAGATTTGAAGCGATTTTAGTGTTAAAAGAATTACCGAAATCACTGTAGTTTTCATAACGAATTGCTGCTGCTAAAATCCATTTTTTGGTAATGTCAATTTCACCATCTAAATAAAAACTAAAACTAGTTCTAGTTCGATCAACTTCGTTAATAGGAGCATAACCAGGAAATCCTTGAGAGCCACCAGGTCTTACAATTCCATTAAATGTAGGAATTAAGTTTGTTGGTGTATTGTTTGTGATCACATTTCCATTGAGATCATAAGATTCATATGAAAAAGGTTCACCAGCAAAAATTTTATAGTTTTCAATTTTATTTTCCAAACCTAAAGCGATGTGTAAACCTTCTAAAACACCGGAAAACTGTCTGGTTAAATCAATATTTGTCGTGTTTTGATTCAAACTATGTCCACCAGCGTCAAATTCATTTGGAGAGTTTTCTAGTAATGTTGCATTTAGCGTTTCTTTAATGAAATAATGAAAATAATTGTTTCCATAGCTATTGCTAAAATCTACATTCCATCCATTTATTTTTCCCTTAAATCCAAGAGTAAAAGATTTATCAGAAATATTAGTAGTAATTAAAGGATTAAATCCATCTGGAAAAATAGCTTGAACATTTCTTTCGCTATCAAAAGATCTAGTAAAAGCATATGCATCTGTGTTTTTAAAGTTGTAACCACCATTTGTATAGGCTTTTATTGAATTAGAAATAGGAATTTCCGCATTAAAAAAAACACTACTACTTGTTACTGCTGCATCACCATAATTTTCTCTAATAACAGTTCCTTGTCTAAATGTATGTCCTTTGGTTAAAAACTCTGCAGATAAGTTTACAAAACCATTCTTTTTAATTGGTGCTCCATAATTTACTTCAGTTTTAAAAGTTAAACCATCGATACCTTTTTTAGTTGCATCTTTATTATTATTTGCATTGTAAAAACCGAAAGTGGAGTTAATATTGGTTTCATTAGGATTATCATTTAATACGATATTAATAACTCCAGCAATTGCATCTGAACCGTATTGAGCAGAAGCTCCGTCTTTTAAAACTTCTATTCTTTTAATAGCAGAAGTAGGAATTGTATTTAAATCAGTTCCAGAATTTCCTCGACCTCGTGTTCCGTATAAATTGATTAAAGATGTTTGATGTCTTCTTTTTCCGTTGATAAGAACTAGAGTTTGATCTGGACCTAATCCTCTGTATGTTGCAGGAATTATGTGATCTGCTCCGTCTGAACCTGATTGTTTGGTAGCATTAAAAGAGGGAATTTCAGTTTGGATAAGTTGATTCACTTCTAAAAGTTCACTTTTCTTAATTACTGATTTTACATTTATAACTTCTGTAGAAACAGGAGAATCTATTTTTTGTCGTTTCGAATTTCTTGACCCAACAATAAAAACTTCATCTAATTGTACACCAGACTTTAAAACAACTTGGATGTAATTTTGATTTGGAAAAATCATTTCATTTGTAAAACCTACATGAGAAATCATTAAAGGATTATTTTTCATGAGTTTTAATTCAAAACTCCCATCACGTCTTGTTATGGTTCCGTTTTTAGTGTTGTTTTCTGTAACATTAGCTTTGTGAATAGGATTGTAATATTCATCTAAAACAATCCCTCTAACAATTACTCTTTTTTCAAAATTGATTTGTTTAATACTATCAATATTTTTCTCTGAATCATCTTTAAATCTAGTTGTAGAATCATTATAAGCATAATTTTTATCTGGTTTAAAAATCACGTAATATTTATTTCCTAAATACTCAATTTTATATGAAGTAACTTTTTTTAATAAAGTAATAGATTGTTTTAAGGAGAGATTTTGAAAAGGAGTAATATCAACTTTATCCGTTTTAATGATCAAAGGATTGTAGGTGAAATATATATCATGTTTGTCACTAATATTTTCTAAAGCATCTGCTAAAGGAATATAATTAGGTTCTTGACTATAGAGATGTAATACATTAATGAAAAGAAACACCAATACATTAGAAAATTGGCGATAAGTGTTTCTGTATAGCATTAAAAATAGTTTGGTTAATTTTTATAAACTACTAGTATACTATTTTCTTTTTGAATTTTAATGTTTGTAGACTTTTTTATCGCGTTTAAGCAAATTTCAAGATCTGTTGTAGGCACTTTACCAGTAATTAAAATATCTTTTGTCTCGGCTTTGTTGTATTTAAATTTAACACCATAGTTTTCAGATACTTTAGCTAAAGCTTCTTCTAGAGTTGCATTGTCGAAAATTAGATTTCCGTTTTTCCATGAAATATGATCATCAGTTGTATTATTGTTTTCATTAACAACAATTTTTTTGGCTAAGGAAGAATACTCGATATAATTTCCAGGAATCATTTTTTGAGCTTTTCCATTATTCAAGTTTAGTAAAACACTTCCTTCTTCTAAAAACACATTAGTTTTATCTTCAGAAGTTTTTACATTGAATTGTGTACCATAAACTTCAACGATTAAGTCTTTAGTGGTAACTTTAAACTTAGCTTGTTTAGCTAAATCTTTTTCAACTTTAAAATAAGCTTCTCCAGATAGCTTTATATTTCTTGGATTATTTTTTTTGAAACTTATAGATGAATTTGAGTTTAATGTAACTATAGATCCATCTTTTAAAGAAACATCTAACATTTCTCCATAAGCTGTTTTGTGAGTAATAGTAGAAAAGTTAGTATATACAAATACGCTCAAAGAAACAAGTAATAGGAGTGAAGCAGCAGCAGAAAGATAATTCAACTTAAAAGTTCTCTTATTTTTTGTTGAATTTTTCTTCTTTTGAAGTTTAGCTTCTAATTTTTCCCATTCAGCATCTACTTTTTCTTTAGAAACTGTTTCTTGTTTAAAATTAATTCCTACAATAATATCTTTAGCTTCGGCTGCCAGATTCGTATTTGTAGCACTTTCTTTTACCCATGCATCCCAAAAAGAGTCTTCAGTAACAGCAGTATCTAAAGCCCAATTGTTAAAGGATTTGTCCTCTAATAAATCTTGAATTGTATGGTATTTCTTATCTCTCATTAAATTAATAGTGTAAAGTACACTACGTATTTTACTATTAAAAGCATATAAATTATGAAATATACTCTTTTAAGTATGCAAATTTATGAATTTAATAATTTAACAATGCTTTCTTCTTCTCTAAGATTTTTTATGGCCTTGTGTAAAGTATTAATAACACTTTGATAATTTATCCCCATAGTCTCAGCAATTTCAGTAGGTTTAAAGTCACAATTGAACTTTAAATAAATAACTTCTTTTTGCCTTTTTGGGAGTTGATTAATCAATTTTGCTAAATTTTTATTCCTAAATGTTAGGGATTCTTGTTTGGTTATAAATTCTTCGGGAGTGAAACTTATGTCTACAATATTAGTGTCGATGTTTCTAATAATTGTATATTTTTTTGTTTTACTAATTTTCTTAATAATAAATCTTCTGAAGGAAGCAAATAAGTAAGGAGCAATAGATTGAAGATCGCTAAGGTTTTTTTTATGCTCATATATGTACACAAAAAAATCTTGTAAAGCATCTTCGGTTAAAGCTTCATCTTTAGAAATTTTTAAACCATAACTATGTAATGAGGGGTAGAATTTTTTAAAAAGCACAGAGAACGATTTAAGATCTCCTTCTTTTAAAGATTTCCACAAAGTTTCATCAGATATTTGGTTCATTAAATAACAGGTTAAGCGTCTAAATTAAAAAATTGGTTTAATTTAAAAAAGAATCCATCTAGCTTTTTAAGTATAAAGACCTTAAAAAGTAAAGTATTGTGCTATATTTGCAAACGCAAAAAAATATCAATTTATACTAAATGAAAGCTGGAATTGTAGGATTACCTAATGTTGGAAAATCAACTTTATTTAATTGTTTATCAAACGCTAAAGCACAAAGTGCAAACTTTCCATTCTGTACTATAGAACCAAATTTAGGAGTTGTAAATGTACCTGATCATAGATTAGAAAAGTTAGAAGAATTAGTTAATCCTGAAAAAGTTATTCCTGCTACAGTAGAAATTGTTGATATTGCTGGATTGGTAAGAGGAGCAAGTAAAGGAGAAGGTTTAGGAAACCAATTCTTAGCAAATATTAGAGAAACGGACGCTATTTTACATGTATTGAGATGTTTTGATAACGATAATATTGTACATGTAGATGGTTCTGTTGATCCAATTCGCGATAAAGAAACTATCGATATTGAATTACAATTAAAAGATTTAGAAGCAGTTGAAAAGAGACTAGAAAAAGTTAAAAGAGCTGCGAAAACAGGAAATAAAGAAGCACAGGCAGAACTAGCTTTATTAGAAAAAATTCAAGAAGTTTTATTAGCTGGAAAATCTGTTCGTACAATAGAATTCACAGAAAAAGAAGAAGAGTTAGTAAAATCTATGCAGTTTATTACTGCAAAACCAGTTTTATATGTATGTAATGTAGATGAATCTTCTGCTAAAGATGGAAATGCATATGTAGAAAAGGTTAGAGAAGAAGTAAAAGATGAAGAAGCAGAGATTATTGTTTTGGCTGTTGCTACTGAAGCAGATATTGCTGAGTTAGAAGATTATGAAGAGCGTCAAATGTTCTTAACAGATATTGGATTAGAAGAGCCAGGTGTTTCTCGTTTAATTCGTTCTGCATATAAATTGTTAGATTTACAAACATATTTCACAGCAGGAGAAAAAGAAGTTAGAGCTTGGACAATTCCTGTTGGAGCTACTGCACCACAAGCAGCGGGAGTAATTCATACAGATTTTGAAAAAGGATTTATTCGTGCAGAAACTATTAGCTATAGCGATTATGAAGAATATGGAAGTGAAGCTAAAGTGAAAGAAGCTGGTAAAGTTAGAGTAGAAGGTAAGGAATATGTTGTTGCTGATGGTGATGTGATGCACTTTAGATTTAATGTATAAAATTACAGCATCTAATAAATTATAAAAGAGGAGAATTATCATAATTCTCCTCTTTGTTTTTATTAACAATGCTGATTGTAAGTGTCAACGGCATATTGATAGTCTCCTTGATAACCGCCTCCTAAAATTAAATTCTTTAAAGTTTTACAATATCTTCTTCTACTTACTCCTCCGTTAATAGTCATTAATTGTTGTTTGTTCATTACAGAACCTAGTGTTGCAATAGATTTTTTCATAATAATATTGATTTAAAAATAAATGTATTCCTTGATCATTTATCGACATTCAAGGTGTATGTCCGTTTCGCGAAAGTGTTTTTAAATATCGTTAGGTAAGTATATTTTTCTTAAACCTCCTTGTTGACCAAATTCAGAAACATAAAGAACTCTATTCTTTACGTCTACAGTTATTCCATTAGGTCCATTAAAAGAAGCTTCTGCAAAGTTTCCATCTTTAGTTTCAGCATTACCTGTACCTACTAATTCAGATATGGCACCAGTTTTAAGAGAAACTGAGAAAATTTTATTTACGGCAACTCCAGTTGCAAAAACTGTATCATCTAAAACAGTCATATAACCTATACCAAATCCGCTGATAACAATATCCGGAATTGTAGTAATCGAAGAAACAATTCCTTCTACTGTAATAGATAAGATTTCTGCGGTAGCAAAATTAGCAACGATCAAATTTCCTTTACTATCAAAATCAATTCCTACACATCCTGCTAATCTAGGATCTGAAGCAAAAATTGAAATATTTCCTTTAGGTGTAATTTTATGAATATTGGGTTCAATAAAGTTTGTTGTATAAATGTTATCGTCTTTATCTAAAGCTAAACCAGATGGCCAACCAGAAATTGTAGCTAATATGTTACGATTACCATTTGGAGATATTTTTAAAAGTTGTCCGTTAGCAGTATTATTAGCATCGTTTACGTAAATATTTCCTTTGGAATCAATTCCATTACCAAGCGGACCAGATAAGTTTGTAATACTATCAGTAACTATTCCAGTATTTGTAATTTTAAATAATTTAGTTCCTGTTCCACCAGTATTCAAAAACCTACCATATTCAGAAACAATAATATTTCCGTTAGGATCAATAGCTATAGCATCATTTCCTGAGAAGTTTGGGATAACAGTTTCTACTAAAGGTTCTCGCTCTTCAATATCTTTTTTGCATTGCGTAAAAGCAAAAGTTATAATAATTATTGGTATAATTCTTATTGAAAAATTGAAGTAGTTTTTTTGAGATTTTATCATCACGTTTAGATTTATATTCGAATCAAAACTAGATCGATAAAGCTTCTTAATCGACTGAAATTATACAGTCGCACTTAAAAACTAAGTTTATACGTACGAGTTTATACAGAAATACTTAAATTTTTTATGTACTCTGTTGGTGTTTGCTGCATTAATGTTTTAAATGCTTTATTGAATGTAGACTTAGAGTTAAAACCAGAGTCTAATGACAGCGCTAATAGTGTATGATGTAAATGTTCTCCTTTTCTAATTTTTTGAATAAAATCTTCAATGCGATAGGTGTTTATATAATCGTAAAAGTTAGATTTATGTACATTGTTTAATAACCAAGATAAATTATTTGTAGAAGTTTTCAGTTCTTTAGCTAATTGCGATAAGGTGAGTTTATGATTTAGATAGACTTTTTTAGTGATCATCAGATTATCCAATTCATTTGTTAACCTTTCCATTTCTTGATGATTTACACGCTCTTTTTTAACGGTATTTTTTTTATGCTGAAGTTGTGCTCTAAAAATTTCTGGTTGTTTTAAACTATAAAACCCTACAATGTAAATAAAAACAGTTATGCTTATCCAAATTGAACTATAGTTGATATAACTTAGAGCTTGAAATTTTAAAAAATAGTTAGAAAAACTAATAATCCAAAAAAGAACAAAGGCACTAATTCCAAAAATTATAAAAGATAAATACTGATATACATTTTGTGTATATGAAAGCTCATTCTTTTCTTTCATTTTATATTTTTTAATCATTAGATATGTCAATGAAAAATAAAACATATTAGAAAGTAGCGCTAAAAGTTCAGTTGTAATATAAATAAAGTCAAATTGACCTGCTTTAATCATTGCTATTAAGTCTTTATAATCAATAAAAAGCAATCCCAAACTATATATCAAATGTAAAATAGCTGGAACGTAATGATAAAAACTAAGATTTTTTTTATGATTTGTAAGTAGTTTGTTAGTGTAAGCATATAGTAGAGGACCGAAAATAAAAATTACGGTTTCAAATATCATAGCCAACCGATATAATAAAGGTGTATAATATTTGAATAGGAAAATTCGTCCTATTAACATTAAAGTAGCCGAAAACAATAACAGAGAAAGTGTTTTATTCGCTTTCCTATTGTTTTTACAGACAAATAAGATTGTAAAACCGAGGAAAATACCTTGACTTACTCCAAATAATAATATTAAATCGATAAAATTAAATTTCATATCATTTTTTTAGCAAATCTAATTTACTTTGAGACGAAAATAGACCGTTTGTATACAAAACTACGCTTTTTTAGAAGTTTAATTTAATACTTTTAATCATTATGACTTTTAAAAAAGAGATTCAATAAACTTTTCTATACATTTTTACAGGCAATAAAATTTATATTCTTAGTTTTAAATAATTAATTGAAATTACTATCGCATGAACAATAATTTAGCAGTACTTATAGATGGAGACAATATATCTTCAAGTTATGTTGAAGAAATGATGGAAGAAATAGCTAAATATGGCAATCCTACAATTAAGAGAATTTATGGAGATTGGACTAAACCTGGTTTAACAAAATGGAAAAATTTGCTTTTAGAAAATGCGATAATACCAATTCAGCAATATGGATATACTCGAGGTAAGAATGCTACAGATTCTGCAATGATTATAGATGCAATGGATATTTTATATAGTGGTAAAGTAGATGGTTTTTGTTTGGTATCTAGTGATAGTGATTTTACACGATTAGCAACAAGATTACGAGAAGCTGGAATGACAGTAATTGGAATAGGAGAGAAGAAGACACCAAATCCTTTTATAGTTGCTTGTGATAGATTTATTTATATAGAAATACTTAAAAAACAAACAGAAGAGAAAGTAGAATCTAAAGCACCAACAGTTGATAAAATCACAAAAAAAGAAATAGGTTTAATATCTTCAACTATCAATGATTTATCTGATGATGATGGCTGGGCTTTTCTTGGTGATGTTGGTAGTTTAATTCAAAAAAAGAGACCTAATTTTGATTCTAGAAATTATGGGTTTGAAAAATTAACACCTTTAATTAAATCAATAGGTAAATACGATATTGAACGTAGAGAGAATCAGAAGAATAAACATCAATTAATATTTGTTAGGATTAAGACTAAAACAGCTGCTAGAACAAAGAAAAATTAACACCTATAAATTTTAAAGTTGAATAATCCTTTTTTTATCTCTAACAAAGGGCTACCTTTGGGAAATATATTTAAATTGTAAATTAAATTACAAACGGATTCTTTAGTTTAACTTTCTTTCACTAAGACAATCAGACAACTTATCCCTATTGCGCTTTAATTCTTTTCTATTTATATGAAAAACAGCTAAATTAACTGAATGAGGTTCTTTTAGTTGAAATAATAATTCGTCTCAAAAATTTAAGTTTTTTATTACACTTATTCAAATTTGATGAGTTAATTGAACTAATGACATTTAATTTAAGAAGTTCATTATAAGAGACAATTTATGTTTATAAATTAATCAATAGAAAATTAAAGCTTTTAGGTAGGTATTTACTTAAGATTAAAGAAATCGTGATGTGATGACTAACAATTAAATAAATTAAAGAAAAGGCTTCAAGAAGATCAAGACTTATATCTAAATCTTTAATAGCTTTATTCAAGATAAAAATAATTAGTAAACAATAATAACAAGTATGTTAATAATAAAAGTAAAGGACGGTGAGAATATCGATAGAGCATTAAAACGCTACAGAAAAAAATTTAAAGATACAAAGCTTTTACACGAATTAAGAGGTAGAAGAGAATACGTAAAAGAATCAGTTAGAAGAAGAGAAGAAGTGAAAAAAGCAGAATATAAACAACAAGTATTATTAAAAGATAATTAATATTATTTTGTTTTATTAAAAAATAAAGAACTACATTTGCAATGTTCAAAATAGAACGCCTTTTCAAATTAGGGTAGTACAATAAGTTTTTTTGAGTTTTCTCTTTCCTTCTTTATTCCAATTACTTTATTTTTTCAAGTGTTTTTTTTAGACTTAAATGTAAGTCAATACTATTCATTTACGTGTTCTAGTTTGAATTAAAAAAGTAATATTAAAATATAAATTAAGTAAAATGCAAGAAGGTACAGTAAAGTTTTTTAACACTACAAAAGGATTTGGATTCATAACAGATAATTCAGGACAAGATATTTTTGTTCATAATTCTGGTTTGATAGATGAAATTAGAGATGGTGATAAAGTACAATTCGAAACTGAACGAGGAAAAAAAGGAATGAATGCAGTTAATGTTGAAGTTCTTGACTAAAATGTATTAAAATATCTCCAAAGACGTTTGGAGATTCTTTTTCATAGCAATTTTCCCACTCAATCTTTGAGTGGGTTTTTTTATGATATAACTGAAAATTATTTTTTGGTGTTTTACCTTCTGATAATCATTTTTTTATGTCTTTTTTTACTGTTTTGACAGTTGTAATTATAGTTTTTGTTAAAGAGTAAAGACTAAAACAAGCCGTATTTTTACTTTATGAAAATTAGAAATAAGCAATTATTAGGTTTTATTATCGGAATTTTAGGGATCGTTTTGTTTTCTTCAAAAGCAGTTTTGGTAAAGCTATTATACAAACACGATGTTCCCATGATTACCGCCTTATTTTTAAGAATGATTTTCTCTTTTCCTTTTTATGTTTTCATTTTAATATCTTCTTCAAAAAAGAATACAAATAGTAAAATTTCTACAAAGAACTTTATCTGGATTTTATTTTTTGGTTTTGTAGGATATTATTTAGCTAGTCTCTTTGATTTTATAGGTTTAACTTACATTAAAGCAAGTTTAGAAAGGGTTATTTTATTTGTATATCCCACAATTGTTCTCTTGTTTAACTTCCTGTTTTTAAAAGAAAAAATTAGTAAACAACAACTTGTAGCGACATTAGTTACTTATATAGGAATTGCAATCGCTTTTGGCGCCGAAGTTTCTGTTTCAGGATCTAATGTAGTTTTAGGAGGTTTCTTTGTATTATTATCGGCAATTACTTATGCATCATATTTGGTTGGAAGTGGTTGGTTAATTCCTAATATAGGAGTAGTTCGATTTACATCTCACGTTATGTTGGTATCTTGTATTTGTGTATTTATTCATTACGCCATCATTTCAGAAACATCTATTTTTAGTTATTCCTCAGAAGTATATATTTTAGGTTTTTTAATTGCTATTTTGGCAACAGTAATACCTTCGTTTTTAGTTTCTTGGTCTATTAAATTAATATCGTCTTCGAATTTTGCCATTTTAGCATCATTAGGTCCAGTTTCTACTATAATTTTAGCTGTAATTTTTTTAGATGAATACCTTTCAATGATACAGTTATTAGGAACATTAGTCGTAATCATTGGAGTACTGTTAATTTCCAGAAATAAGAAGTAAACTAGCTTGTTAAAATGTAGTATCTTTATTCTAAAATAAATCTTAATGAAACTTAGTGCAGATACTTTTCAATTTTTAAATAAACTTGTTGAAAATAATACGAGAGAATGGTTTGCAGATAATAAACCTGAATTCGATACCATTCAAAAAGATGTAAAACAATTTTATAAAGCGATTCAAGAAAAACTTGAAGCTCATGATGAAATTGAAAAGCATAAGTTTTTTAGAATTTATAGAGATGTACGTTTTTCAAAAGATAAAACACCTTATAAAACACATTTTGCAGGATCTTTCTCAAGAAATGGTGCACATTTAAGAGGCGGATATTATTTACGATTGAAACCTGGAGAAAGCTTTTTAGCAGGAGGCTTTTGGGAACCGAATAAAGAAGATTTATTTAGAATTCGAAAAGAAATAGAAATAGATGCTTCAGAATTTAGAGATATTTTAGCTGATGCTGAATTTCAAAAGTATTTTGGAGATAAATTTGAAGGAGACGAATTAAAAACTGCTCCTAAAGGATTTGACAAAACGCATCCTGATATTGATTTAATTCGTAAAAAAGGATACATAGCCATTCGAAATTTTACTGACAAAGAAGTACTTTCATCTAACTTTATCAATGAAATTGATGTTTCATACAAAGCACTACGTCCGTTTTTTGATTTAATGAGCTCTGTGTTAACCACAAACTTAAACGGAGAATCAATACTTTAAGTAGTGAAAATTAGATTAAGATTCGAAAAAATAAAACATCTGTTTTTAGTCATAATGCTTTTTTACCTCATTCTGAATTTATTTCTGAATCTTGCTTTAGTAACTTAGTATTTATGATAAGAATATGAAACAGATTCAGATTGGCTTTAGTGATCATTTTAGATTACAAATAATTATTTAAAATACTTGTATTAGAGTTGAAAAAAATAGGAAACAGTATATCTTTTAAAACCATACTAAGATATTTAGCAGAACTTTTAATTGTAGCTTTTGGTGTCTTTTTAGGTGTGTATTACAGCAATATTAATAACGATAACAAAGCTCTAAAAGAAAAAGAGAAATCCATCAGTTTAATTATTAGTGAACTAGAAATTAATAAAGAATTATTAGAAGAACAGATTGCTTATCACAAGATAATAAAAACCGAAATAGATAGTATTATTCCAAGTTTAACTGAAGCTAAAATGAATTTGGAATTTACTCCTTATGCATTGAAAGATCTAGAAATCAAAGGATGGAAAGGTTTTCTTTATGGTAGATTACAAAAAACAGCATATGAAAGCACCAAAACCAGTGGAGTTATCAAAGAATTTGATATTGAATTAATTCAAAAATTAACAGATACTTATAATTTTCAAGAAACTTACCTAGAATTAGGAACATCAATATTAGATAAAGCAATTTCTATAAATTCTTCCATGAAACTCATGGACTTTTTAGCAACAATTAAGTTAATGACTTCAGATTTACTCGGCACAGAAAAAAGTTTATTAAAAAAGTTGGAGAAGAATATTAGTGAACTTAAAACTATAAAGAGTTAAAATACATTTGCAGTATGAATTTTGAAAAGTATATAATAGTTGATGGTTTAAGTAAAAAGGATTTGATTGATTTTGTCCAAAAGTTAGCTAACTTATATTCAGATACTGGATTTACTAAAGAGGTTAAAATTTTTGAAAATAGAACAGTTCCGAATGAGTTTTTTATTAATTTTTCTCAGAATACTGACTTCGAAAGATTTAAATACTTTGTTAATTTTTTATTTTATCCTTGCAGTACTAAAGGTGATTCTAGTCATAAAGTTTATGGATATTGGACACTTTCAAAAGGTGATGATATCAATAAAGAACTTTATGGAAAAAGAATACAACTATACATTTCAGAAAATGATGAAGATGGAGATAATGTATATGGAATCCCAAAAAACTGGACAGAATCCATAAAACTTGGTTTTGCTTGTGGACATGAATATGTTCCATTAGGAAAAAAAGAATTTGATTTTTTCGAAAAGAAATATTCAAAGTCTGATTTTTCTGCATTGCAATCAATCTACGGAGTTATGGATAAAACCGAAAAGGAAAAAACGGGTTGTTCTTTCTTTTTAGTATTAACGATCTTGATTGGAATAATCTGTCTCATATAAAAATATATTGGTGTAGCTACTATAAAAACAAGATAACTTACAATAAAGGAAAAGATGAAAAAGGATGAAAGTATAATTGAATTAATAACTGAAATAAATAAAGAAATTGGTGAAAATAAATATCTTTTGAAAGATTTTTGGGAAGGAGATTTATGTGCAATTGGATTTTCAGATTTAAATGAAGAAATATTAATTTATGTATCGACTTTCGAAAGAGAAAAAGGCAACTATTATATTGAAATAGAGAAATCAAATAAAGAATTTCCCGATAAATATGATATGTTAGATAGAAAAGAAAAAGTAAACTTTAAAGAATTAAAATTGATATTACAGAATTATCTTTAGTTAAAAAATCAATACTTTAAATGTAGTAAACACTTAAAGTATTGATTAAAGACGTGTACTTAAATTTGACTTAATCCACCATCAACTTCTAATTCAACTCCATTAATAAAAGAAGCATCTTCAGAAGCTAAAAATAAAGCTGTGCTAGCAATTTCTTCAGATTTTCCAAATCTACCTAATGGTACAGTTTGAGCAAAGCTTTTTCCCATTTCTTCAACAACTTCTCCTGGTAAATTCATTTTACCATAAATAGGAGTTTCAATTGGTCCTGGAGCAATAGAATTTACACGAATACCTCGATCTTTTAATTCAGAAGTTAATACTCTAGAATAAGCTCTTAAAGCTCCTTTACTCGCAGAATAAACACCGAAACCATCAAATCCTTTTTGGTGTACAATTGAGTTTGTAAATAAGATAGATCCACCATCGTTAATATGTGGAATTGCTTCTTTTGTTGCTAAAATTGGTCCTTTTACATTAATATCGAAAACTTCATTGTAATGCTCAGCTGTTATTTCATTAGTTGGAGCAACTGGCGCAATACCAGCATTTAAAAATAACACATCAATTTTTCCATAGGTATTTACAGTTTCTTCAATTAATTTTTTGTTATCAGATTCTTTAGCAACATCTGCAACTACGGTAATAAATTCTCCATTTAAATCCTTTGTAGCTTTTACCAAAGCAGTTTCTCTTCTTCCAGATAAAACAACTTTCGCTCCTTCTTCTAAAAATAATTTTGCTGTTGCTAATCCTATTCCACTGTTAGCACCTGTTATTACGGCTACTTTACCTTGTAATTTACTCATTTTAATAGTTAGTTTTTTATTTGAAACAATCGTTTCAAATAAGGTTAAAAAAAATTTTTACTCTAATACAGAAAGAATTGTTTTTATAATACTTTTCAAATCTTTTTGATCATGTATTAAAACATTAGAAAGATTAAATCCTTGAAAGGCAGTTAATAAATAAATAGCATATTCGTAAGCTGTTTTATTTTTATTAATTGAACCTCTTTCTTGACCCTTTTCTATAATGTCTTTAAATAATGTAATCATACCATCATTATTTTGCTTTAGAAACTTATGAACTGTAGCTTCCTGATTGGCCATTTCAGTAACACAGTTATTAATTAAACATCCGTTTTTATCATTAATGTTTGAATAAAATATTCGTTCTAAAGTTTTGATATAACAGTCATTTGAACAAAGAATATTATGAATCTTTTCTTGAGCTTCACACTGATAACTCTTTAAACAAAGCATATACAAATCTAACTTACTACCAAAAGTATTATAAATGCTAGATCTGTTTAATCCAGTAGCATCAACTAAATCTTGCATAGAAGTTAAACTGTAACTTTTTTGATGAAATACTTCAGTTACTTGTTTTATTACTTGCGCTTTATCAAATGTTTCTGTCTTTGGCATGTATTTGAAATGATCGTTTCAAAATTAATTGTTTTTTTGAAACTAAAAATAAATTAAATGTTAATTTTTTAATAAAGCGATTTCTTTACGTACAAAAAAGTAGGTAACAATGGTTGCTAACAAGTCAGAAATAGGGAAGGAGAACCATATTCCATCTAGTCCATAAAAAATAGGAAGAATTAAAATAAACGGAATTAAAAAGATAGATTGACGTAATAAAGTTAGTATTAAAGCAGGTTTTGCTTTTCCCACTGCTTGAAAGTATGAAGCTCCAACTAATTGAAATGCTATAAATGGAGTAGCTAATAAAGTAGTTAAAATAGCATTTGGTGTTTGTTTTAATAATTGCTCATCGTTAGTAAACACAGTTGTCATTTCATAATTAAAGAAATATACAGCAGCAAAAATAAAAATGCACAGAATTGTACCGTACTTATTTGCTGTGTTTAAAACTTCTTTTACCCGATCGTATAAATTGGCTCCATAATTATAACCTGCAATAGGTAAAAAACCTTGTACTATTCCAAAAACGGGGAAAAATATAAACATCATTAAACGATTAATTATCCCAAAAACCGCTACTGAGGATTCATTTCCATATTTGTACAAAGAATAATTCAAAATAATTGTTAAAACACTAATTGTACCTTGTCTAACAAGTGTTATACTTCCCAAAGAACTAATTTCTGAAACTATAGCTTTATTTAATTTTAACTGATTGAAACGTATTTGTAAACTACTTTTTTTAGAAAGTAAAAAACCAAGAATAAATAATCCACAAACAGCATAAGCGATAGAGGTTGCTAAACCTGCGCCAAACATTCCCCAGCCAAATACTTTGATGAATACGATATCTAAAATAATATTTGCTATAGCAGGTAAAATTAAAGCGACCATTGCATAAGTTGGTTTTCCTAAAGCTCTAATAATTGGATTTCCCATCATTGCATAAGCTAAAAATGGTACACCAATAATTATAATTCTGAAGTAAGGAATTGCGGGCTCTAAAATATTTCCATTGGCTCCAAATAATTTTAAAACTGCTTCTTCAAAAATTAAACATATAGCTACTAAAATAACTGAAGTTAGTGTTGTTAAACTGATTTGATTTCCAAATACTTTTTTAGCTTTTTCAACATTATCTGCTCCTAAAGCCAAAGAAATAACTGAACTTCCTCCAATACCAATAGCCATTCCAATAGAAGAAATTAAAAAACCGATTGGTAATACAACAGTAATAGCAGCAATAGCTAAAACACCAATCCATTGTCCAACAAAAATGGTGTCTACAATCATGTTAATAGACATCACTAAAATACCAATTGCAGCAGGTACAGATTGTTTTAATAATAACTTACTTACTTTTTCTGTGGAAAGTTCACTGGCAACTTGATTCATGATAGTAGAAATTAGGCTACAAATTAACGAAATAATAAGCTTTCTTATGTAAGTTTGTAGTTATGAATTTAAGTAAAGTTTTCACGACAACTAGAGTAGTAGTTTCTGAAGAAATTGACAATCTAAATCATGTTAATAATGTAGTTTATGTACAATGGGTACAAGATATAGCTACATTACATTGGCAACATCTAGTGAAGGATATAAATGCGGATCATTTAATTTGGGTTCTTGTGAAACATGAAATTGATTATATAGGACAAGCAGTTTTAAATGATGAAATCACATTAAAAACTTGGGTTGGTGAAACTAAAGGAGTAAAATCTGTTCGTCATGTAGAAATTTTTAAAGAAGACAAACTATTAGCAAAATCGAAAACAACTTGGTGTTTGTTAGATAGTAAAACGTTACGACCAACCAGAATTACAGAAGAAATATTTAATTTATTATCTCCATCCGAATAAGACTATCTTTGCGGTCTAAAATATATATATGTCAACTTTTTCAGATTTAGGTGTTCGAAAAGATTTTATAAAGGGATTAAATGAGTTGGGAATTAAAAAACCAACTGAAATTCAAGAAAAAACAATTCCTTTTTTATTAGAAGAAAGAACTGATTTTATTGGTTTAGCACAAACAGGGACAGGAAAAACCGCAGCTTTTGGGTTACCAATTTTACATCAGATAAAACCTAATTCAGATACGATTCAAGCCTTAATCTTATCTCCAACAAGAGAATTAGTACAACAAATTAAAAAACAACTTTTTAAGTTTACGAAGTATGTAGATCATAAAATATTTGTAGAAGCTGTTTATGGTGGTGAGAAAATAGATAGGCAAATCAAAAATTTACAAAGAACTACGCATATTGTTGTGGCTACTCCCGGTAGACTTATTGATTTAATTGAAAGAGGTGAGATAGACTTAAAAAACATAAAGACTTTAGTTTTAGATGAAGCAGATGAAATGCTGAGTATGGGATTTAAGTTAGAAATCAACAGAATTTTAAAATATACTTCTGGTGAAAGAAATACATGGTTGTTTTCTGCAACAATGCCTGATGAAATAAAAAAGATTGTAAAAAATTACATGAATATCAACGCAAAACGAGTTGAGATTAATCCAGCTTCTGTAGTTAATGAAAATATTACACATTATTATACTGTAGTAACTTCTGCAAATAAAACAGATGCAGTAATTTCTTTTTTGGAAGGTAGACAAGATGAACGCGGAATTATCTTCGCTAGAACAAAAGCTGGCGCAAGAAAGCTAACAGAAGAATTATTAGAAGAAGGTTTTACTGTTGGTGTTTTAGAAGGAGATATGAAGCAAATAGAAAGAGATAAAGTAATGCGTGCTTTTAAAAATCAATCATTACAATATTTAATTGCTACAGATGTTGCTGCAAGAGGAATTGATGTGCAGAATTTAAACTTTGTAATTCATCATAAACTTCCAGAAAAATTAGAATATTATACACATAGAAGTGGAAGAACTGCCAGAGCTGGAAATAGAGGAATCTCACAAGCTTTTATTTCTTCTAGTGAATTAGAAACAATACATCAAATACAAAAAAGATTAAATATTAAGTTTATTAAAAAATAATATTCAGTTTGTAGTATGGATATAATTTACATCATAGATATCTTAGGAACTTTTGCCTTTGCGTTAAGTGGAGCCTTAGTTGCTTCAAAAAAAGAATTTGATCTTTTTGGTGTAATTATTTTAGCATTTGTTACTGCTGTTGGAGGAGGAATGCTGAGAGATATTCTTATAAATGCACATCCAATTAATTGGATAGGTGATTTAAATTATATAAAAACGATAGCAATAGCAGTAGTTTTTACATTTTTATTTAAAAGTAAAATAGAGCCGCTTAGAAAAACTTTCTTTTTATTTGATACCATAGGAATTAGTGTTTTTACTTTATTAGGTTTACAAAAAGGTTTAAGCTATGACCTACCTTCTGTTGTGGCCATAATAATGGGAATGGTTTCTGCTGTTTTTGGTGGAGTAATACGCGATGTTTTAACTAGAGAAGTACCTTTAATATTTAAAAAAGAGATTTACGCATCTGCATGTTTAGCGGGTGGTTTAGTATATTTAGTATTGAAAAATTTTGAAGTGAATGAAAACTTTAGTTTTATATTTTCAGCTTCAGTTATCATTTTAATAAGAACTTTATCAGTAATTTATAAATTAGAATTGCCAAAAATTAAAGATGATTTATTTAAGAATTAAAGAATAGTTTTTAAATTGCTATAAATTAATTTTTTACATGAATAAAATAGTTGTTTTAGTTTCACTTTTTTTATCAATAGTATCTTTTTCACAAGAAAAAAAATTGCCAGAAGGCTGGGATAAAATTTTGTTAGAAGGTAAAGTAGCTTATATGAATTTAATCACCGGTGATGTATCTACCAAATTTCCGCAAAAAAAAGCCGTAAAACCTAAAAAAGTAGAAGAATACGATCCAACGATTACTCATACCGTAAAAAAAGGAGAAACATTAAGTACAATAGCTAGAAAATATAAAATGCCACTAGCACAATTATATAGATTAAATAGTTTGGTTGATTTTGATACCATTGAAATTGGTGATGAAATAGTCATTGGTTATGAAGAAACTCCTTCTCAAAAAGAGAAATTAAAGTCTAAAACTAAAGAATTAAGAGTAGATCATTTTGATGATACTAATTATCATGTTGTAACTTCTGGTGAAACCTTATATAGTATTTCTAAGCTCTATAATATCACTGTATCAACTTTAAAAAAGAAAAACAAACTTTCATCAAATCATATTTTTTTAGGTCAAAAATTAAGAATTAAATAGTTTTAGTTTCTTTTAGTTAGTTTAATTTTAAAATATTAACATATTTATTTAAAATTAACTAAAAATAATTCGTCGACACTTTTCTGCATTTTATCTATACTTATATGTCGTAATAGTATTGAAATTCAATAAAATAGTACAAGTTTTCTAAATTTAGGTATGTAAATTTTCAATCCCCTGTATTATGAATAGTAAGTTTTTCGTAGCAGTTACTTTTTTTGCTTTTGCCCAAGTTTTTTCACAATCTAATAAGACATGTGATACACCTAATGACGAACCAGCTTTAGATTTGAACAGTATTACCAAGTGTTCAATTAAAGATTCAGACGACAAGAAAACTAAAAAGGTTTCTGTCCAAGTTACTTCTAGACGAAGAGTAGTTAGAAAAAGAGATGCGGCTTCTGGTGTAATGACAAACGATTACACGCACAAGTTAGCTAGCATGAAAAAGAAAACAGATGTAATCAATAGTATTAATTTCAATAATGCTGGTGGATTAAAAATTATTCCTTTTAACTACGTAGATGAAATTCCACTTTTTAAAGAGTGTGAAAGTTCTCCAATATACAAGCAAGAGAAATGTTTTAAACAAGCAATATCTAAGCATATCCAAAAAAATATAAAATACCCAGAGAATTCTTACGACAGAGGAATTCAAGGTAGAGTGTTAGTTCAATTCACAATCCAAAAAGATGGTTCTGTAGGTAAACTTAATATTGTATCACCATACAAAGGCGAAGAATTAGGTAAAGAAGCAGAAAGAATTATTAAAAAATTACCAAAATTTGTTCCAGGTAAACATGCAGGTAAAGAAGTAATTGTAAAATACGGATTACCAATAACATTCAGAATTCCAGGTGTAAAACCAACTAATATTAAGAAAGCTGTAAAGAAAGTTGAAGTAAAAGAAGAAATTTTTACATTCTCAGATGTAGAACAATTGCCTCAATTTAAATCTTGTGATAATGCGACTTTAGATTGTTTTAACAAGAGTTTAGTTAAGCATATACAAGATCATTTTGCTTATCCTGAAAGAGCTGTTAATGATAATATTCAAGGTAAAGTTAATATTAGCTTTGTTATCAATAAAAAAGGAGAAGTAATTAATGTAACTACTAAAGGTCCTGCAAATGGTAAAATTTTAGAAACATCAGCAAAGAAATTAGTAGAAAAATTACCTGAATTCAAAGCAGCTGTAAAAAACGGTAAAAAAGTTAATACTAAATATACTTTCCCAATTGAATATAAATTAGACGAATAGAATATCTATTTTCATAATACTAGAAAACCATCCAATTATTGGATGGTTTTTTTATTGTCGTTATCTTGGTTATTGATCATTTGATATAATGATGCTTTAGATTTTAAAAACTTATTTTTAGTGTCAATAAGCTTTAAACGAGTTTCTATTAATTTTACTTCTCTGTAATTTATCCTAAACAAAGAACCTTCTCCAAGAATAAACATTCGTTCTTCTGCTTTCACTAATTTATCATAATCTACCACTAAGTTTGTTAAGATCTGACTTTGTCTGTTTGTAGAAGAAATTTCATTTTCAATATTTCTCATTTTGTTATTCAAATCCATTCTACTAGCAGAAATAACAAAATCAATATCTTGAAGTTTAAGTTTAGCTAATTTAAGTTCGGCTCTTTCTTTTCTTAAAAATAACGGAATATAAACATTAACTCCTCCTTTGTAATTATTGGTGTCAAAATTAGAAAGATTTCTAACTTGAGGACTTAAAAAATTATATTCTAAATCAATTCTAGGGAGTAAATTATTAAACTTTAATCGTTTATTTACCAATAAGCCTTCTTTTTTATAATTCAAAGACTTCATCTTTAAATGATTATTTACATTTAACATAGATACTTCTTGATTCTCAATATTAAGTGCATTATCAATAATATTCAATGTATTAAGATCAGGAGTTATATTATCCTCCAATTCTAGAGGAATATTATTTTCTAACCATAAAAAATTAGCAAGTTTTAATTTTGATTTTAAATATTTCAGTTTCGCTTTTTCAAGATCTAATTGTCTACTTTTGAAATTAATATTAGCTTCTAATGTGTCTACAGCAGGTTTATCACCAGCATTAAAACTTTTCTTTACAATATCGAGTCTGTTTGTTGCATTTGATAAAAAGTCATTATAAGTATTTTGAGTTTCAAAATTCTTTAACCATTCAAAATAGGTAACAATAGCATCATAAAGAATATCATTTACCAATAACTTCTGTTTAGCATTAGCTTGTTTTGTGTACAGTTTAGCTTGTTTTAAAGTAGCCATTCTGTTATTCATTAGCAACCCTCTGGCTAAGGATACAGAAACTCCTGCTCCATAAAGTCCCTGATCTGGTACATTAGCTTCCGGGTTTAAGAAAATACCTGTATTCTTTTCGTAATTTGCTTTGAATTCAACTCCATACCAAGTTGGAATCTTAAATGTGGTATTTAATTTATCAAAATACTCTGTTTTTTTGAACTTCTTTCGATCGTAGTCAACAGAAATTTTAGGATCAAAAGCTCCTCTAGCTTTTAATAATTTTATTTCTCCTTCTGTACTTACAAGCTGGGCTTGTTTTACAATAGGGTGAAACTCTTTTACATATCCTATATATTCAGATAGCGATAAAATATCATTAGTCTGAGCATATAAGCTTAGAGAAAGTATGACAGAAAAAAATGTAAATAGTTTTTTCATAACTATTATTTTAACTTTTTTAATTTACTCTTTTCTACTTTTTTTGAGACCTGCGGTTGGTAAAAGTTAGGAGGGAAGCTATTAAGTTGTCTCCATAGTTCAAACCAAATAGGTACATTATCTAATAGCGCTATAGTTTTTGCACCAGATCCTACACGAATCGCTGTAGGCCAATCTACTGAATCTTTATCTGGAGCAAGTAATACACGATACATTCCGTTATCACTTATAAAATTTTCTATGGCAACAACTTTTGCACCGTAAGTACCATAAGATACATTTGGCCATCCACTAAAAACTATTGCTGGCCAACCATCAAATTGTACACGAACATCTTCTCCAATATGTACTAAAGGTAAATCTATTGGTCGTACATACATTTCAACAGCTAATTCATAATTTGCAGGCATAATTCCTACCAATTGTTCCCCTTCTTTAAATGTTTCTCCAATACCAGATTTTATAGCTTTATTAATAAAACCGTCTTGTGGAGCAGTAATAAATAATAAACTATTTCTTTTGGTGTAATTAGCTACGCTAGTTTCTAATTTAGAAACCTGTACTTCAGTATCTAGAGTTGCCGATTTAGCAGTAAATAAGCTACTTCTAGCTTTAGATAATTTATCTTGATAAGTAGCATTTAAAGTAGAAATGGCCAATTTTGCATTAATTACATTATTTTGAGAAGTTAAATACTTGTTTTCTTGAGAAATTAACTTTGCATTTGCTTCTTGAAATTTAGCACGTTTCTCTTCTACATCTTTTACAGCTTTTAATCCTTCTTTTTGTAAGTTTATAACACGATCTAACTGTATTTTAGCAATATCTTGCTTTGTTTTCACTGCTTCTAAATCAATACTATCACTTTTTACTTTTAAATGTGCCTGAGTTAATTTATTTTTTGCCTGTTCTAGTTTTAAAACTCGTTCATTTTGTAAAGCCTTAATTTGACTTTCTAGAGCAACAACTTTATTTCTATAAGCATCAATAGATTGTGTTTTTATATTTAACTGATCTTGAGTTCTACGTGCAAGTTGATTATCAAAGTATTCACTTTTAACTTCAGAAATTCTCAGTATCGTGTCTCCTTCCTTAACAAAATCACCTTCCTGTACATACCATTGTTCTATTCTTCCTGGTATTTGTGATTGTAATGTTTGTGGTCTTTGATTAGGACGTAACGTAGTTACATTACCTTTACTAGAAATATTTTGAGTCCACGGTAAAAACAGAATAATTAATATAATTATAGAAAATACTAACAAAAATCGTTTAAAACGTTTGTGGTACTCTTTAGTAAAAATTTCCTTTCCTGATTTAAACCTTGTTAAATCAAAATTCGTTATGTTATTGTTAGAAATATTCAGCATCTTTTTACTTTTTTATTTGCCCTTTTTCTAAGACAATATGTTTATTACATTTTTCTTTCCAGCAAGCATTACTACTTACTACAATTAAACTCCAAGGTCTTTCAGGTGAAGCTAAAAAGTTTATAATTCCTTTTGTTTCTTCTATCTGACATTGATCTAAAGGATCTTCTAAGATTAATAACTTTGGTTTGATAGTAATTGCTCTTGCTAAAATTATTTTTTTAGCTATAGTAAATGCAACTTGCTTTCCTTCTGGTTTTATTATGGTTTTTAATCCTTCAGGTTGTTGTTTAACGAATTCAGTTAATCCGACTACATCTAATACTTTATAAATTTCTTCGTCAGTAATACTAGTATTACCAAAAGTAATATTCTCTCGTATAGTACCTTCAAAAGGCGTTTCTTCAGAAAGAGATAATCCTAAAAGAGATCTATAATTATTGATATGTAAACCTTGTATTGAAAGATTATTTACATGTAAAAATCCTGAAGTTGGTTCAATAACACCAGCTATTAATTGTAATAAACTCGACTTACCAGATCCACTTTCACCTTGAACAAGTATACGGTCTTGCTTGTTGATAGTAAATGAAATATCATTTAAAATAGGTGTAGGCTTATTAGCTACTTTATATGAAGCATTCTGTAATTCAATAGTAAGGTCTCCACTTACCATTTCACCACTTTGACTTTCTATAGGTTTATCAACTACTTGTCCAAGTTTTTCAATAGAAGTTAATACATCATAGAAAGATTCTAATCCTAGAATTAACTTTTCTACAGAACTAATAACAAGTAAAACGATAATTTCAGCAGCAACGAATTGTCCGATATTCATTTGCTGATTCAATACTAAAAATCCACCTATTAATAACAAACCTGCAGTAACTAAAACTTTAAAATTGATCATTAAAATGAATTGGATTACTAAAATTTTAAAGTGACTTTCTCTAGAGTTCAAATACTTATTTACCAACGCATCATTCTTTTCTAAAGCCAGGCTTGTTTTTCCAGACAATTTAAAACTCACTACCGATCTAGCTACTTCTTGAAGCCAGTGAACAACCTTATATTTATTTTTAGATTCATCTAAACTTGTTTCAATACCTCTTTGTGCTGTAAGCTTAAATAAGATGTAAATAAGTACTAGAAGTAATAATCCAAAAATGATAAAAAACGGATGATAAAATGATAATAGTAGTAACGCAAATATAATTTGTAAAAAAGCGGATGGTACATCTATTAAAATCTTTGATAGTCCTTTTTGAATGGTAAGAGTATCGAAAAATCTGTTAGCTAATTCTGGTAAATAGTAGTTTCTCAATTCCTTCATTTTAATTTTAGGGAATCGATAACTCAATTCAAAAGAAGCTCTTGTGAAAATTCTTTGCTGAATAGTTTCAATAATACGCAATTGCATAAGTTTTAAAACTCCAGAAAAAATTACTCCCATAGTAACTAAAACTACAAGAACAATCCATGAAGCTGATACCTGCGCTCCTTGAATTAAGTTAATAATCGCTTGAATACCTAATGGAAGCGATAAGGATACTAATCCTTCGAAGATAGCGTAATAAGAAATTTGAAAAATATCTTTGCGCTCTAATTTTACTAAACCAAGGAATCGTCTCCAAGGGGTTAAAGATTTAGTTGTCATTTGTTAAAGTTTTTATTACTAAGTGTGAATAAAATTGTGTTGGTGTAACTGATTCATTACAATTAGTAATAGATGTAAAATGTTGAGTCATAAATTGCTGATGTAATGCTCCTTCTGTAACTGAACTAGCTAAACTTAAAGGGAATTCATATTTGTTATTGTATTCAGAAATAATATCAGCTAATCTTCTAACCACTCTTTTATAGGGTAAAAAGTATCCTTGTTTATTTTCTGAATCAACACTTTTTGTTAAATAAGATTTAGAATTTTCGTTGATAATAATTTTATTAAGTAAAATTTCATTAATGTGTGAGAAATTTTGATCTTCTTTGGTTGTTCTCGTAACAATTTCTACAGCTTTCTCCAATTTTTCTTTGCTATCCTTAATACTAAATGTTTCAATCACTAATTGGTATTCTAGCCATCTCCAGTACCAAGAACTTAAGTATATTAATAATTTGTGTTTGCTTTCAAAATATCTGTAAACAGAACTTTCATTAGAGCCAATAAGTAACCCTAATTTTTTGAAATTAAAACTTTCAAAACCAATTTCATCTATTAAAATGATACTGTTTTGAACTATTTTTTTACCTAATTCAGAGGATTCTGGATTCTTCAAATAAATCCCTTCAGGCACCTCAATTTTTATGTTTGAAAGTAATTTATCCATTGTTAATTGTTTTGAATGCAAATATAATAGTATTACTATTAAAAAAAAGTTAAAAAATCATTATTGTTTAATTATTTTATTTTTAAGTTAAACAAAATATAAGTATCTTTGAAGTGGTAAAATTCAATCTTTTAATTTCATGGCTAAAAAGAAAAATATAACTCAGTTGGACATTATTACAATGTATATGGATTATGTACTAGAACATAATGAAGATCCAAAATCTGTATACAAGTTTGCAAAAGAGAATAATTTCGAAGAACAATTATTTTACAACAGTTTTGCTTCTTTCGAAGCAATAAAAAAATCAATATTTACTGTTTTCTTTGAAAACACTGTATCATTATTACATAAAAGTGAAGAGTTTGAAAACTTTGATGCTAGAAATCAGTTATTAAGTTTCTACTTTACATTTTTCGAAAACTTAACTGCTAATAGAAGTTATGTGGTTTACGCTTTATCTGGACATGGAAATAAGCTTAAAACACTTCAGATATTAAGTGGTTTAAGAACCAACTTCAAAAAATTTATCGGTACTCTTAACATAGAAAAGCTAGAGTTAAAGCAAGAAAGATTAGAGAAAATTCAAGACAAAGCGATAAGTGAAAGTGCTTGGATTCAATTGATAATGACTATGCAGTTTTGGTTGAATGACACATCGTCTTCCTTTGAGAAAACGGATGTGTTTATAGAGAAGTCTGTTAATGCAAGTTTTGACGTGTTAAACATAGCACCAGTGAAAAGTGTAATAGACTTCGGTAAATTTTTATTTAAAGAAAAGATGATGAAGTAATATATGAAGACAATAGATAACATCCCCACTTCCAAAATTCAAAGAGCTTCTAAATTAGTGCAAACTGGTGCTAAAGTAGGAGTGAATTATTTGAAATATTACGGAAGTAAATTAGTTAATGGAGAAGAAGAAGCCAAACAACAATTAAACAAAGATAATGCTGAAGATATTTATAACGGATTAAAGCAGTTGAAAGGAAGTGCTTTAAAAGTTGCACAAATGTTAAGCATGGAAAAAGGAATTTTGCCACAAGCTTATGTTGAGCAATTTTCTTTGTCACAATTTTCAGTTCCACCATTATCAGCACCATTAGTAAAAAAGACATTCAAAAATTACTTTGGAAAATATCCAAGTGAGCTTTTTGATAAGTTTAATTTAAATGCTGTAAGTGGTGCAAGTATTGGTCAGGTACATTTAGCTGAAAAAGATGGAAACAAATACGCAGTTAAAATTCAATATCCAGGAGTTGCAGAAAGTATTTCGACTGATTTAGCTTTAGTGAAGCCCATTGCAATTAAAATGTTCAATATCCGTGGAAAAGATAGCGATAAATATTTTAAAGAGGTTGAAAATAAGTTAGTTGAAGAAACGAATTACATTTTAGAAGTAGAGCAAAGTCAGGCTATCGTAGATGCTTGTAAGCATATCAAAAATTTAAAATTCCCAAATTATTATAAGGAGTTCTCTTCAGATCGAATTATCACAATGGATTGGATGGATGGAATTCATCTTTCCGAATTTACCAGTACGAATACTGATCAAAAGAAAGCGAATGAATTAGGTCAGGCTTTATGGGATTTTTATATGTATCAAATGCATATTATTAAAAAAGTTCATGCCGATCCACATCCTGGGAATTTCTTAGTTTCAAAAGATACTAATTTAATTGTGCTGGATTTTGGTTGTATGAAACAAGTTCCTGAAGAATTTTATAAGCCATACTTTGAATTGGCTAAAAAGGAAAGCATTTCTGATCCAGTATTTTTTGAGAAAAAACTATATGAATTGGAAATTCTTAGAGAAGATGATAGTCCAGAAGAATTGGCTTTTTTCAAAGATATGTTCCATGAAATGTTGAGTTTGTTTACTCAACCATTTCACACTAAGGAATTTGATTTTTCTGATGAAACATTCTTTGGTAAAATCACTGAATTAGGAACGAAGTATGCTAAGAATACTGAGCTCAGAAATATGAATGGAAATAGAGGCTCTAAGCATTTTATTTATATCAACAGGACATTCTTTGGACTTTACAATCTAATGCACGATTTAAAAGCTAAGAATATTAAGATTAACAATTTCGAACAGTATAAAGATGTTTTTTAATAGAGAAGATATAGATGGATTCGATAAAATTCATCGTATAAACTTGATGAATAGTTTATCGGGTTACAAATCAGCAAATTTAATAGGAAGTATTTCTCCTGATGGTGAAGAAAATGTTGCTGTATTCAGCTCGATAGTTCACTTAGGATCGAATCCACCGTTATTAGGGTTTATTTTACGTCCTACAACTGTTCCGAGAAATACGTATGAAAATATTAAAGAAACTGGTTTTTATACGGTAAATCATATCACAAAAAGTATCACAGAAGATGCACATCATACATCTGCTAAATATGATAAAGGTGTTTCTGAATTTGAAATGACAAACTTAACTCCAGAATACAAGAACGATTTTATAGCTCCTTTTGTACAAGAATCACCAGTACAAATAGGTATGAAATATGTTGAAGAGTATTATATCAAAGCAAATGATACAATTATGTTAGTTGGTGAAATTCAATTTTTTGAAGTTGAAGATCATATGTTGCAAGAAGACGGATTTTTGAATTTATCTAAAGGGAATGTTGCAACGATAAACGGGCTTGATGGATATGCTATTCCGAATTTATTTACAAGATACGAGTATCAGCGTCCAAAAAAGGCAGTAGAAAAATTATAAAATGAAGATTTTAATCACAGGTACAACAGGGTATATCGCAAAAAGATTAGTGTTGAGACTATTAGAAGATGGTCATCAGCTAGTTTGTTGTGTCCGTGATTTAAATAGAATTCCAGACGAAATTGAGTATAAAGACGGAATAGAGTTCATAAAAGTAGATTTCTTAGAAGATAATTTAGAAGCTTTTCCTGAAGATATAGACGCTGCTTATTATTTAATTCATTCCATGTCTACGACAGCTACGAATTTTGAGGATTTAGAAAAAAAATGTGCTCAGAGTTTCAAATCGTTGATAGAAAAAACGAATTGTAAGCAGGTAGTTTATTTAAGCGGAATTGTAAATGATGATTCTTTATCTAAACATTTAAAATCTAGATTAGAAGTTGAAAAATCTTTGAAATCTAATCAATATGCTTTAACAACATTTCGAGCTGGAATTATAGTAGGAAGTGGAAGTGCTTCTTTTGAAATTATAAGAGATATTGTAGAGAAATTACCTTTAATGGTAACGCCAAAATGGTTGAATACTCGAACACAACCTATAGCAATTAGAGATGTGTTAAGTTTTCTAGTCAACGGTTTAGGAAACTTAAAAGTATACAATAAATCATTTGACATTTGCGGACCAGAAATTCTTACTTATAAAGAAATGTTATTGCAATTTGCAAAAGTAAGAGGCTTAAAAAGATACATTTTTACTTTACCTGTTTTATCACCTCGAATGTCTTCGTATTGGCTGTATTTCGTGACTTCTACGTCATTTAATTTGGCAAAAGCATTAGTTGATAGTATGAAAGTTGAAGTTGTTGCAAAGCCAAATAATATAAATGAAATATTGAATGTTAATCCCATACAATATAGACAAGCTGTTAGTTTGGCATTTCAAAAGATCGAACAAAATGCTGTAGTATCAAGTTGGAAAGATGCAATTAGTAGTGGTGTTTTTAATGATCAATTAAATAATCATGTTCGAATTCCACAGTTCGGATGTTTTAAAGATGTACGATCTAGAAAAGTAATTGACGAAGATTTTACAATTGACAAAATATGGTCTATTGGAGGTGAAAATGGTTGGTATAGTTACAACTGGCTTTGGCGTATTAGAGGTTATGTAGATAAAATTTTTGGTGGAGTAGGCTTACGCAGAGGGAGAACACATAATACATATTTAGAACCGGGAGATCCGTTGGATTTTTGGAGGGTTTTATTAGCTGATAAAGAACAGAAACGTTTGCTATTATTTGCTGAAATGAAACTTCCTGGTGAAGCTTGGCTAGAGTTCAAAATTGTGAAAAATCAATTATTTCAAAGAGCAGTATTTCGACCAAAAGGAATATTAGGAAGATTGTATTGGTATTCCGTTTTACCCTTTCATGCTTTTGTATTTAAAGGAATGATTAATGCTTTGGTTTATCAAAAATGAAAGGAGTAAAAAAACAACATTTACCCACTAAAATTTGTCCAGTTTGTGAACGACCATTTACATGGAGAAAAAAATGGGAGAAGAACTGGGAAAATGTAAAATATTGTAGTAAAAAATGCAGCAACAAAAAACAGCAATAGTTTGGTTTACAAACACATTAAGAACTCGAGATAATAAAGCTTTACATGAAGCTATTTCTAATTATGATAAAGTAATTGCAATATATTGTTTTGATAAAACCATGTTTGAAACAAAACAATTTGGTTTTAAAAAAACAGAGAAATACAGAGCAAAATTTTTGATAGAATCAGTAAATGATTTATCAAATCAATTGAAAGAATTAAACGTACCTATTTATATACATCATGAGCATCCGCATGTAATTTTACCATTGTTTTGTCTGACTCACAACGCGGATGCTCTCTTTTATCAAAAAGAATTTACTCAGGAAGAAACATCAGAAATTAATCGTGTAGTAGAAAAACTTCCAGATACGGTTCAGGTTAAAAGTTTTTATGATCAATTTTTATATCATCCAGAAGATATTCCAATAAACATTAAAACTATCCCAGAAGTTTTTACTGTTTTCAGAAAAAAAGTAGAGAAATATGCTACAATTCGTGAAGAAGTAATTCCTGTAGCAATGCCAAAAGAGAATTATCTGGAGAATGATACTAAAATCCCAACATTACAAGACTTAGGTTATCATAATTTTGAAGTTCCAACTAAAACTGCTTTTCCTTTTAAAGGAGGAGAATCTGCAGCTTTTGAGCGTTTAAACTCGTATTTCTTTTCATCTAAAAAACTATCATATTATAAGAAAACTAGAAATGGTTTAATTGGAGTTGATTATAGTTCAAAATTCTCTCCTTGGTTGGCTCATGGTTGTATTTCAGCGAAGTCAATTTACTGGGAAGTAAAAAAATATGAAAAACAGTTCGGAAGTAATCAGTCTACTTATTGGTTGATTTTTGAATTGATTTGGCGTGATTATTTTAAATATTTATCGCTAAAACATGAAAATAATTTATTCAAGTTAGAAGGAATAAAGGAATTATCATATTCATGGAAAAATAACGAAAGATTAATTCAAAATTGGATTAATGGTGAAACTAATGAGCCTTTCGTAAATGCCAATATGATAGAGTTAAAAGAAACGGGTTGGATGAGCAATAGAGGTCGACAAAACGTAGCTTCATATTTTGCAAAAGAACTGTTGTTAGATTGGAGAATTGGCGCGGCATATTTCGAAAGTATGCTAATTGATTACGATGTGCATAGCAATTATGGAAATTGGCAGTATGTATCTGGTGTTGGAAATGATCCAAGAGATAGAAAATTTAATGTACAACTACAAGCAGAACGATATGATGCAAATGGCAAATATCAACAAATGTGGTTACAACCAACCTTTTTCTAATGAAAGCAGTAAGTATTATTTTTCCGCATCAGTTATTTAAAAGTACAACGCATATTTCAAAAGAAAATGAGGTGTATTTAGTTGAGGAATATTTATTCTTCAAACAATATGCTTTTCACAAGCAAAAATTAGCTTTTCACAGAGCTACAATGCAGTTTTATAAAGACTTTTTAAATGAAAAAGGATATCAAGTTACTTATGTAGAAAGTACAACTGAAATTTCAGATATTAGAAATTTACTGCCACAATTGATAGAAAAAGGATACAAACAACTTTATTTTATTAATCCTACGGATAATTGGCTAGAAAAGAGAATTCATGAATTTGAAAATGAGATAGAATTAATTGAAATAGACAATTCGTTATTTATTAATACTAAAGATGAATTAACTACTTTTTTTAAAGCTTCTAAAAAGAAATTTTTCCAAACTTCTTTCTATAAAAAGGAACGTTTAGGTAGAAATATTTTAATCACAAATGAACAACCAGTAGGAGGAAAGTGGACTTTTGATACGGATAATAGAAAGAAATATCCAAAAGGTAAAACACCACCACAAATTACATTTCCTGATGCTAACAAATATTATCTAGAAGCCAAGAAATATATTGAAGAAAATTTCTCTGACACTTTAGGGGAAATTGATAAGCAACAATTATATCCTTTAACTTATGAAGAGTCAGAAAATTGGTTAGAACAGTTTTTTGAAGTTCGTTTCCATGAATTCGGAATTTATGAAGATGCTATTGTGAAAGACAAACATTTCTTGAATCATAGTATTTTATCACCATTAATTAATGTTGGATTGTTATCTCCTTTAGAAGTAATTAAAAAGGCAATTGATTATGCTGCTCAACATGAAATTCCGATTAATTCTTTAGAAGGTTTTGTCCGTCAAATATTAGGTTGGCGTGAGTTTATACGTGGAATTTATGAAGTGAAAGGTACAGAAGAACGAACAAAGAATTTCTGGAACCATTCTAGAAAAATACCAGCTTCTTTTTATGAAGGAACTACGGGAATTTTACCAATAGATACTACAATTAAAAAGATCTTAAAAACAGGATATGCACATCATATTGAACGCTTAATGATTTTAGGGAATTTTATGTTGTTGTGTGAGTTTGATCCAGATGAAGTATATCGTTGGTTTATGGAGCTGTTTATCGATGCTTACGACTGGGTAATGGTGCCGAATGTTTACGGGATGAGCTTATTTGCTGACGGAGGATTAATGTCTACTAAACCATATATAAGTAGTAGTAATTACATTAAAAAAATGAGTGATTACTCAAATGGTGAATGGCAAAAGATTTGGGACGGATTATTCTGGAGATTTATGCATACCAACAGAGAGTTTTTATCAAAAAATCCACGTTTGAATATGCTAATTCGAAATTTAGATAAAATGGGAGTTGAGAAAAGAGAAGAGCATTTTTCTAATGCAGAACATTTCCTTGATAACCTAGATAATAAAAAAGAATTTCAACTGAACTTATTATAGTAAGTATATATGATAATAATGGCTTTTCATAAAATTAATAACATCGATCAGAACTTGTTTCAGGTTCGTATTCATAGATTCCGAAATAAATTCGGAATGATGTTAGGTTTGTGTGATCCCATTATATTCAAATATTCAGAAAACGAAAATTTGAAAATATGAAGAAAAGAGAAGATATAGCAGTAGTTTGGTTAAAGAGAGATTTGAGATTGCATGACAATGAGGCGATAACAAATGCGCTAAACTCAGGAAAAAGAATTTTATTATTATTTGTTTTTGAAAACTTATTGATAAATGACGACCACTACAGTCAACGTCATTGGGATTTTATAAAACAATCATTGGTTGACATGAACACTGAATTGAAAGAATATAACACTAAAATTTTAGCTGTTAATGGTGAAATTTTTGCTGTTTTTAATCAGCTTTTGAATCATTATAATGTCACAGATGTTTTTTCACATCAAGAAACAGGATTATTAGTCACTTTCAATAGAGATAAAGAATTTGCACGTTATTGTAGAAATAATTCCATTGAATGGAAAGAGAATATAAATAACGGAGTTTTAAGAGGTTTATTAAATCGAGAAGATTGGTTTGATAAATGGGAAAGTTATATGTATCAAGATATTTTACCTTTTGATGCAGATAAAGAAGACTTTGTTAGTATTTCAGAAATTAATAGAATCTCAGATTATTTTCATACTACGGATTTAGTAACTGGAGATACTTCTGATTTTCAGCAGGGCGGAAGAACTATTGCATGGAAATATGCAAATACGTTTTTTGAAAAACGTCACGAAAATTACATGTATCATATATCAAAACCAGAAGCTTCGAGAAGTAGTTGCAGTAGACTTTCTCCTTACATAGCTTGGGGAAATGTATCGATACGAGAAGTGTTTCAAAAGGCAAAAGTAGTAAAAGAAGAATCGGAACATAAGCGTCATTTAGGAGCGTTTATTTCTCGCTTACGTTGGCAAGCACATTTCATTCAAAAGTTTGAAATGGAATGTACGATGGAAAATGCTAGTATAAATAAAGGTTTTCACAAGCTGAAAAAATCAATTTCAGAATCTTACAAAACGGCTTGGGAAGAAGGAAATACAGGTTTCCCTTTAGTTGATGCTTCTATGCGTTGTTTAAATAAAACAGGATTTATCAATTTCAGAATGCGTGCCATGTTAGTGTCTTTTTTTACACACATTTTATGGCAGCCTTGGCAAGAAGCAACTCATCATTTATCACGTCAGTTTCTAGATTTTGAGCCTGGAATTCATTTTCCTCAACTGCAAATGCAAGCAGGAGAAACAGGAATTAATAATCTAAGAATTTATAATCCTGTGAAAAATAGTCACGATCACGATCCAGATGCAATTTTTATTAAAAAATGGGTTCCGGAATTAGCACATTTACCAACTCCATTTATTCATGAGCCTTACTTAATGACACATTTAGATCAACAATTTAATAACTGTGTTCTAGGTAAAGATTATCCAAATCCGATAGTAGATATCAAAGAAAATAGAAAAAAAGCCAGTGATATCTTATGGAATATGTTGAAAGATGGAGATGTAAAAAGAGAAAGCTTACGAATTTTACGTAAGCATACGATTACAAATAGAAGTAGAATGTTAAGAGATGAATAATGATATTTAATACTACATATACAAATGAAGACTTTTTAGTGCATAGTAGAGAATTACTAGGAAAGCCATTCTCTTTACTAAATAAAGTTAAACTGAATGGAGTAGGTTCTGGTCGTTTTATGATTGCTGAAGTAAGTCAAAAATTAAAATCAGATAAAGTTCAGTTTTCTGAATTAAATTATGGAAACATAGAAATGCGTCCGAAAGGAATTTTAGTTCATTTCACGAACAGATTAGAACGTTTTTCTTGGTGTATTCCTTATTACAAATTAGTAATATACAATTCCTCGTTTTTCAGTATTCACGCGGAGGGAAGTTTTATAAAATTTTTTAAAAACAAGAATTATTCAGAGAATAAGAAATTCATTTCAAAAATGATTGATTATAAAAATGAATATTTAAATCTAGATTATTATGACGGATAGACAAATTGATAGAATTATAGAAATGGCTTGGGAAGATCGTACAACTTTCGATGCTATTCAATTTCAATTCGGATTAAAAGAACAAGAAGTAATAGATTTAATGCGAAGAGAAATGAAGCCTTCTAGCTTTAGAATGTGGAGAAAAAGAGTGCAGGGTAGAGCTACTAAACATCAAGCAAAAAGGCCTTTTGATAAAGGAAGGTTTAAATGTACAAGACAAAGAAATATATCAAATAATAAAGTATCTAAAAGATAACAATGAACTGAGTTCATTGCATAAAAAATAATAGAAATGAAAACAATTTTAGTTGTAGGAGGAAGTAAAGGAATTGGTAATGCAATAGTAACTTCTTTACAAGAAACACATAAAGTAATTAATTTTAGTAGAACAGAAGTTGCAAGTCATGCAAATGTAACACACTATTCAATTGATATTTTAGAAGACGAATTACCTGAACTTTCTGAAGACATAAATGGTTTGGTTTTTTGCCCGGGAAGCATTAACTTAAAACCGATAGGAAGACTAAAGTTAGATGATTTTAGAAGTGATTTTGAAATCAATGTAATTGGAGCTGTTAAAGTGATTCAAAAGTATATTAACTCACTTAAAAATAATAACGGAAGCGTAGTTTTATTTAGTACTGTTGCTACCAAATTAGGAATGCCTTTCCATGCAAGTGTTGCAGCTAGTAAATCTGCTGTTGAAGGTTTAACAAAATCTTTAGCCGGTGAATTTGCTACTAAAGTTAGATTTAATTGTATTGCTCCAACTGTAACAGATACATCTTTAGCAGAAAAGTTATTACGTAATGATAAACAGCGTGAAAATATGGAAATGAGACATCCGCTAAAGAAATTCTTAAAAGCAGAAGAAGTAGCAAGCTTAGCAAATTATTTGTTATCAGATCATGCTTCTGCAATTTCTGGTCAAGTTTTCCCTATCGATGCAGGAATAGTCAGTTTAAAATTATAATATGAAATATTTAGCCTTTATCATTATGTTGTTTGCTTTCCAAGATACTATAACCGTTGTAGATTTTTCTCAATCTTCTGATATTAGTAGTTGGAAAACAACCAGTGATGATGTTATGGGAGGAATTTCAACTTCTTCTATAGCGTTAAATGAAAATGGTAAAGGCGTATTTTCTGGTCATGTTTCTACAGAAAATAACGGTGGTTTTGCGATGGTCAAAAGTACGGTAGTTGTAGCTTTACATGAAAACTCAAAAAAAGTTATTCTTCGTTTAAAAGGAGACGGAAAAGCATATCAATTTAGAGTAAAATCAAGTCCAACAGATCGACACTGGTATACTCAAAATTTTACAACTTCTGGTGATTGGGAAACTATAGAAATTGATTTAAATAGTTTGTATCCAATTTTCAGAGGTAACAGATTACGCAGACAAAATTTTAATCATACAGAAATTAAAGAAATTGCTTTTTTAGTTGCTAATAAAAAAGATGAAGATTTTAAGCTAATAATCGATTCTATCAAAATCAACTAAATCAATGCAAAAATCATACATCAGATTCATTATTTTTTTAATAGTTAATTTTCTAGCACTTTATGTAGGTGTTTTATTAATGAACGATGGTCCACGAACAGACTGGTATCAAAACTTAAATAAAGCACCATGGACTCCAGCGAATTGGGTTTTTGGTGCAGCTTGGACAACCATAATGTTATTGTTTGCTTTTTATATGACTAAAGTAAGTTACATTTATGAAAGTTTTGACAAGAAATTGATCGTTTTATACGCTGTTCAATGGTTTCTAAACGTAATATGGAATTTACTTTTTTTCAATAAACATTACACCGTATTAGGTTTAATAAGTATCACTTTATTGTGGCTTTTGATTGGTTACATCACTTTTAAGCATATAAAACAGTTAAAATATTATACGATTTTAATTATACCGTATTTAGTTTGGATGACTATTGCTACAAGTCTTAACGCTTATGTGGTTTTTAATAATTAATCATTTAAAAGTATTGATTAATTTCTTTATTTGTACTATTTCTGTTGCGGAAAACTACGTACTTTGAGTTGTTTTTATATTTATAACCAATTGCTTAGGAAGACTAATATCAACCAAAACAGAAGTAATTCCTTTTTGATTTAACTTTTTTATGTAACCTTTAAGGCTTAAGAATTATTATGGATTCACAGTTATTCAAATTCTATACTTTGAATTAATTATACCTTGGGAAATTGAATATCATCTCTACAAAGTGTTGATTTCAATAAAGTTTTGAGTGATTTATAGCCTTAAAAACTTTAAAAATTTTAAAAAAATAATGTGTACAAGTTGCAGTGAATGAGTATTTTTAGAAATATTGATTAGCTAATATAATATTAGACTTTTTCAAAAAACGAGGGATACTTGATTACAAATCAGAAAAAAAAGTATATTTCACTACTAAGAAACAATTATTTGTATCACAAAGAAATAATGATTAAAAATACGATTTATAGTTGCTTGTTTTTTGTTACTTTTTCATGTACAACAAAAACAAAAGAGATAAATATCAAGATGGGAGACAATATTTTAAATCAACACGAACAATTGATCCCCTATAGAAAAGGAGATAAATATGGTTTTTGTGATAGAAACAAAAATATTATTATTAAACCACAATATGATCGTGCAGGTCTTTTTGGTAATGGATATAGTATAGTTACTATTAATGGAAATCGTGGAATTATAAATACATCAGGAGACATAATAATTCCTTTTGATCCATTTTATAAATCATCAATTACTACTAACTTATTTAAGATAAGTAAAGAATATGAAGGCGAAATAGTATGGGGAATAGTGAATTTAAATAGAGAAGTGATTCTTCCTTTGAAATATGATGATATTATATATAGATATGGAAATTTTGAACTTGAAGATTTACAAGGAAAAAAAGGAATTGCTAATCTCAATGGTAAGATTATTATACCAGTTGATTATGAATATATTGAATATAAGAAAGAAAATTTGTATGTGGTATACAAAGGAAGAAAAAAAGGATTATTTACTATAAAAGGAAAGCAGTTAACAGATTTTGAATATAAAAGAGTAAAAGATTTTAGTGATGGTTTAGCTCAGGTAGAGAAAAATACTTCTGATGATGAAAATAGTCTATATGGTTATATAGATACAACTGGTAAAGTAATTGGAAAAATTGAATATGAAGATAATAGTTCTTTTTATGGAGGGTTTGGTGTTGTAAAACAAAATGGGAAATATGGACTTATTGATAAACAAGGAAATATAAAAATAGAAACAAAGTACGATGATCTTGAAGGGGTTTATAATGATGTTGCTCTTTTCCAGAGTAATGGTTTTTGGGGAATCGTTTCTGTAGATGGAAAAGAAATTTTGGAAGCACAATATGAAAAGATTTATTTTTTACATAAAGATATATTAGTAGCTAAACACAAAAATAAATGGGGACTGATTTCTAATAAAGGTAAAAAACAAACAGAGTTTATTTTTGATGAGATCGAAACGCTAGCTTCGTACAGTTTCCGGTTATATCGTTATGATCGTCATAATTTTGATAAAGGTTACTTATCTGTATCAAAAGGATCAAAATGGGGAGTTATAAATGCAAAAGGGGAAATAGTAATACCTATTCATTATGATCGTATTCTCAGTTTTGTAAATGATATAGCTGTTGTTCAAAAAGGAGATAAGTATGGGCTAAAATCAGTTAGAGGATTAGCAAATACCGAAATAGTTTATGATAACATAAATCCTATTTCTTCAAAAGACCATGTAATGATTTTTATTTTTAGGAAGGATAAAAAACTCGGTTTTCTAAATAAAAAAGGTAAAGAAATTTCACCCGCTATCTATGATGAAATAGAACCCGAAAATAATGGATATTATGTGGTCACTAAAGCAGGAAAAGTTGGAATTTTTAATGTTGAATCTGGTAAAGAAACAACACAATGTATTTATGACCGAATAAGTAAAGCAGCTTCTACTGCTTCAGATTATATTTCACTTCTAGAAATAGCTCAGCTTTTCCATGACGGAAAAATACTTTATATTGATAATAATGGACAAGAATTTTTTGAATGACAAAAGCGCTTAAACCTATTCAATTTTTGATAATTGAAATAGTGAGAAAAAAATTTGCTTAATCATCCGAATTAACCGATTTATAATTATTGTAAGCTCGCCCTAATTGTTTACTAATTTTGTCTCTTAATTTTTCTGGTTTTAGTACTTTAATAGATTCTCCATAACCTAAAATTACACGTTCTAATTCAAAGTTTATTTGAACTAAAATATTAAATATGAAACCATCTTCAGTTTCTTTGATTAAACGTTGAGTATGGTGAAAAGGTTTGGTAATTACGTAAGGAGCTAAGCGTTTTTCAATCCAAAATTCGATACGTTTTGGTCTAGAATTAGAAACAGTAACGCCAATTACATTTTTAAAATATTCATCACCATTAACAGCTTTATCTATGTATTCAAGTTCATCTTTCTCTTCAATTTTTATAATACGATCAAGAGCTAAATTCATAAAATCAGTTTTATGATACACTATTAAAAACCATCGATTATTAAACTCTTTTAAAAGCTGCGGATGAACAGTAAGAATATTTTCTTGTCTAGCTTTAAATGACTTATATGTGATTTCTAAAACTTTCTTCTTTTGAATTGCACTGTATAATGGATCTATAAGTTGCAAACCTTTTAATTGTTCATTTTTATCTAAATGAATAATAGCACGATTATTTTCTTGTGAAGAGTATACAGAATCTTCTAAACGTTGTAAAACTCCATCCATTTCTCTAAACAGAGAAAAATCTTTAAATTGACGTAAAACCTGAATCGCATTGTTCATTACTTTTACATCATTTTCAGTGACAGGAATATTCATAATAGAATAACCTTCTTCTGCATAACGATAATATTTTCGTTGATAAACTTCTATTGGAGCATTGTAACCCAATTTATCACTACGCATCATTTGAATATCGAGCTGAACAGTTCTTTTACTTACATAAACATCTTTACCTTCATACTCATATAAAGCATCAGAACAAGCATCAATCAGATCATTTAAAGTCCATTTACGCATGGTATTTCGTAAACATTGATCTATAGTTTTATATCGAATAAGAGCATTTTTATTTGATGCCATATTATAATGTGTTTAATTCTGTTTTTAAATTGAATTTCGCCTGTTTTTCATAACGATCAGTAAAAGTATTGGTCTTGTAAATGAAAGGTTTATCTATAAAATGATGCAATACTTTTTTTCTTCCATTTTTATATAAAATATCTGGAACGAGTTTATATTCTTTACGAATAAGTTTAGCATATTGCTGATATATTTCTGAAGATTGACCTAAAATAGCTAAATCAAAATCGATTAAAAAACGAGTATCATTATCTGAACCTTCATGAGTTTTAGTGGCTATAATTTGATTAAAAATGATGTTTAAATCATCTTTTGAAAGTAGTTTTCGAAGTCGATCTACAGCAAAATCAGCACTTTTTTCTTCGTTATCTTTTTTCCAGATATTATAAACTACATCATGATAAAAGATAGAAAAAGAAACTAAATTCGAATCTTTTAATTCATCTTTATAACGATCAAAATAAGAGAAGATTTCCTCTAAATGCTTTAAATTATGATAGGTGCGATGCTTTTCTTTGTAGTGTTTTTCAAGCTCATTCCATAATGAAGAAATGAGTTCATTATCTTGAGAATAAAGTGATAACAGTTGGGTAAAACGTTCTTTTAAAGTCAATTTTTTCAATTAAATAGTTTGTATTACAAAAATATAAACTAATTTTACATTGATTTTAAACGGTTAAAGTTATTCGTTCTTTACTTTTCGTTCAGCAATAGTCTTTGAATTAATGTTTAATTTAAATACAAATAATTATGAATTGGAAAATTCAAAAGCTATTGAATGGAGAAACAATTATCTCTAAAGAACCAGGAAACTCAATGTTACCCATTTTAAAATCAAGACAACCCGTTGTTTTAAAGCCAGTACAATGGCAAAATTGTGAAGAAGGTGATATAGTTTTCTGTAAAGTACGAGGAAATTGTTTTACGCATTTAGTAAAAGGTAAAAATGAAAAACGAGGATTACTAATAGGTAATAATCGTGGACATCTTAACGGATGGACGAAAAATGTGTATGGTATAGTAACAGAAATCTTGCCATCTAAGTAGTGCTAATCAGCACTTTTTTTGTTTATAGACTTTTCGAATCCAATATAAATTTCAATTTTTTTTATAATTATTTTTTGTTACGCAAAAACATTGCGTAATAGAGTTGCAGTTTTGTTTTGTGATTAAGAAAAACGTCTGAGTGGGAAATGCTCAAAAAGAAAAGTATAATAATTTAAAAACTAGAAAATGAAAATTACAGGAAAAACATTAATTGAAATGGGATTTAAATCTGGAAAATGGTTTCCGGAAGCTTTAGAGTATGTTAATTCTAAAGATTTAAGTAATGAGGAAATTATGGAGTATTTAGAACAGTATAGACCAGGCCCAGAAATTCCATTATTAGAAAATCATGCAAACTTTAGTATAAACATTAAAGCTGAAAATAATTTAGAAACCGAGAATGTAGCTAAGGTAATTGATACTATGGAAGTTCTAATGAAAACTCCAACATTAGTTGATGGAGCCATTATGCCAGATGCTTGTCCAACAGGACCATCAGGAAATATTCCAGTTGGCGGTGTTGCTGTTGCAAAAAATGCAATTCATCCTGGAATGCATAGCGCAGATATTTGTTGTTCAGTAATGTTAACAGATTTTGGTAATGCTAATCCTAAAGATGTTTTAGATGCTGCGCATAGTGTAACTCATTTTGGTTTTGGAGGACGTTCTAGAGAAGATCAGTTTAGATTTCCTTCTGATTTATTAAAAGAGATTGAAAATAATGTATTCTTAAATGATCAAAAAAGTATTTCAGCTGCTCGTTCTCATCTAGGAACTCAAGGTGATGGTAATCATTTTTTATTTGTAGGAAAATCTAAAAAAACAGATAATACCATGTTAGTTACGCATCATGGTAGTAGGGGATTTGGTGCTAATTTATATACTAAAGGAATGAAAGTTGCCGAACGATTTAGAAAAGAAATATCACCTCAAACTTTAAAACAAAATGCTTGGATTCCGTATGAAACAGAAGAAGGTAAAGCTTACTGGGAAGCTTTACAAATTATAAGAAAATGGACAAAAAAGAATCATGAGGTTTTGCACGATGCAACTTTAAATAAGTTAGGTGTTGAAAAGGAAAATAGATTCTGGAACGAACATAATTTTGTTTTTAAAGATGGAGATTTATTTTACCATGCTAAAGGAGCAACACCATTAGATCCTAAATTTATGCCAGATATTACTGGTCCAAGATTAATTCCTTTAAATATGAGCGAGCCTGTTTTAATTGTTGAAGGGAAAACAACAAATACAAATTTAGGTTTTGCTCCGCATGGAGCAGGTAGAAATATCAGTAGAACGCAACATAGGAAAAGTAAGACAGGAACTTTTCAAGAAATCTTTGAACAGGAAACTAAAGGTTTAGATGTACGTTTCTTTTCTGATGAAATTGATATTACTGAGTTACCATCTGCTTATAAAAATGCAGAAACTGTAAGAAATCAAATGGAAGAGTTTGGATTAGGTGAAGTTATTGATGAAGTAATGCCTTACGGTTGTATTATGGCAGGAGATTGGGAAAAAAATGCTCCTTGGAAACGTAGAAGAAAGAGAAATACTAGAAAGTAGAAATAGCCTTGCAAGTTAACCATTTGTTACTTGTAAGGCTCTATTGAAAAAGAAGCATCATGAATTTACAAGAATCGATAAATAATTTATACCAAGTATTTCAGTCGTATACAGTTTTAGGAAATTTAAGAGAAAGATCATGTGATTGTTGTGTAACAGATGAAGAAATAAAGGAATTGCTTTCAAAACCATTGAAAGAGATTCAACCAGACGAAATTTATCATTTTATGTCATCAGCATTAACCACTTATGGAGATATCAATGATTATAAACATTTCTTACCAAGAATTTTAGAGTTAACAGTAGGTTATGATTTTTTAACTGATTTTCATTGTTATGAGAAGTTAAATCATGCGAATTGGAAATCTTGGAATGAAAATGAGATAGAAGCTATATCAAGTTTCTTGGAATTATTACTGATACATCATTTGAATCATCTTGAATATATAGATTTGATATTTGTAATAAATCTAAGTATAAAGTATTTAGGAGAAGAAAAAACGTTAAATATTTGGAAACAACATCTCACAGAAAATCATTTACATTTTTTTGTGGATTATAAACTAAGTTTTTCAGATACAATATTTCTAGATTTCAGACAAACTACGTTTGATGAATGGATTTCTAGTGATTTCATTTTAAAAAAGCTAGAAAGTTTATATCTAAAAACAGAAGACAAAATTGAAGCTAATAGAATATCGATTGCTTACACAATGCTAGAAAATGAAAGATGAAAACGTATAGAATAAAACATAAAATTTATCAAGTACTAAATGATAAGTTATCAGAGAAAGATTTTGAAAAAGATATATACTTCATGGCTGAAGTGAATAGTCTTAAATTGAATTCTTTTTTATTTGATTTAGTTGAAGTTAATTATAATTCAAATACTTTTAAAAACCAGTTATTGAATGTTTTTAATAAGCATTCTACAGCTGATGAGTATCTAGCAATTTCAATTTTTGAATTAAGTAAATTAATATTAGATTATAACAATATTAATGAAGTTTTCGAAGTAATTAAAGTGATAAGAGATAAATGTCTAGAAGAGGATTTTGGCTATCAAATATTAACCGATTATTATATATGCTACGAAAATTATAGTTATCAAGAAGAAATAGGTCATGGCTTATCTACTTTTGAATTAATGAACGAAGCTAAAGATATTGCTAGAAAAGTTTTTGATAGATATACTAAAGTAAAAGAGTTTGAAGATTGGTTATTCATACTAAAAGACACAGTAAGTTATACCTCAAATAATGAAGAAGAACTGTCTTATCAAGTTAAAAATTATATAATAGAACAAAGTTTAGATTTTAGATCAGAAAAAGATATAAGAAATGATTTTAAAAGTTTAGGATTTAGTGATTATGAAATCAATGAAAGTTTCTTAAAATCAGAAGAAGAATTAATAAAAAGTGCAAAAGAAAAAGCATTACCGTTATTGGTTCTAGGTATAGTTTGCACTTTTGTTAGTGTCGCATATATCTATCAAAAGGATAAGGTTTTTTATTGGCCTATTTTAATTCATGTATTATTAGGACTAGGATTGATTTATTCTGCAATCTTATTATATTTAAAATCATTAAAGAAATAACAATATGCAAATCAAAAAAGGAGCACTGTATTAGGTTTTAATTAAAAACGTAATACAAATGAAAAAGTTTAGTCGATTTAAAAGCGCTTTCGGTTTAAACGAGTATGGATTAATAGATTTTCCGAGAAAAATTTCTGGAATACAAATTTCTAGAATAAAAGTAGGTAAAGAACAAGGTTGTGAATGGTGTTTTCCTCACGGATATGAAACTATAAACGTAACTATACCTGAAAGAAACTGGAAAAGTCAACGAAAAACACAATGGAAAAAAGAATTTTAGAACATTTAGCTGCATTAGAAAAAGAAAAGAATATTGAAATTCTATTTGCAGTGGAATCAGGAAGCAGAGCTTGGGGTTTTGCTTCTCCAGATTCCGATTATGATATTCGATTTGTCTATAAACACTCTAAAGATTGGTATTTAAATCTTTGGGAAACAAAAGATACGATCGAATTTATGACAGAAGATGACTTAGATGGATCTGGCTGGGATATCAGAAAAGCACTTCGTTTATTAGCAAAGTCAAATGCTTCGTTTACAGGTTGGTTATTTTCACCTGTAATTTATAGAGCCAACACCGCCTTTTTAGAAGAATTAAAAATATTGGCAAGCGAAAACTTTAATCCAATTGCTGGATTTCATCATTTTCATGCAATGAATAAAGGTTTTGAGGAAACTTTAGGAACTGATAAAATGACATTAAAGAGTTTCTTTTATACTATCAGAACTGCTTTATGTGCCAATTGGATTGCCAAAAAGCATACGATTCCACCAGTATATTTTAGAGAATTGTATGAATTAATTGATACATCTTTCCATGCTAAAATTGATGCTGTAATTCAGCTAAAAAGTGAACGAATAGAAAAGAGTAGCGATCCTGTTTCAGATGAACTAATTCGTTTAGTTAGAGACGTTATTAATGAAAATAACGAGTTAAAAAATAGTTTACCAAGTGGAAAAGCAAATCAAGAAGCGTTTAATACTTTCTTTTTGAAATATTTAGATTTGTAACTAACACTAAAAATTATTTATGTGCCTAATACTTTTAATAAAAACCTTGTAGAGCAATTGTAAAAATGATCTATTGATTAAAAGTTTGAAAATCAAGGCAGCAGTGAGGAAAAAGATGAAAAACTGTTTGAGTGATAACGAGTTTTTTTCATCTGTGGCTGTAGATGCTGTAGCATTTTCTTAATTTTTTATCATAAATCTTGATTTTTGCTTCTTTTCATCAAGGAAAAGAAAGAAGAATTATTCATTATCAAAAAGTTTTCGACTGCGCTCAACCAGACATTTATTTAAAAATATTAAGCAATGACACTAGAAGAATTAAAAAAATCAAACTCAATTATTTTTGAAAGTATCAGCGGAAGTAGAGCTTATGGATTACAAACGCCTACTTCAGATACTGATATTAGGGGTGTTTTTATTTTACCGAAAGATAAATTCTATTCGTTGGATTATGTTGGACAAATCAATAATGAAACGAATGATATTGTGTATTATGAATTAAGAAAGTTTATAGAATTATGCTTAAAGAATAATCCGAATATTCTAGAATTATTAAATATGCCAGCTGAGTGTATTCAAATTAAACATCCGATTTACGATAAAATTACATCTGAGTTATTTTTATCAAAATTATGCAAGAATACATTTGCTAATTATGCTTTTACTCAGATTAAAAAGGCGAGAGGTTTAAATAAGAAAATTGTTAATCCGGTTGAAAAAGAACGAAAAGAAATCATTGATTTTTGTACTGTTCTCCAAGGTAAAAAGTCATCACCATTAAAAGAATATTTAACAGAACATGATTTAGATATCAATAACTGCGGATTGGCTAAAATTCCAAATATGAAGAATTGTTTCAATTTGTTTTATAGTGATTTATTAGGTTATCAAGGAATTGCGAGAGAAAATGCAAATGAGGTGTGTACAAGCTCAATTCCGAAAGAAGAAAAGCCAATTGCAGTTTTATACAGTAATTTAGAAGGTTATTCATCGTATTGTAAAAAGTACAAAGAATATTGGGATTGGGTCGATAAAAGAAATGACGAACGTTATAAAAGTAATATCTCTCATGATAAAAATTATGATGCGAAGAACATGATGCACACATTTCGTTTATTGCAGATGGCAGAAGAGATTGCTAAAAACAAAGTTATAAATGTTAGAGTTAGCGAATCTGAAAGAAAATATTTATTTAGAATCAAAAATGCTGAATTTGAATACGATGATTTAGTTAATGAAGCAGAAACTATTAAAAAAGAATTAGAACAGCTTTATGAAACTTCAGATTTACCAGAAAAACCAGATAAAGCTTTGGCCAATGAGTTATTAAATAGTATTAGAACTGAATTTTATAATCAGAACGATATTAGTAGTGTGTGATCATAAACTTACGTCAACCTGAACTTGCATGTGCTGAATTTATTTCAGTATTTCAGGTTCTCATTAAAAATTGTTGTTTATCAGAGTTATGAGATTCCGAAATAAATTCGGAATGACGTCAAAACAGTATTTACAACTAAAAATTATTCAATAAACTAAAATAAAGAATTATTATAATTATTCTTAACTCGTAAAACTAATAATGCCAAAAAATAGAGGAAAAGAAGGTTCAGATGATCGATTATTTGGACAAGAATTTATGCTACGAAAGATAAAAGAAGCAGTTTACGATATGTCGTTTCTATTAGAACGTGGCTATGGAGAAGCTTCTTCTTGTGAATTAGCTGGAAATCGTTATAAGTTGAATAAGCGTCAACAACAAGCTATAAAAGGAATGTCTGCTGCTGTATCAGCTATAAAAAGCAGAAAGGAAAAGCAAATTTCGAAAGAGAATTTGATCGGTAAAGAAATCATAATTGATGGTTTTAATCAGATTATATTATTAGAAAGTATTCTTTCTAATGCGTATATTTTTGAAGGAAAAGATGGAGCTTATCGTGATTTGTCTTCTTTACACGGAACTTATAAAAGTGTAAATCAAACAGAAGAAGCAATCCGTTTAATTGGTGATTTCTTTCAAAAATATAAGGTAAAAAAAGTAGTTTGGGTTTTCGATCAACCAGTTTCTAATAGTGGTAGAATGAAAACTAAATTATTAACTATTGCAGAAAAACATGATTACAACTGGGATGTAATTTTAGAAAATAATCCAGATAAAGTTATTGCAAATAATGAATTTGTAGCTATAACTTCAGACGCTTGGATACTAGATCGCGTACCTATTTGGTTTAATTTAATAGCTGAATTACTTCCAAAAAATTATAAAACATTAGTTTCTTGTTAAATTACAATTCTCAAATTCTAAAAAATATTGCATATTTGCATCAGAAATGAAACAAGAATCATTACATAACACAATTCAAATATCGAGAAAAGATGCTGGTGTTTATCTAAATTGGATGAACGCAGAAAGGACGTTATGTAATTATTTCAGAAGAAAATAGAGATTAAAAACAAATAATAATTCATAGTAAAAGCGTCCAATTTTTAAGTTGGACGCTTTTTTTTGTAAAAAATGATAAAAAATCTTAGAAAGTTAAAAAGCAAACACATAGTCGATGCTAAATCAGCAAATAACTAGTAATCAAAATAGTAACAAGTTTGTTGTGTATCCGTAAAACTACGGACAGGAAATCTATTGAGTTTTATTGTTTTAAATACTTGATTTTAAGTGTTTTGTAATTTGTAAGTTTGAAATATTTGACACATATTTGCACCACGAAAAAATTAATTCATAGGAAATGCTAAAAATGAATAACATACAAGATTGGAATACTAATAAAAGAGCACAAATAAATAGTGCAAGTATTGTTATGGAGTTATTTCAAATGAAAAATAGGAGGTATAGACAGTAAAAAGTTTAGTATATAAATTTTAAAAGCACCTCCGAAACGAGGTGCTTTTTTATTGTCAGTATTAAAGAAAAGTGTTTTAAAGAGTTAATGAAAACGTAGAAGTATAAAGGAATGTTTAATAACAATGAGTTCGAATCTCATCTTCTACACAAGCGCGCAAAAAGAGAATTAGTAATTATTAAAAAAATTAAGATCATGTTTAAGAAATATAACAGTATTGAAAACACATATCGTGAAAAACAAATTGAGCAAGTTTATCTTCATGGATATGATAAAGAAAAATATGTAGTTCAAGAAAAAGTGCACGGAGCTAACTTTTCTTTCATTACAGATGGAGAAGTAATTCAAGTCGCAAAACGTAGTGGGTTAATTGCTGAAGGCGAAAAATTTAACAACTACAAATACGTATTAGAAAAATATAGAACAGCTATTGAAAAACTGTACGTACTTGTTAAAGAAAAATACCCAACTATGACTGAAGTTACTGTCTATGGAGAAATCTTTGGAGGTAGTTATGAACACTCAGAAGTACCAAAATCAAAAGGAATGTCAAGAATTCAAAAAGGAGTCTTTTATACACCTGATAACGATTTTTATGCTTTTGATATTCGTATTGATCAAGATGTATATCTAAATGTAGATGAGGCGAATGAACTTTTTGAAACCGTTAGACTATTTTATGCAAAATCACTTTTTGAAGGTTCATTTAAAGATTGTCTAGCATATTCAAACGAGTTTGATTCAAAGATTCCAGGTTGGCTTGGTCTTCCAGAGATTAAAGATAACACTTGTGAAGGTGTTGTAATTAAACCCGTAGAAAGTAAAATTTTTAAAAATGGAACACGAGTAATCTTTAAAAACAAAAACGAAAAATGGTCTGAACGTTCACATGCAACAACACGAGTTAGGAAAACTACTGTGGTATCGTTTTCAGATAAAGAAAAGGAAACTCTAGAAAAACTAATGAGTTACATTAACGAAAACAGACTAATGAACGTACAAAGTAAATTGGGTGATTTTGAACCAAAACAAACTGGTAAAACTATTGGTTTACTATCCCAAGATGCTTTTGTAGATTTTAAGAAAGATTACGAAGATGAGTGGAATACTATTGAAAAAGAACGTCAAAAACTATTTACTAAAGCGCTTAACAAAGAAGCTGTTAGTTTAGTTAAAGAAGTACTTTTATTCAAGTAAGGTAACGTCAACCTGAACTTGTTTCAGGTTCTCATCAATATAGATTTAATTATCTAAAAAGATTTGAAAATAGGATTAGAATTAGAAATGTAGTTTAAAAGACAAAACATTGGAAAATACCCAAAGATGCAAGTAAAAATCTTTCCATTTCTAATTTTTTAAATTGCTACGCAAAAAGAATACGTAGTAATAAATTAAGTTTGCTGTGTTATTCAGTAAAACATGAAAAAAGAAGAATTACATATTACACTGTTGACTTTACAAAAAGAGCTCATTGAAAAAGAAGAAAAACATTATTTAACGTATTGTAAAGAAGAACATTTGACGTCTTTCATAGCTAATTTACATGGATATTATTCTGATGCAAATTTTTTAAATACACTTACTTTGCCATATTTTGAAGAAGAAATTCAAAGAGATAGAAAAGCTGCTTATGAACAGTTTCTATTTTTATTTGAGATAAATGAAGTTGATGAATTAAATCAAAGATTTCAGCATACAGATATCACTGATTTTCTTTTGGTTTTAGGGCAACGTTTAACATCAGCAACAGATAACACGATAAACGCACTTCCGCCTTTAAATGATGATGTTTTTAAAGCAAGTTTTGAGCAATATAATTTACACGTTACTAAAGCAGTCAGAGCTTTTGAAAAACATTCTGAACGAACAACAAATAACTTTTGGGGTAGCGTGGAAGGAAATCCGAAGCAGAAAGAAGAAAAAGTAAAAGAACTTATACTACATTTACTTCACCATAAAACTTGGTGGAATGTATTTTATCATTTTAAACACGAGTTGATTTATGAAGTTCGTATTGCGTCTGGTCACGGAGCAAGATGGAAAAAAAGCAATTTAGAATTTATTGGTTTTGTAGAACCTTTCCTAAATTCAGAAAATGAAAAATAATAGTATTTTAGCCTAAAAGAAAAAGTATTTTGTTATATATCATTAGTACTCTTATTATCCTTTTTTTAGTATATAAATCAATTACTAAAGAAAAAGTTGAACCTAAAATTAATACTGTTGAAATTCAAGAACATTGGTATACACTATTAGAAGAAAATGTACTGTTTTATAAACAATTAAATACAGAAGACCGTTTACATTTTAAAAAACGAATTCAGACTTTTTTGAATCGTGTAGAAATTGTTGCGGTTGATTTTGAACTTGAAGATTTAGATATTTTATTAGTTGCAGCAAGTGCTATTATACCAGTTTTTGGTTTTAATAATTTTATGTATCCAAATTTAAAAACTGTGATTATTTATCCAGATTATTTTAATGAAGATTTAGAGTTCGCAGCAAAGTCAAAAAACAAAATTATTGGTGGATTAGTTGGAAACGGACGTTTTGAAAATAAAATGATTCTATCGAGAAGAGCTTTACACCATGGTTTTACGAACAAAACTGATAAAGGAAATACCGGAATCCATGAATTTGTTCATTTACTAGATAAACTAGATGGAAATATTGATGGTATTCCTAAAGCATTATTAGACAATAAGAATTTGTTAGTTTGGCTAGATTTAGTTCATGATAAAATGGAAGATATTAATAATGATGATTCTGATATTAGGAATTACGGAGGAACATCAAAAGAAGAATTTTTTGCTGTTGCTTGCGAATATTTTTTCGAAAGACCAATGTTATTGAAAAGGAAACATCCAAAGTTATATCAAATGTTAGATGATTGCTTTACTGTAGATTAAAAAACTACGATTATTGAATCATGACCAACGAATAAAGATTCAAGTTTTCAAAAAAGAAAAATAAAACCTAGTTTTACAGAGAGATAACTTATTAAATTAAGAATTGTTATGGAAAATAAGTTGACAAAACAAGAATTGCTTATTCAACAAGCCACAGAGTATTACAATCAAGGAGATCATTCTTTAGGATATAGAATGTTACTTGATGCAGCTTTAAATACCAATAAATCAGAAGTCTATAAAGCTGCATTAGCATTTGTAGAAATTTATGAAAAAGAGGAAAATGATAAATCTAAAATTTTAGATGATTTTATAATATGTAAGGAGACTATAAATAACTTTAGCATAGAAGATAAAAACATAATTGGACAACCAATACTCAAAGGAATTTCTATTGAAAAAGAATATAAAAGAGGAAAATTTAAATTAGGACCAATTGATATTAAGCTTCATAAGGGGGATATTTTTGGTTTGGTTGGAGAGAATGGAAATGGTAAAACAACTTTACTCACAATTTTAGCTTCTTTAATAGAAAAAACATCAGGTGATCTTTCGTATTCATTTCTTGAGCATTCAGATGATATATATGATTTAAAATCAAAATTAGTTTACATTCCTCAAAGAACTTCAAAATGGTATGGAAGTGTCATTGATAATTTGAAATTTGCTTTAGTTCATCATGGAGTTACAGGTGAGAAAAATCATTTATTGGTGTATATGATGATTGCAAGGTTCGGTTTGTGGAAATACAAAGATTTAAAATGGAGTGAACTATCTTCTGGTTATAAAATGCGTTTTGAGTTAGCCAGAACGATGCTTAGAAAACCAGAAATTGTTTTATTAGACGAACCGTTGGCTAATTTAGATATTCTTGCTCAACAGGTAATTTTAGAGGATTTAAAAATGTTAGCAAAATCACATGTAAATCCGATTGCTATGATTTTTTCTTCACAGCAATTATACGAAGTAGAGAAAGTTTCAGATGAAGTAATTTATCTTAGAAATGGTAAACCAACAGATCTTCTAGGCTTAAAAACACAAGAAGAAAATTCTTTAATTATCGAATTAGATACAACTAACTCACGAGAAGATATTGAAAAAGTATTTCAAGAATACGAGTTAGAACAAATAGAATATAACGGAGGAGTGTATATCATTTACTTTAAAGATAATACGATTACTTTTAATAATGTGCTATCAATAATAGCTTCAAATAATTTTACAATACAATACATTAGAGACATTTCTAAATCAACAAGAAGATTTTTTGTGTATTAATACTTGCCTATGGAAACGATTAAAAAAATAAATAAATATTTAGTTGAACATTATCCGCTAATTTGGAATACTAGATTGGTTTGGATGTTAACATTTGCTGTTGTATTACATTTAGCATTTTTCATTGCAGGGTACTTTTCAGTAAATACACAAAAAGATGTATCCAGTCATTACAGTTTAGAAGGTTTTTATTTTGATTCACCTGCTATTTTAATAGGAGTTTTAATCTCAATTATTTCACTTTTAATTTGGATTATTTTTTATTTAAAAAATAATGCATTTAAAAACTTTTATCCTTTAAAAAAGGGAACATTATTTATTCAGTTTTGTATTTTATTTTTGATATTTTTTACAAATATTACGCACTACTATTCCTATAAGAAAGGTATTACAACCAAAATTAAAGTTTTATACGATTGGGAAAATATAGATGCTGATATTAAGAAATTTAATAACGCTGCTATTTTTTTCTTAAAAAATAGATCTAATTATACGATAAAGGCAAAACAGTATCCAGAGCCTTTTCCATTGCAAGTTGTTTCTACCGAAAGAACAGATTACTTGGGAGTTACCATAGATACTACTAGAGCATACTTAAGACATGATGGAGAATTTCATCAATTCTTCAAAATAGATGAGGAGTTAATAGCAAAGGATTCAAAAAATAATGTGTTTACAGAGGATGGTATTTACGATGAAGAATCTTATGTAAGAAACAATCAACCATTTAAATATAGAATTGTATATGATATTTCTTCATATAAAGAGTTAATTACTCCGAATTTATATAATTTTTCTCAAGAATTTATAAGTTACGGTCAAGATTCTATTGATTATCGAAACAGACTCATACATTATCAAAAATTATTAGATAAAAAAGATGAAAGTGTTATTAGTAATGAATTAGATCAATTTTACAATTTAGCTAAGCAATACGAGGTAGAACATAACCTTAAAAAGGAAGATTGGTTATACCTTATCAATTTAGAAAATGATTATAAATACATAATTAATATTCAAGATAGAAAACCTCAAAAGTATGAGATAAATAAATTGAAGTTAAATTATTTTAAGACTAAGAAAAGAGTCGACACAATATTAATTCCCAATACACAACATAAAAAAGACTATCTGTATTACAGTAGATTTCCTAAAACTGCAGACGGAAAGAGTGTTTTAATTGAAAAAGATTACGATGAATATTTTGACTATATCCCTTATTGTGATTTTGGTCGTTTAAATATATTTTTCAGAAATGTTTATTACACATTTCACCCAACTTTTGATATAGCGAGTCTTTATGCTTTCATTATTTTATCTCTTATATTTTCATTATTAATTTTCTTATTTAAAACAACAGATATCAGAAATATACTATTAAGTGTTGTAGCTGCTGGTATAGTCTTAATTTTTGGAATATTATTAATTTACATAGCAGATAAGTATTTAGGTTTTAATAATAGAATAGGAATTTTTATTGCGCTATTATTAAATATTTTAATTGTTGTTTTTTCAATTTTAGGATTAATTGGAAAATGGCGTAAAACTCTAGTATCTATATTATTTTCTTTAGCATTATTTGCTATACCATTAGTTGTATTATTTAGTTACTTATACTATCGTGAGCTATTAGGTTACCCAGATAGAACCAAAGATCTTTTTATATTATGGTTCGATGATTACGGTTTTTGGTTTACCATTATTATTTGGATTATCAGTATTTATTTTTACTCGAAATCCATCCGAAAATGGAAAGCTTTGACAGAGTAAATTGTAATCAATTTTGGGACTATGCTAAAAACTAATTCTGAGAAGTCAAATATTTTACATGAACAGTTAATGAATAGCGAAAAAGTATTTTCAAAAATAGATTGGATTTAACAAAGAGCGATATAGCCAAAGTGAAGAATTGACAAAAAGAATTAAGAGTGTTAAAGAGGTTTCGAATTGGATGATTAATAAAGCATTTAATGAAATCGATGACTTAAAATAATGTTGATACAACAAAGTAGAAAAAATGAAACAAATTGAATTACCTTACTTGACTGCTATAAATATTTAAAATATCACATAACAAAAATTATACGTGGGAGTTAACTTTAAAAAATAGAACAATAACCTTAATTTGATTTGCAGAAGAAAAAATTGATGAGCTATACTTCAAAAAGGCAAAACAAATTCTTGATAATATAGAAGAGTTTGATAAAAAGAGTTGTTCTTTATTTGAAAGTGAGTTTATAAATTCACAAGAAAACTCAGTTCTAGAATATTTAGCATATCATTTAGAAGAAATGCCTTCAGAATTTTATAATATTATTGATGAGAATACTACAAAATCTCAGAATTTGAATGGGTTATTATAGGTTTTAAAGTTGAATAATATTTCTTTTCACTAAGGAGTGATAACATTACTGATTACATCTTAAATAACGAAGTTTCTGACCAGATTTTAGCAATTTACGTTAACATAAATGGACAGCAAAGAATAGCTTGGGAAAGCTAAAAGAAAGACAAATACTTTCATTAATCGTTTAAATTACCTTCAAAAAAATAGGAGATCTAAAAAGTATCTGAAAACGTCATTCTGAATTTACCTGTGCTGAACTTGTTTCAGTATTTCAGAATCCCATTATTCTGATTATTAGTTGTAATGAGAAAATGAAACAAGTTCAGTTTGAAGAAAAAAAATCTTTTTAGGTCTTCATTTATCAAAACACACATTTTATATAAAGCATAGATCATAGGAATAGATATGATCTATTTTTTATTTAGATATTTTCCATTCACCCCAAATATATAATCATTCATCACAAGATATTATAAAATATAGGTTTTTCATCACTTTTATTCAGTCGTTTTATCACATCCATAAGAAACACACAAGTAAAATTTCACTAAGCAAAATACTTTTGCAGTAGAAAATTTGCGCAAAAAATTTGAAGTACAAAGATCTCTTTTTATAGAAGGTTAAAGTTACGTTTTTATAAAGAATCGATTCAAAAAAGGTGTTAACCGAAAAACCTTAATAGAGTAGGAAAAAAACAAAATTATCAAACGAAAAAATGAAAAAAAATATATTATTGCTATTGTTTTTTGTGTCATTTATTAAAGTATTTACACAGCAAGATCCGTGTAATACAATTCCAATTATACAGAATAATTCAGGATGGAGTTATACTCATGGATCTCCCACTTGGACTACAAACTCGATTTGGCTTTGGGCTAAAAATAACAGAGGAGAAGGTGTAAATCATTTTAATTTTAGTTTCAAAAGAAATCAACAATATAGAGTACGATTAACTGCTACAGCTACAAGTTTGACATTAGGAGGGACACAAAATATCCCTATTCTAGATAATGCTTTTATGAATGTTATTCTTACGACCAATAGATTGATCCCTGATGGACGCGCTATTATTCCACCTATTCCAACACCAAATCAGGTGATTATGCAAAAAAATATATGGAACCAATTACCCAATTCAGACACCTATGAACTAGTTTTTACCGCAGAACAAGATTTTAATAACCTATGGTTTTTTCCAACAAAACAAAGTAATTGGCCACAAGCTAATGTACTAATTACAGATTTAGAAATCTGCCCTATAACATGTAATGCTGATAATGAAGTGAATTTTCATTTTGAAGATAAAGATGCAATTCAACAATCAGCGTTTAACTTATGTGAAGATGTATTTGTAAATGCTTCATCAACCCTAAATATTGATGCATATAATATTGAATTATTTGAAGTAAATTTTAATGCTACTACATTACTTTCTCGAAAAAGTACGACCACAGGCCAATTTAATCTTACGGAGTTATTTGCTGATACGGTAACTTTTGAAGCGAATACAACCTATGAAGTGAAAATAAGTATGGAAAATACATATTGTAACACCACAATTTTCAAAACCAAAAGATTTACCTATAACGATAGCTTTATTGAAGGTGATTTTGAACTCGTTTATAATTGTTCAGATACTACTTTTGATGCTTCAGTACAATCATTAACTAGTAATGTTGCTCATCATTGGAAATTATATGAAACTAGTGTAGCAGGTTCTATTTTAGATAGCGATACGATTAATTTAGTAACAGAAGTAAATGATGTTGATTCTCATACATTTAATAGTTTAGATACAGAAAAGCACTATTATGTAGCGTACAACGCATCTACAACAAACTGTAATGCTTCGGAAGTAAGAATTGCATTAACTCCAGATTGTTGTACATTAACACCCAAAATTTTCCCTTTTTGTGATGACCCTTGTGTCATGGATGTTTTTCCTTTAAAGGTGAAAGATCAAAACGATCAAATTATTACAAGTTCAGATGGGTATAACTTCTTTTGGACCAATACCACTACTGGTGATATCATAACCAACGATATTGTGTTAGCAAGGTCATCAGATGTTTGGACATTAACATTAAAAAAAATCGATTCAAATTGCGAATATGAATTAAAGTATAGTTTAGTGTGTTGTAATGATACCATTCAATTAAAAAACTATGAATGTCCTACTGTAAACGATGTCGACTTATTGAGTAATACAAAAATCAGAGAACAGGCAAAAACAGCTAATGGTTGTCGTCCTTGTAATTCCGGAGTTTTTGTGATTGCTATTGAAGATGAATTGGGCAATGCAATTACCGATTTTGAATCGATTACTTGGAGTGATGGATTAGAGGAAAATGAAGTAATACGATTAGGAGATGTTAATACAACCTATACGGCGACAGTAACCTTACGAAATCCTGATGGAGTAAGTACATGTACTTATGAAGATACTATAATCTATGAATGTTCTGAATGTGAGATTGTAGATGCTCCTAAAAATTTAAGTAACGATGGAACTTTTTTAAGTTGGGATCCGGTTCCAAATGCTACTGAATATATTATCAGTGTAGCAAGTAAACCCGTGAATTGTTGTAATGAACCGTTGTTATATTTTTCAGACTTAAGCACAAATACAAACACAATACGAATTCCTGACGATCTCAAAAATGGTTGTTTTGCTTGGGAAGTAAAAGCTGTATGTACTGATGGAAGTATTTCTGAACCCTCAGAACCTAGTTGTTACAGTAAAAAAGATATTGATTGTGAAAACTTTCCAGCACCTATAAATTTAAGTACTGATGGAACTTTTTTAAGTTGGGATGCGGTGCCTCATGCTACTGAGTATATTATTAGTGTAGCAAGTAAACCCGTAAATTGTTGTAATGAACCTTTGTTGTATTTTTCAGACTTAAGAACAAATACAAATACAATACGAATTCCTGACGATCTTAAAAATGGTTGTTTTGCTTGGGAAGTAAAAGCGGTATGTGCTAACGGTGATATTTCTGAACCTTCGGAACCTAGTTGCTACAGTAAAAAAGATATTGATTGCGAAAACTTTCCAGCACCTACAAATTTAAGTAATAATGATACACATTTGTTATGGGATCCAGTTCCACATGCTGTCGAATATATAGTTAGCGTTGCTAGCAAACCAGTGATTTGTTGTGACGGACCGGAGTCATATTTTTCAGATTTAAGAACAACAACAAACAGTATTCAAATTCCAGATGATATTAAAATTGGATGTTTTGCCTGGGAAGTAAAAGCGGTATGTGCTAACGGTGATATTTCCAAACCATCGGAACCTATTTGTTATGATAATGAAGAAAAAGATGAATGTACAACCTTAGCACCACCTTCAAATTTAAGAAATAGTGATACTCATTTATTATGGGATCCTATTCGTGATGCCGTAACATATATTGTAAGTGTAGCTACTCAAGATGTACCTTGTTGCAACAGTACAAGTACACTATTCTTTAATCCTATAGAAACTAGTGACAGTTCAATTCCAATTCCAAATTATCTTAAAAATGGATGTTTTGCTTGGGAAGTAAAAGCAGTATGTGCTGATGGTAGTATTTCAGATCCTTCAAAACCGATGTGCTATGAAAATAAAGAAACAAATCTGTGTGCTAAATTACCAGCGCCAAGAGGCTTAGACTTTGGAGCTACTTATTTAGTTTGGGATAGGGTACCAGGAGCAGTTAAATATGTAGTTAGTTCACCTGAAAATGTATTGACTCAATGTTGCGGATACTCTGCAGGAGAAAAGTTTTTAGCTACAGAAACTACAACAAATAGACTTTATTTAACCCCAGATTTAATGCCTGCCTGTTTTGTATGGCAAGTTGTTGCGGTATGTGGAGATGGTAGTGTTTCTAAACCTTCACAGCCAAAGTGCTTTAGAGGGATTATTGCAATTGAAGATCCAATAAACGATATTATGATGAGAACAAATACACTAGATAATACATCAATACAAGAACATGATGAGATTATGATATTTCCAAACCCAAGTAATGGAAACATTAGTATACGATTAGAAGATACAGCTACCAAAACAGCACTTAGTATCTTTAATACCAATGGTGTCTTTGTTAAAAAAATTGAAAATATTCATGATTTGGAACATAATGCTACTACTTTTTATTTGAATTTGAACTTACCTAAAGGAATTTACTTTTTAAAGTTTGAAACTCAAATTAAGAGTATTACGAAACAAATTATAATTAAATAGTAAAAGGTTAGGAGGCTGAATTATTTGTTTTTTAACTTAGTATTCAGCCTCTTATTTTTAAGTTTAAAAATAGACTAATGATTTTTTTAATACATTAAGTTACGTGTTATTTTAACTTATCAATCCCTAATATTCTCAATTCTTAACTTCTAATAACACAAGAATTGAAGTCTTAAAATAAAAATGAGGTACTTCCAATCAAGTTGAAATCTATTAATAGAAAACCATTTTATCTATTTTTTCTTTGTTGTTTCTACTCACAGGAATTTGTTCACCGTTTACTTTTACCCACTTTGTATTTTTACTTTCTATTTTATCTTTTCTTATAATGTAGGAACGGTGTACTCGTATAAAATTTTCTTTATCTGGGAGGTTTTTCTCAAAATCTCCCATTTTTTTTCTAACAACATAGGTTTTTTCAAGCGTTACAATTTCTAAATAGTTTCCAGCAGATTTGGCATAATGTATTAGTGAAGTATCTAGTTTTATTTCAATACCAGATTCCTTAATAATAATATGTTGACTTTTTCCATTTAACTTTTTTAATACTAAAAATAGTAATTCTTTAAAAAGCTCCTTATCATAAGAAAGAATTTTGAATTTAAAGAACATATAAATGATAACTGAAATGGCGATAAGGATTAAAGTATTAAACCACCAAGTTTTCCAAAATGGGAGATGAATTTTAAAGGTTAGTGTAGTACTTTTTGTATTCCAAACTATATTTCCTCCTTTAGTTTGAATTTCAAATGTGTACTTTCCAGCAGTCAGGTGATTATACTTAACCGATTTATTTTGGGTAATATTCCAGTTATTTTCTAGTCCTACTAATCGATAACGATACAAAACATCCTTATTTTTTTTAAATGAAATTGCTGAAAATTTAATTTCTAAGGTATTCTCATTATAATTTAAGGCACTTATTTTATTAAGCTGGTTTTCAAATTTATTATTAATTGTAACACTTTCTATTTTTAGCCAGTCTCTAGATATGGTCTCTTGTTTCAAATCCATTTTTTTTTCTGGATAAGAGAACAATCCTTTCTTTGTAGCGATCCAAATTGTATCATTGATAACTTCTACATCATTTATATGATTACTTGGTAAACCTTCATCAATAGAAAGCTTAGAGACAGTATAATTTTTTAAGTCATTTGAAAAGGTAATTTTATTCAAACCTGTATTAGAAGTTACAAATACTTCTTTATTGTTTTTTGGATATATTTCAGTGATGATATCACTAGATAAACCATCAGATTCTTTAATAGTAAAAGTTGAATCTTTATCCATTACAATAACGCCATTACCTAAACTAGCAAAATAATATCTTTTATCAACCTTATCAATATCTTCTATTCTAACTTTAAAGTGACTATCTATTTCTTTCAAGGCATATAATGAATCTTTCTTGTAGTGATATCCTCCTGACAAAGTACCAAAAAAATAGCCTTCATTAGCATATTCTATATCTAAAATTCGGTTAATTTTTTTAGTATAAGTATGAGGTAAAATTTGTACATTTATAGTATCATCAATAATTCGATTTGTGAGTACGGGCAACCTGTTTGGATTATCGGAAATAGCGCGTGAAACAAAATATTTATGGGAATTGATCTTTTGAATTGAGTTAACTTCTTCTTGGTAAGAGAAATTATAAGTGTCTATAAATAGCTTTTTTACTTTTTGATTATACTGAATTTTTACAGGATGTTTGTTCTTTGACTCCCATAGCTTTTTATATTGATAGTTTTTTTGCTTATATACTTCTCCATTACTATAGGCTACATAAAGTTGATTTTTTTTATTCTTAGTAAGAGAAGTAACATCTTTACAAGAGGTAGAAATTGCATGCGATCCAATATATTTATTTTTTATATAGTAAACTCCAGAGTCAGTTGTACCAATCCACAAACCACCTTCATGATCTACAAAAAACTTTGTTACTGTTTTATTTGGAAAGAAATGATATTTTAATTTTCCATCTTTCGAAAAAACTTTACCACCACCATGATTAAGGCCAATCCAGAAATGATTCGAATCATAAGTTCCAGTAACAACTGTAATATTATCATTAACGATTCTTTTTAGAAAATCAGTTGTAGTGTTTAGCACATACATTTCTTTACGATCTATAAATATAAAATAATCTTCAAAAGGGCGATCTAGATAGATATGACAATTTTTCTCATATTTTTTCTTGATTTTATCAAAAGATAATGATGCAGAAAAACCTTGTTTGGGATGTTTTATATAAGAAGCATCAATATTTTTATTGGACATATCAAGATCTTTAATGCATGAGATTAACTTATTTTCAATAATACCTTCCTGATTTATTTTAAGGTAACCCAATGAAGTTGCAAGATTTATATATAATGAATCTTCCTTTTTAGTGATATTGATTATAGCATTGTAATCGGTAATTTGTTTTAATACACGATTGTACTTATAAGAAGTAAAAGAATCGGTATCAGGGTTAATAAAAAAGAGTTTTCTATTTAATGTAATGCATAAAATAGTACCATCGTTCTGTTCATAAAAATTTAGGATAACCAAATCATCAATTCCATCATTGGTTGTATATTTTTTGAATTCATAACCGTCGTAACGCGTTAATCCCCTATCGGTTGCAAACCACAAATATCCATTTTTATCTTGAGTAATATCATATACTTCAGAACTACTGAGTCCATCAGCAGTAGAATAATTGGTATAAATAAAGCTTTGCGCTGTAATTAGTTTTGAAATAAAAAATAATAGCGTGCAACAAACAGATTTAATAAACAATTTTTTCAAAGTTTAGGAGCAATTAAAGTTGCAAAAATAACTTTTAATACTATTAGATTTACGACGTGAATTAGAAATTTTGCAGATATATTATAGCCTGTAGAAACAATTTAAAACGAATCTAAAATTATAAATCAAAAGAAAATTTCCATATTTGCCCCAGATTGAAAAAGAAAATAAAATATTGTTATGAAACCAAAAAATAATAAAGAACTAAAGGAGAAAGAAGTTCGTAAAATATATAGACAACTTGATGTACTATATGAAAAAAAATCTCAGTTAAAACTAATAAAATTAAATCAACCTTACCGACATGGTTGGTTTAAAGAGCTAATTATTACTAATACTATAGATAAGTATGCTAACAAAGAATATATAGAAGAAGTATATAGATTAGTGGAGAAAAAAGTTTGGGCTAAAACGAAGGAAGAAGCAGAACGAAAATGGAGATATCAGATTTCTAAATATTTAATCAATAAAGAAACCCCTACTTTAAATAAAAAACAATACAACAAGCTAAGTATTGAAGCTAAAAAACTATGTATTCCTTTTCAATATTACACTGAAAGAAAAAATTTAAGAACTCGTTTTTATATTAAAATACCTAAAGGAGCTTATAAAATAAAATTCACAAGAGCTTATGTAACCCATACTCGAAATGTAGATCCGCAATTAGATAAACAAATCGCTTTTTTAAAACAAAAGTTAAAAAGTAAAGGATATTACGAAACAGAAAGAAAGTTATTCCCTTGGTTAACTTATGACGATTGGCCTAGTTATAGAGAAAGTAGGCAAGAAGGTAAGAGAAAAGTCAGAGATTTAAAAAATAAAGGAATCAAATACTTAATGAATGAAGCTTGTTAAAAGCCTTATTTTATCGAATTCTACTTGTATGAATTTAATTTAAAATCAATCTAAGCCCATAAATCAAATAAAATTGTCATATTTGTTGACATATTTATTAACGCAAAAACAAAAATATAACCTATGCTAATGCAATTTAATCACATATCGGACGCTCAAAAGCGATTTTTATGGAGTTACAAATAGGTTATTGTAGTATAAAATCACTTAAAAGCGTCCAAGTTGTAAAATTTGGACGCTTTTTTTATGAAAAAAATGTAGCCCTTTGAAAAAAGAGTCAATAGTACTACATAACTCAATTACAATAGATTAATTATCTGAAGAAATTCGGACAGGATTTCTATTTTTTTGATTTAATTTAAGTATTTGATTTTCAGTAAAATAAATTCATTTTTTTCTTGCGTAATAAAAAAAAGCCTCACATCTTTGCATCGCAATTAAAGCAAAAACAAAATATCGTTTTAATAACTTTATTATAATAGTTAGGGGAGTCTAACTGTTATAAAAAAAAAAGGAGTTAAAACTTAACACATAAAAAACGAAGTAAAATGTTCAATTTAAGAAAAGACATCGGTGTAACAAGAGAACTAGGTTCTTATGCACAACAGCTTCGTGACTTCATTCATAAATAGTATACCATATGTTTAAAGTCCGAAGCCCAAAACAAAGTTTCGGATTTTTAATACTACACAATTCCGTTTAGTTTATTACCATTTCCGAAACAAACAAAGCAACGTTTAATAGGAAAATAATTGAAACCAGAACATAAAAAGTCGAAAAGGCTTAAAGAGGTTCGTGGTATCTTGAAAAGACAACATCAAATTTGGAAACAAAAACAAAGTTTAGGTTATATAAAACTTGAAAAACCAATTCGACATGGTTGGTTTAAAGAGATCGTTATAACTCAAAACGTAGATCGATATAAAAACAAGAAAGAGATTCTTGAATTATACGATGCAATAGAGAAGAAATTTTGGGGTAGAACCAAAGAAGAAGCTGATCAACAATGGTTTCATCAAATTTCAAAATATCTGATCTATAAAGATTTTCCAACAGTCAGTAAACGTCAATTTAACAGATTAAGTTATAAAGCACAAAAGATGTGCACTGTGTATTCGTACAGAACAGAAGACAAAAAGCTTAGAAAAAGATTTTATGTACGAATTCCTAAAAGCGCCTATCGTATAAAATACACGAGAGCTTATATAACACATTCTAAAAGAATTGATCCAGAGTTAGAAAGTGAAGATGCTTTACTTGATAACAAGTTGTTAAGAAACAGATACTACAAAGCAAACGCAAAATTTTGTGGTTGGAATCGAAAAGATTATTGGACAACCCAAGATTTTACAAAGGATAAACTTAAGGCTAAAAAACAATTAAAAGCTTTACAAAACTATCCAATAGCAGCAATTTTAAATGGGAAAGTAACATGGGAAAGAGATTAAAAGGAAAAGATCTAATCAATTTAGGATTTCCACAAAATAATAGCATAAACATCGCCTTAGGGCAAATTAACCGATACAGAAAAAAGGAAAAGAAAGAGCGCATTTTAGAAGAAGCAAAAGACGTATTGCTTCATCCAGAAAAATATCAAGGAAATGCGATTTGGGGGAAAGTTGCAGAAGGTTTAACAAAACCAGTAGAAGTTAGAATGCATCAATTACGAAATACAAGAGCTCCATTTTCAATTTATGGAGAAAACGAAATTGATGATCAAGCAAAGTATCAATTATACGATGCTTTAAAATTACCAATAGCAGTGCAAGGCGCATTAATGCCAGATGCACATTCGGGTTACGGTTTGCCCATTGGCGGAGTTTTAGCTACAGATAATGCAGTAATTCCATATGGCGTGGGGTTAGACATCGGTTGTAGAATGGCTTTAAGTATTTATCCAATGAAAGCTTCTTATATCAAAGGAAAGCAACATCAAATGGAGAATATTTTAAAAGAGCATACAAAGTTTGGGATGTATGAAACTCATGATAAAAAACAAGATCATGAAATATTTGAACGTAGTGAGTTTCGAGATATTCCATTAGTAAGGCGCTTAAAAACAAAGGCATTCAGACAATTAGGAACTTCAGGTAGTGGAAATCACTTTGTAGAGTTCGGAATTGTAACCATAACTGATGAAAAAAACGAGTTTGATTTACCTATAGGTGAATATGTGGGATTATTATCTCACAGTGGATCAAGAGCTTTAGGAGCTAATATAGCAAAACATTATACCTATTTAGCGAGTAAACAATGTCCGTTACCAAAGAATGTACAGCATCTAGCTTGGTTAGATTTAAATACACATGACGGACAAGAATATTGGCTAGCTATGAATTTAGCAGGTGATTATGCTAAAGCTTGTCATGATAATATTCACAAACGAGTAGCAAAGTTACTAGGTGTAAAACCACTAGCAATGGTTGAAAATCATCACAATTTTGCTTGGAAAGAACAAGTCAACGGAGTAGAACGAATTGTACATAGAAAAGGAGCAACTCCTGCTAGCAAAGGAGAATTAGGAGTAATTCCAGGATCTATGACTGCACCAGGATACATTGTTCGAGGTTTGGGTAATGAAGAAAGTTTGCAGTCTGCATCACATGGAGCAGGGAGAAAACATTCTAGAAGAAAATGTAAAGAAAAGTTCACCAAAAGTGATATTAAGCATCAACTGAATATGAATCAAGTGAGTTTAATTGGAGGTGGAATTGATGAAGCGCCAATGGCATATAAAAACATAAAGAAAGTCATGGCAAATCAACAAGAATTGGTAGAAGTTATAGGAACTTTTACACCGAAAATTGTAAGAATGGATAAGTAATTCAGTGATCGGTGACCAATGAATAATTTTTAGTGAAGAATTAAGAATTGTCACTTCGAGTGAAATTATTTGAAATGGTATGGAGAATAATTTTATATCGAGAAGTAATCGAATTGTTCTTGGTAAAATTTTACTTCATAAAATCATTCGAACTGACATTAGTATAACAAAAAATTGTACGATCATATATTTTACGCATTAAAATAAACAGTTAAAAAGAAAAATCAATGAGTTTTAACTCATTGTACTAGAAACGATGGGAGCACAACATAACACAAAAAGATACGGAGAATTATGGCCTGATTACCGTATAGAATTAGGCCTAAAAATATTAGAAAAATTAAAACAATGGATTGTTATTTCTGGAGGATGGGCCTGGCATTTCATGTCAGAAATGAATCATAAGGAATACAAACATGCACATGATCATAAGGATATAGACATTTTTGTGAATCCTAAAAATGTTGGAATTGTAATGCAAATTTTATTAGATGATGGATTTGAAAAAGTTTGGACTCGTTACGATCATATGCCTAGTCAAGAGAATTTTAGACGATACGAAAAAATAGAGTGGTTACCAACAGGAAGAGAAGTTAGAGTTACAATCGATTTCTTTGAATCTAAAACTATAGCAACAACTGAGGTTAATGGTTGGCAAGTAGTTCAGCCAGAAACGTTATTAAGTTTTTATTCAAATATTCATTCAAGTGATAAATGTTGGGCAGTAAAAACCGCAATAAAATTAGTATCAGAAGGAAAAAATCCAATAGGTAATCCATTGTTATCAAAAATGCCTTAAAGGCACTTTGTCACTTCGAGTGAAAGTATTCAAAATGAAATAAAGAATGCTTTTGTATCGAGAAGAGTTTGGTAGGTTCTCGATAAAATTTGAACCTCATTTCATTCGATTAAAATCACTCGAACTGACAACAAGAAAATAACATGGAAACAAAAACAATTCAATTTACCGCAGGTCGTGGTCCTGCAGAATGTACTTGGGTAGTTGCTAAAGTATTAAAAACGTTCATTAAAAAATTAGAAGAAAATAAGTTTGATTATACGATTCTTCAAAAAGAAAATGGGAATCAAAATGGAACTGTTCAATCGGTTACGATTCAAATTGAAGGTAAAAACTTGACTTCATTTTTGAAAGAATGGTTAGGCACTATTAAATGGATTGGTACATCAACATACAGAAAACATCACAAACGTAAAAATTGGTTTATCGGTTGTTTTGAATTAAAAATGAAAAACAAAACTACTGTAGATGAAAAGCAAATAGCATTTCAAGCCATACGAAGTTCTGGTCCTGGAGGACAACATGTAAATAAAGTAAGTTCTGCGATTAGAGCAAAACATATTCCAACAGGAATTCAAGTATTGGTATCAGAAAGTAGATCACAGCATCAAAATAAAAAGATAGCAATACAACGATTAAAAGAGCGAGTAATGGCAAATACTATTGAGCAATTACAGCAATCGGTACAACAAGAATGGGAAAATCATTTGAATATAGAAAGAGGAAATCCAGTACAAATATTTACTGGAACAGATTTTAAAATTCAAAAACAGAAAAAGAAAAACTATAAATCAAAACGTAATCAATTAAAAAATGATTTGCGTAGAGAATTGAATTAATCAAAGATTTAAAGATTAAAAATTTAAAGAATTGTTAGTTCGAGTGATTTTTATGAAGATGGAGTGAATACAAAGTCGAAATAAAATAGTATCGAGAACTTCTCGATATAAAAGTATTCTGTATTTCATTTTGAATACTTTCACTCGAAGTGACAAAAAAAGAAAATAAAATGAAAACACTAACGAATAATTACATATTTAAAGCATTAGATGCATATCCATATGATTTAGAAGAAGCTATGGAAGCTTTAACTTATGCTTTAGCTTATGATGAAAAAAACACTATGGTGTTAGGTTTACTTGGACGCATTAATGCTGAGAGTTTATATGATTATGAAAAAGCGAAAAGTTATTTTGCTGAAGCTTTAGCCGAGGATATTAACGCATTTCATATTTATCCGCATTATGTTAATGTTCTATTATGGAATGAAGATTTAGATGAAGCTGAAAAATTAATAGATTTTGCTTTAAAGATTAAAGGTTCAGACAAAGCGGTTTTGTATGTAAGTAAAGCAAGACTTTTTGAACAAAAAAGATCGTATCAAAAAGCATTAGATTTTTTGAAAGAGGCAAAAATTCATACGTATAATGATAGTTTCATGTATACAATTAATCAGCATAAAGATAGGATTAAAGACAAAGTTCCACGGAAAAAGAAAAAAACTAAAAAGAAAGAAAAGAAAAAAGAAGCTAAAGCAAAGAAAAACAAGAAAAAGAAGTAATTAAGTTTAATCATTAAAAATAAAAAAATGAGAAGAGAAGTTTTAAAAAGGTTTTTACAAGGCACAGATAATTCAGGAAGATTTATTGTTCAGTCTAAAGTAACAGGAATTACATATTATGTAGAGCCTATAGATCAAGGAAAACCTGATAAGTTATGGGGAGATGTTGATCCAGCTACTAAAAAACTCACTGGCGATTATGGAAATGTTAGGAGAGGAGCTGTAAAACCTTCTGAATCCTTAATTACTGAGGCGAATGGCTTTGTAAATATTGATACATTTAAAGGAAGTCCGCTTGCTGAAATTGATCGTAGAGATAAAATTTATGAAAATAAATAACATTATTTTTATTACGCAAAAACAATGCGCAATATACTTCAATATTTGCAGTGTAATTATGAAAAAGAGCAATAATTAATCAAATTGCTTTCTGAAAAAGAAATAAAGATCTATGAAATTGAAAAGAAGAGGGGGAAGATTGAAAAAGAAAAAAGCCTCATCATAACGAGGAGTATGATGAGGCAAAATTAAAAGTTCATTAACATTATGAAATAGTTCGGTAGCTCAGCGGTAGAGCAACAGAAAAATACTATTCGCTATGAAAAAGCAACAATAGTTCCTATGAAAAGATCCAAACTGTGTGTCGCAGGTTCGATCCCTGCCCGAACTACAAATACTGACTAAGAAAGTTCCTATTTAACATTAGCTGTCACCTAAATATTACTTTCCGTTAGTATTATCAGGCTCAGTAGCTCAATTAGGTAGAGCACTAGATTTGTTATACTGTTCGCTGTTAAAAAGCATAAATAGTTCCTAGAAACTTTTGGTTCTAGAGGTTACAGGTTCGAGTCCTGTCTGAGTCACAAATCGACAAAAGAAGTTCCTATAAAAATCACAATTAAAGGAAAAATTACTTCTCGTTGATTATTAAAGACAAAAAGAGTTCCTATATACCGGTTCGATTCCGGAACATGTTTAGGTTCATTTTACTCTTCGTCTTTTTTTAAAACATAGGTAAAAGGTGTTCCTATATATTCCATTAAATACACCTCACTTATAAATATTATGAAAATGAAAACATTAAAATTGTTTAACGCTGTAATAGCAAAAGAATCAGAAAATAATGATCGTCCGTTTATCTCTAAAGAAGGATTCATTATAGAAAAAGACGCTTTATGGGCAAAAGATAAAATAGAAGAATTTTATACTCGTGAACAGTTAAGCGGAAACGATTTAAACAAAACCTTCCATAAATCTTGGAATAAAATTAAAACAAGTACGAGATTTGAATTGTATGTTGAACAAATACAACATTATATTTCTACTTACGGAAGTAATTTTAAAAGTGAAATTTATATTCCTTCAGAAGTTTTAAATGTCCCAAACTTAAAATTAGTTTATAAAGTAATTAAGGCATATACAGTTGAAGAAATGACAAAAAAATGTTTGTCATTGCTACAATCGGGTATTGCTTTAAAAGAAGAAACTATAGACGATATTCTATCAATTTTAGTAGACGAATTGCAATATGAATTTACTGGGAAAGAACAAATAAAAAATAAAGAAGCAATTGTTAAGATTGCCGATGTATATCAAGTTTATCCAGAAAGTGTAGTAGAGTTTTTCAGATATATAATTTATAGAACTACAGACACTACATTATTAATTAAAAATGAAGAATTAATTCAAGCGATTAAAGACAGTTCTTATAATCCGTCAATAGCTTTTAATAAATTCGGATTAGAGCGATTAGCAGAGATTTTTAATCGATTCAAGCCATTGTTTTTAGCTTATAAAAATAGAGCGCCTAAAACAATTAATAAGATTAGTAAATTATCTAAAAAGTATCACAAACCATTAACATCTAACCCATTAAATGAAGTAACCTATGCGTTATTGTTAGAAAAAGATACGCATTGGTTAGATAATGCAACACCATTTGCTTTATTTAAAGCATTAAGTGCTTGTTATATCAGAAAAAATGGTCAAGATACGTTTATGTATCGTATAAGAAATGGTAAATCTTGGGTAAAACCAGGACGTTCAACTTATGCAAGTGACTTAAATTATGATTTCTTACTGGCATACTTGAAAAATAGATTCAATTTATCAGAGCAAAAAATATTTATTCCAAAAGATATAGAATATGCTTTACCAACATCAGAAAAAATGTACGTAGGAAATATCCCAACGGGAACAAAATTCTATGGAGAAAAATTAGCTGTTGGTGTCTACTGGGAAAATAAATGGGGAGCTTATGATTTAGATTTATCAGGAATCAATATTGGAGGTAAAGTAGGATGGAATGCTACTTATAAACAAGGTAATGGAGATTTAATGTATTCTGGAGATATTACTGATGCACCAAATGGAGCTGTAGAATATTTATATGCCAATACAGGTTTAAATGCACCAACTTTGGTAAATAATAATGTTTATTCTGGAAGACAAGATTGTGATTATAAAATAATTGTTGGTAGAGGAGATGGTATAAAAAATGAATATATGATGGATCCTAATAAATTATTTGTAGATATCAAATGTAATTCTGTACAAAAGCAAACCATTTTGGGTATGATTTTACCAGAAGAAAATCAGCAATCGTTTGTATTATTAAATTTTGGAGCGGGTCATGCAAGAGTTTCTGGTAATTCAGAAATTTCAGACTTAGCTACAAAAGCTTTATACCAACAATGGAATAATCCACTAACATTTGAAGCTATTGTTTATGAATTAGGTGGAGAACTTGTAACGAATAGAGAAGAAGCAACTTATGATTTTTCTTTAGACGTACTTGAAAAAGATAGTTTTATCAAAATATTTAATGAAAATGAAATTAAGAGGAAATAAAATAATTGTAATAGATATAGAAGCTACTTGTTGGAATGGCAAAATTCCAGCAGGACAAGTAAATGAAATTATAGAATTTGGTATCAGTGAATTAGATATCGAATCAGGAGAAATTTCAAAAAATAAAGGAATTTTAGTCAAACCAGAACGTTCAGAAGTAAGTCCGTTTTGTACAGAATTGACTACCATTACTCAGGATTTGTTAGATAAAGAAGGGATTTCATTTAAGGAAGCTTGCCGACAAATTCGAGAAGATTATAACGCTAAAGAATATGTTTGGGCAAATTATGGGGCCTATGATTTAAAAATGATTCAAAATCAGTGTAAGATCAGAGGTGTTGAATATCCTTTATCGCAAGAACATGTTAATGTAAAAGAACTCTTTGCTGAAGTAAAAGCTTTACGACGCAAAGTTGGCATGAAAGGAGCTTTACATATTTTGGATATTCCTTTAGAAGGAACGCATCATAGAGGTGTAGATGATGCAAAGAACATTGCAAAAATTTTGCATTGGTGTTTAAGAAACTCATAGTTTCAATTTAGTTAAATCTTTAGACAGTTTTTGTCTAGAGATTTTTTTATTTAAAAGTATACCTAAACCCAAAAGTAGGTGTGTCATCTAAAACTCCTGATGTTATTTGGAGTTGTGCATTTTTATCATATGGTTTGGTAAATAAATAACTAAAACCATAACCAATTGCAGCTCCAGCTAAAACATCCCAACCGTCATGTTTTTTAGCTTCAATTCTAGAAAAACCTACATAACTGGCGAGAACATAAGCAGGAATCCCATATTTCCATCCATATCTTTTTTGAATAAAAGTTGCACTAGCAAATGATATTGAAGTGTGACCTGAAGGAAAACTATTTAAGCTTTCTCCGTTAGGACGTTCTTTATCTATAATTAATTTCAAAACTGAAGTAACTACTACAGTACTCATAAATGATTTTGTAAACTGTAAAGTTCCTTTTTGCTTATCTTTCCAGATAAAAGTAGAAGTTAAAGCTACTGCTGGTAATAATCCCACCAAAACGTCTCCACTAGTTTTATGAAATTGTTGTGAAGAATTTAATGGAGCTTGTGATTGAACAATACCTTTTCCAGATAAAAACACTAAGATTAAAACTAATTTTAAAAATACTTTTTTAGTCATACAAGGATTTCGGGGTTTTAATAGGTAAATAAGTACCTCAAAATACAATTTTATATGTTAATTGATATACTTTTTTGATTAATAACTTAAAAAACAGCTCTGTATTATATCTTTTTAAAGTAAAATATGAAGTGAAATCAATAAAAAAATGATGAAATCTTTAGTCATTTTCAAAAAATGAACTAATATTGCACTACAAATGAAAACAATAAGTATACATATTAGCAATCAATCAGAGCTTTGTACTTATGATTTTCGTCCTGGATTAGGCGAAAAAGGATGCTATGTATACAAATTTCAAGAGTTACTTTGAATGAAATGAATAATAAATAAATACAAATACTAGCGTCCAATGAAAATTGGGCGCTTTTTTTATGAAAAAAATTGAAAGAAAATGTTAGACTAAAGAAAATAAAAATAAAAGCATAAAAACTGAAAACAATTGAGAGACAGACTTTTGTAAACAAGTAAAGTATCCGTTGAAAAACGGACAGGATTTTTATTGTCCAGGATCAAGACTAAATAACTGATAATCAGTAAAATAAATTCATTTTTTTCTTGTGTGGTTAAAAAAAGTGTTCCATATTTGCAGTGTCAAAAACAACAAGACAAAACAAAATATAAAAAGAACAAATAATAAAAATGTATAAAGCTGAACAACATATAATTTCAACAAAGAATAACTATATATTAGTTCAGTATAATACGAATAACAGAAATAACATGAAACAATATCCACAACATAACACAGCCAATCATTTAGGATTCCGTTTACCGGAATGTTGCTCACTGTTTAGTGAATCGGATTTAGATTTTAGTTATAAAAAGGAGATAGATTATGAAAGTATATTGTGATATACATTCATTTATAAAGATTAAAAGCATCTCCTTATCAAAGTGAGATGCTTTTTTTATGCTATGAAAATTTGGAAGAGCAAGCCAATTTGGTGGTGGCCACGGTCTTGAAAACCGTTCGGAGTTAACGACTCGTGTGGGTTCGAATCCCACCTCTTCCGCAAAAAAACTCTGTTCGTATAACGGCAAGTACGCCTGACTTTCTATCAGGAAATAAGGGTTCGATTCCCTTACAGAGTACAAAAGGAGAATAGGTAAATATTGGTTTGTTACGCTTAACTGCTAATTAAGTCCATGATAATGGTGAAGGTTCGATTCCTTTGTTCTCTGCAAAAAGTGTTGTGGCGCAATGGCTAGCGCATCCTACTGTCTCTCGGAGGGTTGCGGGTTCGAATCCCGTCAGCACTGCTAAAACTAGAGGTATAAAAATTGGTAGTTTACCCGCTTTGGATGCGGGAGGTTGTAGGTTCGAAATGCATAGCATTCATAAGCACAAAAGAGAAATATAAAAGTGTGGCGAACTAATCCTGCTCTCTAGACTAAATATGACAAGGTGGCTGAATGGTTTAAGGCGACAGACTGCAACTCTGTTTTTTGTGAGTTCGAATCTCATCCTTGTCTCGATTGAAGATCATTGAAATATTGAAAAGGAAGTATTGAGCAATTGGTTGGCTCGCCAGACTGTAAATCTGGTCTCTTCGGAGCTTGTAGGTTCGAGTCCTACTACTTCCACTAACAAGTAAACATTAATCAATTAACAATTACCAATGGGTAATTAAAACTGATAATTGTTTACTGATAATTGAAAATGCATCTGTAGTGTAATTGGTAACATAGTAGATTTCCAATCTTCAGTTTCGAGATCGAGTCTCGACAGATGCTCAAAAATACGTTTATAATGTAATGGTAGCATTTGAGTCTCCAAAACTCAGGGTTAAGGTTCGAATCCTTATGAACGTGCGAACAAGCATCTATGGTGTAAAGGATAGCACAAGAGATTACGAATCTCTAAGTCTAAGTTCGAGTCTTAGTAGATGTACAATTTGCTCCACTGGCCAAAATGGTAAAGATTAATGAGCAAAACGTGTTTTGAGAAATTAAGAACGCAGTTCACGTTTAAGCCGTGTGAATTCTTGGTTCGAAATACAAAGTATTCACGATTTCTTAATTCAACAAGTATGAATGAGTAATCCAAGGTGGAGTACAATGTTCAGTGAACAGTGACAATGATTAATAAAGAAACTAATCATCGTTTACTAATAATTAATTGATCACTGAAAAAAAGGTTCATTGTGGTTAATGGCTAACCTTCCCGACTGTCTCTCGGGAGATACGAGTTCGATTCTCGTATGAACCGCTAAAACTAGAGGTATAACAATTGGTAGTTTACCTGCTTTGGATGCAGGAGGTTGTAGGTTCGAATCCTGCTCTCTAGACTAAACCTAGAAAGAAGGTGTGTGTATGGTGACTTAACGTTAAAGAAATTAGTTGGCTGTTAAAAATTAACATTAAAGTCACCAAAATTGAGGTATAACTCAGCTGGCAGAGTACCGTGCTGTTAACACGGGAGTCTTGGGTTCGAATCCCAATGCCTCAGCAAAACAATGATAAGTAAACAGTAATCAATTTACAATTATCAGTGATCAGTAAGAAAAAAAATGATAATTGTTTACAGATAACTAATCATTGAAAAAGCAGGAATGGCGGAACTGGTATACGCGTCAGATTTAGAATCTGAATTTTTAGAGTTCGAATCTCTCTTCCTGTACGAATTAAACCTGTGATGTAATGGTTAGCATACAAGACTTTGACTCTTGTTGTATAGGTTCAAATCCTGTCAGGTTTACAAATGGTGGTTTTAGTTTATGTGGTAAAATATCTCACTGTGAATGAGAAGAACAGGGTTCGAATCCCGAGATCACCCCAAAATTCAATGAACAATTAATAGTTATCAGTGATCAATAAATAAAATAATAATTACTACTGATAACTGATCATTGAAAAAGGAACAATAGCAAAGTTGGTCAATGCGTCGGACTGAAAATCCGAAGATACAGGTTCAAATCCTGTTTGTTCCACTAAATAAAATGCAAAATGAATGAAAAATGAAAACTGTAAAACAAAAATGGAGAAATTTTAGTGGTAAAGAGTTCTGTGAACCAATAACCACACTTATTGAAAAAGCAATTGTAAGAGAACAAAGTGAAGGTTACAATTTAAAAATTTGTGTGGGATCAGATTCACAAGCATATAAGTCACATATTGAATATGCAACAGCTATTGTTGTGTTACGCGAAGGTAAAGGTGGATTTATGTTTATGAGAAACCTAAAAGGAACTAAACAGATTAGCATTAAAGAAAGAATGCTTAAAGAAGTTACGATGTCTGTAGAAACAGCGTATGCTATCTGTAATATTTTAGATAAATACAATGTTTCATTAGAGGTTCATGCAGATATTAATACAGATCCTAAATTTCAATCAAACGTTGCTCTAAAAGATGCTATGGGATATATTTTAGGAATGGGGTTTGAATTTAAAGCTAAACCTTATGCATTTGCAAGTTCATCTTGTGCAGATAAAGTAGTGTAATTTATAATAAATTTTATTACGCAAAAACAATGCGCAATTAACTATAATATTTGTAGTGCAATTATGAAAAAAGAAACCGATGAGAGGGGGAAATAATGAAAAGAAAAAGTAAAGCCTCACTATAACAAGGAGTATAGTGAGGTACAATTAAAAAGACAATATATAGTTAAAAATAAACGCCTCTTTAGCATAAAGGGAAGTGCTGTGGTAAAAGGTTGTTTCGTAACCATGAAGTGATTGGATGATGTTGTTAGTAGTTCTCTTACTAATGAATAGAATTTGCAGAAGCACCGAATTACACAAGATGTAGAGTAGGGAAGCGCATTTAGAGCCAATCTGCCTTAATAAGGAGTATCAGTTCGAATCTGATAAGAGGTACAAAAGTTCATTGAAAATTTATATCGTCATTCCGAAGAAATAATAACGAAGGAATCTGTAAAATCAATAAATAGATTATTTCACTTTTTTCGTAATGACAGAAAATATCAAGCGAGTCTTGTTGGGTGTTTCAGTATAGCACTATTGTATGCATTCTTGCAGTTTTGTATGAGTAATGCATGTGCAACTTGACTTGAAGGTTTTGATTATTCACCAAAAAATAATCTCATTCTATAGGTCGCGGGTTCGATTCCCGCCATAAACTTAGGGTTTATGTAGTTTAGTTAGGTTAGAACGATAGAGTTAATTAGTGTGGGTTCGAATCCCACTACTTCCACATTTGGAGGTATGGCGAAATAGGTAGACGCGCTAGACTGAAAATCTAGTTAAAATGGAAAGCCGAAAGGTAAGCCGGTTCGAATCCGGTCTTAAACTCGAGATTACGACTCTCGCTGGTTTTTGTTTGCACAGGTTCGAATCCTGTTAGAACTCACGCAGTTCTATAGCTCAGTTGGCTAGAGCACTACACTGTTAATGTAGGTTAAAGCTCATCATCTTTTAAAACTGATGAAAAACTGAAGTATTGCTAATGAGTTGTTTAGTCAGCACTCATGAGATATACTTGTTATCTGTTTTGAATTTAAACAGAAGTATAAACTTTTTTAAAGTCAGTTGATTATTAATGAAGTAATTGATCCACTTTAAAAAACGATATACAGAAATTTAAATAGATTCGAATGACCGTGTATTAAAGAGCATTAGCAATACTTCTTTTATAAAATTAAGTATAATCATTCCGAAGGAAAATGATAGAAGAAATCTTTTAAATAACATAATAGATTACTTCATTTTGTTCGTAATGACTCATAATTAAATAAAAAAGGAAAATGAAAAGAGTAAGAATTCACTTAGGAAAAGTTGGCTTAGTTTTCAAAAATGGAAACTACCAAAAAGTAATTACTGAAGGAGTACACTGGTTAGGATTTAATCAAAGTATACTGATTTACGATTTATCGCATCAATTTCATACTACTGTAGCTACAGAAATCTTACTAAAAGATGAAGCTTTAGTTAGTTTACTAGATATAGTTGAAGTTAAAGATAATGAGCTAGTGCTAGTCTATGAAAATGATAACTTTAAATCTATACTTTCTGCAGGTAGATATTTATTTTGGAAAGGTTTGATTAACAGAAAATTTCAGAAAGTAGACACAAGTAAAATTTATATTACAGAACACATAGACAAATCATTATTTTCAAATTATGAACTAGCAAAGTATATAAGAGCTTTTGAAGTATTTTCTTATGAAAAAGCTGTTTTACTTGTAGATGATTTGTACACAAAAACACTAACAGGTGGAACTTACAGATTCTGGAGAAATAATACTTCAGTAAAGATAAGCAAAGTAGATATGCGTCAGTTACAACTTGAAATTGCTGGTCAGGAATTATTAACTAAAGATAAAGCTAATATTAGAATCAACTTTTACACGAATTATAAAGTTACTGATATTGAAAAAGCTTTACTAGAGAATAAAGACTATGAAAAGCAATTGTATGTTGCAATGCAATTAGCATTAAGAAAATATATTGGACAATATTCTTTAGATGAATTATTAGAAAACAAAGAAGACGTTTCGAAAGTTGTTTTAGAAGCTTCTGTTGAAGTAGCTAAAAAACTTGGTGTGAAAATCTTAGACTGTGGAATTAGAGATATTATTTTACCTGGTGATATGAAAGAAATTATGAACCAGGTTTTAGTTGCACAAAAGAAAGCACAAGCTAATATTATTACTCGTAGAGAAGAAACAGCTTCAACAAGAAGTTTACTGAATACAGCTAAATTAATGGAAGAAAATGAAATGCTGTATAAATTAAAGGAAATGGAATATGTAGAAAAAATTGCTGATAAAATTGGTGAGATTTCTGTTTCTGGAAATGGAAATATGGTAAAACAGCTAAAAGAAATATTTGCTGTAAATAAATAAGAGAAACCGTTCTTTTCTGAACGGTTTTTTTATGTTTTTAATTTTATGTGTTAAAAGACTATTATTATAGTTTTTTCTTATTTAAAATTCTATTTTTGTTATAGTTGCTTGGGCTTATATTTAAAAAAATTGCAAAATTCATATACATTAAAACTTCTTTATTAGCGTTAAGTACTAATTTTAGAATAAAAAATACTTAAATAAAAAGAAATGAGAATTATCTTAATAATATTAGTTGTTGCCTTGATAACTTCATGTAGTAATCAAACAAAAAATAAAAACTATTTAATAGAAGGCGATTTAGTTCATCTTGAAGCTGGTTGTAAAATCAGTATGAATCCAAATACTAAAAGTGATCAAAAAATAACTGTAATTTCTTCTAAAGAGAAATTTGTTTTTGAACTAAATGATAGTATTGATAAAGGAGAATATACTTTAGAAATAGTTAATCCTAAAAATTCAACAAAACAAAATTTGTATTTCTGGTACAATAAACAAGATTTACTTTTTAAGGGAGATTTTAATCAGTTTAAGCAAATAAAAGTCGAGAATGACGAAACTAATAATATTACTCATAAATATTATCAAGTTATTGATACTTATGATCGTAAAATGTCAAAGTTATTAGAGACAGTTAAAGATCCTGATAAGTTAAATGTTTTGGTTACTAAATACTTTGATTCCATTCAAAAAGATCAAAAAGCACTTATCTTTAAGCATAGTAATAATCCGTTTTCATTACATAAAATTGTATTTCTAAAGAATAAATTTTCTTCAGATAATTTATCAATAGTATATAATAAGTTAAGTGATAATCTTAAGAAATCTACAGATGGAAAATTGCTTCGTAATTATCTTTCTTCTAAAAGAGTAGAAATAGGTAAAAACTTCGTTGATTTTAAAGCAAAAACGATTAAAGGAAATTATGTTAAGTTATCAGATTATAAAGGCAAAATAATTCTATTAGACTTTTGGGCTAATTGGTGTACTTGGTGTCATGTTCAAAACAAACAAGAATTTACTCCTTTACAAGCCAAATATAAAAATGACTTAGTTATTATAAGTTACTCATTAGATGAAACAACAGAAGATTGGCAAGAAGCTATAAAAAAAGACAGCTATAAATGGGAGAATTTATCGAATTTGAAAGGAATGAATGATCCTGTCAGTTATATATATAAAGTAAATTTACTACCTCATAGTTTTTTAATTGATAAGCAAGGGAAAGTGGTTAAAGAGTTTATTGGATATGAAGGAGAGAATATAATTGAAGCTGAAATTCAAAAACTGATAAACAAATCATAAATGAAGTAGTTTAATCATATAAATTAAACTACCTCTAATTCAGATTCGGGTACAATTGGGATTCTCATTTCAAATAAGGTTCCTTTTTCTTTCTCAGATGAAACTTTAATATTTCCTTTATTGATTTCAATAAAACGGTGGACTAATTTTAATCCTAAACCTGTACCTTTTTCACCATGTGTACCTGTAGTGGTGTTTTTGTTTTCTAGATTGAAAATAGATGCTATTTGTTCTGAAGACATTCCCACACCTGTATCCTTTATATTGCAAATAAAATCATCATATTCTTTCTTAAATGAAATTTTAATTAAGCCTTGTTCGGTGTATTTTAAAGCATTACTAATTAAGTTTCTAAAAATTACATGAAAAGCACCTTTATCAAATAAAATTTCAATATTCTCTTCAGATTCAATTTCTATTACAGTTTTTTTATAATTTGCTTGTTGTTCATAACCAGAAATTATTTCTAAAAGTTCTTCTTTAACGGAAATGTAAATCGGATTCATTTTATAACCGTTTAATTGTTTTAAAGACCAATCTAAGAGGTTGTCTAATGTATTAGATAAGCGTTGTGAATTTGCTTCTAGTTGTTCAGATAAAACCACAGTTTTATCGTAGTTTCCTTTTTTAATATGATATTTAAGAATTTTTCCTGAGCGTTGAAAAGGTAATATCATACTTCTTAAATCATGTGCAATGATAGAAAATAGTCTATTCTTAATTTGATTTACCGCGATTAATTCTTTTCGTTGTTTTTTTAATTTTGAATACGCCCAAATTCCCGTAAACAGTAGTATTAATAATGATAAAGTAATGATTAAATATGTATTTTTCTTTGCTTCAGATTTTTGAATTTTTAAATTTTGTAATTCTTTTTGTTCTGTCAAATTAGCTATAACCAGCTCTTTTTTCTGGCTATCGTATTTTTTTTCTAAATCAGCGACTTTTGTTTTAGTTTCTTTGTTAGCTATAGAATCTCTAATCTTATGATATTTTTTAAAATGCTCAAGAGCTAAGGTAGGTTTTCCAGTATTTTCATAGTACTCACTATAATACTTGTGCATTGCTTCTTTAGAATAAGCAATATCTGTTATTGAAATAGTGTGTTTAAGATCTTCTAGGTACAGTTTAACTTTAGGATAATTTTTTTGATCTAAATAGAAGTTCACCATTCGATCAATACTAGAAATAGTAACTAAATAATTACTTGATGTTTTTCCAAGTGCATAAGCACCCTTCAAATATTTTTCAGCTTCTTTTAATCTTTTTTTATTTTCAGATAAAATTATTCCTTTTTCGCTATAAATTTGAGATAATCTAGCATTATTCTCCATGTTTTTTCCAATTACTTCTGCAGAATCTAAAAACTGTAAAGCAATATTATTCTTCTTAAGTCCACGATATGCAATACTGATTTCTATAAATGATAAAAGCCTAATGTATTTATTATTTCCTTTTTTTGAATTTGCTATAGCTCTTTTATAGAATATAGATGCGTTTTTATATTTTTCTAATCGCATATTGCATATTCCTATTAAATACAATGTATTAGCAATTGAATTTGGCCCCATTTTTTTTTCCTCTTTGAGTGCTAAGGTTTTCATTAATTGAGCTGTAGCTTTTTCATAATTAGCTAGTCTAATATAATAGACTCCTTTATTATGGTAAATTGTAGTTAGATCAAATGGTTTTTCCAATTTTTTAGAAAGCTGAATAGCAGAGTCTAAATAAATAATTGCTTTTTTATAAGCTTTATTTTTATCGGCTAATTTAGCTCTTGCAGAATAGTAAGTAGACCATTCCGTACTGTTAGGAGCTTTTTTTAAAGCTTCTCGAGCGTTTTGTAAAGCTAATGTAGCTTTTTCTTCATTATTTTTTGTGGTTAATAAAAATGCTTTCTGAGAATAGGCATACGCAACATTTTCATATTTATTTATTTTCTTGCTCAATTCTGCAGCCTTATTAAAAGCATATAAAGAAGAATCTAGCTCTCTTTTTAAATGATATTTTACTCCTAAAATTCTATAAATTTGAGCTTTACAAGCTATACTAGCCCCAGATAATTGTGAATTTCCATATTGTAAGGCCTTATCTACATCTACTATAGCATTCATTTTTTTTGCTATATCATCACAATATTGGTTTTGGCAATTTAATTTATACAACGTAACTATTAGCAATAACAGGAGTGTGAAATTGTTTTTTTTCATTATTAATTTTAGAATCTAAATAAGAGGTTTTGGTTGAAGATAATTTTTCTCAGTAAAAACTATCTTCACCAAATATAAGAATATTGATAATGAAAAGAATAAAGTCTAAAAAGAGATTGATTTATTTAAATTTTGAAATAAAAAAAAGACCGTTCTTCAAAGAACGGTCTAGTAAGTGTTTAATGGAACTTTTATTTGACTAGCAATTTATAAGAAAACAAATTATTGTTATTTTTCCCTTTAATGAAATATAATCCTTGTGATAATTGCTGTAAAGAGAATGTATGATTCTTATTGTAATTTCCTTTAAAATATAAAACTTGTTTCCCAGAAATATCATAGATTTTTACATCGGAAACTTCTTTGTTTATAGAAATAAAACCTTTTGAAGGATTTGGATATACACGTAATACATCTTCATTATTTTCAATATCTTCTGTAGATAACGTTACTGCATCACTACCAAAAATTCTAAATTCACCTGGTTGTAGTGCTAGAGTAGCATTGGTATTGGTTACATTTATAGTTTTAGTTTCATCTAATAAATCGTACCAAGTTCCTGTTTGTTGAAATGATGGATTTATTGCTTGAGCTGTAATTCCGAAGTTACCAATGATTGTAACATATTGTAAATCATCTGAAGTATTATCATTTGTCAGTTGAATTTTCTTTAAACCATTTGCGTTATTAACATCTAAAGTGAAATCGGAAGTTCTAAAAATATCCTCTTGTTTTTTTAAAGCAATTAGTTTTGCCCAAACATCGTAAATAGCTTTTCTGTTCACTTCGTCTGCATATTCCCAACGAATTGGTTTATTTCCTGTTCTACCATTAAAATCAATATCTACATCGTAACCTAATTCACCAAATTGCCAAATCATTTTTGGTCCTGGAACTGTAAAATAAAAAGCGCCTGCACTTGTAATTCTATTTAAGGCAGTTGCTAAATCTTTTACATTATAAGTGCTATTAGAATTTCCAAACTGTAAATTTTTGAACATTAAACGTTGTTCGTCATGACTTTCCATATAAGCGATATTTGCAGGAACAGTCCAGCCACGATTTCTATAATCTATCCATGAAAAGTCAGATTTTCCACCAGAATGAAACCCTAAGGTAGTTTCGTTATAATTAGAGTTTAAATTGCTCCACATCATAATTCCTTTTCCTTCAGCTAAACGATAATTTACCCATTCTGATTCTTCTTGATTGGTTCCTAGGTGTTCAAAAATTACATAAAAATCAGAATCGATATCCCATTGATAATCTGCGTATTCTTTTAAAACAGCAACTCTATCTGGTTGCATTCTATTGGTACAAGCATCATCTGATCCAGAACAATTCTGCGTAAATCCTTTTGTTAAATCCCATCTGAAGCCATCAATATTATATTCTTCAATCCAATATTGCACTGTACGTTTTACATAATCTTTAGTGGCTTGTTGACTATGATTGAAATCGTTAAACACGTTGAAAGAATGTTTTGCAGTTGCATTAAAGAAAGGACTATCAGCAGAAGCTTGTCCGCCATAATTTCCGTTGTCAGTATTCCACATTCTGTAGAAAGGGTTCTGTCCTGTTGCATGATTATATACAACATCTAAAATCACTGCGATTCCTCGTTTATGACATTCGTCAACTAATGCTTTAAAAGCATTTTGAGTTCCGTAATATTTATCTAAGGCCATATGAAATGAAGGATTGTATCCCCAAGATTCATTTCCATCAAATTCACTAACAGGCATTAATTCAATAGCATTTACACCTAAACCTTGAATATAATCTAATCTAGCTTTTAAAGCATCGAAACTATGTAATTGATCAAAATCACGTAATAAAACCTCATATATTACCAAATCAGTTTTAGCTGGACGATTAAAATTGGTTACTTCCCAAGCATATGGTGTATCTCCAGTTCTTAATAATGTAACAGCATGATTTGTTTTTCCTGTCGGATAAGCAGGTAAATCAGGATAAGTAGTAGCATTTATAAATTGATCGTTACTCTCAGTTAAAACAACAGTAGAGTAGGGATCTGCTACACGTAAAGAACCATCAATCAAAAACTGATACATATGATTTGTTTGTGGAGTTAAACCTGTTAATTCAATCCAAAAACGATCATTAGCTGTGTCTTTTTTTAATAAATAAGAATCATTTAACGTCCAATTATTAAAATCTCCAATAACATGAACAAACTCTTTCCCAGGAGCATATAAAACTAAAGTAGCTTTTGTATTATCTGTTGGATTTAATGTTAATCCATCTTTTATTCCTGAAGGAAGACTCTCTTCAACTACAGTAGGTTTTACAAGAACTTGAAAATTAGCTGTTTTTGTATCAGTACCGTTTACGGCTTCTAACTCAAAATCTGTTGTAGCTGTAACAGTTGTAGTAAAGCTATAATTAGTACTGTTATTTTGCATATTTACAGAAGCACCATTAGCTTTTAAATTAAAGTTAGCATTTAAACTAGCTGTAGCCGTTATTGTCACATCATCTCCTGAATTAATAATGGTAGGAGAAGAGCTAGGTGAAGTTAATGTTAATTGAAATTTACCAACTTCAAATACTTGATCTTGAGATTTTTTATCTCCAGTACCATTTTTAGCTTTAACAAGTATTCCTATTCGGCCAATATCAGTTCTGTTGTACAATGAAGTAGGGGTGAAACTAATTGAATAACTACCATCTCCATTGTTAGTTAGCTTTTGAGCTTCGTTAGAATTCGTCCAAGTTCCATTAGTAGGAGAATCCATGATGTTATCATCATTAATATCAAAAGACCAAGTCCATAAATAAATATCTGTTACTCCCCACATTGCAGGATTTACATTAGTAACAGTAATAGTAATCTCTTCATCTTCATTAAAAGTTGTGGGGGACACAGAAAACGTTACGTTTTGCTGTTGCGCAAATAATGAAATATGAATACAAAGGATTAAAAAAAGTACTATTTTCTTCATAAGGTATAATTAAAAAGCAAAAACCATCCATTAACTATAAAAGTTTAAGGATGGCTTTTGTGTTACATATGTCTTAAATTATTAAGGTTGAATCGTATATGTTGGATTAGCGGCATCAGAAAAATCTAATATGATAGTATAAGTTCCTGCAGTTGCAGTTAAATTATCACCACCTAATTCTAATGTACCATCACCACCAGTATCACCATAATTTACAGCCCAATCGTTATTTGCTCTAAATTTAAATTCACCATCCAATAATTCTACATCTCTTAAAATCCAAACATCACCAAATGGTCTAGACCAATCTCTTGTGAACTGTGCATCTGGAGTTGCTCCCCAATCGTTAAATGCAGAACCTACAAGTCCCCATACATTTGTGATTGGTTCTAAAGTATAATTGTTATTATTTAAATCTACAGTAACAATGTAAATACCAGCAGTAACGGCAATATTATCACCATTTAATTCAATAGAACCATCAGCACCAGTATCACCATAATTCACTGCCCAGTCATTATTCATTCTTAACTTCATTTCTCCATCTAGTAGAGTAACAATACCTCTAAAAACATCTGAATATTGATCATATTCTAACATGAAGTCTGGAGTTGCTCCCCAATCATTGTAAGCAGAACCTACAATTCCTAAAGAGAAATTTTCAAGTGTATAGGTGTTATCATTAAAATTTAATGTTACTTTATATGAACCAGCAGTAACAGCAATATTATCACCGTTTAATTCGATAGAACCATCAGCACCAGTATCACCATAATTTACAGCCCAATCGTTATTCTCTCTGAATTTGATTTCACCATCAATTAAAGTAACATAAGCAGCTAATACTCCATCTACATCAGTCTTAAAGAAAGGTAAATCTGGAGTTGCTCCCCAGTCATTAGCAGCTGAACCAACAATTCCCCAAGTAGTAGATAAATCTAATACAGTTAAATAAGTACCTACAGTTACTGTTATTGGTGTGCCAATTCTTTCTAATGTATCACTAGTACCATTAGTAATTACAGAACGTAAACGAATTTCAATATCTCCAGTTGTATCAGGAGCAATTCCTAAAGCTTGTGCAACTGTATTTAATTTAGCATGTGTGATATTGATATTCGCATTATCTGTACTAGTACCTAATTCTTCAATTGTAGCAAAATTAGTTCCTACAGCTGCAGCTTCTAAGAAGTATTGAACAGTAACTCCTATGTTAGCATTTAAAACAGGATCGTTAATTACCAATTCAAGTGCATTTTGATCATTCATATCTAATGATAATGTAAAAGAATCACCATCAGATAAACCGCTATCAAAAGTAGGAGCATTTATAGGGTAGGTAGTAACTAAAAATAAGATTTGATTACTAGTTTGATCTCCTGCTTTTACTCGCATAAATACAGGAATATTATCAAAATTTGTGATTCCAGCATTATTAATAGCCTCATTAAAAGAAGTAACAGTCATAGAAAATGAATTATCTGACGTACTTCCCAATGCTATTGGAGTAGTAAAAGTATCATCTGTCGCCATTTCAACTTCATATGATGAAGAAGAAGTAACTTGATCTTTCCAAGTGATTGTAAATGCTGGATTATCAGGTAATGAAAAATTTAAAAATACATTAGATATTCCTGGCATTTCCAACTCAAAAGTAGGATCAGGTGAAGTAACGGTAATATTCTCTTCTGTTTCACAAGCAGTAAAGAAAAGCATTACGGCTATTACTGTGAAAGATAGTTTATTTAATATTGTTTTCATTGTAATAGTTATAAGTTTAATGGAATAAGTATATATTCTCCAGTTAAATCGTTAAACCAGATATCATAATTATCTTCTACAATTACAGGAATATTAGCTCCACCGTTAGTTGCTATTCCTGAAAAAGCAGTATCACTTCCCCAAGTGTCAGTTCCATTTGCCAAGAATTGTACTTCTCCAGGCTTCAAACGAACTGTTGAAGCTCTCCAAATATGTCCATCAAAAGCTAATGGAGTTAATGTTATAGGCGCATTTACACCAGTTCCTTGTAAAACTAAAGTACTAGGACTCGTTGCTCCTGAAGCGTCAAAAGGTTCAAATGTGAAATCTTGTGTTGCAAAATTAATAGTGAACGTGTAAAAACCAGGAGTTATATTTGCAGCACCTGCTGTTGGAAATCTCTCAGGATCATCGCCACCTCCAGGATTTACTTCGATAGTTGTTCCGTCGTTAGTTCCCCATTGTGGTTGCCAAGCTCCTTTTGTTTCAAGTACTTTAAATTGACCATCACTGAAGAAACCAGTATACTTGAATAAATTTTCATCACTAGCATCTCTGAATAATGCAGGGTTTTCATTGTCATTTTCCCAACCCGGAGCTGTACCATCACCTACTAGGAAATAGTCATCGAAAATATAATTGTAGAAAGGGAAAACGCGTAATGAAACAGCATTTGAATTAGCTTGACTAGTACGTTGTTTCCCTAAAGAAGATACAATCCTAACATGGATGTCAGCCCATTCAAAAGGGTTTAATCCTGCGTTACCAACCGCTGTATTTAATTCTCCCATAGAAAAAGTAACAGCATTTTCACCTGTAACAGAAGCTCCTATTATAGGGTTAGTAAAAGCTTGATCCGTAGAAAATTCTACATCATAAACAACTGCTGTTTGTTGTCCATAATCAGCGCTAGACCAATTAAAAGTAACCGCTGGGTTGTTCACGTTAACTTGATCTATTTCTATTTCGCTAATTCCTATGGCACCTAAATCCGGTGCTGTTCCGTCAGAAACTGTAAAAGTTTCTGAATTATCTTCACAACCAATACCAATAAAAATTAATAAGACTAATGAAGATAGTTTATATATAAATTTATTTTTCATTTTGATTTAGTAATTGTTTAGTAACCTGGATTTTGTGTTAAATTAGGGTTTGGTGCTAAAGCACTTGCAGGAATAGGGTACAAGTCGAAATGATTTGGTAGTGCAATACCATTTGTAGCATTTCCTTTCCAAGCCCAATTGTAATTACCTCCTGTAAAGCGGTTAAAACGGATTAAATCTTGTCTTCTGTGTGCTTCCCAGTGTAGTTCTCTAGCTCTTTCATCAATAACAAAATCTAATGTAAGATCTGTAGCTGTAATTGCTTGTGGATTATTAGCTCTTGTTCTTAGATCATTCACTAATTTGATAGCTTCACCTATTGAACCACCAGAACCACCTCTTAATACAGCTTCTGCATACATTAAATTTACATCTGCTAGTCTAAATAAAGGAAAATCTGTATCAACAAAAGTTTGGTTACCACCAGCAACTCCAGCTGAAGTAATATTAGAATACTTAGCTAAAATAAAACCAGAATCTCTATCAGCTATATCAGTAATAGTAACAGTTCTACCTGCTTTTGTTAATGTATTTCTAGTATCGGTTATAAATGCGCCTCCGTTAAATAGATTTGCAAATTGAGCTCTTACACGTAATGCACCACCCCAACCTTCAGTAGTAACACCAAGAGCATCTCCGTTTTTCTCAATACTTCCAACCGCACCATTAGTCATAACTGTAGTTGGTCCAAAATTTTGAGTTAGCGATCCATCAGAAATAAAAGCAAAAATGATTTCATTTCTTGCAGCTCCTTGGTCGTTATCTGCTTTAAATAAATCTAAATAATTCGGAGCTAAAGTATATCCAGCAGTTAAAATTTTATTACAATATTCGATACATTCTGTGTAACGGTCACTACCAATATACACTTCAGCATTCAAATAAATTTTTGCTAAAATCATCCAAGCAACAGCTTTGTCAGCTCTACCATATTCGTTCTGTCTTGGATCTATTAAATCAGCTTCAATAGCCTTTAATTCACTTTCGATAAAAGTAAATAATTCACTTCTTGAAGCTTCTTCTGGAGGAGTATTTACTATTGAATTTTCATCAGAAAAAGAAACTTTTCCAAATAAATCCATTAAGTGATAGTAAGCTAAAGCTCTTACTAATCTTGCTTCAGCTCTAAAGTTTACAATTTCTTGACGCGTAGCATCTGAAACATTTCTAGAATCTAACTTTTCAGGAGTAGTTTCATTTAAAAAATTATTTACAAAATTTACAGAAGCACGAGCTCTTTCGTACATCCCTAAAATAATAGGATTTTGAGCATTCCAAGTATTACGTTGAATTTCTGCAACTCCCTGATCATTTTCGTAAGACCATATCATTTGATCTGCAGCAAGCGTTTGTAAATACAATAATGTACGACCATATTGGCTTGTTCCTGCATCTAAACCATCTAAATTAGAAGATTCAGCTCCATCTGTACCTGTTAACGAAAAATTAGCATATATACCAGCTAAAACCTCTTTATAGGCATCTTCATCTTTAAATAACTCTTCACTTAAAGTTGTTTGATCATCATTAGGTATGATATTTAAATCTTCTGTACATGACCACATGAATATTGTAATCGATGCAAAAAATAATACCTTTTTAATATTGTTTTTGATGTTCATTTTTTTGTTTTAGAATTTAATATTTGCTCCAAATAAAATATTTCTTGATCGAGGATAAATAATATTATCGATCCCATCAAATATTTCAGGATCTAAACCTGAATAATTTGTCCATGTAAATACATTTTGTATTCCTGTCCATATTCTAATACTATTTTTTGAAAACTTTTTAATTGGTCTGTTGAAAGTATAACCTAAAGTAATATTATCCATTCTTAAAAATGATGCGTTTTCAATAAATATATCTGAACGTAAAACATCTGCTGTATTTACAAAGCCTGTACTTAATACTGAAGTTGGTATGTTACCTAGTACGGCATTATCTCTTAATAAGTTTAATTGTGCTCTAGACGAATTTACGTTATTATAAGCGTAATTACCAATACTAGCTCTCAAATTGAATGAAAGATCAAAGTTTTTGTAATTAAAGTTACTTTGGAATCCTAAAATTACGTCTGGATCTGGATTCTCTTTTAAATATTGATCTTCACTATTAATAGTTCCGTCACCATTTAAATCTAAATAAGCACCTTCAATAGGATTACCATTACTATCTGTTAATTGTTTTAAAACATAAAAAGCTCTTGGAGCTTCACCAACTCTATTTAATTGTATGAATGATCCTGTTCCACCACTTATGCCTCCTAATTCGAATTCTGTACCTGCATTTAAATCTTTAATTTCTCGATCAAATAAAGTACCATTGAAGTTAAAGTTTAAACTGAAATCATCAGTATCTACAACGTTTGAGTTTATAGAAAATTCTAAACCTCTTATTTGTAATTCTCCAACATTTTGAATAATTCTATTGGTAAAGTTTAGTGGAGTAGGAGCGTCAACAAGTAAATCTGTTGAGTTCTTTTGGAATGCACTAATAGATCCAGTTACACGATCATTAAATAAACCATAATCTATACCGAATTCTATTGTAGCTGTTTCTTCCCATTTTAAGTCTTCGTTAATTTCAGAAGGGATGTTAGTAGCTATTGGCACACCACCAAATATATATTGTGAATTTTCATTACCAGATCTATATCGGTTTAAGAAAATATCTTTTTCTGAAATTTCTTGTTGTCCAGTTAAACCATAACTAGCTCTTAATTTTAAACTTGAAACAAATTTAGAATCTTTTAAGAAATCTTCTTCGCTTATCTTCCATGCTAAAGCAGCTCCAGGGAAGTTACCCCATCTATTTTTTGCAGCGAAACGAGAAGTTCCGTCACGTCTATAATTTAAAGTTACTAAATACTTATCTAAGAAGCTAAAGTTAGCTCTACCGAAGAAACCAATTAAAACTACATCTGGATCCGCAAACGTTTGAGGTTTAGAATCAACATCTCTACGATTTCCTGTATTACTTCCGTCAAACTCAAATCTTTGATATGAATAACCAGCAGTAAAATCACCTGTAATATTCTCATTAAAATCTTTCTTATAGTTTAAATATCCATCTAATAAACTATTTATTCTTAATTCTTCAGATTCAAAATCGTTTCCTATTATCACTGCATTAGAAGCTCTAGGTACACTAAGTGAAGTAAAATCTTTTCTACTAGCTTGTGTTCTGTCATACCCTAAATTAACTACAGCTCTTAACTCTGGTAAAAAATGAAATTTATAATCAAATTGTAAATTACCAAATTGTCTAAACGATCTACCTGTATTGTTTCTTTGTAATAAAGAAGCTACAGGGTTTGTAGTACCATTAGCTACACCAGTTCCTGCTAAGTGTTGGTAAAATCCACCAAAAGGAGAATTACTATCAAAAACAGGTTGAGTAGGATCATAACGTAAAGCAGCACCAATCTGACCTGAATCTGCAAAACGATTGTTTTCAAATGCTCTACTATAATTTAAGTTTATTTTTAAGTGGTCATCTAATAATGATGGACTTAAAGCTATAGATACATTTCTTCTAATAAATTCTGAAGTTAATAACGCTCCTTCTTGATCATTAAAACCTACAGACATTCTAATAGGAATAACATTAAAAATTGTACCTCTAGCTGATAAATTATGGATAGTAGATATCGTGTTTCTAAAAATTTCATTTTGCCAATCAGTATTAGCAGTACCTAGTAAACTTGTATCTAATGTAGTTCCTGAAATAGGTTGAGAATTTACTAAATTTCTAAACTCATCAGCAGAGAACACATTAATACGATCGTTTATTCTTCCTGTTGTTACTTGTGTGTCAAAATCTAATGACCAATTAGCTTTACCTTTTTTAGTTGTAATGATGATAACACCATTAGAAGCTCGTGATCCATAGATAGCAGTTGCAGATGCATCTTTTAAAACTGAAAATGATGCAATGTCGTTAGGGTTGATGTTGGCTAATATTCCTCTAGAACCATCAACACCACTATTACTTATTGGTAATCCATCAATAATAATTAAAGGATCGTTAGATGCGTTAAGAGATGAACCACCACGAATTCTTATCTGAGATCCAGAACCTGGTGCACCACTTGTATTAATACTAACCCCAGAAACCCTACCGTTAAGTAAGTTTTCAGGTGTAACAATATTACCTTTAGTAAATTGTTTTTCAGTAATGGCTTCAACAGAACCTGTTGCGTCTTTTACAGTAGTAGTACCATAACCGACAACAACAACTTCGTCAAGAACTTGCCCACCTTCTTCTAATTGTACATTAATAGATGTTTGATTACCTACTTTAATTTCGGTAGTTTTCATACCAATAAATGAGAACACTAAAATATCAGAAGCTTTTACTCCTTTAATTTCATAGTTACCATTAAAATCTGTTTCAGTACCTCTTACTTCTCCTTTTATTAGGACAGATACACCTGGTAAAGGTTCTCCAGTACCTTGTTCAGTTACTGTACCTTTTACTGTTTGTTGTGCATAACCTAATAAAGAAAAACATAACAGAAATAAACTGAAAATTAGTTTCATTTTTTTCATGTAAAAAATCTTAAGTAAATACGTAAATTTGAATTAGTTTGTTATCAACAATCGTTGTTCCGCGTTGTGAATATAGGTATTAAAACAACGCTCTGTTAATGATTATTCCTACGAAACCGTTTTCGTGTTGATAACTTTTTAACTTTAACTTAACACATTAATAATATAACTCAAATTTTTTATCAGTTTTGTAAAAAATTACAAATAAAATTGTAATTAAAATAACTAAAAATCATTTTAACAATAAACCCCTATAGATATCATTATATTTTTAAAATATGAAGCCAAAAATTACCATTAAAATAATAGCAAAAGAATTAGGCGTATCAACTTCTACTGTTTCAAAAGCACTTAGAGATAGTCATGAGATTAGTCAAGAAACTAAAGATAGAATTAAAGCTTATGCAAATTATTATAATTATAGACCTAACAATCTAGCATTACAATTGCGTAACCAAAAGACAAAAGTTATTGGTATTGTATTACCGAAAATTGTACATCATTTTTTCTCTACAGTCATCAGCGGAATTGAAAGAGTGGCAAATGAAAGAGGCTATAATATTATGGTGTGTTTCTCTAATGAAAATCAAGAAAAAGAAATTGAAACGATTAACGTGTTAACCAATGGTAGTGTAGATGGTCTAATAGTTTCTATAGCCAAAGAAACTTTGAGAAATAAAGCTTTAGATCATTTTTACCGTTTGATAGAAAATGAAATGCCAATTGTTTTATTTGATAGAGTTCATGATTCCATAGAATGTGATAAAGTTATTGTAGACGATATTGGAGCAGGGTATAAGGCAACAAAATATTTAACTGATATTGGTTGTAAAAGAATTGGAATAGTTACAACGCCTGAACATGTTACAGTTGGACTTGATCGTTATCAAGGTTATGAAAGAGCATTAAAAGAACAAGGGATAAAAGTGAGTAAAGAATTAATCGTAAATGTTGACGAAGAGCAAGATATTTATGAACAAATAAAAGTACTTTTCAATGAAGATTTAGATGCTGTTTTCGCTGTAAATGAAATATATGCAGCGACAGCAATAAAAATAGCAAAAGAAAAGAATTTAGATATCCCAAATGATTTATCTGTTATTGGATTCACAGATGGTTTAATCTCAAAATATTCATCACCTTCAATTACAACTGTTGTTCAACATGGATATACCATGGGAGAACAAGCGGCAGAATTATTAATAGACAGAATCGAAAATAAAGATAACGACAGATTTCCTCAAACAAAGGTGATCTCTAGTAATTTAAAACTAAGAGAATCGAGCAAATCTTGATTAATTTCTTTTCTGTGTAAATAAAATTTATATATTTACCGCATATTTAGATTTATCAGCAATCTTACTTCCGCAAAAAAGAATGATAAGTCTAGCGCTTATCGTAGTATATAACTAACAATACTTTACGATAATGAAGAAGCGTAAATTAAGTTTCTTAGAAATCTGGAACATGAGTTTCGGCTTTCTTGGAATTCAAATGGGTTTTGCCCTTCAAAATGCTAACGCAAGTAGAATTTTACAGATTTTTGGGGCTGATGTCCATGAACTTTCATGGTTTTGGTTAATAGCACCTTTTATGGGGTTACTAGTTCAACCAATAATTGGACACTACAGTGATAATACTTGGACAAGATTTGGCCGAAGAAAGCCTTTCTTTTTATTAGGAGCAGTTTTAGCGTCTGTAGGAATGATTCTTATTCCTCAAGCTAATTTCATGATTGCTATACTTCCAGCACTTTGGGTTGGAGCAGGTATGCTTATGATTATGGATGCATCTTTTAATATAGCAATGGAACCATTTAGAGCTTTAGTTGCCGATAATCTTTCTGATGAACAAGCTACACAAGGATTTAGTATTCAGACTGCACTTATTGGTATTGGAGCTGTAGTTGGATCATGGCTGCCTTGGGTTTTAACCGAATGGTTTGGTGTACCAAAAACTGCTGAAGAAGGTGCTGTACCAGGTAATTTATTATGGTCTTTTATTATTGGAGCTGTGGTTTTAATAGGTTCTATTTTAGTTACTTTATTTACAACAAAAGAATATTCTCCAGAAGAATTAGCTCAATTTGAAAATAATGAATCTGATACTGTTGATGATACTCACAAAGCTAAACTAACAGATATTTTCGAAGACTTTAAAAAAATGCCAGAAACCATGCGCCAATTAAGTTGGGTTCAGTTCTTTTCTTGGTTTGGTTTATTTGGAATGTGGGTTTTTTCTGTTCCTGCTGTAGCGCAGCACATATACGGGTTACCTTATGACGATTCAAGTAGTGAAACTTATCAAGAAGCAGGAAATTGGATTGGAATTTTATTCGGAATTTACAATGGAGTTTCTGCAATTTTTGCCTTTTTATTACCAACAATTGCCAAAAAAATAAGTAGAAAGAAAACTCATGCTTATTCTCTTTTTATTGGAGGTATTGGACTCATATTAATTTATTTTATGCCAAGTCCTAACTCTTTAATATTACCTATGGTCTTAATAGGTATAGCTTGGGCTAGTATTCTATCTATGCCTTATGCAATGCTGTCTGGTTCTATTTCACCAAAGAAAATGGGAGTTTACATGGGAATTTTTAATTTCTTCATCGTAATTCCTCAAATTATTAATGGAATAATAGGAGGTCCATTAGTAAAATATGCTTACGGAAACCAAGCTGTATTTGCTTTAGTTGTAAGCGGTATAGCATTCATTATAGCAGGATTTCTATCATTTAAAATTAACGATAAAACAGATGTTTCTCATCTATAATTATGAATAAAAAAGGATTCATATTTGATTTAGATGGTGTTATTGTAGACACCGCTAAATATCATTTTTTAGCTTGGAAAAAATTAGCTAACGATTTAGGTATCGATTTTACAGAAGATCAAAACGAGCAATTAAAAGGAGTAAGTAGAGTAAAATCACTTGAAAAGATTTTAAATTGGGGAGGAGTTTCTATATCTGAAGAAGAATTTCTTCAATTAATGGACAAAAAAAACACTGATTATTTGTCTTATATAGAAACAATGACTGAAGATGAAATTTTAGTCGATGTTCCAAAAGTTCTAAATCTTTTAAAAGTAGAAAATCAAGGATTGGCTTTAGGTTCTGCAAGTAAAAATGCAAGAACGATCTTGAAAAAAGTTGAATTATTCGACAAATTTGACTCTATAGTAGATGGAACTAATGTTACCAAAGCAAAACCAGACCCCGAAGTTTTTATTATAGCCGCAGAAAATTTAGAGATAGCTCCAGAAAAATGTATCGTTTTTGAAGACTCTATTGCTGGAATTCAAGCTGCAAATGCTGCAAATATGATATCTATAGGTATCGGTCAAAAAGACGTATTGTCTGAGGCAGATTATGTATTCAAAGATTTTTCTGAAATATCAGAAGAATTTATAACTCAACTTATAAACAAACACTAACCCCCCGTACAATAATTAAAAACTAGAAATGAATCAAGATTATATCATACCGAACGAATGGTCTATTATTGAAGAAGGATTTAATGAAGATAGAGTAAAATCTTCTGAAAGTTTATTCAGTATCGGTAATGGAGCCATGGGGCAACGCGCTAATTTTGAAGAAAAATACACAGGAGAAACTTTTCAAGGTAGTTATATCGCTGGAGTTTATTACCCTGATAAAACTAGAGTAGGATGGTGGAAAAATGGATATCCAGAGTATTTTGCTAAAGTTTTAAATGCACCAAATTGGATTGGAATTAATGTATGTATCAATGGAGAAGAACTTGATTTAAATACATGTAAGAAAATATCTAATTTTAGAAGAGAATTAAATATGAAAGAAGGTTGGTTATCACGTAGTTTCGATGCTACATTAGCCAACGGACTAGAAATAAAGGTAGAAACAAAACGTTTCTTGAGTATCGACTTAGATGAAGTAGGAGCAATTTCATATAATGTAACACCTATTTCTGCTGATGCTACAGTTATTTTTGAGCCTTATTTAGATAGTGGTATTCAAAATGAAGACAGTAATTGGGATGATCAATTTTGGAATACAATTAATGTTTCAACAGAAAATGATCAAGCATTTATAGAAGCACATACAATGAAAACTAATTTTCATACTTGTACTTTTATGCAATCTGAAGTTTTTGTAAATGCTAAAAAGCAAGAACAAAATCCTGAAGTTGAAAAATCAGCAACTAAAGTTTCTTTCAAATATATAACTCAAGTAAAAACGAATGAAACTGCCAGTATTCATAAGTTTGGAGGTTATGTAGTGGATAGAAATCACGATAAAAATCAATTGATTACAGCTGCTAAAAACACCTTAAAATTAGCAACAGATTTAGGATTTTCAACATTATTATCTCAACAAAAAGAAGCTTGGGCTAATATTTGGGAAATGGCAGATATTACTATCGAAGGTGATGTAAAAGCTCAGCAAGGTATTCGATTTAATATCATGCAATTAAATCACACATATTTAGGTAAAGATGCTCGATTAAATATTGGTCCGAAAGGATTTACAGGTGAAAAATATGGAGGTAGTACATATTGGGATACTGAAGCATATTGTTTACCATTTTATATGGCTACCAAAAATCAAGAAGTTGCCAAGAGTTTACTAACGTATCGATACCATCAGTTAGATAAAGCTATTGAAAACGCTGAGAAAAACTTAGGTTTTAAAAACGGAGCAGCTTTATATCCAATGGTAACTATGAATGGTGAAGAATGCCATAATGAATGGGAAATTACTTTCGAAGAAATTCATAGAAATGGAGCAATATCTTTTGCTATTTTCAATTACCATAGGTATACAAATGACTATAGTTATATTCCAGAAATGGGATTAGAAGTTCTTATTGGTATTGCACGTTTTTGGCACCAAAGAGTTAACTTTTCAGAGGATAAACAAAAATATGTAATGTTAGGTGTAACTGGTCCTAACGAGTATGAGAACAATATCAACAATAATTGGTACACAAACTACATTGCAAAATGGTGTATCGATTATGCTTTGGAAAATATAGAGATTGTTAAATCTGATTTTTCTACTGATTATGATAGAATTGTAACTAAAACAAACATTACAGCTGAAGAGTTAGCGGATTGGAAGAAAGTTGCAGACAATATGTATTTCCCATATTCTGAAAAGCATCAAGTTTACTTACAACAAGACGGATTTTTAGATAAAGAGTTAATTACCGTTGCAGATTTAGATCAATCACAACGCCCAATTAATCAAAAGTGGAGTTGGGATCGTATTTTACGTTCACCTTACATTAAGCAAGCAGATACGTTACAAGGATTTTATTTCTTTGAAGATCATTTTACAACAGAAGAATTAGAAAGACATTTCGATTTTTATGAACCTTTTACAGTTCATGAAAGTTCTCTTTCTCCTTGTGTTCATAGTATTCAAGCTGCTAAACTAGGAAGAATGGATCAAGCCTATACGTTCTATTTAAGAACTTCTCGTTTAGATTTGGATGATTATAACAAAGAAGTAGAAGAAGGCCTACATATTACCTCTATGGCTGGAACATGGATGAGTATTGTTGAAGGTTTTGGAGGTATGCGTATTAAAGACGGATTATTACATTTTACTCCTCAAATTCCTAAAGAATGGGATGCGTATTCTTTTAAAATAAACTTTAGAAATCAAATACTGAAAGTAAATGTTTCTAAGAAAGGAACAGAATTCGAATTAGAAGGAACTAAAGAACTAGAACTTCTAGTAAATAACAATAAAATTTTGGTAAAACCTAACAGTTTAGTAACTGTATAATATTAATTAAGTTCGTTAAATTTAAGCATGAAAAATGTTCTACACTTTATAGTTTTGTTTATAGTATTGAGTTGTAATACTCAGGTTAAAAGTAATACCCAAAAGAAAGATAATTTTGTAATTAACAAACAAACTGGTGTTACTTTATTTGAAGGGACTTTAGAACGTTTAGAACATTTTTCTTCTAAATTTATTAAGGAGAGACCTGTAGATGTATGGTTACCTAAAAATTATACTAAAGAAAAAAAGTATAATGTATTGTACATGCACGATGGTCAAATGCTTTTTGATAGTACCAAAACATGGAACAAACAAGAATGGAAGATTGATGAACTATCTTCAAAATTAATTAAGGAGAAAAAAGTTAAAGATTTTATTATTGTAGGAATTCATAACATTGCTAACATCAGATGGCAAGATTTATTTCCACAAAAAGCTTACGATTATATTGATGAAGAAGCAAAAAAAGCATTAAAAAGTATTTCTGGGTCAAGAAATTTCACTTTGAATGGAGATAATTATCTGAAATTCATTGTGAAAGAATTAAAACCTTTTATAGACAGTAAGTACGCTGTTCATACGGATAAAGATCACACATTTATAATGGGATCTAGTATGGGAGGATTAATGTCTATGTATGCCATTAGTGAATATCCAAAAATATTTAGTGGAGCAGCTTGTTTATCAACACACTGGGTAGGAGCTATGCCTATGGATGACAATCCTTTTCCTGAAGCAATATTGAAATATATGGCTGATAATTTACCAAATTCAGGAGAACACAAAATTTACTTTGATTACGGAAATAAAACTTTAGATCAACATTACCCTCAATACGCACCTAAAGTAGACGAAATTTTAAAACAAAAAGGATATTCTGAAAGTGATTCTAAAAATTTATTATTTGAAGGAACTAATCATTCAGAAATATCTTGGAGTAAGAGACTAGATATTCCTCTTTTATTTTTATTAAAGAAATAATGAAAAAACTTTTCTTCATTTTATTTTGTGTACAAACATTTGTATACACGCAAAACAGTAGCAGAATTTTTAAAGAAGCTTCTGTACAAAACGGCGATATTTTAACCGTTAAAGTTAATGATGGAACTTATAAAATTAGATTTTATTCTAGTCAAATAATAGAAACTAGTTTTATTCCAAAAGAAGAGACTTTTTCTTCAACATCTCATGCTGTAATCAAACAACCTGATAATGTAGATATTTATTTAAATGATTCTGGTGAAAAAGTTATTTTTAAAACCAAAACAACTACTGTAGAAATTATTAAATCTCCTTTTCAGATAAAATATTACCACAACGGAAACTTAATAACTTCAGAAAAAAAAGGTTTTCATAAAAAAGAAAATAACGATGCTATAGAACTGAATTTAACTTCAGAAGAAGTTTTATACGGAACAGGTGCTAGAGCATTAGGAATGAATAGAAGAGGAAATAAGTTACAATTATACAACAGGGCTCATTATGGTTACGAAACTCGATCAGAGCTAATGAATTTTACCATGCCAGTGGTAGTTTCTTCAAAGAAATACATGATTCACTTCGATAATGCTCCAATTGGATATTTAGATTTAGATAGTGAAAAGAATAATTCGTTGACCTATGAAACGATTTCTGGTAGAAAAACATATCAGATTATTGTTGGTGATACTTGGTACGAGTTATTAGATAATTATACAGATTTAACTGGGAAACAACCAATGATTCCACGTTGGAGTTTAGGGAATTTTTCTAGTAGATTTGGGTATCATTCAGAAAAAGAAACTAGAAATACAATACAAGCTTTTAAAAATGAGAAGATTCCAGTAGATGCTGTTATTTTAGATTTATATTGGTTCGGAAAAGATATAAAAGGTACTATGGGAAATTTAGAAGTCTTTAAAGATTCTTTTCCTAATATGAAGAAAATGGTCAGTGATTTCAAGAAAGAAGGTGTAAAAACTGTTTTAATTACTGAACCGTTTATTTTAACTACATCTAAAAAATGGGATGAAGCTAAATCTAAAGGAATTTTAGGTAAAGATGAAGCAGGAAATCCTTTTACCTACGATTTTTATTTTGGAAATACAGGTTTAATTGATATTTATAATCCTGAAGGCAACAAATGGTTTTGGAATATTTATAAAGGCTTAAAAGATATGGGAGTTGAAGGTTTCTGGGGAGATTTAGGAGAACCAGAAGTTCATCCATCTAAATTGCTACACGCTACAGGAACTGCAGATGAAGTTCATAATATTTACGGTCACGATTGGGCAAAATTAATTTATGATGGTTATAAAACAAACTATCCTAACGAACGTCCGTTTATTTTAATGCGAGCAGGATATTCTGGCTCGCAACGATTTGGATTAATTCCTTGGTCTGGTGATGTTAACAGAACTTGGGGTGGTTTACAAAGTCAACCAGAAATTGCTTTACAAATGGGTATGCAAGGATTATCTTATATGCATTCTGATTTAGGCGGATTTGCAGGAGCTAATTTAGATGACGAATTATATGTACGTTGGTTACAATATGGTGTGTTTCAGCCTATTTTCAGACCTCATGCACAAGAAGAAGTTCCTAGTGAACCTGTTTTTAGAGCAGATAAAGCAAAAGCACTTGCTAAAAAAGCAATTGAATTACGTTATCAATTATTACCCTATAATTATAACTTAGTTTTTGAAAACAATCAGAAAGGAAAACCGTTAATGCGTCCTTTGTTTTTTGAAGATAATACTACATCACTTTTTACAAATTCAACCTCATATTTATGGGGTAATGATTTTTTAATTAGTCCAATTTTAAAAGCTAAACAAACCGAGCAAAGAGTTTACTTTCCTAAAAATCATTATTGGTTTAATTTTTATTCTGATGAGCTTGAAGAAGGAGGAAAGTCAAAGGATGTTAAAACTACTGAAGAAAACATTCCAACCTATGTAAAAGCAGGAAGTTTTATTCCATTAACTAGTGTAGTACAAACAACTAAAGAGTATTCTTTACATGCATTTGATTTACATTATTATCATCATGCTACAGTGACAAAATCAAGTAGAGAATTGTACAATGATGATGGAGTTACTGCGAATGCTTTTGAAAAAAAGCAGTATGAAATTTTAAAGTTTTCATCAAAAACTAAACAGAAATCAATTTCAATCCAATTAAAAGCACAAATTGGAGAAAATTTCAAGAAAAGTAAAAAAGAAATCAATTTAATAGTTCATAATATTAAATCAAAACCTAAAAAGGTAAAAACAAACAACAAGAAGGTCGAATTTACTTGGGATTCTACTAAAAACCAATTAGTAATTCCTGTACAATGGGACACTTCAAAATCAAATAAAATCACTATAAAATTATAGTAATGAAGAAACTATATTTAATAATGTTTTTTGCTTTAATCATTGTTAGTTGCAAAGAGCAAAATAAAGCAGAAGAAAAACCAATAGCTGAAAAAAAAGAAACTCCTTTTGTTTGGAACGGAGCGAATTTATATTTTTTACTCACAGATCGTTTTAATAACGGTGACACTTCAAACGATATCAACTTCAATCGTTCTAAGAAAACGGCAAAACTTCGAGGGTTTAAAGGCGGAGATTTAAAAGGAATTACTCAAAAAATCTCTGAAGGTTATTTCGATAAATTAGGAATAAATGCGATTTGGATGACTCCTGTTGTAGAACAAATTCATGGAGGAACAGATGAGGGAACAGGAATTACCTATGGTTTTCATGGGTATTGGACTAAAGATTGGACTAAAATTGATCCTAATTATGGAACTGATAAGGATTTAAAAGAATTAGTAGAAACAGCACATAAACATGGTATTAGAATTTTATTAGATGCAGTAATTAATCATACTGGCCCAGTAACAGATAAAGATCCTGTTTGGCCAGATGAATGGGTTCGTACAGACCCTCAGTGTAAATATGATAATTACGAAAATACAATCACTTGTACTTTAGTAAAAAATTTACCAGATATTAAAACCGAAAGTAACGAAGAAGTTGCTTTACCACCACAACTAGTTGAAAAGTGGAAGAAAGAAGGACGTTACGAACAAGAAGTAAAAGAATTAGATGAATTTTTTACAAGAACAGGATATCCAAGAGCACCTCGTTTTTATATCATGAAATGGCTAACTGATTATATTACAGAGTACGGAATTGATGGTTACAGAGTTGATACTGTTAAGCATACAGAAGAAAATGTTTGGCAAGAATTTAGAAAAGAGTGTGATTATACATTTGCAGAATGGAAAAAGAATAATCCATCTAAAGTGTTAGATGACAATGGATTTTATTTAGTAGGAGAAGTGTATAATTACAGTATTTCAAACGGAAAACAATTCAATTTTGGAGACAAAGAAGTGAATTATTTCCATAATGCATTTAATAGTTTAATCAATTTTGAATTTAAATGGAATGCTAAACAACTATCTTTTAAAGACTTTAATGAAAAATATAATCAAGTTTTAAGCAACGATTTAAAAGGATATGGAGTGTTGAATTACATGAGTTCTCATGATGATGGAATGCCTTATGATCCTACTCGAGAAAAAACTTTTGAAACAGCAAATCGATTATTATTAGGTTTAGGTACATCTCAAGTATATTATGGAGATGAATCTGCTAGATCTTTAATTATTGATGGAACTGAAGGTGACGCTACTTTACGTTCATTTATGAATTGGGATGCTATTCAAAATGATCAAAAAACACAAGAAGTTTTAACTCACTGGCAAAAATTAGGTCAGTTTAGAAAAAATCATCCAGCTGTTGGAGCAGGAACCCATTCAATGATAACTGAGTCACCATATATTTTCTCTAGAAAGTATAGTAAAGATACATTTACAGACAAAGTTGTAATTGGAGTTGATTTAAAACAAGGTGGTAAAGTAATTGATGTAACTACAGTTTTCGAGAATGGAGACGAGTTAAAAGATGCTTATTCTGGTCAGAAAGTAACAGTTAGCGAAGGAAAAGTTAGTATTGATTCTCCTTTTTCTGTTGTACTTTTAGAGAGAACACGTTAAATTCAAATACCATTATAAAAGAATATCAGTCTACTGCCAGTATAGGTCAACTAGAAAAGAGAAAAGGAGGATATTATTTCATTAAACTTGAAGCACAAATCATTAATCAATTTGAGCAAAAGCGAAAAACACGATTCATATGTACTATAAACGATACACTTGAATTTCGTTGTGGATTAAATCATTACGGAGATGGTAACTTTTTTATCATTATATCTACCAAAAATTTTAAGACGCTAAACAAAGAGTTAGGAGATACTATAAATTTTCATATCAAAGAAGATCCAAATCCCTTGGGTGAAATACCTGAAGCATTACAAGTTTTATTAGCTCAAGATCATGATTTAAATGAAAGATTTACACGACTTACAGATGGTAAAAAGAGAAGCATTATAATTCAAATTGGTAAAATTAAAAATATAGACAAACAAATTTCTAAATCTATTCAACTTATAAATAATCCAAATTTAGGAAGAAAATACAAACACTAAATTCTAATACATTATGAAGAAAATATTAAGTATACTATCTATTAGTATATTGCTGTATTCTTGCAAACAAGAACAAACTAAAACGACTCAAACTGTAAATGATACTCCACAAAAAGAGGTGAAAGCATTATCACCTATTACGAATGAAGTTTTAGAAACTGCGGTGATTTATGAAGCTAACATTCGTCAATATTCACCAGAGGGTAGTTTCGATGCTTTTACCAAAGATATTCCTGAGTTAAAGAAGTTAGGAGTAAAAATTATCTGGTTAATGCCAGTATTTCCAATTTCTGAAACGAAACGTAAAGCTACAGGAGGAAAGGATAGTAAATTTGCTTCTGAATTTCCTGAAGCTGAAAGAAAAAAATACTTAGGAAGTTACTATGCTGTGTCTGATTTCAAAAAAATTAACCCTGAATTCGGAACTATTGAAGATTTTAGAAAGCTAGTGAAAACTGCTCATGATAACGGTATTTATGTGATCTTAGATTGGGTTCCTAATCATACAGGTTGGGATCATACTTGGTTAACAACTAATCCAGATTTTTACAAAAAAAATGACAAAGGAGAAGTTATTCACCCTGAAGGAACTGACTGGACAGATGTTGCTGATTTAAACTATGAAAATCCAGAATTACGTAAACAAATGATCGCAGATATGAGCCATTGGATTGTTAATGAAAATATTGATGGTTTTCGTTGTGATGTAGCTGGACAAGTTCCTACAGCTTTTTGGCAAGAAGCCATTCCACAATTAAGAGCGAAAAAAGACATTTTTATGTTAGCAGAAGCTTGGGAACCAGAATTATTAAAAGATGGGTTGTTTGATATGGGATACGGCTGGGATCGTCATCATGCAATGAATCATATTGCTAAAGGTGAGAAAAAAGTAGATGATTGGTACGCTACTTTTGATAAAGATACAAAGCGTTATGCTGCTGATGACATTATTATGAATTTTGTTACAAACCACGACGAAAATTCTTGGAATGGAACTATTCAAGAAAGAATGGGAGAAGGTGCTAATGCTTTTACCGTATTGAATTATGTAACACCAGGAATGCCTTTAATTTATTCGGGACAAGAATACGGTTTAAGTCATAGATTAAAGTTTTTTGAAAAAGATTCTATTCCAAAAGCTAAAGGTACAGAATGGACTTTATTAGAACAATTAGCTGACTTAAAGAAAGCGAACAAAGCGATGCATGGAGGAAAAGAAAAAGCTAATTATACTAAAATTGATCTTAAAAATGATCACGTGTTAGCTTTTTCAAGAGCAAAGGAAAGCGATGAATTAACATTTGTAGCTAATTTATCTAAAGAAAATCAGAAAATTACTTTAACTTCAGAAGGAACTCAACAAGATTATTTTACTAAAAAAGAATTTAAAGGAACAACTGAAGTTGAATTGAAACCTTGGGAATATTTAGTTTTAGAAACTAAAAAATAAGAAAACTAAAATTCAACTAACTAATTCAAAAGAGCTTATTACAAGCTCTTTTTTTTGTGATACATGCAAAATATTATTCAAAATCATAGTTTTTTACATTTTAGGTTGACAGAATTATAATTTACTCAGTATTTAAGCGAGTTTTAGACGTATTTAGCATCAATAAAAAATATAGAAATGCTGAAAAAATATCGTTTTTTAAAGTACACTTTAGTAACAATTGTAAGCTTAGTTTTAATTGTTGTTTGTTTTGGATTTTGGTTTAAAAGTCTAATACCACCAAAAGATTTAAGTCTTGAAAATACAACAACACAAGACATCTCATATCTATCAGAACATAAAGTTTCAACTAGAGGAAAAATATTAGCTGTTGTTACAAGTACGGCTGTAATGGGAACATCTAATAAAAAAACAGGTTATGAATTAACAGAATTAGCAAGATCATATTATGTTTTTCAGGCAAATGGATTCGAGGTCTTTGTGGCAAGTCCAAAAGGAGGTAAAGCTCCTGTTGTAATTGATGAAGAAGATATGGGAATTTATGATTACGCATTTTTGAACGATCAAAAAGCTCAATCAAAAGTGAAAAATACATTACGATTAAGCACTATAGATTTCACGAAATACGATGCTGTCTTTTTTGTAGGAGGGAAAGGAGCAATGTTTGATTTTCCAAATCATCCTAAGATTATAGATATGGTTCAAGATTATTATGAAAATGATAAAGTAATAGGAGCTGTATGTCACGGCCCAGCGGCTTTAATAAATGTGAGATTAAATAATGGCTCACCTTTACTAAAAGATAAAAACATTACTAGCTTTACGAATGATGAAGAATTGTTTTTAATTCCTGATGCTAAAAAAATATTTCCCTTTTTATTAGAAGAAAAAATAAGAGCGCAAGGAGCTAAATTTAATCAAAACAGAAAATATCTAGAAAAAGTTTGCCATGATAATAATATAATCACTGGACAAAATCCTTGGTCTACTTGGAAAGTAGCTGAAACAATGGTCAAACAATTAGGATATACACCCAAAGAACGAGAAATTACTGATGAAGAAAATGCTGTAGCTATTTTGTCTATTTACAAATCAAAAGGGAAGAAAATAGCAAAAGAAAAAATCAAAAAAATGATTGTTCAAGAAAATAAACCAATTTCAAGATTATTGATAGCTAAACACAGTGTTTTAGCTATGATGGAAGGAAAAGTAACTGACTTTTTTGAATTGATAAGTCTGGTTTCACACATTAAAAATCAAGAAAAACGATCAAATAAAAACAATTAAATTTGAGAAAAATAAAGATGTGAACTTTTCTGATATACTTCTAATTATATTAAGTAGTGCTGGACTTCTACATGGTATGCTGTTTGCTGTTTACTTGATTTTTTTCAAAAAGAAAAAGAAGTTGACCAATACATTATTGGGGTTGATTTTAATCTTTATGGCTTTTAGGGTAGGAAAATCGATATTACTTTATTTTGGAGAAGATCTAGAGCCTACTTTTATAATTTTAGGACTAGCACTTTTGTTATTAATTGGCCCTTTATTGTGTTGGTATTTTAAAGCAATGACTATACCAGATTTTAAATTACTTAGAATTCACACTCTAGAACTTATTCCTTTTTTTGTCGTTTTTAGCTTGAGTTTTTTTATTCCAAAGAATTGGTTCAGTTCAAATAATAGAGAAACTGTAATCATTTTTGGCAGTATTCTCATTTTTATTTATTTGCATTTTGCTATTTATATTTTCTTAGCAAATAGAATATTAAGGCGTGTTAAAAAAGAAATAAATAAAGTACAAAGTAAATCTCAAAAGGCCATTATAAAATGGTTGAAAACACTCATTATTAGTTGTATAGTGATATGGGTTTCTTACTTTTTGAATATTATAGAAAATACAATACCATACATTTTTGGACCAATATTATACAGTATTGTTATCTATTTTTTAACATACCAAGCATTTAAATTGAACAGTGTAGATATAGATGGAGAAAGTTTTAAAGTTAATGATGATTTACTTTTTTTTAATAAAATTTCAAAATTGATTATTGAAGAAAAAGAATTTTTAAATCCTAGTATTTCATTAGTACAAATAAGTAAAAACATAGGCTTAACACCTCACAAAACATCCTCGGTAATCAACCAATACAGCAAGAAGAATTTTAACGACTTTATCAATTATCAAAGAGTAAATGAAGCAAAAGAAAAACTAATCTCTAAGGATAGTGAGCATTATAAAATTTCAGCTGTAGCTTTTGAGGTAGGTTTTAATAGTTTATCCTCATTCAATTCAGCGTTTAAAAAATTTGTAGGGGTAACTCCTTCTGTTTTCAGACAAGACAATAAGCTGAATGGTTAATTTAACAGTTAGTTTTCAAAGTTTTACTTGATTTTTAGTAATTTTATAGTAAAAGCGACTATTATGATTAGAGTATTTTACTTTTTGTTACTTATACTTTTAAGTGTTAGTTGTGCATCAACAAAAGAAAGTTACACAGCTGTACAATTGAAAAAGTTCAATGAAATTGTAGATGGTAAACCTTTTAGTATTAATTCTAAAAGAGCTTATCCTAGAGTTACAGCAGCTTTAAATTCTTTACCTGCAAATGTCTTTTTACCTAACGGAAATACAATTAACATGATCGATATTACAGGTCATGGAAGTGTTTTTAAATTTAGTAAAGATTCTATAACTATTGGAGATTTACCATATTATGGAGAACGTCAATTCGCTGGAAGTTATAATAATACAAATGTTGGAATTGAATTTGATGATAAAATTACGAATTACAAAACTTCGAAAACAAAGAGAGATAATCACCAAATAAAGTTTACAATTCGTGATAAAAACTCAAATACAGAAAGTTATGATGTAACTTTAGTCATCTATAAGAATTTAAAAACCCGAATGGATATCATTTCTACACATCGATTTCCAATTCAGTATTCTGGAATAGTTACAGAGTAATTTTAAAAGTTTTTAATGTAAGACCAAGCCAAAATTCTTGTGATTTTATTACCATGCTGCATCGGTATTACCCTATACTTTGCTTTTAGTTTAGATAGTTGTTTCTCTAACTTTGGCAAATGTTCTTTTTTAGAGACCAAACTCGTAAAATAACCTACTTGATTTTTAAACAATGTACTTTGTTTAATCATTCGTTTTAAAAATAAAGCTTCACCACCATTACACCACAATTCATTAGCCTGACCACCAAAATTAAGCTCAAAATCTTTTTTATTTAAATTATTAAGCTTGCGTAATGTTCCCTTTTTAGCTTCATTTTCAGAATTATGAAAAGGAGGATTACAGACTGAAAAATCAAAATAATCATTAACGTTTATAACACCTTCAAATATGTTTGCATTATTACTTTGATGAATTAAACTTACGTTTTTCTTTAATTTAGGTGTAAAATCAATGTTTTTTTGAGCAATTTTAATACTTTCAGCATTAATATCACATCCTATCATTTTCCAATTATAAACTTGACTTCCTAAAATACAGTAAATTGTATTTGCTCCAACGCCGATATCTAATCCTTTAATTTCTTGTTTTTCAGTAACAATATCAGCTATATGATGTATGTAATCCACTCTGCTAGGAATTGGCGGACATAAATATCCTTCGGGTAATTCCCAATTTGATACATTGTAATGTGCGATTAAAAGAGCTTTATTTAAAGCTACCACAGCTTTCGGATTACCAAAATCTATGGTAGTATTTTGATATTCATTTTTAAAAGTAAAAGCTTTTAAATCAGGATTTGCATCAGATAATTTTTCAAAATCGTAAGCAGAATCTTTATGTAAGTTTCTTGAATGCATAAGATTGTCAAAATTATCAAAAAAACGTCAGAGAACAGTTATCAATAAGCAACGAATAATATATTATTAACTGATAACTGATAACTGATAACTGATAACTGATAACTGATAACTGATAACTGATAACTGATAACTGATAACTGATCATTGACCACTAACATCCATCTCTACGAACTCTTAACTCACCATGTTCATGGACAATAATAAAAGGAATTTCTTCTAATGTACAACGAGGTTCAATAACAAACTTTATTACTCCTGTAACTGTGAAATTCTCTTTCGGTGTCAAAATTTTAAAATTCTTAATATAAATAGTATTTTCTTTTACCCAATTTACATAACCATTAACATATGGATGAGGATCAAAGGTTTCTTTGGATAAAGGAGATTCTAAAATTCCATCTTCTAATTCAATATGTTTACTTTCAGAAAACTCTACTCTAAATTTTCCTTTAAAATCACCTTTAGATTTTGGAGAAACAAAAAATGCACCTTGATGTAATAACATATCAATTTCTAAACTATGAGTATCTGTTCGTAGTTGAAAAGTTTTCATAGTTAGCTCATATGGCATATTGCTTTTTGAAATATCATATGGATAGTTATTATTGTAATAAGGACTCGTAAAATTATCTGTTTTTATATTTTGTGCCACTGATTTTTCTTGTTTCATTTCCACTTTATTTTCTTTTTTACAAGAAATTGAAAAAAGTAAGGTAATTCCTAAGATTATATATTTAATCATTTTTTTATTGATTTAATAATTAGTAATTTATGAAAAAATATCGCGAAATTTTATTTCATTTTTGATATCTCAAAGTTAGAATATGCTTATCCAAAAAGTGTCAAAAGAGTGTAAAAGAAGTGTCAAAAGCTATAAATTATCGTAAAATTATATGTTATTTGTTACAATGATTTATAAAAAACTTTTTTTGAGTTCTGTACGAATAATTGTCTTACTTTTTACGGTTAGTCTGATTTCTTGTAATTCATCTTCTACAGAATCTTATTTTTCAGAAATAGTAAAAGTTTCCATCCGACAAGTTGGTCATGAAATACTTGCTGCTAATAAAGATTTAACATCTCCTGTTTTACCAGTAAAAAAAGTTGATAATGCAACTTATGAAATAGCATTTCCTAGTGCTATAGAAATAGAACCAGATAAATTAGTAAAGTTAATTGAAACGAACTTTAAAAAAGCAAAATTACCAGAAGCTTATATTGTACAAGTATTTCAATGTGTTGATAATGAAGTTGCTTATAGTTATTTCATGAAAAAAAGAGTACAAGAAGGTATTATTCCTTGTGCAAATAGAATTTTAGCTAAAAGTTGTTATACAATTAGAATAAACTTCACAGAAGATGTTACAATGAGTTCAACTAATTATAAGAGTTATTATATCATAATAGTATTACTAATTGTAGTCACCATTATTCTCTTGTTATTATTTAAAAGGAAACAGCAAAGAAGTAAAAATACAGTAGTTGAACATGAAGTAAAACTAACTATAGGTAACTATTCTTTTTTACCAGATAGGAATATTCTTATTAGAAATTCTAATGAAATGAATCTATCTAAAAAAGAATGTGATTTACTCTTAATTCTTGTAGAAAATTTAAATCAAACTGTAAAACGAGAGGAACTAACAAAGAAAGTATGGGAAGATAATGGAGTAGTGGTTAGTAGAAGTTTAGATACTTATATTTCTAAATTACGTAAGAAATTGGCTGAAGACGAAACCATAAAAATTACCAATGTTCATGGAGTTGGATATAAACTAATTGTAAAATAAAAAAGACTCAATATTGTAATCGAGTCTTTTTAAATGATTTTGAAATTAGATTAAATCCCTAAAACCTAACAGAAATAGTTCCAGTTAAGAAAAAAGGAGTTCCAGGTGTAAAATGAATTTCTTCAACAGAATTTACTTCATTTTGCAAACGAGATTCTGTTGCAAATTGAGTTTCATTCCACTCTGTATCAAAAAGGTTTTTTACTTGTACACCAAATGTTATGTTTTTAAACTCATAACCAACATTTAAATCTGTTACAGTGTAACCTTCAGCAACAATAGAATTATCTTCATTTGCTGGTCTATCTTTAATATGTCTTAGTTGCGCGCTTCCAAAAAATCCTGATTTACTTTTATAGCTTAATCCGCTTGTTAACGTAAAATCTGGAGCCAAAGGAATAAAATCTTGTCCTTTTAATTCTTCTGAAGCTCTTGCGTGTGTATAATTTGCATCAAAATTGAAATAAAGTTGATCGATTGGTTCATATCTTAAACTAAAATCAATTCCCTGACGATTAGTTTTTCCGCTAGGTTCTACAATTCCTGCATCTCCAACATATACAAACTCTTGTTCTAAGAATAAATACCAATATGCTGTGTTAATTAAAATTTTAGGAATAGGTTTCCAGATAATTCCAGCATCAAATCCATAAGAAGCAGGTAAAATTGTATTTCCATTTTGAGCAACAACTACTCGAGTATCATTTGAATGAAAACCTTTACCTGTTTTTAAATAGAACTGAGTATTGTCATTATGATTGTAGAAAATGTTTAATTTCGGACTGACAACACTAGCTGTTTCAGACTGTGTTTCGTAATTCGTTTGTAAATTATCATTATACTGGAAATTGAAATAATCTAAGCGTAAAGCTGGATTTATAGTAAACTTTCCGAAGTTAAAATTAGCACTTACATAACTTCCAAGGTTTGTTTCATTGATATCACCAAACTGAATTCGATTTAAAGTTTGCCTACGATTTACTGTATTTGCTAATTCATTACCAAAACTTCTGTCATTTCGCAAGCTAATTCCAACAGAAAAACTTCCATCAAGTGAAGTAAAATTTTGTTTATAATCACTTGTTGCACCGAAAATTCTTCGAGTTTCTTTTTGTTTAATTTGATCACCGTTAACAGGATCATCTAAGAAAAAAGTGAAATTAGAAAACAATTCGAAATCATAACGATTATAAAAAACTTTGTTTTTAATAGAAGCATTTTCAGAAATTATCTTGTCGTAAGTAAGTAAAGCGTTAGTTCTGCTTGTAGAACCTCCTTCAGTATCGTCAATAGCACCAAAACGAGTTATTAATCCACTATCTACAGCACGTTGAGGAATTTGTCCAGAAGCATCCCATTTACTTGTAAAATGAGAAACAGTTAGTCCAACTTTATCATTGTCAGTTACATTTAAACTGTATTTTCCAAAAATATTTAATCTATTGAAATTTTGAGAACTCTCGAAATACCCATCTGTCAAAATATATTCTGAAGCAATATAAGCACTCTGTTTGTTGTTATTCATAATATTAAACATTCCTAATAAACGTTTTGTATTAAATTGACCCACATCTAGCTTTAATAAATTATTGCTTAATCTTTCTTTGGTTTTAAAGTTTACATATCCTGCTGTATTGAAGTTTCCTTTATCTGCATAATACGCACCTTTACCAAAATCTATTTTATCAACGGTTTCTGGAATTACAAAGTGTAAGTCTGCATATCCTTGTCCGTGTGCATGAGAAACCATATTTACAGGAAGACCATCTGCTGTTATTGTAATATCAGTTCCATGATCGATATCAAATCCACGAAGAAAAATTTGTTCTGCTTTTCCTCCACCTGCATGTTGGCCAATGAATAAACCAGGAACTTTTTGTAGAATTTCCTGTGAAGAATTTACTGGCGAAACTTGTATGTCTACATCTGCAATTACATTTAAAGCATTTAATTTTTTAGCAATGGTAATTTCTTCAAGCGATACTAAGTTTTCTTCTAAAGTTATTGTAATTGGTTTTAAATCATTTATAATGACTTGTTTCTTTTTGTAGTTGATATGACTTACAATTAATGTATCTCCAACTTTTACATGGTGTAAAATAAAAGCACCTCTATCATTACTATGCGTATGATGTTTATCACTTGAATTATAAATATGAGCCTCTATTATAGGAATATCATTTTGCGATATTATTTTTCCTTTTAAAGTTTGTGCTGAAAAGTGTTGTATAAAAAGTAAACTACAGATTGTAAATAGATACTTCATTTGGTTAATTTATTGGTTGGTTTTTTACTGTTTTTTGCAGGAAACAAAACTAAAGATATAAACCCATCTTTAGAAGCTTACAAAGCGAATTAACAGTTTATTTTTTTTGCAATAGAATTGTTAATTTTCGCTAAAATTTGAGATGATTCCTGATAAAAGTTTTAATTTTCATCATGAATATCAATTTGAAAATAAAACGATAGATGAAGCACATACTAACAATACTTATAATGACAATTTTTACACTTTCGTGCACGTCTAAAAAAGATTCAAATATAATCGTGTTAAACGTTTCAGAATTCAAAAAAGAAATACTCAATCAAGATATTCAATTAATAGATGTTAGAACTTCCAAAGAATTTAATCAAGGTCATATTCTAAATGCAAAATCAATAGATTATTTCTCATCAACTTTTAAAGCTGAATTAAATCAATTAAATAAAGAGAAACCTGTTTATTTGTATTGTAGAAGCGGAAAAAGAAGTGGAAAAGCCTCTAAAATATGCAGTGAATTAGGGTTTAAAAAAATTTATGATTTAAACGGAGGTTATTTAGCTTGGTCCAAAGAAAATAAATAAACTATTATAATAATGTCTTTAGAATTATTTTTTGTTTAATATTTTTTTAAATTTGTTAAACATGAAAATAGTTCGTTTCACTAAAAAAGGCATTTATTGTATTCCTGGAAAGTTTTATATCGATCCATGGTATCCAGTAGATTATGCGGTAATTTCTCATGGACATGCAGATCATGCACGTTGGGGAATGAAGCATTATCTCTGTCATACACACACCAAAAACATTTTAAAACATCGCATTAGTCCAGATATTTCTGTAGAAACACTCAATTACAATGAATCTAAAACGATAAACGGAGTTAAAGTTAGTTTTCATCCAGCAGGACATATTATTGGATCTTCTCAAGTTCGATTAGAATACAAAGGAAAAGTTGTAGTTTTTTCTGGAGATTATAAAATAAAAGAAGATAATTTAACTATTCCTTTTGAACCGATTACGTGTCACGAATTCATAACAGAAAGTACTTTCGGATTGCCAATTTATAAATGGCAAACAGAAGCAGCGATTCAATCACAAATTCATAATTGGGTGGCAAAAAACAAAGCCAATAATCGAACAAGTGTGTTTTTTGGGTATTCGTTAGGAAAATCACAACGTATTATGAAACTTTTAGAAGGATTAGATGAAATCTATGTTCATAATGCAATTCATCATATCAATACTGCAATTACAGCTTCAGGAGTTAAAATTCCAGAAACCATTCGTTTAGATGGAAATTTTAAAAAAGCGGATATTCAGAATAAAATTATCATTATGCCGCCAGCTTTGCTTGGAAGTAAAATGCTAAAAAGAGTTCCGAATGCAGCCACTGCAATTTGCTCTGGTTGGATGCAAATTAGAGGAAACAGACGTTGGAGAGGTGTAGATGCGGGTTTTGTAGTAAGTGATCATGCAGATTGGGATGGATTACTAAAAGCTGTGAAAGCTACAAATGCAGAGAAAGTTTATGTAACTCACGGATCTCAAGCTATTTTTTCTCGTTATTTAAATGAAATCGGAATAGAATCTGAAGAAGTTATTACCGAATATGGTAACGATCAAATAGAATCAGAAGAAAAGCAAATTGTAACCCAAGAAACAACTTCATGAAACAGTTTGCCGAACTTATAAATGCAATAGAAATCACAAATAAAACCAATGCAAAGATTGATGCATTAGTCGATTTTTTTGCAACAGCACCAGATAAAGATAAACTCTGGATGATTGCATTATTCACAGGAAAAAGACCTTCACGACCTGTAAAATCTTCGTTAATGAAATTATGGTGTGCAGAGATTTCTAAGCTTCCAGAATGGTTGTTTTTAGAAAGTTACAGTACAGTAGGTGATTTAGGAGAAACTTTAGCGTTATTATTACCTGAACCAGAAACAACAATCGAAAAGTCGTTACATGAATGGATGTTAGAATTAATTGCTTTAAAACCTAAAAGTGAAGAAGAAAAAAAAGAATATGTGATCAATGCTTGGAACGGATTACAAATGCAAGAACGATTGATTTTCAATAAATTAATTGGTGGAAGTTTTCGAATTGGTGTTTCAAAGAAAACCTTAGTCAATGCTTTAGCAAAGTTAACGAATATTGATGTAAATAAATTGATGCATAGCATTATTGGTAACTGGGATATCAATACAATTTCTTTTGATGAATTGTTATCAGGAACTCATATAAACTACGATAATTCGAAACCGTATCCGTTTGCTTTAGCGTATAGTTTAGAGAAAGAACTTGAAGAATTAGGCGATATAAATGATTGGCAAATAGAACATAAATGGGATGGAATTCGTGGACAAATTGTAAAAAGAAATAACGAATTATTTATTTGGAGTAGAGGAGAAGAACTAGTAACAAATCAGTTTCCTGAACTTGTAGAAGCATTTTCTACTTGGAAAGAAGATTTTGTTTTAGACGGAGAAATTCTGGCTATTAAAGATAGTAGTGTGTTGTTATTTAATGATTTACAAAAGCGATTGAACCGTAAGAATGTCACTAAGAAACTATTAGAAGAAATTCCTATCGGATTTTATGCTTACGATTTGTTAGAATATCAAAACGAAGATATCAGATCAGAAAATCTTGCTGAGAGAAGAAAGAAATTAGAAAGCATATTTCTAAACAATACGACCAATACCATTCAATTATCCAATGCAATTAAAGTAGATTCCTGGGATGAATTAGATGAAATTAGAAACGATTCTCGAAGGATTAATGCTGAAGGATTAATGCTAAAATCTAAAAATGCGGAGTATCATATTGGTCGAAAAAAAGGAACTTGGTGGAAATGGAAAATAGATCCGTTAACGATTGATGTAGTTATGATTTATGCGCAAAAGGGTAGTGGTCGTAGAAGTTCTAAATATACAGATTACACGTTTGCTGTTAAAAAAGATGATAGTTTAGTCACGATTGCTAAAGCTTATTCCGGACTTACAGATGCTGAAATAACTGAAGTTAGCCGTTGGGTAACAAAGAATGCTACAGAGAAATTTGGGCCAGTTCGTACAGTGAAACCTGAATTGGTTTTTGAAATTGCTTTTGAAGGAATCGCTTTAAGTAATCGTCATAAATCTGGTGTTGCACTTCGTTTTCCTCGAATTAAACGTTGGCGAAAAGATAAAACAGTAGCTGATATCGACACTATTGAATCTGTAAAAGACTTAATTTTTAATCAATGAGTACACTAGAAACAACTGAAGGATATAAAATTATTGAAGATTGGTTGTCTTCTAAAAACTTTTCACCTTTTGATTTTCAATTGAAAGCTTGGAAAAAATACGCTCAAAATTATAGCGGATTAGTCGTTGCACCAACTGGTTTTGGTAAAACTTATTCCTTGTTTTTAGCTGTTTTGATAGATTATTTAAATCACCCTGATCAATATAAAAAAGGCTGTAAATTATTATGGATAAGTCCCCTGAGATCTTTAGCAAAAGATTTACAAAAAGCAATGCAAGCTGCGATTGATGAAATTGGCTTAGATTGGGTTGCAGCTGTTAGAAATGGCGATACACCACAAAATATTCGTAGACAACAAGAACGAAAAATGCCAGATGTGTTGTTAACCACTCCAGAAACCATGCATTTGTTGTTTACACAAAAGAAAAATTCTAGATGGTTTAAGAATATTAGGTGTGTTGTAATAGATGAGTGGCATGAACTTTTGGCTACAAAACGTGGAGTTTTAACAGAGTTAGCTATAGCTAGAATTCGATCGTTAACCAAAGATTTACGAGTTTGGGGAATTTCAGCAACTATAGGAAACTTAGAAGAAGCAAAAACAGTTTTGTTACCAAACCCAGAATTGAAAACGACAATCATCACTTCTAAAGAAAAGAAAAAACTTAAAATTGTTTCTTTACTACCAGATGAAGTGGAATTATTGCCTTGGGCTGGACATTTAGGCGGACAATTGGTGAAAAAAGTGTTGCCAATTATCTATGAAAATACAACAACACTAATTTTTACAAATACTAGAAGTCAATCAGAGCTTTGGTACCAATTATTATTAGATACTGATCCAGATTTAGCCGGACAAATTGCAATTCATCATGGTTCTATTGATAAAAAACTACGAAATTGGATTGAAGATGCTATTAATGACGGATTATTGAAAGCCGTAGTTTGTACTTCCTCTTTAGACTTAGGTGTCGATTTTAAACCTGTAGATTGTGTGGTACAAATTGGTTCTGCCAAAGGAATTGCACGTTTTATGCAACGAGCGGGAAGAAGTGGACATTCACCAAACGAAGTATCAAAAGTATATTGTTTACCAACGCATACGTTACAATTAATTGAAGTTTCAGCTTTAAAAGAAGCGGTAAAGCAAAAAGATGTCGAAGCTAGAATTCCTGTGGTCTTAGCGTATGATGTTTTAGTTCAGTTCTTAGTGTCTTTAGCTGTAGGAGAAGGTTTTCAATGGAAAGAAACTTTTGAATTAATTCAACAAACACATGCTTTTGCTGAACTTACTGAAGAAGATTTTAGTTGGGCTATGCAATTTATTACGCAAGGTGGAAATACATTAAAAACTTACGAGGAATTTCATAAAGTGGTTTTTGAAGAAGAAACCAATTTATATAAAGTTACCAGTAGAAGAATTAGCATGTTACATCGAATGAATGTTGGTGCTATTGTTAGTGACGCCATGTTGAAAGTTCGTTTTATGAAAGGCGGATTTATTGGTATGATTGAAGAATTCTTTATTTCTAAATTAAAAAACGGAACTCCATTTGTATTAGCTGGTCGAGTTTTAGAAATTGTTCATATTAAAGACATGACAGTTTTTGTGAAGAAAAGTAACTCTAAGAAAGCGATTACACCGAGCTGGAAAGGAGGGAGGCTACCATTAACTTCATATCTGAGTCATTATTTACGATTAAAACTTAATGATGCTTTACATCCAGGAATTAGAGAGAAAGAATTGAAGTTTTTGAATCCGTTATTAACAACGCAAAATAGTAATTCTCATATTCCAAAGTCAGATGAGTTTCTGGTAGAAAAAATAAAAACAAAAGAAGGTTATCACTTATTTTTCTATCCGTTTGAAGGACGTTTGGTACATGAAATAATGGCATCATTAATTGCCTACAGAATTAGTAAATTGAAACCTATTACATTTACAATTGCGATGAATGATTATGGTTTTGATTTGTTGAGTGATCAAGAAATTCCTGTTTTTGAAGAAAATTTAGATCGTATATTGTCCAAAGAAAATCTCATGGAAGATGCAATAGCAAGTGTAAATGCTTCAGAAATGGCTAGTAGAAAGTTTCGTGATATTGCTGTAATTGCTGGTTTGGTTGTACAATCGCAACCCGGAGCAAGAAAAACAAATAAGAGTTTACAATCTTCATCAGGTTTAATTTTTAGAGTTTTGGAAGATCATGAACCAAATAATTTGTTATTTCGACAAGCCTATACAGAAGTGTTTAATGAACAGCTAGAACAAGCACGATTATTTGAAGCTTTCGATCGTATTTCGAAAAGTAAAATCATTTTAAAAGAGGCGAGAGGCTATACGCCTTTGAGCTTTCCTATAAAAGTTGATAGTTTACGAGATACCATGAGTAATGAAAAACTAGCAGATCGTATTTTACGATTACAAAAACAACATTATAAACTGATTCAGTGAATATTCTAACAGAAGATATTGAGTTTTCCAATACTAAATTGACCTTAACAAATCAACGAGTTATCTATTGGGAAGACAAAGAAACATTAATTTTATCTGACATTCATATAGGAAAAACAGCACATTTTAGACAACATGGAATTGCCGTTGCCGACACTATTTTACATGAAGATTTACAACGTTTATCAACTTTAATCACTCATTTTTCTCCTAAAAGAATTATTGTGGTTGGAGATTTATTTCACGCAAATTACAATTCGAATATTGAGATTTTTAAAGATTGGTTGGTTTCAATTTCACATATTAATAAAGTTCTGATCAAAGGAAATCATGATAAAATGTCTGAAAAGAAAATACAGAAACTCGGTTTTGAAACCGTTTCTTTTTTAAGAGATAACAAACTCACTTTTCGTCATGATTTAGATGATGGAATAGAAGGAGAATCTATAATTTGTGGTCATATGCATCCTGGAGTTCGTATTAAATTCAAAGGAAATCAATATATAAAATTACCATGCTATTTGGTAAGTAAAAGCCAATTAATTCTTCCTGCATTTAGCTTATTTACAGGCTTGAATACAAAGTTCGATCAAGAAGAAAATAAAGCCTATGCTTTTGATGATCAGTTGATTTTTAAAATATAAAAAAGATCTAGTACTAAAATAGAAACTAGATCTTTTTGAAGAACGGGTTAATGAAAAAGAACAGAAATAACTAAAAAACTACTACATAAACTATTCCTATATTTGATAATCTACACTACAAATTTAAGATATATTATTGATATATAGATATTTATGTTTTTTAAAATAATCATTAGTCTAATTTATGTTTTTTGTGTGGGTCTTTATCAAAAAAAAGACCTAACTATTGTGAGTTAGGCCTTTTACAAAAGAACGGGTTAATGAAAAATAACAAATAACTGTACTAAAGTTATTTTATGAAAATGTTTGCTGAACTATATACATATAAATAGGCATACCTAAAGTAATATTGAAAGGGAAAGTTATTGCAAGCGCCATGGGTAAATACAAACTTGGGTTAGCTTTAGGAGCTGCAATTCGCATAGCTGCTGGTACAGCAATATATGAAGCACTTGAAGCCAAAATGGCGATTAAAAATCGATTTCCAAGTTCGTCTAACCAAATTCCAGAAATGTAGGCTACTAAACAACCGTTAATTAAAGGTATAATGATTGCAAAAAGTAAAGCAAACCAACCTTTTTTAATAAATGCTCCAATTTTTTTACCACTTGTTATTCCCATATCCAATAAAAATACAGCTAGAAAACCTTTAAAAATATCTGTCGTAAAAGGTTTAATTCCTGCGGCTTGAGCGTCACTAGCCAAATATCCTATAACTAAACTTCCAATAATTAAAAGAACACTACCATTCGTAATAGAATGTTTAATTAATTTGAGTAATTCTTTAGTAGATCGTTTACCATTAGAGAATAATCTCATTAATAAAACTCCAACAATAATAGAAGGAGCTTCCATTAATGCCATTACGGCTACCATATGTCCACCATAACTTATCTTTTCCATATCAAGAAAACTAATTGCAGTAATAAAAGTTACAGCACTCACAGAACCGTATGCAGCTGCAATAGCTCCTGAATTTTCGACTGAAAATTTTCTTTTTAAAATAAAGAATGTGTAAAAAGGAGTGAAGACAGCTAACAGAAATCCTATGATTAATGCTCCATAAATTTCTGATGAAAAATCACTATGAGCTAATTCTTGACCACCTTTAAAACCAATAGATAAAAGCAAATACAGCGAAATAAATTTTGATGAATTCTTCGGGATTTCTAAATCACTTTTTACTTGTGAAGCAAAGATTCCTAAGAAGAAAAAAAGTAAGGCAGGATTTGTTAAATTATCAATCAACAAATGAATATCCATTTCGTAAATATTTTATTGGTCAGTAAGTTCTATACTTATTGTACTTTTTAACTTAATATTTTTGTTATTCGCTTTAGCGAAAGCAATAATCTCAGATAAGTGAATCTTATCAGCTTTTAATTCATGAATTCTATTGTTATCATAAGCAGTATCATTATTATGATCTCCTTCAAGAATAATTAATCGATGAAGTTTGTGATAATTAATTTTAGTGTTGATAAAGCTTTTTAATAAATCTTCTGTGTGCATAGGTGTAAATGTGCCATCAATTAGTTTTAAACTGTTTACTAATGTTTGTGTTGTTGTACTCATCTTTTGTGTTTTTTATGGCGCAAATTTTGAATATTTTTTTAATATATTATTATTTATTATTCTTTAAATAATCATTAATAAAATTTATTATATTTGTGTAAGTATTTGAAATAAATGAGTTTAATTAATTTTATATCTCTTAATTGTATTAGAATATTAATTTATATTTAAGTTCATATACATAAGTTTTTAGTTATATATAAATTATTTTTGCTCTAAAAAAATAGATTATAAAACTGTATGAATTATACACTTCATCAATTAAAAGTTTTTTTGGAAATAGTAGATAAAAAAAGCATTACAAAAGCTGCAGAATCTTTATTTCTTACGCAACCAGCTGTTTCAATTCAGCTTAAAAATTTTCAAGAACAATTTCCTATACCTTTAACTGAAGTAGTAGGTAAGAAGCTCTATATTACGGATTTCGGACAAGAAATAGCTGATACAGCGAAACAAATTCTTATTGAAGTTGAAACCATAAACCATAAAACTTACGCATATCAAGGGAAACTAGCAGGGCAATTAAAGTTAGCTGTAGTTTCAACTGGTAAATATGTAATGCCATATTATGTTTCAGATTTTTTGAAACAACATGAATCTATTGACTTTTCAATGGATGTAACGAATAAACAGAGTGTTGTAACAAATTTAGAAAATAATGAAGTTGATTTTGCTTTAGTGTCTGTTTTACCAAGTCATTTGAATTTGGAAACTATTCCGCTGTTACGAAATAGTTTATATCTGGTTGGAAGTTCAACAATGATTAATGAAAAAAAGAAGAAAAAAAGTAAAATATTTACAGAAGGACCTCTGATTTACAGAGAAAAAGGATCTGCTACACGAAATGCCATGGAAATGTTTGTAGAGAAAAAGAATTTTCAATCTGCAAAAAAAATAGAATTAACTTCAAATGAAGCTTTAAAACAGGCTGTTATAGCTGGAATTGGTTATTCTATAATGCCATTAATTGGAATTAAAAGTGCTTTAATGAATAAAGAAATTTCAATAATTCCTTACAAAGGTTTGCCAATTGAAACTGAATGGAATCTAGTTTGGAGAAAAGAAAAGAAACTAACACCAATAGCGAAAGCTTTTGTTGACTATGTAAGATTGAATAAAAATACGATTCGAAATAAACATTTTTCTTGGATAGATGAAAGTATATAAAAGGAGATAATACTTCTTTTAAAATATCCTATTTAACATAATATAAATTATAGTGCAAAAAATATATGAGAAAATAATCCCATATAAGTACTCGTGTTTTTACTTAAATAACTGATTTAAATACGTTTAGATTTCAAAGAGCGGATTATATATGCGCTAATGTATGCAATTTCGATCGTATATGCAAATTTAAGGCATTTTAAAGGTGTTTTAAGACATGTTTAGAGCTAGTCGAATGCGGTTCGGCGGTGGGTATATTTTCTTGGTTTTAATACCACCGCACGAATATAGACACAGCTTTAAAAATAAAAAGAATTTTATCTGGGTTTTCACCTCCTAAAGTCGGCAAACCTTCCCAGAAAAATTTTTGTATTTCCAAAACCGTGTCAGTGGTTTGTTTGTTGGTTTTAAAGCAAAAAAAATATTTTTTTTTTTAACAGGGGAAACCCACAAAATTAACAGACATGGAAAAAGCATTAATTGAAAAAATCAGTAAAGAACTTAACGAGAAAGGTAGAAATCATAATTTAAAAGTGATTGAAAGTGATGGAGATATATTAGTTAGAAGACATAATATTATACCTGATATAATAATTGAAATCATAAGAGATGTATGTAAAAAATACAAAGTACTTTACACTGTATGTATTCTAGATAAAAAATTAACAGTATTAATATTTTAAAATTAATTGATTATGGCAGATTTTAAAAAGAAGTTGAGGGATTGGCAAAACAAAGAAAAGAGACTTGTTAAAGCTTTATTAATAGCTGAAATTAACGAAGTAATTATTCACGGTGAACATGATTATATAGTGATTAAAAAAGAGTTAATTAACGGTGAAAGAACTGTAGAATATATTAAAGCAGATAACAACGACTTAGTTAAACATACTGTGTTTGTTGATAGAATTCTAAACATGGAATAAAAAGTAAAAACCCGTACAGATTATGTACGGGTTTACTCATAGTTGAAAACTAACATACTACGCCCCCACGTAATATACTAACTTATCACAAATATAACAATTAACTTGTAGTTGAACCACCACTTCCACCTTGAGTTGGAGTACCTGTTCTTCCGCCACCGCTTGAAGGTTGTCCGTCGTTTCCGTTGCCGTCTCTTACAGTATATTGTTTGTAAGGCGTGTAATCCTCAGGTATACCGTCTGGATGCATTGCGTTAAGTATATTTTGTTGGTCTATTAAATCGGTAGCATCTAGATCACGGTAAGCACTTGGTCTAGTCAAAATTAAACCGTCAAAATACACAGGGTAATAATCAACTATACCCAACGATCTAAATATAATAGGAGTTTGTAATTCAAAATCAAAGAAGGTGATTAAATACGGGTCATCTCCAGTATAACCATGTAAAAAACCTATAGTTCGTTCGTACTCTGGAAAACCATTAATAGCTGGTACATTATAGGGAGTTAATGAAATTCGACCGTATAATTGTTGGTTTTCTAACAAAAGGTCATGATTTAGTACATAGTAACCTCTATCGTTTAGAACCATTGGTAAAACTCCTGTATAAGCTCTAGAACTGAATTTTGTATCGTTTAAATTAATTTCTTTCATTAGGATTTGGGTTTTGTTTTTTCTTTTTGTATTCGTTCCACAGGTGCCTTAGTACTTCAGCAAGTATAGCCACGAGTAGACTAATTATTTTAGGGATTGGGTCGTCGTCTGTACTAATGGAGTAACCAAATAGCAAAGAACCACCCGTAAAAAGATATTTCATATATTTATCGAAATTTTAAAAAGGATTAGAAATGGCGATTATTAAAATAGGAATAGTTTTATGTATAGTTATAGCAGTAGTATTTTACGGAATTGGATATAAAATAGCTAAAACGAAATACAAAAATTAGTTAGGATTAACTAAAGGAAAAACCAAACCTTTAGATTTATAAATTGCTTTAATTCTTTGTTTTTGGTTTTCATCAAATTCTCTTAAAAGAATTGCAGATAAATTGTAAGTTTCTGCACCAATAGCATCGTCTAAAACAGGAACCCAAGAAAATATCCCGAAGGTACTATCATGATATCTTAAACCAAAATCTTTATGAAGTTTTAGTATTTGAGATGAATTTAAACGTGATACTACATCAAATATTGGTTCATGATCTTTATTCCTGAACAGAAATTTATCTATTGATTGATCTATAACTGATATAGCCTCAGCGACTGAGTTATCGTTACTTTTAGGCTCAGTGCTTTTCGAACTTCTACCCTTAAAATAAAAATACAGTCCAAATATCAGAGCGAGTACAGCCCCAATAAAGATTTGAATAGTCTTTGACATAATTTTATTATGATTAAAGTAAAGAGCATTGTCATTATTGAAATTGACAGTACTAATATGAATACAATTGTGAATATTAGTTTTGAAATCGACATGCTCTTTAGTTGTTATTAATTTGTTTTACTTCTTTTTAAATCTGTTATACAGATAGTTACCTAATGCGAATAATGGGGTTACAATTGTAACCAATACAGCCACGAATGATAGTGCGTCCATTAGCGCAATTTTGTCTAGTCCACTACCCTTTTTTTTTTCGAATACTACTTGTATATCCTGAGTATTGTTTGGTCTAGTATCGATATGAACAAAATTTGAGTAAGGATAGATTTGTATAAATCCGATACCAATTTGTTTTAATCGTCTGTAAAGCTCATTCTTTGTGTTTACAGCTTCGGTCATCATTTTAACCAAACCATCACCTGACAAGTCCCAAGCCATACCGTAAGTGTGTCTACTTGTACCGGGTCTTTTTCTGTAGAACTCCCATTCCATTGAGCGGAAAGTACTACCTAATTTTATAGGCTTGTTTAAAGCATCTCTTATCGCTTGTGAAGCCAAAATAACCCTTGGGTCTATTGGTATGCGTGTGAATTGTGACTTTTCGAAACCTCTAACAAAAGCGGCGTCTACAGCTTCTTTTAAACTAAAGTTTTTTGATAACTGTTTGTTTGAAATTCCTGTAAATGGTATTTGTTGGTATATTTCATGAAATACGACGCTATTCGGTATTTCTGGACGGTATAAGGGATACGGTTTTTTCATTTTCTTTCGGTTTTTCTTTTGGTTTAATATTCCAAATCTTTTTACGCTCTTCCTCGAACAGCTTTAACGCACTTGCGAAAGCCTCAAGTGTTTTTGAAGCTCTTTTCAAACCGTCAAGGAAATTGATGACGGTTTGAGTTATAGAGCCTAATTGATTTAAGAACTTCATTAATCAAGCTTTTTTACAATTCGAGTGATTGCACCTTTTGGGTATGTTCTACCGTCGGCAAGCATATTCATTTTCTTGAATACTGCTGTTTTGTTGGTAATATTCACGTCTACCCATTCCAATACAGTAACTCCTGTATTTTCATAGAAACATTCTACAAACATTAGAATATGTTTGTTACCGTTCTTTTCACCTTGGTATCTTACAGACTTAGAATTTTCAATACCTTGGAATTTAATAGTACCAGCTCTTTTCGAGATGTTATAACCAGTCACCCACACCTTAGGTTGATTTACGAATTGTACACCGTCAGTTCCTACTACGCGTGCTTCATATTCATAAGACTCTTTAGTATAACCAACTTGGAAACCGCTGTAATACTTCCCGTTCTTAGTCATCGCACGTCCGTACTGATCAACGTTTTGTTCTGATTCGTAGATATTCGTGTATTCACTCTGTTTTTTGTATTTTTTATTTTGTGCCATGATTACCAAGGTTTAGAGTTCTTACTTCCTTTCGGTTTAAATAGCCAAAAGATTAAATAGACGATTAAAGCGATTGGTAAGATTCCGATTGCCCAATATGGCAAACCCCATAATTTACGGTTTAAGAACTCACCTATTTTAGTGAAATATTCCTTCATAATGATTAAATTTTAGTTGTTGTTGGGTTTCTTTTTTTTCTTTTTAGGTTTCTTAAAAACATTGACAATTAAAGCGATTAAGCCAAATAATAATCCTAGACCTAAAGCAACCCAACCAATGATGGATTTTGTTAAAGGACTGTATTGTTTAGCGCCGTCAACGGCTGTATTTACAAATGCAAATTGGGATTTACGAGAGACTGTCTTGATCTGTGGAACTGTAAAAGTTCTTGATGGACCACCACCACGAAAAATGGTATTGTGTTGGATAGTTCGGTTATGAAAAGTAATGTTATAGTTATCTTTCATCTCCTGAATTATCAACTGTTTTGCCTGTTCGAACATTCGGTGTGATAACTCCTCACCTTGTTTAGTACATCCTTTGCGGTCACGTGCATTCATTGCACGCTCTATAGTGTTTGCGCAAATCTCTAATAGATAAGCGTTAGCCTTCTGTTTAAACTCTTCTAAATTTGAAGCTGGGTTATTGTAGTATGAATCTAAATTATAACGCTGTTGTTGTTGTAACAAGAAAGCTGATGTTTCTTTCTGTGCTTTCTCAGGTGGAAAGCTTGCGTTAATACAATTTAAATCAATACCCAATAAATTTAACCCTGAACCAATGAGACCTCCAGCGAATGGAATTTCGCTAATAAAGTTTTGAACAGATGACCCACCGTTGGCAAAACCAGTACCCCCACCAAAAACAGGTGGAATATTTACAGGTATTGTTTTAGACTGTGGAGAAGCGTCAAAGCTCTCCGTTAGTGGATAGATTAACATAAATTAAATTTGAATTAATGAATTTTAAGCAGTTGGGTTAACTGTGTAGTACTTGATATCAGCTGTACGGTTTTCCTTAGTTACATGTACAGAATTGATACTTCTTACATCAAGAACAACACAAGAATTTGTTCCAAATATTGCTCCGTCTTGTTGGTCATATGCAACAATTCCAAAATGAGTAGATTGGTTTGCTAGTAAATCTCTAGTGTACATTGTAATCTTTTGGTTTGGTACGATAAACTCGTACTTGTCAGCTAAAGCAGGTTTAGCCATGATTAAATAATGAGCATCTGTCAATTCTAAAGCAATCTCTTCATCTTCTTTTTTCCAGGTAAGCTCTTTGTACGAATATTCGTTTTGAGCGATTTGGTAACCTCCTAGGAATGTAACATGTGAATCATCGTGTTTTTGTAGATTTGAAAGTGTTACTGTTAACTTATCACCTTCATTAAGTAAGACCTCACCTCCTATTGCAAGTAAGATTTCTACAGAAGTTAAAGCCTTTTTTACTTCGTTTGCCGTAGTAGTTGGCATATCCGAAATTTCATAAGTCTTTGGGTTGAATGGTAATGGTACGGAGTGGTTAGTCTTATATGACAAAGTTTCCATTTTAGCCTGAGACTCTTTTAGAGTAGCTACGGTTAAATCTGGTATCAATGTAATAGTGTGAGTATTGTTACGAGTGATAGTCACTTTAACCTTTGCACTTGGAGACACATTATACAAGATCATCGCCGCAGGATTATGTGGTTTTTCTAGTACAATCTTTTTTGAAGTTACTCCTGTTAATTCAAATGTTTTAGCCATTGTAAAAAATGTTTTTTTATTAATATTTGATACAATTTTACGGCTAGGTTTAGTTAAAAAAGTTGCAATGTGCCTTGTTGTAAATCAGGTATTTACAGGTAGTAATTATTTTAAATTATTTGTCCAAAATGCAGGGTTTCCATAGTTCAATTTTACTTGTTCAAATGTTGGTTGTTGCAAAATTTCAATTTTAGGAATAGTTGGTGTTTGTTCAGGTATGTAATTCTTTAATCGAATGAACTCTTTTTGTGAGATCGTACGAGGCTCAATGTTACCGTTTTGTAGTTTATAGAAATCTTTGATATCTGACCAAAGTTTTTTGTATTTGGTTGATATAACCTCGTAGGACCTACCAGAGAAAAAAGAGAAAAAGTCTTCTTTTAAAACTTGTTTTAACTTCTTAGAGTTTATTAAGTGTACAACATGGTCAAATAGTGGTTGACCCTCTTGGTATTTCGGGTAGTCTAGTTGTTTAGCCTCATCTGAACAACCCCATAATTTACCCAGTATTGGACGTTTACCGAACTCAAATTTAGTCATATATTTTACTATGTATGACGTAGGGTTTTTAATCTTACGACCTTTATCGTCTTTTTTTAAACTCTTTACGTCTGTAGTATTTGGGTTTCTATGACCGTGTTTACTTTGAAATGAATCGAGATATCCTAATTTATCTAGTTGTTTATTCCAAAGTTTTCTATGGACAGTGTGATGTATCCATTTATCGAGTAGTAAATGAAAGTGTATATTTCCATTCTTTTGGGCTTCAGCTTTCCAGACATAATATTTTACGCCATAAGTCTTTTGTAAATTCTCAATATAGCGTGTTTGTAAACGCTTGATTTGTTTGTCTGAATGTTGCTGTTTGCTTGGCAGTGTTAGAGTTACAAATACTACGTATTGACCTGTTTTATAGTCTGAATTTCTTTCTCTACTGAATATGACGGTGTTGATGATATTTTCACATACTTTTTTACAGCTCTTTTTTTGATTATTTGAAAGTGTACCCAGTTCTTTTAAATTCTTTCCACGTTTAGACATGATTTGTCTATGTAAATCGTGTTTGAATTTGATTCGATTAACATCGTTTAGAAAATTTGGTGTAGGCTCATACTTCTTGATTATTTGATTAAATGGTGTTTTTTGATTCTGTTTTAGTACAGAAGTGTCACCATTTCGGACGATATCAAGATAACTTACGTCAAAGTATTGGGAAATACCCCCATTTTTAATTGAAAAAGTACAAGGCGCGTTCATCTAGCAAGACTCAAAAACTCAGCTACGCTATGGCTTCGCTTCGTTTTTTCGACACAACCGTTATGTTTTGCCTAGCCAATAGAAAAAGCCGTTAAACGGGCTTAAATGGCTCGAATAACGGCTATAATAATTTTAATGTTCGTAATGTGTTTGCGTTGGTCTGTTCCTGTTTTGCAGCACGTAACTTTAAAGCACGATAGATCGTACTGATATCACAAAACAAAAAATTATCGGCAATATGCTGATAAGCTTCAGTATAGGTGTAAACAGGAATTTTCGGGTTTTTTAAAAGCTCGTCAGACAAATTTAGAATGTACTGTCGACGAGCTTTGTAGTTCACATTATCTTTCTTGTAACCCATATACGTAAGTTCTAGGGTTAACAAATTCAATCACACCATCAAAAAGCTCAACTTCTGAGTAATGATCGCCTAACGATCTTACGTGTGTTTGAATTTTGGTCGTTGGTAGACCGTTTAAAGAATAGACAAATTTTTGACCTTCTGCTAATGTGTTTAGCGGTTGTGGGTGTTTTTTAGTGTACATAACGTTTAGGTTATGCTCTAAGAAACCTTGCGCTCTAAATCAAGTAGCTTAATTGTGTTTGACTTATAATTAAGATTAACTTTAGCATTTTTGAAAATGATATCGTATTTCTCATAAAAGAAATGGACCATTTGAAGCTGGGCGTTAACCTTATTAACATGGTAGTAATCATTTGACTTTTTAAAGTGTGATATAAACTCAATGGCTGTATCTTCTATATGGTTTAGGATTTTAAAAAAACCGCTTAATTTCAAAGATTGCCAACCGTCTCCGTAATCATTTGACCATTTATCGGTAAGATCAAGAAAACCATCTAGTTTGAGTTTAATTTGGTTTAACGAATAGGGTTTGATAGTATACGAATGATGTAAATACAGAGTGTACAATTGTACGTGTATATCGTAACATAACCTTATAGTGTCACAAACATAATTACTAAAATCCCTTACAAAATCCTGAGCCTTGCGTTTGCTTCTGAAGTATAAAACTTTTCGCTCATGCAAATTCACTAGATATTTGTACGGGGTTTGAAAATCGCTCGTAACGGGCGAAATTGATAACTTTAACTTTCTCATAATCAAATATGAAAAAACACGAGATATAATAAAACTAATAATTAGTTAAAAAAAGTGTGCAATTACGATTTTTTTTGTCTCTTTTTCGCTGTAGCCCCCGTCACTACTCGGATTGCTATTTCATAATATAAATTATAGAACAAGTATATTGTTATGAGTAAAACGGCGGAATGCGTATTAAACATAACTGTAAATATAATTGACGCGTGCGCGTTTTATATCACCAACTATGTTACAGCTATTTTTCGATTAAATTTCATTATATCGTTTTGCGCTATCTTTTACTTTAATACAAAAGAAACAAAAAATCAATGTATTTTTCTTTAATTAGCTTTCCATTTCTTGAATTGACATTTCTGTAATAATATATTCATTGTGTTCTATTTTACTTAAAATATTATTTAATGAATAAGTTTTTTTATCTTCAGTTTTATTGTTTTCTTCACTTGAAGCAGCTACTATTATTTGAAATTGTTTAAGGTCAGCAACAGTTTTAAAAAACTGTTCAAGACTACTACTCTTCATAGAGTGTTGACTTGGTTCATCAAATAAAATAATGCCTGGATGATTTTCAGCTTCTTTTAATAGACTAATAGTATAAGCCCAAATATTACGTATGAAATCACTAGAGGAAGAACTCATTTGGATTTTTTGAATCTCTTTTCCATATTTTGAAATAGGGAAATATTTAAAAGGAAATTTTCTTTGAACCGAAACATTGAATGGTTTATTACTACTATAATTAAATTTATAAAGTAAATTTTTATATGAAGTTTCGAAATTTTCTAGTTTTAGAATATCATCTGCATCATTAATTTTAAAATTATCTATTAATCTTTTATTTTCTCCATATAAAACGCTCACTTCTCTAAGTTCATTAATTAAACCTTTGAAATCCGATTCGACTTTAGTTAATTTTAATATCTCATTTTCTAACAAAATATCTTTTTGAATTTCTAACCTAGATGGCATTGAGTCAGGATCTAAAAGTTCATTTTTAATTTGTCTAATACTTAACTCTAAATCAGATATTTCTTTGATAAAGGTTGAATTGATTACTTCTTTTTCATCTAATGTTTTTATTAGTCCATTTATTGATGATTCAAGTAATTTTTTTTGATTTTGAAGGTAATTCAAATTTCCTTTTATGGTTTTAAACTCAATAGATAAATCTGTTTTAATTATCTCAGGTGTGATTTTTTGAGAACAAGTGGGACATGAATCTAATTCGTTTACTGTAGGATCTTTTTCAGTTAAATATTTTATATCCTTATTAACTTCTATTTCAGCTTTTAATTCTTCAATATGATTTTGATATGAAAGTAATTGAGATTTTTGAGATTGATATTTTAAATTAAATTTATTGTAGTAATCAACAAAATCTAAATATTTTTCCTTTTGTTGATTGAGAATACGTCTCAATTCAGGTTTTTTATTTTCAATTAGTTTTGGTTGTAAATTAATGAGGCTCTTTTTTTCTTTTAACTCCTCTATTAATTCATTTATAGGAATAAAATTGTCAGAATCTATTCCTTTCAATATTTTTAAGGAAACAAAATCAAGATCTTTACTATCTAGAAAAGGAACTTCATCTAATTCGGAGTATTTACCTGAGTTAGCTGTAGCTAATACATCTAACTTTCCTAATGTTGTCGTCCATCTTTCCGTAATTCTTTTTTTAATTTCATTTAATCGCTCTTTTTCAACATCGTTTTTAAGAGCTTTTAAATTAAAAAGATATTCAATGGTTCTTTGTTTGTTATCTTTGATACCAAAGTAAGGCATAGAGGCTAATAAATCTGACCATCCTTTAGTTTGCTCAATAAATAAAGCTGGAAAAATTGTTTGTAAGTACAAATCTGAATAATCTCCTTTTTGATTTAGGACTTTAGGAATATCTGGCATTTTCATAAAATGAGCAAACCACGAATAAAATCCTACTTCACTTTCATGATTTCTTGTTCTATCAATAAAAACTGTTTTAGATTCAGGTTTAGAATTAAGTTCAGAAATACCTCCTTTAAATATTTTAACTATGTTATTTTCACCACCTTTTATATTTCTTTTTAGTGTAAAAACCTGATTATCATCATTTTTTATTTCTACATAAGTACTAGAAGTAAAAACTTTATAATCATTCTCATTTATTGAAAATTCTTTTTTTACAGAATTATCTAAGGCTCTTATATTTTTAGCTCCTTTAAGCTCTTCCAAACATAAAGAATAAAATAAGCAAGAAATAATAGTTGATTTTCCTGATGTGTTCTCTCCTTTAATAACATTTAAACCTTTCTTAAAAGGAATATCAAAACCATATCTTTTTTTTAAAGCGGTATTTGAAGGAGAATAACCTTGAATATCTAATTTTAATCTATTTATTTGTATCATTATCTTACTTGCCAAGTTTGTTTTTCAGTTAATATTTTAGATACATCTCCTATTTCTTTCAAAGAAGTTATCTGAGTTTTAAAGAGGTTATCTTTTATTACTAATTCTACTAATTTCTTACCTTTTTTTGTTAGTCTTATTTTTCCACCAATCAATCTTTCACAATACTGATTTACTAAAGCAAGTATTAATGCCCTATCAAGTGCTGGTTCAAAACACCAAGGAACAAGACTATGTCGTTTTTCTTCTTTATAATCCATAAGTATTTTTAAATTTCCTTCATCACGCATTGCCCATGCTATTGTTTGTAAAAGAGAAATTGTAGCAGATTTAGATGAGCCTGTATTATAATTAAGAATTAATAGAATTTGTGAAACCCTGTAAACAGGTTGTAAATGTATTGGAACATAAACGCTTTTTGGATTTGATATTATTTCAATCATATTTTAACAAAATTAAGATCACAATTTAATAGTAATTCATTAACGGCTATATCTCCTAGTAATTCAATTTTAGAAGTCGAAATTTCAGATTTATTTTCAGAAGCCATTAGTGTAAAAAATAAATCTCTAATATCATTATATATTTTTTGAGCTTCATTTATAGTTTGAACTTGGCGATTACGAAATGTTCTGTTTACCCTTTTTGAAAGTGTTATTTGTACTTCGTCAAATTCATTTTGAATAAATCCATTCAATTTTCCAATTTTGCTTAATTCTATCTCAGCTTTGAAAAATTCGGTTAATATTTCATCTACCATTTCATCTACATCGCTAATACCATAGAGAACTTCACATTTTCTGTGTAAATTATCAAACCTATCATTATTAGCTTCTTTTAAAGAAGCTATTTTTAAAGAAATATTTTCTAAATCTATTTTTTCGCTTTGAAAAAATAATTGTTGCGCACTATTAGAAAGAGGATATACTTCATAATCAAGCGAATTAAAAACATTATCAAGTTTAGAACATTTTAAATGCCCGAAGATTCCTGTTGAATCTCTCAAGTCGGTAATAATTCCAATAAGGAATATTTTGCCGTTTTTTACATCAAACACACCACTTCCTGATAAACCACTTGACGTTTGATCTATAGCTTTACTAAATGTGATGTCTTTAATCTCATCTGACTTTATATAAAATGAATCATTATCATTCTCTTCAATTTGGCAATGAAAGGTTTTAGCTTGATTTTTTTCAGACAGCCATTTAGGATAACCTCTAAAAGCTAATTTTGAGCAATCAGATTCATTTAAAATACTAGAATAAACTATGCTATCTAAATCAATATCATCTATTTCGACGGATAATACACTAATATCTTCTTCTCCATCTTTAGAATAAACTACTTCAGAAATTTTCAATTCTTTTAAATAATCTCCATTTTGTTTTTTATACTCTATTTTAATATTAGAAATTCCAATGTTAGAAAGCCTTGCATCTTTCTTTCCGTAAATACAATGTTCTGCTGTTATTACGTAATAAACATTCTCTTTATTGCGGGTAATTATTCCACTACCTACAGTTTTGGTCTTCCCATCATCTACTGATATTCTAACAGTAATATTTTTTAAAAACTCAAAACTCATATAATAATTTGATTTTGTTCGGAATATTCAAATAATTTAATTTCATCGTCTTTAAATAACTTTCCTGTTTTTTCTTCAATTGTTTTAATTGGATAATTAAAATAAAATTTAACTTTTTCTTCTTTCATGTTTTTATGGCAAATAACCTTTGCTATTGTTTCTCTATCGGGATGCTTTGACCGTCCAGCTCCTCCATTTGTTGAAATGATATAATTGAAGCATATTATTTGATCTAAAAAAGCATTAGAAATATTATATTTACTTCCGTGATGAGATAATTTAATATAGTCAAAAACTACAGGTACATCATCAGGATAAAATTTAGTTAAACTCTCTGTAATAATGGATGAATGGGCATCTCCCATAAATAAACCATGAAAATTGTTTACTCTAATAGAAAAGGCTATTGATGATGCGTTAACAAAATCAGTTTTAATAGATTTTTCTTTATCCTTTTTTGATGCTAATTCATGAAAACTAACATCAAATTCTCTTGCTTTTATAATTTCTTCTATTGAAATTTGAGTATTACTTTCTTCCTTTTTAGGCCAATTTAAATATAGTTCTTTCAAAGCAATATTGTTTGGGGATAATATCTTAATATTAATACCTTCGGGAAGAAATTTATCTAAAATAGTTTCTGTAGTAACGTTTCCTATAACTTTTATTTCTGGTCGTTTTTCTTTTAATACTTTTTCAAATTTGAGACCTTCATTCATACTTATTTGAGTTCCTTCATTATTAACTGTTAATAAATTAGGTGCGTTTATTATTATTTTATCAAATTCATGCTTATCAGCAATAGAGCTACCAAGATACTCTAGTAAACCACCTATATGATCATGATCAATATGTGTAAGAATTATTAAATCTATTTTTTTATATTTATCTAAATCATGGACCAGTGATGTTCTAAAATTTTCTCTCGGCCCTCCATCAATAAGAATAATGTATGGTTCTCCATTTGTATTATTCAATTCAATTATACAACAATCCCCGTGATGAGCTTTTAATATATTTAATTGCTTTACTTTCATTAAATTTTAGCTATAAATGTAAGGATTTCTATATTTATTTTTTACGAGAATTCGTAATTAATCAAAAAATAAATACCATGTTCATAAACACTGCTACTTCGCTCCTATCGTCGTTTCGGGTAAAGCGTATTCCATTACATTTATAAAGAAAATTTGAATAGAAAAATGAAATAATTATTAAGGTAAAAACTTCGCGTTTTACCAAAGCAAAGTGTACATAACGTAGAACATTATAGAGCAATGTTATAAAATAAGAATAAAACAGCGAATATTGTATATTTTAAATATTTGTGACTTACTTCTTTTTAGGCTTCTTCTTCATAGAAACTTTAAAATCATCCACTGTACCGTGTAATTTTAAGTTTAAGTATTTTACTTTTTTATTAGGATCAACTTCTACAATTTCATCCTCTTCTTCTTTAGTTCCACTATTTTTTTTGTTCTTAAATAGTTTATACCAAACAGCTTTTTTAACGGTTTTCCATGGAATTCTTATGTAATATTCAATATTATTATTCAAATCTTGTGTTCCAGACAATTCCATGTGTCCTAATGTGGATTCAATCGTCATATTGGGAATAGTTATACGACCGTTTTTTATATCAATATGATTTTGAATCGTATCAAATTTGATCTTATTTAAATTTTTGTCTCCCATGTAACTCGATAACATTTTCATAGGTTCATAATTCAATAATTTACCGTTAAGAACCTTTACATCCATATGAACTTCAGATTGATCTAAATCTGGTACTAAATCAGGATATACTCTAATTTTTCCATCTATTGTAGTAGAAACATGTCCTTTTAAATTGTCTGAAACCAAATGATCTTGTCCGAAATTTTCAAACTTGAATAAGAACTTATCCATATCAATATTAGTAGCTTCTATATTGGGTTTCATATAAATTTTCTTCGGATTGCTACCGTTAAAGTAACCAGACATTTTTAAATTTCCACCAGCGGCATTCATATGTAAAGTATCTACATAAATGTAATGATTTTGAGTTGTACGCAAACTTGCTTTTATATCTTCTAAATGAATTCTTTGATACATAAAATAATCTACATCAACATCAAATTTCATATCTGTAAATGGTAGTTCATACAAATTAAAAGCATCTGCATGTGCTGCAACATCTGCTGTTTTTGACTTTATAGTTATGGTCGCTTTTTCTGATGTTTCATCAGGAGGAAATAGCTGGTCATAGTCAACATAATTTGCCTTGAAACTAAGGTAATTGTCTCTTTTTCTAATTTCTTCATTATCTCCTAAATAATAGTTTAAGCCAATATTAAAAGAAGTTCTTCCAATTTTGCCTATAAAATCTTTCACTACAAGATGATCATCTTCATAATGGAAATCACCTGTAAAGCGTTCAAATCGTAATGGATGTACATGCATTTTGGTATTTAGCTTGTCCAATTCTAAATCTATGGAATGCAATTTAGATGCTTTATAATGCATACTAGAATTTACATGTAATGCTAATTTTTCAAATTCTTCATGCCTATATTCTTCAGGAACATAATTTTCACCTTGATAAGAGAAAATGTCTTCCAAACGCAACAAATCAGAAGTTAAAGTAATATCTAAATCCACATCCCCATTCAATTCTTTTTGCAACCAAAAACCATAGTTGTGTGCAAGTCCGTTAAAATGAAAATCAGAATCATCAATAAAACCTGTAAAATCTTTGATTTTAAGATCTTCATCATCGATTAATACATCTACATGAAAATCGTGTAATTTATGTGGATAATGCTTTAATTGTGCATTTAAACTATCTACAAAAAACTCTCCTTTAGGTAAATATTTACTTTCAGTAAAAGCTTTTGCTGAGGATTTAAATGAAAATCCAGCAGTTAAGTCTTTAATTTGTTCATCGATACCTCTTTTTATACTATCAGTAGCAGAAAACTGTGTCAATTCAGCAATATCTAACAGCTTCGATTGAATATCCAAATGAGTAACAACTAGTGTATCTGTATGATGAACAATAGCAGGAAGATCTGATACATATCCAGTTACTGAAATATCTGATTTTCCTAAAAGCATATCAAACTGGTTTATTGTCGCTTTTTTTCCATTCATTACAATATGCGCATTCAGCTTTTTTAGAGGTGCAGGAAGATCTTCGGAAGATAAACTTAGGCTATCAATTTTTAACTCACTATAATACGCTTGATTCAACTTACTTAGTGCTTGTTCTGGGTTATCAAGGTCTACAATATCATGAAAATTCATTTTTAATGAAACCTTTCCTGATGTAATATCTGCTTGATTTAAATTCAAGAAATCCGTTACAAATTTAAGATTAAAGTCTGCATTTAATCGCATATCTATTTCTGGTTCATCAAAATTATTGATCACAACATTTCCTAAAAATTTTCCTTTCCCTAATTTCGCCGTCATATCTTCTAATGAAAATGTTGTTGTGCGAGAACTTCGTTCATTTCCATTCGTAAAATGCCCTTTAAACCCAATGTTTTTAACTCGCTTACCTTTGTTAGGATTTTCTAAAAAAGCTTCACTTACACCGAAATTTACATCAAAAAAAGGTACTTGCTGATTCAATGTAGGTCCTTGAACTATTGCGTTAAAATAGATTTTCCCTGCATTTTTATAACGTTCTAAAACAGGTATCAAATCCTCTGGAGCAAAAGCAATAAGCATATCAAAATTAGGCTTGGCTCCTTTTATTTTAAGATCAAGATCAAAATCGTTTTTTGTGTCTACTATTCCTTCTAACTCAAAATCACCATGTTCCATAGTAACTCCAGAAGGTTCAATGGTAAGCAATCCTGTATTTTTATCAAGACTAATATCTGTATGAAGATCAAAGTGTTTGTGTTTTACATACGTAGTATCTCCATTACTAATTAAATTCATTTCAAACTTCGTATCAATATGTCCTGAAATAACTTCATTATCAATATTGAAACCACCATCAGCATCATAAATAAATGTTTCTAAATCTGTATTTTGACCTTCATCTTTTTTGTGGATATCTAAATTGTGTAATTTGACTTTTTGAAGTTTAAAATCTATTGGTTCTTCGTTTTCTGTTTCATCAAAAGATTGTAATGCGTTTAAAAGATTTAGACTTTTATCTTCATGAATTACAATATCAAAAAAACCATCTTCTACAACTAATGATTTAATGGTATAATCCCCTTGTAAAATATCCCACAAATTAAACCCTACGTAGATATCTTTAACATCCAAAATAACCGGAGAGTTATCCTCTTTTGTTTCATTTATTTTTAGATCGTCTACTTTAAAAGAAATATTTGGAAAATTACTAAACAGTGATAAGTGTGTGTCTCCTATAGCTATAAAGCCTTTATGAGTTTTATTAAGGTCAGCGATATGATCTTTAATAATACTGTTGTGTTTTGTGTTAATATATAATACCGTAGCACTCAGCAATAATACAGGTAAAAGTATTACACAAGCAATAAATCGCAACCAAAATTTTCTTTTTTTAAAGACTTCAAATTTCATAATACTTATGGTTATTATAGTAGTACAAGCTTGTTAATAAATATCTGTTGTCATTTGTAGTAAAATTATATCAATTCGAGTGATTTTTCGAAATAAAATGGATAAAAATTGTATCGAGAATAAGAATTTTAGTTCTGAATTAGTTTTCGATACGCTTTTTCGTATCTCAAAAGCAATCGAATTGACATTTTAGCTTTGTTTGAGTTTCTACACCCAAAGGATTGATAAATATTTAAACTAAAAATTTATGTATTTATTTTTTAAATATTCTTTGTGAATTATATCTGATATTATAACGTTATTCCGAATTTATTTCGGAATCTCATAATATTAATAAACAAGGAATTGCGATGAGAACCTGAAACAAGTTCAGATTGACGTTTGTTTATTATTGTATACTACAGATACGCGTAATAGACTTAAAGATATTGAAAAATTTTAGGGTGAAAACTTCTTAAAGACAGTTAAGTATAATAGTTATAAAATATGGATTATTCTTCCCTCCTACGTTGATCTGTATTGTTAAACAACATATATTCTTACTCTTTTCTTTTTTAAACGAGAATTATTTAATTTTTCAGCTAAGTCTTGAGCAATAGTTAAAGGAACAGAAATAAAAGCACAGTCTTGTTTTAATTCTATAACACCTAATTGATCTTTATTTAAATTTCCTTGTTTAAAGAAAAGTCCAGCAATATCTCCTTTTGATATTTTATCTTTTCGTCCACCTGAAATAAATAAAGTTGTCCAAAATTGAGGTTTCCATACAGCTTTTTTAGAAATATCTATCCCTTCTGTTTTCTTTATGAATTCTGGTAAAAATTCTTTTTCCGATTGTAATACATAAGCTACGCCTTCAGCATTTACTCTAGCTGTTCTACCATTTCTATGTGTAAATTCTTCTATTGCTCTTGGAAGTTCGTAATGAATAATAAACTTCAGTTCAGGAATATCAATACCTCTGGCGGCCAAATCAGTAGCAACTAGTAATTGAGAAGTTCCGTTTCTAAATTTAATTAAAGAGCGCTCACGATCTCTTTGTTCCATTCCCCCAGAAAAACAAGTATGACTAATCTTATTTTTCTTTAAAATATCACTAACCTTTGCAATACTATCTTTGAAATTACAGAAAATGATTCCTGGTTTATTTCCTATGTGAAATAGTAAATCAACCAAGGTTTGTGTTTTGTCTTCTTTAGGAGAAACAACTGTTTTTATTTCTAATTTTGAAGCTTTCTTTTGCTGCAAGTAATTAATGATTTCAGGTTTATCTAAACCTACAAAATCAGGAATTTCAACACCTTGAGTAGCAGAAGTTAGTATTCGTTTATTAAGATTAGGAATTTGATTTATAATTCCTCTCATTTCATACTCAAACCCAACCTCTAAAGATTTATCAAATTCATCTAAAACAATGGTTTTTATACTATCCTTATCAAAACGTTCACTACTAAAATGATCAGCAACTCTTCCAGGTGTTCCTATTAAAATAGCCGGTGAATGTTTTAATTCTGCTTTATCTTTAGCTATTGGTCTACCTCCATAAACGGCGTTTATTTTGAATCCAGATCCCATATTTCTAGCCACTTGTTCTATTTGTATGGCTAATTCGCGTGAAGGAACTAAAACTAAAGCTTGTATATTTGAATTATTAGGATCTAATGTTTTTAATAACGGTAATAAAAAAGCCAATGTTTTTCCTGTTCCTGTTGGAGAAAGTAGAATCGTATTGGTTGCTTTTTCGATAACAGTTACAGCTTCTTTTTGCATCGGATTTAACTCATTGATATTCAATTTAGCTAAAATATCCTGCTGATTTTTAATGCTACTTGCCATAACTATTTTTTATTTTTTTGAGCATCTTGCTTCAATTTATCCTTGTTCACTTCTGCTAGATGATGTGCTAAAATCTTTTCCACTAGTTCATCTTTAGTTAAATGATGAAACACTGTTCTTACTTTTTCTTTAAATTCTTCTGAAACAGTTCTATTCGGTTTCGTTTTGAATATTTTTTTAGCCCATAACAACGTATTGTTTTCTTCTATACTTTGTGCATCTGCTTTTTTAAACTGACGAAAAGTAATCCCTAATTCTTCTTCAAAATCAGGAATTTCTTCAATTTCTTCTTCTTGTATAACACTTAACGAAAGGCCCTTTGCTCCTGCTCTCGCTGTTCGTCCGCTTCTATGCACGTAAGCTTCATAAGTATCTGGTAAATGATAGTTTACAACGTAAGAAACATCTTTTACATCAATACCACGAGCAGCTAAATCAGTGGCTACTAAAATATCAATATGACCAGCTCTAAATTGTTCCATTATTCGATCACGAATTCCTTGTGTTAAACTTCCATGAATTGCACCTGAAGAGAATTTATTAATAGCTAATTTTTTCGCTAATTTATTTACAGCAGCTTTAGTTTTACAAAAAATAATACCTCTTTCTCCTTCTTTAGAAGCTAGAAAATGTAGTAATACTTCTAGTTTTTCTATTGGTTTTACTACTACATATTGATGTTTTATTCCTTGATGACCAACAGTTTTCATGTCTGCTTCAATGTGAACTACATCTTTAGACATATAATTGTTCACTAACTGTTTTATAGCACCAGATAATGTTGCAGTAAATAGTAAAGTTCTTCTTTTTTTAGGAATCTCTTTAATAATACTATCTAAACCATCTTTTAAAGCACTTACCATTTCATCGGCTTCATCTAAGATAAAATAAGAGATATTTTTGATGTCAATTGCTTCGCGTTTAACTAAATCCGCTAAACGTCCAGGTGTGGCAACAACGATATGTGTTTCAGTTTTTAAACGCTCAATTTGTGGTTTTATAGGAATTCCTCCACAAATAGCAGCTATAGATATTGAAGGATTATGAGATGAAAAAGCTGTTAAATTTGCATGAATTTGTTGCCCTAATTCTCGTGTTGGAGCCAAAATTACTGCTTGAATATTAGGATTATTCGTATCTATTAACTGTAATAATGGCAATCCAAAAGCAGCGGTTTTACCTGTTCCTGTTTTTGCTAACGCAACTACATCTTGATTTTTATTCAAGATAATAGGAATCGTTTTTTCTTGTATATCTGTTGGTACAGAAATTTTTAAGTTGGTTAAACTTTGTTGAAATTCAGGATGTATTCCTAAGTCGGTAAAACTTTTTGACATGAAAGTATTTTTTGCAAAGGTAAGCAGTGTGATCTTAGCAATAGGAGTTTATTAGCGAATAACTTGAAACTAATATGAAGGCTAGAAATTTATATCCACTAAGTTTTTAAAATGAGTAATAAATGAAGTTTACTCCGATGTAAAAAAAATAGTAGTACAATCTAAAATCTAGCACTTCATATTATTTGTTAATTATTTAAATTACTAGTTTTGATGAGCTTATGTAATTTCGTTAAAAGAATTAACTCTGATTTATTTTTACCATGATCTGCATTACAAATTTTATGACATGCTTCTAATAATTCTTGTTTAACATCTTTGCTGAATAATTCTTTATTAGCTATAAAAAATACTTTGAATTTTTCAAAAGCTTGATCTGCATTTTGTTTTTCTTTAATTAAGCTTCTCATAGTTTCATAAATAAGTTCTTCGCTATCAAAACCATATTCATTTGTTGCCCACTCTTGTTTAACAGCCCAAACTATTTCTTTTTTTTCTTGTACAGACATTGTTTTATCTATCATTGAAAATGAATAAAATAAATTAGAAATGGCTCTATAAAAATCTTTGGTAAAGGATACACTTTTCATTATACTTCTGGTAAAATTAATAATGGAATATGACTTGTAAACGTAATTTTCTTTATCACATTTTCATCTAACAGTTGATTGAAAAAGTTATAATGATGATTGATAAACGCTAGTAATTGTCCGTTAGATTCTTCAACATACTTTTGAATCGTATACGTTTCAGATTCTTCCCAATCTAATTTTTTAAAAGAGGTATTAACATCTTGCAATAATTCTCTCAATTTGACTTTATGTGTTCTTTGTTTATTTGTTAGTGCTTCTTCAACAGAAAGGTTTACTATTTCTATATCACACTGTCTCATTTTACTGAATTTCAATAAAGCATGAAGTTCTACTTTGTTAAAATTTCTTTTATAGTTTGTAGAAAATATAATCCTATCAATTTTTTTGTATTTGTAATTTGTAGGAACTACTAATATTGGTGTATGATCTACTGCATTAATTATTTTAATTGTATTGGTACCAATAAAAGTTTGTGCTAAACTTTTAGCTCCTTTAGTTCCACATATGATAAGATCAATTTTTTCTTCTACTATAGTTTCTTTAACTGCATTAGTAAGTGAGTTTGTATCTATAATGGAATGGTATGTAAATCCTTTATTTTCTCTATTAAGAATATCAACTAAATACTTTAATTCATTTTCAATCTCATCATCCATTTGATTAAACCACTTTTCGTTGTGTTCTTTACTTAATAGATAAGATCTTTCACCTATGTAAACATCTAGTAAAAAAAAATTTATAAGCTCACCTTCAAAAAACTTCTTTGTATAGTTAAGTGCATTAAGAGCTGCTTCAGAAAAATCATAAGGAATTAAAATGTTTTTCATAATTATTGATTTTATTTGGATTCTTATTTTGTTAAAAGAGCTCGTTAAAGAGCCTATATGAATATCTCATCAGGCTCCTTAAACGTTTTAAACTCTATAAAATAACCATTTGGATCTTGTACAAAGAATGAATTTTGTTCTCCGTTTTTGTCTTCAAAAAAAGTCTTCTTTACAATGGTATCCATAGACCATCTATTAATTTTATCATGAAGCATTTCCCATTCATCACTATCTAAAATAACTCCAAAATGAAAAGATGGTAATTTTTCATTTTCTAATTGATAATGAGGATATTCAAAATTGAAATTATCTACACTAACAAAAGTTAATTGACATCCATATAAGTTAAAATCTACCCATTCTCTGTTACTTCTACCCTCTTCTATTCCTAAATCTTGAGTATAAAACTTTATAGTTTCTTTTAAGTTTTTACAAGGTAATGATATGTGAAAATTACTATTCATTTATAAAATTTTTAATTTGTTAAGCTTTAGAATTACAAAATCTTCATCATCTAAATCATCAATAATTTCTAAATATTCAATTTGGAACTTTTTTCCAATATGAATTTTAGATTTTAAGTCATATAAATTTAAGATATTATTATTAATCTGTTCAAATTTGATGAGCTCACCATTATTTAGTTGAAACGATAGATACCCATTCTCATAACTTTTGAAAATTCCTTCTTCAAAAATTAATTCTTCTGTACTGTAATACTTCATGATATCTCAAAGTTTTCTTCCACGAAATTGTCACTATCATAATTAAAATCATCATCAGAATAATCTTCCATTTTTTTCTCTAATTGTGAACTAATTTTAACTAAATATGTGGTATCATTAGCAATAACTTCAACAGCTTTTACAGTTTCTCCTTTTGCATTTTTAAAAGAGATAATATCGTCAAAATCGTATCCGTAAGGATATTTTTCTACTAATAAATCTAAAATATTAGTAGTCAATTTTTCATAAGTAACAATAACTCGTTTCATAACATTACATTTTAAGTAAATAGGCAAAAATTAAAGGTGCAACAATTGTTGCATCACTTTCTATAATAAATTTAGGTGTATCTATATCTAATTTTCCCCAAGTAATTTTTTCATTAGGAACTGCACCAGAATATGATCCGTAACTTGTTGTTGAGTCTGAAATTTGACAGAAATAACTCCAAAAAGGAGTGTTTTCACGTTCTAAATCTTGATACAACATTGGAACAACGCATATAGGGAAGTCTCCTGCAATACCACCTCCTATTTGAAAAAAACCAATTCCATTATCAGAATTATTTGTATACCAATCTGCTAAAAACGTCATATATTCAATTCCCGATTTCATAGTTGAAGCTTTTAATTCTCCTTTTAAAACATAAGAAGCGAATATATTTCCCATAGTAGAATCTTCCCATCCAGGTACAACCATTGGAAGGTTTTTCTCTGCAGCAGCATACATCCAAGAATTTTTAATATCTATTTCATAATGCTCTTCTAAAACTCCAGATAATAAAAGTTTATACATAAATTCATGTGGAAAAAAGCGTTCGTTGTTTTCTTCAGCATCTTTCCAAATTTTGAAAATATGTTTTTGTAGTCTTCTGAAAGCTTCTTCTTCTGGAATACAGGTATCTGTAACTCGATTTAATCCTTTTAATAAAAGATCCCATTCATCTTGGGGAGTTAAATCTCTGTAGTTGGGCACTCTCTTGTAATGAGAATGTGCAACTAAATTCATAATATCTTCTTCTAAGTTGGCTCCAGTACATGAAATGATGTGTACTTTTTCTTGTCGAATCATTTCAGCGAAAATTTTTCCAATTTCTGCTGTACTCATAGCTCCGGCTAATGAAACTAACATTTTAGAACCATCTTCGATTTGTTTTTCGTAAGCTTTTGCAGCATCAACAAGAGATGCGGCGTTAAAATGTAGAAAGTACTTTTCTAAAAATTCTGATATTGGGTGTGTATTTGTATTCATTTTTATTGTAATCTTTTTAGCTTGTTTATTGTGTGTTTTTTTGTTTAAAAGAACATTTTAATCACTTCTAGTAGAATTAATATGATGATAATCCATTCTAACATACTACTGTATTGGTGGTTTAAAATATCTCTAAATAAATCTAGATTCTCTTTTATAACATTTAAACTATTTACTACTCCGTTGTGTCTTTTTACAACATCTAATTCATCTCTAAGTTTGTAATTTAATAAAGAAAGATTTTTATCATTCCAAGCAACTTCAGGAGCTTCAAAAACAAATAAATCTTCAGCTATGTTATTTTTTAAATTCATTGTTTTACCAATGAATTTCCTCATTTTTTTTCTTGATAAATTAAAATTTCCTTTATCCTCTAATTGCTTAGAATACACGAGAGTTTTTTCGTGTAAATCAGAAGCTTTATTAACATAATTCATTAGTGCTACAGATTGAGCCAAATTCAGACAAATGATATGTGCTACATCAGAGTTTATTTGTTGAACTTCAATTGTACCAAAATCAACATTATTTGTCTGAGATATAGATAAATTAAAACACTCATATGGTAATTTTTTAATGTTAATTTCGTTATCTAAAATTTTATGAATAACTCTAATGATATATAATTCGTTACAATTGAAAAACACAATACTTCCATAATCTTTAATGTATATGAAGACGTTATTTTCCTTCTCATATAATATAAAAGTATGCTCTCTCTTTTGTATTGAAAGTTTAGGGAAAAGACCTCTAATTGTAGAGAGGTCTAATCGTTTCTCTAAATGATATGCTATAACAGTTATGCTCATTTAAAATTCTTCATCATAATCTTCGTCTTCTCTTACCTTTTTAACTAAATGAAGTTCTTTTTCTTTATAATCTTCATCTATTTCTTCTTCAGAATTAAACTTATAGCTTAACATTTTGTAAAATAATTTTGCAGCTAAAAAATCTGATGATTTATCTATTTCATTCGGACAAAGTTCTACTAAATCAAATCCTACTACGTTTTTTTGTTCAAATACTAATTTTAAAAACTCTAAAGTTTCATACCATAACAAACCTCCAGGTTCTGGAGTACCAGTACTCGGCATAATTGAAGGATCTAAAGCATCTAAATCAAAAGAAATAAATACATTTTGAGTTAATTGATCTAACACATCATCCATCCAATAATCATTAACAGCCATGTCGTGAGCGAAAAATACTTTATCAAGATTCATGGCGTTTTTCTCTGATTTATCCATGCTTCTAATTCCAACTTGTACGAGATTGGTATTTAAACTAGCTTCATACATAGCACAAGCATGATTGTATGGTGAACCATCATATTCTTTACGTAAATCTGCATGCGCATCTATATGAAGTATAGTTAAATTGTTAAAGCATTCATCAAAAGCTCTAACTGTACCTATTGAAATTGAGTGTTCTCCTCCTATTACGGTAACAAACTTATTTTTATTAATGTACTTTTTAGTTACTTGATGTACCGCTTCAATCATTGCTCCAGGTGATCTATTTTCTTGAATTGCTTCAGCTAAATAAATACCTTCTTTATATACTTCACTATCAGTTTCTATATCGTATAACTCCATGTTCTCAGAAGCATCTAAAAAAGCTTCTGGACCTTTATCTGCACCTTTTTGCCAAGTACTGGTGTTATCATAAGGAACAGGTAGAATGACGATATTAGCATTTTCTAATTTTGCATATTGATCTGGAATTCCAGCATAATTTCTTTTTTCCATGGTATTATTTTTTAGTAGCCAAGAATTGACAAGAATTCTTCACTTTTTTGTTGTTCTTTAAATAGTTTTGTTGTTAAATCTCCGTTTTCGTTTTTACTTATTAAGATGTGTTTTGGGTTTGGAATCAAACAGTGTTGTAATCCTCCAAAACCTCCTATTGATTCTTGATAAGCACCTGTGTTAAAAAAGCCTATATATAATGTTTTCTTCTTGTCGTACTTTGGTAAATAGATCGCATTTATATGTTGTTCAGAATTATAATAATCATCGCTATCACATGTTAAACCACCTAATAAAACACGCTCATATTCTTCGTTCCATCTATTTACTGGAAGCATGATGAATCTTTTATTAATTGCCCAACTATCTGGCAATGTTGTTATAAAAGAAGAGTTTATCATGTTCCATTTTTCACGGTCGTTTTGCTTTTTTTGATATAAAACTTCATATATAGCACCACCTGCTTCTCCAACAGTATAACTTCCAAATTCTGTGAAAATATCGGGTGTATCAACTTCCGCTTCATCACAAGCAATTTTTATCTGAGAAATAATTTCTTCAATCATGTATTGATAATCATACTCAAAAGCCAGTGAATTTTTAATAGGAAATCCTCCTCCAATATTTAAGCTATTTAGTGTCGGACAAATTTTCTTTAACTCTATGTATACTTTCAAGCATTTGGTTAATTCATTCCAGTAATAAGCTGTGTCTTTTATTCCTGTATTTATGAAGAAATGAAGCATTTTTAAATCTACTTGAGGATTTTGAGCTATTTCTTTTTTATAAAAGTTTACAATGTTTTTATAACCAATACCAAGTCTACTTGTATAAAACTCAAACTTAGGTTCTTCTTCTGAAGCTATTCGAATACCAATATTGAATTTGCTACTTGTTTCATCTAAAATGAGATCTAATTCTTCGTAATTATCAATTATTGGAATACAGTTTTTATGACCTCCGTCTATTAAACTTACAATATTTGCTATGTATTGATCTCTTTTAAAACCATTACATAATACGTAAGCATTATCACTTAATTTACCAGACTTTTTTAATGATTTTACGATATCTATGTCAAAAGCAGAAGAAGTTTCAATATGGATATTGTTTTTTAAAGCTTCATCTAAAATGTATTTAAAGTGTGAGCTTTTAGTACAATAGCAATAATGATAATTTCCTTTGTAATTAACTTTTTTGATAGCGTTATTAAACCAGTCTTTGGCATTAATAATATTTTCAGATATTTTAGGTAAATATGTAAACTTTAATGGAGCTCCATACATTTTTACCAATTGCATTAAATCAATATCATGAAATTGTAGTTTGTTGTTTTTTACCTTAAATTCCTGTTGCGGAAAATTAAAAGTTTGATCTATTAAATCTATATATTTTATGTTCATTTTTTATTTGAAATTAGGGTGTTGAATTCTATTCCAAAAAAGTGGATAAACCGTTTTTTTGAATACAATCAAAAGAGTATCTCATCGCTATATTTCAGCGATTAAATAACTATGTCAATAAAAAAATGAATATTTAGACTCGTAAAGCCAAACAATCTCCGCTCTGTCTATAAAAGTTTAGCGGCAGTGAATTATTAAGTAAAAAGGAAGACACCTTAATTTTTTCGCTGCGTTTCCAAAACGCAAAGTAACTCTGAGTCTTCAAACAAAAGTTACTAACGAAATAAGTAAAACGTAACATTCGACTTATCCATAAGATGCGGTAAATATATTCTTTTTTTTAATATGAAAAACTTTTTTTAGTTTTTTTTGATCTTTTTAATAAGAGTTTAAAAATCAGTGCTTTAATTTTTGTTTTTTAATTCGATTTCATCGTAGCCACTAGTATACTTAGAGTTATAGTATGTTTTTTATTTCTTGGCTGATGATAAAATGTAATAATATATTTGATTTCTATTGTTAAGCTTAAAATATGACTAATAATACAATCTAAAATCTAGCATTTTACATAACTTATAATGCTTTTGGTGTAGTTTTTCTACAACCTCAAACATATTGTCATCTTCTTTAAATAAATTAAAAAATACTTTATCTAAATTGGAACTAGCAATTCCATTAAACTCGTATCCATAACCGGAAATAGCTTTTGCTCCTGTAATATCTAAGAAATATTGAGCTTCATCTTCTTCTAAATCTAAAACTTTTGAGTTAGCAAAATGTAATATTTTGTCATTCAATCGTCCTTCAAATATTTCTGCAATTTCTTGTAAATTATATAAATAACCATTTAAACAAATACTATTCGATTCGCCAGTCATGACTAGATAAATAATTTCATAGTTTTTAAAATTATGATCATCTAAAACCAAAGCATTTAAACTTTCTTCCAATCCTTCAATAGTATCACAAGTTTGATAAATACTAGTAATACCAAAATCTATCGTTAACTCTTCTAATTTCTGTTGCGTTGGAGTAACTTTAGTTATTTCTATATCCTGTACTGCTTCTAAACAAAATATAAAGTAATCTGGTTCTGTTATTTGGAATTGAGGTAATTGTTGTCTTTTTTGTAACAAGTTTCTATATTTATGTGTACATCACAAAAATAATATTTTACAATTTTAGATGGACAAAAATTCATCTATCAAATCATAGATTTTTGTTTTTTAAAGTGAGTCTATTTTAATATCATTTGTCACTTTTTAAGGTGATTAAATTTAATTTTTTCCTTTAAGTTCAATTCCTTTATACAGCATTACTATGTTAGGTATGGTAATGTGTCTTTTAGTTTCAGGAATGTAAAGAAGTACATAAAAACCTGTAATATCTTTTATTTCACCAGTCAAATCGTATTCTTTATCTAAGATTTTAACTGTATTTCCTATTCGCATCGGATGATAAAAAAACAGTATCACACTAGCTGTTAAATTTGATAACATTGACCATTGTGCAAAAAAGCCTACTCCTAATACTGCTAATATTGAGGAAGCAAAAACTCCAAACTGCTTAAATTCTATTCCTAGTATTAATAGAAGAACAAAGAACGCAGATAAAAAATAAACTAAATAAAAAAGATTCAAGATTAGCTTTCTTCTATGTGGTTCTATAGCATTTTTAGTAATGTAGGTTTTTGTTAATCTTTTTGTGATATTAATCGCTATAATTAATAATACTACTAGAAATGATATTTTTATAATTATTGTATGCATCCTAATCTTTTAAGCTTTGTAATTAATTGTCTTTTAAAAATATTATTAAAAGTTCAAAGATACCTTAATAGACATCTATTTTAAATAGATTATTACATATAAAATTGAAGAACAATGTTTGGTTAAAAGTATTTTGTAAATGGTAAGAATTTTAACAATGTAATGATTAGAAAATAAAATGCCTTTTGTTTGTTGACAAAAGGCATTTTAGGTTTAAGTAAAATTGCGGGGGAATCAATTCTAATTATAATAAATATAATCTTTTCGTTTATAATCAATTGTAATATAGGTATTTAATATGAATTATAAATAATATAAATTATTAAAAAAGTTTATTGTTATAATATAGCTAATTAATGATTAAATAAGAGCGGAAAAGCCTACGATATAATTTCGTAGGCTTTTTGATCAAATAATCATTATTTCCCCCAACGATCATTGATCTGATATATAGTTAAAATTGTTTAATCTTAATGGGTTTTTTGTTAAACAAACATAATAAATTTAATTAATGTTATCCATATAATATATTGATATACCGTGTTTTTCCTGTTTTTAAAGTATTGAAAAATATGGTTTTATTTCAAAAATAAATAATTCCTAATAAATTTCAAAGATCAAATTAACTACTTCAACAAAAACTTCATTAATTCAAAATTATTCATAGAAGAACATGTTTTTTGCTTTTTTAATTTGATTGTCAAAAGAATTATTCTTTTTATTTTTATGCTTTTTGAAAAATATCAATCAAATATCTTTTTTAAACATGAATTTTAGGATTATTATTTTATTAATCTCTTTTCCAATATTGATAATGGCACAAGAAGCTAATCAATATTTTTCTTCAATGAAATATAGAAATATTGGACCTTTTAGAGGTGGACGTTCTGTGAGTGCTACTGGTGTTGTAAATAACCCACTTACGTATTATATGGGAACTACAGGAGGTGGACTTTGGAAAACAGAAGACGCAGGACAACATTGGAAGAATATAAGTGATGTTTTTTTTAAAACAGGTTCTGTCGGAGCTGTTGCTGCATCAGAAAGTAATCCAAATATTATTTATGTTGGAATGGGAGAACATGCTATTCGTGGAGTTATGACTTCTTACGGTGATGGTGTTTATAAATCAACAGATGCTGGTAAAACTTGGAAACATATTGGATTAACCAAAACAGAACAAATTTCAAGAATTGTAATACATCCAACCAATCCTGATATTGTTTATGTAGCCGCACAAGGAAAATACTCTTCTCCTACTTCAGAAAGAGGTGTTTATAAATCTATTGATGGAGGTAAAACTTGGAAAAAAACTTTATTTGTAAATGATTTTTCTGGAGCTTCAGAACTATCAATAGATGTTAATAATCCACAAATTTTATATGCAGCCTTATGGCATCACCAAAGAACGCCATGGAAAATGATAAGTGGTGGCGAAGGAAGTGGAATTTATAAGTCTGACGACGCAGGTGAAACATGGAAAAAAATTCATAAAGGATTACCAAAAGAACTTGGAAAACTAGCTGTTGCTGTTTCTAGAAGTAATAGCAATAAAGTATATGCTTTAGTAGAAAGTGATACACAAAAAGACAATAGTGGATTATATGTTTCTAACAACGCAGGAAAAAGTTGGTCTTTAGTAAGCGGAGATAATAGATTAACACAACGTGCATGGTATTATACTGAAGTTTTTATTGATCCTAATGATGATGAAACTATATATGTGTTAAGTGCTCCTGCATTACGCTCTAAAAATGGTGGAAAAAGTTGGGAAAGAATTACCGGAACTCACGGAGATTATCATGATTTATGGATTAATCCAAACAATTCAAAAAATATGGTGATTGCAAATGACGGTGGTGCTGCAATCTCTTTTAACTTCGGAAAAAGTTGGTCTACTCAAAACATTATGCCAACATCTCAGTTTTATAGAATTAATGTAGATAATTTATTTCCATATAACATTTATGCTGGTCAACAAGACAATTCTTCTATCAGAATCGCCAGTATGAATATGACTGGTTATAGTATTTCTGAACGTAATTGGACAAGATCTGCAGGTGGAGAAAGTGCTTTTTTGGCTTTTGATAAAAACAATCCAAAAATTGTTGTTGGAGGTAGTTATTTAGGAACTATTGAAGTTTTGGATATGGAAAATATGATTAGTACTAATATTATGGCAGCTCCGCTTCAATATTTAGGAAAAGCTGCTAGAGATATGAAATATTTGTACAATTGGAATGCTCCAATTATTTGGTCTCAACATGAACCAAACACAATTTTTCATGGAGCTCAATTAGTGTTAAAATCAACAGATTTAGGTAAAAACTGGACACATTTTTCTCCTGATTTAACCAGAAATATTGATAAAAAACAAGGAAAAGGTGGTGGACCTTATACTAATGAAGCCGTTGGAGCAGAAAATTATGGTACTATTAGTTATTTAATAGAATCACCACATGAAAAAGGAGTTTTTTATTCAGGAAGTGACGATGGTCTGGTCCATATTACTAAAGATAATGGAAAAACTTGGCAAAATATTACACCTAAAAATCTTGGAGAAACGTTGGTAAACGCAATTGAAGTATCTCCACACAATCCTGCAGTTGTTTACATTGCAACAACTAAATATAAATTGGGTGATTATACTCCTGCCCTATTTAAGAGTTCAAATTATGGAAAAACATGGAAATCTATCAATACAGGAATTCCTTACGGTGCGCACACAAGAGTTATTAGAGAAGATAAAACTAAAAAAGGTTTATTATATGCTGGTACTGAATTAGGTGTTTATATCTCATTTAATGATGGAGCAAATTGGGAATCATTTCAAAGAAACCTTCCCGTAACTCCAATTTTAGATTTAAAAGTGCATCAGAATGATTTAATTGTAGGTACTTCTGGTAGAGCTTTCTGGATTTTAGATAATTTGTCATTATTATCTCAGTATAAAAAGAAAAATAAATCAGTAAAAGTATATACTCCTGAACCTATTTACTATGGAAATTGGGGAAGTAGAATGAGTGGTAATATTTCTAGTTTTAATGGTATGCAAAACTTTGTAGGTGTAAATCCTGCAAATGGAATTGAATTGTATTACGATTTACCTTCAATTGATAAATCTAAACCTGTAACCCTTACTGTTCTTGATGATAAAGGTAAAACTATAAATACCTATACTTCAGAAAGTGATAAAAACTATATTCCTCACAATGGAGGTGGTGCACCTAGAGCTCCAAGATTATCAAAGAAAAAAGGATTAAATCGTTTTGTATGGAATATGCAGCATAAAATTGTTCCAGGTATTCCTAAAGTTTATATTGAAGCTAATTTCAGAGGTCATAGAGTTGCTCCTGGCACTTATACTATGAAATTATCTTATGATGGAAAAACATACACAACAACTGCTATTATAAAAGAAAATCCAAATTATAATATTACTAAGGCTGAATTTGAAGAATATGATCAAATTATGAGTCAGATGGAAGCTAATGTTACAGATATGCATACTAAGGTAAATTTATTGAGTAACATCTCTAAAGACATCAAGAAGTCTATTCAACAAATGAAAAAGGGAAATAACAATGAATCTTTAATTGCAGAAGGAAAAAAGCTTTTGAAAGAAATAAAAGCTTGGGATGAATTGATGGTTCAACGTAGATCTCAAGCTTATGATGATGTTGAAAATTTTGAAAATAAATTTTCTGCTGAGTATTTGTTCCTTATGAATCAAACTAGTGGAAGCTTACCAAAAGTTACTCAGGCTTCAATTGACACTAAAGCAGAATTAGATAAACAATGGAGTACTTTAAAAAAGACAGCGGAAGATTTAATTAATAATACAATTCCTGCATTTAATGAAAAATTATGGAAAGCAGGTATTGGAGCTATTAAAATGAAATAAAAATAACTGATATTATAAATAAAAAGTCTCTTGATTTTAACTTCAAGAGACTTTTTAGGTTAAAAAACCTTGGGGGACTTAAAATAAGGCTATTACCTTATCAATTTATTATTTAAATTTAATAATTATTAATGTAAAAACAAAATAAATTAATCATTAAATACTCTTTTAAGTAAATCCTGTAAACTATTCCAAGATTTTTTATCAGCTTCTGCATTATACGCCAAAGGTAAATTGAATTTTTTACCATTTTCATCAGCAGTTTTAGAAGTAAAACTATGTTTAGCACCAGGATAAGAAAAATACTGATACTTTGCTCCTATTGAATCTAAAGCAGATTTAAAAGTTGTTACAGATTCAGGACTTACAAAAGGATCATCTGCTCCATTACAAACTAAAACTTGAGCTTTTAAATCTTTATTTGGCATTACTGGTAATGCAACTCCACTATGAAAAGCAGCAACAGCATCTAAATCAAATCCGCTGTTAGCCATAGTTAATGCTACACTTCCTCCAAAGCAATATCCGATAGCAGCAATTTTTTCTCCATTTACTGATTCATGATTTTTTAATAATTCTACAGCAGCATTAAAACGCTTTTTTGCTACAGGTAAGTTTTTCATTACATTTCCAGCAAATTTACCTGCATCACTTGGGTGATTTGCTTGTTTTCCATCTCCGTACATATCAACAGCAATGGCAGTATATCCTAATTCTGCTAACATATCTGCACGTTCTCTTACGTAATTGTTATGTCCCCACCATTCGTGAACAATAAGTATACCTGGACGTTTCCCTTTGTTATTTTCATCAAAAGCAATGTAACCTTTCAAATTTGTAGAATCAGAAACATAAGTAACTTCTTCTCCTTTAATTTTTATTGTCTTTTCTGCTACAGGAGTTTCAGCCTTAGGTTTAGCCTCAGTCTTTTCCTTACAAGAGATTACAAAAGATAAGGTAATTAATACTAGAATAGAGTTTAGTGATTTCATTAGTGATCGTATTTTATTTGGTGTTATAAATATAGTCATTGTTCTTTAAAAGAGAATTTTATCAGAAGGTCATGTTACTCTAATGCTTTCTTTATCTTTTAAAAACATTATATCAAACAATAACTTTAACTTTGTCTAACAATTAAACCAATAATTACATTAATTTTTATTTCATGATTAAAAAGTTATTTCTTGTTGTACTACTAGTAGTTTCTGGCTATGTTGGTTTTGCTCAAGATAAAATTCAATCGGGACCAATGGTAGGATATTCAACGATGCGTGAAGTTTTATTATGGGTCCAAACCACTAAAGCTTCTGAAGTTCATTTTGAATATTTTGATCAATTAAATCCTAAAGAACGCTTTAAAACAGATATGTATACAACCAATAAAAAAGATGGTTTTGTAGCTCAATTAGTGGCGGATAAAGTACTACCAGGAAAAAAATATACATATGAGGTGTATGTAAATGGTAAAAAAGTAAAAAGAAATTACCCAATGGAATTTCAATCGCAAACACTTTGGCAGTGGAGAACAGATCCTCCTGAAATTAATTTCGCGATAGGGAGTTGTGCTTATGTTAATGAAACTCGTTTTGATAGACCAGGAAAACCTTATGGTAGTAGTTATGAAATTTTTACAACCATTCACTCTAAAAGACCAGATTTTATGCTTTGGTTAGGTGACAATACATATTTAAGAGAAGCCGATTGGAGTTCTCGTACTGGTTTTTTACATAGATATACGCATACAAGATCTTTAAAAGAATTACAACCTTTATTGGCTTCTACACATAATTATGCAATTTGGGATGATCATGATTTTGGTCCGAATGATTCTGATGGAAGTTTTCCTTTAAAAAATACTGCTGTAGAAATGTTCAAACTTTTCTGGGGAAATCCTAATTATGATGCTTTAGGAACTGGCGGAATTACAGGTTCTTTTCAATGGGGAGATTTAGACTTCTTCATGTTAGATAACCGTTATTACAGAACGGCAAATAGGAATTTCACAGGTGAACGTCAAATGTTAGGTGAAGAACAAATCGATTGGTTAATTAATGCATTATCATCTAGTAGAGCTCCTTTTAAATTTATTGCTATCGGAGGTCAAGTATTAAGTTCTGAAGCCATGCATGAAAACTATGCTATTTTTCCAAAGGAAAGAGCTTATTTAATTCGTAAAATTAGAGAAGCAAAAATTGAAGGTGTTATTTTTTTAGATGGAGATCGTCATCACACAGCATTAAGTGTAATGAAAGAAAGTAGTAGTGTTTACCCTTTATATGATTTAACTTGTTCTCCTTTAACTTCTGGAGCGCATGCAAGTAAAGAAGAATTCAATAATTATAAACTGGAAGAAACCTTAGTAGGTGAACATAATTTTGGGTTACTAAAAGTTAGTGGTCCTCGTACTGATCGAGTTTTAACTATTCAAATTTTGAATAAAGATGGAAAAGAAATGTGGACTAAAAACATTAAAGCTAGAGATTTAAAATACAAATCTAGAAGAAGATAATTGTAAACTAGAAAAGCTATCCTAAACAATAAATGATAACGTCATTTCGAATTTATTTTGGAATCTCATCATACAGATTTCCAATTTGATGAGAAACTGAAACAAGTTCAGTTTGACGTTAACTATTGCTTTTAGGGTAGCTTTTACTTTATATCAATTTGTATTTAAAAGCTTTAATCTTTGTATCCTCTTCCAGGAGTATATGGTGCTCCTAAATTGATTAACTTCTTTTCTAAAGCTTTTAAATCTTCATTATATACTTTTTCAGCTATCCTTTTTACTGCAGTGATTTGCTCTTTAGCAATAGCATAACTTTCTCTATGTGTATTTGTTGGCGTTGCTGTAGAATACTTTTGTTCGTATCCGATAGAGCCTAAACGACTAGCAGGCGATAATGGTTGATCGATATCTAATCTACGTTTGATAGGATCTCCATATAATTCTAATTGCACTTTCTCTAATTGTTCTTCTATCGCTTTTACTTCAGCTAATAAACTTCCTAATGGTTGTTCAGCTTGTTTAATAGCTACTTTTATGTAACGTATTTTATTTCTTGAATCAGATAATAGATTACGAGTAATTCCCATATCTGCCTGTAATTTTGCCAATTGCTTTTGGAAAGCTACTTTTTCTAAACGATCCTTAGCTGGCATTTCAACATTATTCAACGCTTTTACAACAAAAGATACTGGAGTAGTTAATATTTCTAAAACTCCATCTTTTAATAAAGCCATTTCTACAGTATAATTTCCTGGAGAAACTAATGTTCCTTCTCTACTCCCGCTAAATGGATTATAAAAACCAGGTCTACTTAAATTTACAGGATCTTGAGGTGTATATCTTAAATTCCAGTGGAAACGTTGAACTCCTTTACGAACTGATTTAAATTCTTTTTTAACTACACTTCCGCTATTATCTTTAATAATGAAAACTAATTCTTCTTTAGCTTGATCAGATTCAGCTTTTAAATCATCATAACTTGGATAAGGAGTATCTGAACCAGATTTGATTAATTTTTTCTCCTTTTTTTGTCTTTCACTTTTTAAAGATTTATAACTTGAATCGTAATAATATGTGATCAGCGCTTCAGGTCCTAAGTTTTTAGCAGTATAATGATTATCTCCTTGAAAAGCTTTGCCTGGTAATCCTAAAGGACTACTTTTTTCCCACATCAAAGCTGTACGAATTGGATAAATTTTAGCTTTTTCAGTAGGTTTTGCATTTTCAATAGTTCTTAACACAGAATAATCATCTAAAACATAAAAACCACGTCCGAATGTTCCTAAAACTAAATCATTTTCACGTTCTTGAATTGCTATATCTCTTACAGCAATTGTAGGTAATCCGCTTTTTAATTGCTTCCAATTTTGTCCCTGATTTGGTGTAAAGAAAGCTCCGAATTCAGTTCCTACAAACAACAGGTTTTTATCTACATGATCTTCTTCGATTGCATAAACACTACCTCTTTCAGGTAGATTAGAAGCAATAGAAGTCCAGCTTGCTCCTTTATTTGTTGATTTAAAAATATACGGCTTAAAATCTCCATATTTATGATGATTGAAAGCTACATAAATTACATTTTCATTGTGTCTCGATAAATATACACTATTCACATACGATTGATTTGGGGCTCCTGGAACGTTTGAAATCTTACGCCAAGATTGTCCACCATTTTCAGAAATATGAATTAAACCATCATCTGTACCAGCAGCTAAAAGATTCTTATTTATTGGAGATTCTGAAAAAGCAACAACACTTCCATAAAGTGAAGTAGAACCGTTTTTCATTACCGCATCAATACTCACTACTCTATCGTAAACTTTTAATGTATTACGATCTATTTGCTGTGATAAATCATCACTTATCACTTCCCAAGTATTTCCGTAATCATTAGATCTAAATACTTTATTTGCTGCAAAATATAATCTTCCAGGCGCATGCTTACTTACAACTAAAGGAGCATCCCAATTAAAACGATATGCATTTTCACCTTTTCTAGCTTTTGGTTTAATTCCTACTTTTTCTCCACTCTTTTTATCGAAACGAACTAAACCTCCATATTGAGATTGCGCATACACAATATTCGGATTATTAGGATCGATTTGAGATTCGAAACCGTCTCCTCCATTTGTGATAAACCATTCTGAATTACGAATTCCATGGTTTGTTAATACTCTTGAAGGTCCTCCTAAACTAAAATTATCTTGAGTTCCTCCATAAATATTATAAAAAGGATAATCGTTATCTAATGCAACTTTATAAAACTGTGTAACAGGTAAATTCTCTTTGAAGTCCCAAGTTTTTGCAGCATCGAAAGTTTCGTAAATACCACCGTCACAACCTACAACCCAATGTTTGTTGTTGTTTGGATTAATCCACATACAATGATTATCTACGTGTTTTGTGTTTTCTCCTACTAACTTAAAAGATTTTCCTCCGTTATGAGTTACAGACATCCAAGTATCCATTGAATACACAGTATTTTCATCTACAGGATCAGCAATAATTTCTTGATAGTAATTTCCACTCGTTACATGAGAACTTTGTTTTTTCCAGCTTGCTCCTCTATTTGTTGATACATAAAAACCACCTTTTCTATTCGCAGCTTCTACAATTGCATATATTTTTTCTGGATTTGCAGGGGAGATAGCTAAACCAATACGACCTAATTCAACATTTGGTAAACCTTTGTTGATCTTTGTCCAAGTTTCACCTCCGTCAGTACTTTTGTGCATTGCAGAACCTGGTCCGCCTCCAACATAAGTATACACATGACGTCTTCTTTGTAAAGTTGATGCATATAAAACATTTGGATCTTTTGGGTCCATAACTACATCATTAACACCAGTATGTTCATCAACTTTAATTACAGATTTCCAAGTTTTTCCACCATCTTCAGTTTTATATAAACCTCTATCTCCACCTTTACTCCATAAAGGTCCGATAGCGGCTACATAAACAATATCAGAATTTTCAGGGTGAACTATAATCTTTCCAATATGTTCAGAGTTTTTTAACCCCATGTGTTGCCAAGATTTTCCTCCGTCTAAAGATTTATATATTCCATCTCCATAAGAAACTGAACGCTGATTATTATTTTCTCCTGTTCCAACCCAAATTACATTTGAATTGTTTGGATCCATAGTAATACAACCAATAGAATATGAGCCTTGTGAATCGAAAATTGGTTCGTAAGTAACACCTGAATTTACAGTTTTCCAAACTCCACCTGCTGCGGTGGCTACATAATATTCATATGGATTTTTAGGATTGAAAGCAAAGTCTGAAATTCTACCAGAAGTTAATGCTGGACCTACGTTTCTCCACTTAAGGCCAGAAATACTGATGGATGCTAAAGGTGCTTTCGAAGAGGATTTCCTTTTTTTTCTCTTTTGTGCATCACAAACTTGGCTAAAACTAAGTAATACCCCAAGTGCTATGACTAGTGATTTTTTCATTTATTATAAATTTCTTGATTGATATTTGTCCAAATTACAAAAGATAAATCGTAAGTAAATTAATTATTAAAATTTCAAACAAATTATTTGTTTTTGTAGTTAGAAGTCTTCTTTTAAACAAAAAAAAGTGACTGTATTATTACAGTCACTTTTTAGTTTTATGTATGGTTAAGACTAATTTCCAATTAACCCTTGACCTTCTATCCAAGGAGCTCCAGCTTGTTTAAGACGTTGCTCAATTCCTGGCATTGTTGTATTTAGCGCAGTGCTTAATTTAGTTTTTACTTTTTGTAGTTGACTCTTAACTCTTCTTAAAAAACCTTTATGAGTTCCAGTTGGTCCGTATGTACTGGTAAAAGCCCTCCACGAAATACTAGTTCCTTCACCCGCATTTGGGTTTGATTTTTCTCCGATTAAATCTTTTACAGGATCGCCTCCTAATTCTTTTTGAATCGCCAGTAAGTCTAATCTAACCTTATTTATATCTTTTAATAAAGCATCATTTGGAGCTGTTGTTTTATGTGCAGCACGTTTCATTGCTGCGACTTTTTGTAATAACTTCCTCATTTCAATGTTAGTAGCTGTTAAATCTTGTCTGAAAGCAAATACTTCCTCTCTAAACGTATTCATTTCATCATATGATTTTCTAGGTAAAGCTCCATCATACATAGGAACTACTTTAAATTCTTTTGGCGCTTCAAGTACAGTAGTTACACCATCAACACGTTTAACAAGTGTCACTGTATATGTGCCAGGAGTTACTAAAGGTCCTCCACCTAAAAATCGATTACCACCTCGTACGTTTAGTCGTTCTCCGTTTTTACTTGGATAATTCAATCTCCAGTTCACTCGGTTAAATCCTTTTTTATTTGTTCCTTTAACTGTATTTACCAACTTACCTGAAGTATCTTTAATTAACAATTCTATACTTGGTTTTTCTTGATTTGTTTCTTTTTCAATAGCTCCCCATCCAGGGAAATCAGTATTATTTTTCTCTCTGGCTTTACGTTCATCTTTTAAAGACTTTACTTTATCTGACATGTAGTATGTAAAACGAGCTCCGTAAGCTGGGTTTGGCGCTTTATATTCAGCATCACCTTGGCTTCCAACTCTACTTGCTTGTACATACCAATATGCATCTTTTATAGGAAATAATGTTGCTTCTTTTGATAGCATAGATTTGTTGAAGTTACGTAATGGTGTAATATCATCTAACACGAAAAATCCTCTACCGAAAGATGCTCCAACTAAATCATTTTCTCTACGTTGAATTGTAATATCTCTAAAAGAAATTGTTGGAACTCCTCCTTTTAATTGTATCCAATTAGTTCCGCCGTTGTACGTAAAGTAAATACCATATTCGGTAGCTGCAAAAATTAAATCTTTATTTACATGATCTTGTACTAACCTCCAAACTAATAATCGTTCTGGTAAATCTCCACTGATGATCGACCAACTTTTTCCTTTATTTGTACTCTTAAGAATATAAGGTTTATAATCTCCATATTTATGATTGTCAACAGCTGCATATACTACATTTGCATCAAATAAATCTGCGCGAACATCATTAACAAAAGGAACAAAACCTAATCCTTTTACAGTGTTTAATGAGAATTTTCTCCAAGTATTTCCACCATTTTCAGTAGTTTGGATGATTCCGTCATCTGTTCCAGCATATAATAAACCTTCTTGTTTAGGAGACTCAGCTAAAGATGTAATCGTATTATAGTTAGACATTGCATAAACATCCCAAGCGTTATCCCAACTTTGTTGTTTTCCGTAATATGGTAATGTAATACGTTCTTGATTTAAAGTTAAATCTTTAGAAATTGGAGTCCAATCATCTCCTCTATTTTCTGAACGCCAAACACGTTGAGAAGCAAAGTATAAACGTTTTGGATTATGTGGACTTACTAAAATTGGTGCATCCCAATTAAAACGTTCGAAAGGGTCACCTTCTAAAGCTTGTGGTTGAATAAAAACAGTTTCCTTTGTTGTTTGATCAATTCTCCAAAGTGCTCCTTGTTGAAATTCACCATAAGTGATATTCGGGTTACCTGGCTCAATAGCAGATTGATGTCCGTCAGCTCCTAAAGTTTTCCACCAATCACCATTTGTAATTCCATCTGAATAAATGGTTTGTGACGGTCCACCATGTGATCCATTATCTTGAGTTCCACCATAAATTTTATAAAATGGCTTAGAATCATCAACAGCTAATTTAAAGTATTGAGTAATTGGTAAATTTCTAATGAATTTCCAGCTTTTAGTTAAATCAAAACTTTCATATAAACCTCCGTCAGTTCCAAATAAAACATAATTAGGGTCTGAAGCTTTAAAGGCCATAGCATGACTATCTACGTGCTTATTACGCTCATTCATAGTATAAAAAGTCTTACCATGATCATCTGAAATTTGCACATAATTATTCATTAAAAACAATTTTCCTTCATGATGAGGAGACGCATACAATTCTTGATAATAATGTGGACCAGTACCACCAGAAACTGCGTTAGATTGTTTTTTCCAAGATTCACCTCTGTTTGTAGACATAAAAAGTCCTCCTTTTCTTCTATCTAACTCAATTGCAGCATAAATAATATCTGGATTAAAAGGAGAAATAGCTAAACCAATTTTCCCTAAGTTAGAACCAGGAATTCCTTTTTTTAATTTTGTCCAAGTTTCACCTCCGTCAGTACTTTTGTGAATTCCAGAACCTGGTCCTCCACCTAAATATCCTGCAACAATACGCTGGCGTTGCCAAGTAGCTGCATATAAAACATCAGCATTTCTAGGATCCATAACTAAATCGGTAGCTCCAACCCATTTGTTATCTCCTAAAGTTCTTTTCCATGTTTTTCCTCCATCTATTGATTTATAAACTCCACGCTCACCACCTGAAGTCCATAACGGACCTTGAGAAACAGCCCAAATAATATTAGAATCTTCTGGATGAACTACTATTTTTGATAGATGTTCTGAGTTTTTTAATCCCATATTTTTCCAGCTCGCTCCATCATCATGACTTACATAAATACCATCTCCGAAAGCCACATGGCGACCACCAACATTTTCTCCAGTTCCAACCCAAATTGTATGTGGATTATTTGGATCGATAGTTATAGCACCAATTGAATATGATTTTTGCTGATCAAAAATTGGTTTCCAAGTAGTTCCTGAGTTTGTAGTTTTCCAAACACCACCAGAACCAACAGCTACATACCAAACGTTTTCATTCTTAGGATGAATGGCAATATCTGCAATTCTTCCAGAAGTAAAGGCAGGTCCGATATTTCTAAGCGGCAAACCACTAAAGGTTTTACTACTTATTTTTTGGGCTTGTAATGGAATTATTAAAAGCATAAGCCCGAATGCAATTAATAATTTTGAAATTGAATTCATTGTTTTAGATTTATATGATTAGGCTGGTTTAATTTTCTTTAACTATGTATTTTCTATTTCGCTGCAAACAATCTCTTTTTCTTAGTCTATTTTTATTTGAAAGTTTCAGAAGATAATTCCTGAACTAGTTTTTCTATCATTTCAATTCCTTTTTCTAATTGTTCTTTTGCTATAAATTCATTAGCTCTATGTGCTTGTGCTATAGATCCTGGTCCACAGATTACAGATTGAAAACCTTCGTTTGCAAACTGACCAGCTTCCGAAGCATAAGCCACAGTATTTAATTTAGATTTACCACATATATTTTTAATTAAATTAACAACATCTGCATCATCTTTTGTGTCTAAATGTGGAACAGACGGATGATTTTCAATAGTTTTTATAGAAAAATCTGGAAATACTTTTTTCAATTCTGATTCTCTTTCTCTACAATATGCTTCAAATTCAGCAACAATTTCATATACATCATCCATAGGAACAGTACGTAAATCCCAATAAAAATGTGCTTTATCTGCAATAATATTCGGTGCAATTCCACCACTTACTTGACCAATATGAATTGTAGAATGTGGAGGATGAAAACGATCATCAAATTGTTTATCAGCAATTAATTGATTCATTTTATTCTCTAACCAAAGAATTAAACGCATCGATTCGTGAATCGCGCTAACTTCTTGTTTTATTCGACTGCTGTGACCTTCTGAACCACTAACGTATGTCTCTAGAATATAAATTCCTTTTTGACCAACAATAGGTTCCATTAAAGAAGGTTCGCCAATGATTGCGTATTTTGGAGTTTCTTTATAAAAGTTTTTTATTGTATTCGCCAATTCAGTTCCCGCTAAACAACCAATTTCTTCATCATAAGAAAAAGCAAAATAGATTGGTTTTTTTAAGTCAGCTTTAATCATTTCAGGTAATACAGCTAAACAACAAGCTACAAAACCTTTCATATCACAAGATCCTCTACCGTAAAGTTTACCATCTCCTTTATCTATTAATGTAAAAGGATCTGTTTCCCATTTTTGACCAGCTACAGGAACAACATCAGTATGACCAGATAGAATTACGCCACCATCAACAGCAGGACCAATTCTACAATGTAAAGAAGCTTTATTTCCTTCTTCATTAGGTACCAAATGTGTATCTACTCCAAAAGACTCGATATATTCTTTAATCCAATGAATAATATTTAAATTACTTTCACCTCCAAGTACTGGAAATGATACTAGTTTTGCTAGAATTTTTTCTATGGTCATATTAGCTATAATTTATTGCTACTGCTATAATTAATGTTAAAAAGGCGATTGCTATTAAACTGATTAATACTGGAAATATAAAACGAATCCATCGATCTATAGGAACTCTACACATACTCAACATTGCTATGAGTCCGCCTAAAGTCGGATTAATTAAATTTGATAATCCGTCTCCTATTTGAAATGCCAAAATTGTTACTTGTCGTGTTAAACCTAATGATTCTCCAAGAGGAAGCATAACCTGTAAAGTCGCTAATGCTTGTCCGCTTCCTGAAGGAATAAAAAAGTTAATAACTGATTGTGAAATTGCCATACAAACAGCTGATAAGTGTAATGGTAAACCTTCTAGAATTGTAGAAAGTTGATAAGATATGGTGTCACCAATATTTCCCATTTCCATTAATACTTTTATAGAAGTTGCAAAACCTACCATAAAAGCACCTGGTGCAGCAATACTTACTGATTTTAAAACCGTTTCACTCATTTTTGTTGCATTCATTTTTGAGACTAAACCGCTTAAAAGTGCAATCATTAGAAATACAGCCGAGAGTTCGTTGATATACCAATTCAAGTTAAAAACTCCATATAAAATAATGGATAAACCGATAAAAAAGACAGAAATGACTAACCAATTATTAGTCGTTAACTTGTATTGATTTATTGGTTTGGATAAAGATAGTTCATTTGTATCAAGATCTTTTCCAAGGCTTTTATTTGGATCTGAAGTAATCTTTTTAAAATATCGAACATTATAATACGCCATTATTGATAATGCTGTAAAACAAAGCATACTTCGTAATAAAGCTCCAGAAAACATTGGTAATTCAGCAATTTTATGTCCAGTTCCTACAGTATAAGCGTTGATTGGCGATAAACCGAAACCTACAGTCATTGCACCAACTGAAATACCTGCAGCTAGAATTAAATCGCCACCTAAAGCTAAGCTTAGCACAGCTGCAATAGGCACCATTGCAATATTATTCTCGTAACCTATGGCAATACCAAGTAAGCCATAGATAAATGTCATAATTACAATAATTAAATATTTATTTTTTAAACCTAATTTTTTCACTAAAGTTCCTACAACATTTTCTACAGCTTTAGTTTTATCCATAAAACCAAACATAATTCCACCTGCAAGCACAATGAAAATAATTTCTACAGCAGCTTTAAACCCTAGAGGAATTGCTTTAAACATATCTAAAATTCCAATTGGTGTAGATGTAATCGTTTTATAAGAATTAGGTACGACTGTACTTCTTCCATCAACTATAACTCGTTCATACATTCCTGCTGGAAGCACATAAGTTAACAATGTAATAAAAACGATAATACCAAATAACATTGTTATCGCGTGAGGTATTCTACTAAATAAAGATGATCGGGATTTATTACTCATTGTTTGGTTTTAATACTAGGTCAATAAATTTAACACAAATCAGTAATTAGTTTTTCAATTTTATTAATTGAAGTTACCTAAAAATATCTAATCGAGCGGGGTTGAGAATTTTTATAATAAAAATTAATCTCTACTCCGCTCGAACTGATAACGTAAATTACGTTGATAACTATTTTAAATCAGTAAGTTATACTCATTTATTAAACTTTGTTTGATTGCTGACTTCTGTAATTTGAAATTGAACGACTACTAATTTAATTTTTTTGAAGTGAGTATAGAAACTAATGTTATGTTTAATATCCAGCTGCTTGTCCGTCTTTGCGACTTTCTGAAGCTCCGTGATAGACTTTGTTTATATTATCCCATAAAATTGCTTGATAACCTCCGTAAATACCTCTAGCAGTACCTATTCTGTGACCACGATCCATTAATCCTCGAATTGTGGTGTAAGGAATTCCTGATTCTGTTCTAATCGTTCCAGTATTAGTAGTGATTGCTCCCATTGGACTAGCACCACCGGTGTGATCAAATCTTGGAGCATCACCAGCTTCTTGAAGATTCATTCCGAAATCAATTAAATTCATCACAATTTGTGTATGTCCCATAGGTTGAAAATCTCCACCCATAACTCCAAAGCTTACAAAAGGTTTATTATCTTTCGTAATAAAAGCAGGAATAATTGTATGAAAAGGACGTTTACCTGGTTCATAAGTATTCGCTTGTCCTCTTTTTAAACTAAATAGCTCTCCTCTATCTTGTAACATAAATCCTAATTTTGGAGGAACCATTCCTGAACCCATACCACGATAATTACTCTGGATTAATGAAATCATTGTTCCGTTTTTATCAGCAACAGTCATATAAATTGTTTCTCCAGCAGAAATTTTACCGGCAGAATATTTCCCTGCTCGTTTTCCTATTTCTTTTCTTCTCTTATCCGCATAAGCGTCTGATAATAATTCTTCAACAGGAACTTTAAAAAAGTCCATGTCAGCATAATATTTTGCACGATCTTCAAAAGCTATTTTTTTTGCCTCAGTAAATAAATGCAAATGCTCTGCACTTCCAAATTCAATATTTGAAAAATCATAACCTTTTAAAATTTGAAGCATTTGTAAAGCCGCAATTCCTTGTCCGTTCGGAGGTAATTCCCAAACATCATAACCTCTGTAGTTTACAGAAACAGGTTGAACCCATTCTGATTTATGAGCTGCTAAATCTTTTTCAGACAGAAAACCACCTTGTTCTTTTATAAATTTTCCTATAGTTTTTGCAATATCACCTTTGTAAAAAGCATCTCTTCCTCCTTTTGCTATTTTTCTATACGTATTTGCTAAAAACGGATTTTTATAAATTTCTCCCTCATTTGGTAATTTCCCACCATTTTGGTTTATATACGTTTCTTTTAAATTCGGAAAGTTTTTTGACTGATAAAAAGGAATACTTCTATTTAGGTACCAAGCAATTAATTCTGTTAATGGAAATCCTTTTTCCGCATAATCAATTGCAGGAGCTAAAATTTCTGTCATTGGTTTAGAACCAAATTTTTTGTGCAATTCAAACCAACCATCTACAGCACCAGGAACACTTACTGGTAAAGCTCCATGAGATGGTATTTTTTTCATGCCTTGGTTTTCGAAATATTCAAGTGTAAGTTCTTTAGGTGAACGTCCGCTAGCATTTAAACCATAAACTTTCTTAGTTTTTCCATCCCAAACAATAGCGAAAAGGTCTCCTCCAATTCCACAACCAGTTGGTTCCATTAGTCCAAGTGCAGCATTAGCTGCAATAGCAGCATCAATTGCGTTACCGCCTTTCTTTAATATGTCTAAGCCGATTTGAGTAGCTAAAGGATGACTAGTTGCGACCATCCCATTCTGTCCTAATACTTCAGAACGTGTTGCAAAAGCTTCTCCTGTAATACGATCTTGGGCAGTTATATTGTAAGTTAGAAGTGTTAAGAACAATAAACAATAAATATTGTTTTTCATTGAGTTTAGATTTAGTGATTGATATCCCCTAAATTACATAAGATTACATAGATTCTTTAAAACTTATCAAAATATTAACAAACTCATTAAAATTGTTATATGTGTAACTGTAAAGACTTGAAATAAAAAAAGTCCCTCAGTGTGTTCGAGAGACTTTCTGATCTTACTTTAAGATCCGGGGGAAAGAAAGTTATGTAAATTTAATACAAATTAAAGAGTTAACTATCAGGAAAAACACTGTAAAAATTTATGAAATGGATTATCTTTAAATATATAGAGCCTTCTTAAAAAGAAGGCCCCCGTAAGGTTTTATCTAGCTGTAGAGATATTTCCCCCGAAACATCATAGTTAGTGTCTAAGCTGATTAAACCTACATAAATTAACGTTTGTTTTATTTTAATATTATCAAACCTATACAAATTAATAGGATAATTATTTAGGTAAAACACTATGTTTATTATGTGATAATAACTGTTTCACTATTAAAAAGTCATCTCGGGGGAAATGCGACTTGGATGCAAAATAGTAAAAAAATAGTCTAAATAAAGATTATTTTTTAATTAATTCTTCCATTGGCACAACTTATAAATGACTTAACTTTTCTGGAAATGGAATTTTTGTCATTTTCTTCTGGATAGCCAAGGTCACATAAAGTTTTGGTTACTAAATGGATATCTTCTTCATTAGTATAATTAAAGCTTACTGTTGAATTTTCTACATTAACTTCAACATCTGATATATTATTTAATAAGGATATTTTTTTTGTTATTGTATTAGAACAACCTCCACATTTTAAATTCTGTATTGTTACTGTATTTCTCATCCTATAAAAATACAACTTATTATTTTCAATAATCTTAGATAGTATGTAATTTTTTACCTGCTTTAATCAATGTTTCATCTGTTTTTGCAAAACAAAACCTTAATATTTTTTTATCAGTAGCATCTTTATAAAAAACCGAAACAGGTATACTGGCTATTCCGTGTTCTATGATCAATTCTTTTGCAAAATCTATATCATTTTTAGAACTAATTTCACTGTAATTTACAAGTTGAAAATATGTTCCTTCAGAGGGAAGAATTTTAAATCGAGTGTGCTCCAATTGTTGTTGAAATAAAGCTTTCTTTTTTTCATACATTTCTGCTACTTCTTTAAAATCTACAACATCTAAATATTCAGAAATTACATGTTGGGCTATACTATTTACACTGAAAACTAAAAATTGATGTATTTTCTTTATTTCTTTCATCAAATGCTCTGGAGCAATTAAGTACCCAACTTTCCAGCCTGTTACGTGTAATGATTTTCCAAATGATGAAGCGATGATAGATTTTTCAATCAATTTTGGTCTAGTATTTATAGAAATATGAGCATGCTTAAACGAAATATATTCATAAACTTCATCACTCAATACATAAATATCAGGATGTTTTTCTAAAATCAATTCTAAATCTTCAAAATCCTTTTCTTCCCAAATTTTCCCAGTTGGATTGTGAGGATTATTAATAATAATCAACTTAGTTTTTGTTGTAATTGAACTTGCAATTCGGTTAAAATTTGGAGAATAGTCGTCATTTAAAGAAACTCTAACTGGCTTCCCTCCTGCTACTAAAACTGAAGGCTCATAACTATCATAACTTGGATCTAAAATAATAACTTCATCTCCTTTATTAACTATAGCATTTATTGCTGTATAAATTCCTTGTGTAGCACCAGAAGTTACTAGCATTTCTGTTTTAATATCAACCTTTCTTTTGTAATTTGTTTTTGTTAATAAAGCTATTTTTTCAAGTAAAGTTGGAAGACCTGCCATAGGTGTATATTGATGAATATTAGCTGATAATAATTGTTCAGAAATTTTAAGTAGCTTTTCATCAACCGGAAAATTTGGAAAACCTTGTGATAAATTGATTGCTTGATATTTATTCGCTAATTGCGACATCACAGAAAATATACTAGCTGTTACATTTGGAAGTTTAGACATAAAAGTTGATCTATTTACACGAAAATACTACAATATATCAAATCACAACATTTATTTTGTTTAACTCTTATAAAATTAAAAAGAGCCTTCAAAAAGAAGGCTCTAATTTATGTTAAGGCTTATGTTATACTATTGATTATTTCCCCCAAAACAAGCAATAGTAGTATAATTTGGTTAAACCTTAGTAGCATATTAGAATGAAGTTTATGCTACTTATCTCACGATACAAACAAATTTAGTTAAAGATTTTTCAACTTTTAGTTAAACAAAACAGGAAAAACACTGTTTTTTAATTTCATTGAAACTGAAGGACAATATTTTAAATAAAAAAAGTCTCATAAAATGAGACTTTCTTCACTAGTGTTTGCTATACCTATCCCCCAATAGTAATCAAAACACATTAGTTTTGACAATAAAAATTTTAAAAAGTCACATTTAATTCAGCGATTATTTAATATTTAAAGAAGTTATTTCATTATCAGTTTTTTAATAATTTTCTTGCTTGTTTTGCTATTTTTCCGTTTTTATCCATAGCGATTACTTTTTCTAAAACTTGTCTTCCTTCCTTTTTAGAGCCTATTTTTAAATAATTTTCGCCTAAACCTTTTAACGCTATGATTGAATTTGGAAACAAATGTGTTACAAAGGAAAAAATTTGAACTGAAGCTTGAGGGTTATAATTAGAAACTTGATTTCCAGATTTTATTAGCTCTGATTCAAAATCAAAAAATGAATATTTCGGATCTTGTATCATTTTGGGAATTTCAGTAGCTAATTTTTCTAATTGATTTGTATCGTATAAACTTCTGATATAATCCATTGGCTTATGAATAAAGTTTTCTGCTTTAAAAGTTAATGCTGCTTGTAACACAGGATCTTGATTCGTAATATATTCTTTAAAACTCATTGTAACTGGAATTTGAGGAGCAATCCATTCTGCGTTTTCCCAAGCTGGCTTATCTTGCCACCAAGCAAACGATAAATACACAGGTATTTTACTGTTTGGAAGTACTTCTGGACGTGCATCTCCCCAAAAATTCACATTTTCAGCAGTTGGTTCACCTACAAAAATTACATTTGTATAATTATCCAATTCGTTCACTAAATTCTGACATGCAGAAAATGTTCTTCTACCAATAATTACATATAAATTTCCAACTTTATTAATTACGTTAGATCTTATAATTTCTTTAATAATTGGTTTGTTTAAATAGTTGTTCCCTCCCCCATTTAATCGTAAATCGATAACCAATTTTTCTACTTCATTATGTTCTATAAAATCAAAAACTCCTCTGTAAAAGTTTTCTGTATTTACAGATTTGTCGTCTCTAATTTTACTGTGCCTTACGTATACAGCTTTATGTTTTGGTAAGTATTCCTGAAAATAAACTTTATCTAATTGTTTTAAATATAAAGGTGTTGAATTTTGATCTCTTGCAGTTAACCAATCTTCATTTTGCTGTATGCGACTATATTTTTTAGGTACAGATTCTCCTTTTGGAAGTACATTAAACTCCATTTGGAATATTTTCTCATCTTTTTCTAAAGTAAGTTCTATAGTTTTTTGAAGTGTATTTGTAATTCTTTTTGCATGTAAAACTTCTGCTATTGTTAAATAGTTAATTCCGTAAGCTTTAAAATATTGACTATTCTCTGAATTTACAACAGTTTTGACCTTCTCTAAAGCTTCTGATATATCAATATTGTTGATTTTTAAAACTTTAGAACCCAATGCTTTTTCATACACTTTAGAAACTCCTTCAATAAAAATTCCGTCATTATATTCATACAGGTTGAAAGGAAAAGAATGAAATTTCATGGGATTTAATCCAAAATATATTCCTGTATGTCCGTATTCAAAAGAAGCGATAATTTCAGTCATCCTGACAATAATTTCATGCTCTTGTAGATTTGGAATATCTTGGTGTAATTTTTCAATCTTTGCATCAAAGTCTGTCTTCGTGGTTTTAACAAATAAAGAGGCATAATCTTTATGAATTTTATGTTGCAAAAATTTAAGATCATTTCTCCAATCTTCAGTAGTTAAAATCTTTTGAGCCGATAGTTGTACTACAATAAATAGTGAAAGTATATAGAATATTTTTTTCATGGTAATAATTTTTAAAGAGATAATTACACCACAAATATTCTCTAATTTTGAACTGTATAATATTAGTTTCTATTGAATTGTAGTTTTTTATACTTGAAATGTCACAGTTACATAAGATTCTAAAATAGATTCATAACTTTACATTGAAGAAATGTTTTCATTTATCAAACCAATATATCATGAATCTATCTACATTAAACTTAAAACAGCTAATAGCTGCAACTAGTGTCACACTAATTTTGTTTTCTTGTAAACAAGAACAAAAAGAAAAAGAAGTTGTAAAAAAAGATACCACTAAAACAGATTTAAAAGCCGCTCTAACTTTTTATAGTTCTTTTGATAATGGCATTGAGGCTGATTTTGCACTTGGAGACAAGAAAATGTACACTGTACCGAATAGAAAAGCTGTAGATTCTGCGAAAGTTGGGTTGCATAAACCTGATATAACAAGACAAGATGGAAAGGGGAAATATGGAGCCGGTTTAGTATTCACAGAACGTAGTTCTGGTAATATTTATTACCCGAGTGAAAAGAATATTAATTATAATACTGAAAATTGGAATGGAGCTGTTTCTTTTTGGTTAAGTTTAGATCCTGCTACTGATTTAAAACCAGGTTATTGTGATCCTATTCAAATTACTGATGTTAGTTATAATGATGCTGCTATTTGGGTTGATTTCACTAAGGAAAATCCGCGTGATTTTAGATTAGGAGTTATTGGTGATCGAGAGGTTTGGAATCCAAATCCTGAAGGACCAGATAACGAAAATCCTATTTTCAATAAAAGATTAACTGGAGTAAAAAATCCGCCTTTTGGAACTGGTAAATGGACTCATATTTTGATCAACTTTTCTGGTTTGAATACAAAAGAAGGAAAAGCTTCTCTATACATGAATGGTGAACTTAAAGGAACACGTGAACAAATTGATACTCCTTTTACTTGGGATTTATCTAAATCGAATATTTACTTAGGATTAGGTTATATCGGTCTTTTTGATGAACTATCTATTTTCAATAGAAATTTAACCGATAAAGAAATCAAAACGTTGTATAACTTAGAAAATGGAGTTCAAACCATTTTGAACTAAGTGAATTAAGAATTCATCCAAGATTTAAAATCACTTGTTTTTTGTCTGCTTACAATAAATTCCTGATCTCTAGGATTAGACAAAACCAATTTTACACGGTGATTGAAATAAGGATCTATCTTTTGAATTGAAAATTTTGAGACTATTTGTCCTCTATTTATCTTATAAAATTTAGTTTGATCTAAAGAGTTAAATAGTTGATCGATAGTCTCATCTATAATATATCGTTTTGTATTAGTTACACCAAACGTTATACTATCTTGCGAATACACATACAAAAGTTCTGATATTCTAATTTGTACAAAACTATTTCCTTCTTTGACTAAAATTCCGGCTCTTTCCTGCGGAGTTTGCAGGCTTCCTAATAACTCTTTCAAAACATCAGAAGATAAATTATTAGAGTTTGTATTAGACTTTTGGAATTTGTTTAATGCCGTTTCTAAATCTTCTTGTTGTACTGGTTTCAAAAGATAATCTACACTATTTACTTTAAATGCTTGAATAGCATACTGATCGAAAGCTGTTGTGAAAATTATAGGAGCTTCAATTTCTATTTTCTGAAAAATTTCAAAACTCAAACCATCGGCCAATTGAATATCCATAAATACTAAATCTGGATCTGAGTTTTCTTTAAACCAAATTACGGTATCTTCAACAGTATCAATAACATCTAACAATTCGTAATTGAAAGATGTTTTGTGTAATAAATTCTCCAATTGTCTTGCAGCACGTGGTTCGTCTTCAATAATTAATATTTTCATAGCTTTATTTTTGATCTTGTATTTTTAATAAAGGAAGAATTACGGTAAAAAATTCTCCATCATTATTAATCTCTATAGCTTTATCAGATACTAAACTGTAACGTCTTGTGATATTCTTTAATCCGATTTTGGTTGAAGGTAATTGTGTAGATTTTTTTTGAATTTTATTACTCACAATTAACTGATTTCCTTCAGTTTTTACAGAAACGATTAAAGGTTTAGCTTTTGAAACTACATTGTGTTTTATTGCATTTTCAATTAAAAGCTGCAAACTCATAGGAATAATCATAGTAGATAATTTATCTTCTGAAATGTCCCAATCTATAAGAAAGTTGTCTCCAAATCGTTCTTTCTGAATATGAATGTAAGACTTTACAAACTTGAGTTCTTCATGAAGTTGTAATAAATTAGAATTCCCTGACTCTAAAATAAAACGGTATACATCAGAAAGTTTATCAACAAATACTTTTGCATCTTCTTTGTCTTCAACATCAATTATATCTCGTAATGTATTCAAACTATTGAACAAAAAATGCGGTTTAGCTTGATTTGTTAAAGTATCTAACTGTGCTTGAATCATTACTTGTTTTGTTTGTTCTTCTTCACGTATCGATTTTTTTAAACGTACGTAATAATATATAGCTTCATAAATTGCCATATCCATAACAACTATAATTATAATTGGTAAAAGAACTTTAAAATTCATGGAATAAGTTGAAACCATTCCGAAAAGACTAAAGAAAAAAGTTAAAAAGTTTCCTCCTGAAAAATCTACAAGTAAAATTACAGCAATTATAGCTATAAAGAGTGCTGTAATTCGTTTAGTATCATCTTTGAAATCAGGAAATTGTCGTCTTAAAAATATTAAGATTGCTCTAATGATTAGCCAATCTAAAATTGTAAAAAACAAGGATGAACTCCATCGTATAAATAGGATGATAAATGGATTATCCATCGACATATCATTGAAAAGAAAGCTGGTAACAAAACTAATTACAATAATACCGATTGTACTGAACCAAAAGTCATTAAAACCTAAATACTGTATACGTTTTTCTTTATCGAACAATTTCATAATTTATAATCGTATAAATGGTAATCCTTGTTTTGCTTGATAAAATGTAAAAGCAATCCACAAAGCATATAACAATCCGAAAACAGTAACAACAATAATTTTATTACGATCTGTTGTTTTCCATTTTTTAGAAAGCAAGAATGCGAATAAAGGAATTATTTGTAAGCCATGCAAACCAAAAAAATGTGCTACTCTTAAATCTCCAGCAATTGTACTCCAATTTACTAATGGTAAACCTTCTCCTCCATCTGCTACTCCAACATTATGTGCTAATTGACTAATCATTTGTCCACCAACCCAACTTCCAGCAACAATAATAATCCATCCCATTAAAATTGCCCATTGAACTGATTTTTCTACTTTAAGTTTCAATCTAATCGTTTCAAAAATAAAAAGTATCATAATTAAAACATTAATAGCAACTAAAATTCCCATTGCAGCAAATAGTAAACCATCTAACAAAGAAGACTGATTATAATGTGATTTAACACCTCTAATTCCTTGCGTTACAATAATTCCAGTTTCAATTAGTAAAGTCCACGAAACGATATTATTAATTATATTTTTCTTTGTTTTAGAAAAAGGATATAAGGTCATGAAATATCCAAGAGTTAGAATGTAAATTGCTCCAGAAATCAGGAACTTTAAAGGTTTTATCCAAACATTTACTCCCGTTAAAACTCTGTCATCAACAAAAACTCCAATAATGGCAACAATAGCGAAGATTAAATGTGCTAAAACAATACTATAAAGTATAGGACTTTCTTTTTTTACTTTACTGAATACGTGTGTGATATACTTTTTCATGACTATGCTTTTTTTATTGATTTGATGATCATGAATAAAAGAAAACCAATTGGTCCGAACATAAATGTTCCAAATAAACATGGAGCCATTACTACAGGATGAATTTTAAGTTCTTTGTTTTGATCTAACATCCACATTCCAACAATAAGATCGAAAGCTAAATAATGAACCCAACCAGCCAATACTGCATTTTCTACAGTAAATAATTGCATTACAGAAGCTAAACTTCCAAAATCCATCATTCCTACTTGTTGTATTGAAATAAAAATATAAATCGCATAGATTATTGATAACAATAAAGGAATGATTTTAAAATCGATTAAAAATCGAGTTATCTTCCATTTTGGTAAAAAGATCATTAAAATCCACATCGGCATAGCTAGCATACCAGCAATAGAAAAAACTTGAGATGGTGTCATATTGAATTGTTTTTTTAATTATGCTCAAATATCTCATCTTAATATAAGAAACAGAACTTCAATATTTTGAAATGTCGTCTTTTAAAGTTGAATTGTCACCCAAAAGAAAAAATATCAAAAATGTTACATCTGAGTATTTACATATTCAGGATGAGGCTTAGGAATTTCATTTTTATCATCACCAATCATTTCTCTAATATCAATTTCAATTCCTCTAGAAATAGTAGTTATAGGAACATCATTAGCAATTCCTTCAAAAGGATTTTCTGAAACATCTCCAATACGTTCCATTGTGAAAAATATCCAAGAAATAATAATACTAAATGGAATAGTCAACCAAATGAAATTATCTGCCATAAAACTAAATAATAATCCAGTACTTTCTGTTTTTAGTAACGTCTGCCCTATTTTTTCAAACTCAGTCATTAAACCAAATGGTAGTAATGTTACGAAAATCCATGCAAAAAATAAATTTAATGTAGCAAATTGTCTTGGATAAGGAAAGTTCTTAATTCGCTCAGCTTTACCTTGTAAAGTAAACAACTCACCAATCATATCTTTAAATTCCATATGACGAAAATTATCAATTAAACCTTGGAATTTTAATTCTTTTATATGTTTTGATTGAAGATTTAATACAGAAGTTTGTTTGTTCGTCATACTCAAAACAATTTGTTTTTCTTCTTCAGATAAGTATCCTTGTAATTCATCTTCCAACGAGTAAGCATACTCTTGAATATGCATCTTTTTCATAACTTCTTTATCTGACCTATTACTTGAAGTTGTTTCCCAAGCTTTTTTTACTCTCAAAGCGTGTCTTAGAGCAGTCATCCAAGCGACATGACGTAAAATCAATTCTTTTTTAATTTTAAAAAACTCTTCATCTGTTTTGTCTTTTACAGCATACTCATTTGTGATAAAATCATTAACCATAGTAGCAAAAAGTCGAGAAGCATTTACAATACCACCATAAATTTTTCTAGCTTCCCAAAGACGTCCATAAGAAGCATTGTTTTTAAAACCAATTATAAATGCTAAAGCAGTACCAATTAAGCCAATTGGTAACCATGGCAAATGCAACCATTTCCAATTTAATACTTCATATAAAATAACAGGAATAGTTGCTAACAAGGCGAAAATATAAATGTAACGCCTAGTCCAACTTAACATTCTTCTTATAGAATAATTCTTTTTAGTATACATAATGTTTTAAATTAAAGTAAGTAGATTTTATATTAAGCTTTTTCTTTTAAAGATAGAAAGATTTATACGTGAATAAAATTGAAAAAGAGACAAGTAAGATTTCTTCTTTTTTGCCTCTTTAACTAATAATTAGGGATATTTTTTCTTAGTTAATTTCTTGAATATCCATTAACATACCTTCCCAATTTTTCTGATTGTTGTGATCAAATTGTGCTCCGTTTTCATCAGCTACAGTAAAACGTTTAATTGCAGGAGTTTTACTAGTTGCTTGATATAATTGATAAGCTTCTTCTTGTAAAGCATCTGCAATTGGTAAATCGATAGAAGCATATACAGCTCTTTTACAAGCTTCAATAGATTCTGCTGGGAATTTAGAGATACGCTCTGCTAAAGCATCAACATACGGTCCGATTTCATCTGCATTTAAAGCTTTATTAATTGTTCCAAATTTTTCAGCTTCATCTGCATCCCAATCTCTAGCACCTAAAATAATTTCTAAAGCTTTACCTAAACCAGCTTGTCTAGCCATACGTGAAGCTCCACCGCCACAAGGTAAAATTCCCATACCAACTTCCATTTGCATGAATTTAGCTTTTCCTCTGGCTGCAAAACGCATATCTAATGCTAAAGCCATTTCATGTCCACCACCACGAGCAAAACCTTCTATTTTAGCAATTGTTGCTTGAGGTACATTGCTCAGCCTTTCTAAAACAGCTTGAAGATCTAATAATTTTACTTCGTTTCTTGGAACAGCTTCTTCAGACATGTCTCTTAATAAGTTTGTATCGTAGTGACAAACCCAATATCCATCGTTTGAAGATTGAAAAACTACTACTTTAACACTTCTGTCTCTTTCTAATCGAAGACATAAGCTGCTTAAATCTGCTAACATTTCCTGACCTTGAACATTAACTGGTCCGAAATTGATTGTTACATAAAGGATTCCTCCTTTTTGTTCTGCTGTAAACGTTTGAAAATTTTTGTATTCCATGATTTATTATTTAATTGTTAATTGATGATTCCTGCGAAAGTGTGTTGCTTAATTTTTCCGTTTTCAGTGATATAAGTATCTGTGGCTAATTGAACCGCGATATGTTCATTCTTACCGTGCCAAACGAAATACACAATGTTATCGTGAACTTCTTGCTTTAGGGTTATAAAATCGAAGTCTTTAAAATTTGGAAGAAACTCTTGATAAAATTGAAAGATTTCATCTTTTCCTTTATATGTTTTATCTGGAGTAATAAATATTGCATCAGAAGTATAATCCTGTATAACTAGCTCTGGATTTAATGTTGCAACTGCATCCATATGACTATCAAATACTGTTTGAGGATTGTTCATAATTAGCTTTGTTTATGAGTTACAATGTAAAATTATGATGGTGACAGTCTTTAGTTTTGGTAAGAAAAAGTGAGCTTTTAGTAAAAAAAAAGGAAGTAATGTAAATAGAAGTTATCTAGCTATTATTCTTCTTGAATGTATTGGCAGTAACTCCTTTAATATTTAAAAATGTTTTATCTAAATGACTACTATCTGTAAAACCTAATTCTTGGGCAATCTCAGTAATTGTTAAGTTCGTGTACTTTAATCTAGTCTCTGCCAACTTTATTTTATAAGTAATCATATATTTTTTTAATCCAATATTCATTTTGTTTTTAAAGTATTCACTGATATAATTTTCAGAAATATTAAATTGAGTTGCCAAATGCCTTTTGCTTAGTTTTTCTGGATTATGGATATGAAAATGGATATAATTGAGAATATCTTGGATTTTCGACTTTTTGTTTTTTGCTTTTACAACAATTACATTTCTAGAAATAATATGAAGAATTGCATGAAGTACAGATTCTAGAACAATTTCACTCTTTAAATTATCGTTAGTATACTCATTGCAAAGCACAGTAAAAAGTGCTAGTAAACTTGTTTCTTCTACCTTTGAATTTAGTTGTATTTGTGAAGTTCTATTGGCGCCTTGGAAAATAACTTCAATTTTCTTAAACCATTCATTTACTTTAATTTGATCTTCTTTAGATGAATAGTCACTAAAAAAACTATTTAAAAATTTAATTGCTGAAACTGTTGTAGGTTTTTCAATTTCTAAATTGTACTTATCATCAGGAATTAATATGAAAATTTGTTTATCAGAATAGCTTACTTTATGATCATTAATAATGATATTACCTTCTCCTTTTTCGATAAAAAGGATTTCAAAAAAACGAATAGATGTGTATTTACAAAACTCTAAAGAATTTACACTTTCAAACTTTTGTATTACAATATTTTCAAAAATGGCTCTAGGCATAAGAAACGATTTATCTACATAAAATTAGATATCGTATTTATAAAAAGCAATAACGGTCTAAAATGATAGTACAGTATGATATTATGTTTTTATCTTTCTTAAGTCATATATATTAACTATTTTGGTAAATTGAAATCATATATTATCGCTAAATTAGAGTTTTCCCCGATGAATAATTGGTTAGTGCGCCAGATACATTTCAAATATGCTTATCTAGCTATAATAGCTTTACTTTATTTTAATTGCACTGGTGGATACGCTCAGTTGGACAATTCTAATGGAATTGATTTAACAAATATTTCTTTTGAGAATACTAATGAAGTAAATTTAAATTCTGGTTGGGAATTTTACTGGAAACAACTAATTACACCAAATAATTTTGCTGAATACACACCTCAGAAAATAGATCAATTACACAGTTGGACTAACTTCAAAGGAAAAAATGGAGAAAAATTACCTTCTTTTGGTTATGCTACTTATAGATTGAATTTATCTATTTCTACTAAAAACACATCTAATCTTTCGTTATATTTTCCTGCTGCTTATGCTTCATCTAAACTATGGATAAATGGTAAATTTATTTCTGAGATTGGTAAAGTAGGTAAAACTAAAAAAGAAGTTTTACATAGGAGATTCAACCAAATAATTCCTTTAAATACTCACGAAACCAATTTTGAAATTATAATCCAAGTTGCAAATTTCTACCATAGTAAAGCTGGTTTAGACAAAACTCTAAAAATAGGAACCAGTCAACATTTTAATACTGTAAAATCAAAGCGTATTGTAGCAGATATGATATTTATTGGCTGCTTAGGTTTTATAGGTACTTTTTTTATTGTTTTCTTTCTACTCTATTGGAATAAAGATAAAGCTATTCTGTATTTAGGAATTGCTTGTATTGGATTAGCATATATGGCTTTGAGTGATCGTTATGCTCCTTTTGCCCAAATTTTAGATAAGTTAAGTTGGGTATTATTAACTAAAATAGAATACTCTTCTTTGTTTTTAGCAGGAACTTGTGCAAGTTTGTTCTTTTCGGTAATTTTTGAACGTTATGTGCATAAATTTTATGAATATATATTAAAATATAGCTGTTTACTTTTATCTATTCTAGTAATAATCTTACCATCACCATATTTTACAAAGCTTATTGTACCTTTTTTAATCTTAATGATTATCAACTTAATTTATGTAACATATGTGATTATTAGAGCTATGATAACTGGTAAACTACACGATTCTATTTTAATGTTAGCGAGCACATTGTTAGGTTCGATAGTTTTTTATATCCATATTTTTATTTTCTTAGGGAAAAACGATAACGCTATTGTGTACGTAAATTTTGGGTATGTTTCTGTATTCTTACTCTTATCTATGTTATTAATGGTTAGATTTTCATCTTCTTTTAAACAGTTAGAAACATCTACAAAGTTAGCAGTAAAGCAAAAGAATGAAATTACTGAAAAGTCAAATCAACTAACAGAAATTAATCAAGAACTAAAAGAAAATCTTAGACAGTTAGAGAGTTTTAATGCTGAGTTAGATAGTTTTAATCATATTGTTTCTCATGATTTAAAAGCTCCACTTGTTGCAATGCACTCTTTGGTAACTTTTATTGAAGAAGACTTAGAATCTGATTTAGATGATAATGCTAAAAATTATTTTGATCTACTAAAAGGTCGTATTTCAAAAATGAATGCGCTAATTAATGGTTTACTTGAATACTCTAAAGTAGCTAGAGGTAGTAAAGAGAAAGAAATTTTTAGTTTTAATGAATTATTACAGGAGATTATAGCAATTGTAAATTACAAAAGCGATAGTATAATCAATATTCCTGATGAGGATACAACTATTCATTGTAGTCGAATAGAACTAGAGCATGTTATACAAAATTTAGTTAGTAATTCAATAAAATATAACGATAAACAAAAAGCGATAATAGATATCACTGTTGCAAAATACCAAGACGAGTATTTGTTTTCAGTTTCAGATAATGGTCCAGGAATTGCTCCGCAGTATCACCAAAAAATATTTGAAATTTTTAGTAAACTAGATACAAATGATGAAATAGAAAGTACAGGTGTAGGTTTATCTATTGTAAAGAAATTAGTATCCGAAAATCATGGTACAATTACTGTAGAATCTGACCTTGGAAAAGGAACTAAAATTAATTTTACTTGGAAAAGAGAAGATTAATCTGACTATATAGTAGTAGATAATCTAGTCAAGATTAATCTTCAATTTTTTACTACTATTTTTTATAAAGTTTAAATTTTAAAATTGAATTTATAAAATTATAGTTAATACTTTCCTTTGATTTTATTTTCGCAGGAAGCACTATAATACGTTTAAACGCTTGTAAACAGCCATCTATTTCTTGTGCATCATTTTTTTTGTCTTTATCTCCACAAATAACAAGCATATTGTCTTCCCAATATACTCTAAATCTCCACTTACATGCACCAGAAAGTTTCAATCTAATATCATAGAATTCTTCTCTTTCATCGATAGTTAATGGAGATAAATAATCATTATTTCTCAAAAAATAATGGTTAAATTTTACAAAGTCGTTGGTGACCCAGGGGGTTAAATCTTGGTTAAACTTAGTAGTATACATAAATTAAAAAGTGTTTTTTAATTTAATAATTTAGAAGCGAAGCTAATATATATATCTACTTTGTAATAATTTGTAATTGTTAGATGAATGTACTGTTTCGATCGTTAATTGGTTATTAATAAATGAAAAAGCTTTACTTTTTAAGTGTAACTCCAACTGAATTCTTTAAAAAGAGTTCTCCAGTTTTTTGGTAAACTTGACTTTAAGTATAATTTCTCTTCTGTAAACGGATGAACAAATTCTAAAGAAATTGCATGTAGAAATAAATTACTCCAATCAAAATTATTTTCAAACATTGCATTATGATTTTTGTCGCCATATTTTCCGTCTCCTAAAAGTGGATGACTAATTTTATTCATATGAATTCTTAATTGGTGTAATCGCCCGGTTTTAGGTGACAATTCTACTAAGCTATACCTTGAAGTATCGTAAGGTTTTACAGGAATATTTAAAGTTATATTCTGTAGTGTTTTTAAATGAGTTTCTGCTTCTTTATGCACGTTACTATCTTTTCCTTTTACAGGAGAATCAATAACTCTTGTTTCAGGAGCAAAACCTCTAACTACACCTAAATACTTTTTCTGAATTTGATTATCTGTAAATAACTGCTGAAACTTGGCAACATACTGTGTTTCTTTTGTGAGAATTATAATTCCTGAAGTTCGTCTATCTAATCTATGAACTGGATAAAATTTTTGTTGAAATTGTTGATCTAATAATTGTAATAAAGAATCTTCTTCTCTCACATTTCTTGAATGATATGCATGATGAACAACTACATCATTAGGTTTTGTGACTACCAAACAAAAATCATCTTCATAAATTATTTCTACAGACATAATTAGGTTTTAAAATAAAAGTTGACAAATTTACAATATTCGGAAAACAAAAACCGCCTAAATAAAAATTTAGACGGTTGTATACTATTTGAAAGTTTTATTCTATTTAAAAGTCTTGGAAAATAGCGTGCATCATACGCTTTTTATCGTTAATGCTTTCTTCTAAAGAAATCATTGTTTCCGTTCTATTTACACCATGAATTTCATCAATCTTATAGATAATGTCTTTAGCGTCATTAGTGTCTTTAGCTCTAACTTTACAGAAAATATTATACTTTCCTGCAGTAACATAGGCTACAGTTACATTTGGTATTAAACGTAAATTATCAATAACATGCTGAGTCATTGAAGTTTTTTCTAAGAAAATACCAACGTGAGCTATAAATGCATAACCCATTTTCTCGTAATCTAATGTTAAAGTAGACCCTTGTATAATTCCTTCATCTTCCATTTTCTTAACACGCACGTGAATAGTACCTGCAGATACTAATAATTTCTTAGCGATATCAGTAAATGGAGTTCTAGCATTTTCGATTAAAATATCTAATATTTGATGATCGATTTCGTCTAATACAAATTTCTTCATTTTTTAATTTTATTCATAGTATTGGGCAAAAATATGAATTATTTTTAATAAACAACAACAGTTATGCTTGAAAAATTAAACATTTAATAAAAAATTAATACTCGAAAACGATTTCGTTGTGTCCAATATGCCCTTTTAAATTTCCTTCTTGATGTTTTTTTAACGTAGAAACGAATTGGTTATCTATTATCTTATCTTCATACTGATATGCTATATCTTCTTTATCATTATATCGATGAATTACATCAAAAAATTGTTTGTTATTATTTGGAATCTCGAAATAAGCTTCATATTCAGAAAAGTCTTCCGTTGAAGAAATATAATATAATCCTTCTAGCAAAGCATAAAAGTTAAATTTTCGTACTTCTTCCCTATTGTAATCATCTTTGTAATGACCTGCTTCAATAAGGATAGTGTTATGACCTAATTTTTGGAAATTATCACCAGTTGCAGTTGGATAAAATTCGTCTGTATATCTTCCTATTTGATTTGGAATAATGGTTTGTAATAATTCATTCATTGCTATGATTACGTTCATAGTCTCTTTTCTACCCGTAGTAATTTTTCTTGTTTCTTCTTCAGAAGGTGCTAAAAAAGAAATTGTAGCAGGTTGATTTTTACCTTCTACTCCGAATATGGTTCTTTGGTCGTGTAAATTGAAGCAAAATTTAGGGTTGAATTCATCTAATGTGTTTCTTAACAATATACTTTCACAGGCTTCTAAATCTACTGCATCACGATTTAAATCAACTTCTTTAGCGTTAACTCTTGTATAGGCTAAAGATCCATCTGGATTTAACATCGGTATAATTGTTAGTGTACAATTACTTAATATTGTTCTTGTAATATGATGATCTGGGTAGGTTTCGAAAAATTTAAATAAATCAAAAAGTGCTTTTGTACCAGTACTTTCATTACCATGCATTTGACTCCAAATCATGATTTTTTTAGTTCCTGTTCCTAATTTTAATTTATAAATGTTTCTTTTCTCTTCAGATTCACCTAACAATTCAACTTGAAATATATCTTTATTAAGTAATTGTATTAATGGTTCTACATCTGAAAGAGTTATCCACTTTCCAAATAACTTATCTTCTTTAATTTTTGGATATAGTTCTTGTAAAAAAGATGTTGTAATGTTTGTGTTCATATTTAAATTGAAAACCAATTTTTAACTAATTCTTTCTCTATCGGAGTAACAGAATTGTGTACATAATCATTTTTAATTGGATCGTAAGTGTAGTCATTAGACCAATCTTCAATATTATTTGCTAATTCTTCTAATGAATTACAGATAAATTCTAATTCTTCTGTTGTAATTGTAGGATGAATAGACAAACGTATCCAACCTGGCTTTTCGATATTACAACCTTCTAAAATCTGATTCTCTATAGATTTAGAAGTTTCTCGATCTACATTTAACAAGAAATGACCATAGGTTCCAGCACAAGAACACCCACCTCTTGTTTGAATTCCAAAGCGATCATTTAATAATTTTACAACGAGATTAAAGTGGTATCTTTCAAAATAAAAAGAAAAAATGCTTAACCGGTCTTTATGATTAGGCGCTAAAATATGCACACCATCTAAAGATTCTAAACAAGAAAATAGAATTTCATTAATTTCATTTTCTCTAGCTTTTATATTAGCAGTTCCCATTTGATCTTTCAATTGAATAGATAAAGCTATACGAATAGTTTGTAAAAAAGCAGGAGTACCTCCATCTTCCCTAGTTTCAACATCATCTATATAGTCATGTTCTCCCCAAGGGTTTGTATAAGTTACAGTTCCTCCTCCTGGATTATCAGGAATAACGTTCTTGTATAATTTTTTATTAAATATTAATACTCCAGAGCTTCCTGGACCTCCTAAAAATTTATGTGGTGAAAAGAAAATTGCATCTAAATATTCATTTTCATTTTCAGGATGCATATTAATATCAACATAAGGAGCACAACAAGCAAAGTCTACAAAACATAATCCGTTATATTTATGAATTAAAGCGGCTACTTTATGATAATCTGTTTTTATACCAGTAACGTTTGAACCTCCAATAATTGAAGCAATTTTAATAGGTCTGTCTTTATACTTCTGAATGACTTTTTCAAACATTTCTAAGCAAACTAAGCCTTCATTATTACAAGGTACAACTTCAACATCTGCTATAGTCTCAATCCATGATGTTTGATTTGAGTGATGTTCCATATGACTTACAAAAACTATTGGTCTCTTTTCATCTGGAATTGTGGTATGTTCTTTTAGGTTTTCTGAAACTTTTAAGCCTAAAATTCTTTGAAACTTATTTACAACTCCTGTCATACCGGAACCTTCAGTAATTAAAACGTCTTCTGATGAAGCATTTACGTGACGTTTTATAATATTACGAGCTTCATGATAAGCCAATGTCATAGCCGCACCAGTAGTCGATGTTTCTGTATGTGTATTAGCTACGAAGGGACCAAAATCGTTGATCAACTTATCTTCAATAGGTCGATATAAACGTCCACTAGCAGTCCAATCGGTATACAATAGTTTTTTTTCACCATAAGGTGTTGTAAACTTTTGATCTATACCTATAATATTATCTCTAAATTTTTGAAAATACTGCTCTAAAGTCAAAGTTTCATTACTCTTCATATTACGAATTTCTATAAAAAATTTCGATTCTTAAATTTCTTATTGAATATTTAACAATCCTACTAAATTTGTATGGTAATAAAAAATCCCGCGTTTATGCAGGATTCAGATTAAATTATTTCTTTTATTTCTTTTATAAATCGTTCAGCTAAATTGTCTGCTTTTTCTTGAGACATAGCCTCTGTATAAATCCTAATTATTGGCTCTGTATTTGATTTTCTTAAATGTATCCATTCTTTAGGAAAATCAATTTTTACACCATCGATAGTATTCACATCTTCATTTTTATATTTCTCAGCCATAGCCGCTAAGATTTTATCAACATCAATTTCTGGAGTTAACTGAATTTTGTTTTTACTCATGAAATAACTCGGGTAACTGTCACGTAAAGCTCTACAAGAAGTTTTCTTGTGTGCTAAATGAGATAAAAATAAAGCTACACCAACTAAAGAATCTCTACCATAATGAGAATCAGGATATATAATTCCACCATTTCCTTCACCTCCAATAACTGTATTGGTATCTTTCATCATTTGAACAACATTAACTTCACCTACTGCACTTGCTGTGTAAGTTCCACCATGAATTTCAGTAACATCTCTTAAAGCTCTTGATGATGATAAATTAGAAACAGTGTTTCCTCCTTTATTTTTACTTAAAACATAGTCTGCACAAGCTACTAAAGTATATTCTTCTCCAAACATAGAACCATCTTCACAAATTAAAGCTAAACGATCTACATCTGGATCAACAACAATACCTAAATCTGCTTTCTTTTTTACCACCAATTCAGAAATATCTGTTAGATGTTCTTTTAAAGGTTCTGGATTATGTGGAAATTGCCCATTAGGTTCACAATATAATTCGACACATTTAACTCCTAATTCTTTTAATAAAGCAGGAATAGCTATACCTCCAGTAGAGTTTACACCATCAACAACAACTTTGAATTTAGCTTTTTTAATAGCCTTTTTATCAACTAAAGGAAGTTTTAGAACTTCTTTAATATGTTTTTTAATGTAATTTTTCTTTTTCTTGTAAACACCTAAATCGTCTACTTCAGCAAAATCAAAATCATCATTATCTGCTATTTCTAATATTTGTTTACCATCTTCACTATTAAGGAATTCTCCTTTCTCGTTTAATAATTTTAAAGCATTCCACTGTTTTGGGTTATGTGAAGCCGTTAAAATAATTCCTCCATCAGCTTTTTCAATAGGTACAGCAACTTCTACAGTTGGTGTAGTAGATAAACCTAAATCGATTACATCTATTCCTAATCCAATTAAAGTATCCGATACCAAACCACTGATCATTTTACCAGAAATTCTAGCATCTCTACCTATTATAATTTTTATATCTTTTTTATTCTTGTTTTTCTTCTTTATAAATGTTCCATAAGCAGCAGCAAATTTTACTGCATCAATTGGAGTTAAGTTATCTCCTGTATTACCTCCTATGGTTCCTCTAATTCCTGAAATGGATTTGATTAAAGTCATATTTTGTTTTCCAGTTTTCAACAAATATAAACATCTAAATTCTAAGCAAAAAAAAACACTGTAAATACAGTGTTTTTTATTTCTTTTTTGACTTTATGTTTATAAGTTAAACATTAAGCCTGCATTTAAGAATCCTCCAGAATCAACTCCTGAATAAGAAGCTCTGAAAGACATATTACTATTAATTTTGTATTCAAAAATCGGTCTAAAATAAAAACCGTTACCAGCATTATTTATTCCGATAGCATATCCCATATCTAATCCTAAATCGATTTTATTTGTTGCTTTGAATCTACCAGCACCAGCTAAAGGAAGAATTATCGAATTTCCAGTAGTAACAACAGCTATACCTGTAGCAGCACCAACTTCAAATTTACTATCAACATTAAATAAATAGTCTACATCTCCTCCAATAACAAAAGAAGAATTTCCACTACCTGTAGTAAAACCAACATTAGCACCTAACCTTAATTTACCGTCTTGAGCTAATCCATTAAAAGCAAAAGCTACAAATGCCACGATACATAAAATTTTTTTCATTTTTTAGATTTTTTAATTTGATACTCTTAACGACAAATATAATGCCTAAGTATAAAATAACTAGTTATTATTATGAAAATTATAGTGATTACTACTCTGCTAGAAATAAAAAAACCACTACAAAAAGTAGTGGTTTATATTATATTAAATGAGTTTTAGGAATTATTTTCCTTCCATTTTTCTCTTTAATTCTGCTAATCCTCCGATATCACCTAAAGTAGTTTTTTCAGATTCTTGAGCTTTCTTAGCTGCTGCTTTTACATTTCTTTGCTCTTCTTCTCTGAAGATAGAAGTGTGAGAAACAACAATCTTACGGTATTCTTTACTAAATTCAGTTACCATAAACTCTACAGTATCTCCTTTAGCTAATTTACCACCGTCTTCTTTTTCTAAGAAACGAGATGGAGCAAATGCCTCAACACCGTCATCAAAAGTTACCGTAGCTCCTTTATCATTCTTATTTGTGATAGTTCCTTCGAATTTAGATCCAATCTTATACTTAGCTTCGTGAGCATCCCAAGGGTTATCTTGAGTTTGCTTGTGACCTAAGTTTAATTTACGATTTTCAACATCTAATTCTAATACTTGAACAGCTAATTTGTCTCCTACAGAAGCAAATTCTGATGGATGCTTAACTTTCTTAGTCCAAGATAAATCAGAAATATATACTAAACCATCGATACCTTCTTCTAACTCAACAAATACACCAAAGTTCGTGTAGTTACGGATAGTACCTTCGTGTTGAGAACCAACAGGATATTTAGTAGTAATATCTGTCCAAGGATCTGGGTGTAATTGCTTCATACCTAAAGACATTTTACGCTCTTCTCTATCTAAAGTTAAGATTTGCGCTTCAACTTCGTCACCAACTTGTACGAAATCTTGTGCAGAACGTAAATGTGTAGACCAAGACATTTCAGATACGTGGATTAATCCTTCTACTCCGTCTTCAACTTCAACAAACGCACCGTAATCAGCTAATACAACTACTTTACCTTTTACTTTATCACCTACTTTTAATTCACCATCTAAAGCATCCCATGGATGAGCTGATAATTGCTTTAATCCTAATTGAATTCTTGACTTGTTATCATCAAAGTCTAAGATTACAACATTTAATTTTTGATCTAATTCAACAACTTCACTTGGGTGGTTGATACGAGACCAAGATAAGTCTGTAATGTGAATTAATCCGTCAACACCTCCTAAGTCAACAAATACACCATAAGAAGTTACATTCTTAACAACTCCTTCTAATACTTGTCCTTTTTCTAATTGACCAATGATTTCACGTTTTTGATCTTCTAAATCAGCTTCGATTAATGCTTTATGAGAAACTACTACGTTTTTAAATTCGTGGTTGATTTTTACAACTTTGAATTCCATAGTTTTTTCTACATACTGATCGTAATCACGGATAGGCTTCACATCAATTTGAGAACCTGGTAAGAAAGCTTCAATACCAAATACGTCAACGATCATACCACCACGAGTTCTACACTTAACAAAACCATTAACGATTTCTCCAGTTTCGTGTGCGTTATTAACTCTATCCCATGCTTTGATTACACGAGCTTTTTTGTGAGATAATACTAATTGACCAGAAGAATCTTCTCTTTTGTCAACTAATACTTCTACTTTATCACCAACAGCTAAATTTGGATTGTAACGGAATTCGTTTAAAGAAATAACTCCTTCAGATTTAGAGTTAATATCGATGATAGCATCACGATCTGTTACACGTACAACTTCACCTTCAATTACATCACGCTCATTTACGAAACCTACAGTTCCTTCTAACGCTTGTTCGAATTCTTTTAATTTTGACTCATCAACTTCATCAATACCTTCTTCGTATTTATGCCAGTTAAAAGTTGCTAAAAATTGTGCTGGATTTACAGTTGCATCAACTGTTTTTTTTGTTTCTTCAGACATGTCTGAAATAAATTTGTATCTTTTTGTTATTCAGAAATTTAACGACAATAACACAAAGAGAGATTAAACTTATAAATATTAATTTTCACCTTTTTAATCATCTGTTGTCGTAAAAAGGCGTGCAAATGTACGGATTATTAATTAGTTATCCTAAAAACTAAAAGAAATATTAAACTAGATTTATATTGATAGTTTTTTTAAATAGATTTTCGTTTTTCAAGTCCAGAAATTAAGCTAAAAATACCTGACAAAATTATTGTCACTAGAAAAATTATATGTCTAACAGAACTTAATCCTCCTAATAATAAAAAAGCTACTCCAATAATTATTAATAAAATTCCAACAGTTATATTGTTTTGAGACTTTAACTTCACTTTTTGCTGGATGATTCTTATCTCATCATCATTCATAGCATATTTTCTTTTCAAATGTTCTTTCGTGAATCTATTTGAAGAGTTTTCTAATAAACCATCAATATAACTTTCTTGCTGTAATGATTTTTCTAAAGTTCTAGATACTAAATCTACTCCTCTACTTTTTAAATCATCTACAATACTTTCCATTAATTCTCCTGAAGCTAAGCGTTGTGTTACATATTCATCAATATCTACTAATTCTTCTAAATTAACTTCTTTTTTATTTTTATCCTGATTTAGGAAAGCATCGATTTTTTCTACAATTAACGTTTCATTTCTTTTTAATAACTCTTTTTTTAAAATTGGTATAACTTCTTCTTTTAATTTTTCAATTTCATTAGCCAACTTAATTAGCTCAAAATTCTCCATTTGAGCATAGTTGTGTTTTATAGCTTCCAAATCCATAGCAAAATTTATAATTAATTATAATTTAATCAGTTCATCAATAATGAATCTGTAAGTTAGTAATACATTAATATTATTCTTTTTCAATCCTCTTAAATTAGGGCTTAATCTTCCAATATTATTTAAAAATTGAAAATTTCCTTCTCCTGGAGCTTCTACTAGAGTTCCCCAATCTAATCCGACAAGAACGTTGTGTCTTCTGAATTCAAATTTAGTTCCCACTACAAAATGAATATGATTTCCATCTAAAATTGTATTTCTAAGTTCATTATTTACAGATTGTCTATTTCTATACGCAAAATTATTGGTTCTTAATCCACCAGAAATTTCAATTTTATTGTTGATTTTTCTTGAATAACCTACTCCGACATTGAACACACCTTCGCTTCCATTTACCCAAGAAGCATTATTACTTGTAGATTCTATAACTCCCATTTCATATTCTGAAATACTAGAATAATAACTAGCTGTAGCCCATAATTTACTCCCCGTTTCAAATAAATAACTATAACCTAAGGAAAATTTCCATGGTGTTTTAATTTCTGTATCTATATCGTTGTCTATAATTTGAAACGATTCATTAGTAGAATTATCAATATTTACTAGAGTACTTGTAAACTCTCCATTGTTATCTAATCTTAAATATTTAGGTGTGGTTATAGTAACTCCAAAATCGTGCTTATTTGAATCATATAAAAAACCAAATTTGGTAATAAAACCAATATCTCCGTAATTACTTGTTTGTTGAGAATTAAAGAAACTATTCGACATAGCGGAGTTATTTGTCATATCAGCCTCTTCAATTAAAATATTGTTATCATATGTAAAGTCTGCTACTGTTAAAAATTGACTGACACCTAAATGTATTTTTGGTCCAATTTTGAAACTAGTCCCTATTCCAAACCAACTATCTTCACCTGTATATTTATATTCGAAAAATTGTGTTGTTAAATTATTACCATTTACTGTTTCTCTTTTGGCACTAAAATCATCTGTAAGAACACTTTTACTAATTTTTATAAATGCTATATCAAACCCTTTTACATTTACTTTAAATGAGATTAAAGACGGTCTTAAATCAAAATTTGTATTTAATTGACTGGTTTCATTTCCTCCCCAGAAATTATCAAAACCAAAAGTTCGTATGGCTGGTTGAAATAAAGAAATACTTACTTGAGAAGGAGCTTTGTGAATTGCCGCAGGATTATAAAAAGTCATACTTTCATCGTCTGCTCCTGCAATTACGGAACCTCCTAAAGTTGCTCCTTTTATTCCGAATTGTTCAGTTTCGTATAAATAATTTTGAGAGAATACAAAGTTATTTATAAAACAAAAAAATAAGAAAAATAAATGTCTTTTATGCATAGGGAAATTAATATGAAAATAGTCAAAAAAGATATCTTGATCACAATTTCAACTACTTTTTTAGGGATTACACTATAGTTTAGATATTTCTAATTTGTATATACTTTGAAAAGTATTAAAAATATGTTCAGCATCTTTTTTTCGGACAGAAATTATGTATTCACAATCTAACTCTAGTTTCTGATTCAGAATTTCCAAGTTATTTTCTTTAATAACGCGTTGTACTTTATTCATTAAATCATAAGCAAATTTTAATTTAAAATGTACATCAATAGTTTTTTCTATAATTTCAGAAGCTTCTAAAGCTAATTGAGCAGAAGTTCTATAAGCATTAATCAACCCTCCTACGCCAAGTTTTACTCCACCAAAATAGCGAACAGAAACTATAAGAACATTTGTTACTTCAAATGCTTGTATCTGACCATAAATGGGCTGACCAGCAGAATTATTTGGCTCACCATCATCATTTGCTCTAAACCTGATATTTTCTGTTCCTAATTGCCAAGCGTAACAGTGATGTCTTGCCGTATGATGCTTCTTTTTTACTTCTTCTAAGTATTTTTTTACATCATCTTCTGTTTGAACAGGAAAAGCGTATCCAAAAAACTTACTGTTTCTATCTTTAAATAAAGTTTCCTCAGATGGTTTAGTTATCGTTTTGTAAGTATCAATTTCCATATTTTGTAATTAAAATAATACTTACTACTGCTATAACAATTCCTATCCAATTTCTACGCTCTAATTTTTCTTTAAATAACAACAAACCTACAATTGTACTCAGTAGAACAATACTTACATTGTTAATTGTAAATAATATTGCACTATCAAAACCTTCAATTTTTAGTGCGCGTATTAAAAAATCAATTGAAAAATAATTTGGAATACCTAATGCTATTCCTGCAATAACATTTTTAATATTGATATTGTTACTTTTTTCAAAAATTAGTTGATATAAGAAATATAAAACACCTAAAACAAAAGCAATTCCAAAGATTGAAGCCGAAAAGATAGACACGTTTTCTTCTGATACATGATTCACTTCTGTGTATTTAAGTAACGTATCTATTGCTCCTGATCCTAAAAATAATAAAGCTGGAAATAATAGAGAGCTATTTCCTGTTTTATCATTATTCTTTTTAACTGAAGTTAAATAAACTGCAATTAGCGCTAATAAAATTCCTATAACTTTAATAATAGTAACGCTTTCATTATATAAGAACACCCCAAAAATAATTGGAATAACTACAGCCATTCTTCCTGAAACAGATGCTACTGAAAGTCCATTTTTTTGTGAAGTTAAAGCCATTAAATTAAAAATGGTGATAAATAAAAAACCTAAAAAACAGGCTCCTAAAAACCATGGTTGACTAGGTATTTCTTGTATTGGTAGTTTTACAGGAGAATATAAATATCCAATGGAAAAAGCTACTATATAATTTACTACTATAGCTTGAAATGTATCTACCTTAAATTTCTCGAATAGTTTAAAAATTACATATAAACTACTCGATATTAAAATACTTAAAACTAAATAAATCATAGGCTAAATTCCTCTCTCGACAACAAACCTACAACATCTTCGTTAGCAGGATCTATATTCCAAACCTTAATTCCTAATTTCTTTGCAGTATCTGTATTCTCTTTAGTATCATCTATAAAGAACGTTTGTTCTGCAACTAATTGATTTTCATTTAAAACAAATTCATAAATATTGTCGTTGGGCTTTCTTAAATTGATTTCATGAGATAAATAAAATTGTTCATAACAAGATTTAAACTCATTATATAATGCATCTCCCCAATTCTCCTGAATCCAAGAAATATGTAGATCATTTGTGTTACTTAACAAAAACAGGCGGTACTTTTTCGAATCAGCTAATTCTTTTAAAAATTTAAGTCTGTGTAATGGAAAATCTAATAAAATAGCATTCCACGCATCAATCAAAGCTTCTTTATCTATTTTGAATTCATTATGAAAATATCCAACAAATTCTTCAGTTGTCATTAATCCCATTTCATAATCGTAATACACTTGCATCATAGATTCTGAAACTTCATTTACACCTAATTTGGCTAATGCTACATAAGTAGCTTGTTTATCAAGATTGATGAATACATCACCAAAATCGAAAATGATATTTTTAATCATTAAAAAAGTATCTTAATGTGTTGTTTTTAATTTTTTCTTCCTTTGTAACAGATTGCTTTAAAACAGGAGCTTTTACTCCTTTAGTAAAACTAATTTCTCCAACAAAAACTCGCGCTTCATCCCATAAATTTTCATTGATAAAGCTTTGTAAAGTTTGCGTTCCACCTTCAATTATTACAGATTGAATTTTATATTTTGATAGAACATCACAAATTTGAGATGCTAATTCTTTTGAAAAATCAATACGTTCAAATGTTATATTCTCTTTTGAATCTTGTTCTTTTTCTGTTAAAACTATAGTTAAAATACTTCTGTCTAGAACGCTTAAATTATTAGGAATTCGTAAAGATTTATCCAATACAATTCTTGTTGGGTTATTTCCTGTCCAATGTCTAACATTCAATTTCGGATTATCAGCTACAACAGTATTTGTACCGACTAAAATTGCATGTTCTTCACTTCTCCATTTGTGAACTAATTGTTTGGCATATGCATTTGAAATCCAAACTGGTTCTTGTTTTTCTTTACTTTCTGGAGCTATAAAACCATTATTTGTTTCTGCCCATTTTAAAATAATGTAAGGTCTTTGCTTATTTTGAACGGTAAAAAAGCGTTTATGATGCTGTTTACATTCATCTTCTAAAACTCCAACTTTTACGTTACAACCTGCCTTTTCCAGACGCTTAATTCCCTCTCCAAAAACCAAACTATTGGTATCTACAGTACCAATAACAACATTTGGAATTTGTTTTCTGATAATTAAATCTGCACAAGGAGGAGTTTTCCCATGATGTGAGCAAGGCTCTAAAGTCACATAAATTGTAGCTTCTTTTAGTAAAGATTCATCTTTAACTGAGTTTACAGCGTTGACTTCAGCATGAGGACCACCATAAGGATCCGTAAATCCTTCTCCTATAATTTTATCATGATGAACAATTACAGCTCCAACAGATGGATTAGGTCTAGACGTTCCAATTCCGTTTTTTCCTAGCTCCAAACATCTAGCCATGTATTTTTTATCGTAATCCAAGTAACTATAATTTAATTTTTATTTCTTCAGTTTTATCTATAACATAAGTACTAGAAAAACCTAAGACTTTATATTTTATTTCTCCTTTAAACCTTACTTTCAAATTATTATTGATTATCGAGTTTAAAATACCACCTAAAATCCCATTTTTTTTGTCATTAAAAACTTTACTAGCTGGCATAACAACATTTAAAGGAATAGAAAACTCATTATTTGCAGGAACTTTAAATTCTTCAGAAGAAACTTGCGCTACTTCTTCTCCACTTATAATAACTTTAATCTCATCTGTTGCTAACTTACCTCCAATATCATTTTCATTTTTAAAATAAGCTTTAGCTTGTAATCGTACAGTGTCAGATTTTAATGAAACAAACCTAATATCGTCTACTTTAACAAATACAGGTTTCTTTTTTACTGAACAATTCATCAATAAGAAACATAAAGCTGTAAAATAAATTAAGTTCTTCATTTGTTTTCTATAAATTTGATTTATCAAAAGTACCAATTTACCTTGAATATATGAAGCTAAACGACTTCAGAACTTTTTTTAATAAAGAACTAGAAAATATATACCCTAAAAAAGAGATCGATACTTTCTTTTTTAGAATTATTGAAGCTAAAATGAAGCTAGATACAACAGCTGTTTTTACTAAAGGAGATACTAAAATCACCGATAAAAAATTAGCTGAATTAACTATCATTACAGAACGATTAAAAACTGAAGAACCTTTACAATACATTTTAGGAAACACAGAGTTTTATGGTTATAATTTTGAAGTGAATCCTAATGTATTAATTCCCAGACCTGAAACTGAAGAATTAATTACATGGATTAAAACATCTTATTTGGAAAACACTAATGTTAAAATTTTAGATATTGGTACTGGATCAGGTTGTATTCCAATTACCATAAAAAAGGAAATTCCTTCAGCAAACGTATTTGCTTTAGATATTTCTAAAAAAGCGATTGAAACAGCAAAAAAGAATGCTGAAAACAATAATGTTGATGTTACTTTTTTGTTACATGATATACTTTCTGAAAAGAAACTAGAAAGCACATTTGATATTATAGTTTCTAATCCTCCTTATGTCAGAAACTTAGAAAAAAAAGAAATAAAAAACAACGTACTAAATAATGAACCTCATTTAGCGTTATTTGTAGCAGACAATAATCCTTTGATTTTTTACAAAAGAATTGCTGATGTAGCTAAGTACGCTTTAAATGCTAATGGAATTCTTTTTTTTGAAATCAATCAGTATTTAGGAAAAGAAACCAAAGAAATGTTGATCAGCAAAGGTTACAAGAATGTAATTTTAAAGCAAGATTTATTTGGTAACGATAGAATGATTAAAGCCAATCTTTAAATAATTATTATGGAAGATAATCTCCAAAACGAATTAGAAAAATTACAAAAAGAAAATGATGCTTTACGCGCTAAAGTAGATAAAGCGGCTTCAAAAGCTAAACGTAAAGAAGAACGAACTAAAAAGACGTTAAGTTGGACATGGAAAATGTTCACAGGTGCTTCTTTAAACAAAAGTTTTAATAATTGGTTTGTTGAGTTTCACTCAGAAAAGCACGTTTCTCCAGATACATCTGCCAGTTTACTTACTGCTTTAGTAAAGAGATTTTTAAGAGTACGTATGTTCAGCGTAATTTTATTATTATTCTCAATTGTACCTTCATTAATTTCATTATATATTTTAATCAAACAAAATGATTTAATTAGAACTCAAAATCTTTTAGTTGAAAGTTCAAGAAGATCTTCATACAGTTATCAATTAGCAAATTTATATGACGCCATAGATAACAAAGGTTTTAAAGGAACTAAGAAAAGAATAGTTGGATTATGTAGTGTTTTAAAACCATACAACTATTTAGATGAAGACGGACATTCAACTGTTTTCTATAGCCCAGAAAGAACTCAATTACTTTTATATTTATTAGAATCTAATATGACAAAAGCTGAATTGAGCGCAATATTTGATAATACTGACTTTTCTTATTGTGATCTTAGAAACACAAACCTATCGGGAAAGCATTTATCAGGAATCAATTTATCTCATTCTAATTTAAAAAACTGTGAATTGAATGCTGCGAACTTAAGTAACGCCGATTTAACAGGTTCTAATTTAAAAAACATCCAATTCTCTAATGGATGGGCAAAAAACACAATTTTTGTAAATACAGATTTAACCGATGCTAGAATTACCAAGGCTAAAGATCTTTCTGGTGCCGATTTTACAGATGCTAGAATAAACAATACAAATTTTGACTTATCAGAACTCAAAAATGTAAAAGGATTATAAATAAAAAAGAGGCTTAATTATAAGCCTCTTTTTTATTTATTAAATTTTTGTCTATTACTTAAAACTATAAGTAACTCCAAAGTTTATTCCAAATGAAGAATACGGTGCTTCTGGAGAAGGTAAACCATTTTCTCCCCATTGTAATCTTTCACTTAATAATGAGCTTAATTCAGCTAATGGAGTAGCTCCTAATTGTTGAGCTAAAGCCGCTGCAGAAACAGTTTCTGGTCCAGTTGCAGTAATTCTAACTGCTTCAAAATCTCCTAATTCAGAAATATCTCTAGTTACGTCAATAGACATGTATTCTACTTCAGCAAATAAAGAAAGGTTGTCTGAAATTGGAAACTTATAACCTGCTGCACCAATGAAACCTAATGGAAACTTCCCTCTAAAATCGGTAGTAAAATCAGCCTTTACATCACCAATTCCAGTTAAAGCGTTAGGTAATGTTAAATCTACTACAGCTTCAGTTTTACCAGCGATTTTTGTTATCATACCAGCACGAACATAAAAGTTTTCATTTATGTTATAAATACCAGATAAAGATGCTCCAAAAGCTCTTCCTCTAGTTTTCAGATCTAAAATACCTTCAACTTTTTGAAACTGTTGATCTGTTCCATAGATATAACCTACACCAACTTCTACTCCCCATTTTTCGTTAAAAAAGTATCCTCCTCTTAACTGAGTTTGTACTCCTTCACCATAACTTCCTTCGAAAGTTCCAAGATTAACGATTCCTGTTGGAGTTAAAACAGAGTTAGAGCGGAATTCCTTCTCTCCTGCTCCAAATGCATATCCTCCACTAAAAGATACATAAAATTGTGCACTAGCTGTAAATGAACATAACACTACACACAACATCAAAAAACTATTTTTAATCATAAATATTAAATGTTTGTTGCAATTATTGAGGCGCGAAAATCATAAAAATATCAGTATTTTTGGCTATCAGAAGCCATATTTTTTTACTTTTTTTGAATACAAATATTTTAACAACTGACGTACAGGATTTTATAAATTCTAATTTAAAAAGTGATATCTCGAAACTTATTTTTAAAGGGAGTCCTTTTACTAATATTTCTATACAAGAGTTAGCAAATCAAATACAAGCTAAGCAGAAAAGTGAAAAGAAACTCCCTACTTGGTTTGCTACCAAAAACATTTATTATCCTCCTAAAATTTCAATTGAACAAACATCTTCTGAAATCACTGCAAAATATAAATCTGAACTTATCACAGGGAAAATATTAGCTGATATCTCAGGAGGTTTTGGCGTAGATTCATTTTATTTTTCAAAATTATTTGAAACTGTATTTCACTGTGAAATTAATACAGAACTTTCTGAAATAGTAAACTACAACGCAAATCAGTTGAATGTAAAAAATATTAGAACTCAAAATATTAATGGTGTTCAATTTATTCAGGAATATGAAGGTGATTTAGATTGTATTTATATAGATCCGTCTAGAAGAGATACACAACAAAACAAAGTTTTTCTATTAAGAGACTGTACTCCAAATGTACCAGATTCACTAGATATTCTGTTTTCAAAATCTAATCAGATACTTATAAAAACTTCTCCTTTGTTAGATTTATCATCAGCTATAAATGAATTAAGTAATGTAAAAGAAATTCATATTGTTGCGGTAAATAATGAGGTAAAAGAGTTACTGTTTCTACTAGAGAAAGATTATGACGAGCATATAGATATTAAAACTGTAAATATTTTAAAGTCAACAACACAAAAATTCAATTTTCAATTATCTTGGGAAAAGAAAATACCTGAATATAGTTTACCTTTAGCTTATTTATACGAACCTAATACAGCTGTTTTAAAGTCAGGAGCTTTCAATGAAATAGCTATATTTTACAAACTAAAAAAGTTACATAACCATTCACATTTGTACACTTCAAATGAATTGATTTCAGAATTCCCTGGTCGATCATTCAAAATTGAAAAAACAATCCCCTACAATAAAAAAATAATTCAAAAAGAGATTCCAGAGAAGAAAGCTAATATTACAGTAAGAAACTTTGGAAAATCAGTAGAGCAAATAAGAAAAGAGACAAAAATAAAAAGTGGTGGTGATGTTTTTATTTTTGCAACAAAGTTGCTTGATGCATCTAATGTTTTGATTGTCAATACAAAAATTAAATAGTTTTTTATATCTTTGATTTGGTTACTTAACTAAGTTAGAGGTAGCTACTGAAAAGTGTTTAAGGGGGAAAACACTAGCGTAGCCTAGGTCTATTTAGGCTACGCGCCCCTTACAAATCTTAACTACTTATATCACAGTTTACTTATATTTTAAAAAGATTTGTATTTTAGCTTTCGATAATCAATATAACCCAACTCTATGCCTTTTTTAAACGATCAAGAACTTGAAGACTTACAACAAGAGATTAAAGACTTAAATTCTAAAAATGAAGATTTAGAAAATGAATTGAACGAAAAAGTTGAAGAGATTGCAGATGTAAAAAGTGTATCTAGAAATAGAAATATTATTTTAAGTTTCATAGCTGGTATTAGTTTAGCTTTAGCTTATTTTGCTTACCAAGGTAAATTTGGAGGACCCGCTTCAAAAAAATCGGCATTAAATCAAGAACAGATCGATCGAATTATTGATAGTGTTCAAACCGCAAATGCAGATAATTATCAAGATGAAAGCTATAGCGATGAATATGATGATGAAGGAGCTTCTGGAAATGGTAAAATTTCCGCTATAAAAGATGGAATAAAGGGCAAAACTATTTATTCAGTTCAAATTGGAGCTTTTACAGAAAAAAGATATCCTCTATTATCTAAAACCATAGCTGGAAATTTATCTGAAAGTGATTATTTAAGATATTCAATTGGTTTATTTGAAACTTTAAAAGAAGCCCAAAACTTCAGAAAACAATTATTAAACTACGGATTTGAAGATGCATTTGTAGCTTCATATATTAATGGAAAAAGACAAAAAATTCATAAACCTTATTAAATTACTAATGACGAATAGTTTATTAAGAACGCTAGTGTTATTTTTATCACTAAGCGTTCATTTTTTTTATGCTCAAGATAAAGAAACACATCAGAAAAAAACTCAGTTAGGCTTTGCTCAACTTGATTTTTTGAGCATCGATATGCCAGATATTAACGAACCTAATATGGATTTTACAGGAATTCATTATAATTTAAAACTAAATGATTGGAGCTATGCTGGTTTAGGTTTTTATGGAGCTGTTGGTGGTGTTAGAGGTGGTTTTTTTACATTAGGAGTTAATGCTGGTATTAACTATAAATTTTATAATAACTTTTTTGTTGATACTGGAATTCATTTTGGCGGCGGTGGTGGTGCTGCTGCTCCTGATGGTGGTGGTGCTTTTATTTTACCTCACTTTAATTTAGGATATGATTTTAAGCACTTCTCTATATCTTCTGGTTGGAGTTATGTTGACTTTTTCGATGGAGGTACTATAAATAGCAATCAGTTTTACGCTGCTATACAAATACCTTTAAACTTTAATCATTCTGATTTTAAGAATAGAGAGAGTAAATACACTTTTGACGACTTAAAAAATAGTGATTGGAATACTAAATCAAACAGAATTTCTCTAATGGTACATTTAAACAATTTATCAGTTAGAGGTGATTCGCAATTTTCTACTGGAGAGTCTATTAAAGGAAGAACAATAAGATTGGCTGGTTTTGAATTTATATCTTTTTTAGATAAAAATTGGTTATTCTTTGTTAGAGCAGACGGTGCTTTCCATGGAATTCCTGCTGGCTATATGGATATTTTCTTAGGTGGTGGTTATCATGTATCTATGAATAAAAATAAAACTAATATCCAAGCTAAATTTGGAATTGGAGCTGGTGGCGGTGGTGGAGTTGATACTAAAGGAGGTTTTTTAATTTATCCTGATCTTTCTCTAGAACAAAAATTATTCGACAATTTCTATGCTACAATAAACAAAGGATTCTTAATGAGTCCTGATGCTCACTTCCTAACTTCTACTTTTGGTGTTGGATTAAAATATTATGTAGATAAAGAAGGTACAACTTCAGATTTTACCGAACCTACAAGTTTTAAATTTAAAGGAGTTCAAACAATTGTAAAGCAAGATTGGTACATTGATGCTGCTAGAAATGGTAATTTTGACTTAGATATGCATCAAATTTCATTACAAGTTAATGTATTCTTAAACAAATACATTTATGCTGCTGGCCAAACTTCATTTGCAAATTTCGGAGATGCAGGAGCTTATGCAGAAGGAATTGTTGGTTTAGGAGCAGAATCTAATCGTTTCTTAAAAGACAAAGTTAGTGTTTATGGTCAACTATTAGGTGGAGCTGCAGGAGGTGGCGGAATAAGCACTGGACAAGGTTTAATTGTAAAACCAAGTTTTGGTGTAGACGTAAAATTATTAGAAAACTTGAGTTTGAGAGGCGGAATTGGTTATGTAAAAGCACGAGGCGGAGAGTTAAGTAGTACTTTTGCTAACTTTGGAATTAATTATAATATTTCTATGCTTACTGCTAAATAATATTATTTAGTTTTGTAGCCTATTGCTGAGGAATTATGCAGAAAAAAATAAACATACAGAATAAAAAAGCTCGTTTTGAATACGAGATTATAGATAAATATACTGCTGGTATCCAATTAACGGGTACAGAAATAAAATCTATTCGACAAAGTAAAGCTAGAATCACAGAAAGCTTTTGTGAATTTAATGAACGAGGTGAATTGTTTGTAATAAACATGTATATTGAAGAATATGCTTTTGGTCACCACTACAATCATAACCCTAAAAGTGAACGTAGACTTTTATTAAATAAACAAGAACTGAAAAAATTAGCTCGTGAAGTTGAAGCCAAAGGAAATACAATAGTTCCTTTACGTTTATTTATTAATGAAAACGGTTGGGCTAAACTCGATATTGCTTTAGCTAAAGGTAAAAAAACTCATGACAAACGAAACACAATTAAAGATCGTGACAATAAAAGAGATCTAGCTCGTTTGAAAAAGAATTACTAATCATGCTTAAAGAGAAACTAGCTAAATACAATATCATTCTTGCTTCTGGTTCACCAAGACGTCAACAATTTTTTCTAGATTTAGATTTAGAGTTTGAGATTCGTTTAAAAGAAGTTGAAGAAATATTTCCTGATCATTTAAAGGAAGCTGAAATTACTGATTTTTTAGCTGATTTAAAATCAAAAGCTTTTGATAATGAATTAAAGGATAATGATATATTAATCACTTCTGATACTATTGTTTGGTTAAACGATAAAGCACTTGGCAAACCTAAAGATTATGACGATGCTTTTCGTATGCTACAGAGCTTATCCAATACAGGTCATAAAGTAATTACCTCTGTAAGTATCAAAGGAAAAAATTTTCAAAAAATATTTCATGATATTGCTTTAGTTAACTTTAGGAAGCTTACAAATGAAGAGATTCATTATTACATAAAGAACTACGAGCCTTTTGATAAAGCTGGAGCTTATGGAATACAAGATTGGATAGGCAAAATAGGAATTCATAAAATAGAAGGAAGTTATTTTAATGTAATGGGACTTCCTGTTCATAAATTATATAAAGAATTAGAAAATTTATAACCTTCTTATAAGCTAAAAGTTTATTTTTGGGCAGAATTTACAACACGACAATGAAAAAATACACATTTACAGAAAAAAAAGACACACGTTCTGGTTTTGGTGACGGTTTAACTGAATTAGGAAAAACAAATCCTAATGTAGTAGCCTTATGTGCTGATTTAACAGGTTCATTAAAAATGAATGAATTTGAAAAAAATCATCCAGATCGCTTTTTTCAAGTAGGTATTGCAGAAGCAAACATGATGGGAATAGCAGCTGGACTTACTATTGGTGGTAAAATTCCTTTTACTGGAACATTTGCTAACTTCTCTACAGGTAGAGTTTACGATCAAATTCGTCAATCTATAGCGTATTCACACAAAAATGTTAAAATATGTGCTTCTCACGCAGGTTTAACTTTAGGTGAAGATGGAGCTACACACCAAATTTTAGAAGATATTGGGTTAATGAAAATGTTACCCGGTATGACTGTGATTAATACATGTGATTATAACCAAACTAAAGAAGCTACAATCGCTATTGCTGAGCATGATGGACCAGTATATTTACGTTTCGGTAGACCAAAAGTTCCAGTATTTATGCCAAAAGGTGAATTTAAAATTGGAAAAGCTATCAAATTAACTGAAGGTACAGATGTAACTATAGTTGCTACAGGTCATTTAGTTTGGGAATCTTTATTAGCTGCTGAAGCATTAGAAAAAGAAGGAATTTCTGCTGAAGTTATTAATATTCATACGATAAAACCTTTAGATGAAGAAGCTATTTTAGCATCTGTAGCAAAAACAAAATGTGTTGTTACTGCAGAAGAACATAACAAATTAGGAGGATTAGGTGAAAGTGTAGCACGTTGTTTAGCTCAGAACGCTCCTACTCCACAAGAATTTGTTGCTGTAGATGATAGTTTTGGAGAGTCTGGAACACCAGATCAACTAATGAAAAAATACAAAATTAACGATGAGGCTGTAATAGCAGCTGTTAAGAAAGTAATAAAGAGAAAATAAACGAGTTAATAACTCGTTTTTTTTATATACAATAATTCTAAAAGTAAAATTATGAAGAAACTTATTTTTACATTATGCTTATTATTTGCAGCTGTACAATTTTCTGAAGCGCAAATAGGTTTTGGTATTAAAGGAGGTATAAACTACAACTCAGATTCATTTAAAGATGTATCAGATGATATCATTAATGGAAATGCAGAAAGTAGAACAGGATTTCATGCAGGGATTTGGCTACGTTTTAAATTACCAATGACTGGCTGGTATATTAGACCAGAATTGGTATATACTTCTTTAAAAAGTGAAGTAGAGTTAAATACAACTCCAGCTACTACAAAAGCTAATTATGATTTTCAGAAAATAGATATTCCTGTATTATTAGGGAAAAAATTCTTTAAAATAGCTTATGCTAATATTGGACCATCATTTCAATATATTATTGATGGTGATTTAGATTTCGATGCCGTTTCTAATATAAAAGCTGATGGTTTTACTGTAGGTTTACAATTAGGAGGTGGAATTGAAATAGGAAAAGTTGGTTTAGATTTACGTTGGGAAAGAGCTTTTTCTGATGTAGAGTCTGAATTAATTTCTAATGTTGGAGGATCTAATGCTACAGCAAATTTCGATACTAGAGTGAATCAAATTATTATTGGACTTTCATATAGATTTTAAAAGAATCTTTTCAAAAATTAAAAAAGGACAACGAAATTCGTTGTCCTTTTTTAATTTTTTTTTTTGAAATTTAATTATCCTTAGATTTTCTTATATCAGGATTCAAATAATCTGGTAAACTCGGATTGTCTGTATCACTAAAATCATTTAATGGATTACCATCTTCTATCATAGTATCTTCATTTCTTGTTAAAACAAGATCTCCATCATCATCTGGATCTAAGAAATTCGGTACACCATTACCATCAGTATCATCATTCCAAGGTCTACCGTCTCCATCTAAATCTTCTAAAATTGAAGGAATACCATCATTGTCAATATCAGTATCAGCAACAATATCATTCATCTCTACATAAAACATTAATATATCATTAGGTAAAATTCCACCACTTGGCTGTCCTTCATTTCTATAAGCCAAACCAGAAGGAATAAATAAAACACCTTTACCAGTACCTGAATATGTTATAGGTCCGTTAGGCATAGTAGCATTAACTCCTCCTTTAAAATTCGTCATACCGAAAGTCCAACCACGAATTACACTCGACCCTAATACAAACCATAAATTTGTATTTATATCAAATTGTACTGGACTAATTCTTTCTGAATCTAAAATTTTTCTTCCTGAATAATTAACTAAAACAGAATCAACTACTGTTGGATTTCCTTTTGAAGAAGTTCCTTCATCTCTAACATAAGCATAAAGCTTAAAATCAATATCATTACCATTAATAGTCTCAACAACATCTTGTGTAATTAAATTTGGATCTTGTGATAACGGCGTTTTACCATCTTCCATAGGTTTCACTAAATCTGTATCTAAATCATAATAATGATTTTGAAAAAATTTAACCAAAGAATCGTTATCGATAGTAGATTGTGCTGCATGATCAAAGTTAGGATCAATTGTACTCACAGGATCATTATCACCACACGAATACACTAAAATTGAAATAATACCAATTAATAGTATATGTTTTATTTTCATCATTTATTTTTATTTAGGCTTGCAATTTACCATTTTTATACCTTTGTAAAAAGAAGTCAACAAAAAATTAACTTTTTGAATGAGGATCGATAAATATTTATGGTGTATTAGAATGTTTAAAACAAGAAATATAGCCACAAATGCTTGTAAAAAAGGACAAGTAAAAATAGACGATAAGATTTGTAAACCTTCAAGAGACATCTTTGGTGGTGAAACTATAACAGTTCGAAAAAATCAAATCAATTACAAAATAATTGTTTTAGACATTCCACCAAACAGAGTTGGAGCCAAATTAGTAGACTTATATCGAAAAGATATAACTCCTAAGGAAGAGTTTGAAAAGACAGAATTATTAAAATACGCAAAAGACTATTATAGAAAAAAAGGTACTGGAAGACCTACTAAAAAAGACAGAAGAGATATTGAAGATTATTATGATACTAATGAAGAAGATTCATAAATTTGCAGTATGACTGAAACAAATAACATCATTTTAAATAATACACAGATTCACCAAAAGATTAAAAGAATTGCCTATCAAATCTATGAAGTGAATCATTCAGAAAATGAAGTGGTTATAGCTGGAATAGCAAATAATGGTTATTTGTTAGCAGAAAAAATTGTTGAAGAACTTAAAGTAATTTCTGATTTAAGTATCACTCTTTGCAAGGTAAACATTAACAAGAAAAATCCTTTAGAAGAAATTACCACAGATATTTCTGTTAATGAATATACTAATAAATCATTAGTTTTAGTAGATGACGTGTTACACTCTGGAACCACCTTAATTTACGCAGTAAAACACTTTTTAGGTGTTCCTTTAAAGAAGTTTAAAACAGCAGTATTAGTAAATAGAAATCATAAAAAATACCCTATAAAAGCCGATTTCAAGGGTATTTCATTATCAACTTCTATAAAAGAACACGTGGTCGTTGAGTTTAACAATAATGATATTATTGCTTTTTTAGAATAGCTTTAATATCTGATATAATCTCATCTACATTTTTGTCACTTGTATTTACTTTATGTAAAGCTTGTTCGTAGAAAAAACTACGTTCAAATAAATGCTTAGCAATAAACTCATGCAATTCTTCATCATTTAATTTGGCTACTAAAGGTCTAGATTCTTTTTCATCCTTTAGTCTTCCTACAATTGTTTGAATTGATGTTCTTAAATAAATAGAATTTACACCCATACTGTTTATTACATCCATATTGCCTGCATAACATGGAGTTCCTCCTCCTAAAGAAAGAATAAAGTCATCTTCTCTATTTAAAAGTTCTTTTAAATACTCGTGCTCTTTTAGTCTAAAAAATATTTCTCCTTCTAGATCGAAAATTTCAGAAATTGATTTATTCAATTTACTTTCTATGTAATGGTCTAAATCAATAAAAGGTAAATTTTCATGTTCAGAAATTGATTTTCCTATAGTAGACTTACCACTTCCCATGTAACCTAAAAGTATAATTTTCATGTAAATAAATTTTTCTTTTACAAAGATTAAAAAAAAAACATAAAAAATACTTTCAAGTTTTAAAAAACGTGTGTATATTTGCACTCGCTTTTCGGAAGAAGAGTTTAAGACCGGGTAGCTCAGTTGGTAGAGCATCTCCCTTTTAAGGAGAGGGTCCTGGGTTCGAGCCCCAGCCCGGTCACCAAAGTTAAGCTTCTAGCTTAACTTTTTTTGTTTATGCGCATATGGCGGAATTGGTAGACGCGCTGCCTTGAGGGGGCAGTATTCTTATGAATGTGGAAGTTCGAATCTTCTTATGCGCACATTCAAACGTTTCTTTATTAAAGAAACGTTTTTTTATGGAATACTTTTTGAAAGTTCTTTAACGTATAATTGACTAATAGCAACATAAATATTCCGTATTATTGCATTATGCTAAAAAAAATATTTTTCGTAGTACTTATTCTTATTGTATCAAACATAGATGCACAAGAAAAAAAATTAAAAGGTCAAGTAGTTCATGCCGATACAAAGAAACCTTTAAGTGCATCTCATATCCTTAATTTAAATACTGTAATCGGTACAATTACCAATGAAGAAGGGCTTTTTGAAATAACTGCAAAAGCTAACGATACCGTATTAGTATCTTTTTTAGGTTTTGAATCAATTAAACTAAAAGTAACAAATGATCTTCTTAAAGGTAACGAGTTAGAAATAGCATTAAATGAAAAGCCAGAAGAAGTAAAAGAAATTATCATAAAATCAACAAAACTGATAGGAGTTTTAGAAGTCGATATAAAACAAGTACCTAAAGATAAATTTACAAGGATACATTTAAATGGACTTCCACAAACGTATGAAGTTGGTAGACCACAAAAGATCTCCTCTCCTATTGCTAAACTACTCAACCCTGTTGATCTCGTCTATAATTTATTTGGAAAGAAACCAAAACAGCTAAAAAAACTTCAAAAACTTAAGAAAGAAGATGATTTACGTAAAATGTTAGCTGGTAAATTTGATAGAGAAGTAATGATGGAATATTTAGAAATGGATAAACAACAATTAACTAAATTATTAGATGATTGTGATTATTCAGAATATTTTATAAAAAAAGCCAGCGACTTACAATTAATTGAAGCCGTTTTAAATTGTTATGAAAATTATAAAGCTATTAAAAAAGGAAAAATAGAAAGGGATCGAATACCCCGAAAAAATTAAATTCAAAATAAATAACTATTTATGGTAAAAAAATTACCTTTTAGAATTTTTCTTTTGTTATGCATAGCAATAACAAGCAATCTTATAGCACAGCAAAGTTATTACAACGATGTTGATCTTAATTTAACAGGAACATCTTTAAGAGATGCTCTAGCTGTAAAAATAATCAATACACATACTAATGCATTAGATTACACTCCTGGAATATGGGAAGCTTCTAGAGCTACAGATGTAAATCCGCTTAATAGTAGTGAAGTTCTACTTATTTATGGTTACAGTGCTTCTGGTACAACTTCTAGAACAAGAGGTATTAACAATAACGGAGGTAGTAATGGTGAATGGAATCGAGAACATGTATTTGCAAATTCTTTAGGAAATCCTGATTTAGATGCTTCAGGAACTAATGGTCCACCTTATGCAGATGCGCATAATTTAAGACCATCTGATACTCAAGTGAATTCTTCAAGAGGAAATAAAAGATTTGCAACAGGTTCAGGTAATTCAGGAGCTGTTACAAATGGTTGGTATCCTGGTGATGAATGGAAAGGAGATGTAGCCAGAATAATTATGTATATGTATCTTAGATATGGTGATCAATGTAAACCTACACAAGTTGGAGTTGGTAACTCTTCAGGAACTCCAGACGACATGATCGATTTGTTTTTACAATGGAACGCAGAAGATCCTGTTTCTGATGTAGAAAAGCAAAGAAATACTTTTCACGAAAATACTTCAAACACTTATGCCCAAGGAAATAGAAATCCTTTTATAGATAACCCAAGATTAGCTACAAGAATTTGGGGAGGACCAAATGCTGAAGATATTTGGGGAATTTATTCTAGTTCAGATACAGAAGCACCAACAGTTCCAACAAATTTAATGGGAAATAATATAACAACTTCTTCTATTGATATTTCTTGGACTGCTTCAACAGACAATGTAAATGTTACTAGTTATGATATTTTTGTTGATGGAAGTTTAGCAACTAATGTAACAAGTACAAATTATACTTTAAATAATTTAACTTCTAACACTACATATACCATTACTGTTTTAGCAAAAGACGCGGTAGGAAATCAATCTGCTCAAACTGCTCCGATTACTCCAAAAACATTAGAAGATACAGAAGCGCCTACTACTCCATCTAATGTTGTCATAAGTAATCAAACAGATACAACATTTAAAGTTTCTTGGTCTGCTTCTACAGATAATACTGGTGTTTCAGAATATGAAATCTATTTGGATGGAACTCTAAATGGAACTTCAATGAATACAGAATACACTGCAAATGGATTAATTGCTTCAACTACATATAATGTTCAAGTTTTAGCAAAAGATGTAGTAGGAAATTCATCTTCTTTAAGTACTGGTGTAGATGCAACAACAACAGATGGAGGAACATCTAGTGCAAATGAATTATTTTTCTCAGAATATGTAGAAGGATCAAGTAATAATAAAGCTCTTGAAATAGCAAACGTTACTTCAAATCCTATAAATTTATCTTCATATAGTATCAGAAGAAATGGAAATGGTGGATCAAGCTGGTCTTCCCCTCTTAACCTTTCTGGAACCATAGCATCTGGTGACGTGTATGTAATAATTAATGGAAATGCTTCTCTTCAAAAACTAATTGATGAAGCTGACTTAATTCATCCAAATACTAGTGCTACAAATAATGGAATACCAATTAATTTTAATGGGAATGATCCTGTCGGGTTGTTTAAAAATGATGTATTAATTGATATTATTGGTACTTTTAATGGTGGACCTTCTAATTTTGCTAAAGACAAAACATTACGTAGAAAATTAACAGTAGTTAATCCTAATACTACTTTTGATCTAACAAATGAATGGGAAGAATTTTCTAGAGATAATGTTGAAAATATTGGGATTCATAATACCGCTACAGCTAGTGTAGAAGATGAAATATTAAAACAAATTAAAGTTTTCCCTAACCCTGCTATTAACGGAACTATTAAAATTCAAAATAAAAGCAGTATTATTATTAAAAGACTAAGTGTGTTTTCTATAGATGGTAAAGAAGTTTTTAATTCTTCTAAAAACTTAAATGAAAACACCATCTTTATCAAGAATTTACAAACTGGAATATACTTTTTAAAAATAAAGACAGATTCTGGAGATAAACATCAAAAGATATTAGTAAAGTAAAAATTAAAGCGGCAAAATTTTGCCGCTTTTTTTATGCTTCTATTTCATCCAAAAGAATTAAATTTACACCCTTATAACAACACGTAAACACAACTTAACATAATGATTCATTTCTTTGGAAACACAAACAGCAAGGTTTTTGCTGTTCAAACAACAGAAGAATTAACATCTGAGACTATTGCAAAATTAACTTGGTTATTTGGTAATCAACCTAAAATAAACGTGGCGTCTATCGACGCCTTTTTTGTTGGACCAAGAGCAGCTATGATTACACCTTGGAGTACTAATGCCGTTGAAATCACCCAAAATATGGGAATTGATGGTATTGTAAGAATTGAGGAATTTAATGCTGTAGCTAAAGATTTTTCTGAATTTGATCCGATGATTTCTCAAAAATTTGAAAAATTAGATCAAGAAACCTATACCATAAATATTACACCTGAACCAATTGTAGCAATTGAAGATATTGCAGCTTATAATGAGCAAGAAGGTTTAGCTTTAAGTAGCGAAGAAGTTGAATATTTGAATGAAGTTTCTGAAAGAATTGGAAGAAAACTTACAGATTCTGAAGTTTTTGGTTTTTCACAAGTAAACTCAGAACACTGTAGACATAAAATTTTTAATGGAACTTTTGTCATAGATGGAGAAGAACAACCTACTTCTTTATTCAAAATGATTAAAGAAACTTCGAAACAAAATCCAAATGATATTGTTTCTGCGTATAAGGATAATGTAGCTTTTATAAAAGGACCTAAGGTTGAACAATTTGCTCCAAAAAGTGCAGATAAACCTGATTTCTACGAAACCAAAGAATTTGAATCTGTGATTTCATTAAAAGCAGAAACACATAACTTCCCTACCACTGTAGAACCATTTAATGGAGCAGCTACTGGTTCGGGTGGAGAAATTAGAGATCGTTTAGCTGGTGGTAAAGGTTCTATTCCAATGGCTGGTACAGCTGTATACATGACTTCTTATTCTCGTTTAGAAGAAAATCGTCCTTGGGAAAAAGCCATGGATGAAAGAAAATGGTTATACCAAACACCAATAGATATTTTAATAAAAGCTTCAAATGGAGCTTCTGATTTCGGAAATAAATTTGGACAGCCATTAATCTGTGGATCAGTTTTAACTTTTGAACATGAAGAAGATGCCAGAAAGTTAGGGTTTGATAAAGTAATTATGCAGGCTGGTGGAATTGGATATGGTAAAGCTGATCAAGCTTTAAAAGACACCCCTAAAGAAGGTGATAAAATTGTAATTCTTGGAGGTGAAAATTACAGGATTGGTATGGGAGGAGCTGCTGTTTCTTCTGCTGATACTGGTGAGTTTTCTTCAGGTATTGAATTAAATGCTGTTCAAAGATCTAATCCAGAAATGCAAAAACGTGCTGCCAATGCTGTAAGAGGAATGGTTGAAAGTGAAGAAAACTTTATTGTTTCTATTCACGATCACGGAGCTGGTGGACATTTAAATTGTTTATCTGAATTAGTAGAAGATACTGGTGGAAAAATTGATTTAGATCAACTTCCTGTTGGAGATCCTACTTTATCTGATAAAGAGATTATTGGAAATGAATCTCAAGAAAGAATGGGATTAGTAATTTCAGAAGAAAATTCTGAAATCTTAAATAGAATTGCAGAAAGAGAACGTTCTCCTATGTATACTGTTGGTGACGTTACTAACGATCATCGTTTTACATTTAAATCTAAAACTAAAGGTAATACACCAATGGATTTAGCTTTATCTGACATGTTTGGAAGTTCTCCAAAAACAATAATGACAGATAAAACAATCAATCGTAATTATAAAGAAGTTACATATTCTAGTGAAAACTTTGAATCGTACTTACATCAAGTTTTACAATTAGAAGCTGTTGCATGTAAAGATTGGTTAACAAACAAAGTAGATCGTTGTGTTGGTGGTAAAGTAGCTAAACAACAGTGTGTTGGACAATTACAAATACCTTTAAATAATGTTGGTGTTATGGCACTAGACTTTAAAGGTAAAGAAGGAATTGCTACTTCTATTGGCCACTCTCCAATTTCTGGTTTAATAGATTCTAGAGCAGGAAGTTTAAATTCAATTGCTGAAGCTTTAACGAATATTATTTGGGCACCTTTAAAAGATAATTTACAATCGGTTTCTTTATCTGCAAACTGGATGTGGCCTTGTAAAAATGAAGGTGAAGATGCAAGATTATACAAAGCTGTAAAAGCAGTTTCTGAATTCTCTATTGATTTAGGTATAAATGTTCCTACAGGCAAAGATTCTTTATCTATGAAACAAAAATATCCTAATGAAGATGTGATTTCTCCAGGAACAGTTGTTATCTCAGCTGCTGCAAATTGTAATGATATTACTAAAGTTGTAGAACCAGTTTTTCAACAAAATAAAGGAGATATTTACTACATCAATTTATCACAAGATAGTTTTAAATTAGGTGGTAGTTCTTTTAGTCAAGTTGTAAATAAGATTGGTAATGAAGTACCATCAATAAAAAATGCGGCTTTTTTCAAAAAAGCTTTTAATACTATTCAAGAATTAATTAAGCAAGAAAAAATTGTTGCTGGACATGATGTTGCTTCGGGTGGTTTAATTACTACTCTTTTAGAATTATGTTTTGCAAATACAAATACTGGAGCTAACTTAGATTTATCTGCGCTAAATGAAAATGATTCTTTACGTTTATTATTTGCTGAAAACTCAGGAATTGTAATTCAAGCAAGTGATAGTTCTATAGAAGATACATTAAAAGCTAATGCTATTGAATTCTTTAAAATAGGTTCAGTAACTGAATCTGACAGAATTAATATTAAGAATAACACTGATTTATATTCTTTATCAATTAGTGAATTAAGAGATGTTTGGTATAAAACTTCATATTTATTAGATCAAAAGCAAACTGCAAATAATTTAGCTGAAGATCGTTACCAAAACTATAAAAATCAACCTTTAACATATAGTTTTCCTAGTAATTTTACTGGTGAATTACCAAAAATAGACACTACAAAACCAAAACCTAAGGCTGCTATTATTAGAGAAAAGGGTTCTAATTCAGAAAGAGAAATGGCAAATGCCATGTATTTAGCTGGTTTTGATGTTAAAGATGTTCATATGACTGATTTAATATCTGGAAGAGAAACTTTAGAAGACATTCAATTCATTGGTGCTGTTGGTGGTTTCTCTAATTCAGATGTTTTAGGCTCTGCTAAAGGATGGGCTGGAGCATTTTTATATAACGAAAAAGCAAATACTGCATTAAAGAAATTCTTTGAAAGAGAAGATACCTTATCAGTTGGAATTTGTAATGGTTGTCAACTATGGATGGAATTAGAACTAATTAATCCAGAGCATGATATTCATGGAAAAATGATTCATAATGATTCTAATAAACATGAAAGTTCGTTTACATCTGTGAAAGTTCAAGATAACAACTCTATAATGTTATCTAGTTTAGCAGGAAGTACTTTAGGCGTTTGGATTTCTCATGGTGAAGGTAAATTTAATTTACCTAAGCAAGAAAACGAATATAATGTCGTAGCTAAGTATGCTTATGAAGAATATCCTCATAATCCTAACGGTTCAGATTATAACGTAGCAATGTTAACCGACAAAACAGGAAGACATTTAGTTACAATGCCACATATTGAGCGTTCTACATTCCAGTGGAATTGGCCATATTATCCTGAAGGTAGAAAAGACGAAGTTTCCCCATGGTTAGAAGCATTTGTTAATGCTAAAAATTGGATAGATAATAAAAATGATAATTAAGTAATTTAATTACATGATAAAATTCAGAGACACTATTATTAGTGTCTCTTTTTTTTTACAATTGTGAATAAATATACAGTTTACAAAGTTAAACTATTAGAGATTTAGGTGATTTTACAATTGTAACCTCTAATTTATATCTTTAATTATGCAATAAAATCAATAATAGCTAATATTAACTAATTAATGTTTGTAAACTAAGTATATTTACTAATTTAAAGTGTTTACAACTGTATTCTAATCCACTAAAAACGCATTTTTAAGTAGCTATAAGTATAATTTATAACTACACATTAACAAATTGATTAACAATATTTTATAGTTAGTTACTTAAAGTGATTTATAGTGCTAAACAGTGATTTTAACCATATAAAACAAGTAATTTTTTGCTAATCAACTGAGATTACTTACATTTACACTTGTAAACACTTAACACTAGTTTACATTTGTAAAATGATAGATCGTTTAAAATTTATTTTAGATCATTATAATCTAACGTCAACAAATTTTGCTGAAAAAATAGATGTGCCTAAGTCTAGTATTTCACACCTTCTCTCTGGTAGAAATAAACCAAGTTTAGATTTTATCATGAAAGTAGATAAAGCTTTTGATGAAGTAGATTTAGTTTGGTTATTGTATGGTAAAGGAAGTTTTCCAAAAAATAATGATGATTCTATCTCTTTATTTAATCAAGAATTAAATAAGAAACCAAAAACTGAAGCTATTTCAAAAAATAATTTTGACAATTCGGAAAAAAGTGATAACTTCTCAACTCTTCCCCCGAAAATCCTAACCAAAGTTATTTTACTGTATAGTGACGGTACGTTTGATGTATTTGACAAGTAATTCCCAATTGAATTACCGATTTAAATAATCCCCTAGAGAAATAAGCCTGTATATTAATACAGGCTTATTTACTTTATATAGTTAAGTATTTAATTCTGTAAAGACTAAAAAAGTCTATACCAATAAATCGGTATAGACTCTAAATAAATAAATATATCTAAAAATGGGTAAAAACTGTAGCCAACTAAAAACTACAGCATTGGCACAAAAATTCTAAATACATTCTCTTTCTAATTTCATTTCATGCATACCGTTTATTCCATCTACAAATAAATTTAATTTTTCATCTTCAAGAAGAATCACTTCATAAAAGTTAGTAATTTCATTACTCAAACCTTGAGATGTTAATAAGAAAACTACTCTATTCGTTCTTTCAGCTTTCCAAATTCCTACATAATAATCGGCTCCAAAAGCATTGTAAAATAAAAACGTTCCGTCTTGAAAGAATTTAAATCTGTAATTCGTGTAGTTAGCCGTTAAATTATTTCCTTCTTTGTTAAGGTCAACGATTTTCCACACACAGTTTAGCACTAAAAAATTTAATCGATCTACGTTTATATCACCAACTCCTGTACTACAATCTTTCTTTAATTTAATAGTTTTACCTGAATTACTTTGTATTAAAATATTACTATTGTTTATACTAGCTACAAAGTATTCATCTACTACATCTGTAAATACTGATGCAATATTTATAATTACATTACCAAATTCATTTCTCTCTACTGTCCAAGAGCCAGGGAATGTATTACTTCCGTCAGATATTTCAAAAGTTTCATCATTATTAAAATCAAACTTATAATCTATATACTGATCTGATAAATTTTCACCATTATTAATAAAATCACTTATTCCCCATTTACATCCTAGCAAAGTTTCTTTAACTTCCTCAACACTAAAATCTGGACAATTTTTTTCAATTTTCAAAATACTACCATCTTTGGTTATATCTAAAAACTTATCACCACATTCTAAAATTTCCCAGTCACCATTAAAATCATTTATTGTAGATGATAATCTCAGAATATTTTTATTATTTGAAGTTTCTACAGACCAATCTCCAAACCCTTCTATAGTTCCATTTTGGTTGATTGTAAAAGTAGAATCATCACTAAATCTAAAACTATAGTTTTCAAAAGACGCATTGTTGGAAAATGTTGTTATTTTCCACATACATCTCTCTAAACTTTGCTGTACAAAATCAACATTACAATAATCAGGATCATCGTCATTAAAGTTAAAGTCATCATCTTCATCACAGCTGTCAGCTGCCTGAATTATAGCATTTTCTAACTCCTGATTGTTATTTACAGAAATTATAGTTCCATCTGCTTTCACCAAACGAATTGGAAATTTAATACTTGCAATTGTAGATGCATTTAAATTTTTAAGAAAAGAAAAAAGATTCTCATCATTATTAATTGTCTTGGTATCAACAATATCAAAATCTGTATTAAAAACTGAAATGGAAATTGGATACATAAAATCGATACATTCTATGTCATCATCTTTTTCATTTTCGCCTTTACAAGAGTTCACTAATTCCTTGAACTCATTCTCATTATCTATCAGTATTTCAGCAAATTCGTTGGTAACTACTCGTATAGGATATTCTATATCAATTTTATCAATATCATCATTAAAACGATCAAATATTTCTTCAATTACTTGATAATCTTCTATGGAATTGATCTCTACTCCAGTTCCATTAACTACAACAAATACAGGTAATTTAATTTCTAAACAATTAGCTTTATCAATAATATTATCAATAGAACCATCATTAGATACTGTATCTGTTATTAAAGTTGTTAATGTAGAATTTACAGTTAGTTTTGTAGTTTCGTTGTCTTGCGCACTTGAAATTTCAATCACTTCTTTTTGACAAGATGACATCATAATTATCATAAAGAATCCAAAAAGAAAAAAAGTTAAAAAACGATTATATGTTATATTCATGTAGTATATTAATGTACAAGTACGTAAATCCATTTTAAAAAAAGCAAACTTAAAATTACAGACTAATATTTCAACAAAAAAAGTAAAAGTTTATTTTACTAAAAAATTATACAAAGAGCAGTTAACTATTAAAAATCAATCTTGTAACTTTTGTTTGCTCAAATATATAACAACATACTAAAAAAAAATCCTACCTTCGTAAACGTTTTTTTTAATTTCAGAAAAATTGTGATTAAACTTTAATGGAAAAAAAGCTACATAAAAATATTTGTAACGATAATCTTTTTTCTTCGTTTTTTAATAAGCATTACAAAGACCTATATAACTTTTTGTATTACAAGTTTGGTGATAAATTGAATCCTGAGGATAAAGTTCAAGAAGCTTTTTTGAAAGTGTGGCAAAATTGTGGAAGAATTACTCCTGATAAAGCCAAAAGTTTTTTATTCACAACAGCAAATAATTTAATGCTAAATCAAGTAAGTCATGAAAAAGTGAAATTAAAATATGCAGAAACTCCACAAAGAAGCAGCACAAATGAATCACCTGAATTTGTTTTAGAAGAAAAACAATATATGGATAAAATCCAAAGAGCCATTAGTAATCTAACTGAAGCACAACGAGTTGCATTCTTACTGAATAGAGTTGAAGGAAAAAGATTTAAAGAAATAGCTGCAATTCTAGATATATCAGTTAAAGCTGTTGAAAAAAGAATATATGGAGCATTGAAAAAATTACGACAAGATATAGAAGGTTTATAATTTTTATGGGTAGGAATTTTTACTTCCTACTTGTTATACTAGTGTAGATAACATATGGAAAAAACTGACTTAATAAAAAAATGGTTAGATCATAGTCTTACCCCTGAGGAGTTTGAAAATTTTAAAGCTCTTGAAGATTATGATGAATTGATTAGAATTTCTAATAGTCTTAAACAATTTAAGTCTACAGAAGATATTGATCAAAATAAGGTTTTACAATCTGTAATTACAAGTGATAAAAAAACCAAAAAGTTTAATTTTATTAATGTATTTACTAAAATAGCAGCAATTTTTGTAGTAGCTTTTGGTACTTATTATTTTTTATTTAACGAAAATAACACCACAATTAGTACTGGATATGCTGATAAAACCACCACTACTTTACCTGATGCATCAGTTGTTGAATTAAACGCTGTTAGTTCTATAGATTTCAACAGAAAAAGTTGGAAAAATAATAGAGAAGTAAAACTGAAAGGCGAAGCTTTTTTTAAGGTAGCTAAAGGATCAACTTTCAAAGTAATTACAGATCAAGGTATTATTTCTGTTCTTGGAACTGAGTTTAATGTAAAAGTAAGAAACAATACTTTTCAAGTAATTTGTTATGAAGGATCTGTAAGTGTGGACTTTAATGGAACATCAGCAAAATTATCTCCTGGTGACTCTTTCAAATCGGGTTTACTTAATAAACAAAATACTAAGCAAACTCTACCATCTTGGATGAAAAATGAAAGTGAATTTTCAAGTGAACCTTTCATAGAAGTTATAAAAGAATTCGAAAGACAATATAATGTCAATTTCAAAATAAATAATATCAATACTCAACAATTATTTACTGGTAAATTTAATCACAAAGACCTAAATTTAGCTTTAAATTCAATAACTTTACCTTTAGATTTAAGTTACTCAATACGAGGAGATGAAATTATTTTGAAAAGTGAAAATCCTCAATAAGTTTTTTTTTGTTTTATTTATTTTTAATGTAAACATATTCATTTCTTTTGCACAAAATGAAAATGTAACTCCACTTGCGAAAATTTTAAAAAGTCTAGAGAAAAAATTCAATATTAGTTTTTCTTATGCTGATAAAACTATTCAAGATATTTCTTTAAAAACTTTAAAATTTCCTAAGACCTTAGAACAAACTATTAGTTATTTAGAAGAGAAAACTAATCTTGAGTTTAAAATACTGAATGAAAGATTTATTATAATAAAAAACAAAAATTCTGAAAATATCTTGTTTGAGAACTTAGATGAGATTTCTGTACAAGGATATTTAACTTCTGGTATATCAAAGAACAATGATGGATCTATTAGTTTAAAAACCAATAAATTAGGGGTTTTACCAGGTTTAATAGAGCCAGACGTTTTACAAGCAATTAATGCCTTACCTGGAGTAGTTAGTGTAGATGAATCTATATCTAATCTCAATATTCGAGGAGGAACTCACGATCAAAATTTAATCCTTTTTGATGGAATAAGAATGTATCAATCTGGTCATTTTTTTGGATTAATCTCAGCTTTTAATCCACATTTAAAATACAATATTACATTATCAAAGTCAGGTAGTAGCGCTAAATATGGTGAAAGTATTTCTAGTATTATTGATATGAAATTGCCTAATCAAATTACAAATAAATTTGAATTAGGTTTAGGAATGAATTTATTAAACTTAGATATATTAAGTACAATTCCCTTAAAGAAAAATATTGAATTACAAATAGCAGCAAGAAGATCTACTACTGATTTTTTAAATACTCCAACTTTTGATCAGTACTTTAAAAGAGCTTTTCAAAATTCTGATTTACAATCTATTTCAGATAACAATAGTACTATAATAAAAGATGAAAACTTCAAATTTCATGACTTTTATGGAAAATTAATATGGGATATTGAAGATAAGCACCAATTAAGATTTGTGCTTTTAAACATAGAAAATGATTTAACATACAATGAAACTCTTACGAATCCTGATAGAGATGAAGAATTAATGAGTGAATTAAATCAAAGTAATATAAGTTCTGGTATAACATACATTGGTAATTGGAGTGATCGCTTTAAGTTTACAGCACAAGCATTTTTTACTTCTTATAATTTATTTTCTATTAATGCTAATATTGTGAATCAGCAAAGTTTAACTCAAGAAAATGAAATTCAAGATAATGGATATAAGTTCGATACTGAGTTAATTATTTCCCCAAATACAACATGGTCTAATGGATATCATTTTTCTCAGATTGCTATAAGTAACTTAGAAAAAGTTGATGATCCTTTTTTCAGAAGATTCATTAAACAAGTACTCATTACACATTCTATATATAGCCAATTAAATTATTCCTCAGATAACTTTTACATAAAAGGAGGTTTACGAATTAATTATTTCGAAAAATTTAAACGCTTTTCTTTTGAGCCAAGACTTGCTTTAAATTATAAGTTTCATGAAAACTTTAAATTTGAATTTACTACTGATTTTAAAAGTCAAGGAACATCTCAAATTATTGATTTACAAAATGATTTCTTAGGAATTGAGAAAAGAAGATGGGTTTTAGCTAATGAAAGCACACCTATAATTACCAGTCAACAGTATGGTATAGGAGTATTTTTTGAAAAGGATAATTGGTTGATAAGTACTGAGACTTACTACAAAAAAGTAAATAATATTAGTAGTAGAAGTCAAGGTTTTCAAAATCAATTTCAATTGATTAATGACATTGGTGATTATGAAGTAAAAGGAATAGACTTATTGATTCATAAAAAGTTTAAAAATGTGAAAACCTGGTTGAGTTATAGTTATACAAAAAACGATTATATCTTTGAGAATTTAAATAATGCCAAAAGTTTTCCTAATAATGTAGATATACGTAATGTAGTTAGCTTAGATGGAACTTACACATATAAAAATTTTGATTTTGCTTTAGGATTTAATTGGCATTCTGGAAGACCATTTACAACTCCTAATGGTGTTAGTTCTACAGGGAACAGTATTAATTATGACCCTCCAAATAGTAGTAGATTAAATAGTTATCTACGTTTAGATGCATCTTTAAATTATAATTTTAAAATAGGAAAATCGAAAGCTACGGCAGGTGTTTCTGTCTGGAATATTTTAGATAAACAAAATATATTAAACACGTATTATGATGTCGATGATGGTACAATATCTAAAATAGATAATGTTTCTCTTGGTTTTACTCCTAATTTTAGTTTTAGAATACAGTTTTAAAATAAAAAAAACTGTCAAAAATTAAATTGACAGCTTTTTATTTATGATTAGTTTTTTACTTTCTAAGTAAGCATTCCTCCATCTACCGATAAAGTCTGACCTGTAATATAAGCACTCATATCAGAAGCTAAAAATACACAAGCATCAGCAATATCTTTTGGAGAACCACCTCTTTTTAATGGAATTTCATTTCTCCAACCTTCAACTACTTTTTCATCTAACTTTGCAGTCATTTCAGTTTCTATAAACCCAGGAGCTACAACGTTGCTACGAATATTTCTTGAACCTAACTCCAAAGCTACAGATTTTGAAAAACCTAAAATACCGGCTTTAGAAGCAGCATAATTTGCTTGTCCTGCATTTCCTTTTAATCCAACTACAGAACTCATATTAATGATAGAACCTTTTCTTTGTTTCATCATAGGGCGAATTACTGCTTTCGTTAAATTGAATACAGATTTTAGATTTACTTCAATAACTTTATCAAAATCATCTTCAGAAATACGCATTAATAAATTATCTTTTGTAATACCAGCATTATTTACTAACACATCGATACTACCAAACTCTTCTAATACATTTTTTGCTAACTCTTGTGCTGCATCAAATTCTGCTGCATTAGATTGATATCCTTTAGCATTTACGCCTAATTCTTTTAATTCATTTTCTAATGATGTTGCAGCATCTACAGAAGAATTAAATGTGAAAGCAACATTTGCTCCTTGTTTAGCAAATTCTAAAGCTATTCCTCTACCAATTCCTCTGGTAGCACCAGTAACTATTGCTGTTTTATTTTCTAAAAGTTTCATTTGGTCGAATTTTAAAGCATCAAATATAAATGATTTAGTCATACGAATAAAAAAAGCACTCAATAAAGAGTGCCTTGATATTTAATTAATATTTTAATTACTGATTTTTAAAGTTTTACCTTTTTAGCCTTTTCATAATTAAATAAATGATCAACATCTAATTCTTTTACTTTACCTAATTTTGACAACGATTTAAAATCAATATCCTTTTTGTTGGCTAAAACCATAATATTATAATCTTGTCCTTTAATATTATTATCAAAAAAGTCTTTAAGATCTTTCATAGTTAAATTCTTGATAGCATTATAAACTTCTTCTCTATTATCATTTGTAAATCCTCTCTTTTTTAATGACTCATATGTCCAGAAAATTCTGGTATCGTTAATTCTCTGAGCAGCAATCTTTTTTAAAGCAGCATTTTTAGCAGCATTAAATTGTTTTTCAGCTTCAGGCATATTATTCATTAAATTCATCATAGCATCAACAGCATCTGGTAATTTATTTGCTTGAGTTCCGATGTAAGCATAAACATAATTAGGCTTTCCTTTTTCTGAAGCATTACTATAAGAAGAAAAAGCTGAATATGCCAGTGATTTAGATTCTCTTATTTCTTGAAATACTATAGATGATAATCCACTACCAAAATAAGTATTAAAAAGTGTAGAAACAGCCATTTTCTGTGGATCGAACTCCTCTCCTTTTGCTAAAAATAACATTTCTGCTTGTACCATATCATAGTTTACGAAATACACATTATCTCCAGTTTTAGCATATTCGTATGATTTTTTTTCTGGATAATCTTTTAACTTTTCTACAATTGAATGGTTATTTTCTAAAGCGGATTTTGCTTGATTTAAATCTTTACCATAATAAAAAACTCTATGCTTATAATTCTTTAATTCTTTAACTAATGAAACTAACTCTTCAGGATTAAAACTATTTAATTCTTCTATAGTATATATGTCTCTCAAACGAGAATTTTCTCCATATTGGCCATAATTCCATAAACCACTCCACATAATTTGTCCTTTACTCAACTTATTATCATTACGTTGTTTCGCTAGTTTATCTATATATTTTTTATACGTTTCTTTATCTGCTTTTGCATTATTCCATAAATCTTCTAATAAAGCTAAACCTTTATCTAAATTTTCTCTTAGACCAGATAAATAAACGTAAGAACGCTCTGCTCCTGCACTAACTCCATAGTTAATTCCTAGCTTATAAAACTCTTTTTTAAGATCTTCAGGAGAATATTTCTCAGTTCCTAAATACTCTAAATAACCAACTGCAATTGGTAATTTTTTATTGTGATCTTTACCCATATCAAAAATGATATCTAATTCAGCTAGATCATTATCAGTATTTTTGATGTATTCTATTTCTAAACCATTAGAAATTTTACTCTTTTGAATTTCGCTTTTGTAATCTATATATTTTGGAGATAAATCTTCAGATTTCATAGTATTTACTGATGTAACAAAATCTGATACTTTTTCTCTATTTAATTTATTGGGAGTAATTTTTGGTTTAGGAACTTTAACTAAATTATCTACTTTACCTTGTCTCTTATGAACAATTACATAATTTTCTTTATAAAAGTCGTTTGCAAAAGCAACTAAATCTTCTTTTTTAATCTGCTTTAATTCGTTTAAGAATCTAACTTTATCACCCCAATCTTGAAAATGAACAAAAGCTGAAACATATTGGTAAGCAACCGAAGAAGCATCTAAGTTTTGACGAACTTGATTTAATTCAAAGTTTTTTACTACTGCATCAATAATCCAATCTTCGAATTCTCCCTTTTTAATTCTTTCTATTTCTCCTAAAACTAGTTCTGTAGCTTCTTCTAAAGTTTGATTATTCTTTGGTGTAACATAAAATTGATGTAGACCATAGTCATTCATAAATTCAGTGTAACAACCCGCACTTTGAACTTTTTGTTTTTGATTTAAATTTAAATCTATTAAACCAGCTGTACTATTACTTAATATATAATCTATTACAGTTAAATATTTTTCATCTTTAGAACCAATTCCTTTACTTCTAAAAGCGATGTTAGTTCTGGCTGTTTCTGGTCCTGTTACCTCTTTTATTATAGGTTTTTCAATTGCTATTTCTTGTGGTCGTTCAGGATAGGTAACTTCTTTAGATTTCATACCTCCAAAAGCGGCATTAACTTTTTGAATCGTTTCTTCAAACTGTAAATCTCCAACTAAAATAACAGCCATATTATTAGGCACATAATACTTATTAAAGTAAGCATGAATTGCTTCCATAGAAGGATTCTTTAGATGATCTGAAACTCCAATCGTAGGTTGCTGCCCGTAAGGATGATTAGGAAATAAAGCATCCATTAAAGTAAAGCTAGACCTTCTAAAGTCACTATCTTGAGATATGTTATATTCTTCATAAACAGCTTCTAATTCCGTATGAAAAAGACGTAAAACTAATTCACTAAAACGTTCACTTTCTACCTTCAACCATTTATCTAGTTCATTAGCTGGAATTTTGTTAGTGTAAACCGTTTCCTCATGCCATGTCCAAGCATTTGTTCCTTCGGCTCCCAAACCACTTATCATATTATCATATTCATTAGCAATAGCTAGCTTTGAAGCTTCATGAGAAACTTTATCTATTTCTTTATAAATTTCTAATTTCTTCTTTGGATCTTTTTCAGCTTTATGCTTTTCGTATAAATCTGAAATTTTTTGAAGCTCTACTTTTTCTTTATCAAAATCTACAGAACCTATTTTACTTGTTCCTTTAAATAGCATATGTTCTAAATAGTGAGCCAAACCAGTATTATCTGAAGGATCATAGACTGAACCAGCTCTTACAGGTATAAAAGTTTGAATTTTAGGTTCTTTAAAGTTCTGAGCTAAATACACTTTTAAACCATTATCAAGTGTATATAATCTTAAACCGGTAGGGTCATTAGTATAACTTACATAGTTAAACCCATTGTTGTCTTTCTGATTTTCAACTTTTACTTCGTTAGTTTTTGAGGAATCATTAGATGTTTCCTTACAGCCAATAAAAAGAACGGCTACTATCGAAGCAATGAAGAGTTTATTCATTTTTTTCATTGCTTATTGTTTATTAGATTAAATTATATGGTAACAAAATAATTTGTAGAATAAAATTAGAATGTTATTTTTTGTTATCTAGTGTTATTGTGTGTTAATAAACAATATTTAGCAAATACTCTTTCTTTCATTTTCTTTATTTTTTTTCTTTGTTTATAGCACATAAATTAAAAAATCCGAATACTAAAATATAGTATTCGGATTAATAACGTTATTTCTTTAAGAATATTTTAACGGATTAAGCTAAAACTTTAGCCACCATTTCTCCAATTTTAGCAGGAGATTCCACAACGTGTACTCCATTTTCAGCTAAGATTTTCATTTTTGCTTGAGCAGTATCATCAGCACCACCTACGATAGCACCAGCGTGTCCCATTGTTCTACCAGCAGGAGCTGTTTGTCCAGCAATAAATCCTACAACTGGTTTTCTATTACCATCAGCTTTAATCCAACGAGCAGCTTCAGCTTCTAATTGTCCACCGATCTCACCAATCATTACGATTGCTTCAGTTTCATCATCATTCATTAATAATTCTACAGCTTCTTTAGTAGTAGTTCCAATAATTGGATCTCCACCAATACCAATAGCAGTAGTAATTCCGTAACCTTGCTTTACAACTTGGTCTGCAGCTTCATAAGTTAACGTTCCTGATTTAGAAACGATACCTACTTTACCTTTTTTGAAAATAAACCCTGGCATGATACCAACTTTAGCTTCATCTGGAGTGATTACACCTGGACAGTTAGGTCCAACTAAAGTACAATCTTCTAATCCATCAATATAAGCTTTAACCTTTACCATATCAGCTGTAGGAATACCTTCAGTGATACAAATGATTACTTTAATTCCTGCTTCAGCAGATTCCATAATTGCATCAGCTGCAAATGCTGGCGGTACAAAAATAATTGAAGTATCTGCACCAGCTTTAGTTACTGCTTCATCAACAGTATTAAAAACAGGCTTACCTAAGTGCTCTTGTCCTCCTTTACCAGGAGTTACACCTCCAACAATATTAGTTCCGTAGTCGATCATTTGACCAGCATGAAAAGTACCTTCACTTCCTGTGAAACCTTGTACTATAATCTTTGAATCTTTATTTACTAAAACGCTCATTGGTTTATTTTTAATTTTTAAGTCTAGCAAAAATAGTTTTTTAATTGAGGATAACCAATTAAATTTTCGTTACTTTTTTGCTTTATTAACTTCATTTTTTAAATGTATTATTTCTCGCATAGTTTGGCGATATTCTCGTTGTGGAGTTCCGAAATAAACTCCTTTTTTTAAGGATTTCATTACTCCTGTTTGCGCCATTAAAACTGTTCCTTTTTCAATATGTAATCCACTTACAACACCTACTTGTCCCCAAATTGTTACTTTATCACCAATTACGGTACAACCTGCTATACCAGTTTGAGCAGCAATCAAACACTTCTCTCCTATTACAGTATCGTGGCCTACATGTACTTGGTTATCGATTTTGGTTCCTTCTCCTATTGTTGTATCTCCAGTAACCCCTCTATCAATTGTACAAGAAGCTCCTAAATCTACATTATCTTTGATTACTACTCTACCTCCAGAAACTAATGGATCAAAACCTTCTGGTCTTTTTTTATAGTAAAAAGCATTACTACCTAATACTGTATTCGAGTAAATATTTACATTATCTCCAATAATACAATTATTGTTAATCGTAACATTTGCATGTATAATACAGTTTTTTCCAATAACAACACCTTCACCTATAAAAACATTAGGTTGTATTACCGTCCCTTCACCAATAATAGCTGAGTCTGAAATACTTTGTTTTGAGGCTATAAAAGGATTAAAATGTTTTGTAAGTTTATTAAAATCTCTGAAAGGATCATCTGAAATAAGTAGTGATTTACCTTCTGGACATTCAACTTTTTTGTTAATTAAAATAGTAGTAGCTGCAGAAGTTAAAGCTTTATCATAATACTTTGGATGATCTACAAATACAATTTCACCCTGCTGAACAACATGAATTTCATTTAATCCAGTAACTTCAAAATTAGCATCGCCAACAAAAGGAATATTTAATAATGAAGCTATTTGCTCTAAAGTTTGTACAGTATTAAATTTCATATGAAAAAAATCCCGCTACAAAAGCGGGATAAATATTTATTATTCTTTTATTCTTTCTGAATACGCTCCTTTTTCTGTATCAATTTTTATTTTGTCACCTTCATTGATAAATAGAGGTACATTTACTCGAGCACCTGTTTCTACAGTAGCAGGTTTAGTTGCATTTGTAGCAGTATTTCCTTTTACTCCAGGCTCAGTGTGTGTTACTTCTAATATTACATGTGAAGGCATTTCAACAGATAAAGGCATACTATCTTCTGTATTAATTAAAATAGTAACTACTTCTCCTTCTTTCATGAACTCAGAACCATCTACTACTTTTCTTTGTAAAGTAATTTGGTTATAATCTTCAGTATTCATGAAATGTAAATCATCACCTTCTGCGTATAAATATTGAAATTTATGAGTTTCAACACGAACATCTTCTATTTTATGTCCAGCAGAGAAAGTATTATCTATTACTTTTCCTGAAGTTACACTTTTTAGTTTAGTTCTTACAAAAGCAGGGCCTTTACCTGGCTTTACATGTAAAAATTCAATAATTTTAAATATATCATGGTTATATTTAATACATAATCCTTTTTTAATATCTGAAGTTGTTGCCATTATATTTTTATTAATTTGTTTTGTAATATCCTTTCATAATACCTCTATGAGAATCTTTTATAAATTGTATAATTTCATCTCTTTCTGAGGTAGCCTGCATTTCTGCTTCTATGATTTCTATCGCTTGAGAATTGTTATAATTTTTTTGAAATAGAATTCTATAAATATCTTGAATCTCTCGTATTTTTTCAGTTGTGTAGCCTCTTCTTCGTAAACCTATTGAGTTTATACCTACATAAGATAAAGGCTCACGAGCTGCTTTTACATACGGTGGGACATCTTTACGTACTAAAGAACCTCCAGTAACAAAAGCATGATTACCAACAGAAGCAAATTGATGTACTGCAACCATACCAGCTAGCACTACATTATCTCCTATAGTTACATGACCTGCTAATGTAGAATTATTAGAGAAAATACAATTATCTCCAACAATACAATCGTGTGCAATATGACAATAAGCCATAATTAAACAATTGTCTCCAATAACAGTTTTATGTCTGTCTGACGTACCTCTATTTATCGTTACACATTCTCTAATAGTCACATTGTCTCCAATAATAACTACGGTTTCCTCATCATTAAATTTTAAATCTTGAGGAATTGCGGAAACTACAGCGCCAGGAAAAATTCTACAATTTTTTCCAATACGTGCACCTTCCATTATTGTTACGTTTGAACCAATCCATGTACCTGAACCAATTTCTACATTTGCGTGTATGGTCGTAAAAGGTTCTATAACTACATTTCTTGCTATTTTAGCTTGGGGATGAACGTAAGCTAATGGTTGATTCATATTATTTTGCTTTAGATATTTGTGCCATTAATTCTGCTTCTGCTACTAGTTTTCCGTTTGCATAAGCATAAGCTTGCATATGAGCAATACCCCTACGAATTGGCGTAATTAATTCACTTTTAAATATTAAAGTATCTCCTGGTAATACTTTTTGCTTAAATTTAACCTTATCTATTTTCATAAAATAAGTAAGATAATTTTCAGGATCAGGAACAGTACTTAATACCAAAACTCCACCTGCTTGCGCCATTGCTTCTACTTGCAAAACACCAGGCATAACAGGAGCACCAGGAAAATGTCCTACGAAGAAATCTTCATTCATCGTTACATTTTTCATCCCTACTACATGCTTATCTGAAAGCTCAAGTATTCTATCAACTAATAAAAATGGAGGTCTGTGCGGAAGGATATCCATAATTTGATGAATATCCATTAAAGGTGGTTGATTTAGATCGTAAGTAGGAACATTATTTCTTTTTTCCTTCTTTATAATCTTTGCTAATTTTTTCGCAAAAGTTGTATTTACTAAATGCCCAGGTTTGTTAGCTATAACTTTACCTCTAATTCTAGTTCCTACAAGAGCTAAATCACCTATAACATCTAATAATTTATGTCTTGCTGCTTCATTTGCCCAACGTAATTCTAAATTATCTAAAATCCCGTTAGGTTTGATCTTAATATCATCTTTTTTAAATGCGTGCTTAAGTTTTTCTGTAGTACTTTCAGAAAGTTCCTTATCAACATAAACAATTGCATTATTAAGATCACCTCCTTTAATTAAGTTATGTTCTAATAACATTTCGATTTCATGTAGGAAACTAAATGTTCTCGCCGAAGAAATTTCTTCTTTAAAATCTTGGATATGATCTAAAGTAGCATTTTGTGTTCCTAAAACTTTAGTACCAAAATCTACCATTGTTGTAATTTGATATTCATTAGAAGGCATAAGAATAATTTCACTTCCAGTAGCTTCATCTTTGTAAGAAATAATATCCTTAACAACATATTCATCTATGGCTGCATCTTGTTCTACAACTCCTGCCTTTTCTAATGCTTCAATAAAATACTTAGATGATCCATCCATAATTGGTGGTTCAGAGGCATTTATTTCGATTAAAAGGTTATCAATATCTAGTCCTACAGCGGCAGCAAGTACATGTTCTGAAGTATGTATTTGTACTCCATTTTTTTCCATGTTTGTACCACGCTGAGTATTTGTTACATATTCTGCTTTAGCTTCAATTATAGGTTGACCTTCTAAATCTACTCTTTTGAATGCGAAACCATGGTTAACTGGCGCCGGTTTAAAGGTCATAGTTACTTCGTTTCCTGTGTGTAATCCTACACCAGATAAAGTAACTTCATTTTCTATAGTTCTTTGTTGTTTACTCATTTTGGTTTTGTTGAGCCTTGTACTCTTTTTCTAGTTTATTTACAGTTGATACTATTTTTGGTAAATTTTTAAAATAAACATATGACTTATTAAAGTCCGAATACCCTATCGCAGGGGATCCTTGTACTACATCTCCATCTTTTAAATTTCTTCCTATACCAGATTGTGCCTGGATTTTAACATTATTACCGATAGTAATATGTCCTACAATCCCTACTTGACCACCAATCATACAATTTTCTCCAATTTTTGTAGAACCTGCAACACCAGATTGAGAAGCAATTACAGTATTTTTACCTATTTCTACGTTGTGAGCAACTTGTATTTGATTATCTAGTTTCACTCCTGATTTTATAATTGTAGATCCTAGAGTAGCTCTATCAATAGTTGAATTAGCTCCTATGTCTACATAATCTTCAATAATGACATTTCCTGTTTGTGGAACTGCTTTGTATATACCATTTTCATCTGGCGTAAACCCGAAACCATCTGAACCAACAACAGTTCCTGAATGAATTTTACATCCTTTTCCAATAACAGTTTCAGAGTAAATTTTCACTCCAGAAAATATCGTAGAATCATCACCTATTTTTACATTGTCTCCGATGTAACTATTTGGATAGATTTTTACATTGTTACCAATCTGAACATTATCTCCTATATAAACAAAAGCACCAATATATTCATTGCTTCCTACAAATGCAGAGCTAGAAACATGTATAGGAGTTTCTCTACCTACTTTATTATTTTTTACTTGATTGTAATATTCTAATAGTGTTGAAAACGACTTGTATGGATCACTTACTCTAATAAGAGTAGATGTAATCTCCTTTTCTGCTATAAAATCTTTACTTACAATAGCTATTGAAGCTGATGTAGTGTATATATATGGTTCATATTTAGGATTGGCTAAAAAGGTTAAAGAACCTTTTTCTGCCTCTTCAATCTTCGCAAGTTTAAATACTGTATCCTCCGTATTTCCTTCAATCTCACCTTGTAAAATATCTGCGATTTGTTTTGCTGTAAACTCCATTAGGTGCAAAAGTAATTATTTTTTGTTTAGTTTTAATCTGTTGTTCTAGATCAAAGCAAAATTCTTTGGATAACAATAAAAGTATTTAACCACAGGGACTGCTAGTGTTTCTATATTTAAATTATCGGAAGCTTTAGCTATATCCTTTAGTTTTCCTTTTTTTGTTAGTATTTTAATCGGAATAGTTTTATTGTAAGCTTGATTTGAAACTGTATCTTCAAAAACAAAACATGATAAATCTCCTTCACGATCTCCTAACTTCTTCTTTACTTTAGCTTGGACTTTATTTTTATATTTTTCTGTAAAAGGTTTACTCTGTAAGTCTAATTTCAGTAATTTTCTATTGACTAACATTTGAGCTAGTTTAGAAAGCACGAAATCTTCATTATCACACCATTCTTTTATTGCTGACAATACATCATAATCGTCAAGTTTAGCAAACATTTCTAAAGTTTCAATATCAAAATTATCTTTATGTATTGGTCTTTTTAAAAAATAATCTAAAGCACTGTTTGCTGGTAAATCTTTTCCTTCTTTAGTTAATGTTTTAGCTCTTTGTAAAATCTTAACTAATAATGTTTCAGCCGATAATGATGTTTTATGCAGGTAAACTTGCCAATACATTAACCTTCTAGCTATTAAAAACTTTTCTACGGAATAAATTCCTTTTTCTTCGATAACTAGCTCATCATTTTTTACATTCATCATAGCTATCAATCGATCTGAAGAAATATTTCCTTCTGCAACTCCAGTGTAAAAGCTATCTCGTTGTAAATAATCTAATCGATCTATATCTAATTGACTAGATATTAACTGATGAAAAAACTTTCTTTCATATTTACCTTCAAAAATTGCTATGGCTAAATCTAATTTTCCTTTGAACTCTTTATTTAAGGCTTTCATGAAAAGTAACGAAATTTCTTCATGAGTTATTTTATTAACTATACTATATTCTAGTGCATGAGAAAATGCACCATGACCTATATCATGTAATAAAATCGCGATACTTAAAGCAGTAGCTTCTGCTTCAGAGATTTCAATATTCTTAGATCTTAACGCTTGAATTGCTTTTTGCATTAAGTGCATACATCCTATCGCATGATGAAATCGTGTATGATTGGCTCCTGGGTAAACTAAATTTGTAAGTCCCATTTGAGTAATTCGCCTCAATCTTTGAAAATATCTATGTTCGATAATATCAAAAATTAACGAATTGGGGATAGAAACTAATCCGTAAATAGGATCATTAAGTATTTTTAGTTTGTTCGTTTTAGACTTACTCAATATGTTGTGTTTTCTTTTTAGTGTGTTGAATAAAAGTATGTAAATATAAACAATGCTTATTTACAAACAACAAAAACACGAATATCTAAAATTTTAAGAGTTTTTTATTTTTTTATGCGGCACTAAAGATTTAATTTGATCGTTCTTTGATAATAAATTATTCTTATGAGAAATATTGATATCCTTTGGGTAGATGACGAAATAGATTTATTAAAACCTCATATATTGTTCTTAGAGAAAAAGAATTATAAAGTTACTACGTGTACGAATGGAACTGATGCTGTTGATTTAGTTGATGATATGAATTTTGATATTGTTTTTTTAGATGAAAACATGCCAGGAATTTCTGGTTTAGACGCGTTGAATCTAATTAAACAAAAGAGAGCTAATCTTCCTGTAGTAATGATCACAAAGAGTGAGGAAGAATATATAATGGAAGAAGCTATAGGTTCTAAAATAGCTGATTACTTAATAAAACCTGTTAATCCGAACCAAATATTATTGAGTTTAAAAAAGAATTTAGATCATTCTAGATTGGTTACGGAGAAAACAACTTTAAATTATCAGCAAGAGTTTAGAAAAATATCTATGGATTTATCTATGGTAAATTCATACCAAGAGTGGATTGACCTATACAAAAGACTAATTCACTGGGAGTTAGAACTAGAAAACATAGATGACTCTAATCTTTTAGAAATCTTAGAAAGTCAAAAATCAGAAGCAAATACTCATTTCTTTAAATTTATTAAAAAGAATTACGAAGATTGGTTAACTGGAGATGACAAACCAACAATGTCACATACACTTTTTAAGGATCTTATTGTTCCTAATTTAAGTAAAGATCAAGGACTACTTGTTGTCGTAATAGATAATTTAAGGTATGATCAGTTTAGAGTATTAGAGCCTTACATTAATAATTTCTACAGAAAAGAAACAGAGCATTCTTACTTTAGTATACTTCCCACAGCTACACAATATGCACGTAATGCCATTTTCTCTGGATTAATGCCTTCTGAAATGGAAAAAAGACATCCTAACTATTGGAAAAACGATACCGATGAAGGTGGAAAAAATCTGTTTGAAAATGAATTTTTAACTGAGCAGATTAAACGATTAAATCTTAATATCAAGCATGAGTACTACAAGATAACATCGCTTAAAAATGGGAAAGAATTAGAAGAAAATTATAATGGAACCAAGCAAAATGATCTTACTGTAGTTGTGTATAATTTTGTTGATATGCTTTCTCATGCTAAAACCGAAATGGAAGTAATAAAAGAATTGGTTGGTGATGATAAAGCCTATAGATCTTTAACTGTGAGTTGGTTTAAAAACTCTCCTCTTTTATCAATAATTCAGAAGGCTAAAGAACTAGGACAAAAATTAATTATTACTACCGATCACGGAACTATTAATTGTAATACACCCACAAAAGTAGTTGGTGATAAAAACATTAGTTCGAACTTAAGATATAAAACAGGTCGAAGTTTAAGTTATGAAAATAAAGATGTTTACGAAGTAAAGAATCCAAAAGATATTTTTCTACCAAGTATATCTATAAATAGTCCTTTTATTTTTACAAAAGAAGATTTATTTTTTGCGTACCCTAATAACTTTAATCACTTTGTGAAATATTATCGAAATACATATCAACATGGAGGTATTTCATTAGAAGAAATTATTATACCTTGCGCTGTATATAATTCTAAATAGTTTATGAATAAAAATTATTCATTAGAAGAAATTGAAGTTATTGCTAAAGAATTAATTAGCAATTCTAAACATAAAATTTTACTCTTTAATGGCGAAATGGGTGTAGGAAAAACTACGCTCATCAAAGAAGTTTGTAGAGTTTTAGGCAGTAACGATATTATCAGTTCGCCTACTTTTTCTCTGGTAAATGAGTATCATACAGCAACCGATGAAATTATTTATCATTTTGATTTTTATAGAATAAATGACGAAGAAGAAGCTTTAGATATTGGTATTGAAGAATATTTTGATTCTGGACATTGGTGTTTGATTGAATGGCCAAATAATATCAAAAATTTATTACCTTTAAATGCTAGTGATGTAAATATCACATTGACCCAAGATAATCTAAGAAATATTCAACTTAACTAAATTAATGAGTTCTATCACACCTTTTACTAAAGAACAACTACTTCCCCAACCTGAAATGCTTGAAATTAAAAAGCAAAAAGGTGAATTGTTTATAGGGTTACCTAAAGAAACACATTTAGAAGAAAAAAGAATTAGTTTAACGCCAGATGCTGTTGCTGCTTTAGTAGCACACGGACATAGAGTTGTTGTTGAAAATAATGCTGGCGAAGGAGCTAATTATTCTGATAGAGAATACTCTGAAGCTGGTGCAAAAATTTCTTATGATATAAAAGAAGTTTTTGGCTGTAATTTAGTGGTTAAAGTTGAACCGCCTACGTTAGAGGAAATCAAATTAATGAATCCTCAAGCATTTTTAATTTCAGCATTACAATTAAAAACACAAAATAAAAAATACTTTGAAGCTTTAGCCAAAAAACGAATTACTGCTATTGCTTACGATTATATAAAAGATGAAGATGGTGTATACCCTGTGTTAAAATCACTAAGTGAAATTGCAGGAATATCTTCTATGCACATAGCTGCAGAACTTATGTCTTCTGCGAATGGAGGAAACGGTTTACTTTTAGGAAATATTAGCGGGGTTCCTCCTACTGATGTTGTTATTTTAGGAGCCGGCACTGTAGGAAAATCAGCTGCTAAAGCTGCCATAGGTTTAGGTGCACGTATTAAGGTTTTTGATAATTCAATTACCAAACTAAGACGTTTACAAGAGGCTGTTCCAGGTCCCATATATACTTCTACAGTACAACCAAAGTCTTTATTAAAAGCTTTAATGCGTTGTGATGTTGCTATTGGAGCAATTAGAGGTATTGATAGATCTCCTATTATAGTTACAGAAACCATGATTGAACAAATGAAGATTGGTGCTGTTATTGTTGATGTTTGTATTGATCGAGGTGGTTGTTTTGAAACTTCTAGAATAACTACACACAGTAAACCCATATTTAGAGCACATGATGTTATTCATTATTGTGTTCCTAATATCCCTTCTCGATATGCTAGAACAGCTTCAGTTTCTATTAGTAATATTTTAACCCCTTACCTATTGAATATTGCAGAAGAAGGTGGTTTTGAAAATGCTGCTAGATTCGATAAAAGCTTACGAAATGGTATGTATTTCTATCATGGAATTTTAACTAATAAAACCGTTGGTGATTGGTTTGATATTCCTTTTAGAGATATTAATTTACTAATCCTGTAACATTTGGTAATGTGAATTTAAATTCACATCCTTTATTTTTTTCATCTGAATACATATAAATGTTAGCTTCGTGTAATTCAATTATTTTTTTCACAATAGCTAAACCTAAACCTAGTCCATTGTTTTGATCTGTTTCAGCAGTGTACCATCGATCAAAAATAAAATTTTGATTATCTTGATTGATTCCAGGTCCAGAATCTTTAATACTAATTATTGTATTTCTATTGATTACATTCAATGAAAAAATGATTATTCCTTTCTTAGGAGTGAACTTCAGTGCATTATCAAAAATATTCTGTATAACTCTATGGATTAAAACCTTATCAGCATACACCAAAAAATCCTCGTTTAAACTATAAGCCCTTTCGACTTTTATTTTTTTTCTCATAGCTATAACACAATAACTACGAATAATGTCATGAATTAATTTATTCAAACTGAAAACAGTCTTATTAAGCTTTAATTGTTTAGCATCTAAATTTGAATATTCATACAATTGATCTACTAGGTTTGATAAGGTAAGTGTACTTTTTTCTATAATTTTTAAAAACTCTTCTTTATTGTCATCTGATATAACAATCTCTTTTTCTGTTAGTGTTTCAGCATAGCCTCGAATTACTGTCATAGGAGTTCTTAAATCGTGAGATATATTTGCTATAAGTTCTTTTTTAAAGTCATTTACAGATTTAATCTCTTCTATGTTTTCTGAAATGGTATCTGCCATTGTATTAAAGGTAGTAGCTAAAATAGACAAACTAGATGCAGATGCATTAGGTATTCTACTTTTAAAATCACCATTTTTAAATTTGTTAACATGATGTATAATTACAAGTAAACTTTTCGATATTAAAAAAACGCTCAACCAGCCAATAATTAACGATAACAGCGTAGTTATGATTATTGTATTTGTTGTAAGTTTTGAAAAATAAGACTTAAACAAACTGCTACACACTTGCTCAAAATCATGACTAGCTAATAATATGTATATGTAACCTTCTTTTCCATAACTTTCAAATGACGCTGCTGAGAAAATTTTCTTTTCTAATATATTCTTAGGATCATCTCCTAAAATATACTCTTCTTTATTATTTATAAACTTATGAATCGGCCTTAAATCAACTTGTTTTATTTCTTCTGTAGCATTAGCATGATCAAGAACAACAGAATGCAATACAAATCCATTTTCATCTAATAAATACACTTCAATAGCTCTATTAACAGCCATCATATCATGCATTACATCATCAAACAATTGAATATTTACACTACCATTTTCTAAAAATGGTGATGAATTTTTAAATTTTTCGTCTATTAAATGATTGGCTATATCAGCATTTAATCGTTGTGTGGTCTGACTGTAAAATTTATCTAACAAAAAAAAAGTAATAGATATATAAATTACACCTATAACTAAAATTGTAAGTAAAAAAGAGAAACTTAGCTTTATAACAAACTTATTAGACAATGATTGGAATTTGCTCATCTAAATAGGATGTTAATGAATCATTAAACTTATAACCAATCCCCCATTCTGTAAGAATATATTTAGGATTGGTCATATCATATTCTACTTTACTCCTTAATCTATTTATATGTGAATTTACAGTATGCGTATATCCTTTAAAATTGTACCCCCATACAAGTTGTAAAAGAGTTGATCTGCTATAAATTTTTCCTGGATTGTTTACAAATAAAGTCAACAAATCAAATTCTTTAGGAGAAAGATTAATTTTAGATTCTTTCTTGTAGACTATTCGCTTAGGTATATTGATAGATAAATCATCAAAAACTAAAGTTTTATGTATATCTATATTAAAATTGTATTCGTACCTTCTTAATACAGCTTTAATTCTTGCCATTAATTCTCGAATTCCGAATGGTTTGGTTACATAATCATCTGCTCCAAATTCAAGACTTAAAACCTTATCCAATTCATCAGTTTTGCCTGTTAGCATGATAATTGGAACTTCTTTTTTCTGGCGAATTCTTTTACAAACTTCTATTCCATCTAATTTAGGTAAAGTGATATCTAAAAGAATTAGATCATAATTATTAGTCATTGCCAAGTCTAGTCCTTGGCGTCCATCTTCAGCTAATTCTGCTGTATAACCATTATTTAAGATGTTAATTTTCAGAAGATTTAAAACTGACTTATCATCATCTATAATTAATATTTTTTTCATTTAAGAGTAGATTTATTCGGGGTTGCGCTAATATAAAAAAATTAAAATGTTACATATATTTTATACTTCTGTGATACTTCTGTGATACTTTAAAAAGTTATTTGTCCTTGTAAAATTGAACTGCAGTTCTTCAATTTTAGTATTAACCTTTATTAAAATAGATCATGAAAAAATCAATTATCAATGATGATGACAACTTCTCTTTGGCTTTAAAAGAGGAAATCAATCTACGACAAGAACAGATTAATTTAGAAGAAATTAAACACCTATCATCCGAAGATCAAAACTTATTTGTTGAGTATGGAATTGCTCCAAAAACCGAAACACCATACAAAAATGTTATTCATGCTTTTGAATATTGGGCATCAAAAACACCTGAAAATACTGCTGCAATTTTTCAAAATTTAAGTATCACATACAAACAACTTGATGATGAAGCCACAATACTTGCTTTAATCTTAAAACAAAAAGGAATAAAAAGAGGTGATAAAGTAGGTTTATACACACATCGTTCTTTAGAAATGCTAATTGGAATTATAGCTGTCTTAAAGTTAAGAGCTGTATATGTTCCTCAAGATCCTAGAATAGTTCCTAAAAACATGCTTAGTGAAATTACTGAACTTAGTAATATTAAAATCATTTTAACACAATCGGATTATTCTGAAAAATTAGATTTTATCAAAAGTGATGATCTAATTCAAATAGATATAGAATTAGAAAAAGAAATCTATAAAAATCTGTATGGAAATATTCGATTAATTAATCATGTGAATGATAATGCAAACAATTCTTGCTTCATTTTATTTACTTCTGGAACAACTGGAACTCCAAATGGTGTAGAAGTAACACACAAAAACCTATGTAATATCTTATATAATACTCCAGGTAACCTTGGTATTTCTCCCGGAATAAAAGTTGCACAGATTTTAAATATTTCTTTTGATATGGCTGCTTGGGAAGTTTTAGGTTGTTTAGGAAATGGGGGAACTTTACTTATCCGTGGAAAAGATATTGAAGAAACCGCAAAACAAGCTAATGTTATTATTGCCACTCCTACTATTCTTACTTCTATAGATGCAGAACAATGTCATGAAATTAAAGCTGTAGCAGTAGCTGGAGAACCTTGTCCTGTAATTTTAGCTAATACTTGGTCTAAGAAATGTGATTTTTACAATTGTTGCGGACCAACAGAAACTACGATTGTAAATACCATGAAAAAATGCGTTCCAAACAGTTATGAGCTTTCTATTGGAAAACCAACACCAAACAATACTGTTTATATATTAGATAATGACAAAAAACCAGTTAAAGTTGGTGATGTTGGCGTAATGTGGGCTGGTGGCGATTGTGTTACTAAAGGATACATCAATAACGATGAACTAAATAAAACTAGATACGCAAAGGACATTTTTTTGAAAGGAGAAAATATAATGTTTAATACTGGTGATTTAGGGAGATGGGATGAAAATGGAGAATTAATTCATTATGGAAGAATTGACGATCAGGTGAAAATTAAAGGATTTCGTGTAGAACTTGATGCTATAACTAAAATCATCGAAAACTTTAATGAAGTGAAACGAGCAGTTACTTTAAAACATAAAAACCATTTGGTTTCTTTTATTAGTTTGATTGATCAAAGAGCAACAGAAACTCTTTTGAACCATATAATTGAAGCCATAGAAAGAGATTTGCCATATTATTACGTACCAAGTGAGTTTAAGTTTTTAGATGAACTTCCGAAGACTTCTAGAGGTAAAATAGACAAACGTAAAATTAGAACTTCCTACTTAAAATAAGACATCATGAATACGATAATTTTACCACCTAAAAAGAGTTTTCTATATCGATTAGGAAAACATCCTTTGCTTATTCCCTACAAAAGATTATTTATTTTAATCACGTTAATAAACGGTATCGTTTTTTACAAAGGATTAACTTCATGGAATTGGTTTAATCCAGAAAGCATAGCAATTTATAAGATTTCTAGAGTAATTCTTTTCAATTTTACACTTGCAATATTAATTCGACAACAATATGTAATAAATCTTTTATTCACCATAGCAACGAGTGTTCCAAAACATTGGCCTTTATTTATTCGAAGAATCTGTGCCAAAGTATATCATTTTGGCGGTTTACACAGCTCTAGTGCAACTATGGGAACTTTATGGTACTTTGTGTTTGTTTGGGGAATTTATAAGAGTTTATCTAACAATGTATATCAAATCAATAATCCTATAGTAATTATTACCACACTCATCTTGGTATTATTAGTTACTATTGTAATTATGGCTTTGCCAAAAATGAGAGCCAAATATCACAATCAGTTCGAAATTACTCACAGAATTGGTGGTTGGTCAGTTTTAATATTATTCTGGGTTCAAATGTTATTATTTGTACGACTAGAATCTCCTTCAATTCCTTTGTGGAATAAATTAGATTTTTGGATTTTAATTGTTCTAACCGCAAGTGTAATAATTCCGTGGTTACGATTGAAAAAAGTAGATATCAATATCGATAGTCCTTCTAATCACGTTGCCTTAACTAGTTTCGATTACGGAGTTACACCTTTTGCTGGTTCATCTACAGCATTGAGCAGAAATCCGCTACTAGAATGGCATTCATTTGCAAATGTTCCTGCTCCCGATAAAACTGGTTTTCGTTTAACTATTTCTAGAGCTGGAGATTGGACTGGGAAATTTATTTCCGAAAAGCCTAATAAAATTTGGGTGAAAGGAATTCCTACAGCAGGTGTTGGAAATGTAGATAAATTATTTAAAAAAGTAATTTGGGTTGCCACAGGAAGCGGTATTGGTCCGTGTTTACCACATTTATTACTTAATGAAACTCCTTCCGTTTTAATTTGGTCTACTCGATCTCCTGAAAAAACATACGGAGAAGCATTAGTAAATGAGATTAAAAATGTACAACCTAATGCTATTATTTGGAATACAGATGAACATGGAAAACCTGATTTGGTAAAACTTGCTTATAAGGCTTATAAAGATTTTAATGCTGAAGCTGTAATCTGTATTTCTAATCAGAGTTTAACGCAAAAAGTAGTTCATAATATGGAATACCGAGGAATTCCAGCTTACGGAGCTATTTGGGACTCTTAACAATCACAAAACTTATTACTTATGAATGTACTATTTGAAAAAATAGATAGGATCGTTATTGCCAAATTAAACCGTCCTAAGGCACTTAATGCACTGAATTCAGAACTTATGCATGAACTAATTTCTGGATTATTAGAGTATGATAAATCCCCAGAAATTGGCTGTATCATAATCACAGGAAATAAAAAAGCTTTTTGTGCCGGAGCTGACATTAAAGAAATGGCTGAAAAAGATTTCACAGCAATGTTTAATGAAGATTATTTTGGGTATTGGGAAATTTTTTCACGCATTAAAACTCCTATAATCGCTGCGGTAAATGGTTATGCCTTTGGTGGCGGATGTGAACTTGCCATGATGTGTGATATTATTTATGCTTCTGAAAATGCACAATTTGGTCAGCCTGAAATCAAACTAGGGGTTATTCCAGGTATTGGTGGAACTCAACGATTAACAAAACTTGTTGGAAAATCTAAAGCCATGGAAATCATTTTAACCGGAAAGACAATTAACGCCGAGGAAGCAGAGAAAATCGGACTTATTACTCAAGTTCTGCCTAAAGAGAATTTTACAAAGCAAATTATTAAAAAAGCACACTTAATTGCTTCATATTCTAAAACAGCATTAAAAGCTGCAAAAGAAGCTACAAATCAAGCTTTAGAGAGTAGTTTAAAAGACGGAATTGTATTCGAAAGAAAGCTGTTTCATTCTTTATTTCATACTCAAAATCAAACTGAAGGCATGAGCGCCTTTTTAGAAAAAAGAACTCCAAATTTTAATTAATATTTAACCTCAATTTATCATGAAAAAATCAATCATTTTTATCACAATTTTTTGTTTATCAATCGCTTCCATTTTTGCTCAAGAAGAAGAAAAAAAATCGAAAACTTCTTTTGCTATTATGCCTATTCACAATAGTGGAGCCGGATTCAATAATGTATTCTTAGGTTCATATGAACTTAAACCCAAAACGAAATTAACTTTTTATAGTGTTTTTTGGGTAAATCCTTCTTTTGGAAATCAAGGAAAAGATTTATTTCTAGAAACTGGTGTTGGTTTAGGTTTTACTTCTAAAGATGGTAAACTGTTTGTAAATCCTAGTTTAGGTTTCGGACATGGAAAGTTATTATCTCAAACCGCTGGAACTAAAATTGCAGAAAGTTTAATTCCTAGTCTCTTTGCGGTATATAATTCAGGAAGATTCGAATTTGAAACCTATCACGCGTATTATATGAGTTTACGCGGTGAAGGAAGCTCACAAGATTTAATGTTAAACTGGGTAATTCCTGGTTTTAAAGTGAGTGACTCTTTTTCTTTTGGAGGATTTTATGAGCATTTAGGACAAACTAGAGTTGATAGTGGAGATACAAAAACTTTATATCAGTTCTTAGGTGGCTATGTAAAAGCAACACTTAATAATGGAGTTTGGTTTCGTTTTGCATTCGGACCAAATATTTCTAATGACAATTTAAATGCTGATGAATTTTATAAAATTCAAGCCTTTATCCCTTTATAAAATATTAAGTTGGGGGAATTACTGAAACTTATGTTTTAGTAATTTAGAAGAAACCTTAAAATATTTAAGGTTTCTTCTTCTTATCAACTAAAAAAGATTACATTTTCTTGTAAATCTGTTTCCCTTCTGTATTAGTAGAAGTGTTTTTAAAAGTTAATTCTATTGTAGAAGCATCAATTAATTTGAATTGTATATTTCTCATCTTAACTTTTAAAGTATTGTCTGAGACATGCTCAAATATTCTTGTACTTTCCTTAACAAACTTACAAGAAGCATTACTATCAATAGTTACTTTATCTTTGTTATCCCCATTAGTAGTAGCCTTCGTAACTTTTATAGTTTGTATGCCAGAACCACCAATACCAATTCCATATTTATTTAAATCTCCTTGAGTAAAAGTTGCTTTTTTCTGAAGAATAAAAATCTCATTATTATTCTCTTTAAACTCAATTAAAGATTCTGATCTACATGAACTTAATGTAATAGACTCTCCATTGATTTCGAAAGAATTTAATGCCCACTTTCCTTGTAATTTTTCTTTTAATTTTTTGAACTCTTCAGTTTCTACAGATGTTCCTGGTGTTGGATTTCCTCCAGCAGCAACATCTGTATCTAATACAGAAGTAACTATATCTTTTTCATTAATAAAAATATCTTCTTGTTTTGTATTTCCTTCTACAGTCGTAACTATAAGTTTTCCTTCTTTTAACTCAGCAGTTAAACCTCTGTTTGAATTTAAATCTACAACACCTTCTTTATTCACTTCATATGTTCCTGAAAATTGTTGTGTAACAGCACAGCCTGCAGAAAAAGATCCTGTTCCTTTTTTATTATAATTTAACTCATAATCCATATCTGTAAACTTGATTACAGATGTTTTTAAGCAATTAAATGATTCAGCACTCACTTCTACTCCATTAATACTACTTTTTTGTATTAACCAAGTTCCTATAAGTTCATTAAATACTGCTTGATTTTGATTTCCATCGATAGGAGTTGTATCCTCATCATTACATGAAGTAAGTACAATTAAAGATGTTAATAGTAGAGCGATTGTTTTTAAACTAATAGACATTAATTTCATTATTTATGTGGTTTTAATTTGGATTTAAAACAGCTATTAAAATATTTACCCTACCTAAAATTTTCAAATTAACACTTGTAATAATGAAAAAAAACAACTAACATTACACTTAACATTTTGATTCTATTGAATTTAAACCCTTAAAATAATTTTTAATATATGTTCAAAAAAATTATTTCGTCTCCTGATATATTAATATTTTTGACCTGTAAATTTTAATAATGCAATTACTTAAAAGAATAGGTTTTTATTTAGTCGGCGTGGCTTTGGGTACTTTAGCTGTTTCTTTCTTTTGGAAAAACAAAAAAGTTTCCTTTGATTATGGAATGGATGCAAGAACTTTAAAGAGTATCAGAATTAAAAAAAGGTTGTTTTCAGATAGTGCTAAATCTGTAATGCAATTAAATAATATAGATACTGCCCAAGTTTCTACAGTTTTAAAAACAGGAGATGTTGATTTTGGTAAAAGTAAAGCTCGTTTGAAACCTTGTGCTGAATATTATGTAACTAGTGAAAAATTAGATTTATATGTCATACGTTGCGATAGTACTGCAACTATTGATAAAGTAATTCTAAAATAATTTTACTTTCTATATTTATCATTTAATCCTATGTTTTTCATAATCATAGGAATTATTTTTTGTAATCTACTTAGTTGTGTAGATTCTCTTTTAGCAGAACTTATGTATTCTGTAAACTCTCTTTGCTTACTTAATGAAAAACGTTTAAAATTAGTCATTAAATCTTCGCTCTTATTTAATTCATTCACTAATAACTCTGGAATCTCTAAAGGCTTTGTATTTCTCTTTACTTTAAGTTCATTGCCTTGATCTACATTCTTCATAGCTTGTAAAGCATAATCTACGATTTTCACCTTATCTAATTCTTCTACGGAAGTAAAGCGCCATTGTCGCATAGCTTTCGTTTTTCCTTCTTGAGCATTCATTAAAACTTTATGTATGTCATCAATAAAAACTCCTTGATGAAACCATAGTCCGAAATAATTTTTAAACCTAGCAATACCAATAATATTTTTTCCTTTGTACAAATACGCTGGTGCTCTCCATTTGATAGTTTCTTCTAGATTTAATTCTAATAAAAAAGAACGCAAAAGATTTAATTCTTGCGTCCATTTTTCTGAAGTTAAAATATATGCTGTAACTCTTTCGTTCATTAAACTTATGAAATTTTAGTTTGCTACATCACTAGTAAACTTTATTCTCATTAAACGTAATTCTTCATCGTCAAAATCGCCATCAAACTCATCTAAAGCATCTTGAATTTTATCTGTTTCAGCTTCCATAAAATACTCATGTATTTCTTCTTGCTGATCTTCATCTAGTAAATCTTCAATTGCATAATCAATATTCAATTTAGTTCCAGAAAATACAATGGCTTCCATTTCTTTAATCAGCTCATTCATTTCCAGACCTTTCGATTTTGCAATATCCTCTAAAGGTAATTTACGATCGGTATTTTGAATTATATAAAGCTTTAAACCAGAATTTACACCTGTACTTTTTACCACTAAATCGTCTGGTCTCGTAATATCATTGTCAGTGACGTATTGACCTATTAGTTCGATAAAATCTTTACCATATTTTTTTGCTTTACCTTCTCCTACTCCATGAACTGTAGATAGTTCTTCTAAAGTTATAGGATATTTTAAAGCCATATCATTTATAGAAGGATCTTGGAAAACAGCAAAAGGAGGAACTCCTAGTTTCTTACCTACTTGTTTTCTTAAATCTTTAAGCATACTAATAAGCTTGTCGTCTAATCCAACAGTACTCGATTTGGTATTTGTAATAATAGATCCGTCATCTGTATTATGATAAACATGATCTTCTGTCATCATAAATGAAGATGGATTTTCTAAATATGCTTTTCCTGCTTTAGTTAGCTTTACAACACCATATTGCTCAATTTCCTTTTTAATAAGATCAGCAACTAACATTTGTCGGATTAAAGCCATCCAATAATTACCATCTTTCTCTTTACCTATTCCAAAAAATGGTTGCTCTGTAGTCTTATGAGATTTTAATAAGGCATTTTCTTTTCCTGTAATTGTATTTACGACTTCTTTAGCCTTATACATTTCATTGGTATTCTTCACTACTTTTAAAACGGTACCAACTTGTTCTTGTGCTTCATGCTTCTTTTTAGGATTTCTCATATTATCATCCATGTCAGCACCTTCACCATTTACTTCGTCAAACTCTTCCCCGAAATAATGTAACAAGTATTTACGTCTATTCATTGAAGTTTCTGCATAACCAACAACTTCTTGTAACAACGCATGACCAACCTCTTGCTCTGCAACAGGTTTATTCGCCATAAACTTCTCTAACTTTTCTATATCTTTATAAGAATAGAATGTTAAACAGTGACCTTCTCCTCCATCTCTTCCTGCTCTACCTGTTTCTTGGTAATAACTTTCTAAACTTTTTGGAATATCATGGTGAATTACAAAACGAACATCTGGCTTGTCTATTCCCATACCAAATGCAATTGTAGCAACAACTACATCACAATCTTCCATTAAGAACATATCTTGATGTTTTGCTCTGGTTTTTGCATCAAAACCTGCATGATAAGGTAAAGCATTGATACCATTTACTTGTAAAACTTGAGCAATCTCTTCTACTTTTTTTCTACTTAAACAATATACAATACCAGATTGTCCTTCTTTCTGTTTTACAAAACGAATGATATCCTTTTCAATATCTTTTGTCTTAGGACGAACTTCATAAAATAAATTAGCTCTATTGAAGGATGCTTTATAAATGTTAGCATCTGTCATTCCTAAAGTTTTTAAGATATCTTCTTGTACCTTTTCAGTTGCTGTTGCAGTAAGACCAATAACAGGAACGTTGTCTATCTGTTTAATAATAGCTCTAAGATTTCTGTATTCGGGTCTAAAATCATGACCCCATTCAGAAATACAGTGAGCCTCATCAATAGCTACAAAAGATATTTTCTGTGATTTTAAGAAATCTACATATTCTTCTTTAATCAAAGATTCGGGTGCTACATACAAAAGTTTTGTAACTCCGTTTATAATATCTTGTTTCACCTGATTGACTTCAGATTTGTTCAACGAAGAGTTCAATACATGTGCTATACCGTGAGTTTCGGAGATTCCACGAATAGCATCAACTTGATTCTTCATTAAGGCAATTAGTGGCGAAACCACTATTGCAGTACCTTCTTTCATTAAGGCTGGTAATTGGTAACAAAGTGATTTTCCACCACCTGTTGGCATAATTACAAACGTATTTTGGTCGTTCAGTATGCTCTTTACCACATCTTCTTGAAGTCCCTTGAATTGATTGAATCCAAAAAACTTTTTTAAAGCATCGTATAAATTCATTTTCATAATGTTCCCAGAAAGCCAAAATTAAAAATTCAAACTAATACACAAAAATAATTACTTAAAGTTCTTTAAAGTTTCTTTTAAAAGGAAAGTTTTTCTAGCTAAAATATTCCTATTTTTACACTCTAAATTAAACCTGTTTTACTTGAAAAATACAGACTTAATACTAGCTAAAGCTAAAGAATCTATTGAACTTCAAAGCAATAGTATAGCTAATTTAACTAATTTTTTGGACAATTCCTTTGCTAATGCAGTTAACTTCATATTAAATTCTAAAGGAAGAGTAATTATTACTGGAATTGGAAAAAGTGCAAATATTGCAAATAAGATAGTTGCCACACTAAATTCTACAGGAACACCAGCAGTATTTATGCACGCTGCAGATGCAATTCACGGTGATTTAGGAAATATTCAAACGGAAGATGTGGTGATTTGTATTTCAAAAAGTGGTAATACTCCAGAAATAAAAGTTTTGGTTCCTCTGATAAGAAATTCGAACAATAAAATTATTGCCATAACAGGTAATGCGGATTCTTTTTTAGGTAAAAATGCAGATTATGTTTTAAATTCTTATGTAGAAAGAGAAGCTGACCCGAATAATTTAGCTCCAACAAATAGTACAACAGCTCAACTTGTTTTAGGTGATGCTTTAGCTGTTTGTTTGCTTGATTTAAGAGGTTTTAGTAACAAAGATTTTGCTAAATATCATCCAGGTGGAGCTTTAGGTAAACGTTTATATTTAAGAGTTTCAGATTTGGTTGTAAATAACGAACTACCAAAAGTTACTCCTAATGACAAAGTTTCTAAAGTTATTGTAGAAATATCTGAAAAAAGACTAGGAGTTACTGCTGTAATCAATACTGAGAATAAAATAGAAGGTATTATTACTGATGGTGATATTAGAAGAATGTTAAATAAAACTACTAAAATAGATGATTTAACTGCTGTTGATATTATGAGTAAGCAACCTAAAACCATTCATATTGATGCTATGGCAATTGATGCTTTAGACACTTTAGAGAACAATAATATTACACAAATATTAGTAGTAAATGATGATGATGAATATGCAGGAGTTGTTCATTTACATGATATTTTAAAAGAGGGAATTTTCTAATGGCACAGGAAAAAGAAATGTCGTTTTTAGATCATCTTGAAGAATTAAGATGGCATATCATACGAAGTATAGTTGCTATATTTTCTGTAGCAATTTTAGCTTTTGCATTTATAAAAGTAATTTTTGATGAGGTTTTATTAGCGCATTTAAAACCTGATTTTGTAACCTATCAATTTTTCTGCAAAGCATTTACTTTAATAGGAATAGATAGTAGCTTTTGTAATATTGAATTTTCTAAAGAATTACAGGTTTTAAATCCTACTGAAGAGTTAATGACAGCAATTTGGTCTTCTTTAATTTTAGGAATTATTATAGCTTTTCCTTACGTTTTATGGGAAATATGGCGATTTATAGCGCCAGGTTTACTAGAAAGTGAACGTAAAAGATCAAAAGGATTTATTTTTTCTGCTTCTTCCCTATTCTTTTCAGGAATTCTTTTTAGTTATTATGTCATCTTACCAATGTCTGTGTATTTCTTTTACAATTTTTCTATTGGTGATGCGATTGTAAAAAGCTTTAAATTAGGCGCGTATATTAGTTTAATTACGAATACGTTAATTGGAGTTGCCATATTTTTTGAGCTTCCAATTATTATTTACTTCCTAACAAAAATAGGTCTAGTTACTCCAGAATTTTTAAGAAAATACAGAAAACATGCATTGGTTGTTGTACTAATATTATCAGCAATAATAACACCTCCAGATGTTGCAAGTCAGATTATTGTAGCTGTGCCCATCATGTTTTTATATCAAGTCGGAATTTACATTTCTAAATATGTAATTAAAAAACAACAAAAAAATGTCGAAAAAAGTCCAAGAGTTCAATGAGTATCGCTCAAAAATGAACGAAAAGATACTATCAAGTGATAATAAAGTAATCAAAAGAATCTTTAATTTAGATACTAACGCTTATGCTGAAGGTCATTTATCTGTAAAAACCAAAGAGTTATTAGGATTAGTAGCTTCTGCTGTTTTACGTTGTGATGATTGCATAGCTTATCATTTAGATACTGCATACAAAAGCGGAGTTACTAAAGAAGAAATGATGGAAACTATGTCTATTGCTACTTTAGTTGGTGGAACCATTGTAATTCCTCATTTAAGAAGAGCTGTAGAATTTTGGGAAGCTCTAGAAGAGGAAACTCCAAATTAATTCAATTTAACAATCAATTAATACAATGTGCTTTCATTAAATAGTAACATTGTACTTTTATTATATGATTTTAAGAGCAGATAACATACAGAAAATCTACGGTAGTCGTAAAGTTGTAAAAGGAATTTCTTTAGAAGTACAACAAGGAGAAATTATAGGTTTATTGGGACCAAATGGAGCTGGTAAAACTACTTCTTTCTACATGATTGTTGGTATGATTAAGCCGAATGGCGGAAATATTTACCTTGATGATGAAAGAATTACTGAAGATGCTATGTACAAACGTGCTCAAAAAGGGATAGGATATTTAGCACAAGAAGCTTCTGTTTTTAGAAAGCTATCTGTTGAAGACAATATTCTATCCGTTTTAGAATTTACAGATCGTACCAAAGAAGAACGCAAACAAAGATTAGAAGAATTAATCGATGAGTTTAGTTTAGGTCATGTTCGTAAAAACAGAGGTGATTTATTGTCTGGTGGAGAAAGAAGACGTACCGAAATTGCACGTTGTTTAGCTTCTGATCCCAAGTTTATTTTGTTAGATGAACCTTTTGCTGGTGTAGACCCTATTGCTGTAGAAGATATTCAAGGAATTGTAGCCAAACTTAAAAACAAAAATATAGGTATTTTAATTACAGATCACGATGTTCAGGCTACTTTAGCAATTACAGATCGATCTTATTTAATGTATCAAGGTGGTATTTTGAAAGAAGGTATTCCTGAAGAGTTAGCTGCTGATGAAATGGTTAGAAAAGTATATTTAGGTAAAGATTTTGAGCTTAAAAAGAAGAAATTTTAAATGTTTCGTTCAAAACCATATTATTTTTTTATTCTTCTAGGAGTAATCTCTTTAATAATTTCATTAATTTTTAGTGGTTATTTTGATCTTGAGAATGGTAAAAATCTAAGAGATCTGGTAATGGATATTAACATTCATGATACTTATTTAGTGATTACCTACAACCATATCTTTTTCTTATTTTTTGTATTATATTTATTTAACTTTTTAATCTATTATCTGATTGATTTGTTCAAAGGAAAACTATTTAAAAAAGGATTAATCTTAAAAATAATATCAAGTATAATCCTATTGATTTTTATATCTTATGTATTATACCAAGATCATAATTCTAATCTAACTAAAGATGATCTTTGGAATGGAAATTACAAGGATTATAATGTTACTTTAATCCTAACTTTTTTACTTCTTTTAACACTATTAGTTGTAATTCCTTTTATTAATATTATAATTTCTTTAATATATAAATTAAAATTACGAGCCAATAGTTAGTTCTCTGTGTTTTAATCCCCACTCTACCATACTATCTAACACTTTTGTTATGGTTTTTCCTGATTCTGTTAACTCATATTCTATTAAAACAGGACGACTATCTTGAACAATTCTTAACACAATTCCATTCATTTCAAGATCTTTTAACTCTTTTGACAACATTCTTGGAGTAATCTTGTCAATATTTGCTTGTATATCTTTAAAACGCTTTCTACCATATAACAACGAAGCTATAATAGGTAGTTTCCATTTACCATTGAGTACATTTAATGTATCATTTACGGCTAAAACATAACTAGCCTGGCACTTTTTAACTTTGGGATATGTTGTTACAAATTTCATTTTAATTAACTATACTTTTGTATAGTAATATTTAACAATTACTTACTATACTTTATATACCAAAAATAGTAATTTTAATTCATAATACATTTAATTACAGACAAAATGAAAAAATTAGTTATTGTTACACATCCTAATATTGAAGATTCGAAAGTCAACAAAAAATGGATCAATGAATTAAAAAATGATCCAAGCACATACACCATTCATTCCATATATGAAGTTTATCCATCACTTAACTTTAATGTAGCTAATGAACAGTCATTGATAGAAAAATTTGATGAAATTATATTTCAATTTCCTTTACATTGGTTTAGTACACCATATGCATTAAAGAAATACATTGATGAAGTATTTACTTACGGTTGGGCCTTTGGTGAAGGTGGAGATAAAATTAAAGGTAAAAAAATCGGATTAGCTATTTCAACTGGCGGTAGTGAAGAACATTATAAAGCTCCTAATGGTATTCCTTTAGAAGATCTTTTAAATGATGTTATTCTTACTTTTAGATTTTGCGGTGCTGAATTTACTAATTTACACAGGTTATACGGTGCTATGTTTAATCCTGATGAAGCTGTTTTAGAGGAAAATACTAAAGCTTATTTAGCCACTTTTTAAATAAAATTAGGTCTAAAATAGTATCTAAATTTACTATTTTAGACCTTTTCAATTTACTCTTTGTTTTACAAATTAGGGAACTCTTGTAATGTTCTTACATCAATCCATCCTTTCTCACCATTCAACTTTTCATAGGACATAAAGTTATTATATACTTTTCCTAAGATTTTATATTGTAAAGACATTTCGGAAGAAAAAATACCATAAGAATTATCTTTTTCAACGATAATTAAAGGTTCTCGTAACGTTATGCTATCATACATGACTGGTAGTAACTCTTTTGCTTGTGTTTTTCCATATTCAGGAGCATTTATATCAATAATTTCTGGAAGTTCAATTCCATTTTCATCTACAGTTTTCTTTTTATTTTTATTTTTTCTTCTTTTAAACTTTACGTTTTCAGTAGTAAAAGTATACAATCCAAATTTTTTGTTTTTTGATACAACTAGCATATTTGTTCGATTCACGTAACCATCTACAAAACCACTATTTCCATCATATCCGTCTTGTTTTGTATTATTTAAAAATTTCAAATCATATGAAGTATCTAAATTATCAATTTCTAATATTTCATTATAACTATATCCTCTTCCCATTCCTCCATAATGAATCTTAATTGCATTTACAGAAGCTTTGGAATCATGTTTCATAATTGAAAAATCTGTTGAACTAACAGTACCACAAAAAGAATACGATATTGAATTTCTATTTGTTTTATTTCCTAAAACATCAACATAGTATACTTCATTACTTGTTAATACTTGTAAATTCCCTCTATCATTATAAACCTGTCTAATGTTTTTTAATGGTAATTTTTTTAATTGTAAGTTATAAACATCAATTTTATTATTGTCTTTAGCTATAATGTATTGTTGTGCTAATTGAATACTATCATATCCTTTTTCTAAAATTATTTCATTAAAAGTATTTGTTAAAAACTGTTTTTGTTTGTTCTTTTTTACATTATAAAACTCTTTTGCATTTTGATAACGCATGAGCATTTCTAGAGTATAATTATTAAAATCAACGTAGTTCATTTTTTTTATTACACTATCATTATTGTCTTTAAAATTCACTACGAACTTATCATTGTTTGTTGGTATGATACAGTAAACGACATCATCTTCTTTCGTTAATACTAATATGGGCTTATTTTCATTTAAAAGAAAAACATATGTCGAGAAAAATTCTTGATCATCTACACGCCACTTTTTTTTATCATCATCTTTTTCTGTGTAAAAGGAACCAAAACCACCATGTTTATTCGTATCGAAAGCTTCATCTACATAGGCAAAAATTTGATTTGTAAAGTATTTAAAACTCGTCTTATGTTTAATACTGTCATTAGCATATCGCTTTTTTTCTATGTAATTACTTCCCCAAGCTACATTTCTTAACGATTGAAACAATTCTTCAACAGATTGTTCCTTAACTTGATTGATAGTAATAACAGTATCATCTTTATCAAAAATTTTATCATACACATATTTCCTAGTACTAAAACCATCTGTTGTAAAAGCTGTAACAGTCTTATTATTATAATCGTCATACAAAATATCATAATAAAAACTCTGATAAACATTTGAGCCTGCTTTCTTGTAAAAGTCTACATTCTGATCTTCAATATGAATTAAATTGATATCGTTAATTTTTACGATTTGATTTCTATAGCTGTATGTTTCACTGCTATCTATAGCAACAACAAATCCATTATTTGTTTTTGCTTCATAATAATTTCCATTAATAAAATCATTCTTCAAAAAATCGTCTTCGGTATAGGTTTTTAGCAAATCACCATTCTCTTCGTAAATTTTCTCTTCAGATATGTGGTTATGTTTATCATAATTAGTAATGGTTGCTAGCTTTCCTGTATTCATCCAATACATAGCTTTTACCGATTTAAAGACACGTTTCACATTTGCATTGAATGCTATTTTTTTATTTCCATTTGTAGAATAATATATTCTAGAGAATCTATGAATAGTATCATTTAATTTCAAACCATTTTTGTAATGATCATTTCCAATTTCAACCCCGCTATTATTATATAATTTTATTTTACCGTGCTTAACAGCATTTTTATACGTATTAATTTTCCAAACTTTTCCATTATTGTGGTAATAAGTAAGTGGCTGATTTGTGGAGTTTATGTATTGTGAATTAGAGGCATCGTAGCCTTCTTTTGTATACCAAAATATATCTCCAACGTATTTATTTTGTTGATTAGTGTATACATAACCTTGCATTTGTAGATTACCATTTCTGTAAAAATCTTGAATAAAAGAAAGACTATCAACTTTCTTTAACGGTAAGGGTCTGTAAAACTTATGATCTTTTTTGGTCGTTTTTTCCCATTTAGCATTAAAATATAATGTGTCTTTTTCTTGAGAAAAAACATTATAAATCAACACAATAAATGATAAAAAAAATAATTTTATGTTTTTCATTTTCGTCAATTTTATACTTTAAATGTATTTAATTCTTATGTTGTTTTTCTAACAACTTTTGTTTCTGTTCCATTTCTTTGATTAACTTATTGTAATCTTTAAATTGGCATTCAAAAATTGAAATAATTTCATTCTGAACAGCACTATAGCCTTTTTGACTGCTGTCTTGCTCATAAAATAAAACAGTCTTCCCTTTCAATTTTCCTTTTACGATACCTAAATGTTCAAATTTTGAATCTGTTGTAAATTCTAATTCTGAAGTTTGTAATGGTACCGTAATGTTCTTAATAAACTCATCACTAGGATTAAATTTATGCATTTCGATTCCGTCTGTTCTATAATTTAAATTCGATTCAAAAGTTTTTTCAGAAAGGTTTACTTTGATAGAACTCACTATAGCTGTTTTAAAACCTACAGCATTAATAACCTCTAGTTTTCCATCAATAAAGTAACATTCACATAATCCTAGCAATTTTGCGCTTTTTTGTTTGTAATCACTTCTCAATACGTTATTTATACTTAAAATAGCTGGACTTGTTAATGACATTTTTTTAAGTTGTTCCATCTTGTTTTTTCCAAACTCCTTCTGTAGTAATGTATCAATATCAAAAGAGTTCTTTGTAAGCTTGAACAAAGCTGTATTTTGCTGTGTAAAAACAAATAATGGGAAAAGAAATAAAATTAGGATTTGAGATCTTTTCATGGCTATTAATTTTTGTTTTTAAAATTACTTTTTCTGATATTTCTGTAGTCAATTTGCTTAGTACCTAATCTTACATTTACAATCCATTTACCATGCTTACTTAACTCAAAATAAACTTTATTACGGATAGATATATTTTGATATGAAGTATTTGAAACCTCAATACTTCTGAAATATGGATTCTTTTGAAATTTTATGCTTGGATTACTACTTGGTCCATCAAAAGTATCATATCCATCTTGCTTGTTTGAAACAGTAAGTGCAACTATTATCTTTTTCTTTTGCTCTAAGTCTTTATAGAATCCGTCAAAAAATAAGAGATTTGTAATTTTACGCAACTGCATTAAAAACATCAGAAACACAGGTATATTAAAAATTAACTTATATAATGATTTACCTGGATTTTGAGCATTAAAAAATAGTAACGCTGCAATAAAAACAATACTCCAAAACACAGCACTGTTCAACTCTTTACTATAAGCCTTAGAAACTTTTTCAACTTCACTATCAGACATATCTCTTTCAAATACTCTCATTAATCGTTAAGCTTTTCAACATTAATAAAATGCCAAGTGAAAATAATTAAAAAGAGGAAAAGAAGTTATCTCAATTTTATTTGTGTCAGTAATGAGTTTATATTCGTTAGCTCTTACAAATTATTTTTGTTTCATTACTACAGTATTGAATACAGATAATAAAATATAGAGTATAATGATGAGTGGAATAGCTAAAAACTTCAATAAAATTAACAGAACAACAGAAGTTAGTATAAAGCTATATTTTAAAAGATTATCTTTAAGTTTAGCCGATTTAAATTTTAATGAAAATAACGGAAGTTCAGAAATCATTAAAAAACTTAAAATTAGAGTTACCGCGATTAAAAAGAACTGATTATGGATAATATTCAATACAAACTCTGATTTTGTATAACCAGCTATCATTGGTAAAGAAACCACAAATAAATTCATTGCTGGTGTAGGTAAACCTATAAAACTATCTGTTTGTCTTGTATCAATATTAAATTTAGCTAATCGATAACCCGCAAAAAGTGTTAGTAATAACCCTAATAATTCTACAGAAAGTAAATTATCTAACCCTAGTCCGATATCTAAAGCAGAGTCCCAAGAAGAAAATCCAAATTCTCTGTAATAAGCACTATGAACCATAAACTGTAACATCACTATTCCTGGTACTACTCCACTTGTTACCATATCTGCCAAACTATCTAATTGTTTCCCTAATTCTCCCTGAACCTGTAACAATCTAGCAGCAAAACCGTCTAAGAAATCGAGAACAATTCCAATTCCAACAAAAATTGCTGTTTCATAAAAAAAACCTCGGACAGCTAAAATTGCGGCTACCGTACCACAAAATAAATTGCCGAGTGTGATAATATTTGGAATGTGTTTTTTAATATTCATATTTTTTCATGATTTTTACGAAAATATGAAATTGATTGTTTTTTTACTGTTTAATCAAAAAAATAAATTGTTTTAAAGATGCCTTTACTTAAAAATCAGCTTACTACTAGTTTTCCTTTTAAGAATCCTCATGTAAACACCATTTACAAATTTTTTACTGCTAAAGATAAACCTGATTACAAAAGAGTTAGAGTAAATACCTGGGATAATGATTTTATAGATTTAGATTTTCTCCCAAATAATTCTTTTTCTTTAATTGTTTTAATTCATGGATTAGAAGGTAGTTCTCAATCAAGTTATATGATATCTACAGCAAATTACCTGCATAATTTAGGTTACGACGTTATGTGTATAAATTTGAGAAGCTGCAGCGGTGAAGACAATAATATTTTAAAAACTTATCATGCTGGTAAAACAGATGATGTACATTTTATTTTAAAATATGTAGAGGAAAATTATGATTATCAAAATATCATTTTAAGTGGTTTTAGTCTTGGAGGAAACTTAACTTTAAAATACTTAGGTGAATATGAAAATCAAATCCCTTCTGTTGTAAAAGGAGGTATTGCTGTTTCTGTCCCAATCGATTTAACGAGTTCTCAGGCTGAATTAAGTAAGTTAAAAAACAAATTATACATGCAAGAGTTTTTAAGAACTTTAAAAGCAAAAGTTAATTTAAAAGCTCAAAAGTTTGATGAATTTAATCCTGATAAAAGATTAATTGCTAGAGCTTCTTCTTTTAGAGATTTTGAAGAAATTTATACAGCTCCGGTTTTTGGTTTTGATAGCCCTGAAGATTATTGGGAAAAAGCAAGTAGCAAGCCTTACTTGAAAAACATTGAGCATAAAACTTTATTAATTAACGCTAAAGACGATTCTTTTTTATCTATAGAGTGTTATCCTTATGAGTTGGCAGAAAATTCTTCAAACTTCTTCTTATTAACTCCTAAATATGGTGGTCATGTAGGTTTTGTTTCATCTTTTAACGATCAATCGTATTGGATAGAAAAACAATTTGTTAATTTTATTCAAAATGAGCTAAATATCTACGCTTAACAAACAATAACTCTAAAAAACTACTGTTATTTACTAAGGAATTTGGATATTTGTTCTTATTAAATTGATCATTTGAAAACAAAATTAGTTTACATTTTTCTTTTAATTTCTACATTGGCACAAGCTCAATTTAGAAATTTCTCTAATGAATTTTTAAATATTGGTGTAGATGCAGCTGCATTGGGAATGAGTAAAGCTGTTGTTGCCACTACTAATGATGTAAATGCTACATATTGGAATCCTGCAGGTTTAGTTAACGTTGAAGATTATCAGGGAACTTTAATGCATGCTTCATATTTTGCTGGAATTGCAACATATAATTATGCTGGTTTTGCTATGCCAATCGACAAACAAAGTGCAGTTGGTTTATCTTTAATTCGATTTGGAGTTGATGATATTTTAAACACAACAGAGTTAATTGATAGCGATGGTAACATCGATTTTAATAGAGTCAGCCTCTTCTCTGCTGCCGATTATGCTTTGAATATTAGTTATGGTAGAAAAATGTTATTAGATGGTTTTTCTATTGGAGGAAATGCAAAAATTGTAAGAAGAATTATTGGTGATTTTGCTACTTCTTGGGGATTTGGTTTCGATTTAGGAATTCAATTTGAAAAAAATGGTTGGAGATTTGGAGCTATGGCACGCGATATTACAACTACATTTAATACTTGGGCTATTGATGAAGATGAATTTGCAAAAATTAGAAACGCAGTACCTGGTCAAAATCAAGAATTACCAGAATCTACTGAAATTACCAAGCCAAAACTTCAAGTTGGTGTAGCCAGAGATTTTAAAATTGGTCGCTATTTTAATTTACTGGCAGAAGTAGATTTAAATATGAGGTTTGCAGAAACAAATGATATTATTTCAACTTCATTTTTAAGTATCGACCCTGCTTTTGGTTTTCAGCTCGATTATGATCAACTTGTATATCTACGTTTAGGTGCTGGTAATTTTCAAAATACCACAGAATTTAATGGAGATAAATCACTTGCAGTACAACCAAATTTTGGTTTAGGATTTAAATATAAAGGGATTCAAGTAGATTATGCCCTAACGAATATTGGAAGTGTTGGAAATGCATTGTTTTCTAATATTTTTTCTATTAAATTCGACTACAGTTTTTACCGATAAATCATGATGAAAAAACTACTTGCTTTAAGTTTTTTATTTTCTATTTTTTTCAGTTATTCTCAAATAGCACAACTTTCTGCTTATGCTGAAATTAGTATTATTACTTCTGGACCAGGTGATCATTTGTATGAGAAATTTGGTCATACGGCTGTAAGAGTTAAAGATCCTATGTTAAATATAGATCTTTTGTATAATTACGGAATTTTTGATTTTAATGGACCAGATTTTTATGTGAATTTTGTTCGAGGGTATATGAAGTATAAATTACAAAGATATCCTTTTCATTATTCTTTAAAATCTGCTAATAAAGACAAACGTTGGGTAAAACAACAGGTTTTGAATTTAACGCAAGAACAGAAAAATGCATACTTCAAATTTTTAGAAACAAACGCTAAACCAGAAAATGCAAGTTATTTTTATGATCCTTTTTTTGATAACTGTGCAACAAGACCAAAAGATATTCTGAAAGACATTTTAAAAGATAACCTTACTTTTGACACCTCTATTTTAGAGCAAAAAAGATCTTTAAGAGATTTAATGAATGAAAAAATAAATCCAAATACTTGGGGAAGTTTTGGGATTAATATAGCTTTAGGAAGTAAATTAGATAAAATTGCTGATGTAGAAGGTTATATGTATCTTCCTGAATATCTATTTTCAATTTTTGAAAAATCAACTATTGTAAAAAAAGGCGAAAACACCACTTTAATTAGAGATACTAAAACGCTTTTAGATTTTAAAACAAAAAAATCAAAGGCTGATAGTATAAGTCCTTTCCTTGTTTTTACAGTATTATTTTTTATCATTCTTTTCATCAGTTATAATGATATAAAAAGAGGAAAGAGATCCAAAATATTAGATTTTTTAGTTTTATTCATTACTGGACTTGTAGGTGTTTTAATTGTGTTTTTATGGTTTTTTACAAATCATTCAACAGCTCCAAATAATTTTAATTTTCTTTGGGCGTTTGCTCCAAATTTAATCATAGCTTTTTTTATAACTAAAGATGAAATTAAACCATGGATAAATAAGTATTTGACTATTTTATTAGTTTTTTTAGCTTTAATTCCATTATCTCATCTTTTTGGTGTTCAAAAATTTACTTATCCATTGTATCCGTTAATTTTATTATTAGTCGCACGTTATATATTCTTAATAAAATTTCAAAAAAATAAGGCTTAACTGATAATAGCAAGCCTTATTGAATTCTATTTTAATCTAATGTTAAGGTAAAACTTCAAAAACAACAAACTGATTTAATTGTTTTCCGAATGCACTAAAGTTGTTATCTGCGACAAGTACTAAAGATAAATTTCCGTTAGCTAAACGTGGTCCGAAAGTAATTCCCTCAATATTATCAACTACTTTTGCACTATTCCCTCCTGGAATACTAGATAATTGATTTCTTATAGACTCAAAATCAAACAATAATGTTTTTGTAGCTTTTACATAATTTGCTCCATTTAAGCCTTTAAAATTAGCAACATCTGTTGCATTAGAAGCATCTACCTTATAAATTTTAACATTATTTCCTCCATCATCTGCTCCCGTAGTAAATGATCTTTCTAATGCTAAAAACTTGTTCGTATCGTATTCTAAAAGTTCAACTAATCCATTTACGGTAAAGTTAAAACCAGAACCTATTATTTCTCTTGAAACTTTATCAAGCTCATAAGCAAATTGTTTTTCAAATTTCCCTGTACTTTTATTGATATAAGATATTCGAACTGGAGAATCTGTATCCATAGCAAAAATTGGTTCAACACCATCTTCTTTTAAAGGTAACTCCATTCCAACCCAATACCCTTTTTTATCTACACTTAAAGAAATACTTTCAAAAACACCGTTATGCCTAGGTCCTTCTGTATCTGTTGATTTCGCTTCAAAAATACTAGGAATTGTAAAGTCTCTTTTAAAATCTCCATTTAAAGTAGCTTCTCTAATGAAAGGATTTTCACCGTTATTAATATTTCCTTCACTACACCAGATCATACTGCTAGATTCGGTATCTATCCTCAAAGCTTCCGGATCTATTGGATTTATAAAAGATGTATTATTAGTGTCTAATAATTCTACTTCAGAAGTAATATTTATTGAAGTAAATTCAGTTTCAGTATAATTTAAATCTGCTGAATATACTCGTATTGGCGCATTTGGAGCATCACTTATTAGATAAAATTTGTTGTTAGCATAATCGATACTTGAAAGTCCACCAACTATATTTCCATTAAATTCGAAATTATCTGGGATTATTTGTTCTCCAATAAATCGAATAGAACTAATTGTTGTAGATGTATCTACTACTGAATTATTATCATCACTACAGCTATAAAAGGATGAAAATATGATTAATAAGCCTAAAAAAGTTTTTTTCATTTTTTAAAATTTAGATTTACTAAATGAAAAAAACTAGTTTACGTTACTGTTAGACTTATCTTTTATTTATTTTAAACTTAATGTAGAAATATTAAATTTAAGTAAAATTATATGAAGCTTTGTATGGCTAACTTATAGCTATCTAATCCAAAACCTAAAATTACACCTTTGGCATTTTTGGCTATAAAACTCTTATGACGAAACTCTTCACGAGCGTGTGTATTAGAAATATGAACTTCTACTACAGGAGTCTCTATTGCTTTGATTGCATCTCCTATAGCTACAGAAGTATGAGTGTAAGCTGCCGCATTTAAAATTATCCCATCATATTCAAAACCTACTTCATGAAGTTTATTTATGATTTCTCCTTCTACATTAGATTGAAAATAAGAAAGAGTAACTTCAGAAAAACTAGATTTCAAATTTTCGAAATAAGATTCAAAAGAACTATCTCCATAAATGGTTGGTTCTCTTTTTCCTAAAAGATTTAAATTAGGACCATTTATAATAATTAATTTCATTTCTTAAAATTAAAAAGAATATTGATTAGAACTTCCGAAGACATCAAATATAAGCCCAATTCCAGCATAACCATAAGTAGGTTGTCTTTTCTTTATCCCAGAATAGAATAAATTTATTTTAATGCTTTCTGTTATATCATAACCAACCATTGGTTTAAAAAATATTCCTCCATTATCACCTTCTGGAGAAATCCCGATGGCGAATCCAAAATCTGCTCCTACAAAAAATCTATCGGTAAGAGATTGAAATCTAACAGCAGCACCAATTGGTAAATACATAAAAGCGTCTGGTTTAAAACCATTTACTTCATCTGTCAAGAAATAGACAAAATTTAATGATGGACCAGCACTGAATCCGTTAAAAAGTTCAAATAAATAGTTAGCATCAACTCCAAATGCTCCAGAAGAAACAGACTCTAAATTTCCTACAGTAATTCCTCCATTTACTCCCACATTTAACTCATTACTCTGTGAAAAAGACTTAAATGAAAATGCTATAATTATTATCAATACTATTTTTTTCATGATTTCTTGTATTTAATGCGAATATAAAATAAAAAGTTAAAACCTATAAACTATTAAAATCTATAACCAAGACCGACTTGAAAAAAATCTATTTGAGTTGAAAATCCACTTGTAGCAAAATCTGTATTTAATCTGTTGGTTAATCCTAAAGAATATCTAGATGTAATGAACAAATCGTCAGTAATATCATATCCAGCACCTATAGCTATACCTAGACCAAATTCGTTAAGAGGTGTACCATCTAAAATTATATCTAAAACAGGTCCAACATGAATAGAGAATTTATCGGAAAAATGGTATTTTCCTACAATTGGTATTACTATTGAATTGCTTGTATTGTTTTCTATAAAAGTTGCTACATATTGAATTTCTGGTTGAATACTTATCGCTTCCGATATTTTCATGTCTATAAATAAACCTATAAACACTCCTCCTTCTCCTGCTGAAGCACTTATACCGTTAGCAACTACACGTTCATTTCTATTATTAAAACCTCCTAATATTCCATACTCATAATCATTTTGTGCATATCCATTCAAATAACTAACTAACGTTAAAACTATTATTAAAACTTTTTTCATCATTACTAAATTTATAAAAAACAAAAAGAGGATAGAAACTTCTATCCTCTTTTTTTATATTGTAATTAGTTATAATCTTATAAACCGAACATTACTCCTAAACCGATGTTAGCAAAAGTAACTCCGTTAGTACTAACTCCTGAGTAAGTAGCTTGAATCATAATGTTTTCACTTACGTTATAACCTACTAAAGGTCTGTAGTAAAAACCACCGTCGTTACCTTCAGGACTAACTCCGATACCATAACCTAAGTCAGCACCTAATACGAACTGCTCAGAAACGCTATATCTTGCAGCAGCAGCGATAGGAATAAAAGAGAAGTCTGAAACTTCAAATCCTCCTCCTAAATCTTTTCCAAAGTAGTGAGAAAATCCAATAGATGGACCTACTTGAAATTCATCAGATAAAGAAAATAAATAGTTAACTTCAGCACCTATAGCAAATGAAGTTGCATCACTAGCGTCACCAATTGGTAAACCTAAGTTAACTCCAGCGTTAAACTGACCATCTTGTGCTTTAGCTACAAATCCGAAAGCAATTACAGCAATTGTTAAAAGTAATTTTTTCATAAGTATTTTATATAAAGTTATTTAATTTAATTTGATTAGAATGAGTATACAGCTCCTAAACCGATGTTAGAAACAGTTGCTCCTTCTACGCTAATTCCTGAGTAAGAAAGTTGTAAAGTAACTTTATCAAATACTTGATAACCTACCATTGGTCTGTAGTAAAAACCTCCGTCATTACCTTCGTCTATACCAAGAGCAAAACCTAAATCAGCACCTACAGAAAACTTTTCTGAAATACTATATCTTGCAGCAGCAGCGATAGGTAAAAAAGCAACACTAGGAATTTCAAAACCAGCAACAGTATCACCTAAATATTGTTGATAAGATAATGAAGGACCTAATTGAAACTCCTCAGATAATTCAAATAAATAGTTTACTTCAGCTCCGTAAGAAAAAGAATAAGCATCTCCAGCATCACCTATTGGTAAACCGATGTAACCACCTACGTTGAACTGTCCATCTTGTGCTTTAGCTACAAATCCGAAAGCAATCACAGCAATTGTTAAAAGTAATTTTTTCATAATTTTAAATTTTTAGATATAATTATATGTTTGCAGAGACAAATGTATGACTATTTTCTAAATAAAAAAGTTTTTTCTAAAAAGTATATTTAAGTGGATTGGTTAAAAAAGATTAAAGATTACAAGACATTTCTTCAAATTGAAAGAGGACTTTCAAAAAATTCAATTGAAAATTATGTGAGAGATATTCATAAGTTATATAACTATAATATTGAATTTAAAATAACTAGAACTCCTATTACTATTGAAAAAAACGATATTCAACAATTTATATACGAAATTGCTAAAGTTGTAAATCCGAAAACTCAGGCTAGAATTATTTCTGGACTTCGTAGTTTTTTTGATTATTTAATTTTTGAAGGATATAGAGAAGATAATCCTTTAGATTTAATTGAATCTCCAAAATTATCTAGAACATTACCTGATGTGCTAACAGATGATGAAGTTACCAAGTTAATTTCTCACATAGATTTAAGCCATCCTCAGGGTGAACGAAACAGAGCTATTATCGAAACTATATATGGTTGCGGTTTGCGTGTTAGTGAAGTAATAAACTTAAAATTATCAGATTTATTTTTTGAAGAAGGATATATACAAGTTCTAGGTAAAGGAAATAAATATCGTTTTGTTCCTATTCATTCGATTACAATCAAATTCATTAATTTTTACATAGAGCATACAAGAAATCACATTACACCTACAAAAGATGATGAAGATACACTCTTTTTAAATAGAAGAGGAAAAAAATTAACAAGGCAAATGATTTTTATTGTCTTAAAAGATTTAGCTGCGAAAAGTAACCTAAATAAAAATATAGGTCCACATACACTTCGCCATTCGTTTGCAACATATTTGTTGAAAGAAGGTGTTGATTTGAGAGCAATACAACAATTATTAGGACACGAAAGTATAACTACAACAGAAATTTACGTGCATTTAGATAGAAGTCATTTACAAAAAGTAGTGGAAAAATATCATCCTAGAAATAGATGAAATAAAAAAAGGCAAGCTACCTACATCACACCGCTACGACCTATTACCCTTGCTGCGTTCCCGCCCTGGGGGATTCAAAGGGAGCTGGTTGTGTAGAACTTGCCGGCTGCAAATTTACAATGTTTTTTTGAATCACAAACAAAAAAATTACATCTTTTTTTGTAACATTTTTAAAACATTGAATACTAATAAAATGTTTTAAGTATTTTTATAAATTAATAACTAATCAAATCATTCACAAACATGGAAAATCAAGCAAGTAGTAAAAATATAATTCTTAATTATGGTGGAATATTAGGTATAATCAGTGTATTCCAAGGATTAATAATGTATGCTACAGGTAATCATTTAAAACCACATTGGTCTTTATCTGTTATAGCAATAGTACTTTTAATAGTGATTATTGTACTTGGAATAAAAAAGTTTAAAACTAGTAATAATGGCTTTTTATCTTTTGGTCAAGCAGTTAAAGTAGGTGTTGGTATTGCTATTTTTTCAGCTCTAATAAGTGTTATTTATCAATATATATTTGTAAGCTTTATAGAACCTACTTACATGGAGCAAATGGCTGAAATTCAAATGCAAAGTTTAGTAGATCAAGGATATTCTGAAGAACAAATTGAAGCTAGTCAAGAAATGGCAAAAAAATTCTCTTCACCTGGAATTACAGCTGCTTTTAGTTTAATTGGTTCTGCAATTATTGGTTTTATTATCTCTGCTATAGCTGGAGCTGTTATGCAAAAAAGAGAGGAAGACACTTTTTAAGCAATAATAATATTGTAACTTTACCCTTGAAAACTGGTAATAAAATATATTCATGGATATATCGGTAGTAATACCACTTTTAAACGAAGAAGAATCTTTACAAGAACTATATGATTGGATTGCAAAAGTTATGCAATCCAATCACTTTTTATATGAAGTAATTTTTATTGACGACGGTAGCACAGATACTTCATGGAAAGTAATTCAAGATTTAGTTGAAAAAAGCAAAGAAGTTAAAGCGATACGTTTTCAACGCAATTATGGAAAGTCTCAAGCTTTAGATGCTGGTTTTAGTGAAGCTAAAGGAGATGTTGTCATTACAATGGATGCAGATTTACAAGATAATCCAGATGAAATTCCTGAATTATATAATCTAATCATTAAAGAAAATTTCGACTTAATTTCTGGATGGAAAAAGAAACGCTATGATAATGTTTTAACTAAGAATATTCCTTCGAAACTATACAATTGGGCAGCTCGAAAAACTTCAGGCTTACAATTAAATGATTTTAATTGTGGATTAAAAGCTTACAAAAATGAAGTAGTGAAAGCTATTAAAGTTAGTGGTGAAATGCACCGTTACATTCCTATATTGGCAAAAAATGAAGGATATTCAAAAATTGGAGAAAAAGTAGTAAAACATCAGGCAAGAAAATATGGTGTGACTAAATTTGGAGTAGATCGTTTTATTAACGGTCTTCTAGATTTGATTACCATTTCTTTTTTATCTAAATTTGGTAAGAGACCCATGCATTTTTTTGGTTTATGGGGTTCTTTAATGTTCTTATTTGGATTTACAACTGCTTTTTATATAGGTCTCATTAAGCTTTATCGTGTATACGCTAAAATCAAAACAATATTAGTTACTGATAATCCTTGGTTCTACATTGCGTTAACATCTATGGTATTAGGAACTCTATTATTTTTATCTGGTTTTTTAGGAGAATTGATAATTAAAAGCAATCCACTTCAGAAGCATTATAAAATCAAAGAAAAAATAAATTTATAACACCTCTTTTTTAATTAACTATGAATGATATTTTAAGTAAAGCCAAACTTTGGTTAACTGATACTTTCGACGAAGAAACAAGAAATGAAATTTCTGAATTAATAAATAACAATACAGAAGATCTTACAGATAGATTTTATAAAAACACAGAATTTGGTACCGGAGGAATGCGAGGTGTTATGGGTGCTGGTACAAATCGAATTAACAAATATACTTTAGGAAAAGCTACGCAAGGTTTAAGTAATTACTTAAACAAAGTGTATACAAGTGAAGAAATTAAAGTAGCAATTGCATACGATTGTAGACATAACAGTAAAAAGTTTGCGCAGTTAGTTGCAGATGTACTTTCTGCGAATAATATTAGAACGTTTGTTTTTGAAGACTTACGTCCTACTCCAGAATTATCTTTTGCTGTAAATCATTTAAACTGCCATGCAGGTATTGTCTTAACAGCTTCACATAATCCACCTGAATATAATGGTTACAAAGTGTATTGGACTGATGGTGGGCAAATAGTTCCTCCTCAAGACGCAGAAATTATAGCAGGAGTAAATAATTTAGAATTTAACGATATCAACTTCAATAAAAAAGAAGAACTAATATCCTTTATTGGAACTGAAGTTGATGAAGCTTTTTGGAATGCTTCATTAAAAAGTGGAACATTTGATGTAAAAGGAAGAGAAAACTTAAAAATTGTTTTCACATCATTACATGGAACATCAATAAAACTGGTTCCTGAAATCTTAAAAAGAGCTGGATACACTCAACTTCATGTTATTGAAGAACAAGCCGAACCTAATGGAGACTTCCCTACTGTTGAATCTCCGAATCCAGAAGAACCTGAAGCTTTAGCAATGGCTATTGATTATGCTAATCAAACAAATGCAGATATTGTAATTGGTACAGATCCAGATTGTGATCGTTTAGGAATTGCTGTTCGTGATACTGATGGTAACATGAAATTATTAAATGGTAACCAAACCATGAGTGTCATGACCGACTTTTTAATAAACCAATGGAAAGAAAAAGGTTTATTAAATGGAAAACAATTTATCGGTTCTACCATTGTATCTACCAATTTAGTTAATGTTATTGCTGAAAGTTACGGCGTAGAAACTAAAGTTGGTTTAACAGGATTTAAATGGATTGCTAAAATGATTAAAGATCATCCTGAATTAGACTTTATTGGTGGTGGAGAAGAAAGTTTCGGATTTATGGTTGGTGATTTTGTTCGAGACAAAGATGCTGTAACTTCTACCCTATTAGCTTGTGAAATTGCTGCTCAAGCAAAATCTGAAAATAGTTCTTTCTACAATGAATTACTGAAAATATATGTAAAACACGGTTTCTTTAAAGAAAAACTAGTTTCGCTAGTTAAAAAAGGAATGCAAGGAGCTGAAGAAATTAAGCAAATGTTAATCGATTTACGTAACAATCCACTTTCTGAAATAGATGGTGAAAAAGTAACATTTGTAAATGATTATAAAACTTCAATCCGAAAAAATATCATCACAGGAGAAGAAACTACGATTGATATTCCGAAATCTAACGTATTAATTTACGAAACAGAAAATGGAACTAAAGTAGCTTGTAGACCTAGTGGTACAGAACCAAAAATTAAATTTTACATCGGCACAAAAGGTTCTTTAGATACAGTTGAAAATGCAGATGTAGTTGGAAAACAGTTGGATGAAAAACTCCAACGAATTATAAAACAGTTAGGAGTTTAATGAACTACTTTAAACGTATTTTATCTTTTGTAAAGCCATATAAATACAGATTTATATACGCAACCACATTTAATGTATTGTATGCTTTATTTAATATTTTAACCGTAATATCTTTTTTACCGGTATTATCAATATTATTTAGTCCTGATAAAAAAGTAGAAAAACCTGTTTACGAAGGGTTAACAAAAATTTTTCAATACATTAAAAACAATTTCTACTATGAAATTGCCCAGTATATAGAACGAGAAGGAACTGTAAATACTCTATTTGTAATAGCTATAGGTGTATTAATATTATTCTTCTTTAAAAATCTTTTTTATTTCTTGGGATCATATCAAATGGCATATCTATCAAACGGTACTGTAAAAGATATGCGAGATACTTTATATAAAAAGATTACCTCATTGCCTATTGGATATTTTACAGAACAAAAAAAAGGTGACTTAATGTCACGAATGACTTCTGATATTCAAGTTGTAGAAGGCTCTTTTATTTCTTCTTTTGGGGGAATTGTAAGGGAACCATTGACTATAGTCATTATACTTATTGTGATGTTTTCAATGAGTTATAAATTGACTTTATTTGTATTTATTACCCTACCATTATCTGGCTTAATAATTTCTTGGACCACAAAAAAATTAAAATCTAAAGCTTTACAATCACAGCAAGAAAGTGGAAATTATCTTTCTTTATTGGAAGAAACCATAGCTGGTTTGAAAGTAGTTAAAGGTTTTACTGCTGAAAATCGTTTTTTTAGAAAATTTTCAAGTTCAACAAAAAAGCAAGAAAACTTAAATGTACAGGTTACTCATCGCCAAAAATTAGCTTCTCCATTAAGTGAATTTTTAGGTGTGTTAACAGTATTAGCTATTCTACTCTATGGAGGTAAAATTGTATTAACAAACACTGAAGTGTCACCAAATGGATTTGATTCAGAGTCATTTATCACTTATATTGTAATGTTCTACTCTATTTTACAACCTACTAAAGCAATTGCCGGAATCTTTACCAATATTAGAAAAGGTGATGCTTCTGCAAAGCGTATTTATGATGTTTTAGATGAAGTAAATCCGATTTTAGATATAGAAACTCCTATCAAAAAAGAATCATTTACGACTGGAATTAGTTTTAAAAATATTTCTTTTAAATATCAAGATAATTATGTTTTAAAAGATTTTAGTTTAGAAATTCCTAAAGGAAAAATGGTGGCTTTAGTTGGTCAGTCTGGTAGTGGAAAGTCTACAATTGCTAATCTTTTAATGCGTTTTTATGACGTAAATAAAGGTGAAGTATTTGTTGATAATGATAATATAAAAGACATTTCTAAAGAATCGTTACGTTCTTTAATAGGAATCGTTACTCAAGACGCCTTATTATTTAATGATTCTATTGAAAACAATTTAAAAGTTGGTAATCCGAATGCAACTGAAGAAGAAATTATTGCTGCTACAAAAGTTGCTAATGCTCTAGAATTTATTGAAAATTCTTCGAAAGGATTTGAAACTAACATTGCAGATAGTGCTAGTAACTTCTCTGGTGGACAAAAACAGCGTTTATCTATAGCTAGAGCTGTGCTTAAAAATCCACCAATTATGATTTTAGATGAAGCTACTTCTGCTTTAGATACCGAATCTGAAAAAATAGTTCAATCTGCATTAGAAAATATGATGCAAAATAGAACTTCTGTAGTAATCGCACATAGATTATCTACTATTCAAAAAGCAGATTTAATTGTTGTAATGCGAGAAGGTAGAATCGTAGAGCAAGGTAAACACGAAGAGCTTTTAGCAGCTAAAGGTGAATATGCAAAACTTGTAGAATTACAATCTTTAGACTGATGCTAAAAACTTCTTATAAATAGATAAATATTTTTCAAGATATAAATCAGAAGAAAAATGTTCGTTATAAAGAGATTCAATTTGTTCAGATTGGATCTCTTTTACTTTATGGTAATTTGAGACCCAATTATTGACATCAAAATCTCCCTGAACCATTTCTGGATAGTGTTTTTTCACAACCTTAACAGCTTCTCCCATATCTGAGCATAAAAATGGTAATCCTTGTGCCATATATTCTACAAGAGCCAAAGGATCTCCTTCAGAAGTAGAAGTTAATAAAGCCATTTCATATTGTTTTAATTCTGTTTGAACATTATTACAACCTGTAACAAAATGAATACGATCTTTATAATTTATTTTCTCCATATGAGCTACTAAAGATTCGTAATAATCTTTTTCTCCTCCTTCTAAACTCGGACAATATATTGTTAGGTCTTTATCTAAAGTTTTTGCTATATCCATAGCTAGGCTATGGTTTTTAACCTTTTTTAAACTTCCAACTAATACCAATCCTTTAGGTGTATGATTTTTATAATTTGTCTCATAATGAAGCACAAAATTATTTACTAAAAAAACACGATCTTTTTTTAGTTTTACTTTATTAACAGCCCATTCTGTAAGTAATTCTGAACAACCTATAAAAAAATGAGGTTTAAAAAGTGATTTATACAACTTTGGTACTGTCTGATTCACAACAATTTTACCAAAGTGGTCATGTAAAATAACAGGTTGATTCCCTCCTAAAAATAAAAAAGCTTTTCTTACAAAACGATATGGATTTCGCATATGAATATGAATAATATCATCTTTCTTAATATGCTTTTTAAATTGTCTGTAAGCTTTAAATTTTCCTTTGTTTTTATTTAAACGAACCATATCTACACCTTCATCAATTAAATCAAATAAAGCTCCTTTATCGTTTAATACGATAAGCTTCACTTCATTTCCATTTCTAAATAGTAAGTTGGTTAAATTTACACAAACTCTTTCAGCTCCTCCTAACCCTAACTGGTCGATTACTTGTACTATTCTCATTACTAAATTTCTGTTTGTGCTGTTAAACCTATGGCTTTCGCTTTTTTCAACATAAAGTTATACGAAGCTTCATATTCATTTGGTATTTCTCCTTCTAAAATCGCTTCTTTTATTGCTTCTTTTATTTGTCCTATTTCTCTACAAGGTTTTAAATTGAAAGTTTTCATTATTTCTTCTCCTGTAATTGGAGGTTGAAAATTACGAACTCTATCTCGTTCTTCAACTTCTTTTATTTTAAGACGAACAATTTCAAAGTTTTTATGATAACGTCTGAATTTTTTAGGATTTTTAGTCGTGATATCAGCTTCACATAATGTCATTAAACTATCGATATCATCACCTGCATCAAAAATTAATCTACGAACAGCAGAATCTGTTACTTCAGAAGCCAATACAATTGGTCTAGAACTCAGTAACACCATTTTTTGTACAAACTTCATTTTATTATTCAATGGCATTTTTAAACGCTTGAATAATTTATAAACCATTTTAGACCCCACAAACTCATGAGAATGGAATGTCCAGCCGTTTCTTTTATCAAACTTCTTTGTTGGAGCTTTACCTATATCATGTAATAAAGCAGCCCAACGCAACCATACATCGTTTGTATTTTCAGAAATATTATCAACTACTTCTAAAGTGTGATAAAAATTATCTTTATGAGTCTGACCTTCAACTTCCTCAACTCCTTTTAAAGCAATTAATTCAGGTAAAATTTTATTTAATAAACCTGTTTTTTCTAAAAGTAAAAAGCCTATTGAAGGCTTAGGCGAAGCCATTATTTTATTAATCTCATCTACAATTCTTTCTTTAGTAATGATTTTAATTCGTTCTACATTACTTTTAATTGCATCTAAAGAAGCCTTTTCTATAGTAAAGTTTAATTGTGTTGCAAAACGAATAGCTCGCATCATACGTAAAGGATCATCTGAATACGTAATATCTGGATCTAGAGGAGTTTTAATAATTTTTCGTTCTAAATCACCGATACCATCGAAAGGATCAAGCAATTTTCCAAAAGATTTTGCATTTAGGCTTAACGCTAAAGCATTAATTGTAAAATCTCGCCTGTCTTGGTCGTCTTGGAGTGTTCCCACAGAAACTTCTGGATTTCTACTCTCCTCTGTGTAAGACTCTTTTCTTGCTCCTACAAATTCAACTTCTATGTCATTATAACGTAACATAGCCGTTCCGTAGGTTTTAAAGACTTGAACCTTAGGTTTGTTTGGCAATAAACTAGCAACTTTTTGTGCTAACTCTATACCACTACCTATAGTTACAACATCTATATCTTTAGCATTTCCGCGTTTTAAAATAAAATCACGGACAAAACCTCCAATGACATAACTATCTAAGCCAAGTTGATCTGTAGCCTCGGTTATATATTCAAATACTTTATGTGTAAGTGCTTCTTTAAAAAATTGATCCTGCATAAACTCTATTCTCGTATCACTATTACTTTTTCTCCTTCTAATTTTAGTATCGTTGACGATTTTTCTGATACTTTATTTTGATGCAAATTTACTATATAATCAACATCATCCAAAATAGACTGTTCTATTTCAGAAAAAGATTTAGGAGTAGGATTTCCACTAACATTTGCTGATGTAGATACTATTGGCTTAGCAAATGTATCTATCAACTCTTTACAAAATTCATCTTGAGCTATACGAATAGCAAGTGTGTTATCTTCTTTATTAATGATATTCTTAGCTATACCTTTTGGGTTTTGGTAAATTATTGTTGTTGGTTTTACTGCTTTTTCAAGTATTTCTTTGGCAACATGAGGTACTGTAACATATTGTTCTAACATTTCAAAAGAACTTACCAAAACAATTAAACTTTTACTTTCTTCTCTATTTTTAATTTTATAAATCTCTTGTACTGCTTCAACATTTGTAGCATCACATCCTAGTCCCCATACTGTATCTGTTGGATATAATATGGTTTTACCTTTAATTAACTCGTTTACAACTTCTTTTATTATCATAATCTCATTCAAAAAAATGAAGGTTTATTTCTTAAAAAAATCCTTTCGTAAATTATATCTGACGATACAGAAATTATATTACTTAAAACCGCTAATTTACATTATGTTTGTTATAGTAAAACTATATGAATGCATAAACATAAAATTAGTGCTGCACTTATTACTTTTAATGAAGAGGAAAATATAGCTCGTACATTAGAAAAATTAGTCTGGTGTGATGAAATTGTAGTTATTGATTCATACAGTAGTGATGCAACATTAGAAATATGTGAATCTTTTGGAGCAAAAGTATTTCAAAAAAAGTTTAATGGTTATGGTGAACAAAAACGATACTTGGTAAGTAAGTGTACTTACGATTGGGTATTATCTATTGATGCTGATGAAGTATTGACAAATGATTTAATTGATGAGATAAAGTTAGAATTTAATCAGGATACTGTTCCTCATAAAGCTTACTTTTTAAATAGAAAACATGTGTATTTAGGAAAAGTATTTGAATATGGATACTTGAAAAATACTCCTGTACTAAGACTATTTAATAAAAATCATGCTGAATTTTCTAATAAAAAAGTACATGAAACAGTTGAGTATAATGGTTCAAAAGGTCGATTTAAAAATTTCTTCTATCATTATACTGCTACTTCAGTTGAGCAAATAAACTTAAAAAAAAATAGGTATGCATCTTTAGTTTCAGAAGAGTACTTCAAAAAAAATAAACGAGTAAACTTACTTTTCTTAGTTTTTAAATATCCCTTTACTTTCTTTAAAGAATATGTAATAAGAGGCAATATGTTTAACGGTTATGAAGGCTATGTTTGGAGTACTTATATCGCAGAATATAGTGTTCTTAAATATTTAAAATTAATGGAAAGAAAAAAAATGAAAAAGTGAATTAATAAATTAATTATCAATCCACTTTTATATTATTTTTAATAAATATTAAAGTACTAATTAGACTTTACTAATAACACTTGATATTTATCCATTAATATTTTCCAATTGTTTTTAAGCATATAGTCGATAACCAATCTTCCTTTTCCTCCTCCTTTAAGTTTGCAATCATCTATAAGAACTACAGTTTTGTCATGTAATTTATTTTCTATTGCTTTAAATTCATTTAAATGATGTTCTTGACTTTTCTTTTGTATATCTTCATCTTTTTCAGAATAATCGTAACTATCTAAATATAAAAAATCAATATTTTGTTCAAAATCCTTTAAGTAAGTAACAGAATCACTTAAAACTACATTTACATATTCACTTAAATTTTGATTTTTAACTTCTTTTTCAGATTCTTGAACTGAAATAGGGTCGATATCTACTGAATATAATTTAGCTGAATTTTTCTTTGCCCATAAACCAAAAACGATAGTAGCGGCACCATCTCCTTTTGTGTTTTTCAAACCATTTCTAGAAGTTCCTGTTTCTAAAAGAACTTTTGCATTATTCTCGTGTAATAATTCTAATACTTTTGCAAAAGTATCTCTTCTTTTACCAAAATTATATTTAAATGGAATATGTGGATGTAAAGTTTTTCGTTTTAATAATTTTACTAATACATATGTAACGACTATAGCGCCTAGTACAATAAAAATTTTATCCATTGGTTTATAAGGTTGAAAATTTTGATGATCTATTCTAAAAGATACTGTTCAAATTCAGTAATTCTTTCTTCTAAATTAAATCGATTAATAATGCTCTGCTTAGCAGATTCTCCCATGTTTCTCCTAAGTAAATCATCTTCTGATAAGAGTTTTACTTTTTCTGCAAAAGTAGATATATTAGGATAGTCAACCAAATAACCTGTTTGATTTTGACTTATTATTTCTGGATTGCTCGTCATATTGAACGCAACTACTGGTTTAGATTTTATCATTGCTTCAACAATTACATATCCAAAACCTTCCCATAGTGAAGTTAATAAAAAGACATCTATACTATTCATAAATGCTTCCATATCATTAACAAAACCTAACATAATAACCTCTTTTTCTAATCCATATTGAGTTATGAGAGTTCTGATTTCATCTTCCATCTCTCCTACTCCTGCAAGATATAATGTAAAGTCTAGTTTATTTTCTTTTAAGATTTTTGCAATCTCAATTAATTTATCATGACCTTTTTGCTCTGTTATTCTACCTGCGTTTCCTAAAATTATCTTTCCTTGTTCTGGAACAATTTCTTTGAGTTTTCTATCATAATTTACATCATTCACATCAATTCCATGGTAAATAACTCTAACCTTATTTTCATTCAAAAACTCATGTAAATTCTTTAAAATAGTTTTTTTAGTTTCTTCTGAGTTAGCAACAATGTGCGTTAAAACTTTGGAAAAAAGAAAACGGTTTGAAAAACTATTCTTTATATTTTTTGCTAAACCTCTTAAATAAACAACATTTTTAACTTTAGCTATTTTTGCTGATATCCCTGCCAATTTAACATCTTCTGAATTAGAAAATATTACAGTATCAATAGCATTCTTTTTATAAAAATTAACAAACTTATTAAGTTTCATAGGATTTAAAAAAGCTCTATTTCCACCAGAAATATAGAACACATCTAAATCGTGCTTCTTAGCTTCTTCTATTATTAATCCGTCTTTATCTCCTGCTAAAAAGACATTATATCCTTTTTTCTTGAATTCTAAAGCGTACTCTAAATGTAATTTAGTTCCTCCACCCCAAAATTTCACACTTATAAAAAAACATACATTCTTCATATTAAACGATTTGTTTGTAAAGATTCATTATAGAATTAGCAATAGCTTCATCATTAAACTTTTGAACAAAAGTATAGCCTTTTTCTGCTATTTCTTTTCGTTTTTCATCATTATTTAACAAAGTATTAATTTCTTGTTGCAATTCATTAATATTATAGGGCTCAACATAAATTGAATTTGGTCCACCTGCTTCAGGAAAAACTCCACCTTTACTTGTAATTACTGGTGTTTTAGAATATAAAGCTTCTATAATTGGAATACCAAATCCTTCAAAAATACTTGGATAAATAAAGATTTTTGCTATTTGATATATTGTAGCTAATTCTTGAAGATCTACACCACCTAAAAATAAAATTTTGTTTTCTAACTTGTGCTCAACAATGTACTCTTGAACCGTATCAAAATAATTGGTTTTTCTTCCTGCAACAACCAAAACAATATCTATGTCTTTAATGGCTTTTACTATACTTAGTAAGTTTTTACGTTCTTCAATAGTTCCTACATTAAAAATAAATTGATCTGGTAAATTGTATTTTTCCTTTACCTGTTTTATTTGTTCTTGTGATACTTGCTGTTTAAAAACTGCGTGGCAGCCTTGATAAATAACATCTATTTTAGATGAATCTACTTTTAAAAAAGAAACTATATCTTTTTTTGTTTGTTCGCTTATAGCTATAACTCTATCTGCATTATGAGCTGCATATTTAAATTTATTGAAATGAATTTTTCTATCAAAAAAAGAATATAATTTAGGATAACGAACAAAAATTAAATCATGAATAGTAACAACAGATTTTATGCCTTTACTCTTTAAGTTTCTTGGGATTTCTCCAGATAAACCATGATATAAATCTATGTTATCTTTTTTGATCTGATTTACTATTGCTCCTTGCCTCCATATGGATGAAAATTTTTTCCAAAATTTACCTTCAGGAAGTCGTTCAGTAAACTTAGTCATATCTAACCGATCAACTTTTTTGGGCTTTGTATTGTACAAGTAATACTCTTCCCCTGAAAAATATTCTGACAGAATACGAATTAAGTCTCTACTATAATTCCCTAAACCTGTAGTATTATGAAATGCTCTCTTGGCATCAAAACCTATTCTCATTTACGATCGCTTTTCAAGTCCGTTTAGACAGATATAAAGATCTTTATCCATTTTATCCTTCATTAACGCCATATTTTTCTCTACACCTTCTTCAGAATATCCTCTTTCGTGATGTATATGATAAACTATAGCTTTATTTTTCATGGACTTACTACCTATACCTATACGTTTCAATCGCCATTCTATATCACTATCTTCACCAACTGCAGCACGAATATAATCTTCATCAAAACCATTTATTTCTATTAAATGTTTTTTCTGAATTCCCCAGTTACAACCTAACAAACCTTTATCTTTCATTGAAAGAGTTAAACTTTTATTTTTAAGGTATAATCCTTCTTTTTTATTATCAGAATCAGATAGTAAAATAGATAATGTGTTTAAAGGTTTTATAGTTTTATTAGTGGTTATTTTTTCAGATATTTTTTCACCTAACATTACTCTTCTTCCCTTCAACATTACTCCTTCTTGAATATTATTAATATAGGATTTCACGAAGTGTTTATGAGGTATACAGTCTCCATCAATAAAAACTAATGTTTCAGAATTTGAAATCTTTATTGATTTATTTAACATTACATTTTTTCGAAAACCGTCATCTTTTTGCTGATTAACATGAAGAATTTGAAAGTTATATGTGTTTCGTTCTTTATTTAAAAAGTTAATAGTAGCTTCATTGTTATCATCTTCAGAAATGATAGCTTCAAACTCGTTTGAACTTTGATAATTTAAAGCTTCTAAAATCAACTTTAGATTTTCAATCGCTTTGTAATATGATATTATTATTGATAATTTGATCACTATGGATGTTTTTTAATTCCGAAAAAACGTTTGATTTTATATTTAATTAATTTTGGAATATAATTTTTTCTTGCCATGCAAAGGAAATAAAAATAAGGATTTCCTCTTCTTAAGTCTCCATTGATAATTGTTGGCACGAAATTATTCTTCCAAGCTACATAATTAAAACTTAATTGATCTCTTTTGCTCTTTGTAGATACAAACCCCCACCAGTCTTCCATTACTTTTATTACCTGTGGATCATTGTGTTTTCGAATTAATACTGCAGCAAAGATTAATCCGTTATTTTCAGGATAAGACTCACTTCTAAAAAAATCAATTTGTTTCTTCATCACCTCTGGTTGATCTTTGTAAACACCAGTCTCTTTTCCTAATTCTAGAATAGCTTCATATTCATCATAAACACAATCTCTCTTGTCTTCACATTGATTATGATCAAATATTCCCATTTTAAAATCTTCTCCCAGACTATTTAGTAACTCCTTAATATCACCTATTATTAGGTAGTTACTATCTATATAAATACTGATATCGTAATCTTGAAAATATAAGTGAGGTAATAACTTCGGATGTCTATTTCGTAATACTCCATTTTTTTGATCCGAAATCAACTCGATAGGTTTCCATGGAAATTTTACTTTTTCTACATTATCAGTAAAGCAAAAAAAATCAACTCCTTCTATTTCTTTCTGAGGTATAAAGCCAAAGTCGTCTCCAAAAGCTCCAGTATATACTACTATCTTATTCATTAAATAAAAAAAGATCAAATATAGGATTATATTTGATCTTAAAATTAAAAAAAGTTTTTTAGTTATTAAACAGCTACATCATACTCTCTTAATGCGTCATTTAATGATGTTTTCTTATTGGTACTTTCTTTACGCTTTCCAATAATTAAAGCGCAAGGTACATTATATTCTCCTGCTGCAAATTTCTTTGTATAACTACCAGGAATAACTACTGAACGAGCAGGAACTCTTCCTTTCATTTCAATTGGTTCATCTCCAGTTACATCAATAATTTTTGTTGAAGCAGTTAAAACTACATTAGCTCCTAAAACAGCTTCTCTTTCAACTCTTACACCTTCTACAACGATACAACGAGATCCAATAAATGCGTTATCTTCTATAATAACAGGTGCAGCTTGTAATGGTTCTAAAACTCCACCAATACCAACACCACCCGATAAGTGTACATTTTTACCAATTTGTGCACAAGAACCAACAGTTGCCCAAGTATCGACCATTGTTCCTTCATCTACATAAGCTCCAATATTCACGTAACTTGGCATTAAAATAGTACCAGAAGAGATGTAAGCTCCATGACGAGCAACAGCATTTGGTACTACACGAATTCCTTTCTCTTGATAGTTTCTTTTTAATGGAATTTTGTCATGATATTCAAAAATACCTGCTTCTAAAGTTTCCATTTTTTGAATTGGGAAATATAAAACTACTGCCTTTTTCACCCATTCGTTTACTTGCCAACCATCTTCAGTTGGTTCTGCAACACGAAGTTCACCTGCATCTAATAAATCTACAACTTTTCTAATAGCTGCTGTAGTTTCTTCATTTTTCAACAATTCTCTATTATCCCATGCGTTTTCTATAATCGAACGAATTTCTGTCATCTTTATTGGTTATATATATTTTGTACAAATATAAGTGTACCAAGAAAGATTTTATAGTAAAACACATTTTTTAAACAGAAAATAAATCATTGTTAAAAATGACTATTTTTGCTAAAAATTAAAGTTAACTTGGCAAGAATACTAGCAATCGATTATGGATTAAAAAGAACAGGTATAGCTATAACAGATGAACTTCAAATTATAGCTTCTGGTTTAACAACTGTTCCAACAGAATCTTTAATAGATTTTTTAAAAGACTACACAACAAAAGAACATGTTTCTCAGTTTGTAATAGGGAAACCTAAACAAATGAATAATACAGATAGTGAAAGTGAACATCTTATCATTTCTTTCTTAAATAAACTTAAAAAGGAAATCCCATCAATACCAGTAGAAAGGGTTGATGAACGTTTTACATCTAAAATGGCTTTTCAAACAATGATTGATAGTGGACTAAAAAAGAAACAACGAAGAAATAAAGGTTTAGTAGATGAAATAAGCGCTACAATTATTCTTCAATCATATTTATACAACAAATAATTTTAAGTAAACAAGCTTATTTGTACTTTTGCTTGCATTAAAAAAATTACCATAGTATATGATACTACCGATAGTTGCTTACGGAGACCCTGTATTAAGAAAAGTTGGGAAAGACATTGATAAAGACTATCCTAATCTTTCTGAATTGATTAGCAATATGAAAGAAACTATGTATAATGCTTCTGGAGTTGGTTTAGCTGCCCCACAAATTGGGAAAGATATACGTCTATTTCTTATAGATGCTTCTCCTTTTGCTGAAGACGATGGTTTACCTGATGAAGAGAAAAAAGTTTTAGAATCATTCAATAAAGTATTTATTAATGCTAAAATTATTGAAGAAGAAGGAGAAGAATGGGTTTTCAATGAAGGTTGTTTAAGTATTCCTGACGTTAGAGAGGACGTTTGGAGAAAACCAACTATTACTGTTGAATATTTCGATGAAAACTTTGACAAACACACAGAAACATATTCTGGTTTAGCTGCTAGAGTTTTTCAGCACGAATATGATCATATAGAAGGGGTTTTATTTACAGACAAACTATCTTCTTTAAAGAAAAGATTAATTAAAAAGAAATTAGATAATATATCAAAAGGAAAAATTAATTCTGGATACAGAATGCGTTTTCCTAATCTAAAAAGATAATTTATTACATGGAATTTAGTAAAATAATAGCAGTATCAGGAAAACCTGGTCTTTATGAAATTTTATCACAAACTAAGGCAGGAGTAATTGTAAAATCACTTTTAGATGGTAAAAGAATGCCAATTACTGCAACCCATAATGTGAGTTTATTAGAAAACATAGCCATCTTTACATACGAAGAAGATATTCCTTTAGGTGAAGTTTTTAAGAACATCGCAAATAAAGAAGATAACAAAGAAGCTATTTCTCACAAAGAAAGCGCAAACAAATTAACTTCTTACTTTGCTGAAGTATTACCTGGTTACGATGAAGAAAGAGTGTATACTTCGAACATAAAGAAAGTTATTCAATGGTATAATATTTTGGTTAAAGCTGGATTTGATTTCACTTCTTTAAATGAAGAAGTAGCAAGTTCTGAGGAAGAAGAATAAAATATGAATACTCGTAAACAACAATTAGAAGCTTTTAATCATCTATTAGATATTATGGATGAGCTTCGCGAAAAATGTCCTTGGGATAAAAAACAAACATTAGAAAGTTTACGACATTTAACTATTGAAGAAGTTTACGAATTAGGTGACGCTATTTTAGATAATGATTTAGAAGAACTAAAAAAAGAATTAGGCGATGTGCTTTTGCACATCGTTTTTTATGCGAAAATAGGAAGTGAAAAAAAGGCTTTCGATATCGCAGATATTGCTAATGCAATTTCGGACAAACTTATAGATCGTCATCCTCATATATATGGAGATATAGACGTTAAAAACGAAGAGGAAGTCAAACAAAACTGGGAAAAACTTAAACTAAAAGAGGGAAAAAAATCTGTTTTAGAAGGTGTTCCTAGAAGTTTACCTGCTTTAGTGAAGGCAAATCGAATACAAGACAAAGTTGCTGGTGTTGGTTTTGACTGGGAAGAACCCCATCAGGTTTGGGAAAAAGTTCAAGAAGAACTTCAAGAGTTGAATGAAGAAATAAAGGACGGAAATCAAGAAAATATTGAAAAAGAGTTTGGAGATGTTCTATTTTCTATGATCAATTATGCTCGATTCATTAAGGTAAATCCTGAAAACGCTCTTGAAAAAACAAATAAAAAGTTTATCAATAGATTTCAGTATCTAGAAGAAAAATCTAAAGCTTCTGGCAAAGAATTATCAGATATGTCATTAGCTGAGATGGATGTATTTTGGAATGAAGCTAAAAAAATTTTTAAGTAGAAAATAATTTATCTTAGTAAGAGTATGAATGTGTTTTTTGTTGTTGGTGGTGGAAATTTAAGTGCTCAAATCGCTCAAATAGCACTATTTATTGGTTTACAACGTGAAGGTGTTAAAATTCATTTAATTGGTAGAATTAGTGAAGAAGTTGCTGATTATATCAAAAGTGAAGATAAAGACATTGTTTTTTACAACATGTATCCCAAAGGAAAAATAGATGAGGATTATATTGAAAAATTTTCAGAATTAATTATCAAACATAACATAGAGCTAGTTCATTTTGCTTGTGGAAAAACGAGTAGAACTGGTATTAGAGCGTTAAAAAAATTCCCTGAAATAAAAACAGTTATTTATTACGGTTCTGCTAGTCTTCATTGGCACGACCCAAGTGCATATTTAACTTACCTTCATCCTAGAGTAGATAAGATTATTGGAAACAGTAATTTTGTATATAATCATGTTAGAAAACAGTTATTTGGTAAAAGAAAACAAAAAGCTGTTCGCATATTTAAAGGATATAGCGTAGAATGGTTTAAAGACACCAAACCTTTTGATTATACATCTTTAGGAATTCCTAAAGAGGCTATTGTTGTTTGTTCTATAGGAAATCATAGAAAAGTAAAAGGAACAAAATATTTTTTAGAAGCATCTAATTATTTGAATTCTGAAAAAGAAATCCATTTTGTTTTAATAGGTGATAATACCGACGCTCCTCACCTTTCTAAAATCAAAGAAAAGAGTAAAATTAAAGACAGAGTTCACATATTAGGAAGACGTAATGATGTTCCTTCATTATTATTAAGTTGTGATATGTATGTTCAATCTTCTTTGAGTGAAGGTTTTGGAAGAGCAATTAGTGAAGCCATGTGTTTAGGGAAACCTACAATAATGACTAATGCTGGTGGTTGTACAGAATTAATTGATGAAAAATCTGGTATTGTTGTTCCTTTAAAAGATTACAAAGCTATAGGACGAGAAATTTCTAACTTAGCTAATAATGATGACAAAAGAATTCAAATGGGGAAAGCTGCCAAAGAAAGAATACAAAATGTATACAGTATAGAAAGAACTGTAAACGAAACTTTAGCTTTATATAAAGAATTATTTAATGAATAATGTTTTAATTATTACTGGTGGTAGTAAAGGTATAGGTAATGCAATTGTAAAAAAGTACTCACAAGAGAATTACAAAGTATATTCTTTGTCTAGAACCATTATTGATGTTCAAAATGTTACTCAAACTCCTGTTGATTTATTAAACATTAAAGAAGCTAAGAATGCTTTAGAAATGCTTATAGATGAGATAAAAAAATCAACAATTACTTCTATCACTTTAATCAATAATGCAGGAAGACTTGGTGAAATTGCTAATTTAGAGCATATTAATTATCAAGACATTCATCAATCTGTATTTTTAAATACAACAATTCCTCTTATTTTTTCTAGCTTATTTATTAATCAACTGTCTGAACTTAATTGTAAAAAACAGATTATTAATATTTCTTCTGGTGCTGCTAAGAAACCTTACGAAGGTTGGAGTGTTTATTGTAGCTCTAAAGCTGCTTTAGATATGATCACCGCAACAATAGCTAAAGAACAAGAAAATATAGAATATGGTGTTAAATCCTTCGGAATTCGTCCTGGTGTAGTAGATACAAATATGCAATCTCAAATTAGAACTACAGAAGTGTCTAACTTTAAAAATGTACAACGTTTTATAGATTTAAAAAATAATAACGAACTTTATTCTCCAGACTATGTTGCTGAACGTATCTATAATTTAGATATTAGTAATAAACTTGTTAATGGACAAACAATTGACTTAAGAGAAGTCTAAAATTAATCTCACTATGGCTTTAACAGAATCTAATGAATTTGAAATTGGTGCTTTTGCTCCAGATTTTACTTTAATAAACACAATAGATAATACAACTATTCAACTATCTCATAATAAAGGAGAAAATGGAACTGCTATATTCTTCATTTGTAATCACTGTCCTTTTGTAATTCATGTTAATGAAGAATTAGTACGAATTGCTAACGATTATAAAACTAAAGGAATTAATTGTATTGCTATTAGTAGTAATGATGTAGTAAATTATCCACAAGACGGACCCGTTTTAATGAAAGAAAATGCGGAAAAACTTCAATATCCTTTTCCTTATTTATACGATGAAACTCAAGAAGTGGCAAAAGCTTATAATGCAGCTTGTACGCCAGATTTATATCTTTTTGATGCAGAGCTTAAATGCGTTTATCACGGACAATTAGATAATTCTAGACCTGGCAATAACATTCCTGTTTCTGGTGAAGATTTTAGAAATGCTATAGACGTATTATTACAAGACAATACAATTCTTGAAAATCAAAAACCAAGTATAGGTTGTAATATTAAATGGAAGTAATTATGTAGTTAACTATGAATCAACAACAAAGGTTGTAAATTCATAATTTTATCTATAAAAAATTACATTTTTATTAAATGCTCTAAAGTTTCGTTGAATACACAATAAGTGTAGATAAATATAAAGGGATTACACTGTTATTTTTTCTAAATTGAAAGTATAACTTTTTAATCCCCAACGTTATGCATAAAAATTTACTATTATTTGTTACATTTTTTATTTTCATTTTTTCTTCTAAATCACAAATTATATCTTCTGAGTTGATAGATAACGCTTTAATGAAAGCAAAAGAAGAAAATAAATATGTTTTTGTGAACTACAGAGTCGAATCATGTGAATTAAGTAAAAAACTTGAACATCAGATGACCAATGAAACTTGTAAACCTCTATATAATACAAGTTATGTTGTAGTAGATATCGTATTGCCAGAAAACAAGGCAAAAACTTATTTTGGTTCGATAGATAATAGAGTAAAAACTAATACAAAAGTTAAAGGTTTTCCGTTTTGGTATATATTAGATAATGATGGAAACTTTATTGAAATGTCTTATGATGCGAATGGAAATAACATTGGATATCCAACTACCAAGAAAAAAGTAAATGAGTTTATTAAAATAGTTAGTAAAACTTCTAAATTGACAGAACGTAAACTGAATATAATAGCTAACTCTTTACACATTCAAAATAATGAACAATTACTTTCAGGTAAGTAATTAATTCAAAGGAAATAGAAATAAAAAAACTCCCTAATTAGGGAGTTTTTTTTTCATTTTAATTTAATTTTTTTGCGTTTTTAACTTTCTGCTTTGTCAACGCTATGTCGATTACTTCACTCATTTCTGTCACATAATGAAACTTTAATCCTTTAAGATAACTCTGATTAATTTCATTAATATCTTTCTTATTATCAGCACAAAGAATAATCTCTTTAATATTAGCTCTTTTAGCAGCTAATATTTTCTCTTTAATTCCACCAACAGGAAGTACTTTACCTCTCAAAGTAATTTCACCAGTCATAGCTACTTTATTTTTTACTTTGCGTTGTGTAAATACAGAAACTAAAGAAGTTAACATGGTAATACCAGCACTTGGTCCATCTTTAGGAGTTGCTCCTTCAGGAACATGAATATGTACATCGTATTTATCTAAAACTTCAGGTTTAATTCCAAAGTCTTCAGCATTAGATTTAATATATTTCATTGCAATAGTAGAAGACTCTTTCATTACAGTTCCTAAATTTCCTGTTATTGATAAAGCTCCTTTTCCTTTAGATAAAATAGATTCGATAAATAAAATATCTCCTCCAACGCTAGTCCACGCTAATCCTGTTACAACACCCGCTGTATCGTTATTTTCATATTTGTCTCTTTCTAATCGAGCCGGGCCTAAAATAGTTTCAATATCTTCAGATGTAAGAGCAATGTTATACTCTTCTTCCATTGCAATAGATTTAGCTGCATAACGTACAACTTTTGCTACTTGCTTTTCTAAACCACGAACACCAGATTCTCTTGTATATCCTTCAACAATTTTTTCAATTTGAGCTTTTCCTAGTTTTAAATGTTCATCATTTAATCCATGTTCTTTTAATTGCTTAGGTAATAGATATTTTTTAGCAATTTCTGTCTTTTCTTCAATTGTATAGCCCGTAACATTAATAATTTCCATACGATCTCTTAAAGCCCATGGAATTTGATTAATATTATTTGCAGTCGCTATAAAAAGTACTTTTGATAAGTCGTAACCTACTTCTAAATAATTGTCATAGAACTCTGTATTCTGTTCAGGATCTAAAACTTCTAACATTGCTGAAGAAGGATCACCTTGATGACTCTGACCTAATTTATCAATTTCATCTAGTACAAACACAGGATTAGAAGTACCAGCCTTTTTTAAGTTTTGAATTAAACGTCCTGGCATCGCTCCAATATAAGTTTTACGATGTCCTCTTATTTCTGCTTCATCTCGTAAACCTCCTAAAGACATACGAATATATTTACGTCCTAGAGCTTCTGCAACAGATTTACCTAAAGACGTTTTACCAACACCTGGAGGTCCGTATAAACAAATAATTGGAGATTTCATATCTCCTCTTAATTTTAAAACTGCTAAATGCTCAATAATACGCTCTTTAACCTTTTCTAGCCCGAAATGATCACGATCTAAAATCTTTTGTGCCTTTTTAAGATCAAATTTATCTTCAGAATATATTCCCCAAGGTAACTCCAGCAACAACTCTAAATAGTTACGCTGTACACCATATTCTGCCATTTGAGGATTCATTCTACGAAGTCTGTTCAATTCTTTATCAAACGTCTCTCCTACTTCTTTAGACCATTTTTTATCTTTCGCCTTAGCTTTCATTTCCTCTAACTCTTGGTCATGAGAAACGCCACCTAATTCTTCTTGAATTGTTTTTAACTGCTGATGTAAATAATACTCACGTTGCTGCTTATCTAAATCAGATCTTGTTTTAGATTGAATATCGTTACGTAATTGTAACTTTTGCAATTCTTTATCTAAATTCTTTAGTGTTAAAAGCGCTCTTTCTTTTAAATTATCCTTCTCTAAAAGAACTTGTTTCTGTCCAACACTTAAATCCATATTAGATGAGATAAAATTCACCAAAAACGAATTTGACTGAATATTTTTAATGGCAAAAGAAGCCTCAGAAGGTAACATCGGATTTTCTTTAATTACCTCTAAAGACAATTCTTTAATAGAATCTATTATTGCATCAAACTCTTTTTTATCGTCGATATCTCTTTCTTCAATTGCTTCAGTAACCTTAGCTTTCATGTAAGGTTCTTGTTGAATCATTTCTGTGATTTCAAATCGCTTTTTACCTTGAATAATAACTGTTGTATTACCATCTGGCATTTTTAGAACTCTTAGAATTTGAGCAACTACGCCGGTATGATAAATATCGTTATAAGTAGGGTCTTCAACTTCACTATTGCGCTGTGCTACAACTCCTATCGTTTTATTACCTTTATTTGCATCTTTTATGAGCTGAATTGATTTATCTCTTCCGGCAGTAATTGGAATTACAACTCCTGGGAATAAAACTGTATTTCTTAACGGTAAAATTGGTAATTCACTTGGAATTTCCTCGTTATTTATTATTTCTTCATCTTCTGGAGTTAATAAAGGAATTAACTCAGAATCTTCATTCAACATATCTTGTAAAGACAAATTGTCTAAATGTATTATTTTTGATTTACTCATAGTATGAATATCTGTCAAAGTGACATTGATTTCGTTATTTAATTATTCTAAAGAAATGCTCAAATCGTTCAAAGCCTTGTTTTTCAAAAGAATAAAATTAAAATATAAAATATTTTTACTTATATATGTCAATAGTTATGCCATTCATTTGTAAAAAAAATGTAACAAAAAAATTAAACTACCGTCTAAATTATTAAGGCGATTAAACCGTAAACTATGAAAACTAAACTTTTATTACTATCTCTTTTATTATTTTTAAGTTGTACTTCTAAAAAAAACAGTGAAACTTTTATTGAAAAAGCTGAAGGGCGATACTTTTTTAATGCTGATGAAGTTATAGAAGTATATTTTAAAAATAGTGAGTTATTTTTAAAATGGCGAAATTCTGATTTAAAACCTCTTAAATTGAATGATAGTTCATTTTATGCTAGAGAATTGAATGAAAAGTTAATATTTAACTTGGCTGAGTCAAAAATTTCTTTGGCAGAAAAAAGAGAGCATAAAAAGGAAAAAATAGTATTTACAAAGATCAAAAAAGGTGAAAAGACACCAAGTGAATACTTAAATGAAAATAACTTTGAAATGGCTTTAAAAGGTTTTTTAGCTATTAAAAATAAAGACAGTTTAAATCCTTTAATACAACGCAGAACGATCAATAGAAAAGGATATGATTTTTTAAGGAACAATGAAATAGATAAAGCTATTACTACTTTTAAAATTAATGTAGAATTGTATCCTAATCATTCTAATCCTTATGATAGTTTAGGAGATGCTTTTGCAAAAAAACAAGATACTGTTGAGGCTCTAAAACAGTACAAGAAAGCCTTAAGTATCAATCCAGAAAATAGAAGCTCGAAAAGAAATATAAAAAGACTAACCAAAAAAGACGAATAATATTTTGAAAGATCTAAGATATCCTATCGGAAAACCTAACTTACCTAAAAGGATTACTCAAAATGAAATTAATAATTGGATTATAACTCTTGAGATTTTTCCTAAAAAATTAGAAGATTTAGTTATTAATTTATCCCAAAAACAATTAGATACGCCTTATAGAGAACATGGTTGGACGATAAGACAAGTTATTCATCATTGTGCTGATAGTCATCATAATTCATATACTCGATTTAAATGGACTTTAACTGAAAACGCTCCAGTTATTAAAGCATATTATGAAGATCGTTGGGCTGATCTTGATGACACAAAACACGGACCAATAGAGTTATCTATTGATAGTTTAAAAGCTTTACATGCTAAATGGGTTTATTTTTTAAAAACATTATCTAACGATGATTTAGATCAATATTTTATTCATCCTGAGGGGAATGAAAACGTTTCTTTACGTGAAAATATAGGTATTTATGCTTGGCATTGTAATCATCATTATGCGCACATAGAAAACCTGATGATTAAAGAAGGCTGGAAATAAGTTTTTATGAATCTAGATGAAATTATAACTCACTGGAAAAAATCTGGTATAAAACTAAATGATGCTTCTTCTGTTAATGAAATCCTTGAGTTAGAAGAGATCTTAAAATTTAAATTCCCTTCTAGTTTCAAGTATTTATATTCTAGAATTAATGGATTTAAAGATTATGATTCTAATGAACATATGTTTACGATTTACCCTTTAGAAAGAATAAAGATTGAATATTTTGATAATCAAAACATAAATTTTATCCCTTTTTGTGATTATTTAGTTAACAGCCATCAAATAGGTTTTTCTAAATTAGACTCAAAGATTTATATAAACTACATCACCGAAAAGAACTTTAATGATATAGTAGCGAATACTTTTGAAGAAAGTTTAATTGAAATAATTAATAACTCTGATAAAATCTATTAAATAATTTATTTTCTATGGAATCAAAATAAAAATGGCAATACCAACAAACACTACTATTTGAAGCCATTTTAAATATACACCTACTTTAGTATTCTTTTTAATTATCTCTGAAATAGCTCCGGCTAAAATGGCTATGGTAGAAAAGATTACAAAAGAAACTAAAATAAAAATCCCTCCTAAAACATAAAATTGATACACAGTAGAAATCGTATCAGAAAATAAAAATTGAGGAAAAAATGCTAGAAAAAAGATAGTTACTTTTGGATTAAGAACGTTCATCCAAAATCCAGTTTTAAATAACGATAAAGTAGATTTCTTTTGAACATTATCTGTAGAAAAAGTAATATTCGCATCACTTTTAAATACTTTATAAGCTAAAAATAAAAGATATAAAGCTCCGAATAACTTAATTATAAAAAATAAATTATCGTTGGCTTTTATCACCTCTGAAACTCCAAATGCAACTAAAGTTGTATGAATAATACAACCTGTCATCAAACCTAAAACAGTAGCAAGTCCATATTTTTTTCCATTCACTATACTTTGTGTCAATACAAAAATATTATCAGGTCCTGGGGATATCGCTAAAGCCATTGTGGATAAAGCAAAAGAGAATAAAATTTCTATCATTAGTTTTTAATTTCAAAACAAATATACACAGTAAAATCACCTTTATAAAAACCACTAATAAAACGTTAATTAACAGTGGTTAACAATAGTTAACTATACAAAATATACAATTACTATAGGTTTGTATCATAATTAATTTTAAAATAAAAGAATATGAAAAATTTAATCATTTTAATCGCCTTATTAACTAGTTCTTTAACTTTTGCTAACGACATTACTATTCCTTCTAAAGAAGTAAAAAAAGAACTAAGAACTGAAATCGTTAAACTATTAAACAACGAAAAACCTGATATTAATCTGGATTTTACTATTAAAGTAGATTTTATGATTAATGAAAAAAATGAAATTGTAATTATTGATATCAATACTAGTGATACAATAATCGAATCATTCGTTAAGAGAAAATTAAATTACAAAGCGATACAAGCTTCAACTATAAGTAAAGGAAAAATTTATCGATTGCCTATTAAATTTGTTAAGCAATAATTGTTAATCAAAAAACTCATAACCTGTTTGGTTATGAGTTTTATTAAGTTTTAATATTTCTTCAAAATTGCTTTATTAATTCGTTTAATAAGCGATGGTCCTTCATAAATAAAACCTGTATAAATTTGAACTAAATCTGCTCCTGCTTCAATCTTTTCTAGGGCATCTTTTTCAGAATGAATTCCTCCTACTCCTACAATTGGAAATGCTTTATTTGAATTATCGGCTAAATATTTAATTACACGAGTACTTTTAGATTTAATCGGCTGTCCACTCAAACCTCCATTACCAATCTCTTTTAATCGTTCATCTGAAGCTTTCAAACCAGTTCTGTCTACAGAAGTATTAGAAGCTATAACTCCATCTATTTTTGTTTCAGCAACCAAATCAATAATTTCATCTAACTGATTATTATTTAAATCTGGTGCTATTTTTAATAAAATTGGCTTCTGCTTTTCTTTAGAATTATTAATTTTTTGAACTTCTGTAATTAATTCTTTTAAATATGCTGCATCTTCTAATTTTGCATGACTTGATACATTCGGACAACTTACATTCAATACAAAATAATCTACATAAGGATGTAATTCTTTAAAACAAACGGTATAATCCTCAGTATAGTTTTCTGGTTTTGTAGCAGTATTCTTTCCTATATTTCCTCCAATAATTACTTTTCCTTTATTCTTTTTTAACTGTGCTATAGCAGCAGATAATCCTTCATTATTAAACCCCATTCGGTTAATAATACCTTTATCATCTTTTAAGCGAAACAATCTTTGTTTAGGATTACCAACCTGACCTTTTGGAGTAACTGTACCTATTTCAATAAAACCAAAACCGAAATTAGCAAGCTCGTTATACAATACTGCATTTTTATCGAAACCAGCAGCTAAACCTACGGGATTTTTAAATGTTAATCCGAATAAGTTTCTTTCTAATCGTTTATCATTTACTTGGTAAAGTCCTCTGAAAATAGATGAGACAAAAGGTATTTTAGATACTCCTTTTACCAAAGAGAAAGTAAAATGATGAATCTTTTCTGGATCGAAAAGAAAGAAAATAGGGCGAATTATTGATTTATACATATTATTGATTTGACCAGTTTTTATATTCTTTGCTTTTTGTAAAATCTGTAAAATTTTCTTTAACTAGCTTTTTTAAACTTTCTTTTTCTATTTCAAAACGTTCTACAAATAAATCTAAGATAGTTATGGCTTTTTCGTTTTTACTATTTTCAATATAAACTGTTAGTAAACTATCTATACCATCAAAAAAGTTAGGATAATTAACTATTAACCTTTCAAATTTCTCTATCGCTTTATTGTAATCTTTTTTTAGGTAATATGCATTTCCCCTAAAATAATCCAAGAAATCATCGTTACCAATTGCTTTATCTAACTTATCTAATACTTCTAATGCTTTATCATACTCTTGTTTTAAAATAAAACCATCCATCGAAATTAAATATAAGCTAGGATCATTAGGATATTCTTTTTCATAATCTCGTATATAATTCATATACGTTTTATTATCTAGATTTTTAGCAGCCATCAAAACATATATCATAAAAATTTTTCTCTTTTTAGATGTCTCACTTAAAGATTCATATGTTTTAATAGTTTCTTTATATTTATTTTGATCTTTGTAGACTTTCATTTTTGCTAATTTTTCTAAATCTGAAATATTAGATTTATTTAAAATTCTACTCAAAAGATTTCTGTTCTTCATACCTCCTTCGTAAATAGATTTTACTGTTTCAGAAAGATATTCTCCAGATATGTATACGTAGGTATCAGAAATTTTAGGTTGATCTTTTACATATTCAATAAGATGTTTATGGTAATTAAGACCACTTTCTCCAAATAATCTAAATAATAAATAGTAATTATCATTTTCTTTAAAAGCTCTTAAATATGTGTACTCTGAACCTAAATTTATTTGACTAGAAAGTTCTTTTCCAAAACTAAATGATTCTGAAAATCCTTTAAAAAAACCAGAGTTAAACTTTTTGATATCATTATCATCAGTTTTAATAAAAAATCGATTTGCTAATAATTTTTCATCAAAAACCGTATCAAAAAACTCATAATTATTATTGAATAAAGTGCTATCGATTGCCTGACCTAGTATATTTAATTCGGCTAATTTTTCAGGATCAGCATTCTGGGAAAAAGCTTGAAGTATAATCAAACTAAAAATTAGCATAAAAAATCTTTTCATAACGGGTAATATTTAAAAAAAGCTCCCAATGGGAGCTTGTGTATTTATCTTAATTCTGCACCAACATTCTTTTCGAATGTTTGCTGTAATTTTTGCATTATTTTATCGATCTGCTTATCATTTAACGTTTTATTTTCATCTTGTAAAATAAAACTAACAGCATACGATTTTTTTCCTTCAGGTAAGTTCTCACCTTCGTAAACATCAAATAAATCTACTTCTTTTAAAAGCTTTCTTTCTGATTGAAAAGCCAAGTTGTAAATTTCTTTAAATTCAACTTTACTATCTAATAATAAAGCTAAATCTCTTTTTACTGCAGGGAATTTAGGTAAATCGGTAACTTTTATTTTCTTCTTACCTACTAGTCCTAAAATAACGTCCCATTTAAAATCTGCAAAAAGAACTTCTTGTTTAATAGAGAACTCTTTTAATATAGAACGCTTCACAACTCCGAACTCTACTAATTTTGTTTTACCTAAACTTAATGTTAATCCTTCAGAGAATACTGATGATTTTACTGGTGAATTCTTTAAGTTTGATAAACCTAATCGATCAAAAATACTAGTAATTACTCCTTTTAAATAGAAGAAACTAGATATTTCTGAAGCTATTTTCCAATTATCTTTTAATTTATTTCCAGTAACAAATAATGTTAAGTGTTTATCTTCTTGGTAGCCTGATTCATATTTATGATAGGTTTTTCCTAATTCAAAGAATTTTAACGCATTATTCTTACGGTTAATATTATAAGAAATACTTTCTAACCCACTAAATAATAATGATTGACGTAATACTTTTAAGTCATTACTTAATGGATTTAACATTTCTACATTAAAGTTCTCATTTAAATCTTCAGATAAGATAATATAATCAGCCTTAGTTAATGAATTCGCCATAGTTTCATTGAAACCTAAAGCTACCAAATGATCAGAAACTATATTTTCAACTTTAACTTGAGTATCGTTATCAAAAGATATCGAAGTATTTAATTTATGAGAAAACTCAATATTATTATATCCGTAAACTCTTAAAATTTCTTCAATAATATCTGCTTCTCTTTGAACATCAACTCTATAAGAAGGAATAACTAAACCTAAACCAGCTTCTGTAATACTATTAATTTTGATTTCTAGTGAAGCTAGGATATTTTTAATTGTCTCTTTTGGAATATCTTGACCTATTAATTTGTAAACATTTTCATACGATAAGAATACTTCAAAATCATTGACTTTCTCAGGATAGAAATCCATAATATCTGAAGACATTTTTCCTCCTGCATACTCTTCAATTAATAAAGCAGCTCTTTTAATCGCATATTTCGTTTGATTAATATCAATTCCTCTTTCAAATCTAAAAGAAGCATCTGTATTTAATCCGTGTCTTTTAGCTGTTTTACGAACAGAAACAGGATTAAAATATGCACTTTCTAAGAAAACAGTAGTTGTATTTTCTGTAACTCCAGATTTTAAACCTCCGAAAACACCAGCGATACATAAAGGATTCGACTCTGCATCACATATCATAATATCTTCAGCTGACAATTCTCTTTCAACTTCATCTAAAGTGGTGAATTTAGTACCTTCTTCTAAAGTCTTTACAACAACTTTATTTCCTTTAATTTTTGAAGCGTCAAAAGCATGTAAAGGCTGACCTAATTCATGTAAAACATAATTTGTGATGTCTACAATATTATTTTTAGGAGCAATTCCTATTGCTTTCAATCTATTTTTTATCCATTCTGGAGAATCTTTTACTTCTACATCAGTAATCGTGATTCCACAATATCTTGGCGTTAATTCTTTGTTTTCAACTTCAACATCAATCTTTAATCTTCTTTCATCAACATGAAAATCAGAAACTGAAGGTGAAATTAATTCTAATTTCACGTCGTTTTGTAACAAACCAGCTCTTAAATCTCTTGCCACTCCATAATGGCTCATTGCATCAGCTCTGTTAGGAGTTAATCCAATTTCAAAAACATGATCAGTTTCTATTTTAAATACATCAGCACAAGGAGTTCCTGGAACTAAAGATTCATCTAGAATCATAATTCCATCATGACTAGATCCTAAACCTAATTCATCTTCGGCACAGATCATACCATGACTCTCTTCACCTCTGATTTTTCCTTTTTTAATTTTAAAGCCTTCTCCTTTTTCGTCGTATAACATTGTTCCAATAGTAGCTACAGGAACTTTTTGTCCAGCATCTACATTTGGTGCTCCACAAACTATTTGTACTGGTTCACCTTCTCCTAAATTAACAGTAGTAACTTTAAGTTTATCTGCATTTGGATGTTTTTTGCAGGTTAGAACTTCACCAACAACAACACCTTTTAAACTTCCTTTAATACTTTCTTTAAGTTCAATTCCCTCAACTTCCAGTCCTAAATCCGTCAATAATTCCCCTATCTTTTCTGGATTCCAGTCAAATTGTAAAAATTGTTGTAGCCAGTTATATGATATTTTCATTTTTTAGTCTAGTATTTAGCCTGCAAATTTACATTTTTTCTGAAGATTATCTTGGAATAAAACACCATTTTCAAAAGTGTTAATAACTTCTTAAAAATTAACACTTTATTAATGTTTTGTTAACATAACGATATGTTATTTGTAATCGATTAAACCCAACACAACTACATAATGAAAAAACATTTGGCTGTTTTAATGCTGATGACTTCTCTGTCAGTATTAGGACAAGTACCATCGTACTACAACGATGTAAACTTAAATCTAACAGGTTCTAACCTTAAAGATGAACTTGCTACTAAAGTTATCAGTACTCATAATAATTTTTTAAGTTATACACCTGGCGTTTGGAACGCTTTGAAACAAACTGATTTAGACCCAACAGATCCAACTAAAGTAATTTTAATTTATGGTTGGAATGATACTGACTCCAATATTACTAATGATAGAACTCGTGGTAGAGATGAAAATGGTGGAGGAAGTGGCGTTTGGAATAGAGAACATGTATATTCTAGATCGCTTGCAAATCCAAATCTAGGAACTTCTGGCCCTGGTGCAGATGCTCATAATTTAAGACCCTGTGATGCACAAAGAAATTCTTCAAGAAGTAATCGAAAATTTGCTGCAGGATCTGGTACACCTTCATATATAACTCCACAAGGAAACTGGTATCCTGGAGATGAATGGAAAGGAGATGTAGCTCGAATGATGATGTATATGTACATTCGCTACGGAAATCAATCACTGCCAATAAACGTAGGCGTTGGAAGCATTACAGCTACTGATCCAAATATGATTAGTTTGTTTTTACAATGGAACGCAGAAGATCCTGTATCTGATTTAGAAAAACAACGAAATCCTATTTTAGAGCAAGAACAAGGAAATAGAAATCCTTTTATCGATAACCCTGCTTTTGCTACTCAAATTTGGGGAGGACCACAAGCAGAAGATTTATTTGGTAATTCTGGAGGAAGCGACACACAAGCTCCTACAAATCCTTCCGGGTTAATTGCATCTAACACAACACAAACTACTACTGACTTAGCTTGGACAGCTTCTTCTGATAATATTGCAGTTACAGGATATAACATTTTTAGTGGATCTACTCAAATAGGAACAACAACTTCGACTTCATTTAATGTTACTGGATTAACTCCAGGAACAGCTTATACTTTTTCTGTAAGAGCTTTTGATGCTGCAGGTAATATTTCTGCTAACAGTAATGGAGTAAATGTTACAACTACTCCTAATGGTTCTGGAGGATCTGGAACTACTACAGAATTGATAATTTCTGAATACGTAGAAGGTTCTTCTTTTAATAAAGCTATAGAGATTGCGAACTTTACTGGAAGTACTGTAAACTTGTCTGGATATTCTTTAAGAAAAACTACAAATGGTAATAATTCTTGGGGTAGTACTTTAAATTTATCTGGACAATTAGCTAATGGCGAAGTTTATGTTGTTGCACATGTAAATGCTTCTACTGCTATTAAAAATGAAGCTGATCGAACTATTAGTGCTGGAGCAATGAACTTTAATGGTAATGATGCTATAGCTTTATTTAAAAATAATTCTTTAATTGATCTTGTTGGTACACCTGCTAGTAGTGCTAATTTTGGTAAAGATGTTACTTTACAGCGTAAATCATCTGTAATTTCACCTAATACATCATATACAACTTCTGAATGGAATTCTTTAAGCTCAAATACTATTTCTGATCTTGGAACTCATACAATAGATGGTGGATCTTTACCTGATACACAAGCTCCAACAATACCAACTGGTCTTACAGCTTCTAATATTTCAGAAACTTCGTTAAACTTATCTTGGAATGCATCTACAGATAATGAAGCCGTAACGGGTTATGAAATTTATCGAGGTACTACGAAGATCACTACAGTTACAGCATTAAGTTATAATGTGACAAATTTAAATCCTGATACAGCCTATGGATTTTCTATTAGAGCTTTAGATGCTGCTGGAAACATTTCTTCTGCTAGCAATATAGTTAATGTTACAACTTTACCTACAACACCAGTATTTACGTATTGTAACTCAAAAGGAAGTAATGTAAACTATGAATATATTGACAATATAGCTATTGGAGGTATTGTAAACTCAACAGCTGCAAATGCAGGATATGGTGATTTTACGAACTTAGTAGGGAATTTAAGTTATGGTAGCAATACCATTGTAGTAAGTGCTGGTTTTGTTAGTTCTTCTTACACTGAATATTGGAGTGTTTGGATTGATTTAAATCAAAATGGTACGTTTGAATCAAATGAACAATTAGTGAGTGGTTCTTCTTCAAGTTCTGGAAACTTATCATACACATTCACTATACCTACTTCAGCTAAATCTGGAAATACAAGAATGCGTGTATCTATGAAATGGAATGAAGTTCCTACTGCTTGTGAAACATTTGGATATGGTGAAGTAGAAGATTATACGGTTAATATTGGTACTTCAGCTAGAACGGCTGAAATATTGACTAATTTAGAAATTGATGGTGAATTAGGTAATGAAAAACCAGTTTTTGATGCTAAAGTTTATCCTAATCCTGCTATTGACTTCTTAAAAATCACATTAAGAGATCAAAGAAACGCTACTTTCAGAATAATTAATACTATTGGACAAACTGTTCTAAATGGTACAATAGATGAAAATATTGATGTTAGTAACTTATCGAAAGGGTTACATATATTAGAAGTAAATGACGGACAAAGATTACTTACAAAAAAGTTTATTAAGAAGTAAATCGTTTATACAAATATTACCAAATAAAAAAACTCGGATGATTTCATCCGAGTTTTTTTATTTATGTTATTTTTGTTTTAAAACAAAGAAGTAATTATTTCATTTATGGTAATTCCTTCAGCTTCTGCCTTGTAATTTTTAACAACTCTGTGTGATAAAATTGGAACAGCAACAGCTTGAACATCTTCTATATCTGGAGAATATTTACCATGAACTGCGGCATTTGCTTTAGCAGCTAAAATTAAATTTTGCGAAGCACGAGGTCCTGCACCCCAATCGATATACTTTTTAACTAAGTCAGTAGCTTTATCTGATTTAGGTCTGGTTTTACCAACTAAACCTACTGCATATTCTACAACATTATCTGCTACAGGTATTTTACGAATCAATTTTTGTATTTCTACAATCTCTTTTGCATTAAATAGCGAATTAACCTTTTGTTCGTTAGAAGTTGTGGTGTTTTTTACTACTTCTACTTCTTCTTCAAATGATGGATAATCAAGATTTATAGAGAACATAAAACGATCTAATTGTGCTTCTGGTAATGGATATGTTCCTTCTTGCTCAATTGGATTTTGAGTTGCTAATACAAAGAAAGGTAAATCTAATTTATAATGATGACCAGCAATAGTTACAGAACGCTCTTGCATTGCTTCTAGTAAAGCCGCCTGAGTTTTTGGAGGTGTTCTATTAATCTCATCTGCTAAGATAATATTCGAAAATATTGGTCCTTTAATGAATTTAAACTTTCTAGTTTCATCTAAAATTTCACTTCCTAAAATATCTGATGGCATTAAATCTGGAGTAAATTGTATCCTATTAAAATTTAAGCCTAAAGCATCAGAAATTGTATTTACTAGTAAAGTTTTAGCTAAACCCGGAACTCCTATTAACAAAGAGTGTCCTCCACAAAAAATAGAAAGTAGAGAAAAGTTAACAGCCTCTTTCTGACCTATAATTACTTTTCCTATTTCTTTTTGTAACTTTTCATATTTAGTTACCAAATTATTAACTGCTGCAACGTCTGACATTATTGATTATCTTTTTTCCAATTAGATTTAAATGAACATTTTTTATGATCACTTCCAATCTTCACGTAAGTTTCTGATATTTTATCTTTTGTCCACTTAGCAATTGTTTCTTCTTTTTTCTTTAACAGCGCTAATTTTTGAATTTTCACATAATCATTAACCAGTTCTGCAGTATGCGTATTGGTTCTGTTTCTCATGTAAAGTAATTTGTACATTTTCTCTCCTCCTCTAGTTTCATCATAAAATACTTCAGAAAAACCTCCTTTTTGTAATTCATTAATTCTACCATAAAGAGCAGGATCCATTCTAGTTAAATCAAAAGTTGATTCACCAGTGTAAGGATTCAAAATTAACCCACCACTATTTTTAGTATCAGCATCTTGTGAAAATTCGTTTACTGCCTTTTCAAATGTAATATCACCAGCTATAATATCTTTTCTAATTTTTTCTAGTTTCTCTTTAGCATCTGATAACTTTTGATCAGATATTTCAGGAGCCATTACAATATGCGAAACCTCTCTACCTTTACCTTTGATTTTGTGTAGTAAAATAATATGATATCCAAAGATTGTCTTGAAAGGTTCAGAAATTTGTCCCTCATCTAATGAAAAAGCTACCTCTTTAAACTCTTTAATGAATTGAGTATCTTTATTTATGGTACCTAAATTACCTCCATTTCTAGCTACAGAAGGATCATTAGAATTTACAATAGCTTTTAATTTAAAACTAGCATCGTTTTCTTCAACGTCTTTCTTAATTTCATTTAATTTAGCTATAATTCTTTTATTTTCTTCTTCCGTCGGTTCTGCTTTTAAAACAATTTGAGCAAGCTCAACTTCCGCAGGAAACTCAGGTAATTCATTTTTTTCTTTTAAACCATTGAAATATAATCGAACTTCTTCTGGAGTTAAATCAATATCTCCTGTTATTTTTTCTTGCTCTTTTTCTATAAGCAATTCTTCTTTTTGAACACGTTCTAGTTCTTTTTTTAAATCTTCAATATCATTAAAACCATAAGCTTCAACAGCTTTTTGTTGATCTCCATATTCTCTAGTAAAAAAAGCTATAGTTCTAGTAACTCTATCATCAACTTCTGCTTTAGAAACCGTTACACTATCAACTACTGCATGATGAGCTAATAACTTACGTTCCATTAACTGTTCTAACATTTCACAATCAGAAACTTTGATTTTTCCTTCACTTTGAGTTTCAAGTTCTTTTTTGAACTTTTCAATATCTGAATCTAAAACAACATTTTTACCTACAACTACCGCTACTCCATCTATTTTATTCTTTTGGGCACTTGAAAAAATTGGCCCTAATCCTAAGATTAAAAAAATACTAATACTCTTTAAATTCATTGTTTTTAATTGCATCATTAATCAACGTTTTTTCTATCTCTCTTACTAATTCTATCTTACGCTTGTGTAAAATAAGTTGTTTTATGTTACTTCTAATGTAGCTTATAGGAGCAATTTCATTTCTCTTTAGTACATTATTCACAGCGACCAAATATACTCCTAAACTATCTTCTTTTTGAATGAATTTTGATTTTTTTAACAGTTTTTCCTTAGATATGTATCTAAAAGGAGGGATTTTTAACAAAACATCATCATAGCTTACCCAAGAAGAGTCTCTTAACATATAATCTTTAAAGTTTATAGTTAGATTTTCTAAACCTTCTAGATCTTCTATTGAGTTAGATTTAAACTTTTTTATAGCTTCTTTCTTATCTAAAAAATCTTTTCCAAAATAGATATATTTTAGTTGTAAAAGTTCTTCATTTAATCTGAAGTTGTCTTTATTGTTTGTATAGTATTTTTGAATAGATTGTTCTGAAATTACTGTGTCTAATTGTTGGTTAATTAATGATTCCTTATATCCATTGATATATAAACTTTCCTCATAATTTTTAACCAACTCATTTATTTGCTTGTTGTTTACATCAGAAATACTTTCGGCTGCTTTCTTTAACATCAATTGTCGTTTCGCCCAACTATTTATAAAACTTTTTATTAAAACTAAACTATCATTTTTCGATGTACCTCTAGGGACGACATTAACAACATCAGACAAATACAAATTTGTATCACCTATAGAAGCAATAATAGGTTCATTAGTGGTTTCATTTTCACTTGATAAAAAATTATTTATTTCATCACAAGATAAAAACGTCACCAAAAATAATATGAAAACAACTTTCTTCAAATTCACTATTTATTGTAAAACTTTTTTACTCTTTTTAATACCTTTTTATTTATTTTAACTTTATTTGAAGATTTCAAATCATTAATCCACTGGTCCTCAAGATGCTTTTGAAAATCGTTGATTACCTCTCCTCTCACCTTCTCTAAATCTTCACTCTTATAATCTTTTTTATTTTTATTGAAAAAAGCTAACAGTTCTTCACTGTCATTCTGAGACTTGTTCCAAACTTTCATTTTCATTAAATCAAATAACAGTAAACCATCCTTATATTCTTGTAAAGTATACTTATATTCTGGATAAATGTGCTCTAAATTATTCTTGTAATAATTTAAAATTTCTTGGTCTTTAAATTTCTCCCACAATTCACCAGTTGTAATGTATCTTTTGTTTTGAGAAAAATCAAGAAACTCATTTAAAGTTATTTTTTTATCTTTTATAGTATACACTACAGTTAAAGAATCTTGTTTAGTTAGAGGCTCTTTGTGAGACATTTTATGTATTAAAGTTCCATTTTCTTGAGGTTGATAATCTTTTTTCAACTTCTTTATTAAACGCTGCGTAGATAAATTACCTCTGTTACTAGTTCTGATCTTTCTTTGTAAATCTTCTTTCATTTCCTCGAAAGTCTTAACTGGATACTTCTTTAACAACTTCACTATATGCCATCCAAAACGAGTTTTAAAAGGCTTACTTACATCGTTGATTTTTTGTAAGTCCATTACAGCATTTTCAAAAGGCAAAACCATTCTACCTGAACCAAATCTTGGTAACTTACCTCCATTTACTGCAGAACCTTTGTCTTCTGAATATTCTTTAGCTGCATCCCCAAAAGCTAAACCAGAAAGAATTTGTTTGTAAATAGAATCTATTTTAGATTTTCCTTTAGCTTCTGTATTTCGAATTAAAATATGCGCTGCTTCAACTTCTCCTCTAGATTTTCTTTTATCAGTTACTTTCAGAATATGATATCCAAATCTTGTCCCGAAAGGTTTAGAAATATCTCCTACTTTTGTTTTGTATGCGGCATCTTCAAATTGATAAACCATTCTAAAAGCTGAAAAATATCCTAAATCTCCTCCATTAATTTTTGCAGAAGGATCACTTGAAACCTCTTTTGCTACTTTTTCAAAAGCTTCACCATTTAAAATCCTAGTTCTTACTTCTTCTAATTTCTTCTTTAATGTTAAAGAGTCTTTCTTATCACTATTTTTTGGATATGCTAATAAAATGTGACTTGCTCTAACTTCTTCCAAAGTTCTATCGTAAGCTTCTTTTACCATTTTCTGCTTAAATTCATCATCATGAAGATAAGGTGTCATTAATTGATTCTTGTATGAATTTAATTCACTTTTGTAAGTCTTAGAAGTATCTAACTTTAATTGATACGCATCAATCAATTTCAATTTATAATTGATAAAAAGATTTAAATTTTTATCGATATCTTTTTCTTCTTCTTTAATTTGATCCAAATTCTTTTCATACACTCTTTTAAACTCAGAAACGTATATTGGGGTTTTGTTTATAGTTAATAAAACTTCATCTTTCTGTGAAAAAAGAGTAATTGAAATAAATAAGGAGATTGTAAAAATAAATTTGGTTTTCATAAGAGTTTTATAATGATATAATGCCTTCTATTGTTTCAGCTTGCTGATAATATGAGATTACTTCGTCGGGGTTAGATACATTTAAATGTATAGAAACACTTGTATATTTTCCTGATCTTGACTTCCTAGTACTAATAACAGCACCGCCTTTATCAAATAAATCTTGTACTTGTTTTATTTTACTTTCTTCACTAGGGACTATAAATTTATATAAATATTTTGTTGGAAAATTAGTAGTTTCTTTTAATTTTTCTTTCAAATTTGCATAAAATGCTTCTCTATCAGACATAGTTTAATATGTAAATTATTTTAAGCTCGTAATTTAATTACGTAATCATAATAAAATTGAACACAAAATTACACTATTTATTATATATAAGTAGCGAATCTACTATTTTTGCTGCATGCAACAAAAGATTGTTTTTATAGGCGGACCAGGAACTGGAAAGTCTTCTGTTTTAAGATACTTAAATAGAAGAGGTTATAAATGTATGCCTGAGGTTTCTAGAGAGGTAACTAGAAAAGCACAAGAAGAAGGTATTGAACAACTTTTTCTAACAGATCCCTTGTTATTTAGTTATAAATTATTGGAAGGTAGAGTTCAGCAATACTTAGACGCTGAAAAATCTAATAAAAAAACTGTTTTTTTTGATCGTGGTATCCCTAGTGTTCATGCTTACTTAGAATATTTCAATACAGAAATTCCAGAAGAATTTATTGAAAAAAGTAAACAATACAAATACACTAAAATTTTTCAGTTTTTACCTTGGAAAAAAATCTATAAATCAGATAACGAACGTTATGAAACCTTTGAACAAGCTGAAAAAATAAGTACTTTTTTAAATAAAGCTTATACAGAGTTAGGATATGAAATTATTAATGTTCCTTTTGATAGTGTTAGAAATCGATGCTTCTTTATTTTAGATAACTTATAAGGTATTGAATACACCTACAGAAATATTAAAAAAATATTGGGGATTTGATTCTTTTAGACCACAACAACTAGAAATAATTGAAGCCGTTTTAAATAACAAAGATACTACTGCACTGCTGCCAACAGGAGGTGGGAAATCTATTTGTTATCAAATTCCTGCGCTTATTAAGGAAGGTGTCTGTATTGTTATTTCTCCACTTATTGCGCTTATTCAAGATCAGATAAATAGTCTAGATAAAAGAGGAATAAAGGCTTTTTACATTCCTTCTGGAAGTCATCAAGATGAAATTGTACGTATTTTTGACAACCTCAAATTTGGGAATTACAAATTTTTGTATCTATCACCAGAACGTATTCAATCAAAATTTATCCAAGAAAAAATAAAACAATTATCCGTTTCTTTTTTTGCTGTAGATGAAGCACACTGTATTTCAGAATGGGGACATGATTTTAGACCGTCGTATACACAATTATCAATATTAAAAGAGTTAAAAGAAAATACTCCTGTAATAGCTTTAACCGCCACTGCTACAAATAAAGTATTGGAAGATATTTACAGTACTTTAAGCTTAAATGAACCCTTAACGTTTAAAAAATCTTTTTACAAACCTAATTTAGGTTATCGCATCTTAAAAAGTGAGGATAAATTATATAGACTGAAAGAAATTTTTACAAAAATAAAAGCACCTGCTATTGTTTATGTTTCCTCACGAAAAAAAACAATAGAGCTTTCTAACTTTTTAAATAGTAAGGGTTTCAAAGCCACATCATATCACGGAGGATTATCACTGTCAGAAAAAGAAATCGCTTACAAAAATTGGATGAACAATACATGCCGTATTATTGTTGCTACCAATGCTTTTGGTATGGGAATCGATAGAGCTGATGTAAAAATTGTAGTTCATTATGATATTCCTAATTCCATTGAAAATTATGTTCAGGAAGCAGGAAGAGCCGGACGTAATAATGAAAGTTGTTATGCTATTATGCTTACTAACGAAAGCGATATTAAATTAACTCTAAACTTATTTAAAGATTCACAACCTTCACTTGAAGAAATAAAACATGTTCACACAAAATTGCATCAATATTTTAAAATAGCAAATGGTGAATTCATTGATACAGGTTTCGATTTCAATATATTAGATTTTTGTAATATTTATAATTTACCAGTAAGAAAAGTATATAACATACTTCAAATACTAAATAATTTTGGAATTATTGAATTAAATCATTTTAATCAGAAAAAATCAACCTTACAGTTTTTAATTCCATATGGTCAATTAAGTAAATATAAATTAGCTAACCCCAAAAAAAACAAGTTCATTGATACCTTATTAAGAATGTATGGTGGATTGTTCGAACAAGATGTTTCTATTAACGAATTTGCAATAGCTAAAATTTTAGGAATCACATCTAAACATTTAATTCACTTACTGGATGAATTGCATAATGATCAAATAGTGAATTACAAAAAGTCGTCTAAAGACAGTATGCTATATTTTTTACATCCTAGGGAAGACAATAGAACAATAAATCGTTTTTCAAAAAAAATAAAAAATCTTTTAACGTATAAAGCCCAAAAACTTGGTAACATTATTCAATTTATTCAAAATGATGCAGTTTGTAGAAATATACAATTACTAAATTATTTTAATGAGCCAAATGCCAAAGAATGTGGAATATGCGATGTTTGCTTGAAAAAAGAAAAAATTATTGATGTTTCTAAAGAAATATTAGCCATAATAAAAGATAATAGAGAAATTTCATCTAGAGAGATCTGTGAAAAATTAAATTATAAAGAAAGAGACATCTTAATACATTTGAGAAAATTATTAGGAGAAGAAAAAATAAAAGTAACAAACTATAACACCTATTTACTAGCATAAATGAGAGATTTAAGAATTGTTTTTATGGGAACTCCAGATTTCGCAGTGACCATTTTAAAGAAACTTGTAGAAAATAATTACAATATCGTTGGTGTAATCACAGCACCAGACAAACCAGCAGGTAGAGGACGAAAACTAAATGAATCTGCTGTAAAAAAATATGCGGTTAATCAAGGATTAAAAGTTTTACAACCTAAAAATTTAAAAGCTGAATCTTTTACAGATGAATTAAAAGATTTAAAAGCAAATTTACAAATAGTAGTTGCTTTTAGAATGTTACCTACAGTGGTTTGGAAAATGCCTGAATATGGAACATTTAATTTACATGCTTCATTACTGCCTGAATATAGAGGTGCAGCTCCAATTAATTGGGCTATTATTAATGGAGAAACCAAAACAGGTGTAACTACTTTCTTCATTGATGATAAAATTGATACTGGAGAAATTATTTTACAAAAAGAAATAGATATTGCTCCTCATGAAATCGTTGGTGAACTTCACGATAAATTAATGGTTTTAGGTGCTGATTTAGTAGTGGAGACTGTCGATTTAATAGCTTCTGACAAGGTAAAGACAAAAAAGCAACCTGAGTTAGAAGAAAAATCTGCTCCAAAATTATTTCCTCACAATTGTAAAATAGATTGGTTTAAACCATTAGATGATATTTATAATCATATCCGTGGATTAAACCCTTACCCTGCCGCATGGACAACTATTCTGAATGGTGAAGATGAGATTTCTGCAAAAATTTATGGTGTTTCTAAGCAAAAAGAAAATCATAACATAGAAATAGGAACAATCCTAACGACTAAAAAAGAAATAAAAGTAGCTGCAAAAGATGGTTTCTTAATTATCGATGAAATTAAAATTTCTGGTAAGAAAAAACTAGATGCTGTTAGTTTATTAAACGGATTTACATTTGAAGAGAAAGCTAGAGCGCTGTAGCCCTTTATTTATAAGGGATTAACGCTTTTCATGCTCTTTTAAGTCGTGGTTATTAACAAATCAGGGGTTTTTATTAACAAATTCTTAGTTTTTTAGAGCTTCAACTTGCACAATACCCCATTAAATCTATATTTGTTAAGCGTTAAAGCAAAAAATTTATTAATTAATTTTAAAATCTACAAATTATGAACAAGTCTGAGTTAATCGACGCAATGGCTGCTGATGCAGGAATTTCTAAAGCTGCTGCTAAAGCTGCATTAGATTCTTTAACTAACAATGTAACTAGCGCTTTAAAGAAAGGTGACAAAGTAGCTTTAGTTGGTTGGGGAACTTGGTCAGTTTCTCAAAGAGCTGCAAGAAGCGGAAGAAATCCTCAAACTGGAAAAGAAATTCAAATCGCTGCTAAGAATGTTGTAAAATTTAAAGCAGGTGCTGGTTTAAGTGATTCTGTAAACTAATAATCAAGCACTAAACAGTATACAAGGCGTCCAATTTTATATTGGACGTTTTTTTTGTAACATATTAAAAATGTTGTTGTCTTTAAAATAAATAAGTAAACTATTTAAATCATGAGAACAATTACAACGTTAGTTTTGCTTTTTGTAAGCTCTATCATCGTAGCACAGAAAACTATAAATGCTACAGAAATATTAAAGAAAATTAGTAAAGAGGAAAATATCACCATTAGTAATGCTACAGTGGTTGGAATTTTAGACTTAACTTTTATGGATAAAGCTTTACCGAATTTACCAAAAAGAAAAAAATGGTGGAGCAATGGAGGTTCAAACACAGTTCCTAAGCAAATTTTAAGTTCAATCTCTTTTGTAAATTGTGTTTTTGAAGACGATGTACTAGCATACATTCCACATGAGGATTCTGGATACACTTTTATTGCAAATTTTGAAGATGATGTAACATTTAGAGATTGTACTTTCGAAGGAAAAGCAATGTTTAAATATTCAGATTTTGAAGGTAATACAGATTTTAGTGGGACTAAATTCCTTGAAGATACTACTTTTAAATACGCTGAATTTGAAAAAGCAATATCTTTTAAAAATACCAACTTTGATGAACCAGCTACATTTAAACGTGCTAAGTTTAGAGAATTTGTGAGTTTCGCTAATTCTATTTTTCAAGAAGAAGCAACTTTTAAGTATACCGAATTCAAAGGTGGAGTTTCTTTTAACAATGTAAAATTTGAAGAAGATTTAAATATTAAGTATATGGAAGTTTCAGGAGATTTTGATGTAAAAAATATGATCGTAAATTATGATATCGATTCTAAATACACCAAAATAAATGGAAGAAGCTTTAATAGCTATTTATTTAAAAAATAAAGTAAACCATTTTACTACAAACAAAGAAGTTTAGCTTTCGCTAAACTTCTTTGTTTTTTTACTTCCTTCATAAAGTTCATACTTTACAAAACGGCAATCTAAATCACCATTCTTTATTGGTAATCTTTTTGAGGTTCTTAACCCTACAAACTTCAACGCATTGAAATCGGAAGTGATTAACCAAGCAGTAGAGTTTGAATAACCATGTTTTAAAGTATCTCCAATATTTTTATAAAACTCTTCAATATTTATATTTAAACGTTCTCCGTAAGGTGGATTAAATAATATTGTTGTTTTACCAAATACTTCTTTTTTTGAGTTAAAGAAATTGACATGATGAACTCCGATAAACTCTTCTAAATTTGCATTGATAATATTTTGCTTTGCTTTTTTAACAGCAGATGGAGCTTTATCAAAGCCCATTATTTTAAAATGTGCATTTCGAATCTTCTTCAGTAAAGAATCTTGAATCACAAAATACAAATCTTCATCATAATCCTTCCAATTCTCAAAAGCAAAATGTTTTCTATTGATATTAGCAGGAATATTATTTGCTATCATAGCTGCTTCAATCAATATAGTTCCAGAACCGCACATAGGATCTATAAAGTTTTCTTCTCCTTTGTATCCTGAAAGTAAAATTAAACCAGCTGCTAAAACTTCATTAATTGGTGCAATATTCGTAGCGCTTCTATACCCTCTTTTGTGTAGTGAATCTCCAGAACTATCTAAAGAAATTGTTAACCATTCCTTATGAATATGAATATGAATTTTTACATCTGGATATTTTAAATCTACATTTGGTCTTTTCTTATACTTATGCACAAAATAATCTGCGATAGCATCTTTGGACTTTAATGCAATGTAATGAGAATTCGAAGTAAAGTTTCTAGAATATACTACAGCATCTATAGCAAAAGTTCCATCCACGTCTAATAATCTCTCCCATTTAACACGTTGAATCGCCTCATATAAATCTTCTTCATCGAAAATTTTACTTCGCTTAATTGGCTTTAAAATTCTAATTGCTGTCCTTAATGCAATATTTGCTTTATATAAGAAACCTTTATCTCCTCTAAAATGTACACTTCTAATTGCTTCTTTTACTTCCCTTGCTCCTAGTTTTCTTAGCTCATCAGCCAAAACACCTTCTAATCCAGAAATGGTAGTAGCAACCATTTTAAAATCTTTATCCATCTATGCTATCTTAGTTTGCAAAAATACATTTTAATTATTGTGTTTTTAGATAATAATTCAGGAAAGAAAAATGTAAGTTTTCATTACTTTTGCGTCCATATTACTTATGAAGACAAAAGATTGGTTCAGTTCATGGTTTGACACACCATATTATCATACATTATATAAGCATAGAAATGATGAAGATGCGCAGTTATTCATGAAAAATATTACTGCATATTTACAACTTCCTAAATCTGCTCATATTGCTGATTTACCTTGTGGAAAAGGAAGACATTCTATTTTTTTAAACTCTTTAGGTTACAAAGTAACTGGTGGAGATTTGAGTAAAAACAGTATCGATTACGCTAAAAATTTCGAAAATGAAACCCTAAACTTTGAAGTTTGGGATATGCGTAAAACTCTGGAGAATAAATACGACGCTATTTTCAACTTATTTACGAGTTTTGGTTATTTTGATGATGACAATGAAGATCTTCAAGTATTAAAAGCCATGAAAAGTGGTTTAAAAGAAGATGCTGTTTTAGTGTTAGATTTTTTAAATGTTATTAAAACTGAACAACAACTTGTTAAACAAGAAGTAAAAACCATTGATAATATTGAGTTTCACATAAAACGTGAAATTAAAGATGGTTTTATTTTAAAGCACATTAATTTTGTTGCTGACAATGAAGAACATTCATACACAGAAAAAGTTAAATTCTTGAGTTTTGATAAAATGAAGAAATACTTTAATACTGTTGGATTAAAAATTATTGATACTTTTGGCGATTATAATTTGAATTCTTTTGAGGAGGAGCGTTCAAACAGATTAATTTTAGTAGCTAAATGAATTACCTAATTTTAATAGGTTCTGTTTTATTAGGAGGAGCTTTTGTTCTTTTTAAAAAACCCAACAAATTATACACGAGACTTTTACTAGCCTTTAGTGGCTCATATTTATTATCTGTAACTGTTTTACATTTACTTCCAGAAGTATATGCACATTCTCATGATCATACACAATTCCATAAAATTGGTATTATCATATTAATTGGTATTTTATTTCAGTCTATTTTAGAATCTTTTTCAAAAGGTGCTGAACATGGTCATGTACATTTACAATCTAATTCTAATACTTTTCCTTGGTTATTATTTGTTAGTTTATCTTTGCATGCTTTCTCAGAAGGTTTACCTATTCATAATGCTAACGATAACTTATTATGGGCCATTGTGGTTCATAAAATTCCAGTTGCTATAATCATTACCACATTTTTTTTACACTCGGAATTCTCTAAACCAAAGACTTTCATTTTTCTTTTTATTTTTAGTTTGATGAGCCCTATCGGATATTTTTTAGGAGAAAATGTGGATTGGTTGCAACAATACACCCAAGAGATTACAGCATTAATTATTGGAGTTTTTTTACATATTTCTACAATTATTTTATTTGAAAGTTCTGAGAATCATAAATTCAATCTTCAAAAGTTTATAGCTATTTCATTAGGTATTTTACTGACTATTTTTACATTACACTAAGTTTTTTTGATATTTTAGTTGTATAAAATTAAAATATGAAAAAAATACTACTACTAATTTTAACCATATCTTCTTTATTTTTTATCAGTTGTACTGATTCTTCAACAGAAATTATAGAAACCAATAATCAACAACTCCCCTTTGATCCAATGGCTCCTGAAACTAAAGACGGAAGTATTATTATTGGTGGCTAAATTCAATTTTACTTACTATTAAGTAGAAAAATATACCTATTTGTAGGTATAAAAATATTTATAGCAACAAAATATATTTGTAATGTTCTTAATATTTATATGTCATGGGAAAATTTTATTGTTTTAATAACTTAACGCACATTAAACAACCAACTAGATCTTCTTGGTGTTGGGCTTCTTCTTTAGAAAAAATGATAAAAGGCTTTAAATCTAACTCTACTATTGGTGTTGAAGATTACGAAATCGTAAGCCATTATAATTCTTATTTGAATGTAAATTCATCTAAATTAGATTGTAGAATAGAAAGTTCAGAATGTCACTGCGATAATTTAGAATTAAAAGACGATCATTTAGTTAAAATATTTAATGAAGCTGGTTTCAAAGCAGAAGAAATTGATAAAGCCATAATTAATAACTATGACAAAATTGTTGAGACTCTAAACACTAATCAATCACCAATAATTTTAAAAACTATAGATAATAATGCTCACATGGAATTAATAATAGGGTATGGAGAGTTAGATAACTTTAAATATTTACTCATAAGTGATCCTAACAATTTATCAGATACAAATTACATATGTATTAAAGAGTATATATCTACTACCAAAATAGATAAGGTTTGGACTACAAAAGTTAAAGGTTATGATAATAACTTAAATCAAAAAAATATAGAGAAAGATTTTCTACTTTATAAAAACATAAAATATCTTAATGAATTTATAACTAAAAATGAATTACAACTAGATAAGTTAGAATTAAATAATCTAAAAAATCCATGGAATTATTTAAAAATTAAAGATACATCGTTGATTAATAAAATTAATAATAAAGATGATGTTTTATCATTTTTATCACATCAACTTTATAAGGAAGAAAGAACAAGTCAATTTAATTGCCCAGATATAAATAGATGCCTGAGAAATATCAGTGTTATAGGAAAACCCAATATTGCTCACGACAGATATGGATGTAATTACCTCAAAAAAAATCAATGCATATTTCGTGAATATGGCACCATAGTTAAAACAAAAAAAGTTAATGGAAATCTATTGGTAAAACCTATATCTTATCCTGCTAATTACAAAATTTCAAATAATTGGGTTAACTACCATATTTTTAAGGAAAACTTAGAAAATAATAATCCAAAACTTAGCTCTTTTAAACTACAATAATCAAACAATTTATAAATATGGCACACGAAAACTTAAAGTTCAAATTAAATTTAAAGGATAAAACTAATTTTCAACCTATTTTAGGTTCTCAAGATTATGGAACTTTTTATATGGTTTATATTAAAATTAAAAAGTTTGAAGAATTTGATAACTCAGATAATTTCAGACAATATAACTATCATTGTGATTTTAAACTACAAAATTTTATAGGAGATATAACTATAGGATTCGGTAATTCTTCACCAAAAATTGAATTTTCAACTCAAAGCAATTCTGATGATCACATTGATGCTTACATTAATTTTAGCATTACTCCTTTTGACACAAATACTGAAATTAGTAAGGTAATTGAATTACATAAAAAATTAGAATCAGGAATGATTTTAGATTCTAATTACTCTAGAACTCCCCCAAATCAAAATATTTATGATCCTAAAAAACCAGAGAAATCAAAATATTTAAACCCTTATAGATTTATTCGTGACGGAGAAGATTATGTAGAAATTTCTGGAAGAAAATTTGGTACTGATGAACCATTTCCTATTCCTGACAGTATGGGTGAACCTGTAGGTTTTTGTGTACCCAAAAGAATTTTAATTGAATAACTATTGTATAAAAAAATACTAATCATATTAATAATTATTAGCTCGTGTTCATCAAAAAAAGAACATGGGCTAGATTATTTTTTTTATAATGTATACATAAACAATGTAGAGAAAGTCCAAAATAACATTAGAAACATTAACGATTTAGACTTAAAAAAACAACTAAAAATCTATTCAAATATAATTATACATGGGAAATTTGACACTCTGAAAGTTAACAAAAACTATTTTAAGCGTAATTCTCTCAACTTTAATTTTAATGAATTTAATAAGGGGTTATATTATTTTTATGCGGAAGGAGATGAACTAAAAGCTTATGCAAATTTAGAAAAGTCTTTAAATATAGCAGTAAAAAGAAAAGATAAAGTTTTAATCTGCGAAATTTCAAAAGCTATTCTGGATATCTATGATCAAATAGCCACTAGTGTTGAAGATAAAACTTATAGTTACTTCCTAAAGATATATAATGATAATATTCATAGCATAAGTGAAAAAAAAATAAATGCCTTGTATAACTATAGAATTTCATTACGATTAGATTTCAATAATAAAGATAAAATCATTCCTCTTAAAAAAAAAGCTAATGAAAGTTTAAGGTTAACCAAAGATAAAAGCACTTCTGTAAAGCTATTACAAACTAATGCTTCTTATAATTTCAAAATAATGAAAAACTATGATTTAGCTTTAAAACAAGTGGACTCTGCATTAATTTTTTTAGATAAAAAAAAATTAAAATACAAAGAAAAAGAAAAGAAAATCGCATGTCAATTATTAAAATTAGCCATTTTATATAAAAAAAATAATTTTAATGAAGCATTAGATTTCAGTGATAAAATAAAAATACAAGATACATCATATGTATTTAAATCTTTATATCTACCATTATATTATTGGAAATATAAAGCTTATACTAAAATTGGAAATGAATTAGATAGTCTTAGATTTAAAAGTCAGTTTTTTAGTGAAGAATTAAATTATGAGCGTTCAAAAAGTGCACAAAAAAGAACTTATCATCGTACAAAATTTAATTATGATAAAGAAAAATTACAAAAAGAACGAAACTTATACTTTTTTATTATTACTTTATTTTTATTAATCTTTGGGATAATTATAGCATACTTAAACCTTAAAAACTCAAAGAAAAAACGTTTATTAGCTGAGCAACAAAAAGAGTTAGAAAAACAAAAAAATCTTACACTACTCAAAGAACAAGAAATTAACACCATTAATGCAATGGTAACCGGACAAGAAAAGGAACGTGTTAGAATCGCTGAGGATTTACATGATAATATTGGTAGTGTTCTAGCTACTTTAAAACTTCATTTTGAAAATTTAAAACTCAATAGAGAGAAAAAACATTTTAACCAAGATGATTTATATGAAAAAACTGAGAAATTAATTGATGAAACTTATCTAAAAGTCAGAAGTATTGCTCACGCTAAAAATGCAGGAGTAATTGCTAATCAGGGATTATTAGTCGCTGTAAAAATTATGGCAGAAAAAATTTCTGCTGCAAATCAGTTAAAAATTGAAATTATAGATTTTGGTTTAGAGCAACGATTAGATACCAATACAGAACTCACTTTATTTAGAATTATACAAGAGTTAACCACCAATATTATTAAACATGCTGAAGCCAGCGAAGCAACAATAAGCATTTCTCAGTTTAAAGACACGTTAAACATTATTATTGAAGATAATGGAAAAGGATTTGATCCTAAAAAAATTAAAGCTAAAACAGGCATGGGATTACACTCTATTCAAAAAAGAATAGAACATTTAGAAGGAACTTTTCAGATAGACTCTTCTTCGAAAAGCGGGACTTCAATTATAATGAATATCCCTATTTAAATACCTAGCTGTAAGTAACTCAATACTATTTTGGTTTATTATATTTGAGTAAAACAAATTGAAAAAATATGACTACAATCGTTATTGCAGAAGATCATCAAATGTTGATTGATGGAGTTAAATCTTTTTTTGAATATGATGAAGAAATCAAAATAATTGGTAGTGTAAACAATGGTGAAGAGCTTATTAAATTAGTAGAGTTAAAACAACCCAAATTAGTTATTACTGACATTAGAATGCCTAAAATGGATGGTATTGCTGCTACCAAGATTATAAAATCTAAATTCAAACATATTAAAGTTTTAGCCTTAACCATGTTTGATCAACCAGATGCAATAAAACAAATGTTAGATGCTGGTGCTTCTGGATATTTATTGAAAAATTCTGGAATAAAAATGCTTTCTAAAGCTATAAAAGTGATAGCTGAGGGTAACACTTTTTTTGATCCTAACGTAGCTTTTAACTTTATGAATGACTACATTGATAAAAACGTAACTATAGGAAAATCAGATCAGATTGTTTTATCTAATAGAGAAAAAGAAATTTTACAACATATTGCCAATGGAAAAACATCAAAACAAATTGCTGAAGATCTTTTTATCGCTAAAACTACAGTGGATACACATAGAAAAAATATGATTAGAAAATTAAATTTAAATAGTGGAAATGAACTTGTAAAGTATGCTATTGATAAGAAATATCAATTTTAACAACTCCTCTACTCCTATTTTACTATACCCAATAAATTTTTAATTTCATAACTTAGTCAGATCAATCAAGTATCTTACTATGTTTAAAAGGTTGTGTTTTTTCTTGACACTAACATGCTTTGTTTATGCCTGTACTTCTAAAAAAAATGAAACAGAAGTGCTTACCGAAATTAAAGTTCTACATAAAAAAGCATTTAAAAACAGAGACTCTACATTAATAAAACTAAATAAAGTTAGAAACTTTATAAAACATTATTCCTTTGTTAGTGATTCTATTGAAGCTAAAAACAACTATATGTTAGCTAATTATTATCGCTTTAAAAAACTAAATGATTCTGCTACTATATATTTTCATAAAGCTAAAGACTTTGTAAAAGATAGTATTAGCAATAAACTCGAATTAAAATACTTTTTTAACTGTTGGAAATTTCATAATCAACAAGGAAATTATGGTGACTGTTTCACCGTTATTAATGATTATAAGGACTTAGTAAAAACTGAAGATTCTTACTACCAGTATATGCTTGAAAACACCTATAAAGCCAAAGGTGATATAAAGAAAGCTTTAACTCATAATAAACTTCAAATAAAAGCGAAATTACAAGAAGGTAAAAATGTAAATGATATTAGTGAGAACTTAATTATTCAAGCTCAGTATGAGTTAAAACTAAAGAATAAACAAAGAGCATTTTTCTTGCTGGATAGTATTTCTAAATATGAACACAAACTCAATACCAGCACAAAACATAATTTATTTAGAGAGCTTGGTATTCATAAGTTTTACAAGAAAGAATATGCTAACTCCTTAAGGTATTACTTAAAAGCTTTATATTTTTTAACTAAGGGAAAGAAGAATGTAAATTCAAAAAATGAAATTGCAGGACTACATAAAAATATTTCCGAAAGCTATATTCATTTAAAAGCATTTCAAAAAGCACAACTTCACCTTGATTCTGCAAAAGCTTTAGTTGGAGGTAACGTAAAGTCTACAACAAAACGTAGTATTTTACAAACACAACTCCATCTTTCTTTTTTAACGGATAAAAAAATAGATCTGATAAACAACAGTTTCGATAGCTTATATAATTATCAAGAAAACGAATACACTAAAAAGTTTCAAAATGAACTTGTAGAGTTAAAAAAGGCTTCAGAGAGAGAAAAGAAAATAATTGCTGAAAAAAACGACTTAGAAATTAAAAGTTTAAAACGTTTATTCGGATTAATAGTTTTAGTAGTGATTTTTATAACTATAGGATACCTTTTTTACAAACAACGTAAATATAACTTTGAAAAGCAAAATCTACAAATGCAGCAACGTTTATTACGCTTACAAATGAATCCTCATTTTACATTTAATACGTTGTATGCCATCCAAAATAAAATAGAAGATACTCCTAAGTTGGCCATTAAATATCTTTTAAAATTTTCACGCTTATTACGATTAATTCTAGAAAACTCAACACAAAACTATATTCAACTAAATGAAGAGATTGATGCCTTGCAAAAGTTTATAGAACTTCAACAACTTCGTTTTCCTGATACTTTTCAATTTCAACTGAATTTAAAGAATCTTAATCAAGATGATTTAATTTTTATACCTCCAATGTTAATTCAACCTTTTATAGAAAATAGTATTGAACATGGTTTATCTGGAATAAATTACCCTGGTCAAATTACGTTAAGTTTAACCCAACAAAACGTAACTTTACTTTGCGTAATTGAAGATAACGGAATTGGATTATCAAGCGATAATAAATCTTCAAAAGCATCTTCTACCAAACTAATTGACACTTACCTAAAAAAGGTCACAAACAAAGGAATTAACCTCAAAAATAAATCTAACGGAACTGGTGTTATAGTAACATTTGAAATACCATATAAACTCTCAGATAATGATTAAAGCAATTATAATTGATGATGAAGCACACGTAAGAGTCGACATTAAAAAAAAGATAGAACAAAACTTTAACCATAAAATTGATATTACTGGAGAAGCATCTGATGTAGACTCTGCTATTTTAATTATAGAAAAAGAGCAACCTGATTTACTTTTTCTTGATATAAATTTAGGGCAACAAACTGCTTTTGATATTTTAAATCAGTTAACTTTTAAGAAGTTTGAAATCATTTTTATTACTGGTTTTGATAAACATGCAATTAAAGCTATAAAAGTTGGAGCTTTAGATTACATTTTAAAACCTATTGATGATGATGAATTTATAGCTGCTGTTGAGCTCGCTATTGAACAAAATACCCAAACAACTACACTAGAAAAATCTATTGAGGTAACTAATGAATACTTTAATGATAATAATACGAATAAACGTATTGTATTAAAAACTGCAGATACTGTTTTTGCTATTCATGAGGATGATATTTTATATTGTAAATCCGAAGGGAATTATACTACTTTTTACACTTCAATCACAGATAAAATTATAATTACTAAATCTGCCAAAAAGGTAGAAGAATTATTATCTGAACAAAAGTTTGTTCGCTGTCATCAGTCGTATTTAGTCAATAAAAAACATGTGATAAAATACAGTAAGAAAGGTTTTTTAGTTCTAAATAATGAGATAAAAATTCCGGTTTCATCTAGAAGAAAAGAATATACGCTTGAAAAAATATTCTAATCAGATTTTAAAAATTCAATAATAAATTTGAAAATTCATATAACTAATTTGAAATTCCTATTTTATTTTAAAATCATAAAATATAATTTGTAAGATCAATCAAAATATAAAATCAAGTTGAAAATGAAAATCACAAATTTACTTTTTATTTGCGCCTTACTTCTCTCTATTGCTTGTGAAGATAATACCAATGATTTAGAAATGGTAGAGGATACAAATAGTACAAACAACTTAAAAAACCGAACACAAACAGTAATAAATACCAGAGAATCTATTGATCAATTTCAAAAAAAATTACAATGGGTTTCTTATATCTCTGCTCGAGTGATTATGAATAAATCATCAAATAGAGTAGAACTTTTTAATTATTTAAATGGAAGAGAAACAGTAACGCTTAATGAATTAATCGGAGAAAATTCAAATCTCAATTTTAAGAATGAGTTTTTAAATGTTTTAAGAAGTTTTATAAATGAAACACCACCTGGAAGAGATCCAATACATGGTACACAATCTCCACCTGAACCGTTAGTAACATGTGAAGACGATTTGGGTGATTGCCTATCTCCTATCCATAATATCGTACAAATAGCTGAACAGTTTTTTTTAAGATCAGTTCTACAACAAAATTGTATCGAATTATATTTTCCAGAAGGTTTACATCCATTAGTCAATCCAAATTTACCTTACTCTGTCACTTCTACTGCGCATCCGCTTAATTATGATAGTTTTAATCACGGATATCATCATTCTTCTGTAACTTCTGATCAAAGTGATCGCAATGGAGTTACTAAAGTTAATACCGTAAATACTCTATATTTAAATACAATGACCGACAATGTTATAGTCGCAAGACCGTATGTAAATCAAACAAATTGTACTTATCCTGAATATTTACTGATAAATTTAGCAGCATTTTTACAACAATAATCACAAAATATTTATTTGTCTTTTTAAGAGAGTTCTTTTTCAAGAACTCTCTTTTTTATGAAAACGATTTTGAAAAAAAGTAATACACTTCTGAAATCATTATTGATTTTACTATCTAAAAGTTGAAATTTTACTTCAAATAAATATAAATCAACATTTATGAAAAAATCAATTTTAAATTTAGGTAAAACCTTAAATAAACAAGAACAGCAAACTATTAATGGAGGTAGTATAGCTCAAGATGCATGTATAAACGGAGGAGGAAAATGGGTGTGTGTTGGTGCTGGAAATTGTGGATGCGTAGTTGGTATAAAACCAACTGGTCCTCACGAAAAATAATAATCAATTAAAATATACAATATGAAAAATTCAATTTTAAACTTAGGAAAAGCGTTAAATAAAAAAGAACAACAACTAATAAGTGGTGGATCTGGTAGAGCTACTTGCCCTCAGTATTCTGCTCAACAATGTAATTCTTGCGGTGGTTTTTCTCTTTTTAACGGATGTTGTTTAGGAACTGCAGAAACTCACTGTTGCTTAACAGGTGCTTGTGAGTAACAAAGTATCATGAAAAGAAAATTTTATTTAAGGTATATTTCGTTCGAAGTATACCTTCTTTATTAATTATAAAGTTTTTAATTAACTCCCTTTATTTCAACACATAAACACACGAACTGTTGAAATATTTTAAATAAAAATTAACTGTTCGTTACTTAATAATTCAATTTTAAAAGTTTAGATTTAAGAGTTCTTATCGCGAAGAAATAGACATAAAACTGTGAATGTCTTTAAACCATCACAGAATATTAATTTCAAATACATCTTAAATCATGAAAAAAATATTCGAAATTGGAAAAAAATTAAGCAAACAAAAACAATTAGAAATTCTTGGAGGATTTGACTCTGTACCAATTGCTACTACGTGCGATTTTCGCTCACTTAGAGCGTGTCAAAATTCATGTACAGCACCATTTACAGAATGCGGACCTTGTTTAGATAACAACCCTATTCGAGGAACTTATGAATGTAGATATATTGGTTTCTAAACAAAAAATAATAAGATGGTGATTTTAATCACCATCTTATTTATTCTTCTTCTCTATGAACTAAGTCAATAGAAAATGCTGGTAAACAAACTGCTAAATATTCACATTCTTCATTAAAAGGATTTGAATATTGAACGCTAACATTCTTTTCTATTTTAATAGATTGTCCTGCTTCTAATATTATAGTTTCTCCATCAATAATAAATTGCTTCTTTCCTTTTATAATATATGTAAACTCATCAAATTCTGGAGTTTGAAAAGGTTCTGCCCAGCCTGAAGGAGCAACCATGTGTGCAATACTAACTTTCGAGTTTCCATCTGTAGCATTACCAAAATGTTCTTCAATTAATTTTCCATCAGTAGTTGGAACTACAAAAGGAGATTTTTGAATAGTATACTTTTTTGTCATTTCAATAATTTAGTTTAAACAAAGTTAAAAAACGGAACATAGTTTGCGCTATATATGTAGTATAAATTAATTATAACTAAACAACTGAAATAAGATGTAGTTTTGCTACATTTGTCGCGTTTTATTACTCAGTTTTTTGAGTAAATGACAAGTTGACATTTAACGTATATCGATGGAAGAAAAAAAATTTGATTTCAACTCATTCATAGGAATGTTATTATTAGGTGGAATTTTACTATGGTATTTAAATTCTAATAAGCCTGAAGTTGATGCTGAAAAACCAAACACTACACCAACAGAACAAGTTACTACTACAACAAATACTGTTTTAGATACAACAAAAACTAAAAACATTGTAGTAAATGATTCATTACAACAAATTGCTTTAAAAAATCAGTTAGGAGCTTTTGCTCACAGTGCAATTAATGGAAAAGATGGTGAAACTGTAATTGAAAATGATGTAATTCAGTTAACTATTAGTAACAAAGGTGGACAAATTACAAAAGCATTAGTAAAGAACTTTAAAACTTACGACTCTTTACCATTACATATTATAAATAATAAAAATGCAAATTTTAATATCAATTTTGGTACTACAGACAATCGTACTTTAAATACTCAGGATTTATTATTCGAGCCAAAAGAAACTAAAAATGGCGACAATACTGTACTTTCAATGAAACTTAAGGTTTCTGATAGTCAGTTTTTAGAGTATCGCTACGAAATTAAATCAAAAAATGACTACAGAATTGATTTTGCTGTTCGTTCACAAGGGTTAAGTAACGTTATTAATAGTTCTCAGAATATTAACTTAGACTGGAAATTAAAATCTTTACGTAAAGAAAAAAGTATGCGTACAGAAAATATGTATACATACTATTATTTTAAAGAAGATGGTGATGTAGATTATTTACAAATGAAAGATGATGAAGTTGTAAATGATGTAGAATGGGTTGCCTACAAACAACACTTCTTCTCTACTGCTTTGTTAACAGATACTCCTTTTAATGATGCAAAATTAAAGTCTGTTGATTATTTAGGTGAAGATCAAGATAGTATTTATACAAAAACATTTAGCTTAAATACTCCATTAGCTTTAAAAAATGGTGAATTAAATTATAATATGGAATGGTATTACGGACCAACAGATTATAATTTGTTAAGTACATACAAAGGAACAGATTTAAGTGAAATTTCTGATTTAGGTTGGGGTATTTTCGGATTTTTAAATAGAACTATTTTTTATCCTGTTTTTAATGTTTTAAAAGGATTCATTGGAAACTTTGGTTTAATCATTATTTTAATGACTATTGTTGTTAGAATTATCTTATCACCTGTATTATACAAATCGTATTTATCTAGTGCTAAAATGAAAGTGATTCGTCCTGAAATGGAAGAAATCAATAAAAAGTATCCTGGTACAGAAAACGCAATGAAACGTCAGCAAGAAATTATGGCTGTACAACGTAAAGCTGGAGTAAGTATGATGTCTGGTTGTATTCCTGCATTATTGCAAATGCCTGTATTCTTTGCCTTGTTTAAATTTTTCCCTACAAACATAGATTTCCGTCAAAAAGCCTTTTTATGGGCTGAAGATTTATCTTCTTTTGATACTATTTTTAGCTGGGACACAAATATTCCTTTAATTTCTGCTACATATGGTAATCATATTAGTTTATTTCCAATTTTAGCTTCTGTTGCAATTTTCTTTTATATGAAAATGAACCAAAGTCAACAATCTGCAATGCAGGCTCCGCCACAAGAAGGAATGCCAGATATGAGTAAGATGATGAAATATATGATCTACTTCTCTCCTATTATGATGTTATTTTTCTTTAACAATTATGCTAGTGGATTAAGTTTATATTATTTCGTTTCTAACTTGTTAACGATTACAATTATGTTCGTTATTAAGAATTACGTAATCGATGAAAAGAAAATTCATGCTCAAATTGAAGAAAACAAGAAAAAGCCTGTTAAGAAAAGTAAATTCAGAGAGCGTTTAGATGCTGCAATGAAACAAGCTCAAGAACAACAAGAAGCACAACGCAGAGCTCAAAAGAAAAAATAATACAGTTAGTTTATTTATATAGAAAAAGCCACATCAATGATGTGGCTTTTTTTATAGAATAAATAGTTTATGTTAACTATTACTTTTTTGAAATTTAAGCTTTTCAGATCTTCCCTTTTTGAAAATCTTATTACTAGCATGTTTCCCTTTACGTAAAGCTTTTTGCTCTTCAAATGGTAAATGAATAATCTCTTGACATTCTGGAGAACAGGTATTTTCCATTTTCTCAGCACATTCATCACATTGAATAAATAATAAATGACAACCTTCATTTGCACAATTTGTATGCGTATCACAAGGTTTTCCACATTGATGACAATTAGAAATTACATCATCAGATATACGTTCTGCTCTTCTATGATCAAAAACAAAATTCTTTCCTAAAAACTTATTCTCTAAACCTTCCGACTTTACTTGTCTTGTATATTCAATAATCCCCCCTTCTAGTTGAAAAACATTTTTAAATCCTTTGTGTTTGTAATATGCCGAAGCTTTTTCGCAACGAATTCCACCTGTACAATACATTAAAAGATTTTTATCTTCTTTATGTTCTTTTAAATCCTCCTCAATAATATCTAAAGAATCTCTAAAAGTATCTACATCTGGTGTAACAGCACCTTTAAAATGTCCTATTTCACTTTCATAATGATTACGCATATCTACGCAAACAGTATTTGGATCTTCTAACATTTTATTAAACTCTTCAGCAGATAAATGTACTCCCTTATTAGTTACATCAAACGTATCATCATTTAAACCATCTGCTACAATCTTCTTTCTAACTTTTACTTTAAGTTTTAAGAAAGATTTATTGTCTTGCTCAACAGCAACATTTAATCTAATATCCTTTAAAAAAGAAATACTATCTAATTGTTCTTTTAATGCTAGAAAGTTCTCAGCTGGCACAGAAATTTGAGCATTAATTCCTTCATATGAAACATAGGTTCTACCTAGAACATCTAAAGCGTTCCATTCAATAAACAATTTATCTCTAAAAATCTGTGGGTTTTCTATCTTGAAATACTGATAGAAAGAAATAGTAAGACGGTCTTTGCCCGCTTCATCAATTAATTTAGCGCGTTCTTCTGCGCTTAACTTGTTGTACAGTTGCATGCTATACCTTTTTAAGTTAAACAATATTTTAGGCTGCAAATGTACAGAATTTTAGTTTTTATTTCCAATAGATCATTTTGTTTAAATTTCAACAAAATGTGAATTTTATATACTTTTACTATGGTTTTAAAACTTTTTTTACTGAAATTTGTAGTAAGAAATTAAAAATCAAAGTATAAAAAATATATTTCATCATGAGAGTAGCTGTAGTTGGTGCAACAGGAATGGTAGGTAATGTAATGTTACAAATTTTAGAAGAAAGAAACTTTAATATTAGCGAGTTATATTTAGTTGCTTCAGAACGTTCTGTAGGTAAAGAAATGACCTTCAAAGGAAATACATATAATGTAATCGGATTACAAGATGCAGTGAACTTAAAACCAGACATCGCTTTATTTTCTGCTGGCGGAAGTACTTCTTTAGAATGGGCTCCTAAATTCGCTGAAGTAGGTACAACAGTAATTGATAATTCTTCTGCTTGGAGAATGGATCCTACAAAAAAACTAGTAGTACCAGAAATTAACGCAAGCGAACTAACTGAAAGTGATAAAATTATTGCTAACCCAAACTGTTCTACTATTCAAATGGTAATGGCTTTAGCTCCTTTACATGCTAAGTATGATATGAAAAGATTAGTAATTTCTACATATCAATCTATTACAGGAACTGGTGTAAAAGCTGTACAACAATTAGAAAACGAAGTTAATGGTGTTGAAGGAGAAAATGCTTATCCTCACCCTATCCATAAAAATGCATTACCACATTGTGATGTTTTTGAAGAAGCTGGTTATACTAAAGAAGAATTAAAGTTAACTAGAGAAACGCATAAAATATTAAACGATGCTAGTATAGGAATTACAGCTACAGCAGTAAGAATACCTGTAGTTGGAGGACATTCTGAGTCTGTGAATATTGAATTTGAAAATGATTTTGAATTAAATGAAGTTAGACAAATTTTAGCTGAAACTCCGGGAGTAATTGTTCAAGATGATATTGAAAATAATGATTATCCTATGCCTTTAAATGCTCATGGCAAAGACGAAGTATTTGTTGGTAGAATTCGTAGAGATTTATCACAAGCAAATACATTAAACTTATGGATAGTTTCAGATAATCTAAGAAAAGGTGCAGCAACAAATGCTGTTCAAATTGCTGAGTATTTGGTAGAAAAAAATTTAATTAAAAGTGCTTTAACAGTATAACTTTTATTAGTTATAAATTTTATTAAAATCCTACTATCACTAGTAGGATTTTTTATTTTTGAACTATGAATAGAACTACAGAAGTTATTAATAACACCATAAATCATGTAAAATCAGTATTACAAGATGCTGAAGGCGGACATGATTTTTTTCATATTGAACGTGTGTATAAAAATGCTATGAAAATAGCTAAACAAGAGCAACAAGGAGATAACTTAATTATAGCTTTAGGTGCTTTACTGCATGATATAGCAGATAGTAAATTTCATAATGGAGATGAAACAATCGGACCTAAAAAAGCTAAAGCATTTTTAGAAACACAAGAAATTGAAGAAAATACCATAATACACGTCATAAAAATTATTGAAAATATCTCTTTTAAAGGTGGAAACTTTACACAAGAGTTTAAGTCAATAGAATTAGATATTGTACAAGATGCAGACCGTTTAGATGCAATTGGAGCTATAGGAATTGCAAGATGTTTTAATTATGGTGGATTTAAAAATAGAGTTTTATATGATCCTAAAATTAAACCTAACTTAAATATGTCTAAAGAAGAATATAAGAAGTCTACTGCCCCAACAATTAATCATTTCTATGAAAAACTATTATTATTAAAAAATAAAATGAATACATCGGCTGGTAAAAAGATGGCAGAGCAAAGACATTCTTATATGGAAAACTTCTTACAACAATTTTATAATGAATGGAATGCTGAAATTTAAATGCAAGTATTATAAAAATAAAAAACGCTCAATCAATGATTGAGCGTTTTTTATATCGAAAATATAAGTTTCTTAAGCTTCAAATGGAAGTATAGAAACATAAGATCTATTATCTCTCTTCTTTTGGAATTGTACAACACCATCAACTTTAGCATGTAAAGTATGATCTTTCCCCATGTAAACATTTTCACCTGGGTAATGTTGAGTTCCTCTTTGACGAACAATAATGTTACCTGCAATAGCAGCTTGTCCTCCAAAAATCTTTACTCCTAATCGTTTCGATTCCGATTCACGACCGTTCTTCGAACTACCGACACCTTTCTTGTGAGCCATTTCTTATTGAGTTTTATAGGTTAAACTTACGGATTTATTTTTCAACGCCTCCGTCTAACTTGTCTTGCCATTCTTTTAATTCATCCCATTTGCCTTCAGCAGCTAATTCAGCTTGCTTTGGCCAAGTATCAGTAACATGGTTACCTCTAACATTTGCGATGATTTCTGAAATCTTTGTTGGTTCAATTTTAGCTAATTCAGCAAAAGTTGAAATTCCTGCTGAAACTAATGTCTCAGCAATTTTAGGACCAATTCCTTCTATTTTCTTTAAATCATCTCCTTTTTTTGAAGTTGATTTTTTTGGAGCAGCTTTTTTAGCTTCAGTTTTAGCAACTTCTACTTTAGGCTCTACTTTTGCTTTTGGAGCAGCTTTTACGCCTGAAGCAGCAATACTTTCGATTTGAATTTCACTTAAGTATTGACGGTGACCATTTTTCTTTTTGTAACCTTTTCTTCTTTTCTTCTTGAAAACGATTACTTTGTCTCCTTTTAAGTGTCCTAAAATCTTTGCAGTTACACCTGCACCTTCTATAGCTGGGGCGCCAATAGTTACACTACCATTGTCATCAATTAACATTACCTTGTCAAAAGTCACTTTAGATCCTTCTGCCTCTGGTAAACGGTGAACGTAAACTTTTTGGTCTTTTGCTACTTTAAACTGTTGCCCTGCTATCTCTACGATTGCGTACATACGAATTTGTTTTGCGTTTATTTTTAATTACTTATCACATTTCCACGCGAAATGCGGCTGCAAATATACACTTTTTATTCTGTATAACAAGTCCTTAAAACAATAAAAATACAGCTAAAATTCCTATTTATCAATAGTCCGTATCTTTACAAAACTAAAATTAAATTAAATTATTAAAAAAACAGTGTAACAAATAGATTGATGTTGCGTCAAACTCCCAAATCACTGAAAAACAAATTTAACTAATGAAAAAAATAATAGTAACTCTAGCTACTGTAGCTGCTGTAATTTCAGCTAAAGCACAGAAAGTAGAATTCGAAGAGTATGATTTAAGTAATGGTATGCACGTAATATTGCATCAAGATAAATCTGCTCCTGTTGTTGTAACTTCAGTTATGTATCATGTTGGTGCTAAAGATGAACAACCAGACAGAACTGGAATGGCTCACTTTTTTGAACACCTTTTGTTTGAAGGAACAAAAAATATAAAAAAAGGAGATTGGTTTAAAATAGTTTCTTCAAATGGAGGTAGAAACAATGCCAATACTACTGATGACAGAACTTATTACTACGAAATTTTTCCATCTAACAATTTAGAATTGGGTCTTTGGATGGAATCTGAGCGTTTATTACACCCTATTATCAAACAAGATGGTGTTGATACTCAAAATGAAGTAGTAAAGGAAGAAAAAAGACTACGTGTTGATAATCAACCATATTCTAGAATATTAGAAAATGTAAAAAAACACATGTTTAAAAAGCATCCTTACAAAGGAACTACAATTGGTAAAATGAAACATTTAGATGCTGCTACTTTAGATGAGTTTTTAGCTTTCAATAAAAAGTTTTATGTTCCTAACAATGCTACTTTAGTTGTTGCTGGAGATATTAAAATTAAAGAAGCTAAGAAATTAATTAAAGAATACTTTGGTAGAATTCCAAGAGGTAAAGATGTTGTAAAAGATTTTCCTAAAGAAGAGCCAATTACTCAACAAATTAATGCTAAAGCCTACGATCCTAACATTCAAATTCCTGCTATGATCGCTGCATATAGAACTCCTTCTATGAAAACAAGAGATTCTAGAGTTTTAGATATGATTTCTTCATATTTAAGTACAGGAAAAAGTTCTGTTTTATACAAGAAATTAGTAGATAAAAAGAAAATGGCATTAGCTGTTCAAGCGGTTAATTTAAGTCAAGAAGATTATGGAACTTATGCTTTATTCGGAATTCCTTTAGGAAAAGTTGAATTAAATAATTTGTTAAAAGAAATTGATGAAGAAATCGTAAAGATTCAAAACGAGTTAATTTCTGAAAAAGATTTCCAAAAATTACAAAATCAATTCGAAAATAGATTTGTAAGTTCTAACTCTAGTGTTGAAGGTATTGCTAGCTCACTAGCAACTTACAATATGTTATATGGAGATACTAACTTAATTAATACTGAAATCGATATTTTCAGATCTATTACTAGAGAAGATATTAGAAATGTAGCTAAGAAATATTTAAATCCTAATCAGAGATTAGTGATGGAATATTTACCAGAGCAAAAGAAATAATTTCAATATCAAAAAGAACGAAACAAAATCATGAAAACAAAAATATTATCATTCGTAGCTATTATAGCAATGACTTTTGCTACTAATGCACAAAGAGATTTAAATTCACAACCAAAACCAGGGCCTGCTCCTAAAGTTAAGTTAGGAAAGCCAGAAAAGTTTAAACTTTCTAATGGTTTACAAGTAATAATGGTTGAAAACCACAAATTACCAAGAGTTTCTGCTAGTTTATCTATAGATAACAAACCTTATTTTGAAGGTAATAAAGCTGGTGTATCTGGACTTTTAGGTGGTTTATTAGGAAATGGAACAACGTCTATCTCTAAAGATGACTTTAATGAAAAAGTAGATTATTTAGGAGCTAACCTTGGTTTTTCTAGTAGTGGAGCTTTTGCTTCTTCATTAAAAAAGTATTTTCCTGAAATTTTAGGCTTAATGGCTGACGGAGTAAAAAACCCTCTTTTTTCTAAAGATGAATTTGATAAAGAAGTTGAAAGAACTCTTGAAAATCTTAAGAATAACGAGAAAAATGTTACTGCAATTGCAAGACGTGTTGAAAGTTATTTAACTTATGGAAAAGATCATCCTTTTGGTGAATATACTACTCCAGAATCAATTAAAAACATTACTCTAGAAGATGTAAAAAATAATTACAATACATATTACAGACCTAATAATGCTTATTTAGTAGTTGTAGGAGATATTAATCCTAGAGAAACTAAAAAATTAATTAAGAAGTTGTTTAGCGATTGGAAAAAAGGAACTATTCCTGCTTATACTATGCCAAAAGCAACAAATCCTAATAAAACAGAAATCAACTTTATTAATATGCCAAATGCGGTCCAATCTGAAATTGCAGTGGTAAATAATGTTGATTTAACTTTAGGTGATAAAGATTACTACGCAGGTTTATTAGCTAATAATATTCTTGGTGGTGGCGGAACAGCACGTTTATTTATGAATTTACGTGAAGATAAAGGATATACTTACGGTTCTTACTCTCGCTTAAGTCAAAGTAGATATGCTGGTACATTTAGAGCTACAGCTAGTGTTCGTAACACAGTAACGGATAGTGCTGTAGTTGAGTTACAAAAAGAAATTAAGAAAATTCGTTTTGAAAAAGTTTCAGTAGAAGAACTAAAAAATGCAAAAGCTAAATATGTTGGCGATTTTGTAATGGATGTACAGAAGCCAAGAACAGTAGCTAATTTTGCTTTAAATATTGCTCGTTATAACTTACCTGACGATTTTTATGAAAATTATTTAGAGAATATTAATTCTGTAACTTTAGAAGATCTTCAAAATGCAGCTCAGAAGTATTTTAAGGGAGATAAAGCTAGAATTTTTATTACTGGTAAAGGAATCGATGTGTTAACAAACCTTGAAAAAACGATTGATTACGAAATCAAATATTTTGATAAGAAAGGTAACCCTACTTCTAAGCCAGAAATGGGTAAAAAAATTCCTACTGGAGTTACTAAGGAAACAGTATTAAATAAATATTTTGATGCAATTGGCGGAAAGGACAAAGTTAAAGGTCTTAATACTACTTTATTAGAATATGAAGCTGATTTAGGAGGAAGAAAAATAGCTACTACTGAAAAAAGAAATGCTACTTATTTTGGAACTAAAACAACTATGAATGGTACACCAGTAGCTAATGTAGTAGTTAGTAAAGAAGCTCTTAGAATGAATGGACAAACTTTACCGGTTCCTGGTATGAGTGAAGAAATGAGCGTTGTTTTAGGTGCTTTGCCTGAAATAGGATTACTAAACAATTCTGAAGTAGAGTTAACTGGAATAGAAAATGTAGACGGAAAAGAAGCTTATGTATTATCTAAAAAGGGAAAAATAGTTTCTTTTACATTCTATTTTGATACTAAAACAGGTTTAAAGATTAAAGAATTACAAAATGTAGCTTTTGGCGGAAGAAACCAAAAACAAGAAGCTACTTTTAGTGATTATAAGGATTTTAATGGAGTGAAGTTTGCTACTAAAAAAATAGGATCATTTGGACCTCAAAAAGCTACTTTTATGTTAAAGAATGCTAAAGTAAATAAAGGTGTTTCTGACGCTGATTTCAAATAACCATAAATAATTATTTAAACCATAGTTATTCTAAAGCTAAAAAAGAGGATTTTAAAAATCCTCTTTTTTTATAATGAAGAGAACTCTTTTTTTCCAAATTTCTTTTGTTCCCAAGGTATTCTACCAGCACAAATATTTGCTGCATATATAATATCAGCTTCTTCGCAACCAGCTGGACACCTGTAGAAACCACTATCTAAAATATTATTAGCTAAAGTCATCATTAGACCGCAGTTTACAGCAAATAAGCTTTGCTCGTTACCTCCTAAAATTTTTTTCTGTTCTTGCTTACCAATTGTAAACTTCTTTAGGTTTTCTATTTTTTTCATTTTTTAAAATTTTTATACATTAAATTAAACTTATTTCTTTCTATTTACCAAATACACTCCAAATAAAATGATAATACCTGCTAATAGTTGAATTAAACTCAACTTTTCTCCGTCTATAATTCCCCATAAAACTGCTACAATAGGAATTAAATACGTTACGGAAGTAGAAAATACTGGTGAAGAAATATGTATTAATTTATTAAACATAACCTTAGCAATTCCCGTTCCTACTATTGCTAAAATTCCAATATAAAACAAACCTTGATTTACATCTTCAGTAAATTCTAATGTAGTAAAGAAACCTGTAAAAAATAAAACAATCAAAGCAGGAATAACAATTAAAATAAAGTTTCCTGTAGTTATTGCCAATGGCTCTAATTCTTGTAAATATTTTTTAATAATATTTACATTACATGCATATCCTATCGAAGATAAAATCGGTAATAAAGCAAACCAATAGTTCTGATTCGGATTTAAATCTGCTCCTTTTAAAATGAGAATACATGTTCCTAACAGTCCAATTAAAATACCTAACAAATGATTAGTTTTAAAAGTTATTCCAAAAAACAAAGAACCAATCAATAAAGTATTAAATGGTGTTAATGAATTTAAAATTGAAGCTATGGAACTATCAATACCTGAAATAGCATACGCATACATGAAAGAAGGAAAAAAAGTAGCTAAAAGAGCACTTAAAAAAACATACTTCCACTGTTCTCTCTTTATTTTTTTTAGACTCTTATAACCTATTATAAGTAAAAAAATAGTGGCTATAATGATACGTAAAGCACCAATTTGAATTGGAGATAATCCAATTAATGCCTTTTTCATTAAAATAAAAGAGCTTCCCCACACCAAAGCAAGAAAGATTAGATAAAACCATTTTGTCTGAAACTTATTCATCATTATTGTTTTGTTGTACAAAAATCGCTTATTTAAAGTATTTCATAATCTTTTTTAATAAATTTGTACGATAATTTAATAGATGTTTAATATGAAAATTTCAAATATAGTATTTGCTTTATTTCTTGTAAGCTTTATAACTATTAGTTGTAAATCAGAAGTAAAAAAAGAAGAAACTAAAGAAGTACAAACGATAGCTGTAGCTAACTCACAAACTTTAGCTTTAAATGTATCTGGAATGTCATGCGAGATTGGTTGTGCTAAAACTATCGAATCTAAATTAGCAAAAAAAGCAGGTGTTTTAGAAGCTAAAGTAGTTTTTAATGATAGCATCGCCACAATTAAGTATGATGGTGATAAATTACAGAAAGCTGATTTAATTTCTTTTGTTGAAAGTATTGGAGATGGAGAAACATATAAAGCTTCTGAATCTTCAAAATAAAAAATACATCAGTTTGAAAAAGTGTTGAATCATATTTATGTAGAAAACACAATTATTTTCTGTCAGAAAACTGAGTCAAGAGGTCTAAAAGTTTGTTTAACTTTTAGACCTCTTTTCTTTAACAGAGTTTTAACAAAGAGTATTTAAACCATTATAGAACTTCGTTGTCTAAATAGAATTATCTATTAACCGATATTAAATGAAAAAAATTACAATATTCTTTTTCCTGATAGGAATATCAGTGTATGCTCAAAAACCACAAAAAATTACAATTAGTGGTAAAATTATTGAAGCAAGTTCAAATCAACCATTAGAATATGCCACCTTAATATTAACTAGTTTAAAGACAAAAAAAGTTACTGGTGGAGTTACAGACATAAATGGTAAATTTTCAATAGACGTACCTAAAGGTCCATACAATATGAAAGTGGAGTTTATTGGTTTCAAAACCAAACAACTTCCTCAAAAAACGCTATCAGAAAATACGAATTTAGGTACTATTGCACTAAAAGAAGATACTGAAACCTTAGATGAAGTAGAAATCATTGCGGAAAAATCTACAGTTGAAATTCGTTTGGATAAAAAAATCTACAATGTAGGTAAAGATATGACCATTAAAGGTGGAAATGCCTCTGATGTTCTAGACAATGTTCCTTCTGTTAATGTTGATGCTGAAGGTGCAGTAAGCTTACGTGGAAATGAAAATGTTAGAATTTTAATTGATGGTAAACCTTCTGCTCTAGTTGGTTTAAATGGAACAGATGCCTTAAGAAACTTACCCGCAGATGCTATTGAAAAAGTCGAAGTAATTACTTCTCCTTCTGCACGATATGATGCTGAAGGAACTGCTGGTATTTTGAATATTATTCTTAGAAAAGGAAAAGTAACCGGATTCAATGGATCTTTAAATTTATCTGCTGGAAATCCTGACTTATTTCAACTCTCTGGAAACTTAAATTATAGAACTAAAAAGTTTAATATTTTCACAAACCTAGGATATTCATTTAGAAATGGTCCAGGAAATTCTTTTAGTGATTTTACCAATCTTGAAAATGGTATTATTACAGACTTTAGAACAGAAGATAGAACGTTTCAAAGAAAAAATAATAATTACAATGGTTCTTTAGGTTTAGAGTATTATCTAAATGATAACAGCTCTATAACCGGTACTTTTTTCTACAGAGATAATAACGGAGATGATACTGCTACTAACATTACAAACTTTTTAGACGCTAATAGAATAAGTTTAAACGAAATTACTAGGATAGAAAATGAAAGTGAAGATGGTGTGAACAAACAATTTTCATTGAACTATGCAAATAACTTAGATGATGATGGGCAAAAATTAACCATAGATTTTCAGATAAGTGACAATAACGAAAATGAATTTTCTGATATTACTGACAACAATACTTTATCGGAATTAAATAGTCAATTTACTAAATCTACAAACACGTTATTTCAAGTTGACTATGTTTTACCTATAGGAGAAAAACATCAATTAGAATTAGGACATAAATCTGAATTTCAAGATTTGAACTCTGACTTTAGGGTTAGAGATGCTAATGGAAATCCACTTACACCTGATCCGTCAAATAATATAGATTTCAAACAAAATATTTATGCACATTACGCTCAATTCGGAAGTAAGTATGATAAATTTTCTTATTTACTGGGACTGAGAGTAGAAACTACTGAAATTGACTTGTTATTAATTAATACAGGTGAAGAATCGGATAAAAATTTCACTCAAGTTTTTCCAACAGTAAATTTAGGGTATGAATTAAATGATACAGATAATATTACTTTAGGATATAGCAGACGTTTACGTAGACCTCGTTTTTGGTTTTTGAATCCTTTTGAAACTCGAAGTTCTGCAACAGCTGTATTTAAAGGAAATCCAGATTTAACACCTACATTTACAAATTCTTATGATTTAGGTTACATTACAAGATTAGGAAAACTGACGTTGAACTCTTCAGTTTATTATCAACGTTCAACTGATTTAATTCGTCCTGTATCTATTATAGAAGAGCGAATAGTAAATGGTCAACCTACTAATGTATTTGTCCGCCAACCTTTAAACCTTAATAGCGAAGATCGATATGGTTTTGAATTAACTACAAATTATAATCCTCTAAAATGGATGCGTTTGTCTACAACTTTTAATTATTTCAAGTTTATGACAGACGAATTTTCTTTTACATCAACAGCAACAGATGGAACAGAAATTACAACTCTTTTACCCGAGGTGAATAACGATAGCTGGTTTGTTCGTTTTAATTCTCGAATTACTTTACCAGCTAAAATTCAATGGCAAACCAGAGTTCGTTACAGAGGACCACAAGAAAATGCTCAAGGAAAAAGAGATGGAATTTTCGTTACCAATTTAGCATTTAGTAAAGATCTATTTAAAGAGAAAGCCACCTTAGTACTGAATGTAAATGATTTATTTAATGGTAGAATTCGTAGGAGCCAAACATTTAATCCAAGTCAAGAAAACCCTTCAACAATTGCTGATCAAGAGTTTCAATGGAGAGAACGTCAAATTACATTAAGCTTTACCTACAGATTCAATCAAAAGAAAAAAAGAGAACGCCCACAAAGAGAATATGATGGTGGTGAAGCATTTTAAAAATTATAAAATATATTAAAATAAAAAACAGCATACTCAGGTTACAGTATGCTGTTTTTCGTTGTTTTAATTACTAGTCGTTGTATTCGAAAGTCAACGATCTAAAGGTATAATTACCGCTTGTGTCTTTAGCAGTAAATTCGGCAGTATAGACTCCAACTTTAGTAGTTTGAAATCCTTCTGTTAATCTTAAAATATTTTTATTATTACTATTACTTTTCACAAGCTTTTCTACTATAACATTATCATCTTCATCCTTAATTTTTAAACTTAAAGATTCAATCTCCACAATATCTGCTGCTTCAGCTTGTAAATTTACCCTGTAGGGTACTGCACTATTTCCAATATCAGTTGAATAATTAAACAAAAAAGTAGGACTTTGAATAAATAATTTAGGAGAAGTATTGTCGATAATTTCTTCATTGTTATCTGTACAAGAAATAAAAAGAAATATAGTACAAATAGAAATGTACTGAACAAGATTTTTCATTGCAATTAGTGTTTATTATTTTTATTTAAGTTGACAAAAAATAAGCATCAAATTACATTCCAAAATATAGTATCAAAAGTTAAATTTTAAATTTTCTATATTTTTCATCATATTTTTTCAAACTCAAAAAGACAATAACTTAGTATTTTACATCACTTTTAAGATATAGTTTTTTTATTCTTTTAAAATCTAGACTTATCTAATATGCTTTGATTAAATCAGATTCAATTCTTTCATATAAAGTAGCCCAATCAATAAAAGCTTTTTCTGAAGTATTATTCATAATTAAAATTAATCCGTATTTTGTGTCTGGACAAATTAAAATTACACTCTGAACTCCATTAGAAGTTCCTGTTTTCTTATAATAGAAACCTTCTCTTTCTCCATAATCTACATCCCATAAATAAGCTATTTTATCTCCTTCTCTATCGGTATATAATTCTTTAACAGATTCTTTAACTAGAGGATTTTTACTTTCTAACTGAAATTTCATGAACTTGGTTAAATCTGGAAGAGTTGTAACCATTCCTCCGCCTCCACCTAACAAAATATTTCTAGCTTTGGGCGCTAAATTTCCATGTTCATCATATCCATCAATTAAATCTACTTTTTTATCTCTAGTTCCTTCTAAATATGAATTTTTCATATCTAAATCTTCTAAAAAAGCATTTAATATGTTATTATAAGTATCTTGATAAATCTGTTCTAATATATATGCTAAAATTTCTGAACCCACAGAATTATAAGTGTAAAACGTTCCAGGTTTTTTGTCTAGTTCAACACTTTTCAATTCTTCTAGAAACTCATCTGTAGAATATTCTATTGGTTTTGATTCATAATATCCATTTGAAATATCAGTCCATATTTTATTAAACTTCGGTGGTCTTCTCTCTTTAAAACCTAAAGTATGGGTTAATAAATTTCTAATCGTTATAGGTGTACCTTTAAATTCTAAATTAGAATAGTTTCCTTTAAGATATAAGCGAATGTCGTCTTCTGACTTAATTTTACCTTCTAATACCGCTTTAGCTATTAAAGAACCAGTAAAAACTTTTGTAATAGAAGCTATTTCAAAATAAGTATTATCATTAGGTTTACCTCCATTTTTATTTATATTACCATAATAATTATGGTATATTTCACCATTCTTATATACTGAAAGAGCTAAAGCATTTATATTACCTTCTGCTAGTGTTTCTTTCGCATAAATATCTATAGCATTTTTTAATTCACTAAAATTCTTGTTTATTTTTACTTCTTTTTTCTTTTCTTTTTGCTGGCAGCTTATTAGAAAAGTAAAGACGAGAATAATTGTACTTATTTTTTTCATTTTATAGTTATTTATTTGATTTACAATATAAGTATATTAAATATTTAGTTATGAGATTAAAATCATTTTTATAACCATAAAAAAACAGCTTTAAAATATAAAGCTGTTTTTTAGTTGTTCTTTCAATTCGTATGTAAAGTTATTCGTATTTGTATCTAAATTTACCTTCCGTTACAGTAAAGTCAATTGGAGATGAAGGATCATCTGGATTTTCAGAAGTTGTGAACTCAAAAGTTCCTTCAACTATTTTATCTGTCGTATTTACTGATTTAATTTCTATTTTTCCTCCTCTAGTTAACTCTGAAATATCATTCGTTAATTCAAACATTCTAATAAAATGAGAAGGTGGTGTTGTAAAAGTATCTGGACCAAAATTATAAACACCAGGAGTAATATCAGTTCTTTTTAACCAAATATTAATTTCACGAGTTCCTACTATTCCTCCATCTCTTGCCTGTAACATTACAAAATCTTCTATCGGGTAATAGTTCCAAATATTCGTTGATGAAAATTCATTTGTACCAAAAGGATTGTTAGCCTCAAAAACTTCTCCATTAATAACAGCTGTCATCGCAAATTCACTATCATTATTGTTACTGTCGTCTTCTGAAGAACAAGAAGAAAAACTTACTGTGATAATAAGTAATAAAAATAAAGTATAATATTTTTTCATATAATTAGTTAGCGGGTAAATTTAATATTTTGGTATCAGAAACTATTAAAAAGTAAATTATTCTCTAAATATGGATAAAAAAAAGAGTTTACAAAATTGTAAACTCTTTTATTGTATGTTTTGATAAAAAGACTACTTTCCTTCAGCAGCTTTTTTAGCTTCTCTCTTTAATTTTAAATTTTCCCAGATAGTCCCACCGATCCAGTAAGGAACTACAAATGTTAGTAAGAAAATTAACAACCAAAAACCAGTTGTGAAAATAAACATGAATAATACTAATCCTGAGAATTGTGAAAAATCTAACATCTGTTTGTTTTTGTAAATTATCTGAATGCAAAAATAACACTTATTTTCATTATTCTACCACTATTTTCAAAAATATTTCATTACGGTTTTTGAACTAACTTTTATTTGAGTTTTATTAACTTTGAATTCTTTTAAATACTAAATAAATAACAATGGAATATAGAATTGAAAAGGACACCATGGGTGAAGTTAAAGTGCCTGCAGATAAATACTGGGGAGCTCAAACTGAACGTTCTAGAAACAATTTTAAAATTGGTCCGGCTGCAACAATGCCACTAGAAGTAGTTTACGGTTTTGCTTACTTAAAAAAAGCAGCTGCTTATACAAACTGTGAATTAGGTGTTTTGGCTGAAGAAAAGCGTGATTTAATTGCACAAGTTTGTGATGAAATTTTAGCTGGTAAGCACGATGATCAATTTCCATTAGTAATATGGCAAACAGGTTCTGGTACACAAAGTAACATGAATGTAAATGAAGTAGTTGCGAACAGAGCTCATGAGATTGCTGGAAAAAAAATTGGTGAAGGTGAAAAAACGATTCAACCAAATGATGATGTAAACAAATCTCAATCTTCAAACGATACATTCCCTACAGGAATGCATATTGCAGCTTACAAGAAAATCGTAGAAGTTACTATCCCTGGAGTTGAACAATTACGTGATACTTTACAAGCAAAATCAGAAGCTTTTGCTAATGTTGTAAAAATTGGACGTACACATTTAATGGATGCCACTCCACTTACTTTAGGTCAAGAATTTTCTGGATATGTTGCTCAATTAAATTTTGGTATAAAAGCATTAAAGAATTCTTTAGCACATTTAAGTCAATTAGCTTTAGGAGGAACCGCTGTAGGTACAGGTTTAAATACTCCTGCAGGTTACGATGTTTTAGTAGCAAAATATATTGCAGATTTTACAGGTTTACCTTTTGTAACTGCTGAAAATAAATTTGAAGCCTTAGCTGCTCACGATGCTTTAGTGGAAACTCATGGAGCGTTAAAGCAATTAGCTGTCTCATTAAATAAAATCGCTAATGATATTCGTTTAATGGCTTCAGGCCCACGTTCAGGTATTGGTGAATTAATCATCCCTGCAAACGAACCAGGATCTTCAATTATGCCAGGAAAAGTAAATCCTACACAAGCAGAAGCAATGACTATGGTTTGTGCGCAAGTTATGGGTAATGATGTTGCTGTTACTGTTGGGGGAACTCAAGGTCATTACGAACTAAACGTATTTAAACCAATGATGGCGGCTAACGTATTACAATCTGCTCAATTAATTGGAGATGCTTGTGTATCTTTTGATGTTAATTGTGCTGCTGGAATTGAGCCTAACCACGGTAGAATTACCGAATTAGTAAACAACTCTTTAATGTTAGTTACCGCTTTAAATACTAAAATTGGATATTATAAAGCTGCTGAAATAGCAAATACTGCTCATGCTAACGGAACTACTTTAAAAGAAGAAGCGATTAACTTAGGTTATGTTACTGCTGAAGAATATGATGAGTGGGTAAAACCAGAAGATATGACTGGAAGTTTAAAATAAATAAAACTTCGAATTTTATAAATCATAAGAAACCACAACTAAATGTTGTGGTTTTTATTTTACCTTATAACCACTGATTAACTAATACTTAGATACAGAAAACTATTTTCTTCTCCTAAATTTTAAAATAGTTGGCACGTTGTTTGAAAAAAGCTTTGTAATTACTTTAAAACAGAACTTATGAAATTAAGAACACTACTATTTTTAGCCTTAAGCATTTCTTTTTCTTCATTTGCACAAAAGAAAACAGATTATGCTACTTTCAAAAAAGAATTAAAACAAAAAAAATATACGCCAGAAGTAATTTTAGACAAGGCATTAAACTATTCTTCTAGCCATGATATTTATGTCTCAGAACTTATCGACGCTTGTCGTTTTTTCTCTAGTGATAGAAGAAAATATAGAATATGTGTTAACGCATATCCTAGAATAATTGATAAACGAAATTTCTTTCAAGTTTACGATCTTTTCCAAAACTTTTCTTTCGCTATACAATTGTATCACAATACACAAGCAAATCAAAGTGAAGTTTCTGAAATAGATTATCCAAATGCTGAATATTATAGAGGTCCAACAACTAATAGCTGTAATAAACCGATGCCTGAATACCAATTCAGAAGTATTTATAGTCAAATTAGAAATAGAAGAAATAATGGAAATCGTTATTTAAAAGATATTATTTCTAATAATTGTTTAAGTACAAGACAAATTATGAAGCTTACTGAAAAGTTACAAAGCAATAGGAATCGTTATGATTTATTAAAATTTGCTTTTCAATTTTCATATGATCTTGAAAACTTTTATTACACTGAACAATTAATTAATGATAATTATTTAAAACAACAGCTGAACAGATTTATCGATAGAGAAATAAATCAATTAAATAATCATGTTGGATTTGATGATTGTAGACCTTTATCTCAAAATGAATATGATTATGTTTTAAAATCAATAAAAGACGAAAGATTTACAAAAGAGCGTTTAAAACTAGCAAAACAACATATAGAACGTAACTGTTTTTCTATTGATAGAATCAGGCCTATTATTAAAGAGTTTAGCTTTGACAAGGATAAATTAAATCTCTTAAAACTTAGCTATCAATTCTGCCCAAACAAAGACCAGTTTTACAAATTAAAAGAAACATTAAGTTTCTCTAGGTATAAAAGAGAATTTGACCAGTTTTTACTAGATCACTAATATCTTAAAGAACCAAACCACAAAAATTTTTGTGGTTTGGTTTTTTAATTCTTTTACTCTTCTACTCCCAACTTCACAAAAACATCACTCATTACCTAATAGAATACGTTTAAGGATTATTACCCGGTCATACAGCTTTTTAAAGTTTAATTTTAATCAACTTAATCTCTAAACTTTAAGAAACAAACAATGGAAAAATCTCAAAACGAAAAATCAACATCATGCTGGAATTGTAATGGTGATATAGAAACAATAACAAAACGTCTTGAAGAGATGTTTGTAGAAATGGGACAAAAAACAAGAATTGAAAGAGGACAAAAACCAGCTGAAAGAGCAGTTTTTAGAAAACAACATGGAATCGCTTACGGTAATTTTGTTATAAATAAAGATATTGAAGATCGTTTTAAACTAGGTTTATTTTCCGAAGATTCTTATGAATGTGCTGTACGCTTTTCTAGTGACACCTCTCCTACTTCACCTGATTTACACTCAACTCTAGGAATTGGACTTAAGCTTTTTGGTGTAAATGGTGAAAATATTTTAGATGGTGGCACAAATGCCGATTTCATCATGCAAAATATCGATCGTTTTTTTGCTAGAGATGCACAACAGATGTGTAGTTTTACTACTGCTGGTGTTATCGATAAAGATTACGATTCTTACATAGCGAAACATCCTGAATTAGCTGCTATCTTAAAAGCTATGACTAAAGAGGAAGCTAGTGTATTAAGTGCTAGTTATTGGGCTATTTTACCTTTCAAATTAGGAGAAAATCAAATTGTAAAATATCGTTTAGTTCCAGAAAACACTTATGAAGGAACTCCATTTAATGAAAATGATTATTTAAAGATTGATCTTGAAAAACGTCTATTACAAGGTGATGCTACTTTCAGATTTGAAATTCAATTACGTACAAATCCTCAAACCATGCCCATTGACGATGCTCAAGTTGTATGGAGTACAGAAGAGAGTCCGTATATCTGTATCGCAAAATTACATTTACCTCAACAAAACGTAGCTGCAATAGGTCAAGCAGAATTTGGAAGTAATTTAGCTTTTAATATTTGGAGAACACTACCAGAACACGAACCATTAGGTTCAATTGCTCAAGTTAGAAAAGTTGTGTACGCTGCCAGTGCAGAAACCAGACATCAAGCAAACGGAGAATTACTAGAAGAACCTAAAAAGAGGAATCCGCATTTCGAAGGAAATATCGATGAAAATGATGATTGTATTGTTACTGCAGGAATTTATCCTCCAATAGGAATTATGCGTGTTGGTAACAGTCAGAATGAATATTTCTTAGGTCCGCTTGTTGATGAACCAATTGCTCAAGAAGATCCGTATGCTTATAGAGACGAGATCGGAGCTTTAAAAAGACAAGCTGCACAGTTTAGAATATATGGATTTAATGCCGCAGGAAAAGCTGTTAAAGAATTAACTGCTGAAAATGCAAACATCACTTGGCATTGTCATTTAGCAAATCAAAAAGCTTCTTGGTATCAGTTTCAATTGGCTCTTGATATTCCTGAAGCTGCAGACGCTCCACCTTCATTTTTAAGAAATATTAATGTTCCAAATCGTGAATCATTATTAATTGATGGTAATGCTCAATCTATTTCTGGAGTAGGCATTGAAGACGGACCAACTTTTGAAGGTGAGTTTTTAGATAAAAAAGTGTATTTGGGTGAAATGCGCACCGATGAAAAGGGAAGATTAATTATGTTAGGCGGACATGGAAAATCAGAAAATATAGATGGTGATATTGCCATTACTTTCGCCAATAATGAGGGTTGGTATGATGATACTTCAGACGGACCAGTAACTGCTGAAGTTGAATACAACGGTACAAAATTAAAAGTAGATCCAGCTTGGGTTGTATGTGCTCCGCCAGATTATGCACCAATGCAAAAATCTGTAAGAACAATGTGGGATTTAATGCGAAGTGTTGCTGTAAAATCTGGAATGTTAACTAGACCTCAACGTCCGTCATTCACAAAAGATATTTTACCAATTTTTCAACGTATGACAGATTTACAATGGGTAAATGCTGGATTCGCTGGAGCTTTTGGTTGGGGAGGTCAGTTCAATTATACTTCAAAAGAATGGATTAAAAAATTAGGAAACCCTTCTTCTGCTTTTCTTGAAATGAGAAGAACAATCTCTAATAACTTCAGAAGAATTGATGTAAAAGGTGCTGAGGCTCCACAATTATGGCCTTGGTTATATGGAGATGCTATTAGTATTCCTTCTACAGGATCAGTTCGTCAACACGCAACTTTATCAGAATTACAATTAGAATTTTTAGATCAATGGGTTACTGGAGATTTTGATGCTGATTATATGGATACAGAAGGTTGTCCGTTTCATGCAGAACCAAAGAAAATTGACGATTTACCAGTAGACGAACAACCAGATATGCTAACAAAAGCTGCAATGGATTTCTGTTTAGCTGATGCTTTCCATCCTGGTTGTGAAATGACTTGGCCAATGCGTTCTTCTGGAATGTATATGAGTGCTTTTAGAGTTAAACATGCAAAAGCAACTCCTCCTGTAAATAATATTTATTACGGGCCAACAATGAATAGCGATACGTTAACTTTAGCAAAAGGACCTATTTTAGGTGGACAAGTAGCTGGTGGAATTACACGTTGGATGGCTATTCCTTGGCAAACAGATACTGCAAGTTGTAGAGATGGATACACAACCAGCTATGATCCTTATTTACCTACTTTCTGGCCAGCGAGAGTTCCGAACAATATTTTAAATGAAAAACGCTATGATCAAACTTTAGATTCGAATTTAGCAGAAGAAACAAGAATGGAAGCTTTTGCTGATAGAGCAGATTGGTTGAGTGATCTTCCTTTAGATGGTGCTTCACCAAACTACACGAACCAAATTAACAGTATGGTTAAGTATTTTGATAAATTAGCTGTAGTTCAAAAACGACCTGGAGTATTAAACGATCCAAATTTCCCTAAAGAAATGCAAGTTGGTATCACTCCTACTCCAGCGCAAGAACAAGCTTTACTACAAGCCACACTTGATAATTTGGCTGTAAACTTGGATGTTGATACTTTAAATGCAGAAACCAAGGAATTATTATTATCTGCTGTAGATAAATTATCTCATAAAAATTTATTGAACGAAGAATTTTTACTTGAAAATGCTAAAAGCGAATTATTAATGTTGGTAGAGAATGAATTAATTCAAGATTTTGAATCTACTGAAAGTGTTACCAATACGATAAACTTATTAAACTCTAAATTACACGGTATAAATAAAACTAATTCTCATCAATCGGAACCTCATCAAAAGATAGAAGTTGGTATTCCAGAGAAAATGACACGATTCTCAAGGTTTATTCCGAAATAAAGAGAAAGATACATGATATCAAAGCATAATACAGAAATATTAATTTTAGGTGGCGGCATTGCTGGTTGTATTGCCGCCATTTCTCTAGCAGATACTTATAAGGTTACTCTGGTAGATAAATTAATTCAACCTACCGAAAAAGTTGGTGAATCTTTAGCGCCAGCAACACATCGAATTTTAAATGCACTCGGACTTACACTTAGCGATAGTGAGCATAAAAATATTTTTATCAATAATCTCGGAATGCAATCGTACTGGGGAAGTGATCAAGTACAAATAATAGATCATTTAAGAAATCCTGATGGAGCGTCAAAAAGTGTCGATCGAAAAAAATTGGCTTTGTACTTAAGAGAAAAAGCTATTGAAAAAGGCGTTGATTGTTTCTGGGGATTACGCTTTTTTAATAGTTCTTATAAATATAACACATGGAATATAACTTGTAAGTCTGATGATATAAAAAATCGCACTACGAAAGTTTTCTCTTCAAAGTTTGTTATTGATGCTACAGGAAGAGGAGCACATTTTGCGAAATCTCAAAATATTAAAAGAACAAAATACGATTCGTTAATTTCTTGTTGGCTAACAGTGCCTAACACCACACAAAATACGATGAGTACTATTTTACCAGATGAGTTTGGTTGGTGGTACACTGCTGTAATTCCTAACAAAAAAAGAATTTTATCATACCAAACTGACGCAGATATTATAGATAAAAGTGTTTTTAAAACTTTCAATTCGTTTTCAAAACTCATTCACCAAAATAAAATTGTAAATCAGTTTATCAAAGATCAAACTAATACTGTAGAATTTCATGGTGTTGTAAGCGCAAATTCTACGAAGTTAAATCAAGTTGTTGGTCAACAATGGTTAGCTTTAGGAGATGCTGCAATTAGTTTCGATCCTTTATCTTCTCAAGGAATGTTTAATGCCATGGCAACCGCTATGCAAATAAGCGATTTACTTAAAAAAGTAAATATTTCATCGAATATAAATGAAGAAAAAATAGCTTACCTATCTAATAATTATACCTCGCAAATAGATTCAATATGGAATCATTACTTAAAACATAAAGAACTATTCTATAGTGCAGAAACTCGTTGGAAAAATGCACTTTTTTGGAAAAGAAGACATGAAAATGTATTCGTATTGTAAAATCTACTATTTTTGCTGCCCTTTTTTTACCTTTAAAATAAAAACATGAATACACACGAAGAATATATGAGTGAGGCAGTAAAAGCTGCTTTAAGAGGAATGCAAAACAATGAAGGAGGTCCGTTTGGATGTATTATTGTAAAAGATGGTGAAATTGTTGGACGCGGTAATAACAAAGTTACATCAACAAATGATCCAACAGCACATGCAGAAGTTACAGCAATTAGAGATGCTTGTAAAAACTTAGGAACTTTTCAATTAGATGGCTGTATTGTTTACACTTCTTGCGAGCCTTGTCCGATGTGTTTAGGAGCAATTTATTGGGCACGTCCGGATAAAGTATTTTATGGTAGTAATCAAGTTGATGCTGCCAATATAGGTTTTGATGATGAGTTTATTTATAAAGAAATTCCGTTACCTTACGAGAAAAGAAGTATTCCTTTTGAACAAGTAGGTAGAGATATTGCCTTAGAACCTTTTCAAAAGTGGACAGAAAAAGACGATAAAATTGAATATTAATTTTGAAAATCCTTATCTTGTTGATAAGGATTTTTTATTTCAGAAAAAGATGATTACGCTAGAAAACGACCAACTACAAGTGCAAATAAAAACTGCTGGTGCAGAGCTTACTAAAATCTATTCAAAACAAACTCAATTAGATTATTTATGGAATGGTGATGAAAAATTTTGGAAACGCCACGCTCCTATTTTATTTCCTATTGTTGGTAAACTAAAAGAGCATACATATTTCGTAAATCATCAGAAATATCATTTACCTCAGCATGGTTTTGCTAGAGATAATGAATTCAATGTGGTATCTAACAATGGTAATAAAATTACATTTGAACTAAATTATTCTGACAAAACATTAGAAATTTATCCTTATAAATTTAAGCTACACGTTTCTTACACTCTAATAGAAAACTCTATCAAAATTAAGTATCAAGTAAAAAATGAGGACGATAAAGCAATTTATTTCTCAATTGGTGCGCATCCAGCTTTTTCTTGTCCAATTACTTCTGAAACATCTTTTTCTGATTATTATATTGAATTTGAGACTCCTGAAACCCCTCTACAATATTCTTTAAATAAAACTAACGGGTTACGTACTATAAATCCAACAGAACAATCGCTTGATAAAATCTTTAAATTAAATTATGAATTATTTGAAGATGACGCTCTAATTTATAAAAACATTTCCTCTAAAAAGATTGCTCTAAAATCTAACAAACATGAACACGGACTTAATTTTTTAAGTTCAGATTGGGAATATTTTGCTTTTTGGACCAAAAAAGACGCTCCTTTCATTTGTTTTGAACCATGGATGGGAGCTGCTGATCTTGAAACTACCAACCAAGATTTCACTCAAAAAGATAGTATTATCAAATTAGACGTAGATAAGGAACTTGAAAAAGAATATATGATCGAATTATTTTAGTTTAGCTAAAGCTTCTTTCAATTTTTCTGAATTAAACCCAATAGTTAACTCTGTTAATATTAACTTTTGCTTTACTTCATCTTTTAAACTATTAAGAGATTTGTCATCATCTAATATTATAAAATCGTTTATATGATAATCTAATAGAAATCTCAGAACTTCTTCTCTCCTATTTTTACAATTTTCATAGACTGGTAGAAAACCTGATATTTCTTTTTGAATTTTTCTATTCCTAAAAATTTGATTGAATTCAGATAATGTTTTTCTCAATCTTCTAGTAGAACTCAACCAAATTTCAAAATCAGCATATTCAAAAAGTTTATTCAAGTTTGATACACAATTTTGATTAAAATCAGAATAACCATCTATGTGAATAGTATCAGATTTCCATGGTGGAGTTGTAATTAGAACTCCGTCTAAATCTAATATTAAAACTTTCTTCAATATATTTTTATAAATAACGTTCTTTAATAACTTGTAAATGGTGTTTCTGGTGACCAGCCATAACCATTCCTAAAGCACGAACAGATATTTTACTTCCAGAACCAGAACCTATTTTCAGTAAATCTTCTTGTCTAAAGCTTTTAAATAACTGTATTGTTCCTTTTCTAAGTAAATTCATTTCATCAAGTAAATCTTTATAATCTCTATCCTGAGCTATAGAATTAATAACGAATAAATCTTGATCGAAACCAGGTAAATCGGTTTTATCATTTCTTGCAAAACACAAAGCTCGGTAACAAAAAATACGTTCTGTATCTATTAAATGCTGAATTAATTCTTTTATCGTCCATTTACCATCTGCATAAGCATGATTCTCTTTATTTGACGGTATATTTCTTAAAATAGCTTCAAAATCTTCTTGAACAGCCTCTAAATTCTCTACTATCGATTTTTCAGTTTCTAAGTTTGTAATAAACGAAGTATAATAAGGATTGTATTCTGTAGTTGGTATCATAAAATTTTTAGTCTATATCTATTAAACCAAAGATTAATTTTTACGCTTTTAGTTTAATATCTTTTAAAATTTAATGCTAAAAATACCATTTCCTAGTTTAAAAATAAAAGAAGATATCCTGACAAAGCCAAAAATAAACACAATGGTGAAAAGAATTTGGTGTCATTTACAGCAAACTTTGTTTGTTTAATCCTTTTAAAAAAGCCTACATATTTAAAATCTCCTATAGCTCTCAATAAAAAAATAGAAGAAAAAATTAGTAATCCATTTGTCTTAATCCATTGAGGCAGAAAGTAAAAATCATAGATTTTTGCTACTTGTATATAACTACTAAAAATTAGCAATACAAAAAACGCAACTAATAACGTTAAAATTGGTGGGGCTTTTAAAACTTTTACTTGTTTTGTATTCGTTGGAATGACACGATCGAGACCGAAAGTGCCTCCAAAAGCCCAATAGAAATGAAATAAAGAAATAATAAGTAATATAATACTACATATAATTGCGATAAAAAATGTCATATTGATTCGTCTTTTTATGTATGTTTGTTATTACCCAAAGTTAACGATCCCTTATGACAACCTTATTGATAAATATCAAGGAATTAATTCAAGTTAGAGAAGAAAGCGTTAAAAAGGTTTCTGGTAATGAAATGAAAAAATTACCAACCTTAAAAAATGCTTTTTTAGCTATTAAGGATGAAAAAATAATAGATTTCGGTTTAATGAAGGATATTCCGTCTTATTCTGCTGCTATCTTAATAGATTGTAAAGGTAAAATGGTATTTCCTACATGGTGTGATAGTCACACACATATCGTTTATGCTGGAACAAGAGAGCAAGAATTTGTAGACCGAATTAATGGCTTAACTTATGAAGAAATTGCTAAAAAAGGCGGTGGAATATTAAATTCAGCAAAAAGATTACGAGAAAGTTCTGAAGAGGAATTATATGAGTTAACTAAAGTTAGACTCGATGAAGTGATGCGTTTAGGAACTGGAGCTATAGAAATAAAATCTGGTTACGGTTTAACTACCGATGCTGAACTAAAAATGCTTAGAGTTGTAAAACGACTTAGAGATGAATTTGATTTACCTATTAAAGCAACATTTCTAGGTGCTCATGCTTTTCCAGAAGAATTTAAAGAAAATCAAGAAGCATATATTGATGTAATTATTAATGAAATGTTACCTAAAGTAGCTTCTGAAAACTTAGCTGAATTTGTAGATGTTTTTTGTGAAACAGGATATTTTACTGTTGCTCAAACTGAAAAAATCATTCAGGCAGCTAAAAAAGTAGGATTGCAACCTAAAGTTCATGTAAATCAATTTACAACTATTGGTGGTGTAGAAAAATGTGTTTCTAACGATGCACTTTCTGTTGATCATTTAGAAGTTTTAAGCGATGACGATATTAAAGCATTACAAGGCTCAGGAACTATGCCTGTTGCACTTCCTTCGTGTTCTTATTTCTTAAGTATTCCTTACACACCAGCTCGACAGATTATTGATAACAATTTACCTTTAGCATTAGCTTCAGATTATAATCCGGGTTCTACTCCTTCTGGAAATATGAACTTTGTTGTTGCTACAGCATGTATTAAAATGAAAATGACTCCAGAAGAAGCTATTAATGCAGCAACAATAAATGGTGCGTATGCAATGAACTTATCTGATGAAGTTGGATCGATCACTAAAGGTAAAAAAGCAAACTTTTTTATAACAAAAGAAATCTCATCATATAATTTCTTGCCTTATAATTTCGGATCTAGCGTTATTGAATCTGTATACATAAACGGAAAACTTGTATAACATGTTGCAAACATTTTCTAGTAATACCATTTTAGAATTTGTATCACTTAGAGATGGAGAATCTAAACTTGGCGAACATGTTCAAACGATACATAATAATAAAAATGTAGTAGAAGAATTAAAAGCAACTTCTGCTACATTTATCATTTTGGGTGTTCCTGAAGATATTGGTGTACAAATGAACTATGGAAATGCAGGAGCTCACACGGCTTTCATTCCTGCACTACAAGCATTATTAAACACACAACAAAATCAATTTATTAATGGTAATGATATATTGATTCTTGGTTATTTAGACTTTTTAGATGAAGTAATTGATTTTAATCCTGAAGATCGTAATAAAGGAAATGAACTATTAAAAAAGTTAGATACTGAATTATCTAAATGGATTTCTATTATTGTTCAAGCTAACAAAATTCCAATTGTAATTGGTGGAGGACACAATAATTCTTATGGAAATATTAAAGGTTTTTCCGAAGCTTTAAATCAATCGGTAAATGTGATTAACCTTGATGCTCACACCGATCTTAGAAAATTAGAAGAACGCCATAGTGGAAATGGTTTTTCTTACGCTTTACAACATGGTTTTTTAGATAAATATTTCATGTTTGGTTTACATGAAAATTATACACCTCAATATATATTCGATCTTATTCACAATAATATCAATCTTGAATATAATATGTTTGAAGAAATCGCTGTTTACAAAAGCACAACGTTTGAAAGCGAATTACAGCGAGCTTTAAATTTTATTGCTGAGAAACCTTTCGGAATTGAAATTGATCTCGATTGTATTCAATCTTTTCCTAGTAGTGCAATGACTCCTAGCGGATTTTCTCCTGAAGAAGCAAGACGTGTTGTTTATTTCTTTGGTAAGCATAAATCAGCAAACTATTTACATGTTTGTGAAGGTGCTCCTTCATTATCCAATGAAAAATTAGCTACAAAACAAGTAGGAAAATATATCAGTTATTTAATTACTGATTTTATTAAATCGAAAACCAATTGAAAAAAGCTTCAACTATATTATTAATAATTGTTTTAGCTCAGTTTTTCTGTACTTCTTTGTGGTTTGCTGGTAATGGAGTTTTAAATGATTTAATTACTGTTTTTAATTTAGAAAACGGATCATTAGCTAGTCTTACATCATCGGTACAATTCGGATTTATTATTGGAACTTTATCTTTTGCTTTATTAAATATTGCTGATCGGTTTTCTCCTTCAAAAGTATTTTTCGTTAGTGGATTATTAGGAGCCGTTTTTAACTTAGGAATTATTTATCCTGATAATAACATAAATAGCTTAGTAATCTTTCGATTCTTAACCGGATTCTTCTTAGCTGGTATTTATCCTGTAGGAATGAAAATTGCCGCAGATCATTTTGATAAGAACTTAGGAAAATCTTTAGGATATTTAGTTGGTGCACTTGTTTTAGGTACAGCTTTTCCTCATTTTTTATCCTTTTTTACAACAGCTTTACCTTGGAAAATTGTGATTTATAGTACTTCAGGTTTAGCTTTATTAGGGAGTTTACTAATTTTAATATGCATTCCTGATGGTCCTTTCAGAAAAAAAAGTAGTTCTTTAAAACTGAATGCCATTTTTCAAGTTTTTAAAAAGAAAGATTTTCGATCTGCTGCATTAGGATATTTCGGTCATATGTGGGAGTTGTATACTTTTTGGGCTTTTATTCCCGTTATTCTAGGTATTTATTTAGATAAAAATCCAACAGTAAATTTTAATATATCACTGTTATCATTTAGTATTATAGCAATTGGTAGTTTAGGGTGTATTTTAGGTGGTTATTTATCATTAAAATGGAAAACTAAGAAGATTGCCATGATCGCATTAGCAATATCTGGATTATGCTGTCTTACTTCTTCTCTATTCTTTTCTTCTCCTTCACTTATATTTATTCTTTTTGTTTTAATCTGGGGTTTTACAGTAATTATGGATTCTCCTCTTTTTTCAACCTTAGTAGCTAAAAATGCTCCTACAGAAATTAAGGGAACTGCACTTACTATTGTAAACTGTTTGGGATATAGTTTAACAATTATGAGTATTCAAACGATAAACTATTTACGAGAATTTATTCCTCAAGAATATTTATTTGTTGTGTTGGCTATAGGTCCAGTATTTGGATTATTGGCATTAAAACAAAACAGTAAAACTATGGCTCATTAGTTTTTAATCAATCCAATTTTTAAAATCTTTTACACGTTCTCTACTCACAATAATTTCTTGATCAGTAAAAGAATATAAGACTAACTTTAATCGTGAATTTGTATACGATATAATGTCTTTTATTGCATTAATATGAACTATAAACGTTCTATTTACTCTGAAGAATTGTTCTGGATCTAAATGATCGTACCAATGCTCTAAAGAATGGTCTATCAAATAATTTCTATTCTCGTTTGTATGTATATAAGTAGCTTTATTCTCTGAATACAAACACTCGATATTGTCTGTATGTATAATCTTTATGTGTTGACCAATTTTTATCGTAAAACGTTTCTTGTATTTTCGATCTATTGGATTAATTAACAGCTTCCTAATTTCGTTAATATCAACCTGAATATTATTACTTTTTGGTTGTTGCTCTTTGTACTTATCTACAGCAACTTTTAACTCCTCATCATCAATCGGTTTTAATAAATAATCGATAGAGTTTAATTTAAATGCTTTAAGTGCATATTCATCATAAGCAGTAGTAAAAATGATGGCAGACTTTACTGGTATTTCTTCAAAAATTTCAAACGACAAACCATCTGAAAGTTGAATATCTAAGAAAATTAAATCAGGATGCTCATTCGTTTGAAACCAATTTAACGCTTCTTCTACAGAATGCAACATTGTATTTACTTCTATATTCAGTTCAGCTAACATTCTATTTAAACGTCTTGCTGCTGGTTTTTCATCTTCAATTATTAAAACATTCATATTTAATACTAATTAGTCTATATATTTATTTGCTTGTTTTTTGTCTTTTTCTATCAGCTCTTTAATTTTTTGCTCTTCCCAATTCTTTCCTAATAGTGCTGATATTGCATAAACGTCTATCGCTTGAAAAACGACAATAATTCCCCAAACAGCCCATAAAGGGTAGACTTTAAAATTTTCAAAATTATACCAAAGATTACTAATTTTAAAACCACCGAATATATGAAAGTTTATTTCTGATAGATAAGATGATAAAGCAACTACTATATTAATAACCAGATACACTGTCACATGATCGTAAAACGATTTTATTTTAGCAGCTTCTTTCTTGGCTAAGAGATACTTATTTTTCTTTACATCTAATATCATAACTTTTTTATTTAAATTAACTTCTTAACATTCTATTTCTTTTATCTTTTTCTTCACCCATAAATTTTTCTATTTTTCTTCTTTCCCATTCTTTTCCAAAGAAATAATCTGTTCCAAACAATCGTAAAGCTTGAAATACAATTGCAATTCCCCAAAAAATCCAAACAGCAAAAGTTCCAAAATCAAAAAAAGCTTCTTCAAAAGACTCTCCATTTAATAGATTTCTTCTGATTTTCATAGTAGAAATAAAAGTATTTATAATCACATAAACTGCTAATTGTTTGTAAAAAGTCTTAATTTCATCTACTCTCTTTTTAGCTTTTATATATTCATTTTCTTGATTGTAATCTCTAATAAACATCTTCTTACTTATTTAACATTTTTTGACTTCTATTTTTATCTTTCTCCATAAACTCTTTTATCTTACGGTCTTCCCATTCTTTTGACAGTAAATTTCCAAATCCGAAAACACCTAACCAATGAAAGAAAACTCCAATTCCCCAAAACAACCATGTAGAGTAAACTCCAAAGTTACTAATGGCTTCTTCAAAAGAATCACCTTCATCACTCATTAAACCTACTATTATAATACAACTTAAAAATAAATTCACTAGAATGTAAACTACAAAGTGAGCATAAAAACCTTTAATATCTTTAACTTTCTTTTTCGCTTTTAAATAGCGTTGTTCTTGTAAAAAATCTTGTTCCATGAGTATTAATTTTTATTCATGATTTCTTTAATCTTACGTTCTTCCCAATCTTTACCAAATAAATTATCACTAAAAGTTACAAACGCATGAATTCCTATAGCTATTCCCCAACCTAACACAGAAAACCAAAACCAATGAAACTGTGGAGAAAAAGTTAAATTAGTATATATAATGATTGGTGTGTTTAATAGATATAATGCTAAATGCACATAAAAACCTTTAATTTCCTTAACTTTTTTCTTTGCTTTTAAATAGCGTTGTTCTTCAATGTAATTATTTTCCATTTCTGTTGTATTCTTTTATGTACTCATTAATCTTACGTTCTTCCCAATCTTTTCCCATTATCAATTTAAATCCTTCAAATACCTGAAAGGCGTGAGATAACAATCCTACTCCCCAACCAACAATAGAAAACCAAAACCAATGAAATTGTGGCGTAAATTTCAAATTGATAAAAATTAGTATTGGAATTACAATGACATATACTAGTATATGACCATAAAACTCTTTGATTTCTTGCACTTTTTTAAGTGCTTTCATATATCTAATTTCCTCTTCTCTAGAATACTCCATAACGGTTAGTATTTATCTTTATCCATTAATTCTTTAATCTTACGTTCTTCCCAATCTTTACCTAAAAAGATATTGTAATTGTACACTTCTAAACCATGAAATAATACACCTATTCCCCAACCAATAATTGGAAAATAAAACCAGTGAAATTGTGGTGAAAATCTTAAGTTTATAAAAATAAAGAAGGGAATACAAATTAAATATGAAGCCAAGTTTCTATAAAACTCTTTCATTTTTTCAACGCGCTCCACCGCTTTTATATAACTATTGTTCTCAAAATTATCTGAAATTTTCATAATGTCTTTTGTATTAATTAACAGTGGTAAACTCACTGTAAATGTTTTATTATCATTTGCTATATGAACTCTTTCGTTAGATATAAGTCCATATCGATCTGCTATATTTTGAAGCCCCACCTTCGTACTCTTTTTTCCTATGGCTTCTTTAGGATTTACGTTATTTTCTATTTTTAAATATCCGTTATCTTCATATATAGAAATTCGTAATGGCTTGGAACTCGAAACTACATTATGTTTTACAGCATTTTCTAGTAATAACTGTAAGGATAATGGCACTATTTTTAAGTCTCCATTACTTACCGAAGTTGGTACTTCAAATTCTAAAGCATCTTCAAAACGCATCTGTAGTAATTCCATATAGGTTTTAGCAAATTTTAATTCTTCTGTTAACGGAATTAATTCTTTATTTCTTTGCTCTAAAACATATCGATATACCTTAGATAATTTGGTGGTAAACTTTTCAGCCTGATTCGGATTTTCACCAATTAAAGAAGTCAATACATTCAAACTATTGAATAAAAAATGTGGATCTATCTGACTTTTTAAAGTTTCAAATTTTGCCGTTTCTGTTTTAGCTACAATTTGTTGTTGTTTTGTTTCTTGACTTGCAGCTCTTTTCCAATTGAACATAAAATCACGTGCATGTAAAAAAGCAGAAACTCCAAAAGAAAACTGAATCCAAAATAAATGTGTCCAAATCATTCCTTTTTTAAAGAAATCTTCAGAAGGCATTCCTTGTATCTTCACAAAAAGAACATAATTTATTGCTAATATTACAGGAACTGTGTACAAGACCGTAAATAGAATACCTGACCAAACCCTTTGATTGGTTTGTGTAATCCAATCCCATTTACTACTCAAATAATCATTTACAACGCCTTGGGTAAGTGCAAGAACAAATGAATACATGGCAGAAATCCCTATAGAAACCCATAATAATCGAACTGTATATGTACCACCAACTAGCCAAAAGAAAAATCCAAATCCAAAAGTTAATTTTAACGTATGTGTTATTTCTTTTTGAAAATATTTAATTGAAAATAGTTTTTCTTTTGATCTCATTTCGAATGAATTAATGGTTTTTAGTTCTTGTGTTTACAGAAACTAAAGATTTAAAATTTAATATCTAAAGATACATCTTTGTTGGTAATGATAAACTTTGCATCTTCATACCTTGGAGGTCCAAAATTCATTACATTATTTGATGCTCCATAATCTTCCATTGGCATACCACCAGGCTGAAAATCCATTCTGTTATTACTATTTTTATCATGATAACAAGCAATTGCATATTCTCCTGCCGGAACATTTTCAAATACAACTACAGATTTTCCATTTTCTATTTTACCTTCTTTAGCTTGAATTGGTTCTCCTGTTAAAAAGTTTTTTTTATCTGAAAGCGCAAACTTTACTGTTCCTTGGTTAGAATTTACATTAACCACGGTAACTGTTATTTTTTGCTTAGATTCTTGAGCTGTAGTATTAGTTAATGTTAGTAATACTAATAAAAAGGTACTTAAAAATTTCATCATTTCTTTGTTTTAAGGTTAATAACACTTCAAAGATGCAGTGACATGGTGTATTTTAAAACTTATTATTACCGAATTGTAAATTTTACATGATGAATTGTAATTTTTTAAAAAATAAGTTTGGAGTATTCTTTTTTTTTATACATTAGCAGCATGCATACAAGCAATAAGACAAACCAAATTTCATTACGCCGACGACGCCCCATGCGACGCCGTTAGTTTATTCTTACTTGAGAATTAATTGAAATTTGAATTATATCTTATTAAAATCATTATGCAATCTTACAATACTTCTTTATCGTTAATAAACACAATTATCAAAACTGATAATAGGATTTCTGTACGACGCTTTTTCCCGCGCCCGTAAGGGCTTTTATGACTAATAGAACTTAGGTGAGTCCGGTTCTGCTTCAGAAAAAAAGAAACAACAAACAATTTTAAAATTAAGGTAATGGAAATCATTATTGCCGATATATCACATAAAATTTACGCAGAAGAAATTTGTACTACCATAGAAAATGCAGCTAAAATTAGAGGTACAGGTATTGCAAAGAGAAAACCAGAATATATTATTTCTAAAATGGAAAAAGGTAACGCAGTTATCGCTCTAGATGGAAATACATTTGCTGGTTTTTGTTATATAGAATCTTGGGGACATGGAAAATTTGTTGCCAATTCTGGATTAATCGTTCATCCAAAATTTAGAGGTTTAGGCTTGTCAAAGAAAATAAAGCAAAAGATTTTTGACCATTCAAGAACTAAATTTCCACATTCTAAAATATTCAGTATTACTACTGGATTAGCGGTTATGAAATTGAACAGTAATTTAGGGTATAAACCTGTTACTTTTTCGGAACTAACTACAGATCAAACGTTTTGGGATGGATGTAAAACCTGCGTCAATTATGATGTTCTGACTAGAACAGAACAAAAGATGTGTTTATGTACGGGAATGTTATATGACCCTGCGACCGAAAATAAAAATCAACCTAAGAAAATCAAAGAAAAAACATTCACTAGGTTGAAAAGTATCAAACAACATTTATTCTTAAAAAAAGAGAAAAAATGAAAAAATTAGTTTTAGCATATAGCGGCGGTTTAGACACTTCTTATTGTGCAGTACACTTAACAAAGGATGAAAATTTTGAAGTTCATGCTGTTAGTGTAAATACAGGTGGATTTACCAAAGAAGAAATACATGATATTGAAAGTAAAGCATATCAATTAGGTGTAAAAACCTATAAAAATATAGATGCAGTCCACAATTACTACGAAAAAGTAATTAAACACTTAATCTACGGAAATGTATTAAAAAACAATACATATCCATTGTCTGTAAGTGCAGAAAGAATTGTACAAGCCATAGAAATTATTAATTATGCAAAATCCATTGGAGCAGAATATATTGCACACGGTAGTACAGGAGCGGGAAACGATCAAGTACGTTTCGATTTAATCTTTAACACACTGGCTCCTAATATTAAAATTATTACTCCAATTAGAGATAAAAAGTTAAGCAGACAAGAAGAAATTGCTTATCTACAAAGTCACGGTGTAGATCTATCCTGGAGTAAAGCTAAATATTCTGTAAACAAAGGTTTATGGGGAACTAGTGTTGGTGGTGATGAAACATTAACCTCTCACCTAGCCTTACCCGAAGAAGCATATCCTTCTCAGCTACAAGAAACAAAAGCTACAGATATTAAAATTTCCTTTGTAAAAGGAGAACCTGTAGCAATTAACGGCGAGAAAGATACTTCCGGAGTTATCATTGAAAAACTAAACAATATCGCATCTAAATATGCTATTGGTAGAGATATTCATGTTGGTGACACTATTCTTGGTATTAAAGGAAGAGTTGGATTTGAAGCTGCTGCTGCTTTATTAATTATTAAAGCACATCACTTATTAGAAAAACATACATTAACCAAATGGCAATTACAGCATAAAGATTATGTAGCTAATTGGTACGGAAATCACTTACATGAAGGTTTATATCTCGATCCTGTGATGAGAGATTTAGAAGCTATGTTAAGTAGTAGTCAACAACAAGTAACTGGCGATGTGTTTTTAACTTTAAAACCTTACCATTTTACTGTAAACGGAATTTCTTCGGATAACGATTTGTTACAATCAAAATTTGGTAGTTATGGTGAAATGAATAACGCTTGGACTGCAGAAGATGCTAAAGGTTTCATCAACATTTACGGAAATCAAACTAAAATCTATCAAAATACCAACAATGATGATTAAAGCTGGAATTATAGGTGGAGCTGGTTATACAGCAGGAGAATTAATTAGATTATTAATACATCATAAAGAAGTAAAAATTGATTTTGTCTTTAGTACTTCAAATTCTGGTAATCCAATTAGCGCGATTCATCAAGATTTAGTTGGATCTATAGATCAAAAATTTACAGACACAATTAATACTAATATTGATGTTTTATTCTTGTGCTTAGGACACGGGAATTCAGGAAAATTTCTTGCGGAGCATCAATTTTCTGATACTACAAAAATTATTGATTTAAGTAATGAATTCAGACTTGTAAACGATAAAGTATTTCAAGGAAATGAATACGTATATGGCTTACCTGAAATCAATAAAGAGGAAATAAAAGGCGCAAATTATATTGCAAATCCAGGTTGTTTTGCTACCGCAATTCAATTAGCTATTGCTCCTTTAGCCTCAAAAAAACTAATCACAAATAACATTCATGTAAATGCTGTTACTGGTGCAACTGGAGCAGGAACTAGTTTATCGAAAACAACACATTTTACCTGGAGAGATAATAATTTCTCCTATTACAAGCCTTTTACGCATCAACATTTAGGAGAGATTTATCAAACTATAGAAAAATTTCAATCAGAGAGTAAACACCAAGTTTTGTTCTTACCGAATAGAGGAAACTTTTCTAGAGGAATATTTGCTACTGTGTACACTGAGTTTTCAGGTTCAGCAAAAGAAGCTATTAAAATTTATAAAGAATTTTACAAAGACGCTGCTTTCACTTTTGTTGCTGACCAAACTTTACATCTGAAGCAAGTAGTAAATACCAATAAATGTTTAGTGCATGTTCATAAACATGAGAATCAATTATTAATCACAAGTTGTATTGATAATTTATTAAAAGGAGCTTCTGGACAAGCAGTACAAAACATGAATTTAATGTTTGGTTTTGAAGAAACAGAAGGATTACAATTAAAAGCTAACTTTTTCTAAACATCAAACTATAAGAGAATATATAATTCGTATTTCAAACGTCATTCTGAATTTATTTCAGAATCTCACCGAGTAGATCATTAATTATGATGAGAAACTGAAACAAGTTCAGTTTGACGAATTACAATTTTTAGATAATCTCTTTATCAACTATAAATAAAATCATGAAAATAGCCATCATAGGAACAGGAAACTTAGGAAAATCAATAGCTAAAGGATTGATAAAAAGTCAGAACTTTAATTCACTGTATTTAACTAAAAGAAACGTAAGTGAATTAAACGATTTACCGAAACATGAGAACATTATTATTACAAGTAATAATAGTGAAGCAATTCAAAATTCTGATGTTTTAATTTTTGCAGTTCAACCAAAGCAATTGGAAGAAATCTTGTTTCAATCTAAAAAATATATCAATAAAGAACAACTTGTAATCTCAACAATTACTGGTTTTTCCATAGAAAAAATTGAACATATTTTAGGTCAGGGTTTTTCAATTATAAGAGCAATGCCTAATACAGCTATTGCTGTAGAAAAATCAATGACTTGCATTTCCGCTAATACTAATGATTCTAGTAAAATTACTATTGCTGAATCTATTTTTAATCAACTTGGAAATAGCATGATTATTCCTGAAAACTTAATGCAAGCTGCAACTGTGGTATGTGCAAGTGGAATTGCTTTTTGGATGCGTTTAATTCGTGCTACAACACAAGCTGCTATTCAATTAGGTTTTGATGCGAAAGAAGCACAGGAATTAGCGATGTTTACAAGTGAAGGAGCTGCTAACTTATTAATTCAATCTGGAAATCATCCGGAACAAGAGATAGATAAAGTAACTACACCGAAAGGATGTACAATTGAAGGTTTAAATGAAATGGAACACAAAGGTTTAAGTTCTTCTTTAATTCAGGGAATGGTTGCTTCTTTCAATAAAATTAACACTATTAAAAAAGAACAAATATGAGTTTATTTAACGTTTATCCATTATTCGATATTACTCCTGTAAAAGCTAAAGATGTATATGTGTATGATGAAAATGGCACACAATACTTAGACTTATACGGAGGACATGCAGTGATTTCCATTGGTCATTCTCATCCTACTTATGTAGAAAAATTACAACAACAACTAGCAAATATTGGATTTTATAGTAATTCTATTCAAAATCCGTTACAACAACAACTAGCTGAAAAATTAACAGCAATATCTGGGTGCAAATTTTATGAGTTATTTCTATGTAATTCTGGAGCAGAAGCTAATGAAAATGCAATAAAACTAGCTTCTTTCCATACGCAAAGGCACAAAGTTGTAGCTTTTAAAAATGCATTTCATGGTAGAACTTCAGCAGCTGTAGCTGCAACAGATAATCCTAAGATTGTTGCTCCAATTAACGCACAACAAGCCGTAGAGTTTGTCGATTTTGGAGATATCGAAGCTTTAACTAATATTTTAGCTAAAGGAGATGTTTGTGCAGTAATTACAGAAATTATTCAAGGAGTTGGTGGTTTAGATGAAGCATCAACAGAGTTTTACAAAACTGTAGAAAAACTTTGTAAACAATTCGGAACCTTATTTATTGCTGATGAAGTTCAATCCGGTTTTGGAAGGACTGGTGATTTCTTTGCTTTTCAAAAACATGAAATAGAACCAGATATTATTTCAATTGCTAAAGGAATGGGAAATGGCTTTCCTGTTGGAGGAATTTTAATTCATCCGAAAATTAAAGCATCATTTGGTCTATTAGGAACCACATTTGGCGGAAATCATTTGGCCTGTACTGCTGCATTAGCAGTTATAGAAACGATTCAACAAGAAAAATTATTAGATAATGTTGAAGAAATTTCGACCTATTTTATCGATAAAGTATCACAAATTTCAGGAATAAAAACAATTAAGGGACGGGGATTAATGCTTGGTTTAGAATTTGACTTCCCAATTGCAGAATTACGTAAAGAATTGATTTATAATCATCAGATTTTTACAGGAAGTTCTAAAAACCCGAACTTACTACGTATTCTTCCTTCATTAACGGTTAAGAAAGAACATGTAGATGTTTTTATCAATGCATTAACAAAAGCATTAGAGTTAAAAAAAGTATAAAAATTAATTACCCGTCATACTGTATCTACTTTAAGTATTTCATTAGATAAAATTTAAAATCTTTTGAGATTCTTGAACAGATTCATGTTGACCTTATACAAAACTCAAACCCATGAAAAAATATACTGAAATCAATGATATTAAAAATATACCCCAAACAATAACAGAAGCAATAGCATTAAAAAAAGCACCTTTTGAACATAAAAGTTTAGGTAAAAACAAAACCTTAGTAATGTTGTTTTTTAATGCTAGTTTAAGAACTAGATTAAGCACCGAAAAAGCTGCTAAAAACCTAGGAATGGATGTTATTTGTTTACAAATTAGTAACTCTTGGAATTTAGAATTTGAAGACGGAACTGTGATGAATTTATCAACATCTGAACATATTAAAGAAGCTGCAAAAGTAATTGCCCAATATGCAGATATAATTGCGGTAAGAGCATTTCCTACATTAAAAGACAAAGAGTTGGATTATGCAGAAGTAATTATGAATAGTTTCTCAAAATACGCAGATGTTCCTGTAGTTAATTTAGAGAGCTCTACAGCACATCCATTACAAGCATTAGCGGATGCCATTACTATAAATGAATTTAATTCAGATGCAATACCAAATGTTGTTTTGTCTTGGGCACCACATCCTAAAGCCTTACCGCAATCTGTTGCAAATTCTTTTGTAAACATGATGCAAAAATTACCTGTAAACCTAACAATTACACATCCGGAAGGTTATGAATTAAGTACTGAAATCACTAAAGACACTCAAGTAAGTTACGATCAGGAAGAGGCTTTAAAAAATGCAGATTTTGTTTATGTAAAAAACTGGAGTTCATATACGGATTACGGACAAATATTGAGTCAAGATAGCGATTGGATGATCACACAACATAAGCTTAATAATGCTAAATTTATGCATTGCTTACCTGTTAGAAGAAATGTTGTTGTTGAAGATGCAGTCTTAGATTCTGATAATTCTTTAGTAATAAATCAGGCAAACAATAGAACATATGCAGCTCAGGTTGTTTTAAAAAACATCCTCGAAAACTTATAATATGCAAGAATTAAAGATTATAAAAATTGGAGGAAACGTAATTAATAATGAAAAATTATTGAGTGATTTCCTTGATGATTTTGCCAAACTTGAATCGCCAAAAATTTTAGTTCATGGAGGTGGAAGAGCTGCTTCAGAATTATCTGTAAAAATGGGAATCAACCCTAAAATGATTAATGGACGTAGAATTACTGATACTGATACTTTAGAAATTATAACCATGGTTTACGGTGGAAAAATCAACAAAAATATTGTTGCACAATTACAAGCTAGAAAATGTAATAGTATTGGTTTTTCTGGTGCAGATGGCAATACTATTGTTTCTGTAAAAAGACCTGTAACTACTATAGATTATGGTTTTGTTGGTGATGTTGTTGAAATAAATACTGAAACTTCACGGATTTTACTAGACCATAAAATTAGTCCGATTTTCTGTGCCATTACACACGATGAAAACGGACAGTTACTAAACACAAATGCAGATACTATTGCTGCTGAACTAGCAATAGCATTATCTAAATCATATAAAGTTGCGCTTTATTACTGTTTTGAAAAAAATGGTGTATTAACAGATATTACAGATGATGATTCCGTAGTTGAAAAGATTAATGAAAAGATATTTGAAGATTTAAAGCGTGAAGAAATAATTAATGAAGGTATGCTTCCTAAAATACATAACTGTTTACAAGCAATTAAAAGAGGTGTAAACAGTGTTCATATAGGAAATAACGCAATGCCTTTTAACACGAATGTAAAATGTACAACGTTTCAACAATAATGACACAAAAAGAACTTACCTATAGCGCTATCGATCTCTTAAAAAAACTTATAGAGATTCCATCGTTTTCTTCAAAAGAAGATAAAACTGCGGAAGCTTTAGCCTATTGGTGTACGATTCATAGTATTGATTATAAGAGAACAAATAACAATATCTGGGCGGTCAATAAATATTTTGATGAAAGTAAACCAACTATTTTACTAAACTCTCATCATGATACTGTTTATCCAAATAACGGATACACAAAAGATCCACATAAAGCCATTGTAGAAGATGGAAAACTATATGGTTTAGGAAGTAACGATGCCGGAGGATGTTTGGTTTCTTTATTAGCAACATTTACTCATTTTTATCATCAAGAAAATTTAAACTATAATTTGGTTTTTGTTGGTTCTGCCGAAGAAGAAAGTAGTGGTCCGAACGGATTAAATAGTATGTTATCTATAATTCCTAAAATTGACGTAGCTATTGTTGGAGAACCAACATTAATGCAATTAGCTATTGCTGAAAAAGGATTGATTGTTTTTGATGCTAAAGTCAACGGAACACCGAGTCACGCCGCTCATCCAAATAATGATAATCCGATTTACAATACCATAGAAGTTTTAGAATGGTTTAAAAACTACACATTTGATAAAACTTCGGAAGTTTTAGGTGATGTAAAAATGACAGTCACACAAATTAATGCAGGAAAACAACATAATGCAGTTCCATCTGCAGTAGATTTAGTAGTAGATGTTCGTGTAAATGACAAGTATACAAATCAAGAAATTGCCGATATTTTAAATGAAGAAGCTCCATGTGAAATTGTGCCGAGAAGTTTACGATTGAATTCTTCTTCTATTGATAAAAATCATGAATTAATTCAAGCTGGTATAGCTTTAGGTAGAGAAACTTATGGTTCTCCTACCCTATCAGATCAATCAGTTTTAAGTTGTCAATCTGTAAAATTAGGCCCTGGTGATAGTAGACGTTCTCATACCGCAGATGAATTCATTTACATTGATGAAATTAAAGAAGGAATTGATATTTATATTAAAATACTTTCTTCAATTATCAGTGAACAGTGAACAGTGAACAGTGAACAGTGAACAGTGAACAGTGAACAGTGAACAAAATTATTTTTTCTTATTTAACAACTAAAATTCTAATATAAAGTTTCCTTTAAACTTTATATGAAAACTCAATACTAAATATTCTGTACTCAATACTAAACATATGAAACTCTGGAAAAAACAATTCAATTTAGATAAAGCCATAGAAAATTTCACTGTTGGTAACGATAGAGAAATTGATATACATATAGCAAAATACGACGTGATTGCTTCAAAAGCACACGCAAAAATGTTAGCTTCTGTAGATATTATTTCAAATGAAGAAGCTGAAAATTTAATTAAAGAATTAGATCATTTACTTCTACAAATAGAAAACAATCAATTTAATATTGAAAATGATTTTGAAGATGTACATTCAAAAATAGAATATGAACTCACCAAAAAACTAGGCGATACTGGAAAAAAAATTCATACTGCAAGATCAAGAAACGATCAGGTTTTAGTGGCTTTACAACTCTATTATAAAAATGAATTACAAGTAATTATTAACAAGGTAAAAACGTTGTTTAATACTCTAATTCAGTTAGCAGAAATACACCAAGAAAAATTATTACCAGGATACACACACTTACAAGTAGCAATGCCTTCTTCATTCGGATTATGGTTTTCTGCCTATGCTGAAACTTTAATTGATGATGTAGATTTATTAAAGGCTACATTAAAAATTGTGGATCAAAATCCGTTAGGTTCAGCAGCTGGTTACGGTAGTTCCTTTCCTATTGATAGAAGCTTTACAACAAAAGAACTTGAATTTTCAACTCTAAAATATAATGTAGTGGCTGCACAAATGGCTAGAGGAAAGAATGAAAGAATATTATCTAGTTCATTAGGGAATTTAGCCAATACATTAAGTAAATTCTCTATGGATATTTGCTTGTATATGAGTCAGAATTTTGGTTTTATTTCTTTTCCTGATGAATTAACGACTGGAAGTAGTATTATGCCTCACAAAAAAAATCCTGATGTATTTGAACTTATCAGAGGAAAGTGCAATCAAATTCAAGCCATTCAAACCGAAATGCTTTTAATTACCAATAATTTACCTAGTGGATATCATAGAGATTTTCAATTATTAAAAGAAAACACCATCAAAGCAATTGAAAATACAAAGACTATTCTAGATATTTTTAATTACAGCATTCAACAAATCATTGTAAAAGATGTAAATATTAACGATGAAAAATATAAATATCTTTTTACAGTAGACAATATTAATAGCTTGGTTACAGAAGGTATGCCTTTTAGAGAAGCGTATTTAAAAATTAGTAATGAGGTAGAAAATAAAACCTACTTTCCCGACACTTCAAAAAAACATACACATATTGGAAGTATTGATAATTTGAGCTTAGAGGAAATTAAAGGAAAAATCGGATAAAAACATTTATAATCTGAGATTGATTAACCTCCAAAAAACTAAAACAATACATTACTTTGAACAACTTCTCGACTACGCTCGAAGAGACATCAAATACATTAGAAAAAACTCTTTAATAATGGTGTCAGATCGAGCGCAGTCGAGATCAAAGTAATATGTTAACTAAACAACCTCTCGACTTACTTTGTAAGCTATTTTCGTTTAAAAGCTTTTAAACTCAATAATGCTCGAGGAGACAGAATCTAATATTTTTAAAGACTACCAACTAAATCACTGCATACTACTAACTAAAAAAAATTATTATAAATGCTTTTGTCCGATCGAGCGCAGTCGACACTTACTGTAGTTATAAAATTAAAAAGCTGATAGTTTAAAAAGATTTTCTAATTCATCACTGAGTGTCATTCTGTGTCAGATCGAGCGCAGTCGAGATCTTCTCTAAACACCTTAAGTAACTTATTTTAAACACTTTAAAAAAAATCAAGATTAATATCCCAACTATCTGAAATTTTATAGAAAGGATGGTTTCACTACTAGAAAAACGAATAGTCTTCTAATCATAAAAAATTATGTAGAGAACAATTCGTCTCACAAAAGCTTCTCAATAGTTCTGCTGAGCGAAAGTCGAAGTACAAAATTCTTTTACATTTCATTACAAACAATTTCACTAGAAATGACAATGTTTTTCACTAAATAATTACTCAAAATTAGTATTATACTTAAATTTACATTTTAGTTTAAATGAAAATACTTCACACCGCCGATTGGCATTTAGGACATAGATTACACGAACAATCTCAAGTAGAAGAACAAAGCTTGTTTTTACATTGGATTGAAAATTATATCATTGATCATAAAATTGATGTCTTACTGATATCAGGAGATGTTTTTGATACAGGATCGCCTTCCAATCAAAGTTTAGAAATGTATTATAATTTTTTGGTAAAATTAAAAGCCACTTCCTGTAAATCGATTATCATTACAGGAGGTAATCATGATTCACCAGGAACATTAAATGCACCGAAACATATACTAGATGCGCTTTCTATAAAAGTTGTGGGAAAAGCTACTGAAGATGTTGCTGATGAAGTTTTTAAAGTAGCTATCAATAACGAAACTGTGATAGTAGGTGCTGTTCCTTATTTACGTGACGGAGATATACGACGTGCAGTTGCAGGTGAAACATTTGAAGAACTAACCGATAAATACAAAACAGCCTTAATTAATCATTATAAAGCTGTTGCCGAACAATGTGAATTAGTAAATACTAAAAATGCTCCAGTAATTGCTATGGGACACTTATTTGCTACAGGAGGTTCTATTTCTGATAGTGAACAAAATATCTATGTAGGTACTTTAGGTCATATTGGTGCCGAAGATTTTCCTGATTATTTTGATTATGTAGCGTTAGGGCATTTACACAGACCTCAAATTGTTGGCGGAAATGATAAAATTCGATATTCAGGATCACCCAATGTATTAAGTTTTAGTGAAATTGGTTACGATAAAAAAATACTTGTACTAACAATAGAGAACAATAAAATAACTAATGTATCGGATGAAACAATTCCTTGTTTTAGATCTTTTTACAAATTAAAAGGTACCATAAATGAATGTATTGAGAAATTTCCAACAATTACTTCCAATACATACAAACTAACTCCTTGGGTTGAAATTGTCTTAAAGGAAGATAATAATATCAATATTGATGTTTTAAAAAAAGCAGCTGAAAATTACTCCTTTGAAATTTTAAAAACTTCTTTAAAAAACAGACGTCAAACAAAAGGTATTGAAGAATTGTTAGAAAATACAAAATCCATAAAAGAATTGGTTCCTGAAGAAGTGTTTAAAATGAAGTGTCAAGAAATGAGTTACGATTTAGAAAAAAATCCGGCTGTTTTAGATGCTTTTAATGAAATTTTACACACTGTTAAAAATCAATAAGGTATAATTTATATGAAAATTTTAAAAATAACACTCCAAAATATAAATTCATTAAAATCGAACGTACCTATTGTTATTGATTTTGAAAATGACCAATTTAAAGATGTTGGTTTGTATGCCATAACTGGTTCTACAGGAGCAGGAAAAACAACAATTTTAGATGCTATTACCATTGCTCTTTATCATAGTGTACCTAGATTTAATGGTACAAAAGCGACCTTAACTGATGTAGTAAGCCATGGTGCAAAAGAAGCATTTAGTGCAGTTACTTTTGAAAATAACAATACGATTTATGAAGGTTATTGGGGAATTAGACTTGCCAATAAATCAGGAGTACTTCTAAAAAATCCTATTGAAAAAGTAAGTTTAAAAAACCTATCAACACAAAAGACCTTAGCAGATCAAAAACGAAAATATCTTGAGGTTGTTGAGAAGGTAACACAGTTAGATTATACACAGTTTTTACGTTCTGTTATGTTGGCACAGGGAGACTTTGCTTCATTTCTAACTGCTAAAGGTCCGGAAAAAGGAAAACTGTTAGAACAAATCACTGGTGAACAGGTTTATAAAAAAATTGGACAAAGTATTTTAGAACGAAAATCTAAAGAAGAAAACATATTAAAAGAGCTTCAATCTACTATTAATTCGGCAGATGTTTTGAATGATGAAGTTAAAAACGAATTAATTGCTAAAGACAAATCATTAGATACCAATCTTACAGAGATAGAGAAAGAAATAAAGGCGACTCAACTAATCGTTGATTGGTATATCAAACAACATAAATTAAATGAAGAAGCTAAAAAATTAGAAGAAAACTCTGAAAAAATAGAGGTTTACATTAAAAAGCATAAAACTGAGTTAGATGCCTTAGCATTACATGAAAAAGCGATGCCTTTTAAAGAAATTATTGATAACTTTAATAGGGTAGAAAAAAGTAAAAATGATCAAATAAATCAATTAAAATTAATTGATGCCAGTTTAGTTACTCTAAAACCAAAGATTGAATCTTTAGAAAAACAAGTAACGGTAAGTACTAAAGAATTAGAATTAGCAAATAAAGAATTTAATGACTGGTTACCAAAATTTGATATCATTACTAAGTTAGATAACTCTCTGAAAATAGAGCTTGAAAACAAACAAAAAACGAGCTTGCAACTTAATGAAGTAACTAACAAAATTAAAAACTGTAAAGCAGAACAAAAAGATTTCATTGATAATATCAAAGAAAACAAAGAAGCTATTAAAAAATCGGAATTGTTTTTAAATGAAAATGCTTTCTTAAAAGAAGTTGCTTTGGAAATTTCATCATGGACCAAAGATTTAACTACCTTAAAAGTTGATACAAAGTCTCTAAAAGAAGATGAAAATACTATTTCATTAAAAAAGAAAGAGATTGAAAAAACCAATTCACTTTTAAAAGATGAAACGTCGCTTTTAAATCAAAAAACAACTGCTCTAAAAAAAGTAGAAAAAGAATATGATGATGTTTCAGAAAAACTTCTAAAAAATAATATCACTGATCTTTTAAATCAAAAAAAGGAATTCACTAAAAAAGAAGCTAACTGGATACAGTTTAAAAATCTTTCCATTCAAACCATAAATGCTCAAAAAGAGTATTCAAATTTACTAGTAAAAAAGAAAACGAAAGAAAATGATTTAAAAGCTATTATTGATCAATTACAAATTGTTCAAAAAGATCTTACTAATCAAGAAAAAGCGGTGTCTGATGCCTCTAAAATTTTAGATTTAGAAAAAAGTATTGCGAAATATGAAACAGACCGACAACATTTAGTAAAAGGAGAACCTTGTGGATTATGTGGTGCTACAGAACATCCGTATGCTGATAACTTGAAAGTAATAAATATTTCTAAGGCAGAGGAAGAATTGCTACATCGACAAAAAAGGTTGAAAGAAATTACAACTGAAAAAAGTGATCTAGATAAAAATGAAGTTGCATTAAATACCTCTATTAAAGGATTTAATACACAACTTAAAACTATTGAAAATGAATTAATTTCTTTTAAAACAAGTGCTACTCCTCTTTCTATAGACTGCGAATTAACAGATAGTTCTAAAATAACATCTGAATTAACACAGATAAGTAAACAAATTTCTAAGGTGGATGATTCTTTGAAAGTTGCTCAGAATTTACAAAAAACTAAAAATGAATTATCAGAAACTATAAAAACTCAAAAAACGACTATAAATACGTTAAATACTTCTCTTGCAACACACAAAGAAAAGATTAAGAATATAGAAAAAAATATTGTTGCTATTCAAAAAACAATTGATTCATTAACCAAATCATGTAGTGAATTAGAAAAAGATTTAACTACCAAATTAGCTAAATTTAAGTACGAACTACCAGCTATTTCAAATGTAGATTCTTTCATTAAAGAAATAGAAACAGCTATTTTACAATTTAATCAAAACCAAAAAGTATCGGATCAGTTAAAAGCTAATGACAAGTTATTTAACAGTAAACTAGAAAATACAAATAAACAATTAGAAACATACAACACCTCTGAAAAAGAATATCTGCTAAGTATTAAAAATAGTGATAAAACATTTGCTGACTTACAAACTAAACGTAGCACTATTTTACCATTAAACACAAGTGTAGAAAATAAAAGAGCTACTTTAAATACCAACAAAAATAAATTAACCGAACAGCTTGATGGTATACAAAAAGAATTGCAAAAACAACTGAAAATTAAAACCGAAAAAGACACTTTAAAAACACAAAACTTAGAGGATCAAAAAAAGTTAACCAAAGAACTAAATACTTTAAAAACAAATCTTAATGCGTTAATATTAGATAGTGATTTTGAGAATAAAGAAACAATTGAAAAAGCATTATTAGATAAGGAAACAGTTGTGAAGTATAATGATTCAAAAGAAAGTATTAAAAGAAATCAGCTTAAAATAAAAGCTTTAAAAGAGGAAAATGTAAAAGCTATAAAGGAATTAAACGAAACAAAAAAATTTGAACTCACTCAAACGGAAAGTACGTCTACCTTAGAACATTTAAACACCGAAAAGAAAAACAATCTAACAGAAAAAGGTAAAATACAAGAAGCTTTTAGAAAGGATAAAGAAATTAGAGACCGAAACCAGAATATTTATAAAAAAATAGATACACAAGAAAGTATCTGTTCCGTATGGAGAGATTTATTCAGAGTAATAGGAAACTCTAAAGATGCTTTTAATGTATATGTACAACGATTAACTTTAAAACATTTATTAGATTTAGCTAATGTTCATTTATATAAATTAAATAAGCGATATTCTTTAAAAATGGAAGACAATTACAAACCAAAAGAAGAGCTTAATTTTAGTTTAATTGATCATTATCAAACAGATCAGGTAAGATTAGTAGATACCTCAAGCGGGGGCGAAAAGTTTATTATTAGTTTAGCTCTAGCCTTAGGCTTATCTGATTTAGCTAGTAAAAATGTTCGAATTGATTCTCTTTTTATTGATGAAGGTTTTGGAACACTCGATAAAAACTCTTTAGAAATAGTAATTTCTACCTTAGAAACGCTCCAATCACAAGGTAAAATGATAGGAATCATATCTCATGTAGAAAACTTAAAGGAACGTATTTCAACTCAAATTAAAATCACTAAAAAAAGTAATGGTGTGAGTGCTGTAGATATTGTTTAAAACATTTTTATTCATCTGAAAAGCTATAGTGATTCTGTTTCACTCAGGATTTAAAACCTATTTTATCATCAAATAAAGTTTAAAAGCAAATATAAAGTCAGCACTTTCGAATATACAACTATCAATTATATCATAAAGACAACTACTTAATTTTGGAGCATACTAATTAACTTTTAAAACAATCATGCTTCAAAAAATAAACAAAATATCTTCTAAACTTCAATTATTGGTAATCTGTACTTTTATAATGATATTTTACTTTAGCTGTTCTAGTGAAAAAACTAATGACTGGAACGAAGAAAATATCAATGGAAAAGTAGAATCTTATGAAGAAAAATCATTTAATGTTGTTAATGACGAAAAACAAGAAAAAAGCTTTGTAAAAGAGATCAAAAATTTTGACCAAAAAGGAAAAATTGTTGAAGAATATCTTTATGAGTTTGATGGAGTTGGAAGTAGATTTGTTCCTAAGTATGATGAAAAAGGCTATAAAACCGAAATGTTTTGTTACTCTACTCAAAGTAATAAACTAGTGTATAAATGGTTATATACTTATGATGATAATGGAAATAAGATTAAGGATGAAATATATAATTCAGGCAATCAAGTCATATTAGAACGTGATTTTAAATATGATCAAAAAGGAAATAAGATTGAAAGCATTGAAAAATACAAATACAATCCAGAAGGTGTTGTGAAGAAAAAAACATTTGAATATAATGACAATAATGAAAATTCAAAAACTACTACCTATGATCCTTTTGGAAAGAAAATAAAAAACTTTTACACTTTTGTATATGATAAAGATGGAAATAAAATAGAGGAAAATATTCATAACTCTAATGGTAAATTAACAAGTAAATGGATTTACAAATATGAGTTTGACAATCAAGGAAACTGGATAAAGAAAACTGAGTTTGATCAAGGCTTATTTCCAAAAAATATTATTGAACGTACCTATAAATATTACAATTAAACATCCATGTTAAAAAAAATAACTTTTATAATATTAACCTATATTTCTATTTTATTGAATGCTCAAAATGATAAAAATATCACCGTAAAAGATGGTATTACAGAAGATACTAAAGGAAATATAACTTCATACAAGAACGGTAAATTACATGGCAAACAGGTAAAAATTGAAGGATATTCCAATAGAAAAGAAATCTCATATTATGATAATGGAGAGATTCAAAAGAAGGAATACAATTACATATGGCTCGAAAATGAAGAAAATCCAACAGGAATTTATAAAAATGGAAAACCTTATGACGGTTATTTCCCTGTGAAAATGCAAGAAATTTTATTAGTTGATTTCTATAAAAAAGGAAAGAAAAAATATCAATACTCTAAAGAAAATGTTATTCAATTTAAGAACGATATTTTATCTATAAAATCTGAATATAAGAATGGTAGAATATATGATGGGCGCTCTTATGATTTTTCGGAACAGAATCAATATTTAAAAATTGATTATTTAAAAAAGGGAAAAGTAGTACAACAGATTTTTTGGGTCTTTGCTGTTCATTATGCTAATGCATTTACGATTCATTACACCAAAAATGGTTACACTATAACAGAGAAAAGAGATAAGAATGTAAAAGTTATTAGAAAACAAGATAGGATATCATTTTTTTATAAGGAAAAAGAAGTTCTTTTTATTTCTCTATTAAAAAACACTTTGGCGTCTAAAGATATTGGTTACTATGAAATTAATGGTAATTTAAAAGAGATTGTTAGGAATGGACTACAGTTTAGTTCTAAGGATGAAAAAGATATCGACGATAGTTATTTTCGTAGTTTATTGTTTAAAATATTTATGGAACTACGTTACGAAAAAAATTCTGACACAAACATTCCAAGCATAATTAAAAACATTAAAAACTCTCAACATGAAGATGTTTTTGCTCAAATAACTTACGATACAATTTGAAAACCTCTTTCTGGTATTATTGTTTCACAAAAAAATAAAAAATATACAGGTAAAGCCTATGATAATGGCAAACTTGTTAAAACTGTAACAGAAGTATCGAAAGATAGCATTAGAAACCTATATAGAAAATTATTAAAGTTATAGTTCATTTCAAATCTTAATATACTTTACTGAATTTATAATTTACGTTAATGAAATATTTGAGTGCAAGCATTGGTAGAAAATCGAATAGTTTAGTTTTTAATAGAGGGAACTTACGTCCACCACCAGATCCAAAAAAATAATGTTATATTCTATTCTATACACAGCGTAGTTTATCTTATTATTTAGATGAATTACGCTGTTTAGGCTTCACTTTAAAAAGATAATTTTAAATCACAAAAAGATAATTTTCTACCTCTAAAATTTTAAGCTTTACGTATCTTGAAAAATACCCTAAAAACAATATATGTAATGAAAACCAAAATTTTAATTAACCTCTTTTTTTTAATTAGTGTATTTTCTTTTGCTCAAAGATCTAACAAACCATGGAAAAATGGTCGAGATAGAGAAACTAACCAATACAACTTTGTACCCAGTAATCTAGATTTAAAAAGCATTCGATCTCAATTCGAGAAAATTAATTATAACAAACTATCCAACAAGTCCTCTCCTATTCCTAATCCAAAAAATCAAACATTTGAAAAAGCTAACGGAATTAATATTGCTTGGATAAATTATGGAAGAGATACTGGTGTGGATCCTAATGGAGGCAAAAATTTCAGACCTAACCTTAAAAAATTTGAAGAAGTTATGGACTTTGTTAGTGCTAATAATGGTAATGTGATTCGATGGTGGTATCATACCAATGGATCAACAAATCCTGTTTTTGATAATAATCAAATGGTAGCTAAAAACCCTAATTTTTTCCACAACGATGTAAAAGCTATTTTAAACTTAGCACAACAAAAAGGACTAAAAGTTCAAATTTGTTTATGGTCTTTTGACATGCTTAAAGATCAATGGGCTGTAGATGCCGTTGCTAATAAAAAATTACTAACACAAAATGCATATACAAAAGCATACATTAATAATGCTTTGTTACCTTTAGTAAACGCTATTGGAAATCATCCTGCTTTGTATGCTTGGGAAATTTTTAATGAACCAGAAGGTATGACCAGAAGATATGCTGATCATTGGCCTGGATTTTTACAAAAAATAGAAATGAAAGATATTCAATCTTTCATTAATAAAGTTTCTGGAGCTATCAGAAAAGCACAACCTAAGGTAAAAATAACTAATGGAGCTTTAGGCTTTTTAACAAATGTAGAAGATCCTGAAAAAGGATTTTGGAATGCTTACACCGATATTAATCTAATTCAAGCTGGTGGAGATTTAAATGGGTATTTAGACTTTTATAATATTCATTATTACAAATGGGCAGGAATTAATGGTTCTCCTTTTCACAATGCTTTTGATACTAGTAAAATAGATAAACCTACTGTTATAGGTGAATATTATCCTGATAATCTAGTACTTCAAGGAACTCCAAATATTAATGCTAAAGATCTTGGTAAAAAACTAAATGAAAACTCATGGCAAGGTTCTATCGTATGGTCTTGGACAGATAGAACAAACACTACTGCAAGAAATAATATGGCTAATATTATAAGTGGTTATAATTCAGAAATACAAAATACCTTAGTTGCTGATGCTGGTAAAGATCAATCATACAATGACTCAGACAATGATGGTCAGGAACGTATCTCTTTAGATGGTTCTAAAAGCTCTTATACAGGCAGTAAAATAAAATCATTTGTATGGAAAAATAAAGGGAAAGTAATTGGTACTGGTGCAAAAATAAATACAACACTTCCTTTAGGTACTCACAATATCAAATTAGTTATTAAAAACCATGAAAACATGACGGCTACTGATGTTGTTACTATTACAATTGAAGAAGGTAACGCGGGACCTCCAGTGGTAATAGATGAAAAACTTGAAGCTGAAAACGCAATGATTTTATCTGAAGTAGAAATAAAATCTGATGGTTCAACAAGTAATGGAGCTTATGTGTATCTGAAAGGCGATAATGGTAAAATAACATGGGGATTTGATGTTCCTTCTGATGGAGATTATTCGGTAAACTTTAGATACAATGTCCCATTTGGATTTAAAAAGCAATTTTTAAACGTAAATACTTCTTACATAGGTGAAATTGATTTTAATGGTCCTCAAAACACATGGCAAACCAAAACGATGAGCTTAAATTTAAAAGCTGGATTTAATACTGTTACGTTAACAGCTAGTTGGGGATATATGTATTTTGATTTTATAACTATCAAAACAGAAAAATCAGCTACTGAAACTTCCAATGATCTATTTTTAGCTTCATCTGACGTATTTGGTAAAAAGAAAAAAGCTTTTGCCATTTATCCGATTCCTGCTAAAAATTATTTAACCGTAAAAGGAAGTGAACTTGGCGATAAGATTAAAGTTTTTGATACTTATGGAAACATAATCTTAGAATCTACTTTAAACTTACATCAAGAAAGTATTGATGTATCTGGCTTAAAAAAGGGAACCTATATTATTCAAGTTTCTAATAAAGGGAGACAATTTTTAATAAAAGAATAAGTATATCATTCTTATCAAACAAAAAGCGACTGATATTCAGTCGCTTTTTTTATGCAGTCGTTTTTAAGTAATTCAAATTTATTGAAGTACTATTTTTTTTGTTATTATGTATCCTCCTTGCTGAATTTTCACAAAGTACAATCCTTTTTTTCCTAAATTCTCAATTTTAATCTCAATTGTATTTTCATTAAATTGATTGTTATATACTTTTTCTCCATGCAAATTAAAAATAGTTATTTCTGAAGATGTATTTTTAGTCAAATGAATAGTAAGATAATCTCCTAAAGAATTCATAGAAATATATGCTAAGTCTTGTTCTATTTTCAAATCACTCTGAAAATCTTGCTTTAAGATATTAGATTTTGTTCTATTTGATTGCTCCACACTAACAATTCGCCAATTTTGATTTTTGTTATTCACATCAAAAGACCATAAAAGTAATATTGGTTTATTTTTAGGTCTATCCACAGCTTTATCACAATGCAATGGTCGTAAAAAATAATCTTCACCAATTTTTGTTATTTTCCATCGTTGATGATCATCTAACACTTTTGAATAGGTTGCTAAATTCACATTTAAATTCCGTGGATCATCTCCAATATTACATACTTTATAAGGTACTTCTAAATACTCATTATTACGTAAATTTTTAATTAAATAATGAGTATCAACTTTGGTAAACATCCATTTGGCACTATCACCATTTGTGTCTGATTGATTTACTAAACTTCCACTCGGACTATTAATTCTTATATCTCCTGAAGGATTCTGAATATAATAAACACCATCTGCTAAATAATCATCTGAAGTAGTAGCATTGATATGAGATATTTTAGTTGATTTCCCTACTTCACAAACTCCTCGTAAAACAAGTGTATATTCTGTATTTATATCTAAATCTGATATTGTTAAAGGAGATGAATTTCCACTTTTAAAAGAAATAGCTTTTGTTTCATTAATGCTACCTGTAAAATCACCTTTTTTCCAAGCTCTTAACTCATAAAAATCAACTCCAGAAATTTCATCAAATTCAACAGTTATAGATGTCTTTGTATTTGAAATAGCTGCTAACCCTGTTAATGAAACATCTCTACCACAAATTGCTGTGTTATTTTCTGTTAAAATAGCTGGATAAAAAGTTTTTCCTTTTGGTGGTGAATAACTTAATAATCTTGGTTCTCCATACCTATCAAAAACAAATACCTTATCACCTGAAAATCGTTCTGAATTACTTCTTCCTCTGGTTTTATTATTAAAAATAAGATTATTAGAACCTGGCTTTTTATGTCCATATTTTGATCCTCCAGAAGCAAAAGCTCCCCACGATCTCCATTGTAAACTACTTATCTTATTATTCTCTATTAAGTTATACCCTTCATCTCCATTATGAAAGTTAACATCAACCTCTAAATTACAATTTGTAACAACATTATATTTCGCTTTTTGCTGAATAGCAAAATGTCTAATTCTACGCACGCTTTCATTTACAAAAAGACCATAATTTCCTCTAATATCATAATATCCATTTCCACCACCTCCTTTGTTAAAACAAGCATCAATAAAATTATTTCTACAGGTAATATAATCTCCACTAATCTTTAACGGATTTGTTCCTGAATTTTTAAAAACACAATTATCAATCCAACAATTTTTAGATCTTTTGTCTATTTCTACAAATGAAACATACATGTTTTTAATACCATCAGGATCATTACTAAAACAATCACTACCACAAAAACGATTCTCAGCTTTATTACGATCGTCATAAATAGTAGTTGATTTAGTTGGAATGTACTCAAAAGTTATATCTTCTAATCCTGATTTTCTTACATCGTTAAACTTTAAAGCACTTGCTTTGCTATTTTCATAAGCCCTTATAGTTACATTAAAAATAACCTCATCTTTCGTTTCTCCTCTTAAAATTATATTCGACTTTATGTTTAAAGAACGATCAATAGTATAGCTACCTTTTTTTAATAACACTACGCTTAATTCTCCTTCTGTGTTTACACTATTTATTGCTTCTTGAATTCCTTTTGAATTTGTTGGTGCAACAATTAATTTTATTGGCAATGTATTTCTTTTAGGAATGCCTCCTTGCACTCCTGCTTTTTGCCATTCTTTCATAAAAGGATACTTAGCATCGTTTTTTGAATTATCAAATCTAACTCCAGAATCCCCTAAAGATAATTGTGCATTAATATTGATGATGAATAACAGTAAAATAATTAGTATACCTCCTTTATTTTGCTTTTTCTCCATGACTTTATTCTCTTTACAGTAAAAAACTATTTTGTACATATAAAATATTGCTTGAAACAATTAAAAAAGCGGCTAAAAATTTAGCCGCTTCTTATTGGTAAATTTTACCTCTTACTATAGAAGCATGATCTTTTTGGTTATTGTAGTTTCACCTTGTTTGATTTGAATAAAATACAAACCTGATTTTCCTAAGCTACTTTTATTTAATTCAATAGTTTGACTATTAAATTCTTTTTGAAAGATTTTCTTTCCTTGAATATCAAAAACATTTATTTCTGATGTTGTATTGTCTTTCAATTTTATAGAGAAACGATTTTCTTTTACAGGATTAGGAAAAATGACAACTTCCTTATGATTATCTAAGTCTTTATTTACTGTTCTTAAAAACACATCTTGAGTTACAGTATTTAGCGTTGAAATTTCAGTAGATTTCCCTTCTTCGCAAACTGCTCTTAAAACCAGTGTATATTCTTTACCTGGATTTAAATTTTCAATGGTTAATGGAGATGTATTTCCGCCTTTAAAAGCAAACGCTTTTGGCATATTGATACTCCCAGTAAAATCGCCTTTTTCCCATGCTCTTAACTCATATATGTCAACTCCAGATAATTCATCAAAAGCCACTGTTATTGAGCTTTCTGTATTAGAGATAGTTCGTAAATTACTTATTGCTGTACCTAAATTACATTTAGATACATCTGCAATAGTTTTTACGTTTATTTCTGATAATTTTGTTGAGCCTCCTAAACTACAAACCGCTCTTAAAACTAAGGTATATTCTTTACCTGAATCTAAATTTTCTATGGTCAATGGAGAGGTGTTTCCTCCTTTAAAAGCAAAAGCTTTTGGCATATTAATACTACCTGTAAAATCACCTTTTTCCCATGCTCTCAATTCATATGTATCTACTCCAGATAATTCATCAAAAGCCACTGTTATTGATGTTTTTGTTTTTTCCGTAGCTTCTAAACCAGTAATAATTGCTTCTGTGTTACAGCTCGTAATATCAGTAATCGTAGTTGCATTAATTTCTGATAATTTTGTTGAGCCTCCTAAACTACAAACCGCTCTTAAAACTAAAGTATATTCTTTGCCTGAATCTAAATTTTCTATTGTTAGTGGAGAGGTATTTCCTCCTTTAAATGCAAAAGCTTTTGGTGTATTTATACTTCCTGTAAAATCGCCTTTTTCCCATGCTCTCAATTCATACATATCTACTCCAGATAATTCATCAAAAGCTACAGTTATTGATGTTTCAGTTTTTTCTGTAGTTTCTAAACCTGTAATTATGGTTTCCATATTACAGCTAGTATTATCTGTAACAGTAGTAGCGTTAATTTCTGATAATTTTGTTGCCCCTCCTAAACTACAAACACCTCTTAAAACTAAGGTATATTCTTGTCCAGACTCTAAATCATTTATAGTTAATGGTGAAGATTTTCCTCCTTTAAAAGCAACTGCTTTTGGCATATTAATACTCCCAGTAAAATCACCTTTTTTCCATGCTCTTAACTCATAAGTATCCACTCCTGATATTTCATCAAAAGCAATAGTTATAGAATTCTCTGTGCTTTCGATAGCTTTTACTCCTTCTAAAGCAGTATCTATACTACATGATGTTTCATCTATAGTATCTCCTTTTTTCCAAACTCTTACATAATCCACATACATTGATTCTGGTAATTCTCCTAATTGTCTTCTAGCTCTTTCAGCTAAATTTTTCAAACGATCGTTGTTTGGATAATTTCCTTGAGGATCAAAAGAAGTAAAGGCATTTCCTCCGAAGTCAACAAATGGAACTCTCATTCCTAATGACATAATAACACGTAATGGTAATTTACTCCAATGTGTATTTTTTAATGTTTTTCCTACTTTTTTACCGTCAACAAAAAAATTAATTTCTTCCTTGGTTATTTCACAACCGTATGTATGCCACCCTTCTCTTGGGTCAAAACCTAATTCATATTTATTTAATTGTTCTTCAGGATTTCTCTTTGGTCTTACCCATCTTCTTCTATTCCCATCTTTAAAGGCGATATGTAAATTAGATTCTGTATCCTCTACTCCATCTTGTACGCCATCATAAAAATCGTGTTGCTGTAATTCTTGTATGTCAATCTCTGTATAAACTACACCTCCTTCAGCTGGATTTCTATCAAAAAATTTACTGTAAAGCCAAAAAGCAGGACACAAACCTCTAGAACGATCAATTCCTCCATTAAAAGGATGTGGATCAGAATTATCAATATCGGCTCCTCTTATGGTCGCTTCAATATAACCTTCAAAATTGGCAGGCAATGATTTTTGAGATTGAAGACAACCTGCATTATAAAACTTTCCATTTATGGCTATTGAGGTACCATTATTATTTTTACCGTTATATCTTGCTGTAATTTTGGCGGCTCCTCTATTAAAATAATTACCTTCTGCAACATTGGTTTTGTTTGTTAAATTCCAAGCTGCTATGTTTGGTAAATTATTTGTTTGTTCCCATTTTTTTGACCAGTTAATACTTCCTGTATTAAATTCATCTGACATATCTTCTAATAAGATAAATTGATCATTGGGGTTTACGGTTTTTAATGGGCTTTGACCGTATGTTTTTACTAAAAAAAGTACTAAACAAATACTTAAAATTAAATTGATTTTTTTCATGATTATTTATAGGATTATTTTTGCAAATAAAGCTCTCTCCCTTCCCAACAACTAACTAATAATTAACCCTTAATAGCTATAATTTACCTTGTTTAAAATATTTATAATTGGTAAAAAATATTTTGAATTAAACCAAAAAAAGCGACTAAAAATTAGTCGCTTCTTCATTTTAAATCACTTTGTAATTGTGGGCCTAAAACTCAAATTTGTTATTGAAGAATTACCTTTTTAATTGTTGTAGATAATCCTTGTTTTATTTTTATAAAATACAATCCTGATTTACCAATATTTTCTTTCTTAAGATTGATCGATTTTTCACTTGATTGATGTTGATATACTTTTTTACCTTGAATATCAAAAATTACGATTTCTGAACTTTCTGCTTCACCTAAAAGAATAGTAAAATTCTCATCTACTACAGGGTTTGGAAAAATATTAACAGTTTCATTACTTGGATTTAAATCCTGAAGTTTTCTACTATTCACAGAAGTTGTAGCTTTAACTATTCTCCAATTTTGATTGGTATTATTAGTATCTAAAGTCCATAATAATATAATTGGTTTGTTAGCTGGTCTATCAACAGCCTTATCACAATGTAAAGGTTGAATAAAATAATCCGCACCTACTTTTGTTATTTTCCATCGTTGATGATCACCACGAACTTCTGAATATGTCCCTAAATTCACATTCGGATTTTGTGAAGCTTCTCCAATTTCACATGCCTTAAATGGTACTTCTAAATATTCATTATTTCTTACATTCTTAATTGTATAATAATCATTAACTTTAGTAATTTCCCATTTAGCACTGTTCCCTGAAGTATTAGCTTGATTTACCAAACTTCCGCTAGGACTATTGATTCTTATGTTACCTATAGGATTTTGGATATAATAAATTCCATCAGTTAACATATCATCTTTAGTAACTGCATTAATTTGTGAAATTTTAGTTGACTTTCCTACTTCACAAATACCTCTTAATACTAGTGTGTACTCTTCACCTAGATTTAACTCAGTTATTGTTAATGGTGAAGCATTACCTCCTTTAAACGAGACTGCTTTTGGTTCATTAATACTTCCTGTAAAATCACCCTTTTTCCAAGCTCTTAATTCGTAAAAATCAACTCCAGAAAGTTCGTCAAAAGCTACTGTTATAGAATTTTTTGAATTGTCTGTAGCTTTTAAAGCTGTTATTACTGAGTTTATGTTACATTTTGGAGCATCTGCAACTGTAGTAGCATTAATTTGTGAAAGTTCTGTTGATTTTCCTACTCCACATATTCCTCTTAATACTAAAGTATATTCAGTACCCTCTGTTAAACCAGAAATTGTTAATGGAGAAGAATTACCTCCTTCAAAAGCAACTGCTTTTGGTTCGTTTATGCTTCCTGTAAAATCACCTTTCTTCCAAGCTCTTAATTCATAATTTTCTATACCTGAAACCTCATCAAACTCAAGAGTTATTGATGTTTTTGTACTTGCTATTGTTTTTAATCCTTTAATAACTTTAGCATTACAAACATTCGTATTACCATTGTCATTATCGTTATCATTATCACAATTAGCTGCAACTGCATTTAAACCATTACCTGTTGGTTTTACATAAGTTTTAGATAAAATAAATTTATCTATTTCAAAACCATCTTCTCTCATAGAAAATGAAACGGTATGAACTCCTGCCGAAGGTACATTAATAAAAATCTTCTCTGGCTCACCACAATGATTCGCATTAGTTCTTTGTTTACTTTCCCAAGTCCACTGGTTTTTACCTGTACACCATTGCATTTTTCTACCAGATGAAGGCCATGTTCCATCAATACCTACGTGAATTCCGTTATCTTCAGAACCTGTTGAATATGCTCTTACCCAAACAAAATACTTTCCTGGAGAGTTAAACTTTATCTTATAATCTAATACTGCTTTTCCTGGTGTATCAGAGAAATTTACTCCAACTCTTAATGGATCTCCATGCGTAACTCTTGTATCTGGTAATAACTCTACATATTTCCCTCTACTTGCTGTTGATGCGTGACTTCCATCTGGATCAGGTTTAGGTGTATTACCTCCATTACCTATCACAAACCATTCTCTATCGTTGGTTTCCGATTGTTTCACATAATCTTCTGCTTCTACTGCAACAATTCCATTTTTTTCTTCAAAAACTTTCCCTGAACATGAGTCTGAATCAGAATCAGAACCTGTATCAGGATTAGAACCAGTTGTGTTCACTACATATCTATCCCAAAATTTAGCTACATTATTAACTTTATCTCCGATGTTTAAAATCCACCAATTTTCAACACAATCTGAATAATCTAGCCCGTCATTTTTCATCCATGACCAATCATAAGGAACTCCTTGTGGATATCTACGCCTCACAACACGATCTGCTTCTATCCAAATTTCTCTAGCTTTTTTGTTAGGAGAACTTTTTGCTTGTGCTATCCATTTACTATCTCTCGATCTATATCTTGGAGTATCATATGGTCCATGATCTCCCCAATTTTCAGTAAAATCTGCATTTCCATCATCTATGTAAAAATAATTTGTTTTACTTCTTACATAATTAAGATCGCTTGGAGTTGTTTGATCTTGGTTCCACTTACTATGCTGAACTACAATTACATTATTTTTAACGGTAGTACCTCCAACTGCTTTGATTGCTTCAGCTACCCAATCTGCTGTAATATCTGATTGACCAGCTTCTTGAACCCAAACTTTTCCTCCATTATTTAAAATTGGAATAACTTTATTTTTAATTCTATTTACAGATGCAGTCCAATTTTCATCAGCATCAGTCCAATTATTTTTTCCGAATGCTAAATCAAATAATTCATCAGAATCAATAAAACGTCCATTTTGACGTCCATAAGCTCCTGCAACAGCAAAATAATTAACTCCTTTTAAATCGTTATGCAATAACATAGAACCTAATGCTGCTTGCGCATGAATATCATCAGGATCTGGTTTACTATCAAACTGAGCTATTAATAAATCTTTGTTTTTATTAAAAAAAGGTCTCTGTGCATTTGTGGTTAATCCTAAAAATAATAGCGCACATGTTACTATTATTTTCTGCTTAAAATTACTTTTCACTTTATAATTATTTTAGGGTTGAATAAATATTAGATTATACATTACTTTAGTGATTACTTAACAATACTGTACCAACAATCAATTCACTCTTTATTGATAAGTAATTATGGATGAAGAGATTTTCATCTTTTACCCAACAAAGAATAAATAACTTGCTAGTTTCGTTTTAAATAGGTGAAAAGTGCAGTTATTATTCAAATAACTACACTCATAAGAACACGAAAATTAGTTTATAAAACCATTAGTTTTATAACACTATCTTTTATGGAAACCAAGTACATACCACTTGCTAGATCATTCACTGGTATGCTAGAGTTTTCTAATGTAAGCTCTTTTACTTTTACTCCTGAAATGGAATAAATCCTTACTTTTTCTCCTATAACTTTTCCAGTAAAAGTCAATACATTGGTTACCGGATTAGGATATATTTTAATAGACTTATCATCAATCTCATCTTGAGCTAATTTTCTGTTAGATGAAATTGGCTGTATCTTCCATTTTTGATTGTTGTTATTTTCAGAAAATACATAGGTTATAATATTTGTATTTAAAGTACCTTGATTACGATCTAAACCTTGACTCATACAATGTGCTGGCATTAAACTATAATCATTCCCATTCTTTACTACCTTCCAACGTTGATGATTTCCTGTTGCACTTGTGTATGTTGATACTGCTGTACCATTTTCACACTTTGCAAAAGGAACTTCTAAATATCGTCCTGTTTTTTCATTTTTAAGAGTGTAAACGTTATTGCCTAAATGAGTAAAAGCCCACATTTGATTTTTTCTAAAAAAAGGATTAAACATTATAGCCAAATGATTGTTGTAAGGTTCTGACTGTAATCTTTGATCAGAAGTAACCGACTCTAAAAAGTAAACTCCATCATTAATTAATTGAGTCGGTGTATTTACTTTTTCTTTTTTTAATAATGCTATTGATGAATACGGAGGTATCGCTACATTTCCTGTATATTCGATATTCTTGGCATCTACATACTTGATATTTCCTAAGTTTATTGTTTTAGAAGTACCTGTTGCATTAATTTCAAATTTTATTATTGAATTAGCATCGGTTGATGATGGATATTGAATTGGTGCATTCTTACCATTTTTCTCATAATTTGGAAAAGCAATTTTAAATTCTGATAAAGTATGCTGTGTTTTATTTCGAACTAAAAATGTTTCTATTTGCTTTGCACCATTAAAAGGCTGGCAATAATAATTTTTATTTACCTCTCCTAAGAAAGTATTAAATCCAGACGCTGTTATTCTATTCGTAAATTCAGCACAAAGTTGATTCGCTTTTTTAGGGAAAAAGATGTTATTCACAAATGTATTATTAGTTGCTCTTGCAACTCCTCCACCAGCAGCAAAAGAATTAAAGTAAGTAGATGACACAATAGCTGTACCACAATTATATACTAAATTATCTCTAAAAGTACTTTTACTAGATAGATTAGCCATAAGTCCCCAACCAATAACATTTGAAACAGAGTTTTCATAAATTAATTGATTTTGAGAGTCATTGTCTATATAAATTCCTGCAGTTTTAGGACCACGATTATTTGGAGCACCTAATGCTGCCCCAATACCATCAGTGACCACGTTTTTGTATATACGATTGTTAGCGTTTTTATTTCCTACTGTATAAATACCACCGCCATCATCTTTTGTTAAACAAAAATTTCTAACATAATTAAAACGAATTTCAAAATTTCCTCCTGAGTAATTAATACCATGGTATCCTATTTTATTGACTACATTTTTTTCAATTATGTTTTTTGCTGAGCCATTTTCACTAATAATTCTTACTCCTGTATACGGAACAAAACTTGAAGCTCCCATTCCAGATCTGGTTCCTACATTTCTAACTAAATTATTAGAAAAAGTAATTCCGTTACATTGTTCAAATCTAATACCTATATTATTTCCATTCTGAATAGTACTATTAGTGAATTTAAAGTTTTTTAAACCAAAGCCTAAACCTAAATAATTACTACCATTATTTAACTCACAATTATCAATGGTAATATTATTCGCCTTATTAATACTTAATACAACATCATTACCTCCTTCAAACTTTATATTTTTAAAGTTAATATTACTACTATTTTTAAGACTTATTGCATATGCTCCTAACGGAATTTCTACATTTATGGTATTAGGATTTACCTCACTGTATAAATACAATACTCCATTTACAATATCATGAGCCCATTCACCATTCATGTCTAAAGTGTTTACATGGTTTTGAAAAAAGTAACCAAAATTATTTTCAATATTATTTACAAAACCATTGCTTGACGATAATTGAAAGTTTACTGTTTTACCTGAATGAGAAGTAATTATTTCTGATTTGATAGAATCATCTGTCGTTCTAATTGTTATTTCTCCTCCTTTAAAGAAGTTAGTAGCGTAAGGTAATGCTGAAGATTCTGAAATAGAACGATTGTTATTTGAATGTGAACTAATGGTTCTATATCCACCATTAGTTGCATTGTAATTAGGTTCACGACCAATTTGTTGCGAAACATTATTTAAATACAACGCTGTAATTCGATTACCATCAACTTTATTTAAAGGAATACGCCAAATATCCCCTCTAAATCGAGACCAATTTTTTAAACTTTTAGCAGCTCTAATTATTGGACGATTACCTGATCCATAGGCGTCATATTGGATTCGTTTTGCAAAACTTCCATTTTTTCCTTTGACATCTAAAGATCCGTAAAAAACATCACCTCGTTTAAAATTGATAATATCACCATTATTTAGTGATTGCCTATTTACTCTATTAATTGTTTTCCAAGGAGAGTTTATAGAAGTTCCTGAATTTGCATCATTTCCTGATGCACTGATGTAGTAATTTTTTTGTGCTACCAACGAATTGATTCCACAACAGCAAAATAATAAAATTGCATACTTTCTAACTGAATTAATTAGATTTTTCATTTTAGAAGAAGAGGTTATTTTAGGGATTAATTATATTAATAAAGGAATAATTAACTTACTCTCTATTAACGCCGCAAAGGTATTAAGTTTCTTATTTTTTTTTGGCTCTACCTCTGTATCACTAAATTTCATTAGTCTGAAAACTTCTAATTTTCACTAATTTTCACCTAACAATTCAAGTGCTTTATTTGAATTTAAATCAATTTATACTTCCCTTTATTTACGTAGAAAAGCTAACCTTTTTAGGTTAAAATTATAGAATACAAATAGGGAAAAATCATAGTTAAATCAGCTATTTTTGAAGTATTTTCTCTATTAAAAAGATGATAAAATAGGTTTAGTTAAAGATAATTTAGATCTATTTTTAAAATATGAATTTGAAGTTTTTTTTAGACAAAATTGATTTTTTCTCTGAATAAAAAGCATAAAAAAACTCTTTGTTACAAAGAGTTTGAATTAATCTATATATTGATTTATAATAAGTCGTAAGTATTTACTTTTTAAATTTTTCTATTAAAAACACATTACCAAATAACATCGTAAAGGCATAACCAATATCTTCAATAGGTATAGTTACTAATCTGATAGATAGATTTTCATCGTTATTATACCAAACTACTGGCTCTTCAATTCCTGTACCTGTTAAAACACCATTCACAATAAAAAAAGGAATTAAAATGATTAAAAAAGCAATATAGAAACGTCTTAAATATTCAATTCCATATAAAAAACCAATGAGTAGAATTCCTATTAAAAAGGAATAATTTACTGTTGTGTATGCTTTACCCCAATTTAAAACTAGTACTGGTGCAACTATAGCAATTAGAGCTAACGTAATGAATTTCGTATTCTTTTCTGTTATTAATAAGTTAGGTTTAAAATATTCTAAAGAGTAATGAATGAAAATACTTGCATAAGGAATACAAAAGAAAAATAACCATTCTTCTATCGGCATACCTAATAATAAAAAAGGCAAATGATAATCTGGATTAAATCCCCATACTCCGTTTTTTGTAAAAATAGCATCCCAAATTAAAAAAACAGTCGCTACTATAGTTAAAGACAATAGAACAGCTTTCCAGTGTTTGATAAAACGCATATTCTTTTCAAAAGAATACAACAGAGGAATACTTAAGGAACCTAGATTTAAAAGTAAATAAAGATATACCACTATTTTAAATATTCTTTAAAATACTTAAAAGGAACAAATAACATTCCGAAGCATTCTCCTTCATGTTTTCCTAATTTTTTGTGATGTATTTTGTGAGCTTTTCTTAAACCTCTGAAATACCAATTATCGGTTTTGTCAAACCATTTAAAACGACGATGAATTAATACATCATGAATTAAAAAGTAAGCTAAGCCATAAAATAAAATACCAAGGCCAATAAAAAACAGAAAATTCAACTCGGGGCGAATACCAAAGAAAAAAAGCATCATACTTGGTATTGCAAATACAACAAAAAAGGCATCATTTTTTTCAAAAACATGTGGATAACCTGGTTGGTGATGATCTTCATGTAAATACCATCCAAAACCATGCATTACATATTTATGAGTACACCATGTAATACCTTCCATTAAAATAAATGTACCTAAGGTAACTAAAGCAAATGTCATTAAATCAAGTTTAATTTATATTTTACATAACTTCTAGCCAACAAATTTATCTTCATCGGATTAGAAATCCTAATTCTAGTATCCATAATTTGAGCAGATGGAGTAGCTTTTAACTTATTCAATAGTTTTCTGTAATAACGATAAGCCATGTACACTCCAAACTTAGCATCAACAGGTAATTGTAAAATTCCGTTAGAAAAAGCATAATCAAAATCTGCTTCAATTTCTGCTATTATCTCTTCTTTAGATTTATTATCTAATTCTTTCAAATTTACATTTGGAAAATAAGAGCGATTTAATAGTTCTACATCATCTTTTAAATCACGTAGAAAATTCACTTTCTGGAAAGCAGAACCTAAACGCATTGCAGGATCTTTCAAAGCTTCATATTTACTATTATCACCTTTCACAAAAACCTTTAAACACATTAATCCAACAACATCTGCAGATCCATATATATATTCGTTATATTCTTCTTGTGTTTTGTATTCAGTTTTATGTAAATCAGCACGCATACTTTTTAAGAAAGCTTGTACCATATCATCAGTGATTCCAAACTCATTTACAGTATGTACAAATGAATTTAAAATAGGATTCAAGCTTATTCCAGAATGCTTTGATAAATAATAATCTTTTTCAAAACGATTTAATAACCCTTCTTTATCGTAATCATGAAAAGTATCTACTATTTCATCTGCAAAACGCACAAAACCATATATATTATAGATGTGTGACCTAATTGACTTAGATAACATTTTTGTGGCTAATGAAAATGATGTACTATAACTGTTGGTAACAATTTTACTACACTTATAAGAAACGTCGTCAAATAAATTTTTCATGATAGGTGGTTTTTTAAAATTAAATCTGAAGCTATTTTACCCGAAATTAAAGACGGTGGAACACCAGGACCAGGTACTGTTAACTGTCCTGTAAAGTATAAGTTCTTAACTTTTTTACTTTTTATATTTGGTCTTAAAAATGCCGTTTGTGTTAAGATATTTGCTAATCCGTAAGCATTTCCTTTATATGAATTATAATCTTCTATAAAATCATTAACACAATAACTCTCTTTAAAGATAATATTTTGTTTTACATCTTGATTAGTTAAACGTTCTAATCTTTCAATAATTATGTTAAAGTATTTCTCTCTTATCTCTTCAGTATCTTCTATACCAGGAGCCAATGGAATTAAAAAAGTACCAGCTTCTTTACCATCAGGAGCAAATGAGCTGTCTGTTATACTTGGAAAACTAGCATAGAACAAAGGATCATCTGGCCATCTTGGAGTATCATAAATATCTTTTGCGTGTACATCAAAACTTGTATCAAAAAACAATGTATGATGCTCTACGTTTTTAAGTTTTTTATTGAATCCTACGTAAAATAATAATGATGAAGGTGCAAAAATTCGTTTGTCCCAGTATTTTTCTGAATACTGTCTTAGATTAGCATTTAACAAGGTTTCTGTGTGATGATAATCTGCACCACTCAATAATAAGTCGGTTTGAATTTCTTCTTTGTTAACTGTAATACTTTTTACCTTATTGCTAGCATCAACATTAATACTTTCTACAACTGCATTAGTTTTAAAATCTACACCTAATTGTTTAGCTAAAGCAACCATTCCTTCTATCACCTTGTACATTCCTCCTTTTGGGTGCCAAGTACCAAGTCCAAAATCGGCATAATTCATAAAATTATAGAAAGCTGGCGTATTACTAGGTTTTGCTCCTAGGAATAAAACTGGAAATTCTAATATCTGTATTAGTTTCTGGCTCTTTATTTTTTTTCGAACTTGTTTTCTAATCGTTGAAAAAAATTGCCCCACTCTTACAACTGTTTCTGGAGTAACTAATTCTAAAGGAGATACTCCTGGCCTGTATACAACATCTTTAACTGCTATATTGTAGTTATCCTCTGCACTTTTTATAAATTTTCTTAAGTGTTTAGAACTACCTTTCTCCTCATTCTCAAAAATTTCACATATCTCCTCAAATGTACCTGGAATGGTAATTGAATCATTTTCGCCAAAATAAACTTGATATGCAGGATCTAATTTTTCTAAAGTATAATAATCAGAAGGTTTTTTACCGAAATCTGCGAAGAATTTCTCAAACACATCTGGCATCCAATACCAAGTTGGGCCAATATCAAAAGTAAAACCGTCATTTAAATATTGTCTAGCTCTACCTCCTATAGTATTATTTTTTTCGTAAACCGTTACTTTGTAACCTGATTTAGCCATGTAACAAGCTGAAGATAATGAGGAAAAGCCTGATCCAATTATTGATATAGATTTATTCAATGTTAAAAGTTTTAGATACCCTAAAGGTAAAGAAAATATTTTTTTGTTTAATCGTTTTAATGAAAAATTAAACAAAAAAAAATTACAAGCTGTCTACCATATCTATCAAAGATGGGTAAATTTCAATGTTTGACTTGAAAGTATTCTCTGAAACAGTCATCGCTTTTTTACCTACAGCTATCAGTTTGTTATCAGTTCCTTTTAAAATTTCATCTATTTCATTAAAATAGTGCTCTATTTTGTCGTCACTAGGTTGAATAGTCATAGAAGTAATAAAACAAACTTTCAATTCACCTTCAAAGAAATAATTTAAATTATCTAGAGGTAAACTCTGACCAAGATAAATAGTTTGACAACCTCTAAGAACAAGTTCAAAATTTAGATACATTAAACCTATCTCATGAATTTCACCATCAGGTAAAAATAATACATAAGTATAATCTTCATTTGTTGCTGAGTATTCAAGCTTTTCGGTATTCAACTGAATTTTTTGAATAATCAGATTAGAAATAAAATGCTCATGTGCAGGCATTAAAGTTTTAGTCTGCCATAACAAACCAATGTGATTTAAAAAAGGTATGAAGACTTCTTTAAAAATTTGTCTGAATGTTTTCTTGTGTAAAAGTTTATCGTAAGTACTATTAAACAATACTTTATCAAACTGAAACATCGACATTTTAAAAGCATTAATAGCTTCATCATTTGCTGCAAACTTAAAAGCTAATTCTCTTGTATTTGAAAGAATTTGCTCTTCAGACATTTCTGCAATTTTAGAAATTTTGAAGTTGTGCTTATTTAATAAGGCTACATTCAATAATTTTAATAAACTATCTGCAGAGTAATATCTAATATTCGTATCTGTTCTGTTAGGTTCTAGTAAATTATAACGTTTTTCCCAAATACGGATAGTATGTGCTTTTACTCCAGAGATATTTTCTAGATCTTTTATAGTAAATACTGTCTTTATATTGTTCAACGTTGAAGTGTTTTTATTAAACAAAGATAAGGAATAATACAGTGATTTCTAAAATTTTCTTACAAAATGATGTAACATTTTATATATTACGCCAACTAACAGTGTAACTAACTAAAATATATCGTGCTAAAAAGTCTGGAAGACAAATTTTTAGATGACTTTGAGTCAAATCAAAATATAGTTCATAAAATTTGTAGAATTTATACTACAAATCAAAGTGACCATAATGATTTGTTTCAGGAAATAACTATTCAAGTATGGAAAAACTATGCAAAGTTTAGAGGAGATGCTAAGTTTAGTACTTGGTTGTATCGAGTAGCTTTAAATACTGCTATTTCTTTATTTCGTAAATCATCTAAAAAAATCAAAACTCAAGATATCTCTGATATAGCTTTTAAAATAAAAGCTGTGGAATACGACGACACGCAAGAGGTACAATTGAAATCGCTATACGTAGCTATTCAAAATTTAAATGATATAGATAAAGCTCTCGTATTTCTATATCTAGAAGATAAATCTTACAGAGAAATATCTGAAACTTTAGGTATTAGTGAAGTTAATGCCAGAGTAAAAATGAATCGAGCAAAAGACAAACTTAAAAAAATACTAAACCCATAAACAGTAGTATGGACGTATTAGAAAAATATAAAGAAGCTTGGGATAATCAACCTGAGAATGAAAATAAAGTTTCTAAAAAAGAGATTTATAAAATGATGAAATCTAAATCTTCATCAATTGTAAAATGGATTTTTATTATTAGCATTTTAGAACTTTTATTACCTCATTTGGTATACTTATTTACAGATTATGAGAATTATAACAAAATATATGTAGACCTTGGTATAAAAAAGATTCATGTTTTTGTTTCTATCTTTTTGTATGTAGTAGCCTTGTTTTTCATTTTTAAATTTTACACGAATTATAAAAATATATCTGCAACATCTAGTACTAAAGATTTAATGCATCAAATATTAAAAGTTAGAAAAACAGTAAAAACGTATTTCTTAGTTAATATTACTTTATTTGTGCTATACTCTGTCTTTGTATCTATCACCATGTTATATGATACTTTAAAAACATTATCTGGTTCTAAAGTTTTAATAACCATCATAGTTTTTATCATTTTACTGAGTGTTTCAATAACTATATTTTGGTTAATTTATCAGTTACTTTATGGAATTTTACTTAAAAAGTTGAACAGAAACTACAAAGATTTAGCTAAATTAGAGGAATAAAGTTCTCTTATGAAAAAATTTATATTCCTTTTTACACTACTTACATGTAGTATTATATTTTCCCAAGAAAGTGATACAAACTTTTGGGAAAATGTTCAATTTGGTGGTTCTTTTGGTTTAGGCTTTGGAAATAACTCTACAACTATTGCAATAGCACCAAGTGCAATTTATAATTTTAATCCTAGTTTTGCTTTAGGTTTAGGTGCAGGTTATCAGTATGCAAAAAGAGGAGATTTTAAAAATAACGTATTTAGCAGTAGTTTATTAAGTTTTTATAATCCTATTCCTGAAGTTCAAATTTCTGCAGAATTTGAACAATTATTTGTCAATCGTACTCTTGGAAATATTAAAGATAACTTCAGTTACCCTGCTCTGTATCTAGGTGCAGCATATCGAGTTGGTAGAAATATTTCTATTGGTTTTCGTTATGATGTACTATTTGATGAAAATCAAAGTATTTATGGCTCTGCTATTTCTCCCGTTTTTAGAGTTTTCTTCTAGATTAAAACTTTAACATTTGATAGTTTTGTAAAGCTTGTAACAAAATTTTATGCATTTTATCCGTATAATCTAAATGTGTTACAATTCTGATTTTTCCTTCGCCCATAGGAATTAATAAAATTCCTTTGTCTTCCATATCTTTAATAAAATCATTGGCATTAATATTTTCGTTAACATAAAAGATAACAATATTAGTTTCAATTGGCTCTACTTTTTTAACGTAAGATAATTGAGCTAAGGTCTCACCTATTTCTTTTGCTTTTTGATGATCTTCTTGCAAACGTATTACATGATGATCTAAAGCATAAATTCCTGCTGCAGCTAAATATCCTACTTGTCGCATAGCTCCTCCAAATAATTTTCTAATACGTAAAGCTTTTTCCATATGTTCTTTAGATCCCACTAAAACAGAACCAATTGGCGCACCTAGACCTTTAGATAAGCATATAGAAATTGTATCAAATAACTCTCCGTATTGTTTAGGTGTTTCATTCTTCTCTACAAGAGCATTAAATAATCTTGCTCCATCTAAATGATAACTTAAGTTAAACTGATCTGAAACTTTTTTAATGTTTTTCAATTCTTCAAAATCCCAACAAGCTCCTCCACCTTTATTGGTAGTATTTTCAATACAAACTAATCGAGAATATGGAACATGAATATCCGATCTTCCTTCAGCAGCATATTGCAATTGATCAGCTGTAAACATTCCTCTATCTCCGTCAATTAACTTACAAGATACTCCAGCATTAAAAGCGGCTCCTCCACCTTCATAATTGTATACATGAGCCCATTTGTCACAGAACAATTTATCTCCTGGTTGTGTATGTAGTTTTATTGCTGTTTGATTAGCCATTGTTCCTGAAGGAAAAAATAAAGCATCTTCCATTCCAAACATATCTGCTACTTTTTCTTGCAATAGGTTTACAGTTGGATCTCCTTTAAATACATCATCACCTACATTAGCATTCATCATTGCTTTTAACATTCCTTCTGTAGGTTTAGTAACAGTATCGCTTATTAAATTTACTTGCATGCTGTAATATTTCTTTTTGTGTTGTTGTTTTGTTTTATTTCATTCCTATTGGAGATCCATCAGGAATTTTTAAAGTTTTTTGTTTCTTATTGTATTTAGAAGGATTGCTTTTAAAATCGTTAATCAACAATAAAAACTCTTTGTCAATTACCTTATCACTATTCTTCAAATCCATTGCAATACTATTTATTTTTTCGTTAATAATCGCTTTTCCTTCAAAATAAATAGTGCTGTTGTATAAATAAAATAGATTTGATAAAATTTCGTTTTTAACTACGTTATGCAACCCTCTGTAATAAGAGTCTTTATATTCTTTTTTGAAAGAACTTTTAATTACTGTTGTTAACATTTCATCTAATCCAAGTTGAGAGTTATCAATATTATAATGTTGTAATAAACGATTTACTCGTTCTGGATGAAATAAATAATCTAATGTAAACGCAACATTGGTTTGAATAGCTCCATAAGGATCGAAAGCTACGCCCGATTTACTTTTAAAACTTTCTCTAGTTCTGTTATAACCGTAGGCTCTAGGTGGAAAAAGTGCTAATAATCGTTTCGGAACTGCAATTTCATTTACGTTTATAGTTCTTAATAGTTGTTGCAAGGCTTCACGTTCTACATTTCCTTTAATTCGTTTTACAACAATATCTTTCTGTCCTTTTACAGCATAAGTATAATCAAGACCACCAATTAATTTTGAAGCTGCATCAGTTTGATATCTGTGTAAGAAATACAAAGGAACAAATACATCTTCCAAAACTGAATAAGGTTGGTTACTTTTTATATTATCAATTGAAAAATTCTTAATAGACTTGTTTCTAATTTCTAATATATTTTTTAATTCTTCAGAAGCACTTTTTCCATTATCCCACAAATGAGCGTATGCATGTGCACTTCCTTTTGGTCTTGCATCTGCATCAGAAATAAATCGCAATCCTTTTTGCGAAGCTTCATCTAAGATTTTAACTAAACCTTCTTTTTCTTTACTTGGAAAATCTTGATAAGCATAAGCAACTGTTATTTTATCCCAAGCTCCAATTTTATTATCGTAGGCCTTAGAAAAATCAATTTTACCATTTTTAAGTGTAAGTTTTGGATGCGGATAATCCATTACTGAAGATCTCTCATTTGTACTTGCAGCAAAATTATGTGCAAAACCTAATGTATGTCCGATTTCATGAGCCGATAATTGACGAATTCTTGCTAAAGCCATTTCTAAAGCAAATTTATCTTCACTTTTACCATTTGCATAAGGAGCTTGTAAAGCTTGAGCTATTAGAAAATCTTGACGAATTCTTAATGATCCTAAACTTACATGACCTTTTAAAATTTCACCAGTTCTCGGATCTGAAATATTTCCTCCATAACTCCAACCTCTTGTAGAACGATGCACCCACTGAATTACATTATAACGAACATCTAACGGATCGGCATCTTTTGGTAACATTTTTAACTGAAAAGCATCTTTATAACCAATTGCTTCAAACGCTTGGTTCCACCATCTTCCTCCTTCTAATAAAGCAGAACGTACAGGTTCTGGTGTTCCTCTATCTAAATAATAAATAATCGGTTCAACAGCTTCACTAATTTTTGCATTTGGATTTTTCTTCTCTAGTCTATGTCTATAAATGAATCTTTTTCTAATGGATTGGTCAACTGGAGTTGCATAATCTAAATATGTCATTTGCCAAGAACCACAACGAGGATCGTATACTCTAGGTTTGTATTTATTGTCTGGTAATTCTACGAAAGAATGATGTTGATGAACAGTTACTAAAGAAGCATTTGGAGTTACACTTCGAATATTATATCCCTTAGGTTTTCCTGAAAAAGTAAGCATCAAATCAAACTCTACATTTTTAGGAAAAGCTTTTGTTCTTTCTAAATAAAACGCACTTTTACTCTTATCTAATCTATAATTCCCCTGATTATTAGAAGCTAACCTATCTGCTACTCCATGAGCATCACGCATTAAAAAGTCGGTTGCATTAATTAAGAACTTATTATTTTTTTCTTCAGTAATTATAAATCCATGTAATATCGACTTTGCAAACGCTTCTTTTACGGATTGCTTCTCCTCTATATTTTCTGTAACAGCTCTATAGTTTTGATTGGGTTGAATTAATAATAACTTATTACCTGCTTTAACAAACTTCACTACTACTCCACTTCCTAACTGACCTCTATCTAAACCAATGTCATTAGAACCAACACCTTCCGACAATGCATTGACATATAATAACTCCCTATTTAATTTTGAAATCTCAAGGTAAACTTCATCAGTATTTTCATTATAGTAAAAAGGAATAAATCCTTCGTATTTCTTTACATTTTTCTTTCCTTCAAAAAATTGTGAAAAAGTAGAAATAGCAAAAAAATAACAGATAAAAAATATTGTTTTTTTCATGTAATACTTAGGTTTAGATTTAAAAGGCTGTTAAAAATACTAAATCTTTTTTTTACCTTATTTTTGCCATTATGATTACACACGACCAGTTAAAAAACATAAGTGAACGCGTAGAAAAACTTAAAGGTTATTTAGATATAGAACAGAAATTAATTGAAATTTCTAACGAGGAAGAAAAAACAGCCGATCCTAATTTTTGGAATAATCCTAAGGAAGCTGAAACTTTAATGAAATCGCTACGTTTAAAAAAGAAATGGGTAAATGATTATGATGAAATCGTTGCTTTAAATGAAGATTTAAATGTTCTCTATGATTTTTACAAAGAAGGCGATGTTGAGGAGGATGAAATTACAGAACAATTTGAAAAAACAAATACATTCTTAGAAAATATTGAATTCAAAAATATGCTTTCTGAAGAAGGTGACAGTTTAAGTGCTGTTATACAAATTACAGCTGGAGCTGGAGGGACTGAAAGTTGTGATTGGACAGAAATGTTAACTCGAATGTATACGATGTGGGCAGAAAAACAAGGTTTTAAATTAAAAACTTTAAATTATCAAAGTGGAGATACAGCTGGAATTAAAACAGTTACTATTGAAATTGATGGAGATTATGCCTTCGGATGGTTAAAAGGTGAAAACGGAGTACATCGTTTAGTAAGAATTTCTCCGTTTGATAGTAATGCAAAACGCCACACTTCTTTCTCATCTGTTTATGTGTATCCGGTTGCTGATGATTCTATAGAAATTGAAATTAATCCTGCTGATATTGAAATTACAACAGCTCGTTCTAGTGGTGCTGGAGGACAAAATGTAAATAAAGTAGAAACAAAAGTTCAATTACATCACAAACCTACAGGAATTCAGATACAATGTTCTAATTCTAGATCACAACACGACAACAGAGCTACTGCATTACAAATGTTAAAGTCTCAATTATATGAAATTGAATTACAGAAAAGACAAGCAGCTCGAGCAGACATTGAAGCTAATAAGATGAAAAATGAATGGGGAAGTCAAATTCGTAATTATGTAATGCATCCTTATAAACTAGTTAAAGATGTTAGAACTGCTCATGAAACTGGAAATGTAGATGCTGTAATGGATGGAAACATTAACCCGTTCTTAAAATCATATTTAATGATGATGGGACAGAAAGAGCGCTAGAATTCTATAAATATTATTTACAATTCACTTTAATAATTAATTTAAATATGATCAAAATATATCACAACCCTAGATGTTCAAAATCTAGACAAGGACTGGCTATTCTAGAAGAAAGTAAAAAAGAGTTTTCAGTAGTTAAATATTTAAACGATACTTTAAATGAAACAGAACTAACTGAAATTATTACACTATTAAATATTTCTCCAATTGATTTAGTTCGAAAGAATGAAAGTATTTGGAAAGAAAAGTATAAAGGAAAAGAATTAACTGATAGTGAAATTATTAAAGCTATGGTTGAAAATCCAAAATTAATAGAAAGACCAATAGTTATTCACGATAAAAAAGCTGTAATCGGTAGACCTCCTCAAAAAATTTTAGAAATTCTGTAACAGATTCTCAATAATTAACACTTATTAACAGAGAAAGTGCAAAATTAAATTGCTTTCAGCGTATATTCGCATCAATCATTAATACTTCAATTTACTATGAAAAAAGTTGTAAAACTATTTACACTTGTACTATTTGTATCCCAAATAGTCGTAGCACAGTCTACAAAAATTCCAAATGATCCTTCTGTAAAGACAGGAAAACTTTCTAACGGATTGACTTATTTTGTAAAACAAAATGCAAAACCTGCAAACAAAGTAGAACTTCGTTTAGCAATCAAAGCTGGTTCAGTTTTAGAAGATGAAGATCAATTAGGTTTAGCTCACTTTATGGAGCATATGAACTTTAATGGAACTAAAGATTTTAAAAGAAACGAATTAGTTGATTATCTACAATCTATAGGTGTTAAGTTCGGTTCACATTTAAATGCATATACAGGATTTGATCAAACTGTATATATTTTACCTATTCCAACTGATGATCCAGCTAAACTTGACAAAGGTTTTCAAATTATAGAAAACTGGGCACATGGAGCCTTATTAGAAGGGAAAGACATCGATGAAGAGCGTGGTGTTGTTCTTGAAGAATACCGTTCTCGTAGAGATGCAAACTCTAGAATGTTAGAAAATTATATTGATAAAATTGCATATGGATCTAAATATGCAAAGCGTTTGCCTATTGGAACTAAGGAAAATATTGAAAACTTCAAACATGAAAGTATTCGTCGTTTCTTTAAAGATTGGTACAGACCAGATTTAATGGCTGTAATTGCTGTTGGAGACGCAGATGTAACTGTTCTAGAAGAAAAAATTAAAAAGTATTTTTCTAAAATTCCAGCAGTAAAAAATCCTAGAAAGAAAGAATCTTACACTTTAAAAAATCATAAAGAGACTTTCATTGCAATCGAAGCAGATAAAGAAGCGCCATTCTCTAGTGTAGAGATTATGTATAAAGATCGTGAAGATAGAAAGCCAGTTACTACAGTAGACGGATATAGAAAATCTTTAATCAACAACTTATTCGATCAAATGATCAACAACAGATTTGATGAATTAGTAAATAGTGAAAATCCTCCATTTACTTACGGTTTTAGTTACTATGGTGGAACATTAGCTAAAGATAGAGGAGCATTTCAATCGCAAGCAGGAACTAGTGCTGAGGGACAATTAAAAGGTTTAGAAGCATTATTAACTGAAAATGAAAGAGTGAAGCGTTTCGGTTTTCAAAAAGGAGAATTTGAAAGAGCTAAAAAGAATATTGTTTCTCGTATTGAAAAATCTTTTAAAGATAGAAACAAAAGAGAATCAAGTCGTATAACAGGTGCTTTAGTGAGTGGTTTCTTAGATAATAGACCTGTAGCAAGTGTTGAGTGGAGTTATGAAACTACACTTAAAATGTTACCTTCTATTCAATTATCAGAAGTAAACAATTTAATTAAAAACTATTTACACGATGACAATAGAGTTGTTGTAATAACTGGACCAAAAAAGACAGTTACTGAAGCGCAAGTATTAAAAGCTTTAAACGATGTAAAAACAAAAGAATTAAAGCCTTATGAAGACAAAGCTGTAGCTTCTTCTTTAATTACTAAAGTTCCAACTGCAGGAACTGTTACTAAAACTATGACAAACGACAAGTTAGGTTCAAAAACAATAGTTTTAAGTAATGGAGCTAAAATAACTTTTAAGAAAACTGATTTTAAGAATGATGAAATTTTATTTAGTGCATTCAGTTATGGTGGAACTTCTTTATATACTAACGAGGAATTAAAAGCTACATCTTTTGCTAATGGTGGTTTAACAGAAGCTGGAATTAACGGTTTCAATTTAAATGACATGAGTAAAATGATGTCTGGTAAAATTGCACGAGTTAGACCTTACATTGGTAGTATTAGTGAAGGATTTTCTGGAAGTGCTTCTCCTAAATATTTAGAAGAACTTTTTCAGCAAGTTCACTTATATTTTACTGCTTTAAATAAAGATGAAAAAGCGTTTAAATCATTTGTAAACAAACAAAAAAGTTTCTTAGGAAACGTATTAGCTAGTCCTAGATTTTTCTTCCAAAAAGAAATGGGAGATTTCATGAACGAAGGAAACCCTCGTTACAACGGATTCCCATCTCCAGAAAAATATGAAGCTGCTGATTATAATTTAGCTTACAAAAAGTATCAAGAACGTTTTGCTGATGCTAGTGACTTTAATTTTTATTTTGTAGGAAATGTAGATGAAAATAAACTTACTGAATTAGCTAAAAAATATATTGCAAGTTTACCTAGCACAAACTCTAAAGAGTCTTATAAAGTACATGATTTCCGTCCAAAAACAGGATCTCACAAAAAAGTTGTTTCTAAAGGAAAGGATCCAAAAAGTACAGTAAGTATTAGATATCAAGGTGAAGCTGATTACAATGAAAAAGATGCTTTAGTATTTGACTTTATTGGTGAAGTCGTTGGAATTAAATTAACTGAGAAATTACGTGAGAAAGAAAGTGGTGTATATTCTGCTGGTGCACGTAGTGGTATGAGTAAACTTCCTTATGGAAGATATAGTTTCTCTATAGGATTCCCTTGTGCTCCTGAGAATGTTGATAAATTAAAAGATATTTCTATCGCAGAAGTTGAGTCTTTAATTAAAAACGGACCGTCTGTTGAGGATTTAGAGAAAGCTAAAAAAGGAATGATTAATGACCATAAAGATAACATTAAGAAAAATAGGTTCTGGTTAAATACTTTACAAGGAATTGATTACTCTAATAGTAATCCTGATGATGTATTTACTTTTGAAGAAAGAGTTAATGCTGTTACTGCAAAAGATATTCAGAAATTAGCTAAGAAATATCTTTCTAGTGGTCCTATTTTAGGAATCTTAAATCCTGAAAAGTAAGATTTAAAAAAGTCTATATATTTAAAAAGCTCGCCATTAGCGAGCTTTTTTTATTCTTTACTTTACTTATTAAGCAACATATCCCACACAAATACCTTCTTCTCCATTCGGAGCAGCAAAACATTCCATAACACATCTTGGACTGAAACTTATGCAATCTGAAGCTGTAAAACATTTTTTACTAACTGCACATTTATAAGTAGTCAAACCTTTTCCTCCTTTAATATCTTGTTGTGTCGCTTTGTTTAATATTTGTACGCCTGGTAAATTCAATAATTTTTTCATTTCTATTTTTTTAATTATCTACAATTATTATTAAGTGTTCCCATATCACTGTTCGCTACAACACAGCCATAATTTCCATGACTATCATATCCACAACATTTACCTGGTGTAATAGAACAGATACTGTTATCACATTTTTTTTTGGTTGTAGTAAATAACCCTCCTGTAACACTTTTTTGAGTTCTTTTATCTAGTATTTGAACTCCGTTTAAATTCATTATTTTTTTCATGATTCTGATAATATTTAATAATTAAAATTTTCTTTTTTCTGAGTCGCCTTCTAAAGCACAAAAACATTTAAAGTAGAAAGGATTAGAAGGTCCTTCGTTACATGCATTTTCACAAGTAAAAGAAGCCCAGCCTCCTTTAATTTTTTGCTGTGTACTCCTATCTAATATCTGAGTACTTTTTAGATTTAATATTTTTTTCATGATTAATATTTTTAATTCATCCAATATCAAACCTTTATAAACCTCATACAAGCTAGAACTCACGAACGTTATTGATAAATGTATTAACGCTTTTCATTTTAAGTCATAAAAAAATCCTCTCACTTTTTAGGTGAGAGGATCTATTTTTAAAAAATTTATGTAGTCTATTAATTAGATAAAAAAGTTCTAAAATCTTCAATAAAAGAATATTCTGTATATAAACATCCTCTTTGATTTCCTTGTGGTCTTTTAAATCTAGCAATTACAACATTTCCAGGTGTATTAGCATCAACAGTAGAAGTTTCTATTCTACATTCTACTCTATTTATATACGATTCGTTAGTTGATGCATTTGTTAACGGATGAGCTGAAGAAATAACCTCTGGGAAATCAACTTTAAGAAGATTATAATCTATACCGTTAGGAAAGTACAATTCGATACAATGTTCGTTTAAAATAGCATTTAGGTAATTAGAAAATGATCCTACGGGAGATAACAGTAATAAATCTACTTCTAAAGTCGGTGGTTCTTCTTCTTCATTAGGTCTACTACAATTAAAAGAAGGATCACCATAAAGTTCTAAATATTCCATCTCAAAAGATTCTAGAAAAGGATTAATTGAGTTATCAGTATTTAACACATCAATTAAACTAACACTATTTCCATTATTATAAATAGTGTTCATTACTTCAGAAAAATAATCTCTTGCATTTGGATGTTTTATTAATACTTTTGAGAATAGAATACCTACAGATTGTAGCAAATTTTCATCATAGTTTACCAGTGTTTCTCCAAAGTCTCTGCTATTTCTCTCTTTTAAGTTTGATACTTGTTTAATTGTTTGTGTAACTTCTATATTATCAATGGTTTCATTCTCTTTTGAACATGAAAATATTAATAGTAAGGATAAAAAACACAATACATTAAATTTACTCATAATTTATAATTTTAGTTGAAACTAAATATTCAGTTTATATAATATCAGGTATTTGTATTAAAGTGTAAATTCAATTCACTAACGTAAGAAATAAATTCACTATCGCTTGTATCTTATTATTTAAAGATTTCTTGTATGATAAAATCTTTTCGTCTACTAGAAACAGGAACTTTATGAGTTTCATTTATAATTAAATGACCATTTTTATTGTATTGAATTACATGTTTTTTATTAATTAAATACGATTTATGGCAACGAATAAAAATATCTTTAGACAGTAATTCTTCCATCATTTTAATTGGTTTAGACACTACTATTCTATCGTTTTTCTGGGTATAAAATGTTGTGTAATTACCTTCAGATTTACAATAAAAAATATCATCTTCATAAACGATAAAAATGTTTTCCAAAGTCTTTAAAATAATCCTCTTTTTAGCAGATGTATTGGTAAAATGTTCTTTAGAAACCTCAACAGATTTCTCAGTAAAATTATCTACTTTATAACTTTCTATTACTTTCAATACTGCTTCATTAAATTCGGTAGTATCAATAGGTTTTATGATATAATCTAAGGCTCCTACTTTGATGGCTTTAATGGCATGATCATCGAAACCAGTAATGAAAACGATACTTAAGTTCTTATGATCTATTTGAGATAAAATATCAAAACTAGTTCCGTCTTTTAAATGTATATCTAGAAATAATAAATCTGGTTTTAGTTCTTTAATAATTGTAACGGCATCTTTTACAGTGCCAGCTTCACCAATGATCTCTATTTTATCTTTAAAATTAGCTGTTAACTTTTCTTTTACGATTTCTCTAATGTAAATCTCATCATCAATCAGTATTGCTTTAATCATTATTTGTTAATTTATAGGGAATTAAAAACTTTACATATACTCCATTTTCTTCTTTATTTCGTTTTTTCTTATCTAAAATGATAATCTTTTGCTTCGTCGTTTTATAAATAAAATTTGATATTAAATCAGTAGAAACAGACTCTTTTTCTTTACCTTCCACTCTTTGCTTTTGCAAACCAGCTCCATTATCTTCTATAACACATTCGATATACTTTTCTAATAATTTTAATCGAATATGAATACATCCTTTATAATTGATTGTTGAAAAACCATGTTCAATACTATTTTCAATAAAAGGCTGTATTAACATTGGCGGAATATATAAAATATCGTCTTCTTCAAAATTTTCTAATGCTATATTAAACTCAAAACTATCAGGAAAACGAAATAACTGTAATTCTATGTATCGCTTTAATAAATCTAATTCATCTTCTATTAAAACATAATTTTGTAGTGAATTTGTTAATAAAAGTCTTAGTAATCTAGAAAATTTACCTAAATAGCTCACTGCTATATTTTGATCTCCATAGAATTGATTTTGGATAACAGATAAGGTGTTAAATGAAAAATGTGAATTCATTTGTGATCGTAATAATCGTTGTTGAATTTGCATTTCTTGACGCTCATAAGCGTAATTTCTTTGCCTGTAAAATAAATATCCTGTAACTAATAATAGTAAGGCAACACTTGAAAGAGCTATAAGTTTAATATTTCTAGATTCTAGTTTTACATTATCAATTATCGTTTTATTTTTTTCTTGAATTGCTATTTTTTCTTTTTCATTGGCTAATTCTAATGCGTAGAGTTTTTCATTTATTTTTTCTTCTTGTTGCTTCGTACTCTCTTTAATAAATGAAAGGTATTCTTTTAAAATGTCGTCTTCATTTTTTAATGTTCTATTATGAATTAAAAAACGATATTTCATGTAAGAAATAATATGTACTTTCTTAGTATTTACATCTAGTAAAGGTTTTACAGAATCTAGATATTTAGTAGCTATATCATTCTTTTTAATCTTTAAAAATGCTTCTGAAATATTATTATAAGCTTCTATCAAATTATTGTTGAAGTCTATTTTTCGTTCAAAACTTTTACTTAAAACACCTTGTTCTTTGGTAAGCTGTATAACTTTTTTGTAATAAGAAATTGCTTTAGTAAAATCATTATTATAAAAATTTAAAACTCCATATCTTCTGTAAATCTGACGTTTTGAATCGATACTACAATCTATTTTAGATAAACTATCTAATAATGTTACTGCTTTTTCTTTTTCTTTTAAATAATAGGATAAAATTCTAGATTTAGCGATAGCAGTAATTACATACATATCAACATTATTTATCTCATCTGCTATTTTTAAAATTTTATTGTTGAACTGTAATGCTTCTTGATATTTACCGAATATTAAATTTTTTCTTGCTAAGTAATTATACGCGTAAATAAGATCTTTTTTAAACTTCTCTTTATCTGATATTTCTATAAAATTTCGAGCTATACTTATTGCGTTTGTAATATTACCTTTGAGATTTTCCATTTCCCAAGCACTTCTAAAAAAGAAAATTGTTCTAGAACTTGAATTAGGCTTTTTTACTAAAGAAATTGTTTTATGAAAGTAATGTCTAGCTGAATCAAGATTATTCTGTTTCTTATAATAATTCCCTTTTAAAAATAAGTTCTCTAATAGCAAAGAATCATTAATTTTTGGGTTTTTATTGAAGATTTTATCAGCTTTATCAATGTAGTAAAGAATAGAATCTTTCTTAGCTTTTCTCGACTTTTTTTGAAGCGATTTAATAGCCTGTAATTTACTTTCTGTAGTATCTAAATCTTTATTATAACTACAACTTATGCAAATTAAAATAAATAAGAAAAAAGCCCCCGTTTTTTTCATTCTATCATTATTATCTTAATCAAAGTTAATTTTTTTTAATGAATTAATTAAAAATCTTAACATACGCTTACTTTTATTGTTCTTAAATTCAAAAAAAAAGACCCACCAAAAAGTGGGTCTCTCAAATTTACGTATATAAATAAGCATTAGCTTTTAACTAATGATTTTGTTCTTCCGAAATACCAGATGTAAGCATAACAAATTAATGTAAGTATAAATGCAATTTTAAATCCGAAATAATCAATTAATCCTCCAAACATAAAAGGAACAATAGCTCCACCAACAATTGCCATACATAATAATCCTGAAGCTTGAGCTTTTAAATCTCCTAATCCTTCTAAACTTAAAGTGAAAATAGTTGGGAACATAATAGAATTAAATAATCCTACAGCTAAAATTGACCACATAGAAATTAATCCGGTAGTTGTAATTGATATTACAATCATAGCTACGGCTAAAATTGCAAAAATCGCTAATACTTTACCTGGAGAAATAATTTTTGTCAAATACGCTCCTATAAAACGCCCAATCATTGCTCCACCCCAATAGAAAATCACAAAGATTCCTAATAAAGATTTTGGATCGGAATTTGAAAATGTTTTATTAAAAACACTAGCAATGGTATTTGCAATATTCATCATCGTTTCATTTTGAGAAATGATAGTTGCTAAATTCATATCTTGGAAATAATTCACTAAAAAACTTCCAATAGAAACTTCTGCTCCTACATAAACAAAGATTCCTAACGCTCCAAGTAACATTACTTTATTATTCAGTAATGATAAATAGCCTCCTTTCGGACTTTCTTCCATTACTTTTGGTAACTTTATAAATGAAAATACTAGAGCTAAAACTCCTATAAAACCTGCAATAAATAAAAATGGGGTTTGTACTGTAGCTGCTTCTGCAGCATAGTATTCCGTTTTTGCAACTTCTGATAATTGCTCAATTTCTTCTGATGTTTTTACAGTATCACTCAATAAGAATAAAGCTCCCACAATTGGCGCTATAGTAGTTCCTAAAGAATTAAATGCCTGTGATAAGTTTAATCTACTTGATGCTCCGTTTTCACTTCCTAATAGAGCTACATAAGGGTTTGCTGCTACTTGTAAAACTGTAATTCCACCAGCTAATGTGAAATATCCTGTTAAAAACACAAAGAAACTTCTATACGAAGAAGCTGGATAAAATAACAAACAACCTAAAGCCATTATTGTTAACCCTAAAACAATTCCTTTTTTGTAACCTATTTTACTTAATAGTTTTCCTGCCGGAACAGAAACTACAAAAAAAGCTGTAAAAAAAGCAAATTGAACCAATACTGTTTTCGCATAAGACATTTCGAAAACATCCTTTAAACGAGGAACTAAAGAATCTACCAATACTGTGATAAATCCCCATAAAAAGAATAAAGTGGTTAAAAATATAAAAGCTGTTTTGTAAGATTTATTGGTTGTTGTCATAAATTATGATTTGTCTTTTAAATAAAAATCTGATTTAATGTTTTTGTATCCTTTATTATCAAATTTGCTATAACTAAACCATTCGTGAATAGCATAACTTCCTATTTCTCCTTTCTTATTCATTGCGATATAACAAACTTGAAAGTTTTTAAAATCGCTATTGGGCTTTGTTACAATTCTTTTAATCGCTTCTTCACAAGCTTGTTGTGGTGACATTCCTTGTCGCATTAATTCTACAATTAAAAAACTTCCTACTGTTTTTAAAACTTCTTCACCTAAACCTGTAGCTACAGCTCCGCCAACTTCATTATCGATAAATAATCCAGATCCAATAATTGGTGAATCCCCTATTCTACCTCTTAGCTTATACGCTAAACCACTTGTTGTACATGCTCCTGAAAGATTTCCATCAGCATCCATTGCTAACATTCCAATGGTATCGTGATTTTCAATATTAATTATCGGTTTGTATTCTGATTTCACTTTCCATTCTTCCCAAGCTTTTTTTGATTCCTCAGTTAAAAGATCCTCTTTTTTAAATCCTTTTGAAACCGCAAATTGCTCAGCTCCTTTACCTGATAATAATACGTGAGGTGTATCTTCCATAACCTTTCTAGCTACAGAAATTACATGCTTAATATTTTCTACACCAACTACAGCTCCGTAATCACCTTTTTCATTCATAATACAAGCATCTAAAGTCACAAAACCATCTCGGTCTGGTAATCCTCCAATTCCTACAGTTTGATTTTTAGGATTTGCTTCTTCTACTCTACATCCTTGTTCAACTGCGTCTAAAGCTGTTCCTCCGTTTTGTAAAACTTTGGCTGCTGCGTTTACAGCATCTGGTGTATTCCAAGTAGCTATTACTAAAGGTTTATTTACAGTGGTAACTGTTTGAACTTTTACTGGTTCTTCAGGTTTCTTTTCTGTTTTACAACCTGTGATTAAGACAGTAGCTAACAAACCTACACTAAATAACGTTGCTTTATTTATCATTTTTCTTCCTTTAGTTCTATTATTTTATCATTATTTCGTCAATAAATATCCAAGACTTACCATTATGCTTGTATCCTAAATGCCATTCTGGTAAATCACCCAGTTTTTTAGCAACAACTTTTACATACCTCACATTACTTCCTTTCAAATGCATTGTTACTTCTTTTATATTAGTATTTTCTTTAGGTTTAGCTGAATCAATTTTTAAATCAGCTACTTGCTTGTACGTTTTTCCATCTACAGAAGTATAATATGAAACTGATGTTGGTAAGAATATCCAACTACGTTGATCTTCTAAATAATTTGTACTGATACTTTCAACCCACTTTTCTTTTCCTAAATCGACAGTTGCAACTACATCTACATTAGAATATCCTTGCCAAGTTCCAGTTCTAAAATCTCTGGCTCCTTTTATTCCATCGATTAGTGCATGATCACCTCCAGCATTATATTGATTTGCATATGCTGTTTCTAAAGAAATTTTAATATTCGGATCAATTTTCACAAAGTTTGTTTTAATAACTGCACTTTTAGTCTCTCCTATTTTTGAATAAGCTGATAACTTTGTCTTTTCTGAAAGTTGAATCGGTTGCTCGTATTTTTTAAATTCTCCATCATTTAATTTGAAATATACTTCAGCATTTGTGTCAGCATTCGCTAATACAACTTGGGTATTTCCTTTAAAAGCTACTTCTCCTTTCTCTATGAATGGAGCAGGAACAATTAAATGATCTTCTATACTACTCTTTGGTAAAGTATTTTCTTGTGTTCCCCAATTACTTGGTGAATTTGTCATTTCAAATTCTAAAGAACCTCCGTTTACAATTTCCTCATGTGATATAAAAGTTCGATCTAAAGTTTTACCATTTAATCTCGCGTTTTTAATGTATTTATTTTCTGCATTAATTCCTTCAGCAACTACTGTAAATGTTTTACCGTTTTCTAAATGGATTGTAGCTTTTTTAAGTAATGGTGTACCAATAATATATTCGTTAGAACCTGGCGTAACAGGATAAAATCCTAACGAACTAAAAATATACCAAGCGCTCATTTGTCCGCAATCTTCATTTCCAGAAATACCATCTGGAGCATTTGTGTATTGCTCTGTTAAAATTTGATATATCTTCTCTTGCGTTTTACTTGGTTTCCCTACATAATTATACAAATATGCCATATGATGACTTGGCTCATTTCCATGTGCATACTGACCAATTAATCCGGTAATATCTTTTTGATGACGCCCTGAAGTATTTGATTCAGCAGCAAAAAGTGTATCTAAATTCTTTTCTAAAACAGAAACTCCACCTAATAATTTTATATATCCTGAAACATCTTGAGGAACATAATTACTGTATTGCCAAGCATTCGCTTCTGTATAATTAAAGTTTACTTCATACGGATCGAAAGGTGCAAACCAAGTATTTCTGAATCGACCTCTCATAAATTGTGTTTTCGGATCGAAAATATTCTTGTAATACTGTGCGCGTTGAATATATTCTTTATAATCTTCTTCTTTTCCCATTTGTTTAGCCATCTGAGCGATTGTCCAATCGTCGTAAGCATATTCTAATGTTTTAGAAACCGATTCACTTTCTTCTTCCACAGGAATATATCCTAAAGATTTATAAGACTTTAATCCTAACTTATCTCTTGTCGCAGAATGTTTCATTGCTAGCAAAGCTTTTTCTGCGTCGTAATCTTTAATTCCTTTTAAATATGCATCTGCAATTACTGGAACGGCATGATAACCAATCATACAACCTGTATAATTAGCAGATAAATCCCAAATTGGCATAATACCTCCTTCGTCATATTTTGCTAAAAATGTATTAATGAAATCATTCGTTCTATCTTGCTCAATAATTGTATATAGTGGATGCGTTGCTCGATAGGTATCCCAAAGAGAGAAAACTGTGTAATAATCAAAATCTTTCGTTTCATGAATTTTTAAATCCATTCCTCTGTAACGACCGTCAACATCTTGATATAAATTCGGAGCAATCATTGTGTGATACATAGATGTATAGAAATTGACTTTATAATCTTCGTTATCACTTTCAACAACTATTTTTCTTAATTGCTTTTCCCAAGTTTTTTGAGCTTCTTTTTTAACTGTTGAAAAAGTTTTATTTCCTATTTCTTGTGCTAAATTCTTTTTCGCTCCCTCAATATCTACCGCTGAAATTCCTATTTTAACATAAACCGGTTCATTATTTGGGTTAACAAGTTTAAAAGCATAACGTTCAGCATTTTTTTGAGCATAATGTTCAAAACTAGTATCGATAGGATGTGAAAGCTGAATTGAATAAAATAATTTTTGATTTGTAGCCCAAGCTTTTGAACTTCTACTACCTTTAAATTCAGTATTCGAAACTATTTCTAAAGAAGCATTTAATAACTGATCTCTATGTTCTAAATCTAAAACGATCACTTGGTTTTCAGCAGAAGGAAACTGATACTTATGCATTCCACTACGTTTAGCAACAGTAAGTTCAACATCAATATCAGTATCATCTAAATGTACTTTGTAAAATCCTGGTTCTGCTTTTTCTTTATCATGTGAAAATTTAGAACGATAACCTTCTTCACCATCTGCTCCATTATTAAAAGTTACTTTATTTGTTGGCATCAATAAAATATCGCCATAATCAGAAACACCAGTTCCGCTTAAATGTGTGTGCGAAAATCCGTAAATATATTCATCAGAATAATGATAACCAGAGCAACCATCCCAACCATCTAAGCGTGTATCTGGACTTAATTGCATCATTCCGAAAGGCGTTGTTGCTCCTGGATATGTATGTCCATGACCACCAGTTCCTATAAAAGGATTAACATAAGTTAATAACGATTTTGTATCTTGTGCATGAGAAATTTCTCGCTTTTTACAACTAATAATTGAAAAAATAACTAGTATAAATAGCAGTTTACTAAAATTCATTTGGTTTTGTTGTTATTTTGAAAATTCTAAGATAATAAAATGAAATCGTATCTGTTTTTGGGAATCCTATGTTTTTGTCTTTTTAACTGTAAACAAGAAAACTCAAAGAAAACTCCTATTCCTCCTAATATTATCCCAATACCTTTAGAACAAGAACTAAAAGAAGGTACTTTTAATCTTACAAAAGACACAAATGTTAGTGGTGAAACCCGATTTCATAGTGTCATTCGCTACTTAAGATCTTATCTTGATGATCAATTGCAATTACATAGTAATACTACTACTGCTCAAAATGAAATAAAATTTGTTACCGATACTAACATAACAGATAATGAAGGTTATTCTCTTGATATAAATGAAAACTCAATAATAATTGGATCTAAAACAAGTAAAGGAGCTTTTTATGCTGTTCAAACTTTATTACAGCTAATACCTGTGGTAAATAATGGGGAAGAAATTCCTATTCAGTGTATAAAAATAAAAGATAAACCTCGATTTCAATATAGAGGAATGCATTTAGACGTAGCTAGACATTATTTTTCTGTAGCTTTTATAAAAAAGTATATCGATTTAATCGCTTCATTGAAGTACAATACATTTCATTGGCACTTAACTGAAGATCAAGGTTGGAGAATTGAAATAAAAAAATATCCTAAGTTACAAGAAATTGCTGCTTATAGAGATGAAACTTTAATTGGACACTATAACGATCAACCACAAAAATTTGATGGTAAAAAATATGGTGGTTATTACACTCAAAAAGAAATTAAAGATATTGTTGCTTATGCTAGTGAACGTTTTGTCACTATTATTCCTGAAATTGAAATGCCAGGACATTCACAAGCTGCCATCGCGGCTTATCCGGAATTAGGTTGTACAGATACTCCTGTAAAAGTTGCTACAACTTGGGGAGTTTTTGATGAAGTATATTGCCCTACAGAAACTACATTTAAATTTTTAGAAGATGTTGTAGACGAAGTTGTTGATTTATTTCCTGGAAAATATATTCATATCGGTGGCGATGAAGCTCCAAAAACAAAATGGAAAACTTCAGAATTTTGTCAGCAATTCATCAAAGAAAAAAATTTGAAAGATGAACATGGCTTACAAAGTTACTTTATCACTCGAATGGAAAAATATATCAACAGTAAAGGAAAACAAATTATTGGCTGGGATGAAATACTCGAAGGTGGCTTAGCACCAAATGCAACTGTTATGTCTTGGAGAGGAGTTGAAGGTGCTGTAAAAGCAGCTAAAAAAAAACATAATGTTATACTCACTCCAACTTCTCATTGTTATTTTGATTATTATCAATCAGAGAATGAAAATGAACCTTTGGCAATTGGAGGCTACTTACCATTAGAAAAAGTTTATCATTTTAACCCAATTCCTGAAGATTTAACAAAAGAAGAAGAAAAATATGTTTTAGGTGCACAAGGAAATGTTTGGACGGAGTATATGAAAACCCCTGAAAAAGTAGAATATATGGTCTTTCCAAGAGCTGTAGCTTTATCTGAAGTACTTTGGTCTAGTGAAAATCAAAAAAAATATGTTAATTTTACATCGAGATTAAGATATTTTCAGCAAAGATTTAACCATATAGGTGTTAATTATGCAAATCATATATATGAAATTAATGGCAATTTGATAGACAGAAACGGGAAGTTAACATACCGACTTTCTACTGCTAACAATGAAGAAATCTTGTATACAATTGATGGTTCTGTACCTATTTACAAACAATCAAGCTTATACAAAAATCCAATAGATATCAAAAAAACAACTCATCTTAAAGCATTGGTTTTTGATAAAAATGGAAACAAAATAAGTCCGCTTTTTTCAACAAAAATTAATTTGCATAAAGCTGTAGGGAAAAAAATAACATTAAATACAGAACCGAATCCATCGTATAATGCTGGTGGATCTAAAGCTTTAATTAATGGAGTTTCTGGCAGTAATAAACGATATGGTGACAAAGAATGGTTAGGTTTTTTTGGAAAAGATGTTAATGTCTCAATAGATTTAGATACCCTTACTCCTATTAATTCAATAAAAATACGCTTCCATAATGGGAATGGACAGTGGATTTATGCCCCAAAGAAGATCAAATTTGATTTCGTTGGTACTGAACAAGTGAAAAAACACGATTTTATTTCAATACAAAATCGCGATTCTCTCCTTTGTAACGTACATGTGAAGTTTAATAACATAAAAGCTTCTAAAGTTTATATCGATATTCCTAATTACGGAATAATACCAGAAGGAAAACAAGGTGCTGGATATAAAGCTTGGACTTTTATTGATGAAATAATCATTAATTAATGAAATTAGAAATTTGTGCTAACTCTTTTCAATCTGCTTTACATGCTGAAGAAGCTGGAGCTCATAGAATTGAATTATGTTCTGAATTACAATTAGGAGGTATTACACCATCTTATGGAGTATTAAAACTTGTAGCTGAAAATATTAATATTCCTTCTTTCGTATTGATACGTCCAAGAAGTGGTGATTTTAACTTTTCTCCAATAGAATATAAAATAATGAAGGAAAATATACTGCTGTGCAAAGAGTTAGGCTTTTCTGGAATTGTTTCAGGTGTATTGAATAGTGATAATACTATACATGTAGAGCGTACAAAAGCTTTAATAGAATTAAGTAGACCACTTTCTTTTACTTTTCATAGAGCTTTTGATATCACTCCAGATCCTTATAAAGCAATAGAACAACTTATTGATTTAGGTGTTGATCGTGTATTAACATCTGGACAAAAAAATACTGCTGAAGAAGGTTTAGTTCTACTTAAAGACTTACATGAAAAATACGGTGATAAAATTACCATTTTAGCTGGTAGTGGAATTAACGCTAATAATGTTGAATTATTTAAAGAAATAGGTCTTACTGAAGTTCACACTTCTGCAACTAAAAAGTAAAAACAACGAAAATAAGAATTAGATGTTTTAGAATTTCTGATCAAAAACATCTAATAATCAAATAATTAAAGTTTTAATGAATCGTATTTTTAATTAAGCCTTTACAAATCGTTTTCACCTAACTCAATACATTTATAATTATTATTAAGATATTGTGGTACTAAATGCTTAATTTCAAATACTACTTTATTTAATTTTTCATCATAAAGCATTTCTAAAAAAGGTCTCATTACTTTTCTTTTTTTATCATGATTAACTGATAAATTACAAATTTGTCCCCTGTTTAAAAGTAAAATTCGATTTTTATTTATATTATCTAAGATTTTAGAAGTAGTTAAATTGTTTTTTAATAGAATTATAGTATCATTTTTAATTGGTTTTATTCTTTCTTTCCCTACTCCATCTTTATAATATTTAAAATGAAAATCGTTAGTCAATAACTCATATAGAGAATCATTATTGATTACATTTATTAATCCCACTTTAACTTTATCTTCAATTCTTGAATTACAGGAAAATAAAAGGAAAATTACTATTATTAGATACTTTTTAAACAAACTTAAAGTAAATAGTTTTAATTTAAATCACACCTTTAAAATAGTCGATAACCTTAAGTAATCCTTCATCTAATGGAATTTTAGGTTCCCAATCGTTTAATGTTTTCTTGGCTAAAGAAATATCAGGTTTACGCTGCATTGGGTCATCTTCAGGTAATGGTTTGAAAATTAATTGTGATTTAGAATTGGTGATATCTATGATTTTTTTGGCTAAATCTAAAATAGAAAACTCTCCTGGATTACCAATGTTTATAGGACCTGTAATAGTATCATCAGTATTCATCATACGAATCATTCCTTCAACTAAATCATCTACATACTGAAAGCTTCTAGTTTGACTTCCATCTCCGTAAATAGTAATATTTTCTCCTTTTAAAGCTTGTACAATAAAATTAGAAATAACACGACCATCATTCGTATTCATTCTAGTTCCATAAGTATTAAATATTCGAATAATTTTAATTCGAACATCATTTTGCTTGTGGTAATTTATAAATAAAGACTCTGCACATCTTTTTCCTTCATCATAACAAGATCTTAAACCAATAGGATTTACATTTCCCCAATAAGACTCTGGTTGTGGATGAATTTTAGGATCTCCGTAAACTTCACTCGTTGAAGCTTGTAAAATTTTTGCATTAATTCTTTTAGCTAATCCTAACATATTTGTTGCTCCAACAACAGACGTTTTAATCGTTTTAATAGGATCATGCTGATAATGAATTGGTGAAGCAGGACAAGCTAAATTGTATACTTCATCTACTTCTGCATAATAAGGTTCAGTAATATCGTGACGAACTACTTCAAAATAAGGATTATTTAAGAGGTGAATTATATTTTTTTTACTTCCAGTAAAATAATTATCTAAACTAATTACCTCATTACCTTCATTTAATAATCGCTCGCATAAATGTGAGCCAATAAAACCTGCTCCTCCTGTAACTAATATTCTTTTCACCTATTTAAAAAATAATTTTGGAAATTGTGTTTCCGGATTTCTATTTAATAAGCGAATGTAAAAAGTAGATTTCAAAAAAGCCAATCCGTAGCCAAAAAATTGAATAAATACTGCGTAAATAGATAAAAATCCAACTTTAATACTTTTGTTTAGAATTGTTGAGTGTACAAATAAAAGTAATAAATAACTTACTAAAGGAATTAAAGCTACGGGATTAACTAATACTCCTCCCAATAGAGATAAAACTACAAAAAGAACAAATAAAGTTGGAAACCAAAATGTTAATTTGGCTGTAACTGGATGCCATTTGGTTAAAATTGGACGCACTAGGCCAAATTTTTTGACTTGTGTATGGAATTTCTCCCAAGAAATTCTTCTTTTATGATAAACATATGCATCTGGTAAAAAACCTGTAGTAAACCCTTTATTTACTATTCTTTGAGATAAATCGGGATCTTCACCAGGATGAATTTTAGAGAAACCTTTTGTTACTTCAAAAGCTTCTTTTGAAATTCCCATATTAAAACTTCTTGGTTCAAACTTTTGAACTTTTACTTTACCACCTCGTATTCCTCCAGTAGTAAAGAAAGAAGTCATTACATAATTTATTGCTTTTTGAAGATCTGTAAAACTTTCATGTGCTGCATCTGCTCCACCAAAGCAATCTAAATAATTTTCGGATAGAAATTTATCAATCGTAGATAAATAATGACTTGGTAATATCACATCAGAATCTAAAATGATAAAATAATTTCCCCAAGCTCTTTTCATACCATAATTTCTTGAATCACCTGGACCACTATTTGGTTTGAAAAAGTAACTGATATTTAATTGTGAAGCATATGTATTTACTATAGCTTCTGAAGATTCTGTTGAACCATCTTCTACAATTACTATTTCATACTTCTTTTTAAAATCTTGCTGAGTTAAGCTTTCTAGAAGTTCTTGTATTTCATCAGGACGATTATAAACCGGTACAACAAGTGATATCCTTATTTCACTCATACTAAAACAGATTTCTTAATTTTTTTTTCAATTCCATTCCATAAATTAATACGCATTTGCATTGATTTTCTGGCATATTTTAAAACATCATTCCATTTTTGTTCATCATTTCCACATAACTCACTAATCATTTGTAACGATAATGGTCCGTGTTCATCTCCATCTAATTCTATATGTCTTTCTAAGTAATATTTAAGTTTTGTAAACTTTTTATCACCATCTAACTCAGCCTTTTTGATGATCTCTAAAAACATATCTGGAATAATATCCTCTCTACCAAACGTAAAACATGCAGCAATAATATGCGGTTGATTAACTTTTATGACATCGAAAGTAAACGCTACAAATTTTTGAGTAGTTTCACTTATTTCAAGTTTTTTTAACGTATTTATTACAGAATTAATATCAGTAATCTCTTCAACGAATGTGTCTATTTCAGAAGTGTTAGCTCCAACTTCATTCATAGCATCTAGATACATTTCAAAATGACTTTTAGGCTCACCTAGTTCATTAATATCTGTTTCTTCTCCATGCACAATTTCATTTATAAATCTTGCCGTAACAGAGTTTCTTACTGGTAACCATGGAACATTTGTATTTGTTAAATGGAACTGTAATGCTTTTAGTAACGACATAAAATCCCAAACAGCAAATACATGCTCTTCCATAAAAGTTTTAATATCTTCTATATCCTTCAAGGTAGCATATAAAGAGTGAGCTTGTAACTGTTTTCTTAAATCTTCAAGTTGATTTTCTATAAATTCTATGCGCATTTTGTGGTAAGTTTTTACAAAAAATGCAAATCTAAAGATTTGCATTTTTGTATTTGGTTTAAATTACTTTATTCTTCAGTAAAACGTTCCATAACAGCATCACTAACACCTACATTAGAGAATCCTCCATCATGAAATAAGTTTTGCATGGTTACTTTTTTTGTTAAATCAGAGAATAATGAAATCGTGTAATCAGCACATTCTAAAGCTGTAGCATTTCCTAATGGAGACATTTTTTCAGCATAACTGATAAATCCATCAAATCCTTTAACTCCTTGTCCAGCTGTAGTTGGTGTTGGAGATTGAGAAATTGTATTTACACGAACATTATGATCTCTTCCGAAGAAATATCCAAAGCTTCTAGCAATTGACTCTAAGAAAGCTTTATTATCTGCCATATCATTATAATCAGGAAAAACTCTCTGCGCAGCCATATAAGTTAAAGCAACGATACTTCCCCATTCATTCATTGCCTCTTTGTTATATAAAACATTCATTGTTTTATGAAAAGAAACCGCAGAAACATCCCAACCTTTAGTTGTAAAATCATATTTAGGATCAGTATAAGCACGTCCTTTACGTACGTTAACAGACATTCCTATAGAGTGCAAAACAAAGTCTAATTTTCCTCCTAAAATTTCCATAGACTTTTCAACTAAATTCGTTAAATCTTCCATAGAAGTTGCATCAGCAGGAATAATTTCAGAACCAGTTTTTTCAGCTAATTCTTTTAATTGTCCCATACGTAACGCAATAGGTGCATTAGTTAAAACAAACTCTGCTCCTTCCTCATGAGCTCTCTCCGCTACTTTCCATGCTATAGAGTTTTGGTCTAACGCCCCAAAAATAATTCCTTTCTTACCTTTTAATAAGTTATACATAATTTAGTGTTTATTATCTTATTGGTTAATTAATTTCAATCTTTGTATCAGACTCATTTTTTTCTTAACTCTGCTAATTGAAGCATAAATTGAGTCTAATGTTTTATTATTTAGTGTTTCTTTAATTGCTAATTTATAATGCTTGTGAGCATTCATAAACTCTCCTTTTAACTCATAAGCTTGCGCCATTTTGTTAAAAATTGTAGACTTATCTGCTGTTGATATTTGTCTTACTTTGTTGCCAAATGTAATCATTTCATCATTAAGATTCATATCGATTAATAGATATGAATAATTGCTATATGCTGCATGATAATCTGGTGCAAATTTAATAGCTAACTCTAGGTGTTTTTTAGCCTTAGGATAATTATTAAATTTTAAATTATATAACCAACCTAAATGATTATGTGCTCTACCATAGTCTGGGAATTCTGCCAAAAGATCAATAAGCATTTCTTTTGCTTCTATAATTCTATTTTCATCAATTAATTGATCGGCTTCAAAGAATAAATTTTCTGCTCTATTATCACTCATAACTTCTTAATTTAATAATTCTTTAGCATGAATTAAAGCGCTGTCAGATATATCTTTACCGCTTAACATTTCAGCTATTTCTACAATTCGTTCTTCTTTGGTTAATTGTTTTAAATTAGAAGATGTTATTCCATCTACTTCTTCTTTATATACTTTAAAATGTGATATTCCTTTAGAAGCAATTTGAGGTAAATGGGTAATAGCTATTACTTGCATATAATTTCCCATTTTTTGCATAATGTCTGCTATTTTATTTGAAACTTCACCTGATACTCCAGTGTCAATTTCATCAAAAATAATAGTTGGTAATTTCGTATTTTGAGATAAAATCTTTTTTACAGATAACATTATTCGAGATAATTCTCCTCCTGAAGCTACCTTTTTTAACTCTCCGTAGTTACCACCTTTATTTGCAGAAAATAAAAACTGTAATTCGTCTTTACCATTAGACTGATATTTTTCTGTAGGTTGAACGGCTATAGAAAAAGTCGCATTTGGCATACCTAATTCTGAAAGTAAAAACTCTAGCTCTTTTTTTAGTTTAGGAATGGCTTTTTCTCTAGCTTCTGTGATTAATTTCGCAACACTATCTAATTTTTCAGCTACCTCATCAATTTCTTTTTGTTTATTAGTTATAATTTCTGAAGCATTTTCAACAGAATTTACTTTTTCTGCCAAACCTTCATAAATAACTAACAACTCATCTATAGTCGCTACTTGGTGCTTTTTTTGTAAACTATACAATAATTGAAGTCTATCGTTTATAGTTTCTAATTCTACAGGGTTAAATTCAACAATCTCATTAGAGTTTTCTATTTCTGTAACAATATCATCTATTTCAATTTTTACACTAGTTATCCTTTGATGTAATGTTTCATATTCCTTAGAAAAACCACTTATTTTTTGAATACTATTTTCTAATGAATTTAATAAATTTTGCACTCCAAATTCTTCACCAGTCGTAATTTGAATTGCTTCTGATAAGCTTACTTTTATATCTTCTACATTATTTAAAACATCGAGTTTTTTTTCTAATTCATCTTGTTCATTAGATTTAAAATCTGCTTCTTCTAATTCCTTAAATAAGTGTAAATTGTATTCGTATTGTTGTTGTTCTTGTTGCTGATTTTCTTTAAGTTTCTTAAGTTCAGAAACTAATACATTATATTGTTTTAAACCTCGTTTATATGAAGCTATTTTTTTATCATTCTTCGCTAAAGCATCTAGAATAGAAAACTGAAAATCTACATCAGATAATTGTAATGTTTGATGTTGTGAATGAATATCGATTAACTTAGATTTTAATTGACTTAAATTACTAAGATTAACTGGTGTATCGTTTACAAATGCTCTTGATTTACCTGAAGGAAGTATTTCTCTTCTAATAATCGTATTCTCTTCATAATCGAGATCATTTTTTGAAAAAAATCGCTCTAATTTATATGCTGCTAAATTAAATTCAGCTTCAATAATACACTTTGTATCATTATTTTTTAGTGATGATAAGTCTGCTCTGTTTCCTAATACTAAACCTAAAGCTCCTAAAAGAATAGATTTACCAGAACCAGTTTCACCAGTTATAATAGATAAACCTTCAGTGAAATCGATAGATAACTTATCTATCAACGCATAATTTTGTATAAATAATTTTGCTAACAAATTCCAACATTTAGAGCGAGTAAAAATACGGAATTTAAGTAAAAAAGAAATAGTAAACTTATAACTATAATCTTAAAAGAAAACTAAGATTTTATTTCTTTCCACTGATTGTTTAAAGTAGGTGATATTCGTTGTAGGGTTTCTTTCAGTTTATTTTCCATCCCTATTGTTTTTCCTTGAGAAAAAGTTTCTCTAATCTCATTTGATTTAGCATCAAGAAAAACACGAATCATATAATTTCCAACAGTAATATTGAATAGCTTATCTAACTGTAGTAAGCTATTTGCTATATTTTGCTTAGCTTCTCGTTCTTTATCTGCAAATAAATCAAAGCCTTTTCTATGATATTCATAATAAATAGAACGTAAAGCTCCAAATTTAGACGATAATAAACTATCAATTAATGCGAAACGATTCTGCTCACCTATTTTGTTCTCCCATCCAGATTCTCCTCCTTGTTGTGCTTGCAACATTACATTTTCGGCTTGCTTAAAATAATTTTCTCCTCCTCTGAGTGCAAAACTATCAGCATCTACTCCTAAAATTACGTAAACATAAAATACCATGATAGAAACTAAATTAGAATCAAAAGAATTCGGATTGAATAGCAATTGTTCGAATTCGTTGTATTGAAAATTTAAATTTGTATCATTAATATTTAATAAAGGAGTTTCGTAAGATGAATTATAAACGGGTCTAGAAGATTGTACCTGTAAAGTAGCTGAGAAATTATTCGCATTTTGTTCATTTATAATGATCGTAAAAGCACAGTTTATTCTCTCTTGAGGTGAAAACTTCTTATTCGTCCATTTGGTTTGATTAATGAATTCTGTTAGTGATTGCTCTAGTGTACTGAATACTTGTTTGTTTGTACTTTGAACTCTATCTGCATTTACAACAACTACAGCATTTAATTCTTCTTGAGCTATTATTGTTAATGTTGATAATAATGCTATGAATAAAAAAACAAGTCTTTTTTGGGCAATCATAATACTTGGTAAATATTAAATTAATATCGTTTGAAATCAAAGAAAACTTTAGTGACTTAGTTTTTGAATGATTTCATCGATAATGTCTTTAGCTACTTCTTTTTTAGATTTTAATGGAAATGATTTTTCTTTAAAATCTGAATCAATAATAGTAATTTTATTTGTATCTCTGGCAAATCCAGCTCCTTTATCTCTTAAAGAATTTAAAACGATTAAATCTAAATTCTTCTTTTCGATCTTCTTTTGAGCATTTGATACTTCATCATTAGTTTCTAAAGCAAAACCAACCAATAGTTGATTTTTCTTTATTTCTCCTAAAGATTTCAGTATATCTTTTGTCGGTTCTAACTCAATTATTAACGAAGCATCCTTCTTTTTTATTTTTTGAGTTGCTACATTTTTTGGTCTATAGTCTGCAACTGCGGCAGAAAGAATAGCAATATCGACGTTAGCAAAATATTTATGACAAGCATCATACATATCTTGAGCTGAAGTTACATCTATTCTGTGTACTAAAGAATGTTTTATTATTTGATGAGATGGTCCAGAAACTAGATATACTTCTGCTCCTAAATTTGCTGCGGTTTTTGCTATAGCAAATCCCATTTTACCAGAAGAATGATTTCCTATAAAACGCACAGGATCTATAGCTTCATAAGTTGGTCCTGCTGTTAACAATAGTTTTTTCCCTTTTAAAGGTAATTTTGCTAATATATCATCTTCTATAAAACTAACTATATCTTCTGGTTCTGCCATTCTTCCTTCTCCAACTAAACCACTAGCTAATTCACCTGAAGTAGCTGGAATCATTATGTTTCCAAATCGTTGTAAATTCTCTAAACTAGATTTTGTTGATGGATGTTTGTACATGTCTAAATCCATCGCAGGAGCAAAATACACAGGACATTTTGCTGACAAATATGTTGCTAACAATAAATTATCACAACTGCCATTTGTCATTTTAGATAATGTATTGGCTGTAGCAGGTGCTATAACCATAATATCTGCCCATAAGCCTAGATCAACATGATTATTCCATAATTCATTTTCATCTTCTTTGTCGTAAAATGTAGAATGGACAGGATTTTTGGATAATGTGGATAACGTTAAAGGTGTTATAAAATCTTTAGACGCAGGAGTCATAACTACTTTGACTTCTGCGCCTGATTTTATAAATAAACGGACTAAGCTAGCCGTTTTATATGCTGCTATACCAGCGGTAATACCAAGTAATACCTTCTTGCCTTGAAGTATAGACATTAATTATTTCTTTTTATCAGTAGTAGAACGGTGATAAATTTTGTCGCTTAACCACTCTTCTACGGCTATAGCTGTTGGCTTTGGTAATCTTTCGTAAAATTTAGAAACTTCGATTTGTTCTTTGTTCTCGAAAACCTCTTCTAAGCTATCGTTATAAGTTGCAAACTCATCTAATTTGTCTACCAATTCTTTTTTTAAGTCAGAATTAATTTGAGTCGCTCTTTTAGCTATGATAGAAATAGCCTCATAAATGTTATCAGTAGATGCTTCAATAGCTTCTCTATCATAAGTCACTGTACTAACAGGGGCTTTAGTTTCTTTGTAATTCATATTTAACTTTTAACTAATTGTTTTTGTAAATCTTGTTCTATCTCTTTTAAAGTAGCATACATTTCTTCAGACTCTTTTTCAAACCTTGTCTTTGGAAAATTACGTTTTAACTTTTCATAAGCTTTTAATGCAACTTTAGTTCTTTCTCCTCTCTTTTTCACTCTACTTTTTACTGCTAAATCGTGAGCTGCTTTTAATCTATAAAACAAAGCTTCTTCTTTGTAAGTAGTTCCTAGAAAATCTGATAATAAGTTATCAAATGCTACAATGGCAGCTCTATAATTTCTTGGATCTGTTTCAGCCGTATTATAGTAATTTTTTGCTATATCAAAAGCTTTACTTTCTAACATATAACGTAATTCTTGATAATATTTATTTGCTTCAGCCAACTTTGGTGAATCAGGATATTTATCAATAAAAGATTGAAAAGCATCAATAGCTTTGTTAATGTTAGTTGGATCTTTTGTGTAAGATGGTGTTGCTTTGTAATAACTTAATGCAGAAAGGAAATCTGCTTCCTCTCTTTTAGAACTCTTTGGATAATTGTCTGAAAAGCGTCCAAAATAGTATCCAGCAATTCCATAATTTTTTTCATTTAAGTTAGAATTGGCCACCATATATTGTATACGCTCCATTTGAGGTTTTCCTCTGTATGAAGGTGTGATTTTTTCAAACAAACGTAAAGCCCTACTGTATTTTTCAGCTTCGTACATTTTTATTGCCATCTTGTACTGTTCATCTGTAGTACCTCTATTTAAAGCTCTGTGGTACTCTCCACATGAAGTTAACATTAAAAATGCAATTACTACGTATACTATTCTCTTCATTTTTTGCATTTTGCAAAATTACTAATTAATTATGTATTATTAAAATTGAATTTCCTTTGAAATTCAAAAGCAATAACGGATAATATAAATGAATAAGCTACTAAACGTATGTTAAATTTATTTTTTCTCTGAACAAGAGCTCGGATATTTAGCTGGATTTTTACAAGGTCGATACCAACGAACTGGTTGTCTTGCTAACTCAGAAATAATTGGATTTATGACTTCTGCGCCTCCTTTAAACGGTTTATATATACCTACTACTCTAGGAGAAATAACAATTCCATCTTTGTTTGTTTCGCTTTTTTCATCTTTAGGAGTTAATGAGTATAATTGAGCTTTAATCGTTCCTATAGATAAGATAGCATTTTGTATAGTAGTTTCATTTATTTCACTTGGTAAAGGTAAAGCAGAAGACACACTTCTTCCTGTAATCCCTAATGTTTGTACGCTTAAACTTCCTTTTAATCGTCCTGCTTTTGCTTCACTTCCAATAACTCCTAAACCTGATAAGTTCACATTGGCATCTAAAACAGTTACTCTTGCTACAACTCTTAAACCAACTCCTATGTACACAGGAACGACTTTCTCTTGCCATCCTTTATCAAAAGGAAATTTTTTTCTAATTTCTTCTTTTTCTATTCTATACATTTTATTAGCATCTGTATTTGGTATTTGCCCACATTCATTTGTATGCTCATCATATCGAATACTTGGTTCTATATCGTAAACTGTCTTTTTTTTCTTTTTTTTATTATCAGTCTCTTCGAGGTTAGCATAAGTTACTCTTTGTCTGTAAAAAAAGGGAATTTGAGTAACATCTACATTTACATAATCTAAAGTTACTTCATAAGTTTCATTTTTTGCTGTGGCTTTTACAACACTTCCATAAGTAATTGAACCATCTGTATTTAATTTAGCAACTGATAGACGAACTGTTTGATCTGGAAAAGAGTTCAATAAAGTCTTATATGGAATAATTTCATTGGGTTGGCATGGTAAACAACTATTACCCATAACGGTAGATACCGGAAAAGGATCTATCGGAACATAAGAATACGAAGAGTTTTCTTCTCCTAAAGTTTCTGCTTTAGGTAATTTTATTGATTCACAATTGCACAATAAAAAGCTAAGTAAAAAACAAGATAAAATTTTAGTTGGTTTCATTAGTAGTAAGGTTTAGTTTTTAAACTTATTAAATCTTAAAACTTAACATATTTAATAAACCACAAAACCATACACTTAAGGTATAAGCGTATGGTTTTTTAACTTTATTTTGTCTAACTTTTACAAAGTATCTACAAAATCTGAAATTTGAGTTTGTAATTCTTCCGAAGCTTTTACTAAAGGCAAACGAACTTCATCTAAACAAATTCCTCGTTTCTGTAGTAACGATTTTATTCCTGCTGGGTTTCCTTCAGCAAATATTAAATCGATACTGTTCATTACTTTGTAATGTAATTTATAAGCTTCCTTAGTTTTTCCTTCTAACCCAAGTTGAATCATCGAAGAAAACTCTTTTGGTAATCCTTCACCAATTACGCTAATAACTCCAGAACCACCTGCCAAAGTCATAGGTAAAGCAATCATATCATCTCCTGAAATTACTAAAAAATCTTTTGGAGCTAACTCAATAATTCGCATGGCTTGAACTATATCTCCTTTAGCTTCTTTAACAGCTACAAGGTTTTCGAAATCTTTTGCTAAACGAACTATAGTTTCTGGTAACATATTAGATGAAGTTCTACCAGGAACATTATATAATATAATAGGTTTATCTGTAGCTTCTGCAACTGCTTTAAAGTGTTGATAAATTCCTTCTTGAGTTGGTTTATTGTAATATGGAGAAACCGATAAGATCGCATCAAAATGAGTTAAATCTGTATTTTTAATCTCTTCTACTACTGCAGCTGTATTGTTTCCTCCAATACCAATTACTAATGGCAATCTTCCATTATTAACTTCTATGATTTTAGTTTTTACAGCTTCTTTTTCTTCATTTGTTAAAGTAGCTGGCTCTCCTGTAGTTCCTAAAACAACTAAATAGTTTACACCATTATCTATTTGATAGTTTACTAATCTTTCTAAACCATCAAAATCTATACTTCTATCTTCGTTAAAAGGAGTTACTAAAGCCACTCCTGTACCTATAAATTGTTGCATTTTAGTGATAAATTTTGAGTAAAATTAAAGCTTTATTTGATTTTAGTCAGGCTTTTAATAAGAATACACAAATTTTTGTTTCATGTTTAATTTTTTATTTAATCTGAATACTTGAGAGAAACTGATGATATTAAACCTCTTGTTTATATTTTTTTAATTTAATTGAAAAGATATCAGACTTCTATCGTCTAAGCTGTAAAATATATTTAGTTTTTATTATGAAAAAACATTTACCCTTAGCTCTTAAAGTCCTTGCAGGTATTATTATGTTACAAACTTTATTCTTTAAGTTTACTGCGGATATGACTAGTGTTGACTTATTTACAAAAGTAGCTGGTGAAAATGAAGCTTTCATGAGAATTGGAACCGGTATTATTGAACTAATAGCTACAATTTTACTTTTTTTACCTAAAAAAACTTGGCTAGGTGCATTAATAACAGTTGGTGTAATGTCTGGAGCAATTTTTTCTCACATTATAAAAATTGGAATTATTCACAATAATGATGGTGGTGCATTATTTATAATGGCTATTATTACTCTAATTAGTGGAGGAATACTTTTATTTCTTAATAAAAAAGATATTCCTTTTTTAAACTTCTAAATTACCTTTAGAAATCATCCCTTTACATATATAAAACTGAGCTACGATATAAGTGATCATTATTGAGTTCAAAAAAATTGGCTGTGGACTGTAAAACTTATGTAATGCAAGTATCGTATCTGAAAGTATAAAAATCAATGCTCCAATGAATAACCATAAACTTTCTGTAGTCTTGTTATTAATGTAATTTAATAAAGCTGTAGTACCAAACAAAGAAATAACTATACCATACATTATTACAGGAAAAAATAGTTCTTTAAGATTATTTTGTATCAAAAAAATAATAGCAGAGAAATAGATTAAAAACGCTAGAAAAGAAAACATCTTTGTACCTAATTTAATTTTCTTGATAAAACCTGAAATAATTTTTATATAAATTACATGCGTAATTAGAAATGATAATAGCCCTAAAACAAAAAAGTCTTCAGGAAATAATAATAAAACATCTCCCCAAAAAGAAAAGAATAAAGCTGAAACATACCAAAAATTTGGTTTAGTTACACTAACTAAATATAAAGCTACAAGAGTAGAAGTTATTAAAGGTTTGAAAATAAAATCTAGTTCATTCTTGTTATAAATTACAGCATAAATCTCAATGATTGATACCAAAAAAAATAATATGTAGAAAAATATTCTTTTGCTTCCCATTCAATTATTAGGTTGTTTTAATAAGAATCCTCTGTAAAATAAATAATTAGAGACAAAATAAATTGAATAGGCTAAAACTGCATAGTAAATGTCATAATTATTAAAAAGTACCACGGTTAAAATAGAATCTGATAAAATTCTGGTAGCTACCGCTAAAAACAACATATAATTAGCTGGTATCATCATCTTCAAGTAATTAGTGAATAATAAAGAGGTAGCTAAACAAATAGATATTCCATAAATAAATATTGAAATGTATGCATCACCTTTATCTTTAATCGTAAAGAAAAATATAATTAAAAATAATATAAGAAAGATTAAGAAGTAGTTTATGATTTCTTTTCTAACTTTTTTCTTGAAAAAACTATAACTTAAAAAGCATAAAATTAAAAAGCTTAAACTATGAAAATACAATCCAAAAGCAAAGTTTCTTAAATTTACTATAGTAGTATCTGCAATAATGATAGAAAAAAAGAAAGCTAAAATACGTTTATCTACATTCTTGATTTTCAAAAAGCAAGCTAAAAACACTACCATTGTTGGTAATATTTTTAAGCTATACTCTTCGTCAAAATTCACCAACACATACAATGCTAGTATGCTAGTTAAAATATAACTTATAGATGTTAATAATTTTAAACTTACTTTTTTGCTCAATAGATGTTAGTTAATCATTTCGATAAAATCTTCCTCAGAAATAATAGGAATATTTAAAGCTTCAGCTTTAGCTAACTTACTAGGTCCCATATTATCTCCAGCGACAATATAGTTTGTTTTTTTAGAAATAGAACTACTTACTTTCCCCCCATTATCTTCAATTGCTTTTTTTAGTTCATTTCTACTCATTTGATGAAAAACTCCAGAAACTACAAAAACTTTACTTTCTAATTTATTAGTTTGATTTGCTAAAGCTTCTTGAGAAACTTCTAATTGCACACCATGAGTTTTTAATCTACTTATAATTTCGATATTATTTTCATCAGATAAAAAAGCAATAACACTTTCTGCTATTCTATCTCCTATTTCATCTACAGCTATTAAATCTTCAAAACTTGCTGATGATAAATTATCTATGGATTTAAAATGTTTCGCTAACTTTTTTGCTACTGTTTCACCTACAAATCTAATTCCTAAAGCAAACAATACTTTTTCGAAAGGTATTTCTTTTGATTTTTTAATTCCTTCTACCATATTCATAGCAGATTTCTCTGCCATCCTCTCTAAAGGAATAATTTGCTCAACAGTTAGCTCGTAAATGTCTGCATAATTCTTAATTAATCCTTCTTTATGTAGTAAATCGACAGTTTCAGATCCTAAACCATCAATATCCATTGCTTTTCTACTAATGTAATGTTGGATTTTACCAGTAATTTGTGGCGCACATCCAAACTCATTTAGACAATAATGTTTAGCATCTCCCTCTGTTCTTACTAATGGAGTATTACAAACCGGACAATGTTCTGCATATTTAGTTGGTAAAGAATCTTCTGCTCTTTTTGATACATCTACTCCCATTATTTTGGGAATAATCTCTCCTCCTTTTTCAACAAAAACTGTATCACCAATACGAACATCTAATTTTTCAATCTGATCTGCATTATGAAGTGAAGCTCTTTTTACAATTGTTCCTGCTAAATGAACTGGCTCTAAATTTGCTACGGGAGTTATGGCTCCAGTTCTTCCTACTTGGTAAGTAATTTCATTTAAAATTGTAGTAACCTGCTCTGCTTTAAATTTGTAAGCAATTGCCCATCTTGGTGATTTTGATGTATAACCTAATTCTTCTTGCTGTTGTAAAGAATTTACTTTTACTACAACACCATCGGTTTCATAAGGTAAATTATGTCTTTCAACATCCCAATGATTCACAAATGCTAGAACTTCGTCTATAGATTTTGCCAATGCTATAGTATCTGGTATTTTAAATCCACAGTTACGAGCTGCATTTAAACTCTGGAAATGAGTTTTATATTTTCTTTCATTAGTTACAACTTGATATAAAAGACAATCTAAAGGTCTTTTTGCTACTTCTGCACTATCTTGTAACTTTAAACTTCCACTAGCTGTATTTCTCGGGTTTCTATAAGGATCTTCTCCGTTTGCAACTCGATCTTCATTCATTTTATGAAATCCTTCTAAAGGAAGTATGATTTCTCCTCTCATTTCAAAATTTGACACAAAATCTTCGGAAAGGTGTAATGGAATAGATTTTATGGTACGAATATTTGCTGTTACTTCATCACCTTGAAAGCCGTCTCCTCTAGTAACTGCGCTAAAGAATTTTCCATTTTCATAAGTTAAGTTGATAGATGCTCCATCGTACTTCAGCTCACATGTATATTCAATATCTGTAGTTCCTAAGTTTTTCTGAATACGTTTTTCCCAGTCTAATAAATCTTCTTTAGAATATGAGTTATCTAAAGAATACATTCTATTTTTATGGGTAATTGTATTGAAGTTCTTAGTGATTTCACCTCCTATTCTTTTTGTTGGTGAATTCGGATCGAAAAACTCAGGATTTTCTTCTTCTAACTTTTCTAATTCTTTAAGTTTAATATCAAACTCATAATCAGAAATTGTAGCGTTATCTAAAACATAATAATTATAATTATGCGTATTTAATTCTTTTCTAAGCGATTCTATTTTATCTTTAATTGTCATTTATTTTCTAACTTTTCCTGTAAATACACTAACTCCTTTAGGGAAAGGGTTTCCTGATGATCTTCTAAATGTTACAACTTGCCCAACGTGCCACATTGCATCTGCTATTGGACCATTAATTGCATTCCAAAAAGGAAATTTATTTTCTCCAAAAATTACTTTAAACTCTGTCAAATCTGTTTCATTCTTTAAAATATCGCTTGCTTTTTTAAGATTCTGTAGTGTTTTCTCTCTTTTCTCTTTAAAACTCATTTCTGGTTGTTTTTCTCCGTTTGGCTTTTTTAAAGCTGCATTTAGTACTACTTGAGATAATCCTAAAATATGATCTATAGTTTCCCCGGATGTTCTAGACTCTGGAGTTGGTTTAAAAGCTAGATCTTTTTCAGTTAAACCTTCAGTTGCCCAATAATAACGAAACCCCAAACCATCTATCAATCTACTTGCTACAGAACCTGCTGTATAGGAATCTGAAGCTTTTGGAATTTCATAATATGGTAAATCTTGTGCTTGAATTTGAATTGACATCACTAAAAGTATTAGTATTGGGAAAACTTTTTTCATTTGTATTGAATAATTTGAGAAACGCAATTTACTATTTTAATTAAAAAAGTTCGAAGTAATTACTTCGAACTTTTTAACATTTATTATATAAAATCGTCTACTAATAATACGTATATCTACGAACTTTAGCGATATGTTTCGCTAAGCGCATAACTTGATGAGAATACCCATATTCATTATCGTACCAAACGTAAATTACGATAGTATCTCCATCAGCAATTGTAGCCTTACTATCAAAAATTGAAGGTGCAGTTGTACCAACAATATCAGTAGAAACTAACTCATTACTTAATGAATATTTGATTTGCTCAACTAAATCTCCTTCTAAAGCATACTGCTTCATAATAGCGTTAATAGCTTCTGCAGTTGTTTCAGAATTTAATTGTAAATTTAAAATAGCAAGAGATCCGTTTGGTACTGGTACTCTAATTGCATTTGAAGTTAATTTTCCTTCTAATGCAGGTAATGCTTTAGAAACTGCTTTTCCGGCTCCAGTTTCAGTAATTACCATATTTAAAGCAGCAGCTCTACCTCTCCTATATTTTTTATGCATATTATCTACCAAATTTTGATCATTAGTATATGCATGAATTGTTTCTAAATGTCCTTTTTTAATTCCGTAATTATCTTCTAAAACTTTTAAAACAGGAGTAATAGCGTTTGTAGTACAAGATGCAGCAGAGAAAATATCGATAGTATCAGGATTATTTTCTAAGTGATTTACACCATGAACGATATTTGGAATTCCTTTACCTGGTGCAGTTAATAAAACTTTTCCTGCTCCTTTAGCTTGTAAATGTCTACTTAAAGCTTCTTTATCTCTAAAAGCTCCTGTGTTATCAATAATTAAAGCATCATTAATTCCATAAGCAGTATAATCAATATCTTCTGGTGCAGCAGCTGAAATCATTTGTACTGAAGTTCCATTAATGATTAACGCATTATTTTCAGCATCTACTCTTACAGTTCCTAAGAAATCACCATGAACAGAATCAATACTTAACAATGAAGCTCTTTTTTCTAAGACACTTTGATCAATCTTTCCACGAGTAACAATAGCTCTTAATCGTAATTGAGAACCTTTACCCATTTTACTGCTTAATTCTCTTGCTAATAAACGACCGATACGTCCGAATCCGTATAAAACAACGTCTTTTGGTTGGATACCATTAGCTTGATTAGCATCTTTTAATTGATTCTTTACAAAATCAACTTTTTCTAAACTAGCATCATCTATTAAATGATATTCGTAAGCTAATTTTCCTATATCTAATTTTGAAGCAGGTAATTCAATAGACTGAATTGCTCTAGCAATATCTAATGCATCTTGAATAGAAATTGGTTTTGCAACAAATTCTTTAGCATAATCAATTAAATTTAAAACTTCACTAGCTCTTTTATCTACTAATGGGTTTCTAAATAATACTAATTCAATTGATTTATCGTACCATAAATCGTTTACAATATTGATAAATTCAGTTGTAGCTCTTCTAATTTGAGCTTGATTAGCAACTTCTTCCTCGTAATTTGTTATTATTGACATAGTTGTGTGAACTAATTTTTTTAAAATTTGGTGCAAAAGTAGTTATTTCAAACGATTTCGTAACTTTTTTTCAAATAAAAAAACTCGATATTTTTCATATCGAGTTTTTTTATTTAATTAGCTTTTAAAATCTATATCTCTGTAGTTCGCCTTCTGGACTTATAATTTCAATATCTAATCTCTTATCAGATCTTGGTGGATGCAAATCTAAAATTTTAACAGCTTCTTCTGCATTGTTAATTTGCTTTCCATTTATTCTGATAATAATATAGCCCTTTCCAACTTTATATTTAACAAATCCCATTCTTCGTGTTTGAACTATTTTAGCACCTCCTTTGATATTAAATTTTTTCTTATCAAGATCATTTATATCTCTTAAATGTATTCCAAAATTATTAGCTTCATAAATATCCCTTTTTGATAATTTTACTGTTTTGGTTAATTCCACACCATTTCTATCAACAGTAATATCTACTAATTCTCCAGGTCTTTTAGCAGTTAATTGTCCTTTCAAATCTGAAAACTTAGATATCTTAACATTATTAACTTTAGTAATGATATCTCCTGCTCTTAATCCTGCTTTTGTTGCTTCACTATCCTCATCAATTGCACTAATTTTAGCACCTTCAATTTCACTTGTAGAACTATCTATACTAACACCTATAATAGCTTCTTGTACATTACCAAACTCTAAAAGATCATCAATTATTTTTTTAGTAATGTTAGATGGTACAGCAAAAGAATATCCAATAAATGAACCTGTTCTAGAAGTAATTGCTGTGTTAATACCAATCAATTCTCCTCTTGTATTTACCAAAGCTCCACCACTATTTCCTGGATTAACTGCTGCATCTGTTTGGATGAAAGATTCGATATTAGAGTTTCCTTCTAAATCACGTCCTTTAGCACTAACAATCCCTGCTGTTACTGTAGAATTTAAATTGTAAGGGTTTCCAACTGCTAACACCCATTCTCCAATTTTAGCATTATCCGAATTACCAAAAGTGATAAATGGTAATTCCATATCAGCTTCTATTTTTAGTAAAGCAATATCGTTTTTAGGATCAGTTCCAATTAAATTTGCCTTTAACTTTTTTCTATTGTTTAATGTAATTTCAATATCTGTGGCTCCATCAATAACATGATTGTTTGTTACAATATATCCATCAGAAGAAATAATTACTCCACTTCCAGTTCCTACTTGTTCACGCTTGCTTCTTCCATCTCCACGACCAAAAAACTCTTCAAAAGGATTATACACCTCTTTCACAGCTGTGTTTTTTACATGTACTACTGTATTCACAGTTTTTTCTGCAGCATCTGTAAAATCTGTAGGCACAGAAGATGTATTTAAAACTGCGGGCGTGTAGCTAGCCTTAACAGTTTGTAATTGTGGATCTATTGTTTTTTCAATGATCACCTGAGGTTGTTCAACAAATAATTTATAACCTCCTAAAGCGGTTGCACCTCCTAAAAATGCAACACCTATTATTCCTAAAACTCTCTTCATATTGTTCTAAAATTTTTTGTTACTCAAATATACAATTTTAACATTTTAAGCTTATCTGTTTAACTTGATTTTAACGCACTTTAACCAGCGTTTAACATCTCTATTTTCCTTAGTAAATACATATATTTGTAATTCATATGGAAATTACTTTTTACAAATATCAAGGAACAGGAAACGACTTTGTTATGGTCGATAATAGAGCAAAAACCTTTCCAAAAAATAACACTAAGATTATTTCACAACTATGTCATAGAAACTTTGGTGTTGGTGCAGATGGATTAATCTTATTAGAGAACGATGATAATACCGATTTTAGAATGGTTTATTACAATGCTGATGGTAATGAAAGTACAATGTGCGGAAATGGAGGTAGATGTATTGTCGCTTTCGCCAATAAGCTTGGAGTTATTAATAATAAAACTACATTTATAGCTATAGATGGTTTACATGTTGCTGAAGTTAATAATGATATTGTGAAATTACAAATGATTGATGTTGATACTGTAACGATTCATGAGAATTATGCTTTTGCTAATACCGGCTCTCCTCATCATGTGCAGCTAGTTGAAAACATTGGAGATTATGATGTTTTTTCAAATGGAAGAAAACTAAGAAATTCTATTTATGGAAAAGAAGGAAGCAATATCAATTTTGTAGAACAGACAAATACAAATTCTTTTCGTGTTAGAACATATGAAAGAGGTGTTGAAAATGAAACTTTAGCCTGTGGAACCGGTGTAACTGCTGTTGCTTTAGCCATGCATAAGTTAAATAAAATAGAAAGTAACACCGTAGATTTACAAGTAGAAGGTGGAAATTTAGCGGTTACCTTTGATTACACTGATAATAGTTATAAGAACATTCTTTTAATAGGGCCTGCTACTTTTGTCTTTAAAGGAAGTATTGAAATTTAATGAAGACTTTAGAAAGTGAACATATTGTCTTAAGAGCAATTGAGCCCGAAGATTTAGATTTTCTATTTACTATCGAAAACGATGAATCATTCTGGGAAGTGAGTCATACTCAAACTCCATTTTCACGTTTTTTACTAAAACAATATATTGAAAATTGCCATTTAGATATATATGAAGCTAAGCAACTTCGTTTAGTTATAATTGAAAAAAGTTCAAATAAGAGAGTTGGGTTGATCGACTTATTTGATTTTAATCCACAACACCGAAGAGCTGGAGTTGGAATAATCATTCATAAAAACTTTCAAAATCAAGGATATGCTTCTGAAGCTTTAAAAATTTTAATTAACTATAGTTTTTTAACCTTACATTTACATCAATTGTACGCCAATATTACAGAAGATAATCATAATAGTTTGTCACTGTTTAAAAAGCATCGTTTTAAAAACATTGGAATTAAAAAGGATTGGATATTGGTTAATGGAAAATATAAAAACGAAATTTTATTTCAATTAATTCATGAAGAATAAAATCATATACATAACTCTTGGTTTATTTATAGTATTAGGAATTGTAGGATTTACGTATTATCAAAAAATTTTTGCTCCTGCTGTTATTAAAAGTGGAGATATTTTTATTCCTTCTAAAACTACAATGACAGAACTTAAAGAGTTACTTAGTGGTTTTATAAAAGATACAGATGATTTTAATTGGGTTGCAGAAAAGAAAAAATTCACAAAACCCAAGGGTGGTAAATATACTTTAAAAGAACAAATGAGTTTGAATGATCTCGTTAATGTACTTCGTTCTGGTAATCAAACACCAGTAAAAGTTTCATTCAACAATCAAGATACTTTAGAAAAATTAGCGGGTAGAATTGCGCAACAATTAGAAACAGATAGTATTACTCTTTTAAACTCTTTTAAGGATAGTGATTTCTTGAAAAAACAAAATTTTACTGAAGCTTCTGCTCTTGCTATGTACATTCCTAATCAATATGAATTCTATTGGAATACTTCAGCAGATAAGTTTAGAAACAAAATGCTTTCCTATTATAATAAGTTTTGGAATGCCTCAAGGCTAGCAAAAGCTAAAAAACAAGGCTTGACTAAAGATCAAGTAATTGCTTTAGCATCTATAGTTCAAAAAGAAACAGCAAAAATTTCTGAGCGTCCAAAAGTAGCTGGATTGTATTTAAATCGCTACAAAAATAAATGGCCTTTAGAAGCTGATCCTACTATTATATATGCTTTAAAACAAAAACATGGTCAAGATTTTGTAGTTAAAAGAGTACTTTTTAAAGATTTAGAAATAAAATCACCATATAACACTTATAAGAATGTTGGGCTTCCTCCTACTTTGATTGCTATGCCTGACATATCTTCTATTGAAGCAGTTTTAAATCCTGCACAACACGATTACTTTTTTATGTGTGCTAGTGTAGATAATATTGGCTTTCATGAGTTTGCTAAAACATTATCTCAACACAACAGAAATGCTAAGAAATATCAGTTTTGGATTAATAATCAAGGAATTAAGCGATAATTTTAACAAAAAATTATTTCAACTCAATTAACTTATTTTAAAAGAATTTAACACTGAATTTACATTCTTTTTTATAAATCCTTTAAAATAAATTTGAAATTTTACGAATAATTAAAAACCACTAAATCTACAAAATCCTGAGATTTGTTTTAATCCTTTTTTTTGTCATACCTTTGCGCCCGCCAAATAGAAAGTATATTAATTATCAGAAAATTAGGGATATTGTTAGTTAGTATTACGCTTATAAGTTTTACTACAAAAAAATTAGAAAAGAAAGACGAAAAAGGTGTAACAACACCTGTAAACTACGAAACGACTAAAGACATTCTTAAACTTGAGAAAAACTTCGTTGGATTCAAAGAAGCTTTAGCTTTTAAAGAATCCCAAGGAAGATACTATGTGGTTAACACGCATGGATTTCTAGGTAAATATCAGTTTGGGAAAGGTACTTTAAAGAGATTTAAAATTTACGATACTAAAAAATTCCTGAAAAACCCTGAACTACAAGAGAGGGCTTTCACTGCTCTTTGTAGGGTGAATAAATGGATTTTAAGAAGGGATATTTCCCGTTTTGTTGGTAAAAGAATAAATGGAATACTTATTACGGAGTCTGGAATAATAGCTTCTGCTCATTTAGCTGGACCTGGTAATGTAAAGAAATTCTTACGTTCTTATGGAAACTACCAATTTAAAGATGCATATGGAACATCTATTAAAAGTTATATGAAAAAATTTGCTGGGTATGATTTATCACATATCAAGGCAGACAAAAAAGCAACTGTATAAGAAACACAATTACTTTATAACTTTTTTTAATTTACTTACGCTTGAATAATAAAGATCGCTGGTCTTTTATGTAAATCAACGTTTTCAGTTTTCCATTTTTGAATGGGAAAAGTTTTAATGTATTCTGTAGGTAAAGAAATATCACAAGCTACACACAATTGAGTATTTGATTGTAGTGTAGCTTTTAAATCATCAAGCATTTTATTATTTCTATAAGGAGTTTCAATAAATAACTGTGATTGTTCCTTATCTCTTGATAATTTTTCTAACTCCTTTATTTTTCTTTTTCTATCAGATTTATCAATAGGTAAATATCCATTAAATGCGAAATTCTGCCCATTTAAACCAGAAGACATCATTGCCATTAAGATAGAAGATGGTCCAACTAAAGGAATTACTTGTATTCCTTTTTCATGTGCTTGTTTAATTACTGTGGCACCCGGATCAGCAACTCCAGGAACTCCTGCTTCAGAAAGAATTCCCACAGAAATACCTTCATCACAAACATCTAAATAATTTCTGGTTTCTAGTTCGTGTGAATATTTATCAATCATCATAAAGTTTAAAGATGATTGTGGTTTGTTTGGCGTTATTTTTTTAATATACCTTCTCGCTGTTTTTTCATTTTCAACAATGAAATAATCTAAACGTTCAATAACTTTTTTTACAGAAATAGGCATGACCTCTAAAGGTTCTGTATCTCCAAGTGTAGTAGGAATTAAATATAACTTACCAATCATAATTATTGAATTTTAGATGCAATTATTTCACATGCTTCATCAAGCATATTATATACATTAACAAATCCTTGATCTCCTCCATAGTAAGGATCTGGAACATTCAAATTATCTCCAGGAGAAGATTCATTTAATATCATTTTCACTTTATCAACATCTTCTTCATTTCTTGAAAGCTGAATAATATTATGATAATTACTAGAATCCATAGCATAAATCATATCAAAATTATCAAAATCATTTACTGTAAATTTTCTTGATCTTTGATCCGTAATATCTAAACCATTTAATCTTGCTATTTCAATAGATCTTCTATCTGGTAACTCTCCACTATGATGACCAGAGGTTCCAGCCGAATCAACAAAATGCTCGGCATCTAATTTGGATTTTAAAATCCCCTCTGCTAATGGTGAACGGCAAATATTACCTAAACAAACCATTAGTATATTCATTATAAATTAAATTAGAATGTTAATTTCTTCGTTAAGTCTTCTACGTACTTTCTAAATTGCTTGTCAGTTTCTGTTAAATTATCAACAGTTTTACATGCATGAAGTACAGTAGCATGGTCTCGTTGTCCTATTTGACTTCCAATACTTGCTAAAGAAGATTTTGTCATACGTTTTGCGAAATACATGGCTAATTGTCTTGCTTGTACAACATGTCTCTTTCTAGTTTTAGACTGTAAAGTTGCTACATCCATATCAAAGTATTTTGAAACTACTTTTTGAATGTAATCTATAGACACTTCTTTTTTGGTATTCTTAACAAACTTATCAACAATTTGTCTTGCTAAGTCTAAAGTAAACTCTCTTCTATTAAATGAAGCTTGAGCTATCATAGAAATAATTACTCCTTCTAATTCTCTTACGTTAGTTTTTACATTTTTAGCAATGTATTCAACTATGTCTTCAGGCATCTCTACACCATCTCTGAATAATTTCTTCTGTAAGATAGAAATACGAGTTTCATAATCAGGATTCTGAAGTTCTGCTGAAAGTCCCCACTTAAAACGAGACAATAAACGTTGTTCAATATCTTGCATATCAACAGGTGCTTTATCAGAAGTAAGAATTACCTGTTTTCCATTTTGATGTAAATGATTAAAAATATGGAAGAAAACATCCTGAGTACCAGCTTTTCCTGATAAAAACTGAACATCATCTATAATTAACACATCTATCATTTGATAGAAGTGAATAAAATCATTTCTTGTATTAGATTTTACAGAATCTATAAATTGTTGGGTAAATTTCTCCGAAGAAATATATAGAACAGTTTTATCTGGATATTTATCTTTAATATCAACACCTATAGCATGAGCTAAGTGTGTTTTTCCTAAACCTACTCCACCATAAATTAACAAAGGATTAAAAGAAGTTCCACCTGGTTTATTAGCAACAGCCATACCAGCAGATCTTGCTAATCTGTTTGAATCACCTTCAACAAAATTATCAAAATTGTAATTTGGATTTAATTGAGATTCGATCTTAACTTTTTGTAATCCTGGGATAACAAAAGGGTTTTTCAACTCTCTTTTTGTTTCTAAAGGTACAGTTACTTTTTGTGGTTTGAGTGGATTTCTGTTTGCGCTTGGAATTTTAACAATCTTAGGATTGTTACTACTGTAAGTATTTTCCATACGAACATCATAAATTAATTTGGCATGTTCACCAAGTTCTCGAACTAAAGCGACACGTAATAATTTAATGTAATGTTCTTCTAACCATTCATAAAAGAATTTACTAGGTACCTGAATTGTTAATGCCTCTCCAGATAATTTCACAGGTTTTATCGGCTCAAACCAAGTTTTATAAGCTTGGGGCTTAATATTGTCCTCTATGAAAGACAGGCAATTTAACCATACTAATTCAGCAGTTTTATTCATCTAAGCTCTTCACAAATTTTCTATTTTTCACCCTAAAAAAGTAGTGAAAAATAACGTTAAAAATCCTTCCGTTTCGGACGAACAAAAGTGTGAATAAATTTCAGTAAAAAAAAATCAAAATGGTATTGATTATTATTTTTTTTTTATGTAAGATTTGATTTAATCAATCACATTACAATTTTGCCTGAACATTATTCAAACATTAGAGTCCGATATGCCGAAACAGATCAAATGGGGGTTGTTTATCACGGTAATTATGCGCAATATTTTGAAATTGGTAGAACAGAGTGGCTTCGTTCCTTAGGGGTGAATTACAAAGATATGGAAAAAAATGGAGTAATGCTTCCGGTTATTTCCTTAAATTGTAATTTCAAAAAATCAGCTTTGTATGATGACCAACTTACCATAAAAACCATTTTAAAAAAGAAGCCTGCTGTTAAAATCGAATTCGACTATGAGATAACGAACCAACATCAAGAATTATTATGTTCTGGAAGCACAACTTTAGCTTTTATTGATATTAAGACCAATAGACCTACACGTTGCCCAGAATATATCTTAAATAAAATTGAATTTTAATCAGAAAACAAACAACCGAATGAAAATATACACTAAAACTGGAGACAAAGGTACTACTGCCCTATTTGGAGGTACTAGAGTTCCGAAAGATCATTTACGAATTGAAAGCTATGGAACTGTTGATGAACTCAATTCTTACATAGGTTTGATTAGAGACCAAAATATTGATGATTTATCTAAAAAAACTTTGATAGATATTCAAGATAAACTTTTCACAGTTGGAGCAATGCTAGCTACTCCTCCAGAAAAAGAAACATTAAAAAACGGAAAAGAGCGTTTAAATATCCCAAAGGTTAATGATGAAGCAATTCAGTTTTTAGAAACAGAAATGGATCGAATGAATGATTTACTTCCTCAAATGACACATTTCATTTTACCAGGCGGACATCAAACAGTGTCATTCTGTCATATTGCACGCTGCGTATGTAGAAGAGCTGAGCGTTTATCGGTAACTTTAAGTCATGAAGATGAGGTTAATTCTAACGTTTTAATGTACTTAAACCGACTATCTGACTACCTTTTTGTATTGGCACGGAAGTTGTCGAAAGACTTACAAGCTGATGAGGTTAAATGGATACCAACAAAGCTTTAGAAAAAGTTCTTTATTTATTGAATTCAGATTTTTAAGAAAAAACTTGACTTTTTCAGTTTAAATTTTATTTTTGCAGAAAACTAAAAACAGATTTAGAAATGTATTGGACACTTGAATTAGCATCTTATTTAGCAGATGCACCATGGCCTGCCACTAAAGACGAATTAATTGATTATGCAATTCGTACTGGTGCTCCTCTAGAAGTGGTAGAAAACTTACAAGATATTGAAGATGAAGGAGAAGTCTACGACTCTATTATAGAGATATGGCCAGATTACCCAACCGAAGAAGATTATCTTTGGAATGAAGATGAATATTAACGAAAACAATAAAACTTAAAAGTCTCATACGAGGCTTTTTTTTTGCTTATTTTTAAGCAATTCATAATCAACGACATAAATAAGAAGTAATTCTTCTTTTTAAAACCACATAGAATGAGCATTTTAAACTCAATTATAAAAATATTTGTTGGAGACAAACAACAGAAAGATTTAAAGAAACTACAGCCTATTATAGATAATATAAAGGCTTTTAATGATGATTTAGCTAAATTAAGTCACGATGAATTAAGAGCTAAAACTGTAGAATTTAAATCTAAAATAACTGCTGCAACTCAATCTTTTGAAGATCAAATATCTCAATTAGAAGAAGAAGTTAAATCTGCAGATATAGACAGACAAGAAGACATATATACTCAAATTGATAAACTTAAAGATGAAGCTTACGAAGCTTCTGAACAAGTTTTAAAAGATATTATGTCTGAAGCTTTTGCTGTTGTTAAAGAAACGGCTAGACGTTTTGCTACAAATGAAAATATTGAGGTTAATGCTACTCCTTTCGATAGAGAGCTTTCTGCTACAAGAGAACATATTGAATTAGATGGAGATAAAGCGCTTTGGGCAAATACTTGGGATGCTTCTGGTAAAGAAGTAACTTGGGATATGATTCATTATGATGTACAGCTAATTGGTGGTTCTGTATTACATAATGGAAAAATTGCTGAAATGATGACCGGTGAAGGAAAAACTTTAGTTTCTACGTTACCAGTATACCTAAACGCACTTACAGGAAAAGGAGTTCACGTAGTAACTGTTAATGATTATTTAGCAAAACGTGACCGCGCTTGGATGGCTCCTATCTTCGAATTCCATGGTTTATCTACAGATTGTATTGATTTCCATCAACCAAATTCAGAAGAAAGAAGAAAAGCTTACAACGCTGATATCACCTACGGAACAAACAATGAGTTTGGTTTCGACTATTTACGTGATAACATGGCTTCATCTAAAGAAGATTTAGTACAACGTGCACCTAACTATGCTATTATTGATGAGGTAGATTCTGTTTTAATCGATGATGCTAGAACTCCGTTAATCATTTCTGGTCCAATTCCTCAAGGAGATATTCACGAATTCAATGAATTAAAACCTTTAGTTGCTGATTTAGTTTCTTTACAAAGTAAATATTTAGTAGGTGTTTTATCTGAAGCAAAAAAATTACTTAAAGAAGGTGATACTAAAGAAGGTGGATTTTTACTTTTGAGAGTTTACAGAGGTTTACCTAAAAATAAAGCTTTAATCAAATTTTTATCTCAAGAAGGAATTAGACAAATTCTTCAAAAAACTGAAAACTTCTACATGCAGGATAATAATAAGTTAATGCCTGAAGTAGATGCTGAATTATGGTTTACTATTGAAGAAAAAAATAACCAGATTAACTTAACTGATAAAGGAGTTGGTCATCTTTCAGAAAGAACACAAAATGATACATTTTTCGTTTTACCAGACATCAGTATCAAAATAGCTGAAATTGATGGTAACGAAGGTACTCCAGAACAAAAAGCTGAATTAAAAGAAGAATTATATAGAGATTTTAGTGTGAAGAGTGAACGCATTCACACCATGAATCAACTTTTAAAAGCTTATACTTTATTTGAAAAAGACGTTGAATATGTTGTAGTAGATAATAAAGTAATGATTGTAGATGAGCAAACAGGTCGTATTATGGACGGTCGTCGTTACTCAGATGGTTTACACCAAGCAATTGAAGCTAAAGAAAGTGTAAAAATTGAAGATGCTACACAAACGTTTGCTACAGTTACTTTACAGAACTACTTCAGAATGTACCGTAAATTATCTGGAATGACAGGTACTGCTGTTACAGAAGCAGGTGAATTCTGGGAAATTTATAAACTAGACGTTGTAGAAATTCCAACAAATAAACCAATTGCACGTGACGATAAAGAAGATTTATTATATAAAACTACTCGTGAAAAATATAATGCTGTAATTGAAGAAATTGTAAAATTAGTTGGTGAAAACAGACCGGTGTTAGTGGGTACAACTTCTGTAGAAATTTCTGAATTGTTAGGTAGAATGCTTAAAATGCGTAAAATACCTCACAACATCTTAAATGCAAAATTACACAAAAAAGAAGCTGATATTGTAGCTGAGGCTGGTAAACCTGGACAAGTAACGATAGCAACAAATATGGCTGGTCGTGGTACCGATATTAAACTTTCTGATGAAGTTAAAGCTGCTGGTGGTTTAGCTATTATTGGTACAGAACGTCATGATTCACGTCGTGTAGATCGTCAGTTACGTGGTCGTGCTGGTCGTCAAGGAGACGTTGGTTCTTCGCAATTCTTTGTTGCTTTGGATGATAACTTAATGCGTTTATTTGGTTCTGACCGTATCGCTAAGGTTATGGATAGATTAGGATTAAAAGAAGGTGAAGTTATTCAAGATAGAATGGTAACTAGATCTATCGAAAGAGCGCAGAAGAAAGTAGAAGAAAATAACTTTGGTATTCGTAAACGTTTATTAGAATATGATGATGTAATGAATGCTCAACGTGAATTCGTTTACAAACGTCGTCGTCATGCTTTAGATGGAAAGCGTTTACAGATCGATATCGCAAACATGATTTATGATACTTGTGATGCTGTTGTTCGTCAGAATAAATTAACGAAAGACTTTCAAAATTTCGAATTTGAACTGATTCGTTTCTCGTCTATGACTTCTCCTTTTACTGAAGATGAATTCAATGCTAAACCAGAACAAGAATTAATTGATCAATTATACAAATTAGTTACTGAAAACTATAAAGCAGATGCAGATAGAAATGCTTCTCAAGTGTATCCAGTAATCAAAGGAGTTTTTGAAAATGAAGGAGATCGTTACGAAAGAATCGTAGTTCCTTTTACTGATGGAACTAAAACGTTACGTGTAGTTACCAACTTAAAAGAAGCATACGAATCTAAAGGTAAATCATTAGTAAACGATTTTGAAAAGAATATCACTTTAGCAATAATTGACGAAAACTGGAAAGATCATTTACGTAAAATGGATGAATTAAAGCAAACTGTGCAAAATGCAACATATGAGCAAAAAGATCCGTTATTAGTATACAAGTTCGAAGCTTTCGAATTATTCCAAAAAACAATCGATAAAGTAAACAAGGAAGTATTATCATTCTTATTTAAAGGGAAACTTCCGCAAGAAGATGAATCTCAAATTTCTGAAGCGCAAGAGCAAAAAAGAGAGCAATTAGACTTACGTAAAGACGAAGTTCAAAACTCTACTCAACAAGCTATCAGTAATGCTCGTCAACAACAAACTCAAGAACAACAAGCTGTAGAAACAGTAGTTCGTGAGCAACCAAAAATAGGTAGAAACGAAAGAGTTACTATTAAAAACGTAATGTCGGGTGAAGAAAAAGAAGTTAAGTATAAACAAGCAATTCCTTTATTAGAACAAGGAACATGGGTTTTATACAATAAATAAAAAACATACTTTTTTTAAAAGAAAGCACTGAAGGAAACTTCGGTGCTTTTTTATTTACACAAAATTTACAATGTTTACTTTAATTTGAATTTTCACTAACAATCAATTAATTAAAGGTTTACGATTACACTGCACTTAAACTATAATTTAGTACAAATTATTTTAACCTCTTTCTCTTAAGCCATTAAGAAGAAAAACTATCTAACTTAAAATGAAAAAAAGCAAACGTCGTAAACTAGACATCGCTGTGATATCAGATGTACATTTAGGAACTTTTGGATGTAGAGCTACGGAACTGAATAATTACTTAAAAACAATAAATCCAAAAATATTAATCTTAAATGGAGATATTGTAGATATATGGCAGTTTAAAAAGAGGTATTTTCCTAAAGCTCATATGAAAGTTATTCGTCAACTGATGAGTTTTATTACTTCTGGTACAAAAGTTTATTATATCACAGGAAACCATGATGAGATGCTTCGTAAGTTTAAAGGATTTCAATTAGGTAGTTTCGAAATTGTAAATAAAGTTGTTTTAGATATTGATGGGAAAAAGGGATGGTTTTTTCATGGAGATGTTTTTGATGTTACGATGCAACATTCTAAATGGCTTGCTAAGCTTGGAAGCGTTGGTTACGATTCCTTAATCATGTTAAATACTGCTGTAAACTGGATTAGTGAAACATTAGGCTACAATAGATTGTCTTTCAGCAAGAAAATAAAAAACGGTGTAAAAAGCGCTGTAAAATTCATCAATAACTTTGAAACTACAGCTGCTGAAATTGCTATTGATAATCAATATGATTACGTAGTGTGCGGACATATTCATCAACCAGAAATGCGTAGCATAGAAAATGATAAAGGAAAAACAATGTATTTAAATTCTGGTGATTGGATTGAAAATCTAACAGCATTAGAATACAATAATAAACAATGGAAATTATACGAATACGAAAAAGATAATTTGGCTAAAAAATTACCAAATAATATCGAAGTATCTGATGTAGAATTAATACAAGCTGAACAAAGTAATAGTCAGCTTTTTGAAGGATTATTAGAAGAGTTTAACATTCAAAAATTTTCAAAATAATTATGAAGATTTTATACGCAATTCAAGGTACAGGAAATGGTCATGCTAGTAGAGCTTTAGAAATAGTTCCTCATTTACAAAAAAGAGCAGAAGTAGATATATTAGTTAGTGGATACCAGTGTGAATTACAATTTCCTTTTGAAGTTAAATACAAAATGTATGGTTTGAGTTTCATTTTTGGAAAAAAGGGAGGAATTGATTTACTGGAAACTTTTAAAAAATCAAAATTTCGTAATTTATGGAGAGAAGTAAAATCTTTACCAGTTCAAGATTATGATTTAGTTATAAACGATTTTGAACCTGTTTCTGCTTGGGCTTGTAAATTGAGAAATACCCCAATAATTTCTTTAAGTCATCAAAATGCTGTTGCAGATGAAAATGCTCCTAAATACGGTAGCAATTTTAAACTAGAACGTTTTATCTTAAAATATTATGCTCCAGCTAAAAACAGATTTGGTTTTCATTTTAAAACCTACTCTTCAGCAACCTTCTTACCTATTATCAGAAAAGAAATTCGTTTAAGAAGCATTACCAATAAAGGACATTACACTGTATATCTTCCTGCTTATGGAGATAAGAAATTAATTAAACTACTTTCTAAATTTAAAACTACAAAATGGGAAATATTCTCAAAACACACCAATCAATTTCAATTACACAATAATATTATCATAAGACCAATTGATGGAAAAGAGTTTATAAAAAGTATTGCTTCTTCTAGTGGTGTTTTATGCGGTGCTGGTTTTGAAACCCCAGCAGAAGCCTTGTATTTAAGGAAAAAGTTAATGGTTATTCCTATGAAAAATCAATACGAGCAACAATGCAATGCGCTTGCATTAAAAGAAATGGGAATCTCTGTGCTTAAGAAACTAAGTAAAAAACAACTTCCAAAAATTGAAAAATGGTTAAAATCAAAATCAATAGTGGAAGTTAAATATCCAGATGTTACAGAAGATATTTTAGATGCTATTACACTTCCTTATTATAATCAAACAATTTTACCTCATATAGCAATAGAATAATTTTTTTATAACTTAAATACCATTTCTCATACCTAAAAAAGGCACTCCCATAGTTTTTAATAATAACCTTTGTGATTAAAACGATAAGTTTGATATAATCAAAGCGTTATTAAAATGAAATTTATAATTAAGAGTATTAGTATTGTACTATTTCTATTTTACACTGTCGGACAGTCTCAAAATAATTATAATGTGAAAAATACTGGATACTTAAACTTCAGTATTTCTAAAAGTACTTTACCTCATAAAAGTAAACAACAAATTTCATTGTATGGTTGTAATACAAGTATTAAAATTGACAGTGGAAAAATAGTTAGTCCTAGATATAGTGATGGAACTATCGCTGTTAAAAGGCTTAATGGTTTTAGTTGGGATACAAATAACCAAGAAGTTTCAGGAATCCCTTTTGGACATCAAAAAAATAATACAGAGAATAAAAAATTTAAAGATTTTTATGTGTCGAAGTATTATATAGCTTCTCCACCTGTTGTTAAAAAATCAAAGAATAACGCAAATGACGATGTATATGATATTGGTTTAATTACTCCTGATACTTTTACTTTTGATGGCGTTAAACCAAATCAACTAGTTTATCTTAATTATTCTATTCTTAAAGAGACTTACATTGATTATATTCCTGTTCACTATGATGAATCCTTCGATAAACTTAAGGTCTATTTAATTCCTTTTAAAGTAGAATCTGTAGATTTTCCTTGGAAGAATACAAAGATTATTAAAAACGCCAAAGGTGCTTCGGGTATTGGAGCTTTAAACAAAAGAGACAGTATCAATAAACTATTTTTACCTTATAATTACATTAAAAAAGAGAAGAAGCATTTACAATTCAAAGTAACAATTTTGAATGATATTCTCTTAGATCATAAAATCTTTTTTGTTGTTGATGGTAAAAAAAGAGAAACTATCGACCTAACTCAATATTATAAAGAAAATGGGACAAAGAAGATTCATCTTAAAGTAGTAAGACGAAAAAAACCTCCTTGTGGATGTTTAATTCCTAAAAAATAAAGAAAACTACCAATTGATTGTTGTTAAATCTTTTTGCTTTAAAAAATCATTAGTTTGTGAAAAATGTTTGTTTCCAAACCAATAACCACGATTTGCACTCAATGGCGAAGGATGACCAGAAGTTAATACATGATGCTTTTTTTTATCAATCTTAGCTCCTTTTTTCTTCGCGTATCCACCCCAAAGTAAAAAAACGACATCAGATTTTTCTTCTGAAATTTTGCTAATAATAGCATCTGTAAACTGTTCCCATCCTTTTTTCTGATGACTTCCAGCTTCATGTGCTCTAACTGTTAATGTTGCATTTAATAATAAAACTCCTTGCTTAGCCCATCGTGATAAATCACCAGATTTTGGATACGAAATACCTAAATCGGTTTCTATTTCCTTAAAAATATTAATTAATGAAGGAGGATGTGTAATTCCATCATGAACAGAAAAACATAATCCGTTCGCCTGCCCTACTCCATGATATGGATCTTGACCAATAATTACAACTTTTACATCCTCAAATGCACAATAATCAAATGCAGCAAAAATATCTGAACCTTTAGGATAACATGTATGATTTTGATATTCACTTTTTACAAAGTTTACTAATTCATGAAAATATGGTTTTTCAAACTCCTCTAGTAAAATATGTTTCCAGCTTTCAGCAATATTTACTTGCATTCTTATTATTTTTGTTTATCCAAAAATAGGAAATTTGAAACATAATATTTCAGAAAAAACATTGCAAGATTTAGAATTCAACACTGTTTTACAACAAGTGTCTGAATTTAGTATTACATCATTAGGAAAAGAACACGTATTAAAAATAACTCCAATTCAGTCTCAAGAAGAGTTACTTTTTGAATTACAATTGGTTAATGAATATTTAAGCTCTTTTGAAAATGAAAATCGAATTCCAAATCATGGATTTGATAATATTTCAGAATTCATTAAACGCTTAGCTATAGAAAATAGTTATTTAGAAACAGAAGCTTATTTAAAAATTGCTACTGTAGCTAAAACTGTAAACGAACAAAAAAAGTTTTTAAAGAAATTCAAAGAATATTATCCTAATTTATTTCAACTGAGTGAAGATATTGAGTTTACAACTTATGTATCTGATGCTATTCATAAAATTATTTTACCTCATGGTGAAATTATGAATAATGCTTCTTCTACGCTAAAACAGTTAAGAAAAGATATAAATTATGTTAGAGGTAAGATTTCTGAAAGTTTCTCTAAAGCTTTAAGCAGCAGTATAAACAATGGGTATTTAGATGATATTAAAGAAACTATTATTGACAATCAACGTGTTTTAGCTGTTATTGCTATGCACAGAAGAAAGGTTAAAGGTAGTTTACTAGGCTCTTCTAAATCTGGAAATATTGTTTACATAGCTCCACAAGCAACATTATCTTACAGTAGAGAATTACAAAATCTCCTGTACGAAGAAAAACAAGAAATCGTGAAAATTCTTCGTGCTTTAGCTGAAGAAATAAGACCTTTTACACCTTTATTAGAGGCATATTTAACTTTTTTAATTCACTTAGATGTAATTGCCTCTAAAGCTAAATATGCTAGAGAAATTAACGGATTATTACCTAAAATTTCTACTGATAAAAGAATCTTTTTAAGAGACGCTTATCACCCAGTTTTATGGAGAAAAAACAAAGAACAAGGAGTAGAAACCATTTCTCAAACTATCGAGCTGAATACAAAACAGCAAATTATTGTTATTTCTGGTCCGAATGCTGGTGGTAAAAGTATTACATTAAAAACCATAGGTTTATTACAGGCCATGCTACAAAGTGGAATGTTAATTCCTGTTCATGAGCGAAGTGAGACTTGTATTTTTGGTACTATTTTAACTGATATTGGAGATAATCAATCTATAGAAAATCAATTAAGTACTTACAGTTATCGTTTAAAAAATATGCGCTATTTCCTACGAAAATGTAATGACGATACGTTATTCTTAATAGATGAATTTGGAACTGGATCTGACCCTGAATTAGGTGGTGCACTAGCAGAAATTTTCTTAGAGGAATTTTACGAGAAAAAATCCTTTGGAATTATTACTACGCATTATGCTAACTTGAAAGTATTGGCTAACGAACTTGAAAATGTTACGAATGCTAATATGCAATTTAATGAGCGTACTTTAGAACCAATGTATAAACTCTTTGTGGGTCAGGCTGGAAGTTCTTTTACGTTTGAGGTAGCTCAGAAAAACGGAATTCCTTACAGTTTAATTAACCGAGCTAAAAAGCGTGTAGAAAGTGAAAAAGTTCGTTTAGATAAAACCATTTCAAAACTTCAGAAAGAACGAAATAGACTTCAAAAAACGTCTGATAACTTAGAAAAACAAAAATCTAAAGGACAGCAACATATTGAAAGTTTACAGGAAAAAGAGCAACGTATTCAAGAGAAATTAGAAGGTTTTCAAGAGTTGTATGATAACAATCAGCGTATGTTGTCTTTAGGAAGAAAACTGAATGAATTGTTGAATAAATACTTTCAAACCAATAATAAGAAAGAATTATCTGCTAACTTTTTTAAATGGGTAGCTTCAGAGAAAACAAAACACACAAAAAAGAATCCACCCAAAAAACAAACTAAACAACAAAAAGCTAAGGATAAAGCCTCTGAAACAAAACAAAAAGAAGCGATAAAAAAAGTAGAACAAGAAGTACTTAAACAAGTCATTGAAGTTCGAAAAGAAAAGAAAGTTGAAGCTCAAAAAGAAGCAAAAGCTAGATCAGAATACGTATATAAGACTGGAGATAGAGTACGTTTAATTGACGGAAACTCTGTTGGAACTATTGATAAAATTGAAAAGAAAAATGCATTTATCAATTACGGACTTTTCACCACCAAGACATCTTTAGAAAAAATAGAATTAGTAGAAAAAGCGAAGAAAAAATAATTTCTTCGCTTTTTTTTATAGGTTGTATACAAACCTAAAGGTTACAAAACGAGGTTGTATAAAAGTCTCTGAACTAAATACAGAGAAATTATTTGCATTATTTCGTATCTGGGAATCTATATTTAACAAGTTTGTTGCTTTTATCTCATATTCCCATTTTGCATCATTATTTTTTCTGTATGAAAATGTTGCATTCCAATTTTGAAAAGATTGAGAATTCCCTTCATTAGAACTCTGATTTGTATAGGAATAATCTGTTCGAAAAGTTACTGATTTCCATATGTAAGCATCGAATTCAATCGATGGTGTATTTGTTGTAAAAGTTGTTTTTCTACTACCTTGAATATTGGTAGACACACTGTAACGATATCTTAAATTGATGTTAGGAGCTTTTAAGTAATTCGTTCTAATACCTGGAGTGTATGTTTGAACATAACGCTCATTTAACGATTGAATTCCTTGAATAAACTGATTAATCTTACTGTAATTTAAACCTGTTCCAAAACTAGCTCTTATTTTACCGAATGTCTTTTGAATTCTTCCAAAAACATTAGCATTTTCATCTGCAAAATTAGAATTGAAAAATGTACTCGTTCGTATGACATTTTCAAAATTTGTTAAGCTCCTAATTTGATCTATATTTCTAGAATAAGAAGCTCTTGCAAATATATTTGTATAGTTGAATAAATTAAAACTACTATAAAATAAACTCAAATTATGCGACAAAGCATTTTGTAGTTCTGGCTCTCCAAATTGAATATTATTAAAATTATTCAACACCAATCCTTCTGCTAATCGAGTAACGTCAGTAAATTGATTTCTCATTTCGTAACGAAAAGTAAGTGCTTCACTTTTCTTGAATTGAACTCGTGTTTCAAAATCTGGTAAAATTCTAAAAAAACCTTCGTCGTATGTTACTCCAAATTGTGTGTTACTATTTCCATAAGCATGTAACGAAAAACCTGGTGTAATTGTGAAAATTCCCTTTTTTACTCTATAGTGAACTCCTAAATAAATATCACTAAAATTATATGTAATGTTATTTCCTAATTTACCATCGTTTATTGTTGGAGTCGGATTAAATTCTGATCCATCATTTAAAAACTGAAATACATTAGAATCAAATTCTTGAGAACTTAAAATGGTTCCGAAAGTTAAATTGATATTACTTTTAGAATTAATTAAATTGTAATAATCTAGTTTAGCATCTAATTGATTCGATTTTATCCTCCTATTTTGATTGATATTATAATTATCTTGAGTTGTATCTAATCCTAAAGCTGCAGCTGTTGTATCGAAAGGATCTGAAGTACTGTTGGTATTGGCTAATACAGCATTATAAAAAGGATCTTCATTTTTAATTAAATGTTGTGCTTCTAAGGCAAAAATATTAGTATCATCTAAAGTATAATAGTAATTCAAATTTTGATTGATACTATAAGGAGAAACTTCATCAAATTGTGTTGTCGTTCCAATTACTGAAGAAAACGAATTTTGATCTTGTTGATCTTTTGAAACTCTAGCTATTACATCATAATCTACCTGATTATTTACATTAGGCTTGTAAGATGCACTTAACTTTAATAATCCTTGATCTGAACGTTCTGTCGTAGATTGATCAGTTGCTTCATCTGGTATACCTAATTCTTGATTTGTATATTGAACAAAACTTGTTTCTCTAGATAATATTTTGCTATTGTTATAAATTAAAAAACCACTTAAATCTAAAGTAGATTTTGGCGAATAATTAAAATTCATCGTCGCCAGTTTGTTTTCTATTTTAAGTGCGTTACTCTGGTTGGTTAGAAAATTTAAGCTATTATCTCCTAAATTTATACTCGTTCCACTACTCCTACTTGGAGCTCTAAATCCACCTCCAAAACCTCGAATATCTCTTCTGTTTAAAGCTACTTCTCCAATATTATTAATATCTCCAATGAAATTGATGCTATATTTTGGACTGTAATAAAATAATTTTGGTTGTAATAAATACAAACTTTCGTCTGGAGACTTTCCTCCACCTGCTGTTACATTTCCAAACCAAAAATTCTCTTTTCCTTTTTTTAGTTTGATATTTAAAGCAACATTATCTTGATTATTTCTTACACTTCTTAACTGACCAACTTCAGCATAATTTCTTAAAACCTGAATTTTATCTACAGCTTTAGAAGGAATATTCTTTGTGGCTAATTTCGTGTCGCCATCAAAGAAATCTTTACCGTTCACCATGAGTTTATTTACCACCTTCCCTTCTACTTCTATTTGTCCATCTTCATTAATTTCAACTCCAGGAAGTTTTTCTAAAACATCTTCAAGCTTTCGTTCTGTACCATTTTTAAAAGAATCTGCATTATAAATTAATGTATCACCTTTTATAGTTACTGGCATTTCGTAGGTAATTTCAACTTCATCTAAAGAATTATCAGGTTTTAAAATGAAATCTTTCTTAAGATTCACTTCTTTTACCTGAATAATTTCTTCATAAGTTTTCATACCTATATAACTGATTTGAATTTTATAGGATTTATTTTTCGATAATTTAAGTTCAAACTTTCCTTTCGAATCAGTAATTCCGTAAGATTCTAAAACTTTAGTTGTTTGGTTTATAGCAATAATATTTGCTAAGTCTAACGGAGTATTCAAAGTATCTTTAACTACTCCAGAAATAGTAACTTGTGAAAATGAATTACTGATTATCGAAAAGAAAAAAAGAAATATTATTTTCTTCATAAGAATACAATTAGGTATTTATTATTGGTTTTTATCTTCTCCTTCTACCTCTATTGTTTCTCATTTCAATCATTTTACCTTTTATGGTTTCTTGATATGCCATTTTAGTAATCTCTTTTCCTTTTTCAGGAGCTTCAATTTCTATTTTATCTTTAGGATTCATAATAACTTTAGAACATAACATAATTTGATTTCCTGCACTTACTTCTAAAATTAACCCTGGTAACCCCCAATATTCTGCTGGACCATGACTTACAGGAATTTGTGGTGTGTACCAAGCCTCTACTTCAGTCATTTCTATTTTTGGCTCAACTGTGTTTCCTAAAGAATCTTTTTTCTGTTCAGTTTTTCTTAAATCACTCCAAGAAAAATTATACCAAGTGAGTTCTTTTGTAGGAATAGAAGCTGTAGCTTTCATACATAAATAATTGCCTATTTTTTTTGATTCGCTCCCTATTTTCCATTGAATTTTTTGCAATTGATCTTTTACTAAAAAACGTTTACCATAAAATTCTTGACTCTGAATTAACTCGTTAGATTGAATGTTTTTATACTGATCACCTGGTGAGAAATTTTTCCCCCAAGAATCTGTTGCGCCAGATATTGCATCAATTTTTTCTTCTTCTTTAAAGAATGATTCTTTTCTATTAAATGTTAATACATATTCTTTTTCTAATCTATTTTTTAATCTAGCCTTTATCTGTTTTTTTTGCATTTCACTCATTTTAGCTCCCCATCTTCCTAACTCTAACTTTGCTTTAGAAAAATAAATAGCTTTACCTTGAAAAGTTTCATATTCAGGTGTAGTAAAACCTAAAACTAAGATTATAGCCAATAGTTTAAAAAGTAGTGATTTCATGATGTTTGATTAGTTTTGTTTAACAAATATATAAAAAGAGTGAACAAATAAAATTTATTTTATTAAAGATTTAACAATCTTTATGTTAAATCTGAGAGAATTGTATAATTTATTGATGATCAACTTAAATACTTTATATTCGTAAAAATTAGTTCTAGAAATGGAAAAATCAACTGAAAACTCTGCAAAACAATGGTTACAAAGATTAAAAGATGAAAGTTGGGAAGCCGAGCTTTTAGTATCTGCTGTAGCTATATTTGGTACATTTAAACTTTTTGGAATTATTGGATGGCTAACGAACAAGTTTATAGATATTATTAGTCTCGATTTATATTTTTCTGCCTACATGGTTGTATTCTTTGGTTTATTTGCCATTAGCATTTTAGCTTCTATGTTTGTTATTCATTTCTCTTTAAGAGCTTATTGGATTGGGTTGGTTGGACTAAATTCAGTTTTTCCTGATTATAGTATAGAGGATAGTGCATATTCTAAAATATACACAGAAAAGATGTTAGAAATTTTACCTAAACTCAAGGATTCTATAGAAAAAGTAGATGAGTTGTGTAGTGTTATCTTTTCTGTAGCTTTTACATTCTTACTCATATATTCTTACTTTTCTTTCTTAGCAAGTATTTATATCTTAACCTATAACGCTTTTTCTGAAACGGTTGATCCTATCTACTTATTAATACCTCTTTTTATATTAGGAATACTATTTGTATTGCAAATGTTTCTTTCAGTCTACGCTAATTTAAAAAACAACAAGGAAAAAAGTGAACTTCAAATTTTTACTTTCAAAGTGAATAAGTTTGTTTCTATGGTTACTTTCGGACCGTTATATAAATCGATTTTACAAGTAAGTATGATTTTTGGATCTAACTTTAAAAAGAAAAAAAGACTTGTACTTTTAATGTTAGTTTTCATATTTAGTGGTGCATTTACAGCTATATACCAAATTTCAGAAACCAATATTCTGTATTTAATTAATCCTAAAAAATACCACAATAACAATTTAATTCGTCCTGTTTTCTATGCCGACACTAATTCAGAAAGTACATATTTAATAGAACCAGAAATTGAATCAGAAAAAATAGATCATAAATTATTCAAAGTTTTTATCCCTTTATTTACCTATGAAAATAGATTACGTAGAAAAATTTGTAAGTATACTGATGAAGATTTAGACAGTGATAATAAAAATGAAATTCTACAAAATTGCTACAAAACTTATGTTACTTTAAAAGTAAATGATAAAAAAATCTTAGCTCCTAATTATATCAGACAAATACATCATAGAACTGGTCAATTTGGTATTGTAACCTATATAAATACTGAAGAATTAGCTATGGGACAACATTACATTTCTATAAAAAAAGGAGAACATAAAGAGTGGAAAATTCCATTTTTTTTAGAAAAATAGACAGACTTGTCTATTTTTTTATATCTTTGTCATGTGAAACGAGATGTAAGACAACATATTATTGCAACAGCTTCTGATTTATTTTACAGAAATGGCTACAATTCTACAGGAATAAATGAGATTATTTCTGAATCTGGAATTGCAAAAGCAACTTTATACAATCATTTTAAATCAAAAGAAGATATTTGTTTGGCTTACTTGCAACACAAGCATAATAAATTTACTCATGATATCAAAGCATTTTGTAGTTCTAAATCTTCTGGTGAAGATCAAGTTCTTGCTGTGTTTGATTTTTTAAGTTTATTCTTTAAAGAAAAAGACTTTAATGGTTGCTGGTGTATTAAAACGGTTTCTGAAATTCCAAAAGATAACGAGAGAATTAGAAATGAAATTCAAAGTCAGAAAAAACAATTAATAGCTTTCATTTCTGAATTAATTACTAAAAACTTAACTATTGTATCTGAAAAGGAGTCAGAAAGTTTAGCTAAACAAATTTATTTGTTATACGAAAGTGCTGTTGCAGAAAGTCATTTGCACCAAGAAAACTGGCCTATTATGCAGGCTAAGAATATATGTCAAAAAATAGTTTAAAAAATTTTACAATAATAAAGACAGACTTGTCTGTTCATTAATAAACAATTAAAATTAAATAAAATGGGAAATTTTAACAACAAAGTAGCTATCGTAGTAGGTGGTACAAGTGGAATTGGTTATGCAACTACACAACAACTTTTAAACGAAGGTGCAACTGTACATATCGTAGGTAGAAGTATTGATAAAGTTGATAATCAAGAAAACTTAGTAAAACATAAAATCGACATTACAAACAAAGATGAAGTGTCTAATTTAATCGATACAATTGGTGGATTAGATAATGTAGATTACTTAGTAAACGCTTCAGGTATTTTTGGTCCTAAACCTTTCTTAGATCATACTGTAGCAGATTATGATTCTTATTTAGACTTAAATAGAGGATTCTTTTTCATAACACAAGCAGCAGCTAAAAAAATGAAAGAAACTAATGGTGGATCTATTGTTAATGTTGGTTCAATGTGGGCTAAACAAGCAGTAAAAGCAACACCATCCTCTGCTTATTCAATGCAAAAAGCTGGTTTACATTCTTTAACTCAACACTTAGCTATGGAATTAGCCGATCACAAAATTAGAGTAAATGCGGTTTCTCCTGCTGTTGTTCAAACACCTGTTTATCATGGAGTTTTTGGTAGTAAAGATGCTGCAGATGAAGCTTTAGAAGGATTTAATGCTTTTCACCCAATTGGAAGAAATGGATTAGCAGATGATGTTGCTAACAGTATTACATTTTTATTATCAGATAAATCTTCTTGGGTTACTGGTGCTGTTTGGGATGTTGATGGTGGTGTAATTGCAGGTAGAAACTAATATTAAAAAAATGCATTTAACGATAAAAGAACTTTTTTCAAAACTAGGAAGTTTAGGAAAAAAATCTCCAAAATCAATGGAAGCTTTTCAACAGTTTGATAAAGTAGCCATGGAAGATGGAGCAATTCCAGCAAAGTATAAAGAATTAATAGCTTTAGGTGTAGCATTGACAACACAGTGTGTCTATTGCTTAGAAATTCACAAAGAAAAAGCTAAAAAAGCTGGTGCAACTCAAGAGGAAATTGCTGAAGTAACTTTTGTCGCTGCTGCATTAAGAGCAGGTGCGGCTGTTACTCACGGTACACATACAATAGATTAATTTTTTAAGGTTAAGCTAAATTTATTAGCTTAACCTTTTTTTAGGTTCATGGAAAAAAACATCGTTATTCTTGGTGCTGGATTATCTGGCTTAACAACTGCCTATTTATTACAAAAAGAGGGCTTTTCAGTAAAAATTTTAGAAGCTAATACAAGATTAGGTGGAAGAATTTACACGAAGAAAACAAACAATGCCAATATTGAATTAGGCGCAACTTGGTTATGGAAATATAACACAGCATTAATTCAATTATGTAAGGAATTAGATATTCAACTTTTTGAACAGAAAATGGATGGCGATGCTTTATTTGAAGCCATGAATGCTCATCCCCCACAAAGGTTTAACCTACCTCCAAATCAAGAGATAAGTTATAGAATTGTAGATGGTACACATACTATTATTGAAAAATTAGCTTTTAAAATTGGAAGAGAAAATATTTATCTTGATGAAAAAGTTACACACATAAATCAGTTTGAAAACCAATTAACAGTTACATCAAAAAATAAAACATATGAAGTTGATTATGTAATTTCAACTGTTCCTCCAAGATTATTAATACAATCTATTACTTTTTCTCCTGAATTACCTAAAGATGTAATTACTGTTGCAAATCAAACACATACTTGGATGAAAGATTCAATAAAGTTTGCTATTGTATTTGATACTCCTTTCTGGAGAAAAAACGGACTTTCTGGTGTTGGGTTTAGTAATGTTGGTCCTTTTACCGAATTATACGATCATTGTACTGTACAAGAAAACGGTTTTGCGCTAATGGGATTTTTAAATGGTGGATTAGCTGAGCTAACTAAAGAACAACGAGAAGCTAAAGTTATTCTACAATTAAAAAAGTTTTTTGGTGAACAAGTAAACAATTATTTAGTTTACGATGAGAAAATATGGAAAAAAGAAACGCTTACTTGTATTCATGATAATCAATTTATTTTTCCGCATCAAAATAATGGGCATGAAGTATTTCAAGACTCTTTCATGAATCATAAACTATATATATCTGGTACAGAAACATCAAAAACATATGGTGGTTACATGGAAGGAGCGGTAAGAAGAGCAATTGAAATAGTTCAACAAATAACAAAAGACTGATTTAAAAATTTAAACCAGCCTTTCTTTTGTAATAAATAAATTACTACTTCACTATTAACTTATGTGTTTCTGTTTTGTCAAGAGTAATAAAATAAATACCTGCAGATAATTCTGAAGTACTTAGTATACTTTCTTCTTTATTAATTTTCATCATATTTAGAATAGTTTTTCCTGAAATATCTGAAAGTGTAGCTTCTTTGAATGTTCCTTTTATAACTACCTGATCTCCTAATTTTACTGGATTCGGATATAAATATATATTATCTTTTTTTGAATTTTCTACGATATTTGTAGTTGTTCGAGACAAAGTTCCTGTATTTGTATCTATAAATTGCCATTGTGTCCAATTTCCAGACCAAGTGGTTGGTCGCTGTTGAAGTTCGCTTCCTATATTGGCATTTTGAGGTCTAAAATACATTCCTGTCGCTTTATTTTGTAAATAGAAATAATCATCTGAACTATTTACTCTTCTCCATTGTGTATAAGCTCCTCTGTACGTATTAGGAACTTGTTGAATAGTACTTCCATTTGTATTGTTTACTGGTCTAAAAAATAAGCCTGTAGCTTTATTTTGTAAATAATAATATCCTCCACCAGCATCTATAGCAGACCATTTAACAGTATCAACTGTTGTTGAAGAAGACGTCATTTGTAAGCTAGAAAAGTTTGCCGTTCCATTTGAACTTAACCTTCCTCCTGTTTGTCTATTTTCGATATAAAAACTACCATCTGAACTTCCTCCGTTATCTCCTCCAGAATTATCAACTGGTTTGTAAACACGAATCCAATCTACTAACATTAAGTTGTTATCAAAATCTTGAATTTCTGTATTATTTGGTGAACGATTAGCTGCTGTTTGCCAACTTTGATCTTCAACATTAATAATGATATCCATTTCACGAGAAAATTGTTGACCATTGTTTAAATAATTAAAAGGATCGATAACGCTGGTATTAGAAGCATTCTTAGCAACATTCAAATTATTCTGATTAAAACTGTTAGAAGTAGAACTAACTACCATTTTTTGAAACCCAGCTTCTTGTCCGGTTGTTTCTCTAATAAGTTGACCATTTTGTGTTCCTGCTGGATACGTATATTGCCATGTTCCATCAGGTAAACGAGAAGCAATAGCGTCATCATCTAAAACTCGAACTAAATCGCCGTCGATATAATATTCTAAGATTCTTGGAGCTTTCCAATATACACCAATACGAACTACTCGTCCTCCCCATTTAGAAACTCCATTTTGCCTATACCAACTATTCCAATCACTCGGTTGGTAATCTGCAAAATTTTGAGGACGACGAAAAACATGATGGCTTAAATGAACTCGTTCAGAAAAGAAATTATTTCTTCCGTCGTCTCCAGTTCCTCCATAACATTCAATTATATCAATTTCTTCTTTATCATCTGGACTTAACAACCAAATGTCTGTTGCCAGGGTTGAATTAGCAACTTTTAATTCTGCTTCAACAAAAACAGGATATTTTACTCTAGTTTTAGAAGTAATACAGCCAGAAATTGTTTCTGGTCTGGTAATATTTGTTCCATTAAATTCAAATGTTTTTGTGTACGGATTAGTTTTAGCAGCATCAAAAAATCTTCTGCTGGCCCAAATATTTAAGTTTCCGCCTGAAACTGCTACATGATTCCTTTGCCATTTGGTAGCTCCCGGCCCATCCCAACTATTATGGTAAAAATTATTCCATTTCGCAGGTTTTCCCGAAGGACCAAAATCTGCATTATTATTTGTTGGATTAAATGTGTAATTGAAATCATCTGAAGCATTCTCTATAAGATTCCAGTTATTGATATTTCCCAGTCTTGTGGGTAATGGAGTATTATCAAAGTCTAGTTGTGCATTTATAACATTAAATACAAGGAATAATGCTATAAATAGTAATTGTTTTTTAGGGTTTGATTTAGACATTACTATGGTTTTTGGATTATTATTTTGAGGTTAATTTATTTTTTTAGCTAAAAAATTAAACTTTACTCAAAATTAAAGCTATTTATTAATGAATAATCAGCTCCATCCTGTTTCCTAGTCTATTGTCAAGTTTTAATAAAGTAATAAGAAATCATCATAACTACCTAAATATAAAGTACTAAAAGTAAACAATTAAAATATAAAGACTACTAATGTAAGTGTATTGAGTTTTATACTTTGTTTCAAACAACTATTTCAATAGTAACTTACACAATTACTGAAATTTTTAAACGAAAGATAGTGTTGCGTAAATATTTTGTCAAGTTATATTTCCAAAAAATTGATCAAAATTTAACTTTGATATTACATCTATTGACTAAAAACTGTCAAGCATTATTTTGGGGCGTGGAGAAAAACAAAAAAGGCTAGACTTTTTGTCTAACCTTTTCTATTCGTATTGTTTCATTTCTTCATCGTAGAATGCACCAGCCTGTTCTATTAAGCCTTCTAGCTCATTTGCTAATTCCTGCTCATTTTCATCGGCAATATCTTCAAACCATTCTACAGAATCATCTTTTAAGTTGATTAAAAATCTAGGATATTCAGTATGTAATACAAAAATATCTTCTTCGAAATCACTGTTATCAGCTAATAAAAATTTAGGTAAGTTCATTATGTTTTGTTTGTATCAATTTTTGAGTTAGATAATTAAAGCGTAAAAATAATAATATTGAAGCAGAAGTTAATCCAGCTAATAACCCTAGCCAAATTCCAAAACTTCCATACATTTCCTCTTTTCCTAAAAAATAACTTACAGGAAAACCAATTAACCAATACGCTATAAAAGTAATTAGTGTAGGTATAGCTACATCTTGTAAACCTCTTAGTGCTCCTAAAACCATTACTTGAATACTGTCACTTATTTGAAAAAATGCAGCTGCGATTAATAACGTAGAAGCTATTTTAATTACTTCCATATTATCTGTATAATTTTGAGCGTCATTTAAATCAACATATACATTTGGTAAAATTTTATGAAAAGAGAAAAAGATAATTGCAAATCCGACAGCTAAAATTACACCTAAAAAGAAAATTGAAAAAGCAATTCTTCTTAACTCAATATAATTTTGCAACCCTTTCTGATTACCAACCCGTATCATTGCAGCAACACTTAATCCCATTGCCACCATAAATGTCATAGAAGATAAATTTAAAGCAATTTGATTTGCAGCTTGTGGGTTTTTACCTAACAGTCCACTTAACCAAATAGCAGCGGTGAAAATAGCTACTTCAAAAAACATTTGCATTGCACTTGGCGCTCCCAAACTAATGATCTTTTTCAACATTAACTTATCTAATACAAAGAATTTTATGTTGGTAACCAATCGTTTTGTTCGTTCTTTTTGAGTTAATAACCACCATAAATACAAGACCATAACAAAACGAGATAATAAAGTGCCATAAGCAGCACCTACAATTCCCATTTCAGGAAAACCAAATTTCCCAAAAATTAACAAGTAATTTAATATTACGTTAGCAACATTCGCAATAATTGTTGCATACATTGGGTAGCGTGTCATAGACATTCCATCACTAAACTGTTTAAATGCTTGAAAAACAATCAGCGGAATTAAAGAAAACGCTACTAAATTCAAATAAGGAATTGCTAACTCAACAACTTCAATGGGTTGTTTCATTAAATATAATAATGGTTTAGAGAAAAATACCATCAAAAACATTAGAATTCCAAGAGTTGTACACAAAAACAGTCCATGCTTAAATGTAGCTTTAACTTTATCAAAATTTTCAGCAGCATCAGCTTCAGCAATTAATGGTGTAATAGCTGTAGAAAAACCAATACCCAAAGACATCGCAATAAACATAAAGCTATTTCCTAAAGAAACTGCTGCTAATTCAGCTGTTCCTAATTGTCCAACCATAATATTATCGATAAAACTCACAAAAGTGTGTCCTAACATTCCTAACATTACAGGAGCAGCTAATTGCCAATTATATTTAAATTCAGATGTATATTTTGCTAAATTCACTAAATAAATCTTTCTTTTGAATAAGTACGCGAAGATACTTCAAATTGACAGATTTTAGTTATTTTTGATAGGAATAAAAACAAAAAACAAATGGCTACAGTAACGCTTAAAGGAAACCAAATACAAACTAACGGAAACTTACCAGAAGTAAACTCTAAAGCTCCTAACTTTAAATTAGTAAGTGGTGATTTATCTGTAAAATCTTTAGAAGATTATGCAGGTCAAAAATTAATCTTAAACATTTTTCCTAGTGTAGATACAGGAACTTGTGCAACTTCTGTAAGAAACTTTAACAAAGAAGCTTCTCAGTTAGAAAACACAAAGGTGTTATGTATCTCAAGAGATTTACCTTTTGCTCAGAGTCGTTTTTGCGGTGCCGAAGGTATAGAAAACGTAGAAATGCTTTCTGATTATGTAAACGGTGATTTCGGTAAAAATTATGGTTTAGAATTTACTAACGGACCTTTAAATGGTTTACACTCTCGTTGTATAGTAGTAATTAACGAAAATGGAGAAGTAAGCTATACTGAACAAGTTCCTGAAATTGTTGATGAACCAAATTATTCTGAAGCTTTAAAAGCATTATAATGGAGACATCATCTAAAGATGGATTCATAAAGCGGCGAATAAAAGGTGTTAGTTATGCTTTTAAGGGCATGAGAATACTAACAACAACCGAAGATAGTATCAAAGCCCAATTTATTATTGGGCTTTTTGCTGTTGTATTAGGTTTTGTTTTTAATATTTCTGCTACAGAATGGATGATTCAACTTACTGTTTCTGGATTAGTACTGGTTGCCGAAGCGTTAAATACAGCTGTTGAAAAAGTTGCCGATTTTATTCATCCTGAGTTTAATAACAAAATAGGAGTTATAAAAGATGTTGCTGCAGGAGCTGCTGGTTTTGCGGCAATAATTTCTATAATTGTGGGTTGTATTATATACATTCCAAAAATTACAAGCTTATTCTTGTAATATTTCTATATTTACAGGTCGAAATTTTTACTAGTTAATGGCAAAAAAAACAGTTTCAAAAAAAACAAAGAAAGTAGAGAAACCTGCTAAACCTTCTCTATTCAAACAAGCTAACGAATTCTTTAAAAATAGGCAAACACAAACGATTTTAGGCGTTTTTCTAGTGCTTTTTGCCATTTTTTTATGTGTTGCTTTTATTTCATTTTTCTTTTCTTGGGAATATGATCAAAGTATTTTAACAGAATTTGATAACAAACAACTAAAAGCTAAGAATTTATTAGGAAAAATCGGTTCTAGTTTAAGCCACATATTAGTTTATAATGGTTTCGGATTAGCAGCTTTTATACTTCCGTTCCTTATTCTTTTAACAGGAATTAGCTTTTTATTGCAAACTCGACTAAAAAGTATGGTTGCCAGATGGAATTGGGGACTGTTTAATATGTTATGGGTAGCCATTGCTTTAGGATTTGTAGAAAAGAAATTTGCTTTGTTATCTGGAACAGTTGGTTACGAGTTAAATGAATATTTACAAACCTTTATTGGTAAAACAGGTTTAGCAATAGTACTTATGTTTTTTCTTCTTTCTTATGTAGTTGTTCGATTTAGAATGACTCCTGAAATGATTAGCGAAAAGATAAAAAAACATGAAAAATCAAGTGATCCTGTTGTTGATACTACTTCAGAAGTTATTGAAAATACTACAACACCTGTAAGCAAAGAAGTAGAAAAACCAACAGAAAAAACTAAAGTAGATGATAGTAAATCTGACTTTGAACTTTCTGTAGATAACTTAAAACCTACAATAGGGAATCATTCTACTATTGAAAAGAAAAAAGAGGATAACTTAAATTTAGAAATTAACACTCCTACTCCAACACTAAAAGATGAAACAGAAACTATTATTTCTGATTCAAATAATGAAGTAGAAATCGCAATCGAAAAAGTAGAAGAAGAAAAAAGTGTAACTGAAAATTTATCTGATCAATTAGTTCAAGATTTTGGAGAGTTCGATCCTACTTTAGAGTTAGGTCAATATCGCTTTCCTACCTTTAACTTATTAAAAGAGTACAACGAAATTATTTCTATCGACCCTGAAGAATTAGAAGCTAATAAAAATCAGATCGTAGAAACGTTAAAGAACTATAAAATTGGAATTGCACAAATAAAGGCTACAGTTGGACCTACAATTACTTTGTATGAAATTGTACCAGAAGCTGGAGTTCGTATTTCAAAAATTAAAAACCTAGAAGATGATATCGCTTTATCGCTTTCTGCTTTAGGAATCCGTATTATTGCTCCAATTCCAGGAAAAGGAACTATAGGTATAGAAGTTCCAAATAAGAAGGCTACAATTGTATCGATGCATTCGGTAATTACTTCAAAAAAATTCCAAGAAAGTCAGATGGAATTACCTTTAGCTTTAGGTAAAACTATTTCAAATGAAACGTTAGTTGTCGATTTAGCTAAAATGCCTCACTTACTTATGGCAGGTGCAACAGGTCAAGGTAAATCTGTTGGATTAAATGCAATACTAACTTCATTATTATATAGAAAACATCCTGCGGAAGTTAAATTCGTTCTTGTAGATCCAAAAAAAGTAGAACTTACTTTATTTAACAAGATAGAGCGTCATTATTTAGCTAAACTTCCAGATGCTGAAGAAGCAATTATTACAGATACATCTAAAGTTGTAAATACTTTAAATTCTCTTTGTATAGAAATGGATAATCGTTACGATTTATTGAAAAATGCAATGGTTCGTAACATTAAAGAATATAACACTAAGTTTAGAGCTCGTAAATTAAATCCAGAAAACGGGCATCAATTTTTACCATACATTGTATTAGTTATTGATGAATTTGCTGATTTAATTATGACAGCAGGTAAAGAAGTAGAAACACCTATTGCTCGTTTAGCTCAGTTAGCCAGAGCAATTGGAATTCATTTAATTGTAGCAACTCAGCGTCCATCTGTTAATGTAATTACCGGTATTATTAAAGCAAACTTCCCTTCTAGAATTGCGTTTAGAGTAACTTCAAAAATTGATAGTAGAACTATTTTAGATGCACCTGGAGCAGATCAATTAATTGGTCGTGGAGATATGCTTTATTCTGGAGGAAATGACATTACTCGTATACAATGTGCCTTTGTTGATACTCCTGAAGTAGAAAAAATAACAGACTTTATTGGATCGCAACGTGCTTACCCTGAAGCACATCTATTACCAGAGTATGTTGGTGAGGAAGCTGGCACAACTATTGATAATAATATTGCAGATAGAGATAAACTGTTTAAAGAAGCAGCAGAAGTTATTGTAACTGCTCAACAAGGTTCGGCATCATTATTGCAAAGAAAGCTGAAACTCGGTTACAATAGAGCAGGAAGATTAATAGATCAGTTAGAAGCAGCTGGTATTGTTGGTCCTTTTGAAGGAAGTAAAGCTCGACTAGTTTTAGTTCCAGATTTAATTGCTCTAGAACAGTTATTAGAAAACGAAAAAAATATTTAATTTTGAATAATTTTAAGATCAGTATGAGAAAATTAGGAATATTTGTATTAGGATTATGTCTTTCAGTGAATGTAATGGCTCAAAATACATCTGAGAAGGCAAAAAGTCTTTTAGATGAGGTTTCTACAAAAATGGGAGCTTATAAAAATATGAATATAGGCTTTACTTCTACACTAGTTAACAAAGAAGCAGGAATTACAAACGATCCACCTATTCGAGGAAACATCACTTTAGCTGGTGAAAAATATAATTTAAACTATTTAGGAAACAACTTTGTTTTCAACGGAAAGCGTTTAGTTGTAATTAATGCCGATGAAAAAGAAGTTACTATTACAGATGGTGATTTAGAGGAAGAAGATGGATTTATTTACCCTTCAAAATTATTAACTTTTTATAAGGAAGGTTATAATTATAAAATGGGTGACTTAAAAAACAACAAAGGAAGAAAAGTTCAGTATGTAGATTTAACACCAATTGATAGTAATTCTGATATTATCAAAGTTAGATTAGGTATAGATGCAAAAACAAAACACATCTATAAATTAATACAGATTGGTTCCAATGGAGCAGAAACTACTTTTACAATCACCAAATTTAAAAGTAATCAAGCTATTTCAGAGAATTTATTCTCTTTTGATAAAGATAAATACGAAAAATTAGGATATCTAATAGACTAGTTTTTCTATAAAATATTTTAAAAGCCACATCAATGATGTGGCTTTTTTTGTTGATAAAGATAAAATACAAGTCTTCTTGTTTCGTTTAAATAAACTTACAGCTATCCCCTTTTACAACTATAATGTAAACTCCTTTACCTAGTATAGACTGAGGTTGAAAACTTATAACTTTTCAAATATAATTTAGCTCACTATTTATTTATACCCTGAAAACAGTGATAAATTAAAAATCAAACTAGTTTTAAAACTAAACTTTAAGAATGTTTAACTATAAATTAGTTTTTTTTAAATTTTCAATTAACAAAACTTTTTCTGTTTTTTAAAAGTAAGCTCCCTATTTTTGCAATAGTGAAAAGATTAGACAAATACATATTAAAAAGTTTCTTAATTCCTTTTTTAGCAACTTTCTTTATTATACTTTTTGTATTAGTAATGCAGGCTTTATGGTTAGCTTTTGACGATTTAGCCGGAAAAGGAATAAGTATTACCATCATTCTAAAATTCCTTTGGTACACCACTTTAATTGTTGCTCCTCAAGCACTTCCTATAGGAATTTTATTATCCTCAATCATGACTTTAGGTAGTTTATCTGAAAATTATGAATTTGCTGCTACTAAATCTGCTGGAGTTTCACTTCAAAGAATGGTAAGACCTTTGGTCTTTTTTGCTGTTTTTATGAGTGCTATTAATTTTGTTTTTCTAGATTATGTGTATCCGTATGCGATTATGAAACAAATTAATCTTAAAATCAATATCAAGAAAAAACAACCAGCACTAGCATTAGTACCTGGAAGTTTCAATACAGAAATTCCTAATTATCAAATAAAATTTGATGAGAAATATGGTGAAGATGACAAGCTTTTAAAAAATGTACTTATTTACGATCTATCTGCGAACAGAGGTAATAATAAAATTATTTCCGCTAAAAATGGAGAGTTTCTTTCAGAAGAAGGTAGTAAATACCTAACTCTTAGACTTAAAAATGGTCATTTTTTTGAACATCATGTAAAAAACAGAACAGCTTACAAAGAGCGTTTTAAAATGAAAGCCTCATACGCTGATTTTGATGAATACACTATTAATATTGATATTTCTTCTTTCAGTGACGATGATATGGATAAAACTAAGCATAAAAATAATTTTAATATGCTTAGTTCTAAACAGCTAAAAGATACTTTACCAAAACTTAAAATTAACTACGACGAATATGTAGCAACAAGAGCTAGAAGTTTATACTTAAACACGAATGCCAACAGACTATATGCTTATCCAGATTCTTTAAAAATCGAAGGTCTAAAAGAAGACATTTTAGAGAATTTTGACTTAGATTCTAAATTAGAAATTGCTAATAATGCCATGTCTAAAATAGACAGAACTATTAATAATTTTACTGCAAATAAAGGTTCATTTAAACATCAAAGAAAAATTATGAATCTTTATGATATCGAATTTTATAATCGTTTTGCATTTTCTTTGTCTTGTTTATTACTATTTTTTATTGGTGCACCACTAGGTTCTATTATTAGGAAAGGTGGAATGGGACTTCCAATGATATTGGCTATCGCCATATATGTATCCTATTTCTTTTCTAATACATTTGGTAGAAATATGGCAGAAGAAAGTTCAATATCTGCTGTAGCTGGTTCTTGGTTAGCTGTTGCATTAATGTTACCTTTGGCAATAATTTTAACAACAAGAGCAACACAAGATAAAGGGTTATTTGATATTAACGGTGTATTCGTTAAAATTGGTAATTTCTTCAAAAAAGTTATTCTCAAAAAAAGAGAAAATTAACACACATGACAACACAAACTAATCAAAAAATACAGCTTAACACAATACAAGAAGCTATTAATGATATCCGCCAAGGAAAAGTAATCATTGTAGTAGATGATGAGGATAGAGAGAATGAAGGTGATTTTGTTGCAGCTGCCGAAAAAGTTACTCCAGAGATGATTAACTTCATGGCTACTCATGGAAGAGGTTTAATTTGTACTCCATTAACAGAAAATAGATGTAAAGAGTTAGAATTAGGAATGATGGTTAATAATAATACCGATCCTATGGAAACTGCGTTTACGGTTTCTGTTGACTTAAGAGGAAATGGTGTTACAACTGGTATTTCTGCATCAGATAGATCTAAAACTATTGAAGCTTTAATTAATGAAGACACAAAACCTTTTGATTTAGCTAGGCCTGGACATATTTTTCCTTTACGAGCTAAAGAAGGTGGAGTTTTAAGAAGAACTGGGCATACTGAAGCTGCTATTGACTTTGCACGCTTAGCTGGTTTACAGCCTGCAGGTGTTATTGTAGAAATAATGAATGAAGACGGAACTATGGCTCGTTTACCTGAACTGGTAAAAGTTGCTAAAAAGTTTGATCTTAAAATTGTCTCTATTGAAGATTTAGTCGCGTATAGAATGGAACATGATTCTTTAATTGTAAAGAAAGAAGATTTTACCATACAAACTCGTTTTGGTGATTTTAGATTAAGAGCTTACCATCAAACTACAAATAATCAAATTCATATTGCATTAACAAGAGGTACTTGGAGTAAAAATGAACCTATTTTAACTCGGGTAAATTCTACCTTAGTTAATAATGATATTCTTGGAACATTAACCAATGATGCCGATCATAAATTAGATCGCATGTTTAAGGTTATTAATGATGAAGGACGCGGAGCTATTTTATTTATTAATCAGCAAAATCAATCATTAAACCTATTAAATCGTTTACGTGGTTTAAAAGAAAACCAAGCTGAAGGAAATATCAAAGCTCCAAGAATTTCTTTAGATAATAAAGACTTTGGTATTGGAGCTCAAATACTACATGATTTAAACATTCATAAGTTAAAACTTGTATCGAACAGCAAACAAGAAAAACGTGTTGGTATGATCGGTTACGGACTTGAAATTGTCGATTACGTAAATTTTTAACTTTATAAAAAACACTAGATAGATAATTAGTTTATCGTTAGTTAATTCTATATTTTTGAGAGCATTCTTGAAAAAATTATACTAATGAAAAAAATTGTCTATCTAGCTGTTATATCAGCTATTATACTTTTTAGCTGTTCTAAAGAAAATGGAATAACTGGTTTACCCATTTTAGAAACCAATGGAAATGTATCTTTTGGCTTCAAAATCTCTGCAAATAGAGGTTTAATAAACAAAGCAATTGCTAACGAAACACCTGTAGCTTTAATCATTTCTGTTGTTGATGAAAATGATGAAACTGTTTTTGAAAACAAACGTCATGAACTAATTAATTTTAATGGCAGTTTTTTAACTGAAGATATAGAGTTAAAAACCGGAACGTATAGACTTACTGCTTTTAATGTTATTAATAGTGACAACGAAGTTATTTTATCAACTCCAATCACAGGCTCTGATTTTGCAGATTTAGTTCAAAATCCCTTACCTATTGAATTTACTATAGATGAAGATGCAAGTATCACTGTTACTCCTGAAGTTTTAAGAGTAAATGAAGATGATACAGCAGAATCATTTGGTTATGTTTCTTTTGGATTTGATATAGTAGAAACTCAAAATTTATTTATTACTCTTATAAATGAATCGGTTACTCCAAATGTATCTATAGACGGAAGTATCGAAATAAAAATTAATGATATTAATTTTACGACTACTAAAGATTTAGAAGTTGGTGTTAACAAAATTCGTATTCCTTTAGTTGATAATTCTTCTGAAATAAATTTTATCATTACTTCGGATAGTTTTAGCGAACAAACTCTAAATACTAATTCAGATGAAATAAATAATACTTCTTCAAGCAATCCTTTAGAAATTAGTTTTGGAGAAGCTCCATCTACTACTATAATTCCAGATACTTCTCCTTCTGAAAGATTAGAATTGGTAATTTCTGGAGTAACAAACTCTTCTTCTACAGAAATTCTTGATGTATTTAGTGATATTGAAAATTTTGGAGATAAAACCTATGCTATAGGTACAGATGCAGGTTTTTCTAATATTATTGAAATATCTAGAAATCCAGCAGGAACAAATATAGATTACACATACTACAGATTCCCAGATAGCTCTATAAATCTTCTACGTTTGGTAAGAGTCGGAGATTATTTAATCGCATCTGCTTATGGTGGTGATTTGTATAAAATTAATATTATTGATAAAAACTATGTAAAGTATAGTTATTTGTCTTACTCTGATAATTTCGCAGACAATATTTATGCGCTAAACAATACTTTATATGCTCATCAAGGAAATGAATTATACAAAAGCGAAGATTTTGGAGCAACTTTTGAAATTGTTAATAATAATTTACCTTTTGCTTCTAGTTTTCCAAACTCTAGCGATGATCAAAAACGTAAATTATTAGCTATAAATAGTACTATTTATGGTATTGAAAGTCCTTTCTTATATAAAAGTACTGATGGTGGAGCAACTTTTGAAGTCGTAATGGATGGAATGAATGACACAAATGAACTATACGAAGTAAATGGTAATATTGTTGTAGCAGGAAATAATAGCGTTATTTTATTTAGCCCTTTTAATGATGAATGGTTAGGAGCTTATAGTCCTAAAACAGAAGATGGTAATTTTTTAAATGTAGCTGGAGTAGACGGAGAAACTAGAGTTTTCTTTGAAAATGCAGTATACGATAATTCAATATTTACTTTCGATGGAGTTGGAACTTTAGATCCAATAAGAACAGGAAATTATAACTTAACTGATGTTATTACCTCTACAGATTTTCAGCAAATTTATGGTATTGGAGGAAATACACTTTATTTAGAATTAAGATAAAATTATTTACAATAAAAAAAGCTTAGAAAAATTCTAAGCTTTTTTTTATTTCTTTTATCCTCTACAGCCTCGTAAAACACCAAATACATAATCGTCTGCTGCTTCATTAAATTCATCTCCACAATTAGGATCAGAAGATCCACCAGAAGCATTAAAAATATTACTACACTGGTCATGGTCCATACAATCTTTAGTCCATGCACTAGGAATCCACCATCTTCCACAATCAGCTCCACATCTTCCCATACATCCATAATTTGCTCTTGGCTTACTACCTACTTTAACATTATCAGAATAACTTCTTCCATTTCTGTCATCATATTCTGCTTTAACATAAGAATTTCTTCTAATACAAGTAATACCTTCATTTCTACTTCTTAATTTAACATCTAAATCAGAATTTACTTTTCTACTATGAAAAACATGTTGAGAAGGAGCTTGAGACCAATATTCCATCAACTTAATCATAGCATATTCATGCATGTCTATTTTTGCTTCTTTTTCTTCTAAAAAATATTCAGCAATGTCAGCTGTAGACATTAATAAATCTACTTTTTCCATATCAGAAAATTGAACATCAGCCGCTTTAAAATCAATTGTAGAGTTTTCATAATCTACTACAGCAGTAATTTCTTTATTATTAATATTTACTGAAATTGTGTAGTTCAGTTCAGAATTTTGAATTACACCATAAGCTATTTTACTATTATCAATACTTATTTTTCCTGAAAATTCTTTATTCGAATTTTCAATTAATCCGATAGCTTGTGCTCCAGGATTTGTTTTTTCGTCTGTATCAGAACAACTTACTATTGATAGTGAAATAAGTACTAAAATTATCCATTGTTTACATTTAAAATTTAAAGTTCTCATAAAGGTTTTTTAATTGATTAACTCTATAAAACTAATCATTTATTATTAAATTCATAATTTCTAACCTTTATTTTTAAATAATCAACATATTAAATACTTTAAATTAAAAAATTAACAACAAGCAGTAAAATCAAACAATTTTGAGCAGCAAAGATTTGTGATAAATAAAAAAATCCAATTAAAAACTATCAATTTTTAATTGGACTCTTTCTTTTAAGTAATTATAATTTTATTTTTAAAAACTTTTAAATTCAGTATTTAAAACCTGATTATACTCCTTTACAATCTCTTCTAAAACTTGTGCTGCAGGTTTTATTTCGTGAATTAAACCAGCTATTTGTCCAATTTCTAATTCTCCTTCATCTAAATCTCCTTCAAACATACCTCGTTTAGCTCTTGCACGACCTAATAGCTCTTTAATTTCTTCAATAGAAGGATCTTTTTGATATAGCTCTTGAACATCGTTAAAAAACTTATTACGAACTAGACGAACTGGCGCCAATTCTTTTAAGGTTACATATGTATCTCCATCTTTTACTTTTACAATAGTATCTTTAAAATTATTATGAGCTGAAGACTCTACAGTAGCAGCAAACCTACTTCCAACTTGAACTCCATCAGCTCCTAAAACCATGGCCGCCAACATACCTCTACCCGATCCTATTCCTCCAGCAGCAATTACTGGAATTGTTACCTGTTCTTTTACCATAGGAATTAAAGTAAACGTTGTGGTTTCTTCTCTACCGTTATGACCTCCCGCTTCGAAACCTTCACAAACTACAGCATCAACTCCTGCAGCTTCTGCTTTTAAAGCAAATTTTACCGAACTAACTACATGAACTACAGTAATTCCCTTTTCTTTTAAAAAATTAGTCCAAGTTTTAGGATTTCCTGCAGAAGTAAAAACAATCTTCACTTCCTCTTCAACAATAATATCCATAATTTGTTCTATATCTGGGTATAACATAGGTACATTTACTCCAAAAGGCTTATTTGTCGCTTTTTTACATTTTTGGATATGTTCACGTAAAACATCAGGATACATAGATCCAGCTCCTATAAGTCCTAGTCCACCAGCATTAGAAACAGCCGAAGCTAACTTCCATCCAGAAACCCATATCATTCCACCCTGAACAATAGGATATTTTATATTAAAAAGTTCGGTGATTTTATTTCTCAAAATTTTATTTTTAGTTGATTAAATATAGAAAAAGTAAAAGTGCTGATGATGAAAAAAAGAAGAAAACTAACATCGGGATTTTTAATACTCTGAAAACAAAACTTATAAAAGTTTCTAGTCCGTTTGAGGTTGCAATAATAGTTTTCATGTATGCTGTGTACAGTTTGTGCTTCTCTTCTAATGGTGATGCTACAAAATCTTCAATATTATCTTCCTTAAATTCTAACCTGTTTGATACAACAGTTAAAACTCTTTTTATTAAACTGCTGGCTATTCTGCCTATAAAAGGAATTTTACTAGTTACTGATTTCGTAAGTAAAGGTATTGTTACAATGTGAATTATTCCTTTAAACACTAAGGAAAGTACATCGTTCTTGTTATCTACTGTGATTTGATTGTTAATTTTTGATATGTCTTGAATCGCTAGTTTTAGAATGTCAAGTGAATAGTCAACTATTTCCAAAATATCATTTTTCATCTTAAATACTAAAGATAAAAAACCAAAAGAAATGCCAAATACGATAAATAAACCAAATCCAATAATTGCATAAAATACATATTCAATATGCACTAAATTAAATACGTAAAAACCAAAAATATAGATTAAAAAAGAGATAAAAATTGGTCTGATTACCCAAGAAACAATATAGTTAGGAAGCAGTAGTATTTCCACAAAATTCTCTACTACTTCTTCATCTTTGTATTTACTGACATCTAAACCAAGTTCTTGTTTTATCTTCTCTTGTAATTTTAGAACATCCCTTTTGGTTTTTACTTTCATATTCTATTTAATTAGGAAATCACACCAGATCCTAAAAGTTCTTCGTTAGCATACCAAGCTACGAATTGTCCTTCTTGGATGGCAGATTGAGCATTTGCAAATTCTACAAATATCCCATTTCCTACTTTATATATTTTAGCTTTTTCTAGAGATTGACGATAACGAATTCTAGCTTCTACCTCCATTGTTTCACCCACACTTAAAGCTAAATCTTCACGTACCCAATGTAATTCTTCATTAGATACAAAAAGTACATTTCTATACAATCCCTGGTGACTTTTTCCTTCACCTGTGTAGATGATATTTTCGTCTACATCTGTTTCTATAACAAAAAGAGGTTCTTTGGTTCCTCCTACAGCTAATCCTTTGCGTTGTCCTTTTGTAAAATAATGCGCTCCTTGATGTTTACCTACTGTTTTTCCGTCAGAAACTTGGTAAGTAAATTTTTTCGACTTGTATTCAAGCTCAGCTATCTTATGTTCAAATTTAGGTAAAGATTTTGTATACGCTTCAAAAGTGCTAGGTATTTGAACAATAACACCTTCTTTAGGTTGTAGTTTTTGCTGTAAAAAATCTGGTAATCTTACTTTTCCTATAAAACACAATCCTTGAGAATCTTTCTTTTCAGCAGTAATTAAATCTGCCTCTTTTGCAATTGCTCTAACTTCTGGCTTTGTTAACTCTCCGATAGGAAATAAAGCTTTAGCTAATTGCTCTTGCGATAGTTGACATAAAAAGTAGGATTGATCTTTATTATTGTCTTTACCTGCTAATAACTTATATACTTTTTTTCCATTGATTACTTCCTCTTCTTTTCTACAATAATGTCCTGTAGCTACATAATCTGCCCCTAAACCCAAGGCAATGTCCATAAAAACATCAAATTTAATTTCTCTATTACAAAGTACATCTGGATTTGGAGTACGACCTTTTTCATATTCATCGAACATATAATCAACGATACGTTCTTTATATTGTTCACTTAAATCTACAGTCTGAAAAGGAATTCCTAACTTCTCTGCAACAATCATTGCATCGTTACTATCCTCTAACCATGGGCATTCATCTGAGATTGTAACAGAATCATCGTGCCAATTTTTCATAAACAAGCCAATAACATCGTAGCCTTGTTCTTTTAATAAGTAAGCCGTTACACTACTATCTACACCACCAGAAAGCCCAACAACAACTCGTTTCATATTTTACATATTTTAGGCTGCAAATTTACGAAATTGTTATTGATAGTTTTATCATTAAACTCAATGGTTAAATAGCTATTGTTTATTGTTCTTTTTTCTTCTTTTTTATACTCGTATCTGGTCTTCCTTTTTTAGATAACTCACCATCTATATAGAACTCCCATTTTCCAATACGTTTTCCTTCCTTATACATTCCTTTTTCTTTAATGATTCCTTTTAAGTCGTAATATTTACCTTCACCTTCAAGGTTACCATTTACATAATTTACGTGTTCTATTAAAACTCCGTCTTCAGTATAAATTTTAGAAGAACCATTCCTTTTTCCGTTTTTATATTCTGAAATTTCAGTTACTCTACCGTTAATGTAGTAGTTTTTTAATATTCCGTGTAACTTTCCATCCATGTAATGCTCTTCAGAAAAAATAGTTTTTCCGTCTGAAAAATAGTATATCCATTTTCCAACTCTTTTTCTTCCTACCATTTTCCCTTTAGTTTTTACTCTACTTTTATTGTAAAACTTTACTGAAGCTGTATCTGACTTTTCAGAAAAAACCTTCACTATAGATGGATAAGACGCCCCTCTATCATAAAAAGAAAACATTCCTACTTCTTTTCCACTTTTAAACTGACCTTTGTAACGAACATCTCCATTTTCATAATTCTTTCGCCATAAACCAGTTCTTTTACCATTAGCATCAACCTGATTAATTTTTTGAGCTGATGACACTAATGTAAATAACATTGTAAATACAAAACTTAAAACAACATATTCTTTAGCTTTTACCATTGCCTCTCTTTTTGTTTTTATATTTAGTAAATTTTTCTGTAAAAGTACACAAACCATACCAATATGAGTATTGATTTTCTAATTTCTATATTAAATACCGTTGAAAACCCTAAAAAAGTAAATCGAAATAAAGCTGCAAATATTGTATTAGAGCAACCTGAATTAATAGAATTCTTGGTAGATTTAACATTTAAGACTGATGAAAAAATATCTATAAAAGCAGCTTGGATACTAGAATGGATTTGTACTCATCATGGAATTAACTACCTGATTCCTTATATAGATACTTTTACGACTAATATCCATAGTTTACGTTTTGATGGTGTGCTTCGAACTTGTGCTAAGAATTGTGAACATTTAGCTATTGCATTTGATGAAAAGAATCATAATAAAACCAAAGAAACATTAACAGACTCTCACATAGATGCAATTATTGAAACTGGTTTTGACTGGTTAATTTCTAATCAAAAGATAGCAGTAAAAGCTTACACAATGAATACTCTTTTTCTTTTTGGCAAATATAAAGATTGGGTTCATTCAGAACTTGAACATATAATAAGGACTAAAGTGATTCATGAAAGTAAAGGTTGTGAAGCTAGAGGTAAAAAAGTGCTATCATTAATTCATAAAAGGAATAATTCTTGATAGTTGTTATTAAATTTAGATATGAAAAAGCTATTTTATCTCTCTTTAGTTTTTGTACTAATTTCTTGCTCAAAAGTTATTAAGAAAGAAGATTTACAAGGTGTTTGGATTTGTAATTATAAAGCACATTCTAACTCTTTCTTTCATGAAATTTACTTCAAAAATGATTCTATAACATTAATTGATTTTTTCGATTACAGTTTTAAAGGTAAATATGAAATACAAGGAGATTCTTTAAGAATTTATCTAAAAAATAAAACACTCAAAAAGAAAATTGATTTACAACAAAATGACTCAATAGTAATTCTAAACAATAGTACATTTTTAAGACATTCGAATATTATTGAAAATGAATATATAACTTATAACCTTATAAATTTAGATTCTAATATTAAAATACATTACGATAGTCTATCAACAAACCATAAAACATTCAATTTAATTAAAAGAGAAAATAAATTTATACTTGAAGATTACAGTGGTTTTGATAATTTAAATTTAAAATTATATAACTACCCTGTTCATACAATTTTCATCACTTATAATATACTATTAAATAGAGAAATTACACTTAGACAATTAAAAAATATACTTTCAAAAATAAACCTTACTTCTCATTGTAAAATAAACTTAATTACTAAGATTGACTTACAAAAGGAATTATATCATGTTTTCCCTTTAATTATAAATTCATGGGAAGAAGATTTGAAAAAACTACAAAAAGAAAATAAGGAATTATATCATGTTTTCCCTTTAATTATAAATTCATGGGAAGAAGATTTGAAAAAACTACAAAAAGAAAATAATGGTTTTCCGCCTAGGCCTCCAATAACAGAAGATGAGAATAAAGCATCATATATTGAAGCCTATCATCCTGAACTTTTACAAATAAAATCCAAACAAGACTTTGATAAAATACAACATATCAAACCTAACTCGCATTATTTAATTAGTATTAATATTGAATTACCTGTTCAAGAATATTTAAAACTAACTCAGAAGTTAAATTTCATTCGAAAAGACAAAAACACCAGAATTCGAACAGAACTTATTAATTTTTAATTTCTAAAACTATTCAGAAGTTGATATGGTTCATTCGGAAATATTCTACCTAATAATAGGTTAATTAGCAATACATTGATATTGAATTAAAAATATCAATCATGAAAAAAAACATTTTAAACTTAAACGGTATTAAAATTTTATCTAAAAAACAACAAGGTCAAACTCTTGGTGGACATTTAACTGGTATCGGAGATTCTAAATCTCATATTACTTGGAGATGCTTTAGAAATGACTCTGGAAATAGATATTTCTTCTCTCCTGTAGATTTATCTAGTGCAACTACCGTGTGTTACCCTTTTGATAATTCTGTTAACGCTCCTACTCACCCAACATCAGCAGAACCACATAAACCAATATAAAATCTATTATATAAAAAAAAGCAAACCTTAATCGGTTTGCTTTTTGAAATTATTGTTTACAATTACCATTTACTAAATTTTCTTTGGTCGGATTGTATAAATTATTCTCTGTACCTATATAATAATCTGTTGTTTGTGTTTTCACTAAATTATCTAAAGCACAGTAATCAGATAGCTTGGGATTATCTTTAATAATTATAGATTTTATTTTCTTAAGGTTTTCGAGTCCTTTTAAACTAGTTAACTCGGTATTTGTTATATAAACTTCTCCATCAAATTCTTCAACTTTTTCAAAAGCTGATAAATCTTTTATCCTACTTCCATCTATAAATAATTGTCCTGAAATTTTTGTGAATCCTTTCTCTTTGAAAAAATCTAGCCAGTAAGGTCCAGAAACTCTGGTTTGTACTCCCTGATACTCGTACGAAGGAACTAATCTTTCACATTCAAATGCTATACTTCCTGGATTAAATCTATTACGATTCATCAAATAAAAAGTTCCTCTAATTTCTCCATCAGTAACCAACGGAAGTAATCCACAAAAACTATATAAAGCTTGATTATTACTAATCGATAAATCTTCTCCTACTAATTTCAAATTAGTTAATTCATTTAAATTTTCTATACGTAAATTACCTTGGATTCTTAAATCTTGCTCAACTTCAGTAACATTATTTAATCCTTCTAAATTAACTAAGTTAATATTATCTCCTATGCTTAACCATAAAAAAGATTTTACATGAATTAAATCCTTTATATCTTCTAATTTATGATTACCATTTAAATTTAAAGCTACACCTGTTTCTTTAATGTTAGGAAATCCTTTAAGGTTTAATAACTCATTGTTGAAGGCTATTTGAATAAAACCTTCTACTTCCATATCTTCTATTCCTTCTACACTTGTTAAGATAGTATGTATAATATCTAATCTTTTTACAAATTTGATCTTTTTTAAAGGAGTCAAATCATTTACAGCATAAGGAAAAGCATATCCATTTGTTCCAAAAGCGTTACCTATGTGAAGTTCTCCATTAATAGAAGTGTATCCTCTCGAAACAAAATCTTCTAATTCTTCTTGATTTAATAAATTTACATCTCCTTCAAAAACTTCACTAACTCCTGTTCCTTTTAATGTAATAGAAGAATTGTTTGATGTAGCATTACTTATGATTTCTATAGTGCTAGTATATGCTCTTTCTTCAACAGGAGTAAAGGTTATTTTTAGTTCTTTTTTGGTACTAGGAATTATCTCTAACTCTTTCTGATCTATAGAAAAACCATCTGCCAAGATAATATCTTCTATTTTTAAAGTAGCATTACCTTCATTTGAAATCTCGATAGGAAAAGATTTACTTACAGTATTTACGATATTTCCAAAATCTATATAATCTGTATCGTTTTCTACTTTAATTGTTAAAATAGCAATAGGATCAGGATCTGGATTTGAATCAGGATCTGGAACTATAATATCAATGTTTTGTTCGTTTGCATCTTCTCCTCCACAAGCAAGTAAGCTTACTGTAAATAAAAGAAATATAATTTTTCTCATAGTTTTATTATTATGTTTAAAAGATTGCAAAACTAAATAAAAAAGCCAATCCTTAATTATATCCATCTTAAAAATATTTTACCTCTATTATTTACAGGTAAAACCCATAATTAAAGAAGTTTTATTCCTCATCATTACACTATTTACTCTAAGTAATTTGCACTCGAATTATTAATCAAAAACAAAATCATGTTAAAGAATATTTTAAAACAAAAAGGTGTAAAAAAACTAAATAATAAAAGTTTAACACGAATTAACGGAGGATATCAAGAATACTATTGTTGGACTAGTTCTGGTAGAACATACACTTCTAATATTGATATTTCTTCGTCATCTACACATTGTGTTCCTATAGTAGAAGTAGTTGCTGAACGAGTAAAAGAATAAACTAATTTTTAATTAAATATAACTATTATGAAAAAAGGTATTTTAAACCTAAAGGAAGTGAAAAAAATCACAACAAGTGATCAGAAAAAGATTCGCGGCGGTGGTGGTGGCCATGGCTTTGGTAATCCTATTGATGCTACTCCTGTAGATCCTGTAGGGCCAGCTTTACCAAATTGGCAGTGGATGTGTTATTCTTCGGGTACAAAACCTTATAACAAACCACAATTTTTTAAATCTGAAACGAATTTAAGTTTAACAGATTGGAGATATAAATGCTTCAAATTATAATAAAAAAACGAGCTTTAAAGCTCGTTTTTTTATTATAACTCATCCAAATTTGTTGGTTTTCTATATCCTTGAAAAGGTTGTTTTAATAGTTCAACTAAATCTGAGTTTTTTACTTCATCTGGAAATGTATCTACACCATACACTATTTTTTCTCTGTCTAATTCCATGTAAGTTCCCAATAATCTATCCCAAATAGAAAAAATATTTCCAAAGTTAGAATCTGTATACGGTAATAAGTTGTGATGGTGAACTTTGTGCATATCTGGTGATACTATGATGTAACTTAATATTTTATCTAACTTTCTTGGCATTTTTAAATTAGCATGGTTAAATTGAGTAAATACTAAAGATAATGATTGATAAAGCATGATAATATAAAATGGTGTACCAACTAAAAAAACACCTAGTAATGTAAATGCAAAACGAATTACACTCTCTATCGGATGATGCCTATTTGCTGTAGTAGTATCAACTTTGTGATCTGAATGATGAACTAAATGTACCATCCATAAAGGCTTTACTTTGTGTTCAACTAAATGAGCTAAATACGCTCCAAAAAAATCTAAGCATAAAACACCCAAAGTAATATAAGCCCATAAAGGCATTTCTGGTAACCAATTTATCAATCCGAATTGATTTTCATCTACCCAAAATGACGTTTGTAATAATAAAAATGCTAATGCAAAATTGATAATCACTGTAGTTCCTGTAAAAAATAAATTAGGCCAAGCATGCTTTAATTTATTATACTTAAAATTAAATAATGGTATCCCACTTTCTAAAATCCAAAAAAAAGAAATTCCGCCGACCAATAACATACTTCTATGTAATGTTGGCATATTTTCAAAATAACTTTTTATAACCTCCATAAATAACTCTGTAATTGTTTGATATAACAATGTTAGTAAAAAAATTAGGTTACAAAATTTACCTCTGTTAAGAAAAACTACGAAATTGACAATTTTCTTTGCTAAAAACTACAATATACTCACAAATACAAGTGTAAAACTAATAGAATCTTAAATTCTTCGTAGTGCAAAATGTGATCTAAAGTATTTTGTTTCTCCTAAATTATTGGTATATTCTACTAAGTACCAATAATCATTTGAAGGCAATCTTTTACCATTGTACATTCCGTTCCAAGAAGGTGACGATGGAGTTAAACGAGCTAATTCTTTTCCAAACCTATCATAGATATAAACAATATAATCGCACGAATTAAGCATTTCTAATGACCAACTGTCGTTATATCCATCATTATTTGGTGTAAAAAAGGTCTTCGTTTTAAAACATTCTATTTCATCAGGAACACATATTATATTCAAATCTGGTAGCGTTGTATTACAACCTGTATCAACATCTCTAATAAACACATTTTCGTAAATCCCTGACTTTAAACTAGAAATTACAAGATCTCCAGAGTTATTAGACTGAATCCTTAAATTTTCATTATTTCCTTCAAACTCAAAAGACACCTCAAAAAACTGATTGACAGATAGATTAGAAAATACGATTGAACCATCGTTAACTTTACAAGATGAAGAATTTGTTGCGTAAACAGACGGAGAAAAAGATATGGTATTTAAATCTACAGCTATTATTTCATCAGTACATGAATTAGCTATATCTGTTATTTCTATATTTTGATATCTGCCAGGTTCTAATGCTGAAAGTGTAATTTCTCCTACCGAATTTGAGTTATAATTATTATCAACTCGCACTCCTTCTTTTAAATAAGAAATATTATATAAGGTGTTTGATAATAATCTTGATATTGAAATAGTTCCATCTGCTACTGCACATGAAGTAGGGTTTGTTTTTTCAAATTCAATTTGAAAATTTGCTTGTTCTATTTCAATATTTCCTAACATTTTAGAACAACTAGCACCTCGTTGATTCACTTCTACGCTTTCATAATTACCAGATGATAAACCTATTAACTCAATTTCTCCCTGTGAATTAGATTGCTCTTCTATTGTAATATTATTAGTATTAAAACTGTAATTAATTACATAAAAAGTATTTGGTGTTAAATTTGCAATTTCTATTTGTCCATCGTTTAAACCACAAAAGGACTCATTCGAAGAAGTTACAGTCGCATTTAATTCAGTAGTTGTTAACTCCATAAGTCCCAAACCATCTGAACAAGGTGTGGTTGTACCAATGATCATGATATACTCATATCTTCCTGATGTTAATCCTGTTAAAAATACTTCTCCAGCAGAATTTGCTGTATAATTATTACGAACTAGAACACTATTCAAATAATAATCTACTACATAGGTTTCATTAGGTGTTAGTTTTGATATTTCAATAACACCATCAGCAGTACCACACGAAGTTGGATCAGTTTTATTATATTCTGGAATAAAATCAGCATTAAGTATTTCAATAGGATCTAAAGTACTTACACAAGTAAAACCTATTCGACTTATTTCGATATTTTCATATTTACCTGCTGACAGTCCCGCAATTTCAATTTCTCCTTGTGAATTCGATTGCTGTTGAATTGTCGTTGCGACACTATTTAAACTGTAAGATATATTATAATTAGTATTCGCTAACAATTCAGAAATAGTAAAACTTCCGTCATTTAAACCACATAGTGAAGTATTTTCAAAAGAACTTTTATACTCTTTTTTATCACCTAACTCTAAAATCCAAACTGCTCCTTTTCTTCCTCCATTTTCTCGATCTCTATATGCACCTACAGCAAAAGAAATATTTCCAGAAGTATTATTAAGTACAGATACAGAACCTCCGAAAAAATCTCCATCTTCTAAATTCCCTGTGAAGCAATTTTCTCCATAAGTATATAAAAAATCTTCTGAGACTGTTCCATCTCTATTTAATTCTATAATATAAAAACCACCTGTTTGAGTAAATGAAATATTATTTCGTTCGCGCAATGCACCAACTATTATTTCTATTTTTCCATCATTATCAATATCAGTAACTCCATCTATAGACTCACCAAACAATGCATTTGCTGATACTGTATTAGACAAACCTCCATTTAAATTAGAAATCTTTGTGTGATTTTTTACTGTTCCATCTGTATTTAGAAAAAGAATATAAAAACCTCCAGAATTAACTAATTGATCATCATCTCGGTAAGCTCCAACTGCAATATCGCTAACTCCGTCACCATCTAAATCACCAATGTTAGCGACAGAACCTCCAAAGAAATCTTCAAATTGTAATGTTCCAGAAAAATTACCTTGTGTACTACTAATCTTTTGAAAATCTTTTACAGTTAAATCAGCATTCATAAATAAAATCCAAACTGCTCCTCTTCTCGATCCTCCATCTCCATCTCTCCTAGATCCAACTGCTAAATCTTGTATTCCATCACCATCTAAATCACCAATATTTTCTATATCTGTTCCAAAAATTGCATCTCCATTGATAAAACCTAAAAAATTACCTTGCGTATCACTAATCTTCCTATGCGAATTAACAGTTCCATCATTATTAAGACTTAAAATCCAAACAGCACCATGCCAAAATCCACCATCGCCATCATAATCTGCGCCAACAGCTAATTCTATTAATCCGTCATTATTTATGTCTCCTAGATAAGATACAGCTCCTCCAAATCTATCATCATTATCTAAAACACCTGTAAAACCTCCGGAAGTATTACTAATTTTTGTGTGAGAAATTACTTGATTGTCTGTATCTAAAAATAAAATCCAAACAGCTCCTCTACTAGAACCTCCATCGTCATCTCCAAATGCACCAACTGCAATATCATTAACACCATTTCCATCTAAATCACCAATATTATCAATTGATATTCCCCAAGAATCGTCGATATCCAACATTCCTGTAAAGCCTCCGTTAACTTCATTTATTTTCTGAAACTTTGAAACAGAATATCCTTGAGCCTTTAATAAAATAGCATGTACGAGTAATAGTAAAAAAAGTATTTTTTTAATTTTCATAGCATTTATAAAATTCATGTAATATGTGACAAAGAGTAAACTTAAGATTGAGGTAATCTCTTTTTTAATTCCTCAAGAATCCTGTAAGTAGCAGGACAAACTTCTGTGTTCTTAATGGTAAGATTTGCCAATTGGATAAACTTTTTTCTATTGGTGTGTGGATATTCTGCGCAAGCTTTCGGACGAACATCGTAAATGAAACAAGAATTATCATTTAAATCTAAAAAAGGACAAGGTGAAGTTTGTAATACATGAAAATCATCTTCGTCGATACGCAAATATTGAGCAACAAAATCAGCTACTTTCATTTTTAAATGTTTCGCTATGCGTTCAATATCTTTATAAGTAAACATCGGACTCGTAGTTTTACAACAATTTCCACAGTTTAAACAATCTGTTCGTTCAAATTCTTCTTCATGAATCTCTCGAACAACTAAATCTAGACGTTTAGGAGTACGCTTTTTTAATTTCTGAAAGTATTTTTTATTCTCCTGTAGCTTTTCTTGAGCTAATTCTCTAAGATTTTCAAGGTCTTTATCCATATTGCAAAACTACAGTAATATGACCAGAAATGAGCCAAATAAACCAATAAAATTATGTAATTTTGCTACTCGATTTAAAAGAAATAAGTCAACTAATGAGCATACAATCGTTACTAGAAGCGAAGGTTAAAGAAGGGTTTGAAAAATTATACGAAACTGAAATTCCATCTGTAGAATTTCAAGCAACCCGAAAAGATTTTGAAGGAGATATAACTGTAGTAGTTTTCCCTTTATTACGATACAAAAAAGGAAATCCGGTTCAAATTGGAAACGACTTAGGTGATTACTTGGTAGAAAACGTACAAGAAGTATCTAGTTTTAATGTTGTAAAAGGATTTTTAAACTTAGTTATTGATGATAGTTTTTACATCAATTTCTTTAACGAAATCGCGACTAACGAAAGGTATGGCTTTGTAACTTCTAGTACAGATGCTAGAATGGTTGAATATTCTTCGCCAAACACTAATAAACCTTTACACTTAGGCCACGTTCGTAACGTGTTATTAGGATATTCAGTTTCTGAAATCTTAAAAGCTGCCGGTCATAAAGTTTACAAAACTCAAATCATTAACGATAGAGGAATTCATATTTGTAAATCGATGTTGGCTTGGAAACGTTTTGGTAACGGAGAAACTCCAGCGTCTACAGGTTTAAAAGGAGACAAATTAGTTGGAAATTACTACGTAAAATTCGATCAAGAATACAAAAAGGAAATCAGTGATTTAGTTGCTGACGGAATGAGTGAAGATGATGCTAAAAAACAAGCTCCTATTTTCTTAGAAGCTCAAGAAATGTTACGTAAATGGGAATCTGGTGATGAAGAAACTGTAGCACTTTGGAAAACAATGAATGGTTGGGTGTATGAAGGTTTTGATGTAACATATAAAAATATTGGTGTCGATTTTGATAAATTATATTACGAAAGTGATACCTATTTATTAGGAAAAGATATTATTGAACAAGGATTGAAAGATGGAGTATTCTTTAAAAAAGAAGATGGCTCTGTTTGGTGTGATTTAACTGAAGATGGTTTAGATGAAAAATTGGTATTACGTTCGGATGGAACTGCGGTATACATGACTCAAGATATTGGAACTGCAATTCAACGTGCTAAAGATTTCACTGATTTAAACGGAATGGTTTATACAGTTGGTAACGAACAAGATTATCACTTTAAAGTACTTTTCTTAATCTTAAAAAAGTTAGGTTACAATTGGGCTGATCAATTATATCATTTAAGTTACGGAATGGTTGATTTACCATCTGGAAAGATGAAATCGCGTGAAGGAACTGTTGTTGATGCAGATGACTTAATGGATGAAATGACAAATACAGCTCGTGAAATTTCTCAAGAATTAGGGAAATTAGAAGGATATTCAAACGAAGAAAAAGAATCATTATATCGAATTATCGGACTAGGAGCTTTAAAATACTTCATTTTAAAAGTAGATCCAAAAAAACGAATTTTATTCGATCCGCAAGCTTCTGTAGATTTCCAAGGAAATACAGGTCCGTTTGTACAGTATACTTTTGCTAGAATTCAATCTATCTTAAGAAAAGCAGATTTTGATCATTCTAAAACTGTCTCAGGAATTGATTTACACGAGAAAGAAAAGGAATTAATCAAACAATTAGAGTTATATCCTGAAGTAATTCAGCAAGCAGCAAAGAATTACTCTCCTGCGGTAATTGCTAATTACACATATGATTTAGTTAAAGAATTCAATTCTTTCTATCAAAATGTGTCTATTCTTGGAGAAGAAAATGAAGATAAAAAGATTTTTAGAGTTCAATTAGCAAAAAAAGTAGCAGATACTATTGCTTCTGCATTCCGTTTGTTAGGTATTGATGTTCCTGAAAGAATGTAAAAACTATGTATTTATGAAAAAAAGTTTTTTCCTTATGCTATGTTTTGTTTCAATATCTCTATTGAGTCAAAATAAATTAGGTTCTTCTGGTAGATATAAATTAGGCGCGTTACATCTTAAAAATGGCACCGTTCTTACTGGTGAAATTAAAATTATCAAACACCATAGAATTGTACTGAAAAAGGAAGATGAAAAAAAAGGTTTTGACCATACTCTTGTCAAGAGTATAGTTTTTAATGATTCTACGAAATATCATTACAAAAAAAGCGATAAAGTAAACTTATTATTAAAAAAAGAAGTTAGTGGTCCTGTAGAACTTTACTCTTTAGCTTCCTATTTTGCTGGTTTCTCCGATGGGTCTATGGCTTCTATGAGCATGCATTATTATCTTGGTAAAGAAGGTAACGATTTAATAGATAAAGTACCAAGAAACATAGAAGGTAGACGTTTCCGAAAATTTATTAGCAAATATGCTTCTAATTGCGAAAAACTTTTAGAAAAAGTTCAGAGCAAGAAAAGTATAAGGTCTAATTTTGACTCTAATATTATTAAAATAATACATTTTTTTAATACTAATTGTAATAATAAAACAAACAACAAGTAAAAATAAATAACATGAAATACGACATTATAGTAATTGGATCTGGTCCTGGAGGTTATGTAACTGCCATTAGAGCTTCTCAATTAGGTTTTAAAACCGCTGTAGTTGAAAAGGAAAGTTTAGGTGGTATTTGTTTAAACTGGGGATGTATTCCAACTAAAGCTTTATTAAAATCTGCACAAGTTTATGATTACTTAAAACATGTTGATGAATATGGTTTAAAGGCTGAAGCTATTGACAAAGACTTTGATGCTGTAATAAAAAGAAGTCGTGGTGTTGCTGATGGAATGAGCAAAGGTGTTCAATTCTTAATGAAGAAAAACAAAATCGATGTCATTGACGGTTTTGGAAAAATTAAAACTGGTAAAAAAGTAGATGTTACTGCTGAAGATGGAACTGTAACTGAATATTCTGCAGATCATATTATTATTGCAACTGGAGCTCGTTCTCGTCAATTACCAAGTTTACCACAAGATGGTAAAAAAGTAATTGGATATAGAGAAGCGATGACATTACCTCAACAACCAAAATCTATGATTGTTGTTGGTTCTGGTGCAATTGGAGTTGAGTTTGCTCACTTCTATAATGCAATGGGTACAGAAGTAACTATTGTTGAATATATGCCAAATATTGTTCCTGTTGAAGATAAAGATGTTTCTAAACAAATGGAGCGTTCTTTCAAAAAATCAGGAATTAAAGTAATGACAAATTCTTCTGTTGAGTCTGTAGATACATCTGGTGATGGAGTAAAAGCTACAGTTAAAACTAAAAAAGGAGAACAAGTTTTAGAAGCTGATATTGTTTTATCTGCTGTTGGTATTAAAACAAACATTGAAAACATCGGATTAGAAGATGTTGGAATTGTTACAGATAGAGATAAAATCTTAGTAAACGATTGGTACCAAACTAATATTCCTGGTTATTATGCTATTGGAGATGTAACTCCTGGTCCAGCTTTAGCACACGTTGCTTCTGCTGAAGGAATTACTTGTGTTGAAAAAATCGCTGGTTTACACACAGAAACTATCGATTACGGAAATATTCCTGGATGTACATATGCAACTCCAGAAATTGCTTCTGTTGGTTTAACTGAAGAAAAAGCGAAAGAGCAAGGTTACGATATTAAAGTTGGTAAATTCCCATTCTCTGCTTCTGGTAAAGCAAAAGCTGCTGGAACTCCTGAAGGTTTCGTAAAAGTAATCTTCGACGCTAAATACGGAGAGTGGTTAGGTTGTCATATGATTGGTGCTGGTGTTACTGATATGATTGCTGAAGCTGTTTTAGGTAGAAAATTAGAAACTACTGGCCATGAAGTATTGAAAGCAGTTCACCCTCACCCAACAATGAGTGAAGCTGTTATGGAAGCTGTTGCTGATGCTTATGATGAAGTAATTCACTTATAAGAACAAAACATAAACAATAAAAAAAGTCGAAACTCAATAGTTTCGACTTTTTTTATTTATGAATATAATCTATAGTTTTAAAATCTGTAAGTTAATCCAAGAACAATACTTGATAAATTCAAGTCAAAAACAAAAGTACTTACACCACTTATAAAATCTGATTCTGATTTAGTATACACATAACCTAAAGATCCAACAGAGGCATTTATTGAAAAAGACTTTGATATAAAGTAGTTTAGTCCTGGTGAAATATTAATTCCATACTGATTTTCATCTGAAAGTACTCCTGATTCATAACTAACATTATTGAAAAATAAATCGGCTCCTATTAGAAATGAAAATCTTTTCTGTGGAGTAAAATAATAATCTCCTCCTAATCGAAAACCAAACTCTTGCTTTTTTTCTTGCTGACCTAAAAATGAATTTTCTACAAAAGAAGAACTAAATACTACACCTAAATCTAATGCTATTTTATCTGACACAAAATATCCTACAGATGGTGCAAAAATAAACGCTTCTGAACTCCTACCAGAATCTGATAAAAACGAAACCCCATAACTTACTCTTCCTGAAATATAAACATCATTTTTTTGAAACCCTTCTACTTTATTTTCTTCTTGAGCTTTTACACTAAAAATACATATAGTAAAAGCCAATACAGCAATTATATTTTTTTTCATAAGAATTTATTTGAATTAAAAAGCAAAAGTATTAAAACATCAGATGTTTTAATACTTTTTAAAATTAATTTTTCATGAATTAATTCGATATGTTCCCTAGTTGAAAATGCAACGTTTTACACCTCCAAAACTATATCTGCATGAAATATCTCCAGGTCCTAAATACGGATGTCCTTCATAACAATCTCTATTTGTTCTGCAAGTTCTTCCTCCTGGATTGCTGAAACCTCCTTTAACTTCTTTTTGCTCTGTATTAGTAAGTGACTTACCTAAACTTTGAATATTTTTTAACATTGTACTTAATTTAACTGATTAATAATTCGATACACAAACTCTTTGATTGTATGGATCCATATACACACAAGAATAATCTCCTGTTGGATTTGAATGTGGACCAAATACAAATTGACAATCTGCTGCGGTTCTACAAGGAGATGCAAATCCTCCTTGAATGTTTAACTGCTCTTTCTTAGTTAAACTTTTTCCTATGTTTTGAATTTGTTTTAACATAAAGGTTAATAAATTTAAAATTGATTAATGGAAATTATTTAAAGAAATAACAGTCGAAACTTCAAAGAGGAACAATACCTTAATTTTGTGGCTTAACGTAAGTGTTTTTGTGGACTAGTGTTTGTAGATGTAAATCCAATTCAAGAAAATTGAAAAATCGTACTCATTAAAATTATTCGAAAGTTAAATTACTTTAAATAATCAAATGTGTTTACCATTTTATATTTCGGACTTCTACTTATAAAGTCTCTAAAGAACGCAGTATGACTAGCTCCCATTAAAATAAAAACTCGATCTTCTTTTGTTAATTTAACTCTATTCAAATTTGAATACATTCTTAAGTTTCTTTGATAGTATTTTGCTGCTTCATCTGCACCTTCAAAACCTTTTTTAGTTCCTGCATGTGTTAACATATCTGCATTCACAGTAATTAAAAAATCTAAGTATAAATCGTGATTAGAGAATTTTAATTGATTTAATAAACTTAAATTATCTCTATCTACTTTAAGGTTTGTGTGAAATGGAATTGGGTTTTGGTAATATTTATACAACATTTCCTTATCAATTTCATTGTTTATTTCACCAGCAATCTTATAATTATAACTCATTTTATGATCTATTCCGTAAATTCTTTTAGTACCAGATAATCTTCCTAATTCATAAGCTAACAACTCTACTTCGTTTGGATTTTTAAATTTCATGTTCGGATTCTTTACATATTCCTTATATAAGGCTTGTAATTTTTCATCGTATTCTGGTCTTGTTTCAACTAAAATAACTGTTGGTTTAAATTTAGCGAGCATCGCTGCTATTTTGTGTACTGCTTTTTGATTTTCTTTATCATTTTCATCAAACTCAGTTTTATTTTCATCTGAAGTTTCTCCCATATGAAAGGTTCCAAAGTTTAATACTTCTATTTTTTGAACATTACTTTCTAAACCTTTTCTATCTGCGTTGAACTTTATTTCTTGACTAAATCCTAATGTTCCTAATAATATTTGTCCTATGGTTAAAATTTTAATTAATTTCATTATTTCTATGTTTTTATTGATTTATAATTTGTTCTAATGTTGTTATTTTAAAATCTACAGAAGCTTTAGCTAAAAAATTTAAAATGGGTAAGTGTCCTGCTCCTATCAGTACAAAAACTTTATCTTCTCCTGGTGTGTTAATGTTAAGTAAGTTTTGAAATATTCTTAAATTTCTACTGTACCACCATATCGCTCTATCAGCTCCGTAATAATCATTTTTTTCACGTTCTCCCATCTTAAAATCACCGATCAAATAATGTCCATGACTTTGATTTATGACATCATCATTATTTAACACTCTAAAAAATTCTAATAAACTTACCTCTGTTTTTAACTTGTCTTCTTTTTCATATAAACTGAAATATGTTTTATCAATATTCATTTCTCTTTTTAGCATTTTCTCATCTGCTTTATCAATGAAATACGCTTGTTTTGCCTCATGTTCTTTCTTTGATAAATCACTTTTAAAATTTCTTGCAGAAGCATCTACAGCGTATATTTTTTTGTGTCCTAGCAATTTTCCCAGTCGAAAACCTATCTGATAAATTTCATTCGATTTCAGTTTAAAATTTCCTTTTATGTAAGCGTTATATAACGAGTCTAGCTTTTTTTGTTTAGAAGCCCTCCACTCTACAGCGATTTTTGTTGGCGCGAATTTTTTAATCGTTCTTAACAGCTCTTTTAATTCTTTTTGTTTTTCTTCGGAAAAAATATTTACTGCATGTTTCTGTTTGTATGTATCTAACCCTGGATTTGCAAAATGGAATGATCCTAAAATGAATACATCTGAAGTTTTGATTTCTTTAAAATGTTCTTGTATTAATTTTTTCTGACTAAAGATTGTTTGACCTAGTAAGCAGATTGTGATTGTAATAATTCTAATACTCATAAAGTCTGTTTTTAAAATTCAACACTCCAAAAGTATTTTCAATCTGACCGATATTATTAAAAATTCCATTAAGTACTTTTTCTGTAGTATCAACTCCTAGTTTTTTTACACTTTCAATTTCGTTGTATAGTTTTTGGGGTTTGTCCTAAAAAACAGGAATTAGATGCTAAACTAACTTTACAGCGTAACTTTAATAGCTACATTTGAAGTATGGAAATAAAGAATCAGTTTAAATATCACTTTCTGTTTGGTTTTGTTCTTATTTTTATGAACGTCTTCAGAAAGTATGTAACGCTTGGTCATGAGACATTTATAAAGCAGTTTAATATTTTCGGTGTTGTTTTAACTACCACTTATTTCATTACTTTTTTTAGTGTTTACATTTTAAATATTAAAGTAATTTGTCCGAAGACTTTAGCCAGAAAGAACCTTACTTATTTCTTTTTAGCACAAATTTCTTTATTCTTTGTTTTTCCAGCAATACGTTATTTTTTAGAAGAAGTCGTTTTATATGCAATTACAGGATTTCATAATTATTCAGAACAAAGTCGTGCTTTTTGGTACTATGTTTTTGATAATTCATATTACAGTTTAAAAGTTATTCTTTTTAGTACGTTTACCTATTTACTTTTTGTGTTTTTAAAGAATAAAGATAAAATTTACCTACTGGAATTAGAACAACAAAAAGCAGAATTAGGCGCTTTAAAAAACCAATTAGAGCCTCACTTCTTATTCAATACACTTAATGTATTTTATTCTGAACTAGCAGAAACACAACCAAAAACGGCTAAAGGAATTCATAAATTATCAGAATTGTTACGTTATTTAACTTACGAAGCACAGAAAGACTACATGCCATTACATCGTGAAATTAAGTTTATTAAAGATTATATGTATTTCTATGAAAAACGTTTTGAAGATAATTTATTTGTCAACCTATTTATTAAAGGAGACGTTGGAAATCAAGAAATTCCTTCACTCATGCTAATTCATTTTATTGAAAATATTTTTAAGCACGGAATAGTTAATGATCCAAGTTTTCCGGCAGAAATCAATATTGAAGTAACAGAAAATCATTTGAATTTAAAAACTAAAAATAAAATTGCTTTCGTAAAACATTATAGCTCTAAGGGAATTGGTAGAGAAAATTTAAAAAAACGTTTATCGCTTTTATTTGACAATAATTATATTTTTGATTTCATTGAAAATGATGTAGAATATAGTACACATTTACAAATCCCTTTAAAAAAGTAACTATGATGAAAAAGTTAAGATGTTTATTAGTTGATGATGAAGCTCCTGCAATTCGATTATTAGAATCGTATGTAAAGAAAGTTCCTTTTTTAGAGTTAGTTGCTGCTACTACAAATCCTATAGAGGCTTTAGGAATTATTGAAAAAGAAGAATTAGATGTGATATTTCTAGATATTCAAATGCCAACAATAACAGGAATACAGTTATCTAAAATCATAAAAGATAAAATTAATGTAATATTCACAACTGCTTACCCGCAGTTTGCCATAGAAAGTTATGAGTTAAATGCAGTTGATTATCTTTTAAAACCATTTGAATTTGAACGTTTTTATAATGCTATTTTAAAAGTAAAACCAAAGGAAGTTCAAAATACAATAACAAATAATGATGAGTTTACCTTTATAAAAACTGATGGAAAAAATAACTTTGAACGAATTTATACGAAAGATATTATTTATGTTGAAAGCCTAAAAAATTATGTTTCTATTCATACTAAAGAAAACCAAATCATTACTTATAATACGTTAAAACATTTTGAAAATGAGCTTTCTTCAAAACAATTTGTAAAAGTTCACAAATCATATATTGTAGCTTTAGCGCATGTAATTAAAACTGATTCTTTAACTGTTTATTTATCTAACGGAAATAATCTTCCTATTGGAGATACTTACAAAAAACAATTCTTCGATCGAATTAATAAGTTCATATTATAAAAAGAGGTAATACATACCATATACTACCTCTTTTAAAACAAGTTGAGTTTAAACAAATCTAAAAAATTCGGTTTTATAATTTTTGTTCCATTATGACATAATAAAAAGCTATACTTAATGGAGAATCAACGGTTATAAATCCAGATGAAGTTAACTCTGCAGAAATTTCATTAGGAAACTTTTTTCTCAATTTAGCTATTGCATCGTCTATTGCTTTATTTATATTAAAAGAATTGTAAGCATAACCTACGGTTTGATTATCATTAACTGCTGCTTCTATCAGTAATTTAATATTTGGTGTTTTATCTAGAATCTCCATGACATCATAAACTAATATTCTTTCTGTTCCATTTGATGTTTGAAATTGGACATAATCTAAATCTGTAGAATAAGGAACAGTTTTCTGCACTACATAAGGAAAATATCCAACTGAAGTAGAAGTAGTTCCTACAATCATATATATAGGTGGATAAATCGTAGCCATAGATGGAATAATTTCTATGTTAGAATAACCATCTTCATGTCCTTTAGCTACCATAGTAACTTTATTATCTTTTCCAATTCTGTATGCATACACAGATTCTGGATATAAAATTTGAGAATTCATTTTTTTTATTTGTCGGTTAATTAATTATTATCGAGATCTTTTTTTGAATTTTATAGCATCTAACTCTCTATCATATTGCTTATTATAAATTTGAAACATTTGTAATGTTTTTAGAAAAAAAAGGAGTTATCTGTATTTTTTTTGCATTTAAGCGATAAAAAAAAGAGTACAAGTGTATTTCGGCATCATTCTTGTTAACATATATTTAACTAAAAACTATTACAATGGAAGTATCAACTACTATTAATCTAGAGGGGGATATTGCTATGAACGGTTAAGAAAAAGAATGAGAAAATTAAAAACCGAAACATGTTGAATGTTTCGGTTTTTTAATGAGCAAAATTTACAAATAAAAAAAGCCACATCATACAATGTGGCCTTTTAGCAATCTTCAAATAACGATCTTATATCTACCTTCTACTTCTTACAACTCTAGATCTTGAAGTATTTCCTTTTGATCTATTAGAACTTACACTTCTCGTAACTTTAGTTTTTGTTCTTGTAGAGTTTCCTCTATTTTTATATCTCGTATTTTGAGTTCTTTTTACTCTGCTAGCTGTTCTAGTTTTAGTATAATTTCTTGCTTTCTTAGGTTGAGCTTTTCTTGTAACACTTTTATATGTTCTATCTTTAGAATTAGATCTATTTGCTATAGAACTTCTATTTCTTGTATTAACTTGAGTTCTATTTCTAGAAATGTTTCTAGTTGTTGCTCTATCTCTAGAAACTGTTCTTGTATTTCTAGCTAATGAACGAGATTTATTTGTAGTTCTATTTATATTTCTAGCTACTCTAGAACTATTTCTGTTGATTCTACTGTAATTACGATCATTTCTCTGATACATAGTTCTTCTATTATCTCTTGATCTGTATCTTACATTTCTAGCGCTTGCTACTCTTCTTCCTCTATTGAAATTTCTAACTGTTACACCTGGTCTGCAATAGTTTCTGTTTCTATAAGATCTCGCATAATACCCATTGTAATAATTATTTCTATATACTGAATAAGAAAATCTGTATGGTGCATAAAATCTTCTGTAAGGACGATTATAAACTACACATCTATCTACTACAGGAACTGAAAAATATCTGTGATAAGGCCTGTAAACATAATATCTGTTGTAATTATTGATGTAACCTGAACAGTTTAAAAAATCTCCGTAACTATTATAATTTACAAACAATCCTCCTACTCTAGATACTCGACCCCAATGGTTATATCTAATAAAAACATCTCCTGCTTGAGTAATTCTTCCATAATGATCGTAAAAAATCGGAATATCTTCAATTTGTACTACTGCTCCATAATCATCATACTGTACAAAAGGATCATAATTATAACCTGAATTAAAGCTAATATTAACTCCTGGTCCATTAACATTTACATTAACTCCTCCTCTTGAACCATTTAAATAAAAATCAAATTGTCCATCTGGATAAACAGCAAACTCGACTCCGCTTTCTGAAAAAATGAATGACTTTCCATAATTATAATAACGTGCAGTTGCATTTGTAGTTGTCTCTGATGCTTTAGCTGAAAAAGTAGCTAACAAAATTCCCGTAAGTAGTAAAACAAATTTTTTCATACTATCTGATTTTAGATGCATATCATTATTTTGATATACACTTACATAATACCAAGTAGCGTGCCAAAAATTTTAAACCAAATGATTTTTACTCAAAATATCTCTAAGATTACACACAATAATTAGGTGCTTTTAAAGATCCATTAAAGTATGTATTCTTAGCTTTTTTTCTTTAAGAGAAAGAAACCTAACAATAATATTACTAAACCTATAAAGATATATACAAGCAAATAATTCGATTGAGGTTCAATACCATTACTATTTCCAATAACAATTAAAGGTGCCCAATAATATGGTGAAGCCTCTGAATCTGAATTCGATTGTAAATAATTAAGTTTAGCTTCTCTTAAGGCAATTGATTTAGTTTTCCCTTTACTTAAATTTTCATAAAAGTTAGCTATTATTTCTGTTGTAGCTTTATCATTTGTACTCCATAAAGATGGAATTACTGCTTTTGCTCCTGTACTAAAAAAACTTCTTGCTAAGCTCATTACTCCTTCTCCTCTACTAATTTTTCCTAATGAAGTATTACAAGCACTTAGTACGACTAAATCTGCATTATTACTAATAGAATTTAATTCTTGTAAGTTTACTTTCTGATCGTTAAAAGCAATCCAAGGATTTTTGTCATCAGAAGCATCCGCATGTGTTGCTAAGTGAATAATTTTATAATCTTTAGCATTTTTTATAAAACTATCTTTTGAAGCTTTATCCTTTTTTAGAAGATCACCACTGTAAAATTTCTCTCCAAGTTCAATTTCTTTTCCACTGTTTTTAAGTGAAGCTAAATCCTCTGTAAAATTTTCTGGAGCTATTCCTAAAAACTGCTTAGTCGCATCTCTTACTATATTTTCATTTTCTTTCAAGAAGGTTAGTGAATAGTCGTAAGAAATTTCATTATTTTCTATGAAATATTTTATAGTATCTGAGTTAATTACTAGAGCTTCAAAAGGAATAAAATTGATGATGTGGTCTCCCAATACAGTAATTTTTTTATTTCCTAACTCATTCTGAATTTCATTAGGTATTAATGTATTATAAATTGAATTTGATACTTCTTTGTACGAAGTTATATCTTCTGTAGTCGTAAAAGGTTTTTCTAATTTTTCTCTTAATAACTGAACATTAGAGATTAACTTTTCCACTGCTTTAATTTTTAATACCTTTTTCTGTTCTTTAGAAAGAAAGATTAAATAGGTATCTGGAATTTCACCCGTTAGTCTTTCAGCCATTACATAATGTAAAATAATTTCATCTTCATTTAATTGTACATCATCTAATGGACGAATTTTTGTTTGGATTGGATTTTTAAAGTAATTCTTTACACTAACTGAAGTGGTATCTTTTTTTAATTCATTTTGTTTTCTAACATCTTCAATTAATAGTAAAGCTTTATTTTTTTCTGCATAATAAAATGCTCTTTCTACATCTTTAGATTGATAACAAGCTTCTAAAGCAAGAATATAAATTTCAGACGCTAAATCTCTAAGTAATAACTTTGTACTAAAAGACAAATCTTCTTTTAGCATAAGGTTTACTAGTCGATCACTAGTAATTGCTTTATCTAAAATTAATTTTGTTATTTCTTTAGATGGTTTTTCTGCTGCCCAACGATCCCAATTTTCTATTTGACTTCTAAATAATTCTAGTAAAACTTCTTTATCTTGAACTTGTATCAATTGCTGATCTGAAATTGCATCTGTCTCTTTTATTTGTTTAATGTTTAAACAATGAGATAACGATTTTAAAAAGTAGCTTTGTGCTGTTTTATAATCTTTACTTAAAGATGCATTAATTCCTAAACCTATATATGTTCTAATTAAAAAATTCTGGTTAGCTTCTTTAAATTCTAGAGATTTTTCAAAATACATTTTAGACTTCTTTAAATCTATTTTCTCGTAAGTAAATCCTAGATTTAAATAAAATAATTGAGATTGATTAGGATCATTTAACCTTTTCAAAACTTTATCTGCTTTATCATAATACAGAAATGTTTTATCGGAATCTGTACCATACAAAGAATATAATCCTGCTAAATTATTATAAATTGTAAACTCAGCTTGATCTTGTTTCTCTGCAAGTAAATTGTATAATGAATCTGCCGTATGAAGGTGATTAATAGCTTTTTTTCCTGCTTCTTTGTTTCTAATGTTTTTATACGCTTTTGCTACATCTAAATGCGTATTAATTATATCTACTTTGTTGTTTGAATTAAAGTTATTTAATGCTTCTTCATAATTCAAACTCGCTAAAAAATAATCTTTAGCTTCAAAATAGCGTACTGCTAACCTTAAATAAGATTGCGCTAAATTTCGTTTTGCGTTTGCATTAAAGTCATCACAATTATCAAATTGTAAAACTTTCTTATAACCTTCTATTGCTTTTTTAAACGCTTTATTTTTTTTGTTGTAGAAACCTGCATTATAGTAACTCTTTTTTAGAGAACATGAATCTAAAGGTTTCACTTTCAATTTAGAAGCTATTGCTAGTTCATTGAAAAATACTGATTTGTTAAGATCTTTCTTATATATTTTTTTAGCTAATTCATGACTTTCATCACCTAACTGTTTAAAGTTGTTGTTCTTTTCATAGGTTTTAAATAAGGTATCGAATAAGCTTAATTTTTCTTCAATGGTAGATGATAATGAAATTATTGAATCAAATTCTTTCGATATTTCTTGACCAAAACTAATTTTATTTAAGAATAGAAAATAAAAGAAGAGTATCATAAGGATACTCTTCTGTATTTGCATTGTATTTCTATTACTTTTTAATTTTATTTCATTTATCATCATTCTGCTTTCTATTTGTTAGATATTACATTCAGAATTCTAAATATCTTATTTTTTTATTGATTAAAAAGTAAACTTATCAATTTTATTGATATTTCGACACATCAATATCTTCACAAGATCTAATATTTGGAACATAATTGTATTCTTCTGGTCCTTTTGGCCCATCATCATCTGAATCTTCAGTATTACTATTACTACCGCTTCCTACATTACCGTTATTATTATCTCTTAATTTCGATTCCGAAGCTACAATTAAGTTCTTAAGTCTATCTTTACCTTTTCCTCTATTTGGAATATACCAAGTGTCTACATCTTGACAAGTATCTAAAGTTACAAATATACTTCCTCTGTAATATTCATTCATACTCTGATAAAATGCTAATTTATCTGTCCCAGACCAGTATAAAGGATAAACTACATAAACTTTACTAAAAAAAATATCGCCTTCCAATTTATTGAAATCTACAAAACCTTTATTTGAAAGTTTTCCTTGTCCAGTTTTAACTTTTAAATCATAAATAATTTGATCTAAACTGATTACATCTTCAGGTAACTCAGTTATCAAATTCTCTTCTGCAACATCTTCTAACATGTCGCTTTCCGATTTATCAGTACAACTAATGGTTAATGAAAATAATAGGAGGTAAAAGAACAAATAACTAATAATGTTTCTCATAATGGTATTTAAAGTTTAATCATTTTTATTGTTGTATTAGAATTTCTTCGCAAGAATTATAGTAGTCTGCTTGAATAGGAACAGTAGGAGTCGGTAATTGTGGACCATCTTCATCTTCATCTTTTGTATTTCCATTCACACCTGAATTAGAAGCTACAATTAAGTTTTTTGATCTATCTCCTGTAGGATTTATAGGATCAAACCTAGATTGAATAGGTATATACCAAGTTTCGATATGATCACAATTGTTTGGTTCAGATTTTATTCCATACCCATACTTTGCGAACATTGTTTGTATAAATCTAAAGTAATCTATTGGCGTCCAATCTTTTGGATATACTATAAAAATCTTCCTAAAACTGTCTGCGCTAAAATCAAATACATATGAACTTGAACCTTCATTAAACATTTGATTCAGTTTAGGTTTTATTCCTAATTCTTTTTGTTGTCTAGCAATAATGTCTTTTAAATCTTCTACATTATCTGGTAAATCAGACAATTGGTATTCATTTATAACAACATCAGAATTTTCTCTGTCATCTACAGTAATTTCATCGGAACAACTCACAAAAAAAGTCAATATCATAAAAATTATTCCTGAAGCGTATACTTTATTCCCCATAATTACTTGTATATTCCATTATCACCTGACAATCCTAAAATAACCTCTTCACAAGAGTGGTAGTAACGTTCTTTAAATCCTGGAGGTAATTGAGGGTTATCTTCATCTGACTCTGCATTATTACCACTTCCACCACCACTTAAGCCTGAATTTGAAGCTACAATTAAATTCTTTGCTCTATCTTTTATTCCACCAATACGTATATTTATATCTACAGTTACAGGAATATACCAAGTTTCAACATTTATACAACTATTAGGTATAACAAAGATTGAACCTCCAAAATCTCTTGTTTTACTTTGATAAAACAAAAGTCTATCTATAGCAGTCCATTCTTCTGGATATAATACAAAAACTTGTTTATAAGAAATAGGTTCTGAATTTTCTTCGATAGGTTGATCTGGAACTTCTTCATTCTCAGGTTGATCTGGGCTACTTACTTGTCGGTTACTTGTTGGTGTTTTTCCTAATTCTTCAGCAAGATCATTGATAACTTTTTGCAAACTTATTGCGTTATCAGGTAATTCTAATGCAATATTTTGTGATTGTTCATCAATTACTAATTCCTTTTCATTAGAACAGCTTATATTTGACAATAGGAATATTGCTGTTACAATTTGTACAGTTATTTTTTTCATGTTATTTTGTTTTTCTTATAGTTCCCCGTAAACTAAGAAAGTTACCGCAAAAGTATAAAATTAATAATAATGTCATTTTTATTAGGATGCAAGAAAACCCATCTGATATTATAAAAGAAATTACCGTAGGAAATAGAGCCGTTATTCGTAAGCTATACAGTACTATTTTTCCAAAAATTAAAAGTTATGTATTGAAAAATAATGGTAATGTAGAAGATGCAGAAGATATTTTTCAAAAAGTATTAATTCAAATTATAGCTCGTTATAAGACCAAACCTTTTGTTATAAAAAGTACGCTTGACGGTTTTTTGTACATCGCTGCAGCAAATTTGTGGAAGCGCGAATTAAATAAACGAAAAAACAGAGTAACAAATACAAATGTTTTTGAACTATTAAGTGAAGAAGAAGATTTAACCCTTTCTGTACTAGAACAAGAAAAATGGGAATTGTTTCAAGAAATGCTAAATGCTATTTCAGGTAATTGTAAAACATTGCTACAGTTATTTTTTAAAAAGACTCCCTATAAAAAAATAGTTTCTCAGCTTGGTTACAAATCTGATAATGTAGTGCGACAACGTATATTTAATTGTAAATCTCAACTTGCCAAAGCCATTCAAAATGACACTAGGTATAAAGAATTAAAAGAATTATGAAAGATTTTTTAAAAGAAATTGATCGATATTTAGATGATGAAATGAATGCTGATGAAAAAGCAACTTTTGAAAATCAACTTACCGTAGATAAGAACTTAAATGAAGCGTTTCTTTTTGAGAAAGAAATGAGATTAATTTATGATGATCAAGATTGGTTATTTAACGGTAAAGCTACTCTAAGAAATCAAAGAGCTAAAGACATACAAGATTATTTAAAAAGCGATGAAATTAAGCATGTTACATCTGCTATAAAAGAAGTTATTGAAGACCAAAAAGATGTGAAAACCTCACAGAATCGAAAATGGTATGTACCTTTAAGTATAGCGGCTTCTATAATTGTTGTAATTTCTATGTCATATTCGATTTTCTTTACTTCTTCTGAAGATAATTCTATTCTTTTTGACACATATTATAACGAAGCAATAACTGCTTTACCTTCTACCATAAATCGTAATGAAACCAACAATGCTCTTCAAAAAGGACAAACCTTTTTTGATGAAAAAAATTATACTGAAGCTATTAATTCATTGTTAGCTTATCAGAAAAATAATACAGAAGTTATTAATCCCATTGCTTATTCTCTTTGTGGTTTTTCTTATTTAGCTTTACAAGATTTGAAAAAATCTGAAGAGCAGTTTTTATTATTAAAAAACTCTAATACTTTACAAGCAAAAAAAGCAGATTGGTATTTGGCCTTAACATATTTAAAAGGCAATAAAACCAAAAAATTAAAAGAAGTATTAAAAAAAATAACATCAGATTCTAAAAACTATAATTTTAATACTGCTAAAATACTTTTGGATAAGCTTGAATAGGTATTCTAAATTATCTTTTATGATGTATTAGATTTTAATTTTTTAGAATTGTCCACATAAAAAAACTCAGGAAAATTTCCTGAGTTTTTTTATGTATTTGTGAAATAATCACAACTAAATTCCCCTAATTTAAATTATCGTAATATATCTTCAACTATAAGATTTACTAAATAGTTTTCTTTTTAGTTGAAGTTCTATTTTTAAATATTGTTCACTTACATTTTGATTTATTGTAATCCAATAACTTCTTTTGAAATCGTAATTCATGACCCAAATTCGGTTCTAAATCACATAATATGTTTTTTATTTTTTCTAAGAACAATTTAATGGTTTTGTAGCTTTTCATAATAGATTTATTAAGGTTACTATGTTTTTATACATCTGTTTTTCTGTACACAAGTAGTAATTCTATTGTAAATGTATTGGATCTCTACTTCTTTTAGATGAATGACTTTACCAATAGTACTTTATAATTTCCTAAAGGATTTTTTGTGATGTATTATTTACTTTTTAGTACCCTTTTATTTTTCTAAAACACAAAAGAAATCTAGTGTTTGTTCTGAATAAGAATGTAAAGTGTAATCTTCTGAATTCATATCAATAACTTCTGACTTGTATTGCTCTAGAAGCTTTTTTCTATTCATTCTATTCAATAATTCGTACGGAATTTTTAGTATCCAAGCAGGTAATTTTTCGTGTAAATTGAAAATATCTAACTTCAAAATTTTTAATACAGAAGTCTCATTATTTTTATAATACACATCTGTTTTACTATTTCCTACAATTCCTTTTATTGAGATAGTAGTGAACACTTTACTTAAAACTCCTTTCAACTCTTCATACTTATACTCTCTGTAATGCCAAGGATTTCTAACAATGGTTTTATCTGCATTTGGTGTAGTTATTATCGAAAACTGTGCTTGCGATGCAACATTATCTGTTGGTGGTGGTGTACTAACAAAACAAAAAAGTCCTAAATTATATCAAAATATTCCTAATCCTTTTAGCAGTACTTCTACTATCAAATATTTTTTACCTCATGATATTAATAGTGCTTACATGATTTTCACAAATACTGTTGGTAAGATTATTTCTAAAATAAATTTAGAAGATCGTGGGGAAGTAGAATTAAATATTAATAGCGATAAATTACCTGTTGGTGTTTATCATAACACACTTATTATAAACAATAAAAAAGTAGACAGCAAGCGAATGATTATTAAGTAACTTGTTCAATTACGTAGTTTTTTTCAAACGAAAAGCATCGCAAAATCGCGATGCTTTTCTATTTAAAAAAGAAACAACTAAAATTATAATGCTGTTATTACCATACTAAATATTTGTAAAACAAAACCAAGTAATAGCAACATTAAACCATATTGTGACATTACAAAAATTTTGGTTTCTTCATTTTCTTCTAATGTAGAAGCTGCTTTAAGAGCATCGTGTAATTTTTTATTTGGTACTCCATACTTCGAAATGAGTAATACTCCTAACATTTGTATAATTATAGCTACTATACTAAAAATCATATTTTATTTGCAAAATTACTTTGAAATGATAGTGTAATGCATAGAGTAAATTATTTTGAATTTATTTAAAATTACTCTAAAATAGGTTCTTTTATTTTCTATAAAAAAAGCATCAATTCAAAAATGAATTGATGCTTTTTCGCATTTATAAATTTAAATAATTACATCTTCAGAATTATAAACTCTGATCTTCTGTTCAACTGATGTTCTGCTTCTGAACATGGTACACCATTAGTACACTTATTAATAAGTCTACTCTCACCATAACCTTTAGCACTTTCTATTCTATTGGTAGCAATGCCTTGACTAATTAAATATTCTCGGGTAGACTTTGCTCTTCTGTCAGATAACGCTAAATTATATTCGTCTGTATTTCTAGAATCTGTATGCGATTCAATTTTAATGACCATTTTAGGATACTGAGTCATTAGAACTACAATTTTATTTAACTCAATAGCAGCATCGTTTCTGATGTAAGATTTATCAAGATCAAAATAAATAATTCCAATTTTTATCTTCAATAAACCTCCTTCTTCAACTATTAATTTGTCAACAGTTTGTAAACCTAGAGCAACCACTGTTTCTCCTGTGATTTTATCTGTAAGTAATGGTTTGTTCTTTTCACCGTAACCTGTTTTTTCTGCTAACACTTTATACTTTGTATCACAATTTAACACTTTATTGAATCGATAGGCTCCATTTAAACCTGTTGTAGTTGTTTCTAACTTCTCTCCTGTTTCGCTGTATAAAGTTACTGTTACATTTGCTATTCTTTCTCCAGTTACTTCATTTGAAACGAAACCTCTTACAATTTGATCACATTTTGGTTTTTCTTCTTTAATAGGAACCCTTACGAAAGAGTAAATATCATCATCTCCTTTTCCTGTAGTTCGATTAGAAGAAACAAAACCTCTATTTAAATCTTCTTTTATAATGAATGAAAAATCATCTAATTTACTGTTTAGAGGTGATCCTAGATTTTTAGGATTATTAAATGTTTTATCATTTATTTTACTTTCATACACATCTAAACCTCCTAAACCTAAATGACCATCTGATGCAAAATATAATGCTCGGTCTGTTATGAAAGGAAACATTTCTCTTCCTGCTGTATTGATTTTTTCTCCTAAATTTCTAGGTTTTGAATATCTAGTAGATGAGATACTATCATTTTCTTCATCTTCAAAAACATCAACAACAAAAATATCAGTTCCTCCGATAGATCCAGGCATGTCAGAAACAAAGTACAGTAGTTTACCATCGCTACTTAATGTAGGATGACCAACAGAATACTCATCACTATTAAAAGGTAATTCTTTTATATTTCTCCACTCTTCTTCATCTTCTTCATTTTTTACTAGATCTGCACTGTATAATTTCAAATGGTTTGTTCCTTTTTTATCTCTCTTCAGTTTACCATCATAATTATTTCTAGTAAAATATACTCTTTTATGATCTGGTGTAAATGTTAGAATAGCTTCGTGATATCTTGTATTTATTGTTGAAGAAAAATCTTCAGTATTATCAATATCAGATTCAATTGCGTTAAGTTCTCCAACATATACATTCAGGAAAGGTTGTTCATTCCAATGATAAATTCTTGTATGATAATTAGAAGAATCAACAGCAGAAGAAAATACTAATTTGTCCTTGTAATACATTGGTCCGAAATCTGAATACTCGGTATTTATAGATAAATTATGCAATACAAATTGAGGTTGAATATTTAAAACATCTTCAATTGTTTGATCTATTTGATCATAATATTCTGATCGATCATCTAACTTTTTAGTCTTTTTTGCAAACTCTTTCATCCAGCGTTTGGCTTCATTATATCTTCCGATACCTTCTAAACTATGTGCATATCTAAAAATATACTCTGGGTTGATGTTTGGATAATAAGTTGAAATTAATTTATCGTAAACTCTATATGCATTTTCCATATCTGTGTTGAAGAAATATGCATCACCAGTTCTTTTTAAAACACGTAAATAATTATCGTCTTTCTTATCTTTTTTTCTATTTAAGCTATTCAGCTCTGTTTCGTAAGCTTGTGCTGCTTCTTTGTACCACATTCTTTTGAATAACTTATCAGCTTTAGGAGTAGAACTCTCTATTTCTAAGCTATCTGAAACAAAATTTTGTGCATATGAGAAGTTAAGTACACTTAAAACGAATATTAGTATAATTGATTTTTTCATTGCCATAAACTTTAAAAGAAACGTGGTGATTTTAATTGCTTTTCTTTGGTCTTTAATTCAAACCTTAACATGATTTCATGTGTTCCAGAATTAAAATCTCCAAGTCGAGTTGTGGTTAAATCGTAAGCATATCCTAGTAATAATTTAGGTGTTAATTGTAGTCCTAATAAACCACTAAAGGAATCATCCCAACGATATGCTGCTCCTAATCTCAACTTTTCATAAATTAAAAAGTTAGCAGAAATATCAACAATTGCAGGAGCTCCAACAACAAATTTACCTAAGAAAGCTGGCTTAAATTTCACATTATCACTTAAATCGAAAACTTTTCCTGCGATAAAGAAGTAGTGTAATCTTTCGGCACTTACATCAAAGTTTGTACTACTAAAGGTATCACGATCAAAATGTTTATTGGTTAAAAAGTTAGGAACTGAAATACCAATATACGATTTATCGTTTCTCCAATATAATCCTGCACCAAAAGTGGGCAGGAATTTATTGTTAATTGATCCAACATCTGGATTATTTTGGAAGCCATCAAATAAATCTACATTTAATAATCTTCCTCCTCCTTTTAATCCAAAAGATAATCTACTTTCATTATTCAAACGAATTGTATATGATAAGTTGGCATCTAGATATAATTCTCTAGATGGCCCAAGCTTATCGTGAACAAACGCAAGTCCTAATCCAAGGTTATTACCAATTGGAGACTCTATTGTTAATGATTGTGTTTGAGGAGCTCCGTCTATTCCAACCCATTGAGTTCTATGTAAACCAACCACAGTTAAGTGACCTCTAGAACCAGCATAAGCAGAATTTACAGATAGCGTATTAAACATATAATTAGTGTACTGTGGGTCTTGCTGTGCTTCAGCACTAAAAGCACTGAAGACTAGAAACAAGACTAATACTATTTTAAATTTCAAGTACATTTTCAATTTTTATTTTTAGTTTTTATCTGATTTTGATCTTATCTTACAATATATAACCAACCTACTCTAGCTTCAGAACCGTCGCCTAAATCTAATACATAATAGTATGTTCCGATTGGTAATCTTTCATCTTTATTGATTACCGCTCTTCCGTTAGATATTCCGTTAAAGCTGTTATCATAACCTTGCTTTTCATAAACTATATTACCCCATCTGTTATAAATTTCTAATTTATTATTAGGGAAATTGTTTATACAATCTATGTAGAACACATCATTTTCTCCGTTTCCGTTTGGTGAGAATTTGTTATGAATAGTTAAACATATTGGTGTAATTGTCGCACTGTTACTATCGTTATTTGGATTTCCATCGATTTGATCTAAAGATTGTAAAGATGCTGTATTCTCATAATCGTTTACATCTAAAACTCTTACTTCAATCTCTAGTAATTCAATTGCTCCTGAAGGAACAGATGGAATTGTCCAAACTCCTGCAGCTGGATCATAACTACCTGCTGTGGCTACTGAAGTTATATACTCATATCCACTTGGTAAAGCTTCTGAAATTACTACTGATGTAGCATCTAAACTTCCTTGATTCGTTACAGATATTGTAAAGTTAATCACATCGTTTATTGCTGGTTCAGCAGTATCTACATCTTTACTAACTGCTATATCGGCTGTTGGTGTGTTAATCGTAATTGACGATTCATCGTTTTCACTTTGATCACCATCATCATTGTTAGGTGTACTATTAGGATCGAACTGATCACTTGCTACGATTTGCGCAATATTAAGATATTCTCCTGCTTGTAATGTTGGCATATTCACAGTTGCATCATATGTAATTGTTAATCCTGTTAACGGTACATTTAATGCAGACCAGCTTATAGTATTTCCTGTTAATACTCCTCCATTACTGATATTTGTAATATTACTATATCCTATCGGAACAATATCTTCAAGAGCTACACCTGTTGCCATATTTGGTCCTGCATTATTAATTTGAAGTGTAAATGTAATTACATCTCCAACATTTGCATCTACATTACTTACAGATTTGATTAATTCTAAATCAGAAATTCCAACTTGAACTGTGAAACTTGCTTCATCATCATCTGCAATTCCATCACCTAAATCATCAACTGTGTTATCTGCTGAAGGATCACTATCAGGATCGATTTGATCTGCTGCTGTAATTTCAGTTTCGTTTGTAAATTCTCCAGGCACATCTGCTGGTGTATTTACAATAACATCAATAAATAATGTTTGTGATCCATTAGCTGGAATATCATCTACAGTCCATAATCCTGTAACAGGATCATAAGTTCCAGATGTTGCACTAAATTGTTGATAAACAAAACCAGATGGTAATAAATCTAGTACTTCTACATTTGTAGCATTATCTGGACCTGCATTACTTACATTGATTTGGAAACGTAAAGCATCTCCTGGCTGTGCACTAATAATACCTCCTACAGTAGTTTTATTAATCGAAAGATCTGCAACTGTTTGAACTGGTACTGTAACTGCCTCTGCATAATCATCTTCAGTAGTTACACCATTTCCTGGTGTTGAATCGCTATCTACAACATTAGATGCTGAAACTTCTGCTGTATTTAAATATACTCCTGTTGGGTTTACTCTTACATCTATTAACAATGTTTCTACATCTCCAGTAGCTAAATTACCAACAGTCCAAACTCCAGTAGTTTCATTATAAGTTCCTGTTGAAGAACTAAATGTTTGGAAATCGTATCCTGAAGGTAATAAATCAGTTACTTCAACTCCTGTGGCAGTTTGTGGACCATCATTTCTAACTGTTAATACAAAAGTAATTTCATCACCTACTAACGGAGTTGTATCTCCATCTACAACAGCTTTTGTTAATGATAAATCTGCCATTGAAATTATTGGTGTAGTTATTGCACTATCTTCATCATCTTCACTTTGATCTCCATCATCATTGTTTGGAGTAGAATCAACATCAGCAACATCTGAAGCACTTATTTGCGCTATATTCAGATAATCACCTGCAGGATTTACAAGAACGTCAATCAATAACGTTTCTGAAGTTCCGCTCGCTATATTTCCTACTGTCCAAATACCTGTTGCTTCATTATAAGTTCCTTCTGTAGAACTAAATAATACAAAGTCATATCCTGAAGGTAATAAATCAGTTACTTCAACTCCTGTAGCATCTTGTGGACCATCATTTGTTACTGTAATCTGGAATGTTATTTCAGAACCTACTAATGGAGTAGTATCTCCATCAACAACAATCTTTGTTAATGATAAATCTGCTATTGAAATTACTGGTGTAACAATTGCATTATCTTCATCATCTTCACTTTGATCTCCGTCATCGTTGTTTGGAACAGAATCTATATCAAATACATCTGAAGCTGTAACTTCTGCAATATTTAAATAATCTCCTGTTGCATTTACTAAAACATCAATTAATAGTGTTTGTGATTCTCCTGATGGAATATTACCTACTTCCCAAATACCAGTGGTTTCGTTATATAAACCAGCTGTAGAACTATATAATACAAAGTCGTAACCAGATGGTAATAAATCTCTAACTTCAACTCCTGTTGCATCTTGAGGTCCATCATTAAATACTCTAATTTCAAAAGTAATTTCTGAACCTACTAACGGAGTTGTATCTCCATCAACAACAATCTTAGTTAATGATAAATCTGCTTGATTAATTACAGGTGTTACAGTTGTTTCATCATCATCATTGATTCCATCTCCATAATCATCTGCAGCTGCATCACTTGTTGGATCACTATCTGGATCAAACTGATCACTAGCGCTAATCTCTGCATTATTCGTATAACTTATTCCTGCTCCTGGGGCATTAACCGTAGCTGTATAACTTACAATAATACTTCCATTGTTGTTTGGAACACTTAAACCTGTCCAGTCTATGGTTGTACCACTTGCTATACCGCCGTCGTTAATCACTCCAATAGTATACCCGTTCGGTACTACATCACGAAGTGCAACTCCGGTTGCTGGGTCTGGACCTGCATTGGTAACCGTTAATGTGAAGGTAACTACATCTCCTACATTTGGGGTACTATCACTGATAACCTTAACAATACTTAAATCTGATTGTTCTGGAACTACTGCAATACTATCCTCATCATCATCTGCAATACCATCACCATTATCATCTGTATTAGCATCACTTGTTGGATCACTATCTGGATCAAATTGATCGCTCGAGGTAATCTCGGCTACATTTAAATATTCATTCGCTGTTCCTGTTGGCGCATCAACTACTGCTTCAAAAGTTAACGTAATTGAACCTGAATTTGGAACACTTAAACCTGTCCAAGTAACTGTGTTTCCGCCACTGATAACTCCAGTAACTCCTCCAACTGTATTTGGATTAGTTAATCCGCTATATCCTGCTGGTACAACATCAACAACACTTACTCCTGTGGCATTGCTTGTTCCTGCATTACTGATCACTAAGCTAAAAGTAACTGTATCACCAACATTCGGTGTGCTATCACTTACTAACTTCTCTAAACTTAAATCTGATTGCTGTGGGGTAATTAATGAAGAAACTTCATCGTCCTCACTCTGATCTCCATCATCGTTATCTGGTGTACTGTTTGGATCAAACTGATCACTCGCCGTAATCTCTGCAACGTTGTTGTAACTTACTCCTGCTCCTGGCGCTAAAACGGTAGCCGTGTAGGTAACAGATAATGTGTTACTTCCTCCTGTAGCTGATACGGATAAACCTGACCAGTTTATAGTGTTACCTGTCTGTACTCCTCCATTATTTATAGTAACTACTTGTAATCCGTTTGGAACCGTATCTGCAACAGATACACCTGTAGCATCACTTGTACCATTGTTAGTAATCGTAACAGTATAAGTAATTACATCCCCTACATTTGGTGAACTAACACTTGGTGATTTTGATAACTCTAAGTCAGCCTGACCTGGAACAACACTCGCATTATCTTCATCATCTTCACTCTGGTCGCCATCATCATTGTTTGGACTACTATTTGGATCAAACTGATCGCTTCCGGTTACTTGAACTACATTGGTATACTCGCCTGCTGCTCCTGTTGGAGCATTTACAGTAACTTGGTACGTTAGATTTAATCCTGTTAATGGAATCGTAAGTCCGCTCCAGTTGATAGTCGTAGCTCCTGCGTTATAAATTCCGCCATTGTCTATACTACCTGGTACAATGCTATAACCTACTGGTAAAACATCGGCAACACTTACTCCTGTGGCTACATCTGTACCTGCGTTACTTAAAGCAACTGTGAACGTAAGAACATCACCTACTTCTACATTGTTTCCATTATTATCTGTAAAACTCTTCGCTAAACTTAAATCTGATTGCTGTGGAGTGATGTTGAAATTCGTCTCATCATCCTCACTCTGATCACCATCATCATTATTTGGACTACTATTTGGATCAAACTGATCACTCGCTGTAATCTCTGCAACATTTAAATATTGGGTTGGATCTGCTGGACTGACTGGGGCTAACACTGTAGCTTCATAAGTAACGGTGATTAATCCTCCACTTGGAATACTTAAATTACTCCACGTAGCTACATTTCCAGCTGCTGTTCCGCCATTGTTAACCGTACCTAAAGTATATCCAGCCACTGGTAAAGTATCAACGATCTCTACCCCTGTGGCATCACTTGGTCCTGCATTGGTTATTGTTAATTCAAAGACTAAAACATCACCTACATTTGGGGTAGCACTTCCGCTTGCTAAGCCTTTACTAACACTTAAATCAGCTTGCTCTACAACTGGAGTAACACTAGTCTCATCATCATCTGGTAAACCATCGGTTTTATCGTCAACTCCTGAATTGGCTGTTGGATCACTATCTGGATCAAATTGATCACTAGCGCTAATCTCTGCATTATTCGTATAACTTATTCCTGCTCCTGGAGCATTGACCGTAGCTGTATAACTTACACTAATACTTCCATTGTTGTTTGGAACACTTAAACCTGTCCAGTCTATGGTTGTACCACTTGCTATACCGCTATCGTTAATCACTCCAATAGTATATCCGTTTGGTACTACATCACGAAGTGCAACTCCGGTAGCTGGGTCTGGACCTGCATTGGTAACCGTTAATGTGAAGGTAACTACATCGCCTACATTTGGGGTACTATCACTGATAACCTTAACAATACTTAAATCTGATTGTTCTGGAACTACTGCAATACTATCCTCATCATCATCTGCAATGCCATCTCCATTATCATCTGTATTGGCATCACTTGTTGGATCACTATCTGGATCAAATTGATCACTCGAGGTAATCTCGGCTACATTTAAATATTCATTCGCTGTTCCTGTTGGCGCATCAACTACTGCTTCAAAAGTTAACGTAATTGAACCTGAATTTGGAACACTTAAACCTGTCCAAGTAACTGTGTTTCCGCCACTGATAACTCCAGTAACTCCTCCAACTGTATTTGGATTAGTTAATCCGCTATATCCTGCTGGTACAACATCAACAACACTTACTCCTGTGGCATTGCTTGTTCCTGCATTACTGATCACTAAGCTAAAAGTAACTGTATCACCAACATTCGGTGTGCTATCACTTACTAACTTCTCTAAACTTAAATCTGATTGCTGTGGGGTAATTAATGAAGAAACTTCATCGTCCTCACTCTGATCTCCATCATCGTTATCTGGTGTACTGTTTGGATCAAACTGATCACTCGCCGTAATCTCTGCAACGTTGTTGTAACTTACTCCTGCTCCTGGCGCTAAAACGGTAGCCGTGTAGGTAACAGATAATGTGTTACTTCCTCCTGTAGCTGATACGGATAAACCTGACCAAGTAATTACATTACCTGTCTGTGTTCCGCCGTTATTAACTGTAACTATTTGTAATCCGTTTGGAACCGTATCTGCAACAGATACACCTGTAGCATCACTTGTACCATTGTTAGTAATCGTAACAGTATAAGTAATTACATCCCCTACATTTGGTGAACTAACACTTGGTGATTTTGATAACTCTAAGTCAGCCTGACCTGGAACAACACTCGCATTATCTTCATCATCTTCACTCTGGTCGCCATCATCATTGTTTGGACTACTATTTGGATCAAACTGATCGCTTCCGGTTACTTGAGCTACATTGGTATACTCACCTGCTGCTCCTGTTGGAGCATTTACAGTAACTTGGTACGTTAGATTTAATCCTGTTAATGGAATCGTAAGTCCGCTCCAGTTGATAGTCGTAGCTCCTGCGTTATAAATTCCGCCATTGTCTATACTACCTGCTACAATGCTATATCCTACTGGTAAAACATCAGCAGCACTTACTCCTGTGGCTACATCTGTACCTGCGTTACTTAAAGCAACTGTGAACGTAAGAACATCACCTACTTCTACATTGTTTCCATTATTATCTGTAAAACTCTTCGCTAAACTTAAATCTGATTGCTGTGGAGTGATGTTGAAATTCGTCTCATCATCCTCACTCTGATCACCATCATCATTATTTGGACTACTATTTGGATCAAACTGATCACTCGCTGTAATCTCTGCAACATTTAAATATTGGGTTGGATCTGCTGGACTGACTGGGGCTAACACTGTAGCTTCATAAGTAACGGTGATTAATCCTCCACTTGGAATACTTAAATTACTCCACGTAGCTACATTTCCAGCTGCTGTTCCGCCATTGTTAACCGTACCTAAAGTATATCCAGCCACTGGTAAAGTATCAACGATCTCTACCCCTGTGGCATCACTTGGTCCTGCATTGGTTATTGTTAATTCAAAGACTAAAACATCACCTACATTTGGGGTAGCACTTCCGCTTGCTAAGCCTTTACTAACACTTAAATCAGCTTGCTCTACAACTGGAGTAACACTAGTCTCATCATCATCTGGTAAACCATCGGTTTTATCGTCAACTCCTGAATTGGCTGTTGGATCACTATCTGGATCAAATTGATCACTAGCGCTAATCTCTGCATTATTCGTATAACTTATTCCTGCTCCTGGAGCATTGACCGTAGCTGTATAACTTACACTAATACTTCCATTGTTGTTTGGAACACTTAAACCTGTCCAGTCTATGGTTGTACCACTTGCTATACCGCTATCGTTAATCACTCCAATAGTATATCCGTTTGGTACTACATCACGAAGTGCAACTCCGGTAGCTGGGTCTGGACCTGCATTGGTAACCGTTAATGTGAAGGTAACTACATCGCCTACATTTGGGGTACTATCACTGATAACCTTAACAATACTTAAATCTGATTGTTCTGGAACTACTGCAATACTATCCTCATCATCATCTGCAATGCCATCTCCATTATCATCTGTATTGGCATCACTTGTTGGATCACTATCTGGATCAAATTGATCACTCGAGGTAATCTCGGCTACATTTAAATATTCATTCGCTGTTCCTGTTGGCGCATCAACTACTGCTTCAAAAGTTAACGTAATTGAACCTGAATTTGGAACACTTAAACCTGTCCAAGTAACTGTGTTTCCGCCACTGATAACTCCAGTAACTCCTACTTATTTATTAGTTTTTTCCGCTATAACTCTGCTTCAAAAGTTAACGTAATTGAACCTGAATTTGGAACACTTAAACCTGTCAGTAATGTGTTTCCGCCACTGATAACTCCAGTAACCTCCATGTATTTGATTAGTTAATCCGCTATATCCTGCTGGTACAACATCACAACACTTACTCTGTGGCATTGCTTGTTCCTGCATTACTGATCACTAAGCTAAAAGTAACTGTATCACCAACATTCGGTGTGCTATCACTTACTAACTTCTCTAAACTTAAATCTGATTGCTGTGGGGTAATTAATGAAGAAACTTCATCGTCCTCACTCTGATCTCCATCATCGTTATCTGGTGTACTGTTTGGATCAAACTGATCACTCGCCGTAATCTCTGCAACGTTGTTGTAACTTACTCCTGCTCCTGGCGCTAAAACGGTAGCCGTGTAGGTAACAGATAATGTGTTACTTCCTCCTGTAGCTGATACGGATAAACCTGACCAGTTTATAGTTACCTGTCTGTATCCTCCATTATTATAGTAACTACTTGTAATCCGTTTGGAACCGTATCTGCAACAGATACACCTGTAGCATCACTTGTACCATTGTTAGTAATCGTAACAGTATAAGTAATTACATCCCCTACATTTGGTGAACTAACACTTGGTGATTTTGATAACTCTAAGTCAGCCTGACCTGGAACAACACTCGCATTATCTTCATCATCTTCACTCTGGTCGCCATCATCATTGTTTGGACTACTATTTGGATCAAACTGATCGCTTCCGGTTACTTGAACTACATTGGTATACTCGCCTGCTGCTCCTGTTGGAGCATTTACAGTAACTTGGTACGTTAGATTTAATCCTGTTAATGGAATCGTAAGTCCGCTCCAGTTGATAGTCGTAGCTCCTGCGTTATAAATTCCGCCATTGTCTATACTACCTGGTACAATGCTATAACCTACTGGTAAAACATCGGCAACACTTACTCCTGTGGCTACATCTGTACCTGCGTTACTTAAAGCAACTGTGAACGTAAGAACATCACCTACTTCTACATTGTTTCCATTATTATCTGTAAAACTCTTCGCTAAACTTAAATCTGATTGCTGTGGAGTGATGTTGAAATTCGTCTCATCATCCTCACTCTGATCACCATCATCATTATTTGGACTACTATTTGGATCAAACTGATCACTCGCTGTAATCTCTGCAACATTTAAATATTGGGTTGGATCTGCTGGACTGACTGGGGCTAACACTGTAGCTTCATAAGTAACGGTGATTAATCCTCCACTTGGAATACTTAAATTACTCCACGTAGCTACATTTCCAGCTGCTGTTCCGCCATTGTTAACCGTACCTAAAGTATATCCAGCCACTGGTAAAGTATCAACGATCTCTACCCCTGTGGCATCACTTGGTCCTGCATTGGTTATTGTTAATTCAAAGACTAAAACATCACCTACATTTGGGGTAGCACTTCCGCTTGCTAAGCCTTTACTAACACTTAAATCAGCTTGCTCTACAACTGGAGTAACACTAGTCTCATCATCATCTGGTAAACCATCGGTTTTATCGTCAACTCCTGAATTGGCTGTTGGATCACTATCTGGATCAAATTGATCACTAGCGCTAATCTCTGCATTATTCGTATAACTTATTCCTGCTCCTGGAGCATTGACCGTAGCTGTATAACTTACACTAATACTTCCATTGTTGTTTGGAACACTTAAACCTGTCCAGTCTATGGTTGTACCACTTGCTATACCGCTATCGTTAATCACTCCAATAGTATATCCGTTTGGTACTACATCACGAAGTGCAACTCCGGTAGCTGGGTCTGGACCTGCATTGGTAACCGTTAATGTGAAGGTAACTACATCGCCTACATTTGGGGTACTATCACTGATAACCTTAACAATACTTAAATCTGATTGTTCTGGAACTACTGCAATACTATCCTCATCATCATCTGCAATGCCATCTCCATTATCATCTGTATTGGCATCACTTGTTGGATCACTATCTGGATCAAATTGATCACTCGAGGTAATCTCGGCTACATTTAAATATTCATTCGCTGTTCCTGTTGGCGCATCAACTACTGCTTCAAAAGTTAACGTAATTGAACCTGAATTTGGAACACTTAAACCTGTCCAAGTAACTGTGTTTCCGCCACTGATAACTCCAGTAACTCCTCCAACTGTATTTGGATTAGTTAATCCGCTATATCCTGCTGGTACAACATCAACAACACTTACTCCTGTGGCATTGCTTGTTCCTGCATTACTGATCACTAAGCTAAAAGTAACTGTATCACCAACATTCGGTGTGCTATCACTTACTAACTTCTCTAAACTTAAATCTGATTGCTGTGGGGTAATTAATGAAGAAACTTCATCGTCCTCACTCTGATCTCCATCATCGTTATCTGGTGTACTGTTTGGATCAAACTGATCACTCGCCGTAATCTCTGCAACGTTGTTGTAACTTACTCCTGCTCCTGGCGCTAAAACGGTAGCCGTGTAGGTAACAGATAATGTGTTACTTCCTCCTGTAGCTGATACGGATAAACCTGACCAAGTAATTACATTACCTGTCTGTGTTCCGCCGTTATTAACTGTAACTATTTGTAATCCGTTTGGAACCGTATCTGCAACAGATACACCTGTAGCATCACTTGTACCATTGTTAGTAATCGTAACAGTATAAGTAATTACATCCCCTACATTTGGTGAACTAACACTTGGTGATTTTGATAACTCTAAGTCAGCCTGACCTGGAACAACACTCGCATTATCTTCATCATCTTCACTCTGGTCGCCATCATCATTGTTTGGACTACTATTTGGATCAAACTGATCGCTTCCGGTTACTTGAGCTACATTGGTATACTCACCTGCTGCTCCTGTTGGAGCATTTACAGTAACTTGGTACGTTAGATTTAATCCTGTTAATGGAATCGTAAGTCCGCTCCAGTTGATAGTCGTAGCTCCTGCGTTATAAATTCCGCCATTGTCTATACTACCTGCTACAATGCTATATCCTACTGGTAAAACATCAGCAGCACTTACTCCTGTGGCTACATCTGTACCTGCGTTACTTAAAGCAACTGTGAACGTAAGAACATCACCTACTTCTACATTGTTTCCATTATTATCTGTAAAACTCTTCGCTAAACTTAAATCTGATTGCTGTGGAGTGATGTTGAAATTCGTCTCATCATCCTCACTCTGATCACCATCATCATTATTTGGACTACTATTTGGATCAAACTGATCACTCGCTGTAATCTCTGCAACATTTAAATATTGGGTTGGATCTGCTGGACTGACTGGGGCTAACACTGTAGCTTCATAAGTAACGGTGATTAATCCTCCACTTGGAATACTTAAATTACTCCACGTAGCTACATTTCCAGCTGCTGTTCCGCCATTGTTAACCGTACCTAAAGTATATCCAGCCACTGGTAAAGTATCAACGATCTCTACCCCTGTGGCATCACTTGGTCCTGCATTGGTTATTGTTAATTCAAAGACTAAAACATCACCTACATTTGGGGTAGCACTTCCGCTTGCTAAGCCTTTACTAACACTTAAATCAGCTTGCTCTACAACTGGAGTAACACTAGTCTCATCATCATCTGGTAAACCATCGGTTTTATCGTCAACTCCTGAATTGGCTGTTGGATCACTATCTGGATCAAATTGATCACTAGCGCTAATCTCTGCATTATTCGTATAACTTATTCCTGCTCCTGGAGCATTGACCGTAGCTGTATAACTTACACTAATACTTCCATTGTTGTTTGGAACACTTAAACCTGTCCAGTCTATGGTTGTACCACTTGCTATACCGCTATCGTTAATCACTCCAATAGTATATCCGTTTGGTACTACATCACGAAGTGCAACTCCGGTAGCTGGGTCTGGACCTGCATTGGTAACCGTTAATGTGAAGGTAACTACATCGCCTACATTTGGGGTACTATCACTGATAACCTTAACAATACTTAAATCTGATTGTTCTGGAACTACTGCAATACTATCCTCATCATCATCTGCAATGCCATCTCCATTATCATCTGTATTGGCATCACTTGTTGGATCACTATCTGGATCAAATTGATCACTCGAGGTAATCTCGGCTACATTTAAATATTCATTCGCTGTTCCTGTTGGCGCATCAACTACTGCTTCAAAAGTTAACGTAATTGAACCTGAATTTGGAACACTTAAACCTGTCCAAGTAACTGTGTTTCCGCCACTGATAACTCCAGTAACTCCTCCAACTGTATTTGGATTAGTTAATCCGCTATATCCTGCTGGTACAACATCAACAACACTTACTCCTGTGGCATTGCTTGTTCCTGCATTACTGATCACTAAGCTAAAAGTAACTGTATCACCAACATTCGGTGTGCTATCACTTACTAACTTCTCTAAACTTAAATCTGATTGCTGTGGGGTAATTAATGAAGAAACTTCATCGTCCTCACTCTGATCTCCATCATCGTTATCTGGTGTACTGTTTGGATCAAACTGATCACTCGCCGTAATCTCTGCAACGTTGTTGTAACTTACTCCTGCTCCTGGCGCTAAAACGGTAGCCGTGTAGGTAACAGATAATGTGTTACTTCCTCCTGTAGCTGATACGGATAAACCTGACCAAGTAATTACATTACCTGTCTGTGTTCCGCCGTTATTAACTGTAACTATTTGTAATCCGTTTGGAACCGTATCTGCAACAGATACACCTGTAGCATCACTTGTACCATTGTTAGTAATCGTAACAGTATAAGTAATTACATCGCCTACATTTGGTGAACTAACACTTGGTGATTTTGATAACTCTAAGTCAGCTTGACCTGGAACAACACTCGCATTATCTTCATCGTCCTCACTCTGATCGCCATCATCATTGTTTGGTGTACTATTTGGATCAAACTGATCGCTTCCGGTTACTTGAGCTACATTGGTATACTCACCTGCTGCTCCTGTTGGAGCATTTACAGTAACTTGGTACGTTAGATTTAATCCTGTTAATGGAATCGTAAGTCCGCTCCAGTTGATAGTCGTAGCTCCTGCGTTATAAATTCCGCCATTGTCTATACTACCTGCTACAATGCTATATCCTACTGGTAAAACATCAGCAGCACTTACTCCTGTGGCTACATCTGTACCTGCGTTACTTAAAGCAACTGTGAACGTAAGAACATCACCTACTTCTACATTGTTTCCATTATTATCTGTAAAACTCTTCGCTAAACTTAAATCTGATTGCTGTGGAGTGATGTTGAAATTCGTCTCATCATCCTCGCTCTGATCACCATCATCATTATTTGGACTACTATTTGGATCAAACTGATCGCTCGCTGTAATCTCTGCAACATTTAAATATTGGGTTGGATCTGCTGGACTGACTGGGGCTAACACTGTAGCTTCATAAGTAACGGTGATTAATCCTCCACTTGGAATACTTAAATTACTCCACGTAGCTACATTTCCAGCTGCTGTTCCGCCATTGTTAACCGTACCTAAAGTATATCCAGCCACTGGTAAAGTATCAACGATCTCTACCCCTGTGGCATCACTTGGTCCTGCATTGGTTATTGTTAATTCAAAGACTAAAACATCACCTACATTTGGGGTAGCACTTCCGCTTGCTAAGCCTTTACTAACACTTAAATCAGCTTGCTCTACAACTGGAGTAACACTAGTCTCATCATCATCTGGTAAACCATCGGTTTTATCGTCAACTCCTGAATTTACTGTTGGATCACTATCTGGATCAAATTGATCACTAGCGCTAATCTCTGCATTATTCGTATAACTTATTCCTGCTCCTGGAGCATTGACCGTAGCTGTATAACTTACACTAATACTTCCATTGTTGTTTGGAACACTTAAACCTGTCCAGTCTATGGTTGTACCACTTGCTATACCGCTATCGTTAATCACTCCAATAGTATATCCGTTTGGTACTACATCACGAAGTGCAACTCCGGTAGCTGGGTCTGGACCTGCATTGGTAACCGTTAATGTGAAGGTAACTACATCGCCTACATTTGGGGTACTATCACTGATAACCTTAACAATACTTAAATCTGATTGTTCTGGAACTACTGCAATACTATCCTCATCATCATCTGCAATGCCATCTCCATTATCATCTGTATTGGCATCACTTGTTGGATCACTATCTGGATCAAATTGATCACTCGAGGTAATCTCAGCTACATTTAAATATTCATTCGCTGCTCCTGTTGGCGCATCAACTACTGCTTCAAAAGTTAACGTAATTGAACCTGTATTTGGAACACTTAAACCTGTCCAAGTAACTGTGTTTCCGCCACTGATAACTCCAGTAACTCCTCCAACTGTGTTTGGATTAGTTAATCCGCTATATCCTGCTGGTACAACATCAACAACACTTACTCCTGTGGCATTGCTTGTTCCTGCATTACTGATCACTAAGCTAAAGGTAACTGTATCACCAACATTCGGTGTACTATCACTTACTAACTTCTCTAAACTTAAATCTGATTGCTGTGGGGTAATTAATGAAGAAACTTCATCGTCCTCACTCTGATCTCCATCATCGTTATCTGGTGTACTGTTTGGATCAAACTGATCACTCGCCGTAATCTCTGCAACGTTGTTGTAACTTACTCCTGCTCCTGGCGCTAAAACGGTAGCCGTGTAGGTAACAGATAATGTGTTACTTCCTCCTGTAGCTGATACGGATAAACCTGACCAAGTAATTACATTACCTGTCTGTGTTCCGCCGTTATTAACTGTAACTATTTGTAATCCGTTTGGAACCGTATCTGCAACAGATACACCTGTAGCATCACTTGTACCATTGTTAGTAATCGTAACAGTATAAGTAATTACATCGCCTACATTTGGTGAACTAACACTTGGTGATTTTGATAACTCTAAGTCAGCTTGACCTGGAACAACACTCGCATTATCTTCATCGTCCTCACTCTGATCGCCATCATCATTGTTTGGTGTACTATTTGGATCAAACTGATCGCTTCCGGTTACTTGAGCTACATTGGTATACTCACCTGCTGCTCCTGTTGGAGCATTTACAGTAACTTGGTACGTTAGATTTAATCCTGTTAATGGAATCGTAAGTCCGCTCCAGTTGATAGTCGTAGCTCCTGCGTTATAAATTCCGCCATTGTCTATACTACCTGCTACAATGCTATATCCTACTGGTAAAACATCAGCAGCACTTACTCCTGTGGCTACATCTGTACCTGCGTTACTTAAAGCAACTGTGAACGTAAGAACATCACCTACTTCTACATTGTTTCCATTATTATCTGTAAAACTCTTCGCTAAACTTAAATCTGATTGCTGTGGAGTGATGTTGAAATTCGTCTCATCATCCTCGCTCTGATCACCATCATCATTATTTGGACTACTATTTGGATCAAACTGATCGCTCGCTGTAATCTCTGCAACATTTAAATATTGGGTTGGATCTGCTGGACTGACTGGGGCTAACACTGTAGCTTCATAAGTAACGGTGATTAATCCTCCACTTGGAATACTTAAATTACTCCACGTAGCTACATTTCCAGCTGCTGTTCCGCCATTGTTAACCGTACCTAAAGTATATCCAGCCACTGGTAAAGTATCAACGATCTCTACCCCTGTGGCATCACTTGGTCCTGCATTGGTTATTGTTAATTCAAAGACTAAAACATCACCTACATTTGGGGTAGCACTTCCGCTTGCTAAGCCTTTACTAACACTTAAATCAGCTTGCTCTACAACTGGAGTAACACTAGTCTCATCATCATCTGGTAAACCATCGGTTTTATCGTCAACTCCTGAATTTACTGTTGGATCACTATCTGGATCAAATTGATCACTAGCGCTAATCTCTGCATTATTCGTATAACTTATTCCTGCTCCTGGAGCATTGACCGTAGCTGTATAACTTACACTAATACTTCCATTGTTGTTTGGAACACTTAAACCTGTCCAGTCTATGGTTGTACCACTTGCTATACCGCTATCGTTAATCACTCCAATAGTATATCCGTTTGGTACTACATCACGAAGTGCAACTCCGGTAGCTGGGTCTGGACCTGCATTGGTAACCGTTAATGTGAAGGTAACTACATCGCCTACATTTGGGGTACTATCACTGATAACCTTAACAATACTTAAATCTGATTGTTCTGGAACTACTGCAATACTATCCTCATCATCATCTGCAATGCCATCTCCATTATCATCTGTATTGGCATCACTTGTTGGATCACTATCTGGATCAAATTGATCACTCGAGGTAATCTCAGCTACATTTAAATATTCATTCGCTGCTCCTGTTGGCGCATCAACTACTGCTTCAAAAGTTAACGTAATTGAACCTGTATTTGGAACACTTAAACCTGTCCAAGTAACTGTGTTTCCGCCACTGATAACTCCAGTAACTCCTCCAACTGTGTTTGGATTAGTTAATCCGCTATATCCTGCTGGTACAACATCAACAACACTTACTCCTGTGGCATTGCTTGTTCCTGCATTACTGATCACTAAGCTAAAGGTAACTGTATCACCAACATTCGGTGTACTATCACTTACTAACTTCTCTAAACTTAAATCTGATTGCTGTGGAGTTGGGATAGTTAAAGCATCTTCATCTGGTTCACTTTGATCACCATCATCGTTATTTGGTGTACTTCCATTATCATTTTGATCTGCATCAGTAACTTGAACCACGTTTTTATATTCATCTGGAACTCCAGTTGGCGCATTTATAATAGCATCGTATGTTAGTACAATACTACTTCCTGAAGCTATAGTCAAATTATTCCATGTTATTGTTTTTCTATCAAAACTGGCAATACCACTATTAGATATTGTTCCTGTTTGTAATTCATAACCAGGTGGTAATAAATCTTGAATCTGAACTCCTGTAGCTGTAGATAATCCACCTGCATTAGAAACTTCTATTTCAAAAGTAACTGTACTACCAACCGTTGTTGATGTTAAAACAGGGTTTGTTCTTTTATCAACTGATAAAGCTATCTCATCTAATGTAAATGTAGCATCATCTTGATCATCTTCTGCTGCTATTGAATTTCCTGGTGTGCTATCTGGATCTGGTAAATCTGAAGCTGTTACTTGAGCAGAATTCACATATATACCAGTAGAATTTACTGTAGCGTCAAATGTTAATACAGTATTTCCTCCGTTAGGAATACTTAAGCCACTCCATGTAATAATTCCAGAACCAGCATTGTAAGTACCTCCTGATGAAATTGTTCCAGGTGTTAATGTATATCCTGATGGTAAAATATCTTGTACTTCTACTCCAGTTGCATCTCCTGTTGTTGCTGCACTTGCAACATTATCCACTTGAATCGTAAACGTAACTGTATCTCCTGCATTTCCTGATGTTGGTGCAACTGATTTTGTTAATTCTAAATCAGCTTGCTCTAAGGTAATAGCTGCATCATCTTGATCATCTTCAGTTGCAACCTTATTTCCCGGTGTACTATCTGGATCTGCTTGATCTGCAGCCATTACTTGAACTGAATTTGTATATTCATTTGCAGCTCCTGTTGGTGCATTCACAATGGCGTCAAAAGTTAATACAACCGAATTCGCTCCAACTGGTACACTAGCTAAGCTCCAAGAGATTTCATCTCCTGTACCGTTTAAGGTACCACTACTACTAATAGCTGTTATATTACTGTAACCAACAGGTATAATATCTTCAATAACTACATTTGTAGCTATATCTGGACCATCATTACTAACATTTATTGTAAATGTTACTGTATTTCCAACACTTACATCTGTTGGAGAAACTAATTTTTCTAAAGATAAATCTGCTGATTGAATTGTTATAGTTTCATCATCTTGATCATCTTCTGCGATAATATTATTATTCGGTGTACTATCTGGATCAAACTGATCACTAGCTGTAATTTGTGCTACATTTGTATATTCACCTGCTGCTCCAGTTGGCGCATTTACGGTGACATCGTATGTTAAATTTATCGTACTTCCATTTGCAATATTTAATCCTGACCAAGTAACAGTTTTACTTCCTAAATCGAACGTTCCTCCATTACTAACCGTACCTGGAACTAAGTCAAAACCTACAGGTAAAATATCTTGAACATTAACTCCTGTTGCATTTGCATTAGTAGACGATGAATTATCATTAAATACAGCTACTGTAAAAGTTATAACATCTCCTACATTAACTGAGGTTAAACTTGCAGACTTGTTTAATTCTAAATCAGCATTAGCTTTTATTTCTATGGTAACACGATCACTAACTGGTGTACAAGTACCATTATTTACTGTCCATTCAAAAACATATATTCCTACTCCAGCTCCTGTTACTGCTGTATTTGGATTGTCATTATCAATAAAATTTACCGTTGAAGGCCCAGATACTTGCGTCCAAGTTCCAGTTCCAGAAGAAGCTGGAGTAGCTCCAAGTGTTAAACTTGAAAACTCAGCAATACACTGATCTGGTCCTGCTTCTGCAACAAGAGGATCTGAAACTACTTCTATAGTTACCGTATCTTCAAATGAACAACCATCATCACCTGTAGTAGTAGTTCTCCATCTAAACTCATAAGTTCCAGTTACTAAACCTAGAACAATACTATTAGGATTATTTGGTGCTGTTATTGTTGGACTGTTTGGTCCTGAAACTAAACTCCATGTTCCAATACCAGATGAAACAGGTGTTGCTCCCAAATTTGTTTGAGTAGCATCACATAATACTTGATCTGGCCCTGCTTCTGCTTCTGTAGGAGGAACATCGTTAAATGTTATTGTTACACTATCTGGTTGTGGTTCACAAGCAGAAGGATTAGTGAATGGTCCATTAGAAACAGTCCATGTAAGAACATATGTCCCTACTTCTATGTTTGATAATGTTGTATTTGGATTATTCGGGCTATCTATAGTTGTTGAAGAACCTGCTGGTGCACTAGTTATAGACCATGCTCCAAGTCCTACTGTTGGGAAAGTTGCATTAGTTTGAAAATCTAACTGACACGCATTTGGCTGGTCTGGTCCTGCTTCAATTGGTGTTGGAGCTTCAAAAACTTCTATCCTCATTACATCAGCTAACTTCACACAATTTCCGTTAGAAAAAGTCCATTCAACTACATAAATACCTGGAGTACTTAATCCACTTATTGTGGTTGTAGGCGAAGTTGGTGAATCTACAACAGCTGTATTACCTGATGGACCAAATGTGATTATCCATTCTGCAGTAGTACCATCTGCTGGCGGTGTATTTCCTGCCATTGTTGCCGTGGTGGTATCTGCATTACATATATCTTGATCGGGACCTGCATCTGGGTCAAAGCTTGGTGTTCCACTAACTATTACTTGAACTGTATCGTTAGTACTTGGACAACCTCCACCAGAAGCAAAAGTATGTGCATCTGTTGTATATTGAAATACATATGTTCCAGGACCTGAAGTAGAAATATCTACATTAGCTACTGGTCCATTAGGTGATGGAGACTGTGAAATTACTTCTCCTGCTGGTCCAGACACTTTAGTCCAAGTACCTGTAGAATTTTCATTTCCTTCTAAAAATATACTTGTTACATCACATAAATTTTGATCTGGCCCTGTATTTGCACTTGTGTAAACTTCAACTATTACATCATCGAAAGACTCAGGACAAAGAGGGTTATTAATACCTTTAATAGTCCATCTAAAAGTATATGTTCCTGTTATTAAACCAGTAACATTTGTATTTGGGTTACTCGCATCTGCTATATTAGGACTATTAGGCGCTCCTGCAAGTAATGACCAAGTACCTATTTCTGTACCGGAATTAAAAGTATTTCCCCCAAGTGTTACATTTGATAAGTTACAAACATTTTGGTCTGATCCAGCATTTGCTGTTGTAGGTGGAATTCCTACATCTATTGTAATTTGATCAGAATCAGTTGAACAACTTCCTGCTTCTACTGTCCATTCAAAAACATATGTTCCATTGCTTATAAAACTAACAGTAGCTGTTGGATCATTTATATCACTAAATGAAAAACCTCCAGGACCCGATACATATGACCATGTTCCTGTAGCTCCCGATGAAGTAGTAGCTGTCATTACTGTAGAGCTAGCACAAATAGACTGATCTGGTGCTGCTGATGCTGAAGCTGGGACTGCAATAACTACATCTACATCATCCATAGTTGCGGTACATGTACCAGAATCATCGGTTATTGTCCATGTAAAAGTATAAGCTCCATCTGAAGGAACAGTGGCCGTGGCATTAGGATCATTTGCATTAGGCGCAAAAGATACACCAGCAGCAGATGAAGCTGTCCATGTACCAGTTGTACCGATATCTGCTGCATTAGCACCTAAATTAAATGATAAAGTTCCAGATGACAAACATTGATCTGGACCAGCATCTGCGGGTGTTGGTGCTGAATCTGCTGTAGTATTTACTGTTATATTATTAGAGGTAGGTGTAGCACATCCAGAAGGCCCTGGATTTGTGTAGTCTATTGTCCAAGTAAAAATATATGAACTAGAAGGACTAGTTAAACCTGTAATTACAGCATTAGGGTCATTAATGTCTGAAAATGTCACAGTACTTGGATTACCAGGATCTGCCGTCCATGTTCCAATTTCTCCCGCTCCTGGTTCATTTGCTGCCATAAAAACTGGAGCTCCAAAACAAACGTTTTGATCAGGTCCTGTAGCTGCAGCTGTTAAGGAACCACTAGAAACATTGACTGTTACGGTGTCTGGTGTGATTGGACATGCCGAACCACCACCTTGAAAAGTATATTGAAATTCGTATGTACCTGGAATTAAACCAGAAACATTTGCAGTTGTGACAAAAGGGTCTGCGATTGTTGCTGTATTTGGACCACTAATTTGACTCCAAATTGGAGTACCTGCAGTAGGTATATTACCTATTAAACTTGTAGATGCAGTACCACACGATTCACTAAAGTCTAAACCTGCATTTGGTGAATTTGTATTTGCTGAAACTGTTATGTTAATAGTATCAAATCCATCTGTACATCCACTAGATAATTGTCCTCCTTCTCTTCTAACAAATTCTAAAACATAAGTACCTTCTTCTACTAAATCTACATTAAGGTTGGTTCCTCCTGCATTTGAGAGGGCGTTTGGGAATGGTCCTAAAGGTGAATCAGCTGGTCCACTTACAATTCTATATTGATTAAAACCTGTTCCTGTAGATGCAATTGGTATATCAAAATTAGTTTGCCCACAGGTTCCGAATATATCATTACCACTGTTTACAGTAACTGTTCTAGATGAACCTCTAAAAATAACTCTGTATTCTCTAAATGAATCACATCCTGTAACTGAATTTACTAACCTATATCTAAAAGTATAAGGATCTCCTGCTGGAGATAAATTGCTTATTACCGTAGTTGGACTTGTTGGTGATTGAATTGAACCACCTGGTAATGCTGTACCTCCAGTTTGCGTCCAAGAAACAGTTTCTCCAGCAAATTGTGGTTGCGCTCCTTCTAATGTTATTTCATTGATACCTGTATCACATATAAAATAATTTAATCGAGATCCAGATACGTCAGTTACATCTTGTGTTGCAGCCGGTACTGTTATAGTTACTGTATCTTCAGCAGTTGAACAAGGACCTCCTACGCTCCATCTTAACACATAAGTTCCTTCTCTTAAACCACTAATACCTGTATCTGCGTCATTAATATCTGCAAAATTTGGAATACTTGGTCCACTAACAAAACTCCAAGATCCAACCTGACCATTTAAACTACAACCTCCAAAAGTTGCATCTAAATTTGTTCCTGTAGTAGTTGTATAACAATTACTCAATGTTTGATCGAAACCAGCGTCTACGGGTTGAACTCCACCATAATTGGTTACTTGGATATCAGATTGTGATCTACAAAATAACCCCGGTGCATATTCTCTTTCTATAATCCAAGAAAGTGTAGATGTACCACAACTGGTTGCTGGCATTGTTAATGTTGTTGTTTCTGAATTTGGAAAATCTATAGTTACACCAGCAGGGTTTGATGCTGATGTGATTTCCCATCTTCCTGTTTCTCCCGCAACCAAAGGCGCATTACCTGAAACGGAAACATTCCCCATACTATCTGGACAAAATTCTATGTCCATTCCTCCATTGGCTTGTGTTAGGGGTTCAACAATAACTTCTACTTCTTGAGTTAATGGTGTACAGTTGGCGGAAAAACTAAAACGATACGTATTTCCTCCTACCATTCCAAAAACTGCAGAAGTAGGATCGTTAACATCATCGATGATAACAGACGGACCTGCAATTTGTGTCCAAGTTGTTTGATCTGGTGGTGTTAAAGCTTGCCCAGTAAAATTAAACGGTGAACCTTCACAGATTCTAAAATTAAGATCTCCCGCATTAATTGTACATGTTTGAGCTTCCGCATTGAATTGTATTAATGTATTTACTAATACAAACAATAGGAACACCTTTACTCTTAAAGCACTGATAATGGAGTACTTTTTTTTCATAAAAAATGACTTATTTAGGTTAGTTAAAAACTATTTAAAAGGATAAAAACGAAGATGAGTTGTAAAATTACTTTACCAGAATACAAACACTACAAAAAAAACCGTTACTAAATGCTTCTTTAGAATGCTAAATTTAGATTAGAAGAAATTGGCTGGCTCGGGGAAACTTACATGTGAATTTCTAAATCTTTGTATTATGTGATTTGAACTAGAGCGTAATTTAATTCATATACGTTATTATACTTTATACTGATTATTATAAATAACAGTAGTTAGAAATTCGAAATGTTTGGTTAAGTTGTTATTCTTAAATGAGGTTTAACAACAGTATAAATATAAAAACTTTTAACAATTATTAACACATAAACTATTTTTTTTACAAAAAAAAGTAGTTCTGAATCAAAAAATTTAGTGATTACAACTTCTACAGGAGAATAATTTTTATCAATATAACACAACGTTAACATTTGTCTTGTATATGATATTTGTTTTTCTATTGGGAAAATTAAAAATGTTAATATTATCTAAGATTAAATCCTCTTAAATTATCAGTCTTGGTACTTTTGGGTACTAAAAGTGTATTAAAAAATATTTCGAGATTAAAGTTATTATACACAATAAATATAAGTACTATTCAGAAAGAACTCTTTTAAATAAAATTTCTAAGTTTAAATATTCTTTTCTCTTTGCATAATCTTTCTTTCTTAAAAAACTATAAGATTTAATTTCTCCCAATCCTTCCTTTTCGAAATAGTTTAAAAATTGTAATAATGAATTATAATCGCCTCTGATAGTAATTGGATAGATTTGGCATTTAATACCGTTATCTATTACTTCTGTATAATTTTTAAATGTTACAATTTCAACAGCGTGTAGCTCTCTGTAGAAATTTATCTTTTTTAACAAGATTTGTTGAAATGAATTGTTCAATAGAACATTTTCACTTTTAAGTATAGAATCTATATACTTTTCCTCTTGTTTTAAACCTAATAAATTTGCGCTAATGTTATCGGCAGATTGTTTTTCTTTTTTTAAGTTATTATATTTTTCTTTAAGTTCTAATGTATTACTAAAACTAAGTATATATAATAATGGTAAGGAAATTACAAAACCAATTAACAGTAGTATGTTTTTCTTTTTAAAACTCATTACTCAATTAGAATTAAAATATGAAAATTAGAATTCTTTTTTCTTTTGGCTTTCTCTGTCGTTAATTCTAATAATTGTTTTACCCAGTCTTTCTTTTCAAGATTATCTATCCAACTTGTAAACTCTATATAATTATTGAATACTCCTTTAACTTCAATCTCTTTTATTTTGAAGCTTGTTTCTTTTCCTTTTTTTAATACTCTATTTAAAGGTTGATATATTAATTCGCTTAAAAGTATTGATTTTGGTATTTCACTAACAATTTGATCTGAATATTTGGCCACAGAAAATGCAGAAGAGTTTTGTAATTCTGAAAGTAACTTCCTCTTCTTTTTAACATTAGATTTTAGATCGATTAACTTACGCTTACCATCTTTTTTAATTTCTAGTTGTTGCGTTAATCTGTTTACTTCTGTATTGTAATTATTGAAATAAATAAAGTTCAATAGTACCAAAAAGAAAATGATTCCTAAAATTATTTTATAGCCTAAATTAAATTTCTTCTTTTCTAAATATGCTGTAAAATATTCTTGTTTATAACTAACTTCTTTATTTAGATAGAAATATACTATGGCACTTAAACTTAATATGTATTGATTATTAATTTGTAATCCATTGATTTTGTAATCTTCATTAGTAAACTTTTTAGTAGCAACTGAAGTTACAGCACTATTTGCTAATGTAAGTTTAGTATTTGAAGTTGATATTTCTCCATTTTCAATAATAGAAACTAAGGAACTGAAAGCTGTATTACCTAATAGTACATCTAAAACATTTATATTGATATTCGCAAACTCTTTAATTACTGAAGCTACATAACTTTCACGCACAACAGACAAATATGTTCCTGTATTTGTAGGAAGTATCCTTTTGTAAAATTCTTTGGAAGGTAAAGATGGAAAAGCCCTTTTAAAAATAATTTCTTCAAGCTCGTTTTTTGTTTCGATCGATTTAGATAAAACTTGCTTATTATTTAAAACAAGTATCGTGTGACGGATACTAGATTCTTTTAAAAATTGTAACAGTTCATCTTGATTAAAAAAACGTCTTGAATCTTTTATTTCTAACTTTTGCTTTTTCTTTTCTAGCTGCAAATGAATATAAATTTCATTCCCATCCGAATCAAAAGAATATTCAACCGCAGATAATATATTTCCAAAAAACAAACGATCTTTCATCGTTACTTTATTATAGTAGGTTTAATTAATACCGATAACTTTTTCTTGGAATCGATTCTTGTTTTTTTACTGAAAAGCCATTTTATTACAGGAATTCTAGCTAAAAAAGGAACACCAGAACCAGAATCGTTCTTCAAATTTTCTTCTAAACCGCCTAGAATAACAATATCTTGATCTTTTACTCTGACAATAGAAGTAAATTCTCTTGAATTTATACCCGGAGGTGCTTCATCATCTATTCTATCACTTTCATTAAAACTAGACTGAAGTACATTAATACTTAAAGTAATTTGTTTATCTCCTGCTACCATGGGTCTTATAGAAATAGATAAATCTGCATCTATAGGAACATAATTTCTAATCTCTGTAGTTTGCGGATTTTGTGTACCAATAATATCTCTTCTTACTACAGCATAGTAAGATCTTGCACCATTAGATAAAACTGCCTCATGACCATTTAAGGTAGCTAATTTAGGAGTTGATCTTATTTTTATGTTACCGTTAGTTTCCATTGCTTGAATTTTAGCATAAAAATTTGGTACTACTCTACCAACATTTAAAGAACCAAAACCATTAAAACCTCCTATAATTTTATTTAAAGTATTTGCTCCTAAAGTAAATTCTGAAGAAGGAAATAACTTACCACTACTATTCACAGGTGCGTCTCCTAAACCAAACTCAACTCCAGTATCTACTGTAGATGTTTTGTTGACCTCTAATATCATTACTTCAATAAGAATTACAGGAATAGGTTTATCTATTTTTTTTATAAACTTTCGAAACTTGTCAATTTTTTGGGTATCTCCAGCTACAATAAAACTATTGAGTTCAGTATCAACTTTAATATCTAAATCTGTTAATAGTCCTTTAGGAACTATATTTAATAATGCCTCTACTTTATTATTGTAATCGGAAAAAGGTGCCTGACTCCTTTGATTCACCTGCCTCCTATTCTGATTAAAGCCTTGGGAAACTGTATTTCTATTGTTAAACGAATTTGGAGAATTAAAAGAATTATTTCCGTTTATAATGCCTCCTTGATTCCCGAAACCTCCGATATTACCAGAACCCGAAAACGAATTGAAATTATTATTGTTATTTCTGTTGGTAGAAGGAGTAGTCATAATTTCTATAGAACGATGCATTAAAGGAATTGTAACATAGCTTTTAATAGCTTCTTTCTTACTTCCTGAAAAATAATAAATATTGTTCTCCTTCTTGAAAGTTAATGTGCTATTATCTTCAAGTATTCTAGTTAATAATTGATCGTATGTTATTTCTTTGGCTTTAAATGTAACTTTAGATAAACCTGATAAAGCCGTATCTGTATACATATCAATATTTAATTGAAGCCCGATGTCTTTAATTATAGAACCAACATCTGTATTATCAAAATCGACTTCTAGAATTTGTTTTATAGAATCTTTAACCTTGAAATAAAAGTTTGAACTTCTATATCGTGTTGGTCTTTGAATTTGTTGTTGATTTTTTCCATTTCTAGTTGAGCTATTTACTTGAGCTGTTTCCAAAGATTCAAATAAATAATAGCCATCTTTGGTTTTTGTAACAGTTAAATTATTTGTGTAGGCTATTTTATCAATGGCTCCTTCTAGAGGTTTATTTTTTATGTATGCTGTTATTTTTTTTGATCCAGAACCAATACCATACAACATATTTTTACCTGTAACTTCCGTAATTCTTCTTAATGCAGTTGATAAACTATCATTTTTTAAGTCAATAGAAAACAAATTACTATTTAAATCATATTCTATTGGAATTACTCGCTTTTTTATAACTACTTTTTTTTCAAACTTTCGAATCGAAATAATATTACCAATTGCATCAAAAGTAAGTGAATATTCACTACATAAATGCAGTAAAACATCTTTTATAGTTACGTTTACAAAGTTATTCGATACTCTGTAATTACTTAACTTTGTACTAATACTAAAATTTACTTTCTTTTTTTCTGCTATAGTATTTAACAATGTAGGTAAGTCTACATCATTAATATTATAATCTACTGTTTCTGCTAATGCCGGTATTACTCTTGTTAAACTATCTAACTTCCTCTCTAATACTTTAATTCTATCATCTTTAACCTGTGCAAAAAATGATATGTGTATTAAAGTTAATAGAATAAAAACTATACTCCTTTTCAACTTCAATTATCTTATAGTTAATATATTAATTTCCTCTAAAGTTTCGTACTCAGAATTTTTTCCTATTACAGACCATTCATAATCTCCAGTCGTTAAATCTTCGCTAAATGATCTTCTTGTAATAATTGTATCTAACACTATTTGATTTGCATTTAAAAAATTAGGTGTTGCAATTTTTAAGTGATATTCATCTGCACCTTCTAACTCTTCCCAAGAGAAAACAACAGGTCCTTTATCTAGTTCGTTACCTGTTTTGGGGGCCAAAACTTGTACTATTTTATCACTAATATTTTCAACAAAAATTGCTTCGCAACTTAGCAATGTTATCGAAAATATAATTAATACTACTATCTTTTTCATAAGGTCTTTATTAAATCGGGTATAAAAGTATAAAATAATTTCTTTTTTATAATTTTGTATTTGTAAAATATAATGGTATTGATATGAAATTGAAATTTTTAAAGAAGAAAACTGATGCTTTTAACCTACAGGAATTATTAGTTGTTATGGTTATTGTTGGAATACTAGTTTTAATTGCTCTTCCTAATTTAATGAAACAAGTTACTAAGTCTAAGAGTATGGAAGCTAAAATTCAACTTACACATTTACATGGGTTACAAAAAGACTACTATTATATCAATTCTAAATACTCTAATAATTTTAATGATATAGATTTTGAAGCTCCTAACGCGAATGGTTCAGGGAATAATGTATATTATAGTTATGAGATTATTGAAGCATCTAAAAATTCATTTAAAGCTAGAGCTACTGCTATTGAAGATTTTGACGGTGATGGTGTAAAAAACGTATGGGAAATAGACCAAAATAAAAACTTAAAAGAAATAGTTAGAGATTAACCTATTACCGTACTTAAATTAAACATAGGAATATACATTGCGATTAATATCGTAGCAATAATTACGCCTAAAAATAAAATAATTACTGGCTCTAAAACAGAACTAAGCATTTTAGATCGATACTCAATATCTTTGGTATATTGTTCTGTAAGTCGTTGAAAAATCACATGGTTTTGGTTTGTTTCTTCAGCAACTTTAATTAAAGCTCCCATTTTACTGTCAAATATGTTATGATTACTAATACTTTCTGATAAAGATTTACCCAATAAAATATCTTTCTCTATTGTTTTCAAAGCTTGTTGTAAAGGATAAAAAGTAATCATTTTTTGAGTCAGTTGAATTCCATTTAATAAAGGAACTTTAGCACCTATTAATAATGTTATAGCCTGTGTGAATTGAGCTATTTTCACTTTCCTGAAAAATTCTCCTACAAATGGCGTTTTTAATACCATAAGAGAGGACATTTTCTTATACCATGTTTTTTTTGAAAATGCCCTACGGAAAATTAGAAAACCTAATAATAAGATTAATAGAATCCAATAATAATCTCTAAAGAAATTTGAAGCACTAATTATTTTACTTGTAATCCATGGTAACTCTACCTTATTCTGTTTAAAAATATCAGCAAACATTGGTACAACAAATTGCATCATGAATACAACTGCAAAAAAAGCTGTAAAAAGTATAATTAAAGGATAAGAAAGTGCATTGATTACATTTCTACGTTGTTCATTTCTTTGCTTATAAAAAATGCTTAATTCTTCAATTACCTTTTGTAAAGTTCCTGTTTTTTCACCTATTTGTACTGAATAGAATTCGTAATCTGAAAAAACCTTTCTAGCTCGTAATGCATCAGAAAAGTTTTTCCCTCTAATTAAATCATCTATAATGTTTTGAAATAGATTGATATCCAATTCTTTTTTTTGTTCTTTAGCTATTAAATCTAAGGCATCTTTTAACTCTAAACCAGCTTGAAGTAATACATAGAGTTCGGTGTAAAAAGCTTCCCTTTTTTTATTTGAAAATGCATTTCCAAATAATGTAATCTCCTTTTTTAAAAGACTATCAATATCAAAACTACTTTCCTTTTGGTTTTGTTTAGCTTTATTAATTTCGAATCCCATAGTTTATTGATTTAGATAAAAAGTAGCATCTTTTTTTGAGAAAACAAATGTAGGTCTATTCTTTAATTCTTCTATTTCAAAACGTATTGCATCTACAACTCCATTTTTTACTTGAATTCCATCTAAAAATAGACTTGTATTCTTCAAGCTTAATAAAAAAGAGTCTTTATCTCGTAACACATAATTTTCTTCTAATTTATATGTGACAGAATCTAAAGCATTTTTAAAACTTAAAAATGAGTTTTGTTTTTCTATTTTACGATACGTATTAAAATCTTTGGTAAGTACTTTTTCAAATTGTGTTAATTCTTCTTTTAGATAAAGGCGTTTTTCTATACTTCTAATTTGTCTTCTTACCATAGATAAAGCTGTAAATGCCAATGATATTACTATGGTAGATATTACCATTACCACAATTAATTCTGTAAGCGTAAAAGCATTAATCTTTTTCATTTACTATAATTTTTTTGACTACAACCTTATTTGTTCTTTTTGAAGTAATTTCAAAATTTAACCAATTCATACCATTTTCATTCTCTAAAAAAACAGCATAACTGAATTTACCATCACTTGAATTGTACGGAACTTTTACTTTATCATTTTCGTATTGATATACCAACTCATTTAATACTGTATGTTGTTCATGAGTTTCTTTCATTGCTAAACCTCGCATTAGATTTGTGAGTATAGCCATAGCGATACCAAATACCAAAATTATAATTATTGTGGCTACAAGTACTTCGTTTAAAGAAGAAGCTCTAATTTTTTTTAATACAGCCATTTTGCAACAGATTTTTGATTGGATTGTAAACCTAAACCAACATATTGATTTACTAAGTTATTCGCATTAATACTTCCATTATAAATATGATTAATGTATTTGCTTCCAAATTGAATTGTTATAAAGTTTTTGGCATAAACTTCTCCTGAAACATTCCCTAAAAGCTCTAAATTCCCTTCACAATAAACTTCACCTGTGATATGAACTTGGCTGTCTAATTTTATTTGAGGTTGATAATTTATTTTAGTATCATCCTTTTTTAAAAAAGCTAATACTCCTCTTATGTCACTTCGGCTATTTATAAAAATTCCGTCTTCACTTTCTATTTTTTCTTTCTTGTAATTTAATATCAAAGCAGATGGATATTGGAGTTTTACACTTTCTTCAACTTGTATTTTTTGATTGGCAAAAACTTGTATATTTCCTTGAAATCCAGATTCTATTTTTACCTCTGGTGCTATTAAAATTATATCTTCTAAAGTTGCTGTCTTCTTTACAATTATCTTTGAACTTGAAGTTATTATTATATTCCCTTTCAATGAAATATCTTCTAGTTTAATTGTAAGATAATCTTGATAAGATAATGTTTTACTGTAAAACGATTGCACTATTTTTAAGCCTTCTCTAAGTTCAAAATTAGGTTGTATTTTATTTAAAAATGAAAATCTTTCAGAAACCTCTTTTATACGTTTATTTTTAGGCAAACTAGTCTCGCTTTGTTGGGTAGTTCCTTGAATTAAAGTATTTCCATAAAAAGAATTTCCAGCAATATTTCCAGGTTTAACACCACGTTGTGAAAGATATGATTTTCCGATTATTTTAGTGTGACCTACTAATACTAAAGGCACATTATTTTCTACCAAATAAAGCGCTTTTTTATCCTTTATTCTATTCCCAATTAAAGCTACTTTTTTAATAGTTTCTTTATTGACTTTAGAAGTGATTTTAGCAACATCAAAAATCCCCCAATACTTTTGTTCTATAGTGACTTCTTCTTGATCATTTTCAGAAAACTGAACCTTTTTTATCGTATTATTTTCTATACTTTTTGATGCTAGATAACGAAATCCATTGTCTGCTTGTAATACTGCTTTTTGATATAAATTCTTCTTTACACCTAGCTTCTGTTGTAAATTTATTAATTGAACAAAGGCAAATAAAACAATGAAAATAATAATTGCAATAACCAGTACATACTGCAATGCTCCTGCTTTCACTTTACCATTCCAATGTTTCATGATTACTTTTTAATCGTTTTATACTTTCCTTTATATAAAACTTTGATTTCTTTTTTAGTTCCTGATATTAATTCTACATCATCTTTTTTTACTCGTGTACGCATGATATATTGTTTCCCATTAATTGTTATAATAAACGACGTATTGTCGTTACTACTTATCATTCCTTTGTATTGAATGTTTGGAAAAACTACAGGTACCTTTTGCGTTGTTTTTTTCTTTTTTTTAGTCTTATTTTTTGCTGAATTATGTAACGTTCCTAAAAAAGGATCTCTTTCGTGAATAGAAACCTTGTACGTTTCTTTTTTTGCAGTAATATTAGGCTGAAACTTTTGATAATTAATTTCTGGTATTTCTTCTTCATATTGATGAGAATATCTAAAAAATTGAATTCCTACAACACTCCAAACAATAATAACAATTACCAATAAAATATATGTTTTTTGTTTTTTTTTCATTGCTAAGATATTAATAATGAGTATACTTCATCAATTGAGGTTATTCCTCTCTTCACTAAATCTAAAGCATTAACTTTTAATGTATTAATACCATTCTCTGTTAAATACTCATCTATTTCAGATTGTTCTTTTTTAATTGCTTTTTCTATAGGTTTTGTCACTGGAATAATTTCATAAACTGCTTTTCGTCCTTTGTAACCTGTTTGATAGCAATGTTCGCATCCAACAGCTTTATAATGCGTTTTTAAAAGTTTATTTTCTAATATTTCTTCAGGAACGTCTTCTTCATTTACAGCTACTTCTACTTTACAATGATCACATAATTTCCTAACCAATCGTTGAGCTATACTCACGTTTAAAGTACTGGCTATTAAAAATGAAGGAACTCCCATATCGATTAACCTAGAAACCGTTCCCCATGCAGAATTTGTGTGTATAGTAGATAAAACTAAATGACCTGTTAAAGCTGCTCTAATGGCCATATTTGCAGTAGCTACATCTCTGATCTCTCCTACCATAATAATATCAGGATCTTGTCTTAAAAATGTTTTTAAGGTACTTGCGAAATCTAAACCAATATCTTCTTTTAATTGTACTTGGTTCACTCCTTCCAGAGTGTATTCTATAGGATCTTCAATAGTTAGAATATTAGTATCTTCTTTATTCAATTCTTTTAAAGTAGCGTACAATGTTGTTGTTTTTCCTGAACCAGTTGGACCAGAGATTAGTATAATTCCATTAGGCTTTTTAACGGCTTTTTTATATGATTGTAATTCTTCTAATGTAAATCCTAGTTTATCTAATTGAATAGCAACATTATTTTTAGATAGAATACGAAGTACTAGTTTTTCTCCATGTAAAGTTGGTAGTGATGAAACACGAATATCAAAATCTTCGTAGGCTGTTGTAATATTTATTCTTCCATCTTGTGGCAAACGCTTTTCTGAAATATCCATTCCAGACATAATTTTTAAACGGTTAACGATTTTAGGATACTCATCGAGCGAGATTAAATATTTCTCTATTAGTTTACCATCTATTCTAAAACGGACTTTATTTTGCTCTTCAAATGCCTCAAAATGGATATCACTACTTCCTATTTCTTTAGCTTCATGAATAATGTTTAGTAAAAAATCATCGGAATAGCTTAATGTAGATGTTTGTGTGTTTCTTTTTCTATAATTAATTAGTAAAAACTTATTAATTATTTCTTTTTCTTCTTGTTCTAAATTTACTGTACTACCTAATACAATTTCTAGTTCATTTTTAAGTTCAACTGAATCTTCAGTATCTGTTAAAAAGGTAATTTCTGTCTCTGTTTTTAACTTAGGTATTATTCTATATTCATAGGCCAATTCAGAAGTAATTAACTGTACTAAATCGGTTGCTAAGTCGTATTTTTTCTCTTTCATTTAAATAGTATATAAATTCACTATATCAAACATCAAATTTAGCAATAAAATTAAAAATAAAAATATTGCTTGAAATCCTGCTAAAGGTACTGTCTTGTATTTCATTCTAGATTTCATGATTACAAATAAAAGCAATGAAAACAGCAATGAACTAACGAATAAAATTAAAAAATTAATCGTCGGAAACGCAACAGCCAAGCCCGTAAAAAACAATAGATCTCCCAAACCTATAGCAGAAAAAAAAGGTAATTTCAATTTAAACTTTGTGTAGCCCCACAAACATAAGATTAGAAACAATAAAAAGGAAAAATTGAGGGTAATTGATAATAAATATAATTCTAAAAATGTATTTTGATAAAATACTATACCTCCTAAAAGAACAAACGTTAATAATAAAAAAACATGTACTTTTCTTTCTTTGAAATCTTCAAAAAAAATAGTGATTAAAATGAATAAATACAGGTATAGCAATACGATACAATTTTAAAAGTGTGTAAACTTAATATTTATTTTTCTTAAGAGATGACCGGATTAAAATAAAAATACAATCTTAAAATCATTCATAAAATGCTTACTTATAAAATTTCTTCAACGAAAACTTGATTTCCTTATTAATAACAAAAAACTACCTCAATTATATTTAGATTAAGGTAGCTTATAATATTTTTATTTTATTTGCTCAGCTTGAACGGTACTCGACAGGAGTCGAGCACTAGCTGCAACGTTTATTTATTAATTTGGACACGAGTTAGAATTGATCTGAAATATTTATATTTTTTTTAGGACGAAACAAACAAAAACACACCTAAAATAAAAGCACTAAGAGCAAAATATTTTAAATTAAAATTATTAATAATTTCATCGTTATTATAATCTAAAAAAGAGCTCTCTTTTCTAAAAATATAACTATCTATCAAGTCCTTATGTTCTTGCCATATAATAGCAAGCTTGATAAAAAAATAAACACTAAGTATTCCTAAAAAAAACTTTATTAAAATTTCCATTTCCAAATAGATTATATTCTTGCATCAACTTTCCCGTTCAATCCTTGTTAGCGCTCGATTTCTATCGAGTGACAAAATAAAGATAAATCGTAATGTTTTAATATTATAGTTTACTTGCTCAGCTTTTATTTACTCATTAAAACTTAACAAAAATTTAGGTTCGTTAAGATAAAATAGGGGTCTAAAATCATTCATAAAATGCTTACTTATAAAATTTAAAAATTTCTTCAGTAAAAACTTAATTTCTCACTAATACCAAAAAAACTACCTCAATTATATTAGATTAAGGTAGTTGATAATATTTATATTTTGTTTGCTCAGCTTGAACAGGACTCGAGCACTAGCTGCAACATTTATTTATTAGGGCGCAAGCTGGATTATAAGGTTAATTTGTGATGTTTAAATATTAACTTTTTTTACCTCTTTTAATTAAAAAATAATAAAGAAAACAAAATATTATTACTAAGACTATGAGTGTTAACCATAATGACTGATCAGATGTAATACTAAAAGACATTATAAAAAATAACTTAATCAACTCTATCAGCTTTAAAAATAATAACCTAAACCACGAGCAATCAAAATTATAACTAATGTTAAAACAAACATTTTAAACTTTAATTTCATTCTAATTAGTGTAATATTTTATTGATGATCCTGTATATACTTGATAATTTTTTGTTCTCCACTTCTCAATGTACCATTAATTATTACTTCTGGAAGCATAATTATTTTTTTCTTGAATTTAATTTGAAAAATTTGTGTGCATAGAATTTCCCTGCTAGCGCTCGATTCCTATCTAGTGACCAAATAAAGATAAATCATAATATTTTTATTTTATAGTTTTACTTGCTCAGCTTTTATTTACTCATTCAAACTCCACGAAAGTTTAGTTTCGTTAATATAAACGATAGAGTCCTAAAATCTTTCATAAAATACTTACCAATAAAATTTAAAAAATTCTTCAGTAAAAACTTAATTTCTCACCAATATCGAGAAACTACCTCAATTATATTTAGATTAAGGTAGCTTATAATATTTTTATTTTATCTGCTCAGCTTGAACGGTACTCGACAGGAGTCAAGCATTAGCTGGAACGTTCATTCATTCGTGCGTTAGCGGGGGATTCTGGCGCTAGCATTGAGTTTCATTGCCTAATCTTTAAACTATCTAAATAACTTTTCACAGAATAAGGCTCCATTTTTTTCAATTTATTTTTTATACTAAAACTCCATTCTTTTTGTTTTTCTTTATTTAAAGAGTGCTGTGTCTCCCTATCATAAAAGTCTTGATTTTCATCTAATTTCTTGTTGACACTTTCATAAACTAAAAAATAATCATCTAAACTTACTCTCTCTTTCTTTAAAAGTAGAAATTGTTTTCTTAATTTTCTTGCATATAATTCAACTATATCAAAATGTAGCTGTTCATGCTTTAGTAAATGATTATTTTTTTTAAAAACATACGATTCAAATTTATAAAATTTCGAATGTATATTAAAGCGTATATTATTACCAATTTTTCTGTATGATATAGAAAGCCCAACAGATGCACCAGCTCCGTGTAAATTATCTTTACAAAAATTATGATCTTTAGTTAAAAATTGAAAGTCACTCCAAAATAACGGTCTATCTTTACTCCATAATACAACAGAATCATTGTCACTTAACATACTATTCTGAGCATGTATGCATGATAATGTAAAGAAAATTAAAAAAAATGTAACTATTTTATTCATTACTTAATATATATAGCTATTCGATTATTGTAATCCCTTGCTAGTGCTCGATTCCTATTGAGTGACAAAATAAAGATAAATCGTAACGTTCTAATATTACAAGTTTCACTTCCTCAGCTTTTATTTACTCATTCAAACTTAACAAAAATTTAGGTTCGTTAAAATTAAAATAGAGTCCTAAAATCATTCATAAAATGCTTACTTATAAAATTTAAAAATTTCTTCAGTAAAAACTTAATTTCTCGTTAACACTAAAAAAACTACCTCAATTATGTTAAAATTAAGGTAGTTCATCGTATTCTGATGTTACTTGTTTAGCTTGTACGATACTCGACAGGAGTCGAGCACTAACTGCAACGTTTATTTATTAGTGCTCGAGCGGTTGCACCTAAAATAATATTTACTGTTTTACTAGTTGACTTTTATCTCCATCTAAAATAACTTTATTTAATCTAAGAGTTAACGATTATTAATTATCTTATTTATTCTTTTGGGCGAAAAGTAAAAATGATTGAAAAGACCTATAATCAAAGTAGATGAACAAATTAAAATCACCCTAATTAATTCAAATTTCTGACCGAAAAAAATATTTTCAAGTCCCATTTGTTTTCGTAATACATATATTGAAAAAATTAAAATAAAATATTGTAGTAGTAATATTACTATTTTTACACTATATCTTTTTTTAGAAAAAGATATAGTGTAAAATATAATTTATCTAAAAAATACATTTCATTAATTTAAATTAATACTATAATTCACTTATTCCCTTGCTAGCGTTCTATTCATATCGAGTGACAAAATAAAGATAAATCGTAACGTTTTAATATTATAAGTTTCACTTGCTCAGCTTTTATCTACTCACTTGGTGACGAACGGGAATTTCTATTATAAAAACTAGTAAAAATTAATAAAATTTATATTCATTTAATTTTTTAATAATTTGTTTTCTAGGATTTCGAGTTAATCCATTCTTACATTTCTCTCCTTCTGAAACTATTCCTACTACCTTCATGGTTTCCCTATCAGAAACATTCCAACAAAATGAAGAAAGTTCATATTCAAATGTCTGTAGAGAAGCTATGCTAACTTTAGCTAATAACTTATCTCCATCATACATTAGTAAAAACTGTTGTTTATCATTTAAAGTTTGCAAATAAAAGGCGTTGGCTTTTTTAACACTTTGAAAAAACTGTTTTCTTCCAACTACCTTTAAAGTTGTTATTATTGCTAATTCCGGATTTTTTAGAAGATAATCTCTTATATTTTCATTATTAGCATTTATCGTATTAACTATAGCTACTTTATCTTGAATTTCTAGTTGTACATAATTTGGCACATATTCTAGAGAGTCATTATATTCTATCAGTTCTTGAAGTGAAGTATTTTTTATGTATTCTTTGTAACTTTTGTAATTAGATGTATTGAAACTTTTAAGAGTTGTACTTAATTTAATTTTTTCTGAATATTCAGGAACTCCTATTACTTGGAATTGCGATTTTCTAATTCCTTTTTTATTCAGCCCTAGAACACCAAGATCTAAAGTTGTATAAGATTGATAAAGTTTGTCTTTTTTTGGTAAGGTATTACAAGAAGTAACAATCAAACATAAAATTATTATGTAGCTAATTCTTTTCATATTAATTTTTTAAATTCCCACAACAAAAATACTATTTTAAGTAGAACTTAAAATAGTATAGATAATAAAATTACTCAGCTTATCAACAGCTTATTAACTAGTAGTTCCTATACTGTTTTGACTGTTCAAAAACAGCGGAAAGAATTTTTTGCTCTAGTTCGTCATAAACTATATTTCTTCTTTTCATAACTACTTCTGCTACTTCATTTACTTTATTCATTTTATATTCTGTAAAGCCTGAAGCTCCTCCCCAACTAAATGATGGGACAAAGTTTCTTGGGAAACCACTTCCAAAAATATTAGCAGAAACTCCAACAACTGTTCCTGTATTAAACATCGTATTGATACCACACTTGGAATGATCTCCCATGATTAAACCACAAAATTGTAATCCAGTTTTAGCAAACCTTCCAGTTTCATAACTCCATAAACGAACTTCTGCGTAATTATTTTTTAAGTTAGAATTATTTGTATCCGCTCCTAAATTACACCATTCACCCAATACAGAATTTCCTAAAAAACCATCGTGTCCTTTATTAGAATATCCAAACAACACAGAATTATTTACTTCTCCTCCTACTTTACAATATGGACCTAAAGTTGTTGCTCCATATATTTTAGCTCCAAGTTTTAAAACAGAATTTTCACACATAGCTAAAGCTCCGCGAACAACAACTCCTTCCATGATTTTTGCATTCTTTCCAATGTAAATTGGACCTGTTGTAGCATTTAAGGTTGCAAAAGTTAATTTAGCTCCCTCTTCTATAAAAATATTTTCTCGACCAATACATTGAACAGTTTCAGGAATCGGTTGAGTTTCTCTTCCTTCGGTTAATAATTCAAAATCCTGACGAATTGCTGTATCATTATTTGAGAAAATATCCCAAGTATTATTAATCTTTATAATATTTTCTTCAAACTCTATTTGCGTGTAATCATCAAAATTAACTTCTTCTTGATCTATAACACTGTAAAAAGCAATAACATCTTCACCTTTAAAAATAGCTTCATTTCTTTTTAAATTCTGAACCATATTTACAAGTTCTGGTGTCGGTAAAAAAGAAGCGTTAAGCATTATATTTTCTTCCATTTCAACCATTGGATATTTTTCTTCTAAATACTCTTCTGTTATAGTAGTTGTTGTAAGTCCTAAATACTTTTCCCACTTTTCTCTAATGGTTAAAATACCAATTCTAATATCTGCAACTGGCCTTGTGTATGTAAATGGTAAAAGAGAAGTTCTAACATCTCCGTCGAATAAGATATAATTCATTTTAATCCTTTTTTGAAGCTGCACAAAATTACAATAAAAAACCGATTGTTATTCACAATCGGTTTAGATATAAATATTTAATTTTTCTATTATTTTTTAAGGATTTTTTTTATTCCCAATTTATTCTCAGCTCTAATTACAAGCGTATAAAATCCGCTTCCAACTCCTGAAAAATCAATCTCTTTATCTAATTGAGAAACTTCTCCTGTTTTTATAACTCTACCTGAAAAATCATAAACATCAATTAAAGCAGATTCTACATCTAAAGGTAATTGTACATTCATATTATTAGAAACTGGATTTGGAAATGCATCGAAAGCTAATGTTTCAAAATCATCTTTACCAAGTGTAACTCCTAAAGTTGTAGCTCCTCGGTTGGTAGAACCATGATAAGCATATGTAGTAGATGCACCAAAAGCCCAGATAATATCAATACTTCCAGCAGTATTACTAAATATAAAATCGTTAGAATCTCCTGTATTATTAGCTCTTGTTGCTGTAATAGTTCTAACTCCTCCAGAAACTGAGTTAGATACCATATTCCAATCTTGACTTGTATCTGCAGGAGGCAGCTGATTTCCTACTGTTCTAGCATCTGTAATCGTTATTCCATCTGTTCTGAATACATCAGTATTACTAAACATATTTGTTGCGTTATCATCAAAACCAACAGCAAACCAAGCGTTAGATGGACCTGTTAAAATTAAGGTTGTAGTTGTTGCGTCCGTTTCTAAGTTTATACTTAAATCGCCTCTAAGAACTTGAGTTCCTGTAGAAAAAGTTTGTGCAAATGTTACGCTAGAGATTAGCACAACAAAAAGGAGTAATTTTCTTACCATAATTTAGTTTTTAAATAGAGTTAATAATTTTTGATTTTTCTTTAAAACCGCATAATCTTTAGCTGTATTACCACGATTATCTTTTATATCATATTTTGCTCCTGCATTAACCAATTCTTCAGCAATTGGATTTAAATTAAAAATTACTGCATAATGCAAAGCTGTCGTTCCGTTCGCATCATAAACGTTAACATCTGCTTTTTTAGATAATAAATATGAAACTAATTCTTTATTTCCTTTAACTACCGCTGCCATTAAAGCAGTTCCATAACCATTATTTAAATTGATATTATTAGATTTATCTACTATGTATTTAGCTACCTCATTATTTCCACTATAACAAGCCAAAATAAGAGGCGTATAACCTGCCATATTTTTTTGGTCAATTAATTCAGGTTTTTCTTCTAAAATATTCTTTAAATCTGTTATACTACCTGAACGCGCAATTGAGAATATATCTTTATTGCTTTCTTGTGAAAACAAATTGATATAAGAGAATAATAGAAGAGCAATTGATAATTTGAGATAGTTTTTCATTGGTTTAATATTTGGTTATATATAAATATAATTAAATAAATGTTAAGTATATAAATTACTAAGTCGTAAACTAATTAAAAACCTGACTTTATTTCTATTAAAATATTTGAAAAGGAAAAAAAAGCTTTAAACGAGGAAAAAAAAGCTTTAAAAAAACCGTTAAACTTTAATTAATTTGACTTTTATTTTTGTGGTCTATTGAATTAGGAATATTTTTAATCTTAATTTTGTTTCATGAAAAAAATTCTATTCAAAATTCTAGCAGTTATCTTATTGTTAGCGGCAGCTTATTACACTTTCATTTATTTTGTTCCATACAGTGAAGGAGTTCGTTCTGGAGAATTAATAAAATTTAGTAGAAAAGGTATTACGTTTAAAACATGGGAAGGAGAAATTAGTCAAGGGATTTCTGGAGCTCAAATCTTCAGTTTTTCAGTTGAAGATAAAGAAGAAAAGGCTATCAAAAATCTTCAAAAGTATCAAGGTCGATATGTAAAATTAACCTACAAAGAAAGATTTGGAAAGTTTTTTTGGCTTGGCGATACTAAATATTTTATAACTAAAGTAGAAGAAGAAAACTCTCCACACTTTAGTGGTTTAAGATCTAAAAAAGATGAATAAAACATACAAACACGTAGAAGAAACTAGAATTACAATTTCCGAATTAATGTTACCTTCTCACGCTAACTTTAGTGGAAAAATTCATGGAGGCTACATTCTAAATTTAATGGATCAAATTGCTTTTGCTTGCGCATCTAAATACTCTTCAACATACTGTGTTACTGCTTCAGTAGATACTGTAGATTTTTTAAATCCGATTGAAGTTGGCGAGTTGGTAACCATGAAAGCCTCTATTAACTATGTAGGAAGAACTTCTATGGTCGTAGGAATTAGAGTTGAATCACAACATATTCAATCAGGAAATGTAAAACATTGTAATTCTTCATATTTTACTATGGTTGCAAAAGATGATAATGGAAAAAATGTACCTGTGCCTGGTTTGATTTTAAACAGCGAACTAGAAATAAAACGTTTTTTAAAAGCTATAAAACGCACAGAAATGAAAAAGACAAGACAAGATGAATTTGATAGAGATGATTTTATTCCTGAAAACTATTTAAAAGATTTAGAAAACTACAATGTAAAAATTGAATTAAATGGTTGAAATAGTAGATCTCAGCCAAGAGATATATGAAGGAATGCCTGTATTTAAAAGTTTACCACAAGTTAAAATGCAGGTACATAATACACATGAAGAATGGAATGACGAAATTAACCCTACTACTCAAACTCCTGCTGTTTATAAATTAGAACTCGGTGAACATACTGGCACTCATGTTGACGCTATAAATCATATGGCAAAGGAACATATTGGAAAATCTATCGATACCATGCCACTTTCTATGTTTTATACAGAAGGAATATGTTTAGATCTTTCACACAAAGGGTTTAAAGAACTAATTACTTCTGATGATTTAAAAAAAGCTTTAGAAAAAGAGAATTTATCAATAAATAAAGGAGATACCGTATTAATTTATACAGATCATTATAGAAAAGCTTTCAACACTGAAAATTGGGGAAATGGACCTGGAATAACAGCTGAATGTACAAGATGGTTAGGAAATTATGAGATTTCAGCTTTTGGTGTAGAGACGATGTCTCCAGGTGTTCCGAAAGTTTCAAATAAAGAAGTACATTATATCTGCGGAGAAATAGGATTTACTCATTATGAAAACATGATTAATCTCCATAAACTTATTGGGAGAGGAAGATTCCGTTTTATAGCATTACCCTTAAAAATACGTGGTGGCACAGGCTCTCCTGTGAGAGCTGTTGCTATTTTTAATGAATAAAAAAAGTCAAAGTTTAAACTTTGACTTTTTTATCTTTTTATTGTTATACTTACCAACGAATCACAACCGATCCCCAAGTAAATCCACTACCAAAGGCTGCTAAAACAACTAAATCATCTTCCTTAATTTTTCCTTCTTCCCAAGCTTCTGTTAAAGCTATAATAATAGAAGCTGCTGTAGTATTACCATAACGCATAATGTTATTGTATACTTTATCGTTAGATAACTCAAACTTCTTTTGAATAAATTGAGCGATTCTTAAATTCGCTTGATGAGGAATTAACATATCAATATCATCTTTCTGTAACCCATTCGCTGTTAATCCTTCAATAATAGCTTCAGAAAAACGTACAACAGCATGTTTAAATACAAACTGACCATTCATATGAGGAAAATAAGAAGCATCTTCAGGATCATTTGCTTCTATAATTTCTGGAACCCAACGGTTTGTTGATGGTCCAATTAAAGCTAATTCCTTTGCATGTTTACCTTCAGAATGTAAATGAGAAGATAAAATCCCTTTTCCTTTCTCTTCTGTTCTAGATAAAACTGCTGCTCCTGCTCCATCTCCAAAAATTACAGTAACTCCTCTACCTCTTGTCGATTTCTCTAAACCTCCAGAGTGATTTTCAGCACCGATTACAAGAATATTTTTATACATTCCAGTTTTAATAAACTGATCTGCTACAGATAAAGAATAAATAAATCCAGAACATTGGTTACGTACATCTAACGCACCAATTGTTGGCATGTCTAACATATCTTGAATTTGTACTCCACCACCAGGGAAATACATATCTGGACTTAACGTTGCAAAAATGATAAAATCGATATCATCTTTAGTTAACCCAGCTCTTTCGATAGCTATTCTAGCAGCTTTTGCTCCCATAACAGCTGTAGTATCTTCAGTTTTAGGGTCTATCCAACGACGCTCTTTAATTCCTGTTCGCTCCTGGATCCACTCATCACTTGTCTCCATCCATTGGGTTAAATCGTCGTTAGTTACAACATTTTCAGGAACATAATATCCTAAACCCGTAATTTTTGAACTATACATATTTAAAGTTATAATTTAGTTGTTTGCAAATTAAAAGCCCGTAAAAGTATGAATTTTATCATTTTTGTACAAAAATGCGTAAAGACAATATTATTAAAATGTCAAGGTGTCAGCTGAGTTTATCAATTTTTACGTTTTGTATGAATTCAATTCTTTATTTTTTTTTACCTTTAGAGTATACCTCATTACTTAAGGACTAACCAATATTACTATAATTAACGTTTTACTACTTTGAAGAACTACAAAAAAACGGTACAAATTATTTTTCTGATTTTAGCAGCAGAAATTACATATGCATTACCTTTTGTATTACTTCGCATTTTTCGTCCTACATTTTTAGAAGCCTTTAATATTACCAATAAAGATATAGGAATTTGCTATACATTATATGGTATTACAGCTGTAATTTCATATTTTTTTGGCGGGCTAATCACAGATAAATTTAAGTTAAAATATTTAATGAGTATTGCATTATTTTTAACGAGTTTAGGTGGTTTTGCTTGGGTATGTTATCCTTATTTAACTACGCTTTACGTGTTATACATATATTGGGGATTTACAACTATTATGCTTTTTTGGTCTCCACTTATAAAAGCTACACGTTTATGGGGTGGAAAAGAAAGTCAAATATTAGGTTTTGGATTATTAGAAGGAGGACGAGGAATTGTAGCTGCTTTAATTGGCACCATTGGTGTTTTTATTCTTACTACAATAACTTCTGAAGAAAATTCATCTAGCTTACTTTTACAAAGCGCTATGAATAAAGTATATTTAATTACTTCTGCTCTCGTAATGCTTGTTGCTTTTTTAATTTTATTACTGCCTAATTTTGGAGAACATTCAAAAATTAAAACTACTAATAGCCATAAGTACAATATAATTAAAGCATTAAAATACCCTATAGTCTGGATTTTAATGATTATTGTATTAACCTCATACATAGGTTTTAGAATAGCAGATATTTTTACCCAATACTCTAGTGAAGTGTACGGTTATAATTCTAGAAAATCGGCTGAATTAGGTACATTTATTTCTTACATCAGACCTATAATTTGTTTACTAGTTATATTTTTTGCAAAGAACTCTAATCCTTCTAAGTGGCTGATTATAGGATTCTCAATAATGTCTTTAGGTAGTTTCTTATTTGTTTTTAATATCGATATTTTTAACTTTTCATTATTACTACCTTTAGTTTGTTCCTTAATTGGTGTTTACACAACCAGAGTTTTATACTTTACTGTACTTGAAGAAGCTAAAATTCCAATCACAATGACAGGTACAGTTGTAGGTATCGTATCTGTAATAGGATTTTCTCCTGATATTTTTCTTGGCCCAATAGAAGGGTATTATTTAGATGAAGTTGGTGGTGTATTAGCTTATCAATACTTGTTTATTTTCTTCTTAGCTAGTTCTTTAATTGGTTTGTTTGCTTCAATTTTATACAACAACTCATTAAATTCTAAAAATAAGTTACTGTCAACCTGACATTCTTTAACAATTTGGTATTTTTTTTGACAAGTTTACCTTGAAAATTTAGAATAAAAAATCAAACACATATCATTATGAGTAAAGGAAGTATTAATGTATCGGTGGAAAATATTTTCCCGCTAATTAAAAAATTCTTGTATTCAGATCATGAAATTTTCCTTCGTGAGTTAATTTCAAATGCTACAGATGCAACAACTAAACTAAAACATTTAATTTCTATTGGAGAAGCTAAAGTTGAATATGGTAATCCTCAAATAGAAATTAAGATTGACAAAGAAAACAAAACGCTTCATATTATAGACCAAGGTCTAGGTATGACAGCAGAAGAAGTTGAAAAATACATCAATCAAATTGCTTTTTCAGGAGCTGAAGAGTTTTTAGAAAAGTACAAAGATTCAAATAACGAAACTGGTGTAATTGGTCACTTCGGATTAGGCTTCTATTCTGCATTTATGGTTGCAGATAAAGTTGAAATTATCACAAAGTCTTTTAAAGATGAAGCTGCTGCTCACTGGACTTGTGACGGTTCTCCTGAATATACTTTAGAAGCACACGATAAAACAGAAAGAGGAACTGAAATTATTCTTCATATTTCTGAAGATGAAAAAGATTTCTTAGAAGACTCTAAAATTTCTGGATTATTAACAAAATACAACCGTTTCAACCAAATTCCAATTAAATTCGGAACCAAAACTGAAACATTACCATTACCAGAAGGTGCTGCTGAAGATGCTAAGCCAGAAACAAAAGAAGTTGATAACATCATTAACAATACAAACCCGGCTTGGACAAAAAAGCCTGCTGATTTAGAAGAGGATGATTATAAAAACTTCTACAGAGAATTGTATCCAATGCAGTTCGAAGAGCCTTTATTCAATATTCATTTAAATGTTGATTATCCTTTTAATTTAACTGGTATTTTATATTTCCCTCGTTTATCTCAAAACATGGATATTCAAAAGGATAAAATTCAGTTATATCAAAACCAAGTATTTGTAACAGATAATGTAGAAGGAATTGTTCCAGATTTCTTACAAATGCTAAAAGGAGTTATTGATTCTCCAGATATTCCATTAAACGTTTCTCGTTCTTACTTACAAGCAGATGGAGCGGTAAAGAAAATTTCTGGTTACATTACTAAAAAAGTTGCGGATAAACTTTCTTCTTTATTCAAAAAAGATCGTGAAGATTTCGAACAAAAATGGAACGATATTAAAGTAATTATTGAGTATGGTATGTTATCTGAAGATAAATTCTTCGATAAAGCTAAGAAGTTTGCCTTATACCCTACTGTAAATGATACTTTCTTTACTTACGAAGAGTTAGTTGAGAAAACTAAAGATTCTCAAACGGATAAAGATGGAAATCATATCATTTTATATGCAGCAAATAAAGATGCTCAACACAGTTATATTGAAGATGCTAAAGCTAAAGGATATGAAGTTTTATTATTAGACTCTCCTATTGTTTCGCATTTAATGCAAAAATTAGAAACATCTTCTGGAGATGCTAAATTGCAGTTTAAACGTGTAGATGCAGACCATGTAGATAATTTAATTAAGAAAGATGATGCTATTATTTCTAAACTTTCTGATGAAGAAAAAGAGAAATTAAAACCAGTTATCGAAGGTGCTGTAAACAACACTAGTTATACTGTTCAGTTAGAAGCTATGGATTCTTCTGCTTCTCCTTTCTTAATTACTGTTCCTGAATTTATGCGTAGAATGAAAGAAATGAGTGCTACTGGTGGCGGCGGAATGATGGGAATGGGTAATATGCCAGAAATGTATAATTTAGTAGTTAATACAAATCATGAGCTTGTTTCTGATATTTTAAATGCTGATGAAACAAAACAAAAAGAATTAATTTCTCAAGCTTTTGATTTAGCTAAACTTTCTCAGAACTTATTACACGGTGAAGAACTAACAAACTTTATTAAACGTTCTTACGAATTGATTAAATAAGATAAAACTTTATCATAAATAAAAATCTCTTTACACAACGTAAAGAGATTTTTTTTATGTTTTTATTTACTTCTGTGTAGTAAAAAAAGTATATTTTAAATTCATCTTTTTACTTTTTAATGCACTTATATTATCCATAATATCATTTATACTAACACGTACATGAAATAATTACTTACGTTCATACACTGTGTATTGTAACGATAAGCATTGGCACTTATTTTTACCGAAAAATCATAATAAAATATAGTACATTTTATAAAACCACAATACTCAATGAGTGTGTTATAGACTTAAAATCAGAAAGCTAAAATAATTTACATTACATTTGCATCTTTAAAAATTTAATCCCTTTCTATGAAAAAAATTTACTTTTCATTGCTTTTTTTAAGCATAACTTTAACGATTAACGCACAAATTGTCACGATCCCTGATGCCAACTTTAAGGCTATATTATTGGCTAATACTTTGATTAATAGCAATGGAGATAATGAAATACAAGTAACTGAAGCCGAAGCTTATAATTCTGGGCTTAATGTAAACAATGCTAATATTGCAGATCTTACAGGAATTGAAGCATTTGTAAATCTTCAACAACTATCATGTAATCAAAACCAATTAACAGCTTTAGATGTTACTGCAAATACTAAGTTAACCAGTTTAAGTCTTTTTGGGAATAACGTAGCCAGTTTAGATGTATCGCAACTCATAGAATTAACTTTTCTTGATGTTGGGTTTAATGAATTGATTAGTTTAGATATTTCTAATAATACTAAAATCACAAGCTTGCGTTGTTCTTTTAATGAGCTAACCTCATTAAATCTTGCTAATGGTAACAATGCTTTAATGAGTATAGATTTATCCAGTAACTTTGAATTATATTGTGCAAAGGTGGATAATGTAAATATCGCCACAAATGCTGCTTGGGGTAGAGATGATATTCTTGGATATAGTGAAGAAGACTGTAGTACAAAAACAAGTATCGTTTTAACAGCTTTTAATGGTAGTGTAAATATAAATCCAAGTTCACTTGGAAATTTATACACCATTGGTTCTAGCATTACATTAACAGCGACCCCTGCAACAGATTACGAATTTAGAAGTTGGTATGGAGATTCGAATGAAACTATAAATCCGCTGACAATAACTTTAAATGAATTTACAAGAATTGAGGCATTATTTAGCAGAATTAATGACCCGATAGTTAACATTCCAGATACAAACTTTAAAAATGCATTATTGAACCACAATGTTAATATAGACACGAATAGAGATGGTGAAATTCAAGTTTCAGAAGCTGAAGCTTACAATGGAGAACTCATTATTAATAATAACAATATTTCTGATTTAACAGGTATAGAAGCTTTTACCAATATTATAACATTAAGTTTTGAAAATAACAATGTAACTAATGTCGATTTGTCCCAAAATACAGAGCTAAAAAATCTCAATTGTTTTAATAATAAAATCAATTCGTTAGATCTAAATAATAATATTGAATTAACAAATTTAAGGGCCTATAGTAACCTTATTACAGGAATTGATATTTCAAACTGTGACAAACTATCGGTTATAGATCTCAGAAACAATCTATTAAACACCATTAATACCAATGCACAAGCTGATTTATTTTTATTGGATCTAGGTTCAAATAACCTGTCATCAATAGATTTAACTCAAAATACCAAATTACAATTTCTATCCTTAGGACAAAATCAAAATTTAAGCACTTTAGATGTTAGCAATACTCCTTTGTTAAGAAGGTTGGAAATACGAGGTACTGGTATTGCTGCTGTAGATATTAGTATGCTTTTAGATCTTGATGATTTGGATATTTCTAGAACTCCAATAACGACTATCAATATTGATGCAAATACAAAACTAACAAAATTTGAAGCTCAAATCATGAATGATTTAGAAAACATCTCATTCATTAATAATGTTCTATTAGAGAGAGTAACTGTGTCTAGTAGTAAAATTTCTGAATTTGATCTTTCTTCAAACCCTAATCTAGATGATTTATTTTTGTCTGGAGGTAATGTATTAACACGAATTAATATCGCCAATGGAAATAATGCGAATATTTCCAGATTTTACAGTAATCCTAATTCAAATATCACATGTATTCAAATTGATAGCGGATTTACACCTCCTAGTTCTTGGGTAAAAAGTGCTGCTGCCAGTTTTAGTGATAATTGTACTCAGTATACTGTTAATTTAACTAGTACTAATGGAAAGATCGATACGAATCCTGATCGAAATACACTTGTATTTGAAGAAGATTTAGAGGTAATATTAACCGCTACTCCTGATCCAGGTTACCAATTTGATGGTTGGTCGGGTGATGCTACTGGAAACACGAATCCATTAACTATTACAATGGATGCCGATAAAACTATAACAGCTATTTTCAGTAAAATTCAGCATACATTAACTACAAATGCAACTAACGGAACTATCACTAGAAATCCTGTAACTCCAACTTCTGGAACTTATGATTTTGGAACTGAGGTAGAATTAACAGCAACACCAAATGCTGGTTATCAATTTGATGGTTGGTCGGGTGATGCTACTGGAAACACAAATCCATTAACTATTACAATGGATGCGGATAAAACTATAACAGCCCTTTTCAGTAAAATTCAGCATACATTAACTACAAATGCTACAAACGGAACGATTACCAGAAATCCTATAACTCCAACTTCTGGAACTTATGATTTTGGAACTGATGTAGAATTAACAGCAACACCAAATGCTGGATATCAATTTGATGGTTGGTCAGGTGATGCTACTGGAAATACAAATCCATTAACTATTACAATGGATGCCGATAAAACTATAACAGCTATTTTCAGTAAAATTCAGCATACATTAACTACAAATGCAACGAACGGAACTATCACTAGAAATCCTGTAACTCCAACTTCTGGAACCTATGATTTTGGAACTGAGGTAGAATTAACAGCAACACCAAATGCTGGATATCAATTTGATGGTTGGTCAGGTGATGCTACTGGAAATACGAATCTGTTAACTATTACAATGGATGCCGATAAAACTGTAACAGCTATTTTCAGTAAAATTCAGCATACATTAACTACAAATGCAACGAACGGAACTATTACTAGAAATCCTGTAACTCCAACTTCTGGAACTTATGATTTTGGAACTGATGTAGAATTAACAGCAACACCGAATGCTGGATATCAATTTGATGGTTGGTCTGGTGATGCTACTGGAAATACGAATCCATTAACTATTACAATGGATACTGATAAAAATATAACAGCTTTATTTAGTAAAATTCAGCATACCTTAACTACAAATGCTACAGACGGAACGATTACTAGAAATCCTGTAACTCCAACTTCTGGAACTTATGATTTTGGAACTGAGGTAGAATTAACAGCAACACCAAATGCTGGATATCAATTTGATGGTTGGTCGGATGATGCTACAGGAAATACAAATCCATTAACTATTACGATGGATGCAGATAAAACTATAACAGCTCTTTTCAGTAAAACATCTAATTTAGACATTGAAATCTTTGCTACTGGTTTTACTTCTTTAGAAGGAATTGGAATTAACTCTAATAATGAAGTATTTGTTTCTGAATATAACTCAGGGAAAATTTTTAAAATTGATACTAATGGAAATAGTACAGAATTTGCATCGTCTGGTTTTAGACTTAATGACATTTCCTTTGACAAAAACAACCAGTTATTTGTTGCCCAAGGCTTTATAGATGATATTTTAATATCTGATACAACAGGTAATCTTTCTGAATATGTAGATGCTTTTAATAAAAAACCTAATGGATTAACTTTTTATGATAATGCTTTATACTACACTTCTGATTTTGGAGATGTGTATAAGGTTGATAGTAATAAAAATGTAACAGTTTTTGCCAACGGTTTCTTTGCTTCTGCTGGTATCGATTTTGATTCTAATGGAAATGCATATATTGCTGATAGAAGTGATAGAAAACTTTTTAAAGTAACTCAAAGCGGAATTAAAACAGAAATTACAGGAGGTAGTAAAATTATTTATGGTGTAGCTGTTGTTAATGATATTGTATATTACACTTCAGGAAATAAAATAATTAAATACAATCCTACAGATAATACTTCTGAAGATTATGTTACTACTGATTTAAATGAACCAGGGCATTTAGAAGTAGATCTTCTAGGAAATATGTATATCGTAAATAGAGGTAATGGAACGATAGTTAAAGTTTTTGATGAAAATTTAAAATCCACTACAGCTAGTATTAATGATGAAGAATTTAATAATCAAATAGTACTATATCCAAATCCTGTTAGAGATTACCTAACAATTAGATCTAAAGATTTTTCTGATATACAAAAAGTTACTGTAGTTAACTCAATAGGTAAAGAAATTATAACTACGAAAAAAACTAATGATATAGATGTTACAACATTGGCTAAAGGTCTTTATTTAATAAAGATAAAAGCGACTAACAATAGAGTAGCAATTAAAAAGTTTATAAAAGAATAAAGATCATTTTTTAATATTTTATCCCTTTCTTTACTTTCATAAAGAAAGGGATTTTTTATTTCTAAACTTTTATTATCTCTAAAAACTCAACACTTCGTTATAAAGAATAATCATAATGAAGTTTTTTTGTAACATTGCGTATCAAACCAATACTAATCTAATAAACTATGAAAAGCAATTACACTAGTATTAAATTTAAGCAATGGTTAGATAAACTTCAACAAGAGAGTTGGCAACTAGAATTACTTATATCTGGTTTTGCTGTTCTTGGTTTATTTAATGCTTTTTTTCCACTTAGGAAAAGATTTAGAGAAGCTGGTGCTGTAGATAGTCCTTATGAATTTTTCTACTTCGTTTTATTAACATTCAGTTCTATACTTATTTTAAACCTTATTGTTCATGTAATCTTAAGAGGTATTTGGATTGGTGCTATTGGTTTACGATATATTTCTGGAGAAATAGATTACGACAAACTAAACTACAGTAAGAAATTTACTAATTATCTAGAAAAAAAAGTAGGTCCGTATGACAAATATGTATCTAACTTAGAAGATTTATGTAGTATAATTTTTGCTTTAACGTTTATTGTACTTTTCTATTTTTTAGCATTCTTCATATGCATAATTATCCCAGGAATTGTCATAGCCTTTTTATTTAGTCCAACTAGTGAACCAACATATACACAAGAAGTAATTGGTGGTAGTATCATAATCACAATAATTACAGGTGGATTTATTGTTTTTATTGATTTTATAACTCAGGGTGGCCTAAAAAAGAAAAAATGGACTTCAATTGTATACTTCCCTATTTATAGATTCTTTAGTATTATAACCTTATCTTTTCTTTATAGACATTTAGTTTACAATTTTTTAGATAATAAATTCGGAAAACGTATTTTATTTTTCTTAATTCCAGCTTATTTATTAATAATTACGGTTAGTACTATTGAAAATACTCAATCTAATTTCTTTGACAATTACACACGATCTAATACAAACTACGCATTTAAAAATAACTACCTTAATTTACTAGAAGATGATGATTTTGTAAAAGATGTAGCAATACAATCTAGAATTGTAAATGATACTTACTTAAAAGTATTTATTGTGTACAATAGTAGAATTGAAAATATTATTCTAAAAAAGAATAAAACTTTAGTTCCTGAAAAAGATTCTAGAGGAATGAAGAGTAAAATCATAACAATTGGAAGAGTTAGAAACAAAAAAGATTTGAATGCGTTACAAACAGAATATTTACATACTTTTAAAAAAGTATATAACCTCATGATTGATGATGTAAAAATTGAAACTGATTTTATTGCTACTAAAGTGAATGATTTATTAGGTTTTGAAACTATTCTCCCATTAAAAAATATACCTGAAGGAAAACACGATTTAAAAGTTACCAGAATCAATTATTCCAGTAAAGACAAATCAGAAATCACAGAAAAAGTAATTGAAATTCCTTTTTGGTATTATAAAAATTAAACTTAAATACAACTTAATGTAAACTCACTATAATTAAAAGATGTCAGTTCGAATAAAATTCTGGTAGGGTTTTATATCAAGAACAATCTTTTAGTGATCAGAATTCACGTTATTAAAATTTCACTAAACCAAAACGACTATTCACTCATTAGTCGTTTTGGTTTTTTGTTTTACTATTTATGTTTGAACAGATTTAATCATAAAAAGTAGAACTCTATGAAAAATAAAATTACACTTGATATTGAGAAACCTTGTTCTAAAAAATTTAGTGATTTTACTAAAACAGAATTAGGCGGTTTATGCGATAGTTGCCACAAACAAGTAATCGACTTTACAGGAATGACTTCTCAAGAAATTATTCATTACTTTAAAAATAACAGTAAAAAGAAAACCTGCGGTCAATTTTCAAAGCATCAACTTTCTACAACAATCACAGCAGAACCTACTCCTAAAAAACCATATCTTTTTAAAACGTTAGGTTTAATGTTACTCTCGCTATTCAGTATAAATCATGTAGATGCGCAACAAGCTAAAGCTGCTAAAGAAGTAACCTCTATTCAAATTAAAACAGACAAGACTAGTACACAAAAGAGAAAATTCTCAGTAAAAGGTACAGTTTCAGATGATAGTGGTCCACTACCTGGTGTTTCTGTTCATTTAGAAGGAACTGTACTAGGAACAGAAACCGATTTTGACGGTCATTTTAGTTTTCCTGAAAAATTAAAAGAAGGAGATGTACTTATTTTCAGTTTTGTAGGCATGGAAACAAAGAAAGTCATTATCAAAAATGAAAAATCGGCTTCCACTATAGAAATGAAAATAAATATTGACATGGCAAATTGTAATCTTATTGGTGAAGTATCTGTTAAAAAAGTTTTCTCATCGAAAAAGAAATTGTGGAAAAAGACACCTAAGAAATAATGAGATTAATCATAACTATCTTCTTTTTTATATTCACTATACAACTAAACGGTCAAATTTCTGATTTCAAAAACATTGACTTTACCAAAGCTGATAATACTGCAAAACTATTTCATGGTGAAAGTTTAAAAAATCTTCCTTTATTAACGTATAAATTAACTTCTAAATTAAACACTGATGTAGAAAAATTTAGAGCAATTTATATCTGGGTTTGTAACAATATACAAAATGATTATACTGGTTTTTTAACGATTAATAGAAAGCGTAAAAAATATAAGAACAATCTTGTTGCTTATCAAAAATGGCATGATAATTATAGAAAAAAGGCTTTTAAACTTTTACTGAATAAAAAAAGAACAATTTGTACAGGCTATGCATATCTAATTCAGCAAATGTCTTATATCGCTGGTTTAAAATGTAAAATGATTGATGGATATGGCAGAAACACTATTTCAAATACAGACGAATTAGGAATTCCTAATCATACTTGGAACGCTATAAATTTAAATAACAAATGGTATTTATGTGATGCTACTTGGGCCAGTGGTTACATAGACGAAAATTTTAAATTCTTAAAAACTTATAATAATGGCTACTTTTTAACATCTCCCCTATTGTTTGCAAAAAATCATCATCCGATAGATAAGAAATGGTTATTGGGCATACATCAAACCGCTGATGAATTTGTAAGTTCGCCTTTAGTTTATGATACCACTTTTGAGCATAAAATAATTCCTATCCAACCTCAAAGCTTATATCTAGAAGTTGAAAAAAACAAACCAATAACTTTTCAGTATAAAACTATAAAAAGTATAAACCTGAAAGATGTAAAATTAGTTTACTATACTTTAAACAACAGTGAAAGAAAATTAAAGCTACATAATATAAGTTTAATCAATAATATTTTAAAATTCAACACCATATTTAAGAAAAAAGGTACTTATGATATCCATTTAAAAACAGCTAGCGAAATTGTAGTTTCTTATGCAGTACATGTTAAGAAAACTATATAATGACAAAAAATATTCAGTTTACCTGTAAAATAGCATCGTTTACTCAATAAAAGTATTTATTTACTCATTTTTACTTCAATTAAAATAAATAATAAAGTATATTCGTTTTGCTTAGATTATGTAAAGAGTTTATGAATAAACTACTCATATATTTTAGTATTAACCTGTTGTAAACTAAAGAAGAAACATCTGTATAAAACTGTCTAGAAAAAATTGCATTGCTTAAAAAAAGTCAAAACTTACATAAGTTTTATCATCCCTAGGTATTATTATTTAGATATTCTTTCTTACTAATTATTTTAAAAGATGTCTATGAATATTTCAGCTATCATAATAGATAGCAAAAAAACTGCTAGAATTAAAATTGAAAATTTAATTAACGATCATTCTTCGATTCATATTATTGGAAATTTTGAAACTGGTAAAGAAGCCTTAAAACAAATCAATATTTTAAAACCTGATCTTATTTTTCTTGAAACCAAATTAGATGATATTACTGGTTTTGATATTATAGATCAAACATCACTTTCCTTTAAACCTAAGTTTATTTTTGTAACAGCGCATGAAAATTTTGCCCGAAAAGCCTTTGATTATTTAGCGTTTGATTACATATTGAAACCTTATAAAGAAGAACGTTTTTTAAGATGTTTGCATAAAGTTTTAGATTACATCAGAAGAGAAAAACTCTTAAGTGTTAATATGCAAAATATTATAACAGCAATTGATAACAAGAAAAATGTTGGAAACGGTAAAATTTCGGTAAAATCTGGTAATAAAATTTTCCTGATAGATATAAATTCAATACAATACATTATTGCGTCAGGCTACTATATAGAAATCTTTACAAGTGATAATAAGAAATACTTATTACGTGAATCTTTATCGAGCATTATTACCAGATTAAACTCTAGTTCTTTTATAAGAATTCATCGATCTACTATTATCAATTCTGATTTTATAGAAGAAATAATTTCTTCAAACTATGGAGAAATGGATGTAAAAATTACAGGTACAATGACCAACTTTAGAGTCAGCAAAAGTTATAAGAAAATGTTTCAAGGTACTATAAGAATATAAATCAGCAATATACATTTCAATATCTTTGTGAGACATTGTAAATAATTTATTAATGAAAAAAATATTCTTATCCCTGGTTATAAGTACAATTGTATTTGCTTCTTGTAAAACTGAATCTAAAGAAGAAAAATCTAAAATTAGTGTGCCTAATATTGCATTTAATCAGCTTTTAAATGATTATAATGAAGGTAAATTAGAACTAAATCCAATAAATGCTACTTCTACTGGAGATAATCGATTTAATGATAAATTTCCAAATTTTTTATCTGATGAATATGCTTTAAAAGCAAAAGACTTTTTTACTACGTATAAAATTAAACTGAATGAATTTCCCAAGGATTCATTAACAGAAAGTCAGCAAATGAGTAAAGCCATTCTTGCTTGGGATTGTAATATGATGTTACAACAAATGAGTTTCAAAAACGATCAATTACTTCCTATCAATCAAATGTGGTCTATTAATTTAAAAGTTGGTCAATTCGCAAGCGGTAGCAGTGCACAACCTTTTAAAACGGTTAAAGATTACGATAACTGGCTCAGTAGATTAAATCAATATAATATTTGGTTACAATCTGCAAAAAAAAGAATGCAACAAGGAATTAAAGAAGGTTATGTATTACCTAAATCTTTAATAAAGAAAGTGATACCTCAGTTTAAAGGTTTAGCTAAAGTTGAAAAAACTTCTGAAGGTGTCAAGGATTTTTCTAAACATTTATTTTATACCCCGATAAATAATATACCAGAAAGTTTTTCTAAAGAAGATCAGAAAAGACTAATCGTAGCTTATTCTGAAATGCTAAACGATAAATTAATTCCTTCTTTTAAATCTTTATATGAATTTTTAAAAGAAGATTATTTAGCCGCAGGATTAGAGTCAAGTGGAATCGATGCTATTCCTGAAGGAAAAGATTATTACAATCACGCGATAAAAAATTATACAACCACAACTATGACTGCTGATGAAATTCATGAATTAGGCTTAAAAGAAGTAGCTAGAATTTTATCTGAAATGAAAAAAGTTAAAAAACAAGTTGGTTTTGATGGTGATTTAAAAGCTTTTTTCGATTACGTTAGAAACAATAAGGAATTAATGCCTTATACAAAACCTCAGCAGATCATTAATAATTTTAATGCGATTCATGATAGAATGAAACCTCAACTAGAGAAACTTTTCGATAACAAACCTAAAACTGACTTTATCGTTAAACAAACTGAAAAATTTAGGGAAGCTTCTGCTAGTGCAGAGTATAACCCTGGTTCTTTAGATGGAACAAGACCTGGAGTTTTCTACACTCCTATTCCAGATGCTTCAAAATACAATGTTTTTTCTGATGAAGCTTTGTTTTTACACGAAGCAATTCCCGGTCATCATTATCAAATTTCGTTAACTCAAGAAAATAAGAGTTTACCTGCTTTCAGAAAAACACTTTGGTATAGTGCCTATGGTGAAGGTTGGGCACTTTATACTGAAAGTTTAGGTAAAGAGTTAGGGTTATATACAGATCCGTATCAATATTTTGGAATGTTAGGTATGGAAATGCACAGAGCAATTCGTTTAGTTGTCGATACAGGAATACATGCAAAAGGTTGGAGTCGTGAAAAGGCAATTCAATACTCTTTAGATAATGAAGCAGAAAGTGAAGCTAGTATTATTTCAGAAATTGAACGTTACATGGCAAATCCTGGACAAGCTTTATCCTATAAAATTGGACAATTAAAAATTCGAGAATTACGTGAAAAAGCAAAGAAAGAATTAGGTGATAAATTCGATATCCGTCAATTTCATAATCAAGTTTTAGAAACAGGTTGCATTCCTTTAGCTCTGTTAGAAGATAAAATTGATCAATGGATAACATCAATAAAGTAAAAACACAAAAACAGTAAAAGAAAGAGAAGCTTTAAAAACTTCTCTTTTTTTGTTTAATATAAACACGTTAAACCTTGAAGATGATCAGATGAAATTGCATGCACACAAACTCCAGAACAACAGGCTGAAAAATCATGATCTGGACTTGCACAATCTGCATGTTGTTTGCATTCGTGTCCAAAAAAGTGACGTAATCCTCCTTTTATTTCCTTTTGAGATTCTTTATTTAATAGTTTTCCTAAGTTTAATATTGATGTTTTCATTTCTATTTTTTTAATGATGATTTGTATTATATCCCCACTCGTTTGCATGCCATTCATCAAAAGAACACATTGCACACCTACCAAATTTATTCATGCAAGTCATAAAACCACATGGATTACCTCCCGGACTTTCATCAGGATCTCTTAATCTTCCTCCTAATATTTGTTTCTGATCTTCTCTTGTTAACGATTTTCCTAAGTTTAATATCGATTTTTTCATATTTCGAATTATTTAAGTAAAAGTTATAGCCTTACTATTTTAAGACATAAGGCACTTTAATGTCTTTCTTCGCGAAAAATAAAATGGATAAATACGTATTGGAATTATTTCCTTTTTCCACTTCAAAGAAAAATCAACTAATAATGTTCTACAAGAAGTGTATTCATAGTTTTATAAATTTAGGGAACTTAATCTCTTCAAAGTCAATAAATAAAAGTGTTACAGTAATGATAGAAGTAAAACCCATATTTATAAATTTAGGTATAGAACATCTTTATTATTACTTTTTTTAAGATTTATAATGTTACGTTAGCTATTACTATCCTACTTATAGGTATATGAAAAACACCTCTATTTTTATTATTGCTATCTATTTTTCCATTGTTCATTGTTATACTCAAAATGAAAATTTTGAATTATTAGACTCTTTTGAAAGTTTGACTGGACTCACCTTATATCAAGTATTAGAGAATTACCAACAGAAAAACTATAAATCAATCGAGAAGATAATGGATGGTATAACCTACAAAATTGAAAAAACTAACAATTATCAATTAAAGGGAGATCTTCTGTTTTTAAAAGCATTTATTGCAATGAAAAAAGGAGATAAAACGTATAAAAAAGCTTTGAATAATTATGAGGAATTTGCCAAAGTTAAACTCATAAATCATCCGTACAAAGCCAAACTAAGTATCCTCAAAGCATATAAAACTTATTTTAAAGGAAAATGGTCAGAATCATTACATCATTTTGATCGTAGTTTAATCCTTTCTGTTTCAGAAAAAGATCAAATAATAGAAACTATTTCAAAATTATATAAAGCTTATATTTTTTCTTTTACTATAGATAAGGCTAAAGGTTTAAACAACTTAAAAACACTATATCGAGAACTAGAATTAAAAGAAACGACAAAAGAAAATCAAAAAAACGTTCTAATATATACATCGAGAACACTTGAGCTAATTCTTCGTCACTATATATTGTATGAATCTAAAAACACAGATTCTATTGTGAAGTATAACACTATTTACAGTTCTAAAATCAAATCTTTAAACGATACACTACTATTTCCTAGAATGTTTCTTTTAAACGCTTATACCAAAGCTAGATTGGATGATAAAAAGAGTTCTGAATATTATTTAAATAAGGCTAAACATAATCAACAAAATTATTTTAATCATTTTATTTTAATAAATACCTATTTTCATCAAGATGAATTTTATAAAACTATTTTTACTACTGAAGCACATAAAGCTTTACAAAATATAGATAAAGAGGATTATCCTTGGTTGAGCCCAGAGTTTCTACTTTTAGCTAAAACTTATGAAAAAATTGGTGATTTTAAAAACTCTAGTTTCTACTATAATCATCATAATAAAGCAACCGAACAACTGCAAAGTCTTTTAGATTCAGTTTCGCAAGTCATACGGGAAAATGAACGAAAAAATTACAATGATCAACTACAAAAATTAAACATTGAAAAAAATGACACCTCGTATAAAGTTGATTATTTGAATATCATCGTCATTCTGTTAGTAGGAAGTTTGTGTATCACTTTTATATATTTTTACAATTATAAAAAAACTAAAGAAAGAATACATGTAATTTCACTACATAACTTACTCAAAATACAATCAAAATCAGAAAAAAAGAAGCAAACTACAGTAAAACCTGAAATTGTTAAACATATCATTGAAGCATTAAAAGAATTAGAAAAAGATAAATTCTTTTTGAATGTAAACTGTAATGCATACACTACAGCTAAACAAATACATACAAATACTACCTACTTATCTAAAGCAATTAACTCACATTACAACAAAAGCTTTAACGAATATATAAATACATTAAGGATAACATATGTACTTGATAAACTCGATCATGATAAAAGATATAAATCCTATAGCATAGAAAGTATCGCAAACGAACTAGGATATAAAAGCTCTGATTCGTTTAGAAAAGCTTTTAAAAAACATACAGGAAATTTGCCTTCCAATTACATAAATACTAAGACTTAGTTTGATGTTTTTTGATAACTTTCGCTACTTCTAAAGGACGATCAGTAGCTATAATATTAGCTCCATTTTTCAAATAAGTAATATAAACATCATCATTTCCCTTAGCAACTGCACTTTTATCCAGATTTCCTAAAGTTCCTAATATCGTTTTTATTCTTTTTTCTTTCAATTTCTTGTAGTGGAATTCATCAGGTTGACGAGTACCTACAAAACCTAATAATTTATCTGCAGGTAAATTCGCTTTTTCAATTTGTACTAAAGCCCCTTCGTCTCTGGCAGAAACAGAAATCATCACTTCTTTATTTAACTCATGAACTAATTTTGCATCTGAAACTCTGTAAGTAATGATTGCTGCATAATCTGTTGCATTATGTTTTTCTACCAATTCTAAAACTTTAGCAAAAGGAACTCCTCTTTTCACATCTAAAGTAAATAGAACTTTATTTTTTCCCCATGATAAAACCTCATCTAAAGTTGGGATTTTAAAATCAGTTTGTGTTCCATTGTTGTCTACAAGTCTTAATTTTTGTAGTGCTTCAAAACTCGTTTCTTTAATAGCTCCTGTTCCTGTGGTTGTTCTATCTAAATTTCTATCATGCATTAAAACAAGAACACTATCCTTACTCATCGCAACATCACATTCTATAACAGTAGATGTGTGCTTTACTATGTTATTAAAAGTTTCAATTGCATTCTCTGGGTAACCAGGATAAGGTCCACCTCTATGAGCACTTACTAATGGTACTGGATTTTTTTTCCATGCACTAAAAGATGTTACTAATGCATCGTTAAACGTAGTTTTTTCTTGAGTTGCTTGGGTTTTTACTTCTTTTACTTCATTTGTTTTACAAGCAACACATAATATACTTGAAAATACTAGTACTAATCCTATTTTTGAAAACCTCATAACTCTAATAAATTTGGTTGGTAAAATTACTGTTAAAAATTATTTCTAAAGTACATACTTGCGAATATTATCAAAAATTAACAAGTTTTTATCAGATGAAGTACTTCTGTTTCTTCATAATTTTCGAATTGAAATGAGTTTTATTACCTTTAACTCTTTAAACCACTTTTATGAAAAAGCTAATCTTATTCTTTCTTCCTTTATTTGCGTTAGCACAAGCAAATACTGAAGTACATTTATTTGATATCAAAAAAAATGGTAAAGATTGGGAAGTATCTAACGGCAAAAATATCTCTAATAATAAAGCCTACGATAATCAACCTCACTTTTATGATAACAATACAATAGTATTTTCTTCAACAAGAAATAAACAAACAGATATTGCTAAATATAATATAAGAACAGGTAAAATTAGTTTCATTAATAATACTCCAAATGGTGGTGAATACTCTCCTCAACGTATTCCTGGATCAAAGAATATTTCTGCTGTTCGATTAGATAAAGATGGTAAACAATTGTTTTATGAATATGATTTTACTTCTGGAAAACATAAAACATTAATAAACGACTTAGTCGTGGCCTATCCTGTTTGGTTTGATAACAATACTTTAGTTTCCTCTGCAATAGTTAATGATTCTTTAGAGTTGAATGTAACCAACATTAAAACTCAAAAAAGCATTCCTTTAATTAAAAATGTAGGAAGGTCTTTTCACAAAATACCCAATACAGAACTTATTAGTTATATAAAGAAAAGTGGACAAACATGGCAAGTTTGGTCTTTAAATCCTAAAACTTTAGAAAAAAAATCGATAACTAATATTATGGAAAACCAAGACATTTGTTGGTTACCAGATGGTACATTATTGATTTCTAGTAAAAATGTAATTTTCAAATATCATCCAAAAAAAGATCAAGGTTGGTCTTTATTTCATCAATTTACTAATGAAGAAATTAATAATATTTCTAGAATTACTGTAAACAAGGATGCTACTCAATTGGCTATCGTTGCTGAAGAATCTCCTAAACACGTTGTACAAAAGCAAATTGAAGCTTATAACAATAGAGATTTAAAATCTTTTTTAGCCACTTTTAGTGATAATGTAAAGGTGTATACTTATTTAGATAAACTAAACTATGAAGGAAAGAAAAAGATGAAATTGGTTTACGGACCTATGTTTAAATCAGTTAAAGATTTAAATTGCAAAACATTAACTAGAATTATAAAAGGAAATAAAGTAATAGATGAAGAACAAATTACTGTGAATGGTAAAAGTTTTAAAACTGTTGCTATATATGAAGTTAATAATGGAAAAATAACCACTTTACGCTTTTTAAGACAATAAAAAAACTCTCGTTTTGCGAGAGTTTTAATATCTATATTTTTAATTTTTTTTTCTTTTTAAAATAGGCGTATCGTCAGTTTTTTTTTGTCTCACTGCCTTAGGTTTTTCTACTTTTAAAGTTTTAGATAAAGTACTTTTATTTCTATTTGCATTAATTTTCTTTTGGTCTTTATCTTTTGAAGCAACCATTGTTACTTTATTGGTTTTTGTTTTTTTAACTTCTCGTTTTTTAACTCGTTGCGAATGTGCTAAACTAAAAGAACCTATTAAAAAAGCTATTAATAAATGACGTGAATATTTCATAAATTACAAACTGGTTATGATGAATTTTACAAAAAAATTCTTCGGGGTTAATTCTCTATTTTTTGTTATTTACTAAATATAACATTTTATTTATAATATACTGATTTTTAATTATTAAAATTTAGTTACGTTCAAAAACTTTCTTAAAAAAATAAAACTGACTTAAAATCATTAATAATAAAAAACTTAATATAAAACTTGTAATTTTAGATATGGTAAAAAATTTAATTCCTTCAAAAATATTAATACTAGGAAAATTCAAATCATAGTTAAAATTAGAAAATATACTGGAAGGAGATGTTCTTAGAACGAATACAATAATGATCGTAAAAAAAGTCGATAATATTATCCAAGTTCTTTTTGAAATTAACGGTGTATATTCATAAACCTTTGCACTCTCAATTTCTTGTTGGATAATTGTGTCCATAACTGAGCTCGTAAAATTTAAAGGCGGTACCTCAACTTCTAGCTCTTTAATATACTTTTCACTAAACCTTTCTAACGACTTCTGTTCTTTATTATGATCCATAATTAATCAATTCAGATTTAACATTCGTGTTAATAATAGATACTAATCTTTTTCTAGCTCTATGTAACGTTACTTTAATGTTTGATTCTGTAAGTTCAGTAACCTCTTTTATCTCTTTTAAACTTAGCTCATCAAAATAAAACATCCATAGAATAGAACGTTCTTGTTCTGGTAATTTATGCAGACATTGTTTTAACAAATCGTTACGTTCCCTTTTGGTAATTTGTTCTAAAACATTATCTGTACTTCTTACTTTATTCTCCGTTATTTCATCGATTACATCAGTAACATACTTTTTCTCGTTTTTCTTAATGGCGTCTAAACAATTTCTATAAGCTATTTTATACAACCATGTAGAAAACTTAGAGTCTCCTTTAAATTTACTCAAATTTTTATAAGCTTTTATAAAAGTATCTTGAGAAACTTCTTCGGCTTCCTCCCTATTATTAAGCATTTTTGTAGCTAAACTATATACCATTACCTTATATTTCTCTACTAAAAAAGCAAAGGAATTGGTATCACCATCTAAGGTTTTTAATATATAAGTTTGGTCGTTTTTAATAGTCATTTTTTGTAAGACTGGTTCCAATTTAAAAAGGTTACAAAAAATTAAAAAAAAGATTTTTTAATTTTTTGTAACCTTTTTTAAAATCATACGGTCTCAATTACAAACACAATAAAAACATTTAAAATATAACACATATGGAAGTTGCATTAGTATTTATCTCTTTTTTCGCTGTAATTTTTGGAATCTTTTATTTATACTATTCTACAAGAAATAGAGAACGTTTAGCATTAATTGAAAAAGGACAAGAAGCTAAAATATTTTCAATTGGAGAAAGAAAAAGATCAACATTAACTGGGAGAATTGTTATTTTAAATTTTGCTTTATTATTAATGGGAATTGGTGTCGGTATATTACTTGGAGCCATGTTAAGTCATTATTTTGCTGTTCCTATTGAAGAACAAATGAAAACGATTAATTCTGGTAGAGTTATTATAGAATCTCACGTTTTCTATACGTCTTCTATCTTTTTATGTGGCGGTGGAGCATTACTTTTAGGTTTCTATCTAACCAAGAAATTAGATAAAGAATAAGTTTAAACACACAAATAGAAACTATTAAAAAGAGTGTATTAAAAGATACACTCTTTTTGTTTTTACGAATGAATACATGTTTATATTCAATTACCATAAAAATATCTTTTCCAATCTGTCATGGAAGAAATCAATTCGCTTATGTATTGAAATTAAATTCGTAAAAAACTAAAATCTCATTCCATTATGTAAACAAAATATTAAAAACCAATAACACTATTTATTAAATCGTTAACAATTATTTGAATTTTTTAATAATATTTTTGCATTTCATTAAAGAAAATCAATTTAAAATTTAGTAAAATGTTTACGAAAAAACCAAGATTAGTATTATCTATCTTCTTGGCATTGTTATTTTTTAGTATTAATGATAGTAATGCTCAAAGAAGGAAAAAGAAAAAAGACAAAAACAAGGCTAAAATGGAAATGCCTAAAAAGCCTAAAAAAAAGCCAACAAAAACTATTGCTGATCTTACTAAGAAAAGTGCGAAAATTGAAGGTTTATTTACCATATTTCAAGATTCAATTACAGGATCAGTGAAATTATTAGTAAAGAAAGATCAACTTAATAAAGATTTTATTTACTTTTCTCAAATTGCAGATGGTGTTACAGAAGCTAATGCTTTTAGAGGTTCTTACAGAGGATCAAGTGTTTTTAACATCAAAAAATATTTTAATAAAATAGAATTTGTAGCTCCTAATACTTCATTTTATTTTGATGAAAATAATGCAATTTCTAAATCTGCTAAAGCAAATACAAGTGATGCTTTAATCGCAAGTGCAAAAATTTTAGCTACAGATAAAAAGAAGGGTGAGTATTTAATAGATGCTAGTGGATTGTTCCTATCTGAAGCTTTAACTAGAGTAAAGTCTCCTAGTTTCCCTGGAAGATCTCCTTTCTCTTTTAAATTAGGACGTTTTGATAAAAACAAATCGAAAGTAAATTCTATTAAAAACTATCCAGAGAACACTAATATTAAAACAGAATATGTTTACAATAATCCAAGTGTTTTAAACGGTGGAAGTTCTGCTATTAAAGATGGAAGATATGTTTCTATAAAAGTTTTTCATACGTTCATGAATATGCCTAAAGAAGGATATGAAAGCCGTTTTGACGATCCTAGAGTTGGTTATTTTACTACTCAGGTAAATGATATGACAAGCACAGGTGCAACAAACTACAGAGATTTTGTTCATCGATGGAGATTAGTTAAAAAAGATCCAAATGCTGCTATTTCTGAACCTGTAACTCCAATTACTTGGTGGATAGAAAATTCTACTCCGTTAGAATGGAGAGAAACGATTAAGCAAGGTGTTTTGGCTTGGAATGTTGCTTTTGAAAAAGCTGGTTTTAAAAACGCAATGGTTGTAAAAGTACAACCTGATGATGCCGACTGGGATGCTGGTGATGTTCGCTATAATGTATTACGTTGGACTTCTTCTCCAAATCCTCCATTTGGTGGATATGGACCTAGTTTTGTGAACCCTAGAACTGGTGAAATTTTAGGTGCAGATATCATGTTAGAATATGTACATTTTACAAATCGAGTTCGTATAGATCGAATTTTTAACGCTGCTGCTACTTTTAATTCTGAAGAAGAAACTCATAAAAACTTATTCTTAAATAAAGATAATCACATGTTATGTTCTGCAGGACATGTAATGCATGAAAATACAATGTTTGGTAAAACTGTATTGGCTTCAACTGGTGCTTCTGATATGGAAATGGAAGGAATGAAACGTGAAGCTATGATTGCTTTAATTATGCATGAAGTTGGACATACTTTAGGTTTAAATCACAACATGAAAGCTAGTCAGTTATTTTCTCCTGCTGAGTTAGCTAATCCAGAGTTTATTAAAGGAAAATGTTTAACTGGTTCTGTGATGGATTATGCAGCTATTAATTTAACTTTAGATCCTGCAAAACAAGGACAGTACCATGATACAGCTGTTGGTCCTTATGATATTTGGGCTATTCAATTTGGATATACTCCATTTGGAAATAAAACTGAAATGGATGCTTTATTAGCGCAATCGACAAAACCTGAGTTAATCTTTGGAAATGATGCAGATGATATGCGTTCTCCTGGTAAAGCAATTGATCCAAGAGTTATGACTGGTGATTTATCTAATGATCAAATTTCATATTCTATTGATCGTATTAAATTGGCTAACAACGTTAAGAAAAATATCAAATCTAAATTAACTAGAACTGGTGAATCTTATCAAGAATTAAGAAATGCTTACTACATATTAAGTGGTCAAGCTGCCAGAGCTGGAGATGTAATCTCTAGATTTATTGGTGGAGTTTATGTTGATAGAGCTATGGCTGGACAACAAGGAGAATCTCAACCTTATACTCCTGTAAGTTATACAGATCAAAAGAGAGCTATGAATGCTTTAAAAACATATATTTTTGCACCAAATGCATTTAAAGCTCCAAAAGAATTATATAATTACTTGGCAGCACAAAGACGTGGTTATAATTTCTTCAGTGGTCCAGAAGACCCAAAAATCCATGCACAAGTTTTGTCTTACCAAACAAGGGTTTTGAGTCATATTTTACATCCAAATACCTTACAACGTATAAGTGATTCTGAATTATATGGAAACAAGTACCGCCTTTCAGAATTTATGACGGACTTAAACAATGCTATTTTCAAAAACGATATTTATAGTTCAGTAAACTCTTTCCGTCAAAATTTACAAACTCAATACACTAAGATGTTATTAAGTATGGTAAATGGAAGAGGAAAAAATAGATTTACAAATGCTTCTAAAGCTATGGCTTTATATAACTTAAAGAATATTAAATCTTGGGTGAGTAATGGTACTGGAAATATTGCTACAAAAGCACATAAAAACCAGTTAAAGTTATTAATCACAAACACTTTAAAAGAAATTAAATAATTTCATTTTAAAATAATATAATTTTAAAAAACCGTAGTAAAACACTACGGTTTTCTTTATTTTTACTGTATGGCAAAAATCTTATTAACTGGAGGAACAGGACTAGTTGGAACACTACTAGAAACTAAATTAAAAGAGAAGAATCACGAGATTGTTATTCTTTCTAGAAATCCCAAAAAAGAACATCACTTTAAGTGGGATTTGAAAAAAAATTATGTGGATCCTAAAGCTTTAGAAAATTTAGATTACATAATTCATCTTGCTGGTGCTGGTATAGCCGATAAAAAATGGACTGAAAAACGTAAACAAGAATTGATTGACAGTAGAGTTTTGTCTGCTAATTTATTATTTGAAAAAATTGAAGAAAATAATATCGCCTTAAAAGGTTTTATTTCTTCTTCAGGAATTGGGTATTATGGCGCAACGACTTCAGAAACTATTTTCAAAGAAAAAGATCAACCAGCTAAAGATTTTATTGCTAAAATATGTATTGAATGGGAGAAAGCTGCTCATCAATTTCAAAATTTAAAAGTACCTGTAACTATACTTAGAACAAGTGTTGTATTAAGTAAAGATGGTGGTGCACTAAAAAAGATGAATACTCCTCTTTTCTTATCTGCGCTTGGTTCTGGTAAACAATATCTTCCATGGATTCACATTGAAGATTTGTGTAATATGTATGTGAAAGCGGTAGAAGATTCTTCATTTACAGGAATATACAATGCTTCTTCACCAGAACATCAAACTAACCTATCTTTTACCAAAGTTCTTGGTAAAGTGTTAGGTAAATTTGTTACTCCTTTTAATGTTCCTAAGTTTGTATTGAAATTAGTTGTTGGTGAATTGGCCGTTATAGTATTACAAGGGAGTAGAGTTTCTACTGAAAAAATTGAAAAAGTATATAACTTTAAATATGAATCTCTAAAAAAAGCACTCGAAAATATTTACAAGTAAAATTACACCTTCATATTATTCGTTTTCTTATCTATAGTTTCTTTACAGTCACTGTAGTTGTGTTATTTAGTTTCATTATTGGATTATCTGCTTTCATATTAAAACTAGATGACAATGTAACTCCTGTTTTTCTATCAATTTCTAACATTCCTTTTATTCTTGAACCAGGTAATAGAGGAATTTTCCCAAATAATTCTGCAAAAACTTTATCTGTAGTAATTTCTTTTATTGTGTAAGTTAACTTAACATCTACACCATTTGTGTTTTTTGTATCTGTCCAACTTGAACCTACACTAACTGGTTCTTCAGGATAAATAACCATCTGAAATTGATTTGTTAATTGATCTACTCCTTTTACTTCTGGTTCTAATTTAAGTAAAGTAGGTCTACCTCTTCCATCTATATTAATAAACATTTTTGTATTTAAAAATGGAGCCATATTATTTCGAAACTTTTTTCCTTCTTCAGACAATTCTTCTTCTTTCATGTTAGAATTATAGTCTATCTCTTTTTTACCATCATTTACAATAACAGTTTCTAAATATGTAAACTCACTTTTCGTATCGTAACTTGTTTTGTTTTCTAATGGTTTCTCTACTTTCATTTTCATCTTTATTTCCATCTTCATCACAGTAGATCCCATGTCTTGATTCATTTTGACATGAGTTTCGTATTGATCACCTTTCTTATAATTTAAACGTAATAATACTTTCTCTTGGCTTAATACATTAAATGAATATACACTTAGTAAGAACAGAAAAATAAACTTTTTAAACATGGTTATAAGATTTATTCTCAAAAATAAAGAAAAGGAATTATTTCTATTTCAATTGTTAGTATATCTTACCAAATACAACATAAAAAAACCTTTGAAGTTAACTTCAAAGGTTTCATAATTTTATATGAATATCATCTGTAATTAAAATGATAAATTATTTAATGTTTAGCATCTATCAGCAAACTTGGCTTTGTACTTAAGTTTAGCTACTGATCCATCGTTTTTGTAAACGATCTTAAAACAAATTCCGTTAGTTTCTTCATAACTAACAGTTCTACCACCTTTGATAGAAAGTTGATCCTCTTTAGTAATTACTTTTCCTAATGTTGAAATTGATTTTTTCATTTTAAATTGAATTTTTGGTTAAAAATCTTGATGTTTTTATAGATATTCAAGCTTACATCTACTCTTCGCGAATGAGATTTTGTTTAGTTAAAGTTAACTACGTAAAGAAAGCTTTTTTACTTATCACAAAGAAATGTGATGAATTCAACAATAATCACTACAAGAAACATTTATAGTTCTAATCGTAAAATACTGACTTGGGACTAATTGTATTTTTTTTGGGACAAAAAGATATAGTTATGCAGAGATTCTTTTTAAATTATCTACATAAGTTTTACTTACTGGTATGGTTGTATTGAAAACTGATAATTCTTTATTTCCTTTAATTTCAGCAACTTTATCTAATCGAACATAATATGAACGATGTACTTTTGTAAACTCTACTAAATCAGGTAAATCATGATAAAAATCATCTAGTTTTTTTCTAATTAAATATCTTTTATTGGCTGTGTAAATTTCAACATAATTTCTAGAAGATTTAAAATATCCTATTTCATTGGAGACTAATTTTATGATTTTCCCATCACTTTTTATGTTAACAAACAACTCTTCTTCTTTATATCTCAACTTATTAAGAATCGCAAAATAAATAATCTTTGCTAACTTTTTATCAAAAGTTAAGACTCTAAATCTAAACGACAGAAATACAAGAAGTACTACAACTCCTACTATTATTAGGTTAAACCACCATGTTTTCCAAAACGGTGCAAGTATTATTATTGATTTTTGAATAGATTCTCTCCACATTCCGTCTTCAGTTTTGATTTGAAGTTTGAATAAATAATTGCCAAAAGCTAAATCTGGCAAATCAACTGAAGAATTATTTGTGTAATTCCATTCACTATTTTCGTTAATTTTATATCGATATTCTGCTCCATCTTCATCTTTAAACGATATGGATTTAAAAGCAATTTTAAGATCTGGATCTGGACATTTTATAACTATATAATCTTCAAAATCTAGTCGTTTGTTTCCCAAAGTCACGTGATCTATTTCTAACCATTTTTTTTGTTGTTTGATATGATCAAAAATTGACTTTGGAAATTTAAATAGTCCTTCTTTTGAAGCAATAAAAATATTTTTATCGATGATTTCAATATCAAAAATCTCAGAACATAGTAAACCTTCATTAATAGATAATTTATCAATATCATAGGTGTTATTTTTATACAACGTGATTCGATTTAATCCTCTATTTGTTCCTAGCCATATTGTATATGGATCTTCTACAAATACTTCTGTACAGATATCACTTAGTAAACCCGATTTCTTATTGATAGAAAAAATAGTATCCTTTTTTTCAATGACCAATCCAGCTCCCATAGTACTTACATAAATATTATCAAACTTAGAATCTATATCTGAAATTCTGTGTGTATAGTAAGATGATTTATTTTTTAGATGTTGTAATTTATCATTATCGTAAATATACATTCCGCCTAATGTACCTATCAAAACAGCATTCTCTTTAGTGGATACATCAAATATTCGTTCAGGTATATTTATAGATTTAAACTCTCCGTTTACAGCTACTCTTACAGAATTTTTCTCAAAACCTTTAGTACTATTTTCATCGTCTGAAATTCCATAAATATATTTATATCCTTTTAACTTACTATTTTTATCTAATTCCCAGTTCTTACTAAAATCTCCATAATAGAGTTCTTTGTACTCTTTATCATATTTTACATAAGCAGGAAAGCTTCTAAGCGACTTATATAGCAATTTATATTGATTTTTATCTTTCTTTATCACTTCTCCATTATGAAAAGCTAAATACAATTCATCTTCTTCATTCTTAGTTAAACTAACAGGATAACTTTTAAAAGATTTATGAAGTATCGCTGGTTCTTTACAATAGAATACTCCAGCATTTAATGTAGCTATCCATATTCCTCCTTCATGATCTTTATACAATTTAGTAACTGATTCATTTTTAAGAAAATGATTTTTAAAATTCCCTTTAAAATCTCTTAAGATGACGCCTCCATATTGGTAGCCAACCCAGAATGTATCTTCATCGTACTTTCCACTCATAATAGCAATAGCGTCTTTTTTATAACTTGATAACACTTTATTCGTTTTTTTTCCAGAGCTATGAATTAATGAAAATGAGTTTCCCAATGAAACGATATTCAACTTATGATTTGGAAACTTAAGCGTTCGTGTATACGATGAATTGTTCTTTAATGAATCCAAATGCCATTTAAGTGTTAGAGCTGCATTTTTATAGGAATCTCTATTATCTTCAAAAATGAAATCTGGGGCTAGCTTATGTGCTTTGTAAATGTTAGTTCTCTTTTCTTTTGACTTGAAAGAATACGGGTAGTTTAAAATATTACCTTGAGCATCCACTTGTAAAAATCCATCAAAATTTTGATATGCTAATAAAAGATGATTATCGTCTGAAACTGCTAAATTCGATAAAATTGCTCTTTTAGATATGTTATTTGAAATCAAATCATTGTATGCATACTTACAGAAACCTTCTTTGGCATTTTTAAAATAAAAAATTTTATGACTGCGTGTTGTACACCAAATTGTTCCATCTTCTTGTTCAAAAAAATTGAAGACAACATTATCTGGTAAACCGTCTGTTGTTGTGTAGCGTGTAAATTTACTTCCGTCATATCTGGTTAAACCTCTGTCTGTGGCAAACCACAAATACCCTTGGGTATCTTGGGTGATATCGTAAACTTCTGAGCTAGAAAGTCCATCTATAGCTGTATAATTTTTAAAATATAAACTTTGTGAATTAAGCAATAATTCACTGAAAAAAAATACAATTAGAATAAACTTTAATCCTGAATAATAGCAATAGTTTTTTAATTCAAAACTTGCGTTAACAAATTTGATCATTAATAGTAGGTGGTTAATAGTTATTTATAAAAATAATAACTAACCCCAGTTAAAAATGTTAAAAAACACTTACAATTTTAATAAATCTTGCTTTTTATTATAGAAATTAAAAATCTTGATTAGGATCCCAAGCTTCTATGATATCTTTAAATGTTTTAATAAACATTCCTCCTAGAGCACCATTTACTACTCTATGATCGTAAGAATGAGAAACAATCATTTTGTGACGGATACCAATTAAATCTCCTTGTGGAGTTTCTATAACAGCTGGTTTCTTTATAATAGCTCCTAAAGCCAAAATTGCTACCTGCGGTTGATTTATAATTGGTGTACCTGTAATACTACCAAAACTACCAATGTTAGTAACTGTGTATGTTCCTCCTTGAATATCATCTGGCTTTAACTTATTAGCTCTTGATCTAGTAGCTAAATCGTTAACTTTTTTAGTCATTCCTACCAAACTTAATTCATCAGCATTTTTAATTACTGGTACAATTAAGTTTCCGTCAGGAAGTGCAGCAGCCATACCTAAGTTAATATTCCCTCTCTTGATGATCTTATCTCCATCTAAAGAAATATTGATCATAGGATGTTTCTTTATCGTTTGTGCAACAGCTTGCATAAAGATTGGAGTAAATGTTAACTTCTCTCCTTCTCTTTGTTGGAAAGCATTTTTAACTTTATTTCTCCAGTTAACAATATTTGTTACATCGATCTCTATAAAAGATTGAACGTGAGGAGAAGTTTGTACTGAATCTACCATATGTTTAGAGATCAGTTTCCCCATTCTACTCATTTCAATAATTTCATCTTCTCCACTCATTGTAATTGGAGCAGATTCAACCTTTTTAGGTTTTTCAATATCAAATTGAATAGCATCGTTAGTTTTTACAGGAGCTTTACCTCTATTGTTAACATAATCAAGAATATCGTTTTTAGTAACTCTACCATCTTTACCAGTTCCATTAACTCCTTCTAATTCAGAAAGAGAAATACCTTCTTTCTCTGCTATACTTTTTACTAATGGTGAGTAAAAGCGATCGCTAGACGAAGTATCTATAGAAGTTGTTGTTTCTTTAGCTACTTCTATAGTTTTTTCTACTTCAGCAACTGCTTCAGAAGTAGTTTCTTTTACTGGCTCTGGTTGCGCTACGGCATTTCCTGCATCTTCACCTTCTACTTCGATGATAGCTATAGTTTGACCAACTTGAACTACGGCATCTTTTTCAAATAAAATTTCAACTAATTTTCCATCTACTTCACTAGGAACTTCACTATCTACTTTATCTGTTGCAACTTCAACAATAGTGTCGTCCATTTCAATAGTATCTCCAACTTCTTTTAACCATGAAGTTATCGTTGCTTCTGCAACACTTTCACCCATTTTAGGAAGTTTTAGTTCGAATTTTGCCATAATATTGATCGTTTTTGCTATGCAAAAATAATAAATATAATTGATTTATTTATTATTAATTCCAACACGAATCGTTGTTTTCATTACGAATACCATAAAAAACACCATTTTGACCACCTTTTTTTTAAGTATAATTTAAGGAAAACACTTTTTTTAAAGTACTAAAAAACAATTTATTCACGAATTCAATTTCTTTTTAACTTCTATAAATCAAACATTTAATCAGCTAATTGTTTTTTACCCATTTCATAAAGTCTAGAAAAACGGTATTCCAATGCCTTTTCTTCTTCCCATTTGGTAACTTTTCGTTAAAGCTATGATCTAAATTTGGATATACTTTAAATGTTAGGTTTTCTTTTTCGTTTCTTATAAATTCAACAGGAATTAAATAAGTAGATTCTACTGGAACCGACGTATCTTTAGCTCCCATAGCGACATATAATGGAACATTAATTTGTAGTAAATTTTCAATCGGTGGCTCTGAAAAATAAAACCATCTTTTATAAGGATGTCCGTACCATTTTTTATGAATTGAATCTTTATTTTTTACAATCTCTTTATATTTTATGAATAAAGAATCCATCTGTTTTAAACCTTCTTCTTCGGTTAATTTTCCTGTTAAAACATCTTTTCTAATAAAAAGAGGAAAATCATACCATTGAGAATTTCCACTACCTGACCAAAACCCTACATGTGTTATTTCTTTGTTAATTGAACCTAATTTTGCTACCACATCACTTCCTTCAGAATGTCCTATTACTACTATTCTTTTTGGTTTTTTAATGTAATTACTAAGTATATCTTTTAATACTTTATCTATTTGATAAGCTCTGTGTTTTAGAGTCATTGTTTTGTGATAGATGTCGGGTGCTTTGAACTCTTTTTCTGAATCAACACAAAATGGAATATATTTCTTTGAAACGATAAAAAAAGCATAATCATCTGGTATCTCTTTTAAATCAAAAGGCATCGTACTTCCTCTGTATTGAATTCCTTTTTCTTTAAAAAAACTGTAAAACGGTTTTGAACTTGATCCGTGAATAAACAATAGTATATTCTCTTTGGAAGAAACTTCACCTTTAGCATAAGCATGATAATTAATTGTATCATTATTATTTACAAAGGTGAAGTGTTTATACATATTAATTTTTTCACACTGCGCATGGATATGTAGTAAACCTGTAAGCACCATAAATAATATCCATTGTTTTGAAATATTAATATCTTTCATCTGATTCTTCTTCTTTTTCTCTTTTTATTTCTTTTAGATTTTTAATTGAAGCTTCTAATTCTCTTTTGGCTCTTTCTAATCTTGCTTCTGCTCTTCCTATAGAATTTTCTCTTCTACTTTGGAAGGTATGTCTTTTGTGTGACGATATAAACTCTTGTAAATCTTCTCCTGTCGACTTTATTTTTTTATAGAAACTAAAATTTGTTGCTTTTTTATCTAAATAAATTGATAATCTATTTTTTGATAAAGTACATTCAAAAATTACTTCTCCATTTTCTACAATTTCCCACAATAACTCTCTTCTATTCTTTTTTTCTTTAATATTATCTAAAGCATCGGTAAGAATATTTATAACTCCATCTTTTTTTGACGAATGAAACTTAGATTTGAATTTGTATTGTTTTTTTGAATCAGAAACACTTGTTGAACTACTTATTCTAGACGATGATGATGTAGTTACTTCTGTATGCGAATTTCCTGAACTTGGAGCTTGTGGAGGAGTTGGAATTTCTGGAGTATTTTGCGCACAAGCACTGATTGATATTAAAATTGTTACTAAGGTTGCTTTAATACATTTCATAATATTTAGTTTTTAATTACACTCCAAAACTAGTTGGTATTAAAAACTAAACCTGAGTTTTTTGCTCTGTTAACCTAGCATTAACTTACTTGAACATCTGTATTAACGTATCTTAAATTCGAGCCCAATTCCTCTTGAACTTTCTATAGTTATAGCTGTGTCTTTTTTGAAATATTTACGAAGTCTACTGATAAAGACATCCATACTTCTTCCAGAAAAATAATCGTCGTTTTTCCATACAGCTTTTAATATTTCTTCTCGTTTCAGCATTTGATTCTTATGGTCGAATAAAAACTGAATTAAACTGGCTTCTTTTTCTGTTAATTGCTGAATTTCATTTTCGAAAACTAATTCTAATCGTCTTTGGTTAAAGCTATAATTTCCTATTTGAATAACTCCTTCATTAACAACTTTAGTAACACTAGTTGTCGATCTTTTTATGATATTATTAATTCTTAATACCAATTCATCAGCATCAAAAGGTTTAACGATATAGTCATCTGCGCCTAACTTTAATCCTTTTAATCGATCTTCTTTTAGTTTTCTAGCAGTTAAAAAAATAAAAGGAATTTCTGGATTTATTGCTATTACTTGTTCTGCCAGTGTAAATCCGTCTATTTTTGGCATCATTACATCAAAAACACAAATATGAAAACTACTCTCTTTGAATTTCTCTAAAGCTTCTTCACCATTTTGAGTCCAAACTACAGTATAGCCAGACATTTCGAGGTATTGTTTCAGAAGATTACCAAAATCTACATCATCTTCTGCTAATAAAATATGTTCTTTTGTTTGAGTCATTAATCTAAAGGTAATTTAATACTAAAAGTAGTTCCTTTTACTTTTTCACTTTTTACTGAAATTGTTCCGTTATGTGCTTTTATGATTTGATTGCTATAATACAATCCTAAACCCAAACCTTTCACATTATGAATATCTTTATTTTCAGCTCTGAAAAATTTATTAAAAATCTGCTGAATATCTTTCTTTGAAATTCCAATTCCGTTGTCTCCAATTATAATTTCAACTCCTTTATTATGTTTTAGTTGAACTTCTAATTCAGTTCCGCCATACTTTACAGCATTTTCTAAAATGTTAGACAATACAGTACTTATGTAGAATTTATCGACTTCAATTAAAACATCATGATCACACATAACATTAGTTAAAATAATGTCTTTATTTGAGATTAAAAAATCGTCTATAATCTCTAGTACAAAATCATTCAGACTTACATTTTCTTTTTGTAATTCAATTTCATTATAACCTAAACTATTATTTAACACTTGATCAACTAGTTTTTGTAATCTTATATTTTGCCTTTCTATAGTTTCTATAGTTGATTCAACAAAATTATTTTGTGTATTAAGATCTTGCTTTTTTAACATTTTTGTTGCTAAGGACAAAGTAGCCAAAGGTGTTTTTAATTCGTGAGTGATGTTATTAATAAAATCTGATTTTATATCAGCTATTTTTTTCTGAGTTATTAAATTTTTTATTGAATAATAGAAGAGACCTATCACAAAAAGGAAAATACAACAAGACGAAATGAGTAATCCTCTCATTTCGTTTAATATGATTGAATTTGCCTCGTCAATATTCATGTAATTTACAGTTTTAAAAACTACATCATAATTTCCTTTTTTTAATTCTCCTTTAATTTTTCTTTGAAAAGTTCTATTCGTTTCCCAAGTAGACGTTCCTAATCGTAACTCTGGATCGTTTTCAAATTCATACCCCACTAACTTAAATTTACTTGATTTTTTATCATAAAAAATAGTATCGGTTTTTAAACTATCTACTAAAATTATACTCTCTAAAACCTTGTGATATTTTAAATCGAAATTTAAATTTTTAGACTTCATCTCTTTTTCATATTCTACAATAAATCTTGGATTTAGAGAATCATTTATTTTACGTAATCTATTCAGTAGTTTTTCTTTTAGGAGCATTTGAATACTGTATCTATCTAAATCTTTTAGAAAAGTATTTGAAATAGCATCACTAATTGAATCTATTGATGTTCCATAACTTCCGATTTTCCCTATCGTTTCACTGGTGGTATCAATTAATGCTTCTTTCCTTAAATCATAAGTATTTTGAATTAGTCGAGCTTGAATTAACGATAAAGCTATTAATCCAACAATAGAAGCTACAACCAATAAAATTATTTTTCTAGACATCCTTCAAAAATAACATTTGTTTCTTTATTGCTTAGGTGAACGATACCTGTTAACCTTGAATTAACTTAAAAAAGTGGTCTCATATTTCTAATTATCAATAAGAACATATAATTTCGTCTTATTATTCTGAACCTATAAGATGAAAAGTAATCTAAAAAAATTGCGCTTTAAATTTCAGTGGAGACCTTATCAAGCTAAAGTTTTACAAAATTTTGATGAACATATTGCTGATAATCATTTTCATATTGTAGCTCCTCCTGGCTCGGGTAAAACTATTTTAGGTTTAGAAGTAATTCGAAGAATTGGGAAGAAAACTTTGGTTTTAGCTCCTACTCTTACGATTAGAAATCAATGGAATGATAGATTACAAAGTTTTTTCAGCGAAAATAATGACTTTGAAGAAATTTCTTTTGATATTAAAAATCCGTCTACGTTAACTTTTTCTACTTATCAAGCTCTTCATAGCTTTTTTAAAAATTTTGAAACTAATGAAGCCTACTTTGACTTCTTTAAAAAAGAAAATATAGAAGTTTTACTATTAGATGAAGCACATCATTTGAAAAATGCTTGGTGGAAATGTTTATATGATTTAAAGGAGGAACACTTACAAACTGTTGTAGCACTAACTGCTACTCCTCCATATGACAGTGAAAATTCTGAAATACAAAAATATTTTAAGCTCTGTAATGAAATCGATGATGAAATTGTAGTTCCAGATTTAGTAAAAGAGAAAAATTTAGCTCCACATCAAGACTTAGTATATTTATCAAAACCTGAGGATGATGAAGTTAAACTTATTACAGAGTTCAAAGAAAAAGTTGATCAGTTTAAAGTTTCATTAACTACTGATTCAGCTTTTATAAATTTAGTTAAAAACCATCGTTTTTATACAAGAACAGAAAGTCATCTTGAAAGTATCTACAAAAATTCAAATTTCTTCTCATCAATATTAATTTTCTTAAATGCTAGTAATGAAAGTATACCTAGAGAAAAACTGGAGATCTTAGGTTTTAATCACGAAGAAAGTATAGAGTTTCCTAAATTATCAAATTATTGGTTGGAAACTTTACTTCAGTTTCTGCTTGTTACTGACAGAGAAATATTGATAAAACAAAAAGTATATTTAGATAAACTTGAAAAACAACTTCGTTTACTTTCTATATTCAGTAAAAATAAAGTCAATTTAACAGGCGATGATTTAGTCTATAAATCATTAAGTAATAGTCCCAGTAAACTTAAGAGTATTGTTGAAATTGTTCGACAGGAACAAAAAAACTTGAAAGATAATTTACGTTGTGTTATCCTTACAGATTACATTAGAAAAGAATATTTAAGTGTCAAAAAGGATGCTTCAAATGATATTCAAAAAATGGGAGTTATCCCTATTTTTCAACGTATTAAAAATGTAATCTTTTACCCAAAATCTCTTGCTGTTTTAACAGGATCTATAGTTATTATTCATCAAGAAATTATTCATGAATTAGAACAAATTGACACTCTTGAAAACTACATTATTACTTACCTCGAATCAGATGAAAATTTTGTTTTAATTTCTCCAAAAACTTCTTCTCAGAAAAGTATTGTTGAAATTATAACTCAACTTTTTGAAAAAGGCCATATAAAAGTACTTATTGGTACTAAATCGCTTTTAGGAGAAGGATGGGACGCTCCTAGTATTAATAGTTTAATTCTAGCTTCTGTAGTTGGTTCATTTGTTTCTTCAAATCAAATGCGAGGAAGAGCAATTAGAGTAGATAGTAATAATTCAAATAAAGTGGGATTAATATGGCATTTAGCCTGTTTAGATCCAACCAATGAAAATGGTGGTAAAGATTTTACTGTTCTTAATAGACGATTTAACTCCTTTCTTGGCATCTCTAACTTGGAAGATAGCACTATACAAACAGGTATTAAAAGATTAAATTTACCTGACTCTATTTTTCCTAATGATGTTGAAAGTTTAAATCAAAAAACTTTAGCGTTATCTAGTACAAGAAATGCTATAGCTAAACAATGGGAAAAAGCTATTTTTAAGGGCCAAAAAGTTAATCAACAACTTACCTTTATTAACCGTGCTAAAAAACAACCTAAACCCAACGGTGAAGACTATACAAATGCTGTGTCATTTGCCTTGAAAGAAACTTGGTATATTCTTTTATTGTTTGCAATTTATGGCGCTTTAATGTTAATTATTGATCACAAAATTACTTTATACTTTCTCAGCTTTACTCTTGTACTAATTGTAATTTGGTTCACTTTTAAAATAAACTTATTTGTAAAATATTATTTAAAATACGGAATAATAGATAAGAAAATTTACAATAGAGCTTTAGTTGTATTGAATTCTCTATATGAATTAAATTTTATTACTACTCCAAGAGACAAAATAAAACTAAAGACTAAAGTTAAAGAAAATGGTAATGCTATTTGTACTATAGACGGAGTTAATAGACTTGAAAGTCAAATCTTTGTAGATGCTTTAAATGAAATATTGATCCCTGTTGAAAATCCGAAGTACATTATCTACGAATCTACTTGGTTAACTAAAAAACTTGAACAACAACAGTTTTTTAATGTTCCTGAAGTTTTTTGTACCAATAAGAAAAGTGCTACAATTTTCGAGAAAAATTGGAACAAACATATTCATAAAGCTACACTTGTTTATACCCGAAATACAAATGGTAGAAGACTCTTGTTAAAAGCTAAACTCCAAGCTATCAAAAGATCTAATAGAAAAACAACGAGAAAACAAGTGATATGGGAATAAGAATTATAAATTTTTAGAAATAAAAAAGAAACTACAATTAAGTAGTTTCTTTTTTACATATTATTCTATCCAGTCTACTGGATTAGCTAATACTTCAAGTAATTTAGCTTCATCTGTTCCTCTTTCAGGAACTTGATTGTACTTCCATTGTACTTTTGGAGGTAAACTCATTAAAATACTTTCTATTCGTCCGTTAGTTTTTAACCCGAACAATGTACCTCTATCATGAACTAAGTTAAACTCAACATAACGTCCTCTTCTTACTTCTTGCCAATCTTTATGCTCTTGAGTATACTCAGTATCTTTTCTATTTTCAACTATCGGCACATAACTGTTTAAAAAACTATTACCAACCTCAGTAACAAAATCAAAACGATTTTGCATCGAAAACTCTTCAGTTTCTTTTAAATAATCAAAAAATAATCCTCCCACTCCTCTAGCCTCATTTCTATGGGTATTCCAAAAGTAGTTATCACAAGTTTCTTTAAATTTAGGATAAAAATCTGTGTGGTGTTTGTCACAAGCTTCTTTACAAATTGTATGAAAATGTTTAGCATCTTCAGCAAAAAGATAGTATGGAGTTAAATCTTGTCCTCCACCAAACCATTGTGTCACTATTTCTCCTTTTTCATTATACATTTCAAAATAACGCCAATTTGCGTGAACAGTAGGTACAAAAGGATTTATTGGGTGAATAACTAAGCTCAAACCACATGCAAAGAAATTTCCTGTTTCAACTTTAAACTGATTTCTTAATACTTCAGGTAACTCTCCATGTACTGCAGAAATATTTACACCTCCTTTTTCAAATACATTCCCATTCTCTATAACACGAGTTCTACCTCCACCACCTTCAGCTCTCTTCCATATGTCTTCTTCAAATTTAGCTTTACCATCAATTTCTTCTAACTTTGATGTGATTGTATCTTGTAATTCTTGGATGTATCCGTAAAATTGATCTTTCATTATCATGTAAATATTGTACAACAAAAATACAGATAATAGTAGATTATTTAAGGTATTTTTTTCATGGTTTCAGTTGTAGCAGCAGTAACAGAAAAAGGTAAAACCAATATAACTCCAATAACTGGTATTAATAGAAAAAGAATAAAAACTATACCATTTCCAATTGCAACGCCCTTGTTTTTGCTTACAAACTTTACACTATCTCTGTATTTGTAATGACGTTCTAATGTATAATCCATATTACCAAAACCAGCATAGTAAGCTTGGACTAAAAATAATGCTATAGATGAAAAAACACCTATCAAAGGTATAAACCCTAAAACTATAATTAATAAGGTTAATAATAATTCTCTACCCAAATTTCTTACACTAATTCGAATACCTCTAGCTAAAGATTCTGAAAAAGTACTTTTGGTATGTTCGTGTTTATCTCCATAAAAATGCTGTTCTATCTTTAGAGAAACAGGACTCATAAATGGTGAAGATAAAGCCAAAACTATATGTTTATATAAAATTAAACCTACAGCAACTATAGCTATTCCACTTAAAAAATTACCTATTGTAGTAAATGTTTCTTTACCGAATTCCCAAGGCCATAGTTTAGCAAAGTAATATCCTAAATTATCAGAAAGAATATATGAAAATGAACCTATAATTAATGCAGTAACTATACTTATCACTACAGGTATTAAGAAATATTTCCATAAATTCAATTTTTTAATGATGCTTAGTGCATTGAAATATGCTTTTATAGCATTTATGGCTGATTGTATCATAGCTTAAAAATAAAAAAACCTCTTTCAAAATTAAGAAAGAGGTTTTAAATATTGTAAATATTAGACTATTAATTTACTACTTGACTTATAAAAGTTTCTAATTCTGAAACATTAGTTGCAGTAGCTTGATCTTTACTAACAGTTTTTGTAGGTATCGCAGCACCGCGTTTTACATCTACAAATTTCTTAGATTTATCGATTAAATATGCTGTTGGATAATCTAATTTATGAACAAAACCACTAATATCTAAATTACCTTTTTGTACTTTATCAGCTTCTCCTGCAGGAACTAAAAGGATTCTATCGTCTAGTTTCTCTTGCATTCTTCCTAATTTATCTTTTTTATCCCAGAAAATCATGACGAATTGAACCTTATCATTGTATTTTTCAACCATTTGATTTAAAGCTGGTATCTGACCAAAACATGGAGCAGACCATGTAGCAGCGGCTATAAGAACGATAGGTTTTTTAATTGACTTTGTACTTATTACTTTATCAGTGTCTGTTGTGAAATCGTAGTTCAATAAATAACTATCTTTGATACACTTATTAATTAATTCGTCTGAAGATTTATCTGCACAACTATTCACCGCTTGGTTATAGTACTTTCTTTGCGCAAATACACTAGACGTAATCACAATTAATATTAAAGTTACTAATCTTTTCATGGGAATCTCGATTAATTTTTAATTCTTTTATTGTTTGTATTCTTTTACTGCATCAACAAATGCTTTTGCGTTTTCCAAAGGTATATTTGGTAAAATCCCGTGCCCTAAGTTAACAATATATTTATCCTTTCCAAAATTGTTGATCATTTCTGTCACCATTTTTTTGATTTCATTTGGTGGAGAAAGCAATCTTGAAGGGTCAAAATTACCTTGTAAAGTAATATTTCCTCCTGTTAAATATCTTGCATTTCGAGCAGAACAAGTCCAATCTATTCCTAAAGCTGAAGCTCCTGATTTTGACATTTCATTTAATGCAAACCAACATCCTTTACCGAATGCTATTACTGGAATTTCATCTTTTAACGCTTCAATTATGTCATTGATGTACTGCCATGAAAACTCTTGATAGTCTACTGGGGATAGCATGCCTCCCCAAGAATCAAAAATTTGAACAGCATTAACACCGGCCTTAACCTTTGCTTTTAAATAAGCAATTGTGGTGTCTGTTATCTTTCTAAGCAATTCGTGTGCCAAAACTGGTTGAGTAAAACAAAATTCTTTTGCTTTATCAAAGTTTTTAGATCCTTGACCTTGTACCATGTAACATAAAATTGTCCATGGAGATCCCGCAAAACCTATTAATGGAATTTCATCATTCAACTTTTCTTTAGTTGCCTTAATTGCATCCATTACATAACCTAATTCCTCATTTACATCTGGTATAATTACCTGATCTAAACTTTTTTTATCACGAATTGGATTTGGTAAATATGGTCCAAAATTAGGTTTCATCTCTACCTCAACATTCATAGCTTGAGGTACTACAAGAATATCTGAAAATAGAATTGCAGCATCCATACCATATCTACGAATTGGTTGAACTGTTATTTCTGAAGCTAATTCAGGAGTTCTACAACGTGTAAAGAAATCGTATTTCTTACGAATTTCCATAAACTCTGGCAAATACCTTCCTGCTTGTCTCATCATCCAAACTGGTGGTCTATCTACAGTTTCTCCTTTTAAAGCTCTTAAAAATAAATCGTTTTTTATCATATTATTCTTCAACAAAAACTATGTTCTTGTCTGTTTTATTAATTGTAACTATATGTATTGGTTGCGTAATTGCCATACCAACCATATCGGTTGGTTTTGGTCCTTTATGATTAATTACAATTTCTAAAGTTTTCCTCTTGTGTGAAACTTCATTAATCTTAATCGTAAAACCTGTAGTATTCCTTACACTATCTATGGCAACAATTACACTTTTTTTTGAAAAATCTATGTTGGTATCAAATTCTCCTGAAACTTTGTTTGTTGAATCTAACTTAGTTAAGAAAGCTTTCCACTCTTCAACAGTTTGAATAACAAGGTTTTCTTTTTTAAATCCTTCTCCTCCAGCTCCAGTAAGACTTCCTTCATACAAACTTTTCATGATTTGCTGTACATCTATCGAATTTGTAGTTTTTGGTGAACATGATAAATAAAAGAAAATTGATATTATTAAACTAAATAATTTCATGACTTATTTTTTTACATTTCTGAAACTGCTTTTAATGCGTTATCTAAAGCTTTCTTGGTTTTGCTAATATTCTTTTCAGTTAAAGCACTAGATAAGAACCAAGCTTCAAACTGAGATGGAGGTAAAAATATTCCATTTTTAATCATCTCCCAGAAAAATACAGCAAACTTTTTAGTATCAGAAGTCTGTGCTTCTTCAAAATTAGTAACTTTTTTATTAGTAAAAAAAGGATTCATCATAGAACCAAACCTATTCACCGTAACATCTACTCCATATTTTTGAGCTGATGATAAAATCGCTTCTTCTATTTCTACTCCGACTGCATCAAATTGCTTGTACGGATTTTGCTTTTTCAATGTTGACAAAGTGGCAATTCCTCCAACCATTGCAATTGGATTACCACTTAATGTTCCTGCTTGATACATTCCTCCTAATGGAGCAACATTTTCCATAATCTCGTTTCTAGCTCCGTAAGCTCCAACAGGGAAACCTCCACCGATAACTTTACCTAAACACGTAATATCTGCTTCTACTCCTAAAACTTCTTGAGCCCCACCAAATGTAGAACGGAAACCTGTCATTACCTCATCAGCAATAAGTAAAGCTCCGTTTTTATTTGCTAATTCTTTTAAATCTTTTAAGAAGTTATTTTGAGGAATTACAACTCCCATGTTTCCTCCTACTGGTTCAATAATTACTCCAGCAATATCATCATGCTTTTCGAAATGTGCTTTTACACTTTCTAAATCATTATAGTTTGCGATTAAAGTATTTTTCACTGCTCCTTCTGGAACACCTTTACTACCTGGTAAACTTAAGGTTGCTAAACCAGAACCTGCTGCAACTAATAGCGAATCTTGATGACCATGGTAACAACCAGAAAACTTAATAATCTTATCTTTTCCTGTGTAAGCTCTAGCTAAACGAATTCCACTTAATACAGCTTCTGTACCTGAGTTTACAAAACGAACTTTATCCATTCCTGGAAAAGCATCACAAACTATTTTAGCTAGTTTAATTTCGTTTTCTGTTGAAGCTCCAAAAGAATATCCGTTTTTTAAAGCTTTCGTTACTGCTTTTTGTACTTTCTTGTGACGATGACCTAAAATCATTGGCCCGTAAGACAATACATAATCGATGTAAGAGTTTCCATCTACATCGATTATTTTACTTCCTTTAGCTTTTTCAATAAAAAGTGGATTTCCACCAACAGAAGCGAATGCTCTTACTGGTGAATTTACTGCTCCAACTAAATTAACTAAACCTTTATTATATAGTTTTTGTGATTTTTTGAATTTCATTAAACTTTGAGTTTTTTATAAAATATCAATAAGAAATAACATTAAAAATTATCAACAATAAAACTCCTATTACCAAAACTTTTAACCATAATAAAACATCATGCACGTCAGGAAATAAGAATTTTACAATACTTTCACTAAAAAGGATGTAAATTATTGATAATAATAAAAATGCTAAAAAATGATATGTTATTAATTTAATCTTCAATTTTATTTTCTTTCTAAAAGAATTTTAGCAACTTCTTTCGCAAAATAAGTTAAAATAATATCTGCTCCTGCCCTTTTAATGCTTAACAAGCTTTCTAACATTACTTTTTCTCCATCTAACCAACCTTTTTCTGCGGCTGCTTTAAGCATTGCGTACTCTCCACTTACATTATAAGCTGTGATTGGCACATTGTAGTTATCTTTAAGTAACTTGATGATATCTAAATACGCTAAAGCTGGTTTTACCATAATCATATCTGCTCCTTCTTGAATATCTAAATCTGCTTCTATTAAAGCTTCACTAGTATTAGCAGGATTCATTTGGTATGTTTTTTTGTCTCCAAACTTTGGAGCCGAATCTAATGCATCTCTAAACGGACCGTAAAAAGCACTTGCGTATTTTGCTGTATACGACATTATAGATACTTGCGTATATCCAGCTTCATCTAAAACATTTCTAATATATCCGATACGACCGTCCATCATATCAGATGGACCTAAAATATCTGCTCCAGCTTTTGCTTGCGCAAGAGCCATTTTTCCTAAAATCTCTAAAGTTTCATCGTTAAGAATTTCTCCTTTTTCAACAATTCCATCGTGACCATCACTTGAATATGGGTCCATAGCAATGTCCGTCATTAAAGCAATTTCAGGAAACTTTGATTTGATTTCTTTTAATGCTGTATTATATAAACTGTCAGGATTATAACCTTCAGTTGCATATTTATCTTTTTTGTCATCTCCTAATGAAGGAAATACACAAAATCCTTTAATTCCTAAATCTACACATTCTTGAATTTCTTCTAAAAGTAAATCTAACGAATAGCGATAAATACCAGGCATAGAAACAATTTCTTCTTTCTTTCCTATACCTTCAATAAGAAATACAGGGTAAATAAAGTCGTTTACAGATAAGGTAGTTTCTTCTACCATAGCTCTTATTGCTGCTGACTTACGATTTCTTCTTGGTCTTCTTGTATTTAACATATACCTAACTTTTAACAAAGTGTAAATTCACTAATTCTAAAATACTTTCTACTGTTGGAACTTTAGCAACTTGTACTTCTTCAAAATACTTAGATGCTTCTTTTGCTGTAGTTTCTCCAATACAAAAAGCAATTTTATCTCCTTTATTCTCTTGCATGTAGCTCTCTACAGTAGAAGGACTGTAAAATAATACTCCGTTCACTGTTTCATCTACTTTAGCTGGACTGTACATTGTTTTGTAAGCCTCTATTTCATTAACAGTAATATTATTTTCTGATAAAACTGTTGGTAAAGTATCTAAACGTAAATCACTACAGAAATAAGTTACAGTTTGTCCAGATAATTCTTCAGACAAATAAGCTGCTAGTTTTTTAGCGTTTCTTTCTGAATTTTTAACCTTACCTATTTTTTGTTCTATTAACTTCTTTGTTCTTCTACCAACACAGTAGATATTTTTAAACTGTAATTCTTCTTTTGTAAAATTATGAAGTAACGCTTCTACTCCATTTTTACTTGTAATAATTACATGTTCTAATTCTTGTTTAACTAATTTAGGAGCAATTCTATTAAATCTAATTTTGATAAAATCACTATCCTCAACTGTCATAGATTCTGCAAGAAGATTCTTTTGTGCTTCAGAAAGTGCTTTTGTAGAATAAATTGAAAATTCTTTAGCTACAGCTACATCATCACTCATTAAATCTTTTCCACCTCTATCTAAAATATAGTTTGCACAATCTTGTGCTAAATATTTCTTTTTAATTAAAGGAACTGTTCTTTGGACTTCAATTTTTTTCTTTCCATCTCTACTTAATAGAATTCCTTTAAACTCTATTTCTTTATTTACCTCATCAATTCTTGCAAAACCTCCGATTGGTGCAGTACAACCTCCTTCTAATCTATTTAAGAATTCACGCTCAATAGCTGTACAGATCTCGGTATCTTTATGATTTAAATAAGAACATGCTTCTCTGATATCTTCGTTTTCTTCTAAAGCAGTAATCATTATTGCTCCTTGTGCTGGAGCAGGAATCATCCAAGATAAATTAACAGCACCTTTTGGTCTTTTCCCAATACGTTCTAATCCTGCTGCAGCAAAAATAGCTCCGTTCCATTCGTTATCTTTAACCTTTTGTAAACGTGTATTTACGTTTCCTCTTAAATCTTCTACGCTATGTGTTGGATAACGATCTAACCATTGGGCTTTTCTTCTTAAACTACTAGTAGCAATAACTCCTTTCGGTTGAGCTAAAAACTCTTCATTATCTTTTAGTACTAAGATATCGTTATGATTTGCTCTTTTTAATACCGCAGCTTGTACAATTCCTTCTGGTAAAACTGTAGGAACATCTTTCATAGAATGAACAGCAATATCGATTTCATAATTCAACATTGCTATATCTAAATTCTTAGTAAAGATTCCTGTAATTCCTAATTCGTATAAGGGTTTATCTAAAATAATATCCCCTGTAGATTTGATAGGGACAATTTCTGACTGATAACCTTCTTGGTGAAGTAATTTTTGAACTTTTTTAGCTTGCCATAGTGCTAATTCACTATCTCGAGTACCAATTCTAATTATTTTTTGCATCTATTGTTTCTAAATTTGTGCCAAACACTTTTGCCATAACTTGAATACTTTGATTAACAGAAGTATTCTCTTCTTTTAGGTGTTTTACAAATTGTGTAGTAATTTTCTGTATAAATCTTGATGTGATCGCTTCAGCTTGATCAATATCAAAGTTTGATATTTTCTTTTTGTGAAAGTTTATTTCGTCTTGCTGAATTGCTTCTAGAGACTGTTTTAAAGCATTGATTGCTGGTGTAAAACGGCGGTGATTTAACCACTCGTTAAACTCTTGTTTGTGCTCACTAATAATTGCTTCTGCAACTGGCACTTCTTGTTTTCTTACAGCTAATGTTTCATCTGTTACTTTAGATAATTCATCAACATTAATTAATGTTATATTATCTAATTGCTTTACTTCTTCACTAACATTTGCCGGTACAGATAAATCTAAAACTAGTAAATCTTTATTTGAAGTAATATTTTCTTTAGTGATTGTAGCTGTTGACGCTCCTGTAGAAACAATTAAAACATCTGTATTTTCTATTTCAGAAGTTAAGTTTTCTAATTTAGCTTTTTTAATAAAGTCGTAATCTTTAATAAACTCATCTACTTTCTCTTCAGTTCTATTAACTAAAGCTACTTGTTTGTTTTGAGTGTACTGCGCTAAATTTTTACACGTATGTTTTCCCATTTTTCCTAAACCGTAAACCAAAATATTTTTTGAATTATAGTCTGGAAGATTTTTGATTAAATATTGAACTGCTGCATACGATACCGATGTTGTACCTGAACTTAACTTTGTTTCGTTTTTAACTCGTTTACTCGATTGCAACACTAAATTAATTAAACGTTCTATATAAGCGTTAATAGTTCCAACTTCTTTGGCTTGCTTCACTGCCATTTTTAACTGACCAACTATTTCGTAATCACCTAAAATCTGACTTTCTAAACCAGTTCCCATTCTGAATAAATGATTTACTGCTTCTTGATTTTGTTGAATAGTAGAAATACTTCTAAACTCTTCTACAGTACCTTGAGAATACTTACATAACAATTCGATAAGCAAACAAGGTCTTGATGCAAATCCAGAAATTTCAGTTCTGTTACAAGTAGACAGCACAAAAATACCATCGAACCCCATTGATTTTGCCTCTTCTAATAACGAAATTTGATCTTCTTTTGATAAAGAAAACTTTCCTCTCGTTTTTGCATCTGCCTTAACATAGCTTACACCAATATTGTAAAAATTCTTGTGCTTTGTATTCGTCAACATTCAATAAATATCTAAAATCTCGACAAAAATAGAAACTTACTTTAGATAAAAGTATCGCCAAAAGAACTTAAAATGTCGATTTTTGTCTTTATCGTTATTTTTTTCGTAAAACACCTGATTTTCTTTATTTTTGCAGTAAAACCAATGTTTACAAGTTTTTTTATATAGAATCATTCTAAATAAAAATGTTTTATTCTTAAACTTAATATCGTTTGAAAAATACCGCTGAAAGTACTTTTAATGAAACCAATCTTGAGAACGGTTTTCTACTCCTAGAATTCATAAATGATTCTATGGAAACACAACGTTTTGAGAGAGATATAGATAATTCTTTTATCCAATTGCACTTTTCAATTCATGGGAATTCTAAGTTTCACTTTAATGGTGGCACTTACACTTTAGATGTTTTAGAAGAACATTCTATTCTTTTGTACAATCCGCAACAACGATTACCACTAAATCTTGAAATTAAACCTAAAAGTGCTTTAGTATCTTTATTAGTATCGATTGAAAAGTTTCATTCGTTATTTTCTAACGAAGCAGGTTACATTCCTTTTTTAAGTGAAGAAAATAAGAATAGAAAATATTACGATGATTCAATTATTAAACCGACAGTATTAATCGTTTTAAAGCAATTGATTAATGCTAATGTGAATAGTTCTATTCGAAACCTGTATATAAAAGGAAAGATATACGAACTTTTGAGTTTGCATTTTCAAAAAGATGAATCTATAGAAGGAGAATATTGTCCGTTTTTAGTAGACGAAAGAGACGTTTCTAAAATTAGAAAAGCAAAAGACATTATTATCTCTCGTATGGCTGAACCGCCAACTTTACAAGAACTTTCTAATGAAATAGGTCTAAATCTTAAAAAATTGAAAGAAGGTTTTAAACAAGTTTATGGAGATACTGTTTATAGTTTTTTATTCGATTACAAGATGGAACATGCAAGAAAACTATTAGAAAGTAATCGTTATAACGTAAATGAAGTTGGATTACAAGTTGGTTATAGTACCGCAAGTCATTTTATCGCTGCTTTTAAGAAGAAATTCGGTACCACTCCGAAGCAATATGTGTTATCTCTTAACTCTTAATTATGGAAGCTTTTGAAATAACAACTCCGCTTGGTCACGCCATAAGTCTTACTAAATTCTCTAGTAATTCGAATAAAAACAAAGTTGTTTTGATATGTTCTGCAACTGGAGTTTTACAAGGATATTATCAGAAGTTTGCATCATTTTTAAGTTCAAAAGGAATTACTGCATATACATTTGATTATGCTGGAATTGGTGCTTCTAAAAAAGACAACTTAAAAGCATTTGATATTTCTCTTACCAATTGGGCAATTAACGACATTAATAGTGTCTTACATTATATCAAAGAAAAACATCCAGAAGCTCAGATAGATTGTGTTTGCCATAGTATAGGCGGACAAATCTTAGGGTTAACTCCAGCTAACAAATACATTAATAATGTAGTTTTAGTAGCTAGTCAATCTGGTTATTTTAAACATTGGAAAGGTTTTGGTAGGCTTCAAATGTATTTTAACTGGCATGTTATTTTTCCAGTTTTCACGACTGTATTTGGATATTTACCAAGCAAAAAAATCACAGGAATGGAAAATCTTCCGAAGTCAATGGCACAAGAATTTGCAAGCTGGGGACGCAAGAAAGATTATTTATTTCATTACAAGAAAAAAGAAGAATTATATCATCATCAAATAAAAGGTAAAGTCACATCTTACAGTACAGACAACGACACTTTTGCTCCTAAAAAAGCAATTGATTGGATGACTAAAAAATACTTTAATGCAGAAATCACCCGTAAACATTTAACTCCAAAAAACTATAATGTTGATAATATTGGACATTTTGGATTCTTTAAATCGAAGTTTAAAGATAATTTATGGAATGAGTTCTTATTAGATTTAGAAGTTTAAATGAAACAACTGACACATTACGAAATAGAAAATAAAGTAAAAGAGTTTCCTATAACTATAGTTTGCGATGCCATTAGAACACCTGAAAATATTGGAATGTGTTTTAGAATCGCAGAAAGCTTTGGTGTACAACAAATCTATTTGCACGAAAGTTCACCAGCTTTAAACAATAGAATTGTAAAAAAAACAGCGCGAAATACAATTCAACAGATTCATAATAAAACCTATTCAGATTTTTCTGAGTTAATCGCACAATTAAAAAAAGAAGGAAATACAATTATTGGTATCGAAATAACTGATAAAAGCATAAATATTCAAGATTTTGATTTTAAAAATCATGAAAAATTGGTTTTACTTTTGGGTAGCGAACGACATGGCATAGAACATATAGATTTGGTAGATGCAACTATCTCTATCCCAATGTTTGGAAGAAATTCTAGCATGAATGTTATTCATAGTTTAGCTATTACCTTATATGAAGTTACGAATCAATTGAATGAATTAGATGTTAGATGTTAGATGTTAGATGTTAAATGTTAAATGTTAAATGTTAAATGTTAAATGTTAAATGTTAAAATATCTTTCTTATTTAGAAATAAAAACAAATAGACATAAACAAGTTTAGTCTTAACGATCAAACTTGCATTAGATAAATTATAAAGAATGAAAGGAGTATTATTAGTAAACTTAGGATCTCCAGATAGTACAGATCCAAAAGATGTAAAACGATATTTAGGAGAGTTTTTAATGGATGAACGTGTGATTGATTTTCCATATTGGTTTCGTTCGTTCTTAGTTAAAGGAATCATTTTAAATACGCGTCCGAAAAAATCTGCTGCTGCATACAAAAAGATTTGGTGGGAAGAAGGTTCACCTTTAATTGTACTTTCTGAACGTTTACAAGAAAAAGTACAAGCCAAAACAGACCTTCCAATAGCTTTAGCAATGCGTTATGGAAACCCTTCAATCAAACAAGGATTACAAGAATTACATGATAAAGGAGTTACAGATGTACTTTTAGTTCCTTTATATCCACAATTTGCAATGGCAACTACTGAAACTATTTTAGTATTAGCTGAAGAATTAAGAAAAGAACATTTTCCTAATATGACGTTGACTGACCTTCCTCCTTTTTACAATAAAAAAGAGTACATCAGTGCATTGTCAAATAGTATAAAAGATTATTTGTCCGATAAAGATTATGATCATATTTTGTTCTCTTATCACGGAGTTCCAGAAAGACATATTCGTAAATCAGACGTTACTAAATCGCACTGTAAAATTGATGGAAGCTGTTGTAATACACAATCTGCTGCGCATAACTATTGCTACCGCCATCAATGCTTTCAAACTACAAAAAATGTTATTGCTGAATTAGGTCTTGACGAAAACAAAGTAACAACTACTTTCCAATCTCGTTTAGGTGTAGATCCTTGGTTACAGCCTTATACTGATAGAACAATTATTAAAAAAGCAGAAAAAGACGGAATTAAAAAATTAGCAATTGTAACTCCTGCTTTTGTTTCAGATTGTTTAGAAACTTTGGAAGAAATCGCCATGGAAGGTAAAGAAGAATTTGAAGAAGCTGGTGGTGAAGAATTCTACACTGTTCCTTGTTTAAATGATAATGAAGAATGGGTTGATGCGTTAGCAAAATGGATTCATGAATTTGAAAAAAATTAGATTATGAGTTTTGATTATGTAAAATCCTTACACATCATTTTCGTTGTAACTTGGTTTGCAGGTTTATTCTATATTGTTCGTCTGTTTATTTATCATACAGAAGCTGAAAAAAAAGAAGAACCAGCAAAAAAAATATTACAAGATCAATATAAATTAATGGAAAAAAGGCTTTGGTATATTATATCTTGGCCTTCTGCCATTTTAGCCAGTCTTTTTGCTTTTTGGATGCTTTATTTAAGACCTTGGTATTTATCTGAAGTATGGATGCACATAAAACTTTCTTTTGTTTTAGCTCTATATTTCTATCATGGTGCTTGTCATTCTATTTTCAAACAATTACAAAAAGATGTTATTAAATACAGTTCTCTTAAACTTAGAATCTGGAATGAGTTAGCTACAATCATTCTTTTTGCAGTTGTATTTTTAGTCGTTCTGAAAAATGCCATCAACTGGATTTGGGGTGTTGTAGGAATCATATTAGTTTCAGTTCTCTTGATGCTAAGTGTTAAGCTTTACAAAAGCATTAGAAATAAGAAAAGTTGGGATAAATATGAAAAAGAACTTATGGAAAACAATAAAAACTCAGAAGACACGCTTTAAAAATAAATACCTATATTTCGAAAAATTTTTAAATCCCCATATTATGAAAAAAATTATTATTCTTTCATTTGCATTTTTATGTCTATTTTCTTGTTCTTCTAACGACTCTGAAGTAGTAGGAACTGATGGCGACGAAGTAGTTACAGATGGTTCTGGTTCTGATGGTGAATCAGACAATGGAAACGGTTCAGAAGCGAAAGATCCTATTATTGGTACATGGACTCTATTTACAGGTACAGACGGTGTTGAAGTTACTGAATGTAAAAAAAAGACTACATTTACTTTTAATGAAGACAACACATACAGCCAAATAGAATTCAATACAGTTAATAATAGTTGTAGTGAAGTTGTAAATGTTACAGGTGAATGGAAAAATGAAGGCAATAATGTATACAACCTAAGAAGAGATGGTTTTACTTCTGGACCTAGTGTTGATTTTGAGTTTTCTGAAGATGGTAAAACTATGGTTCTTGTTCGCCAAACTTACGTAAGAAACTAAACAATTTTAAGATGAATAAATTTATTTACGCTTTAATTTTTATAACAATATTTAGTTCATGTTCAAGTGATTCTAACGAAGAAAACACCAATGATCCTATTTTAGGAACATGGAATTTATTATCTGTAGGAGGTTCTGAAGTAACTGATTGTGAAAAACAATCTACTATAACTTTTAATATTAATGGAAGCACTTCTTCAGAAACTTTTCAAGATTTAGCTGGAAACTGTGTATCAATTACGGGTACTAATACTTGGGAAAATAAAGGAGATAATTTGTATAACTTTAATAATATTGAATCGAATATTGAGTTTTCAAATGAAAACACATTTAGAATCGTTAGCGGAAATATTGTATATACAAAGCAGTAAATAAAAATATCATAATAATATAAAAAAGTGCTTAGGCACTTTTTTTTTATGTCTACTCTAATCAACTGAGAATGTTAAATACATCTTAGGTAAATTTAATTACATTTGCCACCATTAAATAAATTATGAAATACATTATGAAAAAATTATTATTAATTACTGCATCAATCTTATTATTTGTATCGTGTTCGGATGATGAAACAGTTTCAGATCCAATTCTTGGAACTTGGAAGTTAGAAATGCAAGGTTTTACTGACACTAATGGTGAATTTATTGATGAGACTAATGAATGTACTAAAAAATCTATTTTAGTTTTCAATAGTGATGGAACCCATACTACTGAATTATTTGGCGGTACAGACGCTTCAAATTGTGATTCTGATGGAATTGAAAAATATACTTGGAAAAACAATGGTAATAATGTTTATGAACTTTTAGAAGATGGAGAGACTACTCCTGATCTTATAACTATTAACTTTACCGATAACAATACTAAATTTAAATATGGTACTATTACTTGGAAAAAACAATAATTTCAGAATAGTCCATTAAGATAAAAAACGTCTCTAAGGGGCGTTTTTTTATTGCTTTAAACTGTCTCCAAACGGAATTCTATTCAATATACTTCTCCCAAGAGTAACCTCATCTGCATATTCCAACTCATCTCCTACCGAAATACCTCTAGCTATTGTTGAAGTTGTTATATTGTATTTTTCTATCTGCTTGTAAATATAAAAGTTAGTTGTATCACCTTCCATCGTTGAGCTTAAAGCAAAAATTATCTCTTTAACTTCTCCACTCTTCACCTTATTTACCAACGATTCAATATTTAAGTTTTGAGGTCCTACTCCTTCTATTGGTGAAATTTTTCCTCCTAAAACATGATACAAACCTCTAAACTGACCCGTATTTTCAATTGCCATTACATCTCTTATATCCTCAACAACACAAACAATCTCTTCTTTACGATTTGGATTACTACAAATATGACATAACTCTGTATCTGAAATATTATGGCATTTTTTACACTCCTTAACTTCAGTTCTGAGCTGAGTTAATGCATTTGTTAAATACTTCGTATTATCTGAAGGTTGCTTTAATAAATGTAAAACTAAACGTAAAGCTGTGCGCTTTCCAATTCCTGGTAATCTGCTAACTTCATTAACAGCATTTTCGAGAAGTTTAGATGAAAAATCCATATTGCGAAATTACAACAATATAAAGGAAAGACATAGTATAAAAACAAATCATCTAAATACTTCAATCGCTTCTATAGAACTCTCAAAAAATGTACCTTTGAATTATCAAACAAAACTAAAAGGAATGAGTGCAGAAATAAGAAATATTGAACCAAAAGTTGTGTGGAATCACTTCGCAGATTTAAACGCAGTTCCTCGTCCTTCTAAAAAAGAAGAACGTGTGATACAATTTATGGTTGATTTTGGTAAAAAATTAAACCTAGAAACTTTTGTAGATAAAGTAGGTAACGTTATTATTCGTAAACCTGCTACTGCTGGAATGGAAGATAGAAAAACCATAGTAATGCAAAGTCATTTAGATATGGTTCACCAAAAGAATGCAGACACAAATTTCGATTTTGATACTGAAGGAATTAAAATGTTTATTGATGGCGATTGGGTTAAAGCTCAAGGAACAACTTTAGGTGCTGACAACGGATTAGGAGTTGCCTCTATCATGGCTGTATTATCTTCTAACGATATTCCTCATCCAGCGATAGAAGCTTTATTTACTATTGATGAAGAAACTGGAATGACTGGAGCAATGGGACTTGAAGGTGGAATTTTAACTGGAGACATTCTTTTAAATTTAGATACTGAAGAAGATGATGAAATTGGAATTGGTTGTGCTGGTGGTGTAGATATTACTGCTACGAGAACTTACGAATCTGAAAATACTCCAGAAAATACAGTTGCTTTCGAACTTTCTGTAACAGGCTTAAATGGAGGTCATTCTGGAATGGATATTCATAAAGGTTTAGGTAATGCCAATAAAATAATGAACCGTTTATTATTTGATGGTTTTACAAATTATGGTTTACGCATTTCTGAAATTAATGGAGGTAGTTTACGTAACGCTATTCCTAGAGAAAGTTTTGCTACTATGGTTATTGATACAGTTTCTAAAGAACCTTTCTTATTTGAATTAAATGAATTAATTAACGAAATTAAAAGCGAGTTTGCTTCTTTAGAAGAAAACTTAACTATTGAACTTAAAGAAGTAGAAACTCCTGAGACTGTAATGGATTTGGGTGTTCAAATCGGTGTAATTAAATCTATTTACGGAGCTTTAAATGGAGTTTACCGTATGAGTCCAGATATTGAAGATTTAGTTGAAACATCGAATAATGTTGCGAGAGTTATTGTTAAAGATGGAGCTATTAAAATAGGTTGTTTAACACGTTCTTCTTCTGAAACTAATAAATGGGATTTAGCAAATTCTTTACGTTCTGTTTTCGAATTAGCTGGATTTGATGTAGAATTCTCTGGTTCTTATCCTGGTTGGCTACCAAATACAAATTCAGACATTTTAAAAGTACTTAAAAATTTATATGTAGAAATGAATAATGCTGAACCACACGTTGCTGCATGCCACGCTGGTTTAGAATGCGGAATTTTAGGTCAGAATTATCCTAAAATGGATATGATATCTTTCGGACCAAATATTAGAGGTGCGCATTCTCCTGATGAAAGAGCGCAAATTTCTTCAATGCAAAAATTCTGGAAATATTTATTAGAGATTTTAAAGAATATCCCAAGTAAGAATTAGACTTTTTTAATTCATACACTAAAGCGTACAATAATACCATGAGATAACCTGAGTTCGATTCCTCAAATCTAGTACAAACGAATATTTAATTCGAGAGATTTTTGGGTAATTGAACCCAGGTTGTTTTTAACATAATCCTTCTCTAGAAAGATTTCGTATCTACATCTAAAACTTATATTAATACTCTTTTAAAATCTTCTTAAAAAGCTATCTCAAAAGATAAGTAACTCGTGAACAACCCTTAAGAAAAAAACAAATTTTAATTCTTCAAAACTAAGTTTACTAACGAATGAATTAAAATGTTAAAAAAATATTTTCAGTTATTTTTTTACCTAAATTTATTGCGACTAAGTCTATTTAAAGAAAAATTAACCAAATAAATAACTATGAAAAGAATCCCCTTTTTTCTTTTTGTTTTTTTATTATGCTATACAGTAAAATCTCAAAATTTAGATCATTCTTTATATAAGAAATTTGATCAAATAATTGGAGTGAAAAACACTCCTTTGAGCTATGGCGCTATTTACTTAGAAAAGTATCGTGTACTAAATAAAACTAACCATAACTTTCTTCTAGATAATGGTTTTCAAAAAGGAAATATCAAGTATAGAAATCAAAACTTTTATGATGTAGATCTTAAATATGATATTGTTGATGATTTTATTGTTGTTAGAATCAAAGATCAAAATCAAATCATTTCAATTATTCCTGAAAAAAGCTTGATCCAAAATTTTGAACTTCACCAACTAAACTTTAAAAATGCAGGAAATTTGGGCTTTTTAGAAGAGATGGTAAATACAGACAATTATTCACTGTATAAAAAACATCAAAAAGATGTGATTGAGAACAAAGAAAAGAACTACTTACGACATCAGTTTAAAAAGAGAAGTGATCAATATTTTCTTTTTTATCAAAATGAATATTACGAAATAAACTCAAAAAAAGATTTTATTAGAATCTTTCCTAATCAAAAAAAAGCTATCAATCATTTTTACAAAAACCATGTATTCTATTTAAAGAATGATTTCAAAAGCTTTGTAGTTAAACTCATGAACCAACTTCAATATTAATGTTATAATGATAACATCTACTATACAAAAAATAATATTGGTCGTGTCCTTATTTTTAATATTACCAATATTTGCTCAAGAAAAAGAAAAAAAGATCTCAATGGAGATTAAAAATCTTAACAAAAAACAAATCATAAAACTCATAGAAGAAAATAGTGAATATCAATTCTTCTTTTTAGAAGATTGGCTAGATGATTCTTTACTATCTAAGTCTTTTATAAACGCTTCTATTGAAGATATTTTAAAGAATATTTTTGAAAGTAGTGATTTAAATTATTTCATTTTAGAAGACAATAAAATAGTTTTAACTAAAGGAAATTTAATTAAAAAAGGTGTTTATAGTAGTACTAACTTACTCACTAAAAGTGAAAATGATACTCCCATTATAATAGATACAGAAACAAACAATGAAATTAATTTTTTAAGGATAGGAAAAGAAGAGAAGAAAAAGAAAGCTTTTTACACTATTACCGGATTTGTAAAAAATGATAAAGATGGATCGCCAATCGAAGGAGTAACAATAATTAATAAGAACACAAATAATTATACGACCACAAATAGTAAAGGTTTTTATCGTATAAGACTTCCTTTCGGAAAAAACAAACTCGAAACTTTATTTGTAGGATTTGAATCTACTCATCAAAATATTATTTTATACAATAATGGTGATCTCAATTTCACTATAAATGAGAAATCTGAACAATTGGAGGAAGTATTTATTAGTGCCAATAAAAATAACAACATCAGAAAAACGATGTCTGGTATTAGCCAAATTAAAGCTCAAGAAATAAAGAAAATCCCATTAGTTTTAGGTGAAAGAGATATTTTAAAAGTTGCGACTACACTACCAGCTATAAAAACTACAGGAGAAGGTTCTGAAGGAGTAAATGTTCGAGGAGGAAAAGTAGATCAAAATTTATTTTTATTAGATGATGGTGTTATTTACAATCCGACTCATTTTCTAGGCTTATTTTCTGCTGTAAATCCATTTACTACAAACGATTTAAAAGTATACACAGGAAATATTCCTGCGGAATATGGAGGAAGGCTATCTTCTGTTTTTGATATTAGGACTAAAGATTCTAGCACGAAAAAATTCTCTGGTGAAGCTTCTATAGGCCCAGTTACAGGTAATTTAAATGTTGAAATTCCTATAGTAAAAGATAAGTCTGGTTTAAATCTTGGTGTACGAAGCACGTATTCTGACTGGGTTTTAAATTTAGTCGATAACAAAGAAATTAAAAACAGTAGTGTTTCATTCTTAGATGTTATTGCAAAATACGCTCATTCCTTTAACGAAAAAAATAACTTAAAAGTTACAGCATATCACAGCCAAGATGAGTATCAAATTGCATCAGATACAATTAATCAATACAAAAACACAATGTTTTCTTTAAATTGGGAACATAAGTTCAATGATAAAAATAAAGGGAATTTAATTCTATCGAACAGTCAATATGCTTTTGATATCAACTATGAAACTTTAAACACCAATGCTGGCTATGACCTGAACTATAATATCAATGAGACTGATTTAAAATTAAAAATGAAATATAATTTTTCTAAAGCTCATAAATTTGACTACGGTTTAGAGTCTAAATTATATCGAATTAGTCCTGGAACTATTTCTCCTAATGGAGAAAACTCAGTTATAAACCCGCTTACAATTCCTAAAGAAAAAGCTTTAGAAAGTGGAATATTTATTTCAGATGAAATTACTGTAAATCCTAAATTAAATTTCAATGTTGGATTACGTCTTAATCAATTTTTAGCTTTAGGACCTTCTACACAAAGAGAATATCAAGAAAATACTCCAAAAAATACAACAACTTTAGTTGATAGTTTCTCTTTTGATGATAATGAAATTTTTAAAACTTACTATGGATTAAGCTATAGAATCGCTTCTCGTTATGCTTTTGATGATAGTTTTTCTTTAAAAGCCAGTTTTAATAAATCTTTTCAATATATCCACAGATTAAATAATAATACCACTGCTACTCCTGTAGATACTTGGCGACTTTCAAACACCAATATTAAACCTCAAGAAGGATCACAATTAACATTAGGACTTTTCAAAAACATTGGTGATAACAATAATTATGAACTAAGTTTAGAGAGTTATTACAAACGTTATGAAAACTTACTCGATTATAAAGTAGGTGCTACTCTATTACTCAATGAAACTATTGAAACCGAAGTTTTACAAGGAAAAGGAAAATCTTATGGTATCGAATTTCTAGTAAAAAAGAACAAAGGAAAATTGAATGGATGGATGGGCTATAGCTATTCTAGAGCATTAATACAATTAGATAGTCAATTTGATGAGGAACGTGTTAATAATGGTTTATTTTTTCCTACCAACTACGACAAACCTCACGACTTTAATGCAGTTCTTAATTATAAACTTACAGAACGTTATAGTATTTCTACAAACTTTACTTATCAAACTGGTAGACCTATAACCTATCCTGAAGGTAAATTTTTTATAGACAATAAAGAGTTTTTAACGTATAGCAATCGAAATCAGTTTAGAATTCCTGATTATTACAGACTTGACATAGGAATTAATATTGAAGGAAATCATAAAATAAAAAAGTTTGCGCATAGTTTTTGGAATATCTCCATATACAATGTATTAGGTAGAAATAATCCTTACTCTGTATTTTTTCAAACTTCTGAATCTGGTAATATAGAAAGTTATCAAAACTCTATTTTTTCTGTTCCAATTCCAACTATAACTTATAATTTCAAATTCTAAAGATAATGAAACAAAGATTTTTTCTCATATTCATGTGTACTTTTACACTTCTAATGATAGGAAGTTGCATAGAACCAATAGAATTAAATAATGACCAAAGTTTTAAAAGTAATATTGTTGTTAGAGCAATAATTACCAATGAATTTAAAAAACACACGGTAAAAATTTCAAAAACAGTTCCTATAAATGCTACTGAAGCAAATCCAGAAAAAAATGCAACTGTAAATATTATTGATAATAACGGAACCACATATAACTTTGTAGAAACCAGTGATGGTATTTACACTTCTACTATGGAATTTGCTGCAGTAACTGACAAAGAATATACCTTAAAAATAAAAACTGAAAATGGTAACAGTTATACTTCTACTCCTGAAAAATTGCCATTAGTTGCTGAAATCGATGAGATAAAAATTTCTGTAGAAGATAATACTACAGAAAACATTCAAGAAGCTGTAGTAAGAGTAAATAGTAAACAAACTAATGATTCAGGAAAATATTATCGATACGAATTTGACGAAACTTACAAAATACAGGCTTTGTTTTGGGTTAATGAAACTATCTCGATAAGATCAAATACTAGCCCTTATGAATTTGAGTTGGTAAGAAAAGATCCTGATATTTTTGGTGATGGAACTTGTTATGGAAATGAAAAATCTAAAGAGATATTAATAACAGAAACTGCAAGTTTGAACGAAGACCAAGTCTTAGGATTTGCTATTCAAAAAATACCGATTAAGCATTTCAAAATAGGAAGACGTTACTCAATTTTAGTTAAACAATATGTAGTTAATCAAAATACTTATAATTTTTATGAGAATTTGAAAAAATTCTCAGACTCCAATAATATCTTTTTTGAAACTCAAGTAGGTAATATTCCAAATAATATTTCTTCAGAAACCAATCCTGATGATATTACTGTTGGTTTTTTCGAAGTTTCTTCTGTAAGCTCTAAAAGAGTATTTTTCAATCGATCGGAATTTACAAATATTGATTTTGAAGATTACACTAGTCTTTTGGTTTGTGAAGGTACCAGACAACCCAGAGTTGAAGACAGCTCTGGAAACTCACCTCTTTTAAAATCTTTGGAAGGTGGATGGATTTTTCTTAAAGAACCAGCCGACCCTTCTCCTTCTAATCCTTATATATTGATCAGAAAATTTTGTGGGGATTGTAGTCATTTAGGACAACCAACTGTTCCAAGTTTTTGGGTTGAATAACAATTTACAATTATGATTAAGAAATCTATTTTAAACTTCGCTTTTTTTTTAATTCTCAACTTGCACGGACAATCGTCTAAACAAAAAATTGAGAATATCAATTTTCCTATAGAAAAAATACAAATACATAATAGTAATAACTTCTTAATTACTGGTGAAACGCTGTACTACTCAATAAATTGTTTAAACAATCTTAATTTACCAAGTCCTTATAGTACAATTGCTTATGTAGAGATTATAGATAAGAATAATACGAGTATTTTGAAACAAAAAGTCTCATTAAATGAAGGGCATGGATATGGTGACATTTTTATAAACTCTAAAATAAAATCTGGTACTTATAAAATAGTAGGATACACACAATTAATGAAAAATCATAAAGCTTTTTATGAACAAGAACTGTATGTTATAAATCCATTTACTAGTAAAATAAAAGTTAAAAACACAAGCACTTACCTTCCTGATTACAAAAGCACAAATAAAAAAGCATTTAGTAATTTAAAGAGTGATTATAAGAGAAGAGAAAAAGTTAAAATAAACCTTGAAAACACTGTTATTGACAACATTGAAAAACTTTCTGTTTCTATTAGAAAAACAAATGATTTTAACTTACCTAATCGTAAAGGAGAATTCAAATCCAACGGTAAAAATCAAACGTTTTATTTACCAGAGTTAAGGGGAAGTTTAATTCATGGAAAACTAACCTCAACAACCAATAAGAATTTAGCTAATATCAATTTATCTATAGCTACTCAACATAACGATCGACTTCCAATTAATGTAACTACCAATATCAAAGGTGAATTCTTTTTTAACCTTACAAACATAACTGATGATAAAGTATACATTCAAATCGTAAATCAGCCAAAAAATGAATATCAAATTTCAATAATACCTCATAAAGGAATTGAAAAAAAATTCAACGATTTTACAACCATAACAATTGATGATAAAATAGCAACAGCTATTCAAAAACGAAATATTTATGCTCAGATCGAGAATTCGTACGCTGATGTAAAAAAAGATACAATTATCAACATAAAATCAAAAAGTAATCTATTCAGTAAAATAAAAGAAACCTATAATTTAGACGATTACAAAAGGTTTAAAACAACTAAAGAAACCTTTATAGAAATCATTCCTTTAGCGGGTTTCAACTCAAAAAATAACAATTATCAATTTTATGTAATTCCAGATAACGCTTCAAAAATATTTAGACATTTAAATGCTTTAGTTATAGTAGATGGAAGAATTCTTCAAAATCATAATGACTTAATAAATTATGATGCAAGAAAAATAAAATCTATAGCTATAGTTAGAAGTGAATATTATTATGGAAATTCTAGATATAAAGGTGTAATACTGGTTGACACTTTTAAGAATGACTTTTTTAATAATTCAATTGGAGCTTCTGACTCATATACAATAATGCCAACTGAACCCTACAAAAAATACTTCTTTCAAAGCGAAAAGAATAGAATGGATACTAGAATTCCAGATTATAGAACACAATTATACTGGAATCCAAATTTAGATATAACTTCAAAAGCAATTGTTTTTTTTACCTCAGATGTTACAGGAAAATTTGAAATAGAAATTGAAGGATTTACCAAGAAAGGAGTTCCTATTTACATAAAAGATTATTTTACTGTAAATGAATAAAGTCAATTCTTACTATTTTTATTTACATTTACTACATGAATTTTTTGGCTCACCTCTATTTATCTCCTCCAAATAATAACGAAATTATGATTGGTAACTTTATTGCCGATCATGTTAGAGGTAACAAATTCAAGCATTATCCAGAAAATATTCAACGTGGTATCTATTTACATCGTGCTATAGATACATTCACCGATTCTAATGAAATTGTTAGAATAAGTAAACGTCGTTTGCATGAACGTTACGGACATTATGATGGCGTTATTATCGATATATTTTACGATCACTTCTTAGCTAAAAATTGGGATAATTATTCCCAAATTCCTTTAGATATTTATACGAATAGTGTTTACCAATTACTCGTCGATAAAAAAGAAACTTTGCCAGAAAAAACACAAGAATTACTTCCATACATGATTCAGTATAATTGGTTATATAACTACCAATTCATAGATGGAATTCAAGATGTTATGAATGGAATGAACAGACGAACCAAAGGGAAATCTCAAATGAATTTAGCAATTGAAGATCTCGAATTATATTATACAGATCTCGAAAATGATTTTCAAACCTTTATGTTTGAATTAATCAATTTTGTGGCTATAGAAATTGATAAAATTTAATTTATTACAACCAAATTCTACTAAAAACCTCAACCAAATGAAACAAAGTTTTGCCTTACTTTTATGTATCATATTACTATTTAATTGTAAAAAACAACCAGAAATCGGATTAATTACTGAAAAAGCTATGGTTGTTTCTGCAAGAGAAGAAGCTTCTAAAATTGGAGCCGATATTCTTAAAAAAGGTGGTAATGCTTTTGATGCTATGGCTGCTACTGAACTTGCTTTAGCCGTTTCTTTTCCATATGCTGGAAATATTGGTGGTGGCGGATTTATGGTGTATCGAAAAAATAACGGTGAAATTGGTGCTTTAGATTATCGAGAAAAAGCTCCGATAGCTGCTACTCAAAATATGTATTTAGACTCTTTAGGAAATGTAATAAAAGGAAAAAGTACTTTAGGAGCAATGGCTGTTGGTATTCCTGGAACTGTTGCTGGAGTTTTTGCAACTCATGAAAAATTTGGATCACTTCCAATGGAAGAAATTATTCAACCCGTAATTGATTTGGCTAAAAAAGGAGTAATCGTTACCCAAAAACAAGAAAACAGACTAAAAAAACATATACCTGCTTTTAGAAAGGCAAACTCAGAAACTATTTTACTAGATAACAACTGGAAAAAAGGCGACACCATAAAATATATGGCTTTAGCTGAAACATTAACTCGAATTCAACAAAACGGTCGTGATGAATTTTACAAAGGAGAAACCGCAAAAACGCTTGCTAAATTTATGCAAGAAAATGGCGGATTAATTACTGAGGAAGATTTAGCAAAATACGAAGCAAAATGGAGAACTCCGGTTGTATTTAATTACGATGATTTAAAAGTTATTTCAATGGCTCCGCCTTCTAGTGGAGGAATCTGTTTAGCGCAAATTATGAATGCTATCGAACCTTATGATTTAGATAAATACGGACATAATTCTGTTAAATCTATTCAAGTAATTACAGAAGCCGAACGAAGAGCTTATGCTGATAGAAGTTTTTTCTTAGGTGATCCTGATTTTGTAAAAATTCCAAAAGAAACTTTAATTAGTAAGCCTTACAGCACTTCTAGAATGGAGAGCTTCTCTTTTGATAAAGCTACTTCTTCTAGCGATGTTTCTCATGGTGATATCACGTTTTCAGAAAGTAATGAAACTACCCACTACTCTATTGTGGATCAATTCGGAAATGCAGTTTCTGTAACTACAACAATTAATGCAGCTTTTGGTTCTAAATTATATTGTAGTGAATTAGGTTTCTTTTTAAATAATGAAATGGATGATTTTAGCAGCAAACCTGGCGTTCCAAATATGTTTGGTTTAGTTGGTGCTGAAGCAAATAAAATTGAACCAGAAAAAAGAATGTTAAGTTCTATGACACCAACTATAGTTGAGAAAAACGGAAAATTATTCATGGTTGTTGGAACTCCAGGAGGTTCAACAATTATCACTTCAGTTTTACAAACAATTTTAAATGTTCATGAATACAAAATGGGAATGCAAGAAGCCGTTAATCAACCTCGTTTTCATCATCAATGGTTACCAGATGATATAAAAATGGAACCAAATGGTTTTTCTGAAAATATTAGAAATAAACTAAAATCTTTAGGGTATAAATTAGATGAATCTAACGCTCCTGTGATTGGTAAAGTGGATGCTATTTTAGTACTTCCTGATGGGAAATTAGAAGGTGGTGCAGATCATCGCGGTGACGATAAAGCTGTTGGGTTTTAAATGATAAAATGTAACAAAAGATCCTTTTTAACTACTAATATTAAAAACACTAACTATGATTTTAACAACAACCAATTCAATTGAAGGACATAAAATAACGGAATACAAAGGTATTGTAACTGGTATTTCTTACAATTCCTCTTACAATTACAACGGAACTAAAATGTCTTTTAAAGATATGTTTAGCATGAAAAAGTATTACGAAGCTTATGAATTAGGTTTAGATGGTATTAAAGAAGAAGCTTTTCAAAAACTCAAAAGCAATGCTGAAAAACTAAATGCAGATGCCGTTGTAGGAATTAAAATTGATATTGAAACTGTATCAAGTTCTACAGTATTGGTTGTTTCTATTACTGGAACTGCTGTGCGTATTTCTCCTGAATAAGAGCTAAATATTAAATAAATATAAAAAGACGAAAAGCCAATAAATTAATTATTGGCTTTTTTATTATTTCTATATCTTTTTTAGAATAGTAAGTAACATTTCTTTTTAGTAGTCGTCATATGAAGTAAATTATAGAAATAGAATAGTTGTATTACTATTAACTTTTGCTAAAAACTATGTTAAAGACAGGAAAAAAGATATTCTATATACTTTGGGGTGTATTACTCATTTATCTACTATACCGATACATTGAAAATCCACAGATATTCTCTGTAGACTATATCAAGGATTTTATTAGTTCATACAAAGAACATATTATGATAGTCTATATTACGCTATCATGTATAAGAGGTTTCTTTTTAATTCCTAGCACACCTTTTGTAATCGCTGGAGCCTTATTATTTCCAGATCAGTTACTTCTCGTATTAGTTATTTCTATGATAGGAATCATGTCATCTGCTACATCATTATATTATTTTGCTGATATTTTAGGTTTTAGTGACTATTTGGAAAAGAAATATCCTAAAAAAGTCAAAAAATGGGAATCTAAACTTCAAAGTTCTAAGGCTACATATTTAGTCTTAGGATGGTCGTTTTTCCCTTTAGTTCCAACAGATATTATTTGCTATGTTGCTGGAATTATTAAAATGCCTTTTAAATATATGTTCACAGGCGTATTTATTGGGGAATTAGTTTTGGTTACTTTTTATGTGTATTGTGGAGCTATGTTAGGTTTATAGATATAGATATTGATTTAAAAACTGAAGTATAGTATCTTTGAGTCTATTCAATATTAGACACAAAAAATGATACAACCTTTTCACATTGCCATACCTGTTCAAAATTTAGAAAAATGTCGTTCTTATTACAGAGATATTTTACAATGTGAAGAAGGCAGAAGTGCTGAACATTGGGTTGATTTTAATTTCTTTGGACATCAATTGGTAATTCATCAGAAAGAAAACTTTATTCCTACAAAAGCAATGACAAATCCGGTTGACGGTCATGATGTTCCTGTTCCGCATTTTGGTGTTGTGTTATCTTGGAATGACTGGCATAAATTAGCAGATCATTTAAAAAGTGTAGATACAAAATTTGTTATAGAACCTACTATTCGTTTTAAAGGAAAAGTTGGTGAACAAGCAACCATGTTTTTTAAAGATCCTGAAAACAATGCTTTAGAGTTTAAAGCTTTTAAAGACATGAGTCAGCTTTTTGCTAAGTAAATTTTAATCCATTAATATTTGTACTTTATACAAAGCAGATGGTTGAAAGATTGTACTTTTAGTTTTATAAAGTGAAAATATATCTGTGAGTTTTAAATCTTGTATTTCTATACACTTCATATTTTTTATTCCTTGAGGTAAATTATTTTGTTCCAAAGCCATTAGTTTATTTTGTATGAATATCGTTTGTTCAAAAAACTTTAATGACTCATAATAGTCTTCAAAATTTGAAAGTAATGATAGATATAAATTATAGATTTTTTCACTCTTATGCTCTCTCTCAAAGTGTAGTAATGTAATGACTATTTTATTCAAATTCTCAACAGGAATTTCGTCTTTAGCATCAATAATTCTATTAGCAATAACAACATTGCTTCCTACCTGAAACTTTTCTTGAATTTCTCTGTTAAATAAATCAACTATAAAATTTATAGATTTTAATATCATAATTATTGCTTCTTTTTGGTTTTCCAAGGACCTAAACTTAATTTTAACTGAGTAGTTTTTTCAGGATAGGCTCCAGGAAATTCAGACGGAACTTGTGGTTGATTATTTTGATTTCCTCCAATTGGATTTTCATCATATGCGAAACCATAAGCTTTTGCCATTAAAGGTCCTCTACTAGATTTTACAGGATTTTTAGGTAAAGAAAATATATGTTTATCTCCCACTTTGGCTGTGTGCATAAAATAAGAAAACATATTTTGTGGTTGCTTAGCTGGATACCATGCAGTTTCATCTCCCCAATTCGTTGTTGTTCTTCCCGGAGAAGTAACATCTGCAAATTTCACTAAAGCAACTCCCCTATTCAAAGCCGTACTAATTTGATTTTCTAAACCATTTACCACAATTTGATTATTAGCATCTGAATATCTAAACGGTCCATCTGCAAACAAACCTAACCCTGCAAAAACCATGTGCCCAGGTGAGTAATAATAATGAGTTGGTGCTTTTGAAAACTTATATTGAAAGTAATTTGAATAATTAGTACTAGAATTTAAAGTAACCGATGTTATTTTCTTTTTCGTTTTCGATATTGCAGTAATCTTAGTTACTCCATCTGTAGAACCTCCACCAGAATTAACATACATTCCGACTTTTAAACCACAATCTAATGGTAATGGATCTTTAAACGTTAACGTATTATCGTTAATTTTACCTAAGATTGGTAACATCGTTCCACTAGTCACATCCTTGTAAGAAACTACAGAAAAACCAACTGGATTAAATACATGTAATGTCGTTGCATTAGAACTTGTAAATTCTAAAGCAGAATGCGTATTCGTTGTCCCAGGAAATACTTTTGTTACCGGAGTTACTTTATAATTTCTAGCAAAACCCGCAGCTCCATTTTGCCAAATATTCATCTTCATTGTTGTACTAGTAAACATTTGTTGAAGAGCTTTATTAAACTCAGTATCTAAAGCATTTACCGTATCATTTAAATACATTCCAGGATTCAATAATACTGGTAACTCTCCTTTAGGTGTATAAATTAAATCTTTGTATCCTTTAGAAACATCTTTCTTTTTAAGAAAGAGTCGATAAGCTTCAATTACTTGTTCACTACTTATGCCTTCAGTTTGACCAATACGATCTAACTCATTTCCTAATTTATCTTCAGCTAAAATAGAAATCGGGAAGAAAAATCCATCTACAAAAGAAGCATCTATATATAAATTTTGATCCTTTAAAAATGTAGCTTCTACATAATTATATTGCGGAAATGCTTTTTGTGGAGGATTCTTTACTTGATAAACATTAGTACCAGATGCACTATATTTGAAACCTAGATTACCATTTTTTGTCTTGTTAGCATTATCTTGATATACTTTAGTACTATCTTTTACAAAAAAATAGATTCTAGCACCATTTATTTCATTCGTATTCGATAAGGTGATATTCGCTATATCTTTTCCTAATTCGTAAGATTCTATATATCCCGTTTCTTTAGAAAACTTTTTAAAACTACCCAATTTAGTGTTCTTATCAACTGTGAGATATTTTTGTGATGCTGTACTGTAACCTAAAACATAAACTTTATATGAACTACCTAAACCTGTTAGATTTTCTAGAGATAAATTATATGTGTTTTTTATTGATTCATTCTTATATTTAAATTGAAAAGGAACAGGTACATATTTTGCTTGAACATCAACAGATACAGATACATTTCCAGCAACATGCGGAGGATTCATTACTGTAATTATTGAATCATTAACTGAAATAGGCGTATTCCCTGATTTTCCAAATTTCACATAAGTAGCTCCAGTAAAATACTTTCCTTTTATTGTTATTTTTTTTCCTCCTTTAATTGAAGTACTACCCGGACTCATCGTATTTACTTCTGGTAACTTATATTCAAAATCAGTTGGTGAATAAATTTCTTTAGCTCCTTTTTTTAATTCTAAGTACACCGAAAACGTTCCTTTATTTGGTCTAGAAGGAGTTTTAAAGGTGATTGTGTCTCCACTTTTACTATATGAGACACCTAAAACTGCAATACCATTAGGGTTATTTGTGTCTTTAAAAAATATTCCTACTGCTTTACTTTGATCAAATCCAGTTCCTTTTAGAGTAACTAAAGTTCCTCCTGCTATAGAACCTTTAGACGGACTCATGCTGGTAATAGTTTGACCTGAAACTAAAACAATTCCTAATATTAATAACATGTACACATTCACTAAATTTCTGTAATTCAATATTTTCATATTTGTTGTAGTTTAATTTTTTAGATGTTCAATCATATATTAGACATGGCTAAATTAGCTTGATAACTTGTATATAATTTCTACTTTTCCTTAAGCGCAGATAGAATTGGTATAAAAGTCTATTTTTCTGGAATAAAACTTTAATACAAAACATACACTTAACATTCAAACTAATTAACTAGTACAATCGCAGTGCTTTAACATATTTTTCACGCTTTTAACTTTTAGTTTTCACTACCTTTAATTTCTTCATTAACCAAATAAAACATCATGAAAAAAATTTTCATAGCTATAGCTTTGTCAATTTTCTACATAGGAAATTCACAAGGCACAAGACTATTAAGACAACCTACACTTTCGCAAAACGATGTAGTTTTTGTTTATGCAAATGATTTATGGAAAGCCTCTTTAAACGGAGGAGACGCTGTTAGGCTTACAAGTCATGAAGGATATGAATTTAATCCTCATTTTTCTAAAGATGGAAAAATGATTGCTTTTACAGCGCAATACGATGGTAATATCGATGTATATGTAATTCCTTCCGAAGGTGGAGAACCAAAAAGATTAACTTATCATCCTGCTGGTGATTTTGTACAGGGATGGACTCCTGATAACAAAATCTTATTTCGCTCAGGAAGAGAGTCGAGACCAACACAAACTAGTAAGTTTTTTACAGTTTCTCCAAAAGGAGAAATGCCAACTGCTATCGAAATTCCGAGAGCTGCTTATGGTGAAATTTCTGCTGATGGGAAATACATTGCCTATACTCCTATTACAAGTTGGGATGCAGAATGGAGAAATTACCGAGGTGGACAAGCAATGCCTATTTGGATTGTAAATTTAAAAACGAAAGCTCTACAAACCACACCACAAAAAGACAAAGAAAGACACTTAGACCCTGTTTGGCACAAGGGAATTGTATACTATTTATCTGAAAGAGATTATACAAGTAATATTTGGTCATACGATACTAAGACTAAACAAGAACGTCAGATTACTTTTCATAAAAAATTTGATGTAAAAAGCTTAGATGCAAATACTAATGGAATTGTTTACGAACAAGGCGGATATATTCACTTTTTAAATCCTGAAACTAAAGCTACAAGACAAATAAAAATCAATGTCAAAGGTGATTTAAATTATTCAAGAACACGCTGGATGAATGTTTCTGGTAGAAGCTTAACTAACCCAAATGTATCTCCAAAAGGAAAAAGAGCTATTTTCGAACATCGTGGAGAAATCTTTACAGTACCAAAAGAAAATGGAACTTGGAGAAATCTTACCAACTCGCCAGGTGTTGCCGATCGTTCTCCTATTTGGTCTCCAAAAGGTGATAAAGTTGCTTGGTTTTCTGATAAAAGCGGAGAATACGAATTAGTTTTAGCCGATCAAGACGGACAAAACCAACAATATATTTCGTTACCAAATCCGACTTTCTACTTTAGATCAGACTGGTCTCCAGACGGAAAACATATCGCTTACACAGATACAGATTTTAATATTTGGATTATAAATTTAGATACTAAAAAGACTTTTAAAGTAGATACAGATCGTTACGCACATCCGAACAGATCTATGAATCCTGTTTGGTCTCCAGATAGTGACTGGATTGCCTACGCAAAACAGAACGATAGTCACTTCAAATCTATTTTTGCTTACCAAATAAGCACGAAAAAGAAAGTTCAAATTACCGATCCCATTGCTGATGCAATTTCTCCTGTTTGGGATGCATCAGGAAAATATATTTATACTCTTGCCAGTACAAATTACGGTTTAAAATCAGGTTGGCTAGATATGAGTTCCTATGATCCAAGTGTTTCTAGAAACTTATATGCTGTTGTTTTAAACTCAAAAGACAAAGCTCCTAATCTTCCAAAAACAGATGAAGAAGCAGTTAAAAAAGATAAAACAGCTTCTAAAGATAAAAAAGAAGCGAAAAAACCTAGCAAGAACGACAGTAAAAAGATCACAGTTATTATAGATGAAAATGGAATTTTTGATAGAGCTGTGGCCTTAAAATTGCCAGCTAGAAACTATTTAGCTTTAGCAAAAGGACCTAAAAATAAAGTTTTTGTTGCTGAAGCAGTACCAAATACACCTGGTATTACTATGCATACTTATGATGTAGTTAAAGAAAAAGCCACCATATTTTCAAAAGGTGTATCTGGAATGGTAACAACAGAAGATAGAAACTCTGTATTATTATCTAAAAGAGGAAGTTGGAGTATTGTAAGTAGCAAAGCACCTGTAAAAGGAACAAAAGGAAGGTTAAAAACCAATCTTAAAGTAAAAGTAGATCCAAAAGCTGAAGCACATCAAATCTTTAAAGAAGGATGGAGATATATGCGGGATTTCTTGTATGTTGATAATGTTCACGGTGCTCCTTGGGACGATGTTTACAAATGGTATTCTGAATGGATTGATCACGTAAGACATCGTACAGACTTAAATTATGTAGTAGATATTATGAGTGGTGAAGTTGCTATCGGACATTCTTATGTTTCTGGTGGAGATACTCCAAGAGTTGATAGAGTTCCTGTTGGATTATTAGGTGCAGATTTAGAACAAAATAAAGGTTTGTACCGTTTTGCTAAAATTTATAAAGGAGAACGTTGGAATCCTAATATTTCGGCTCCATTAGGCTTGCCTGGAATAAATGTAAATAAAGGTGATTATCTTATTGAAATTAATGGTGTAAAATTAACCAGTGAAATGAATCCGTATCAATTATTAGAACAAACAGCTGGACGAGAGATTTATATCAAAGTAAATTCTAAACCGAGTTCAGACGGAGCTAGATCAATTTTAGTAAAACCTACTTTTAGCGAACGTTTCTTAAGATCTATCGATTGGGTTGAAAGCAATAGACGAAAAGTAGATCAATTATCTAACGGAAAGCTTGCTTACGTTTATGTTCCTAATACTTCTGGACCAGGATTTACATCTTTTAACCGTTATTATTTCTCTCAACAAGATAAAAAAGGTGCTGTTATCGATGAAAGAAATAATGGTGGTGGATCTGCTGCTGATTATATGATTGATATTATGTCTCGTGATTTATTGGGGTATTTTAACAGCAAAGCCAGCGATCGCAGACCTTGGACTACCCCAATGGCTGGAATTTGGGGACCAAAAGTTATGATTATAAACGAACGTGCTGGTTCCGGTGGAGATTTACTTCCGTATATGTTTAAGTTTAAGAAAATCGGTCCCTTAATTGGAACTAGAACTTGGGGTGGATTAGTTGGAACTTGGGACACACCTCGCTTTATTGATGGTGGTAGAATGGTTGCGCCTCGTGGAGGATTCTTTGATGTTGATGGAAAATGGGCTGTAGAAGGCGAAGGTGTTGCTCCGGATATTGAAGTAATTCAAGATCCTAAGAAAGTATTACAAGGAAACGATCCGCAGTTAGAAAGAGCAGTTCAAGAAGCGTTACGATTATTAAAAGGAAACGAATTCCAATTGAAACCAGAACCTAAAGCTCCAATTCGTTCTAAGCGACCAAAAGGATACGAAAAAGAAAAATAGATAAATTACATATTTATTTAAGACATAAAAGATTGTTTTACGTCATTCTGAATTTACTTGCACTGAATCTATTTCAGTATTTCGGAATCTCATAATGAGAATCTGAAACAAATTCAGATTGACGTATACTTTTTATTAAACAATACGAATATTATTTAAATTACATAAAAATATTATTATGCCACATTTTGTAATTGATTGTTCAGAGCATATTATAAAATTGAAATCTCCTCAAGAGATTATACAACAAGTTTACGATACCGCAGATGCTTCAGGTTTGTTTGCCAAAGGAGATATTAAAGTGAGAATACATCCTTTTCAATATTATACTGTTGGAAACACTTCTGATGATTTTATCCATGTGTTTGGAAATATTATGGAAGGAAGAACTACAGACCAAAAGAAAAAACTTTCTGAAAGTATTGTATCAACATTAAAATCAATGTTTCCAGATGTTCCAATTATCTCGATTAATATCAGAGATTTTGAAAAAGCAACATACTGTAATAAAACTATGGTGTAATCTGTTGTACATTTAGAATAAAAATCTGTCAATTCGAGTAATTTTTCATAATGAAATGAAGAAAAATTTTTATCGAGAATCAGGATTTAAACTTCGAAATAGTTCTCGATACACTTTTTTAGCTTCGCTAGGTGTCTTCAATTAAAATATATTTTGATTTCGCCAATCTCAAAAACACTCGAACTGACACACACCATAGAATTTTTAAGTTTTTAAATGCATAACGGATTGGTATAATTAAAATCTTAGAGATAGATAACAAACGAAGTTGAAAACTATTTTTCAGCTTCGTTTTTTTATACCATCTTGCCATAAAATTAATTCTACTTGAAATTAAAAGAACAACATAAAGTACCTCAACTAGAACAACCGATACGTTTACAAGAATATGGAATTGGTATTTTTACTACAAATCCGACTAGATCTGGTTTTAAAAAGGCCATTAAAAAGGGATTAGTTCTTGTAAATGGAAAAACTGCAACTACTGCTCTATTTATAAACGGAGGTGAATTAATTGAATTATTACAAGAGGAATCGAACAAAAAAGCATTTGATTTTCCTTTAGAAGTTATTTTTGAAGATGAATATTTAGCTGTAATTTTTAAACCTGCTGGAGTTTTAGTTAGTGGAAATTCGTTTGCAACTATTGCTAATGCTTTAGAACAAAACTTAAAAAAGAGTACTCTTAAAGATGCAGTACTACCTCGACCTGTTCATCGTTTAGATTATCCCACAAGTGGATTATTACTTATTGGTAAAACGAATACAGCAACAATAGCTTTGACAAAACTTTTTGAAGTAAAAGAAATCGAAAAAACATATCATGCTATAACTATTGGTAATATGAAATCATCTGGAGAAATTACAATTCCAGTAGATGATAAAGAATCTCAATCTCAATTCACTGTTTTACAAAGTATTCCTTCAGAAAAATATACCTTTTTGAACCTTGTAGAATTGCATCCAAAAACAGGACGAAGACATCAACTTCGAAAACATTTACATGGAATTGGTAATCCGATTTTAGGTGATAAAGAGTATTATATCGAAGCATTACTTTCTTATGGAAATGGACTATATCTACATGCTTCAAAACTAGAATTTACACATCCGTTTATAAATCAAAAACTGATTTTTGAAAAAGAGTTACCTAAAAAGTTTAAGCGAATTTTTCCAGATTTGCTAAATCAATCATTGTAAGTTTCATTCGCTTAATTAGTTCGTGTAATTCTGCTACATTAAATCTAGCGAATCCCATTCGTATTGCATTATGATTCGTTTTTGCCATATCGTAACGAGAAAAATTACCTATTTCTAATTTATATTTTCTTGCTGCTCTAGTTACTTCTAACCAAGTATATTTTTTATTCAAAGTTAACCAAACTGCCATGCCTCCTTTTGGCTTTTTAAAACTGAAATATTCATTCAACTCTTCTCTTAATAAATCACAAAATAAGTCACGCCGTTTTTCGTATACTTTATGTACTTTTCTAATATGACGATCTAAATCTCCAGATTCAATAAATTCAGCAAAAGTTAATTCTAACAATGCATCTCCTTGTCTGTCTACGAGTCCTCTAATTTGCGATGCTTCATTTACAAATTCTTTATTCGCAATTAAATAACCTACTCTAAAAACTGGTGCCACTGTCTTACAAACTGAACCAATATAAATTACATTATTATGAACATCGTGACTTGCTAACGGCAAAATTGGAGCATGATTATAATTAAAATCATAATCGTAATCATCTTCTATGATGGCAAAACTGTACTTCTTAGCTAAATTCAATAAACAAATACGACGTTCCGCTGATAAAGTTACTGTTGTAGGATGATGATGATGTGAAGTAACATACACGCCTTTTATTTGCTGAGATTCACAAATATTTTCTAAAGCAACTGTATCTATTCCATTTTCATCAACAGGAACTCGTAAAACTTTTGCTTTTTGATGTAAAAAAGTAATATCTGCTGAAGCATAATTGGTTTCTCCTACCACAATAATATCTTCTTCTTTTAAGAGTAATTGCGCAGACAACCATATTCCCATTTGACTCCCTCTAGTAATCAAAATATGTTCTTTAGTAATACTTAAACCTCTAGTTTCATTTAAATAATTCGCAAGTACGTTTCGTAATTGATCATTTCCTTGAGTAGAAATATACCCTAAATGCTTTGTTATATTTTTTCTGGAAGAAATTCTTCTATAAATCTTAGCTAAATCTTCAGTAGGCGTTAATCTGCCATCAGAAACACCATCATTAATATACATCCAATCATCTTTCTTTTCAATAGTTCTATGATGTAAATTAGATTTGTAATATGAAAAACCTATTTGATCCGTATGATTAGAAATCTCATTTCCTCTATAATCTTCAGATTTTAAAAATGGTAAATCCTTAGGAACAAACGTCCCTTTTTTAGGTATGGCTTCTAACCAACCTTGCATTACTAATTCTTCGTAACAAGCTACAATGGTTTTTCTGTGTACTTGTAACAATTCTGCTAAACTTCTGGTTCCAATTAATTTTGTTCCAGATGGAATCGTACCTTCTTTAATTAAATGGATAAATTGATTGGTTAATTGTAAAAACAAAGGCTCTTTACTCCTTCTGTTTATATGTAAGCTTGTTTTATAAGGAAACATCTGGACTACTAATTAAATTAATTCTGGACTAACAGAACACACCATAAATGTAGTATTTTTGACTGTAAATAATTTATAAACCATGAAAAAAACAGTAGGTATATTTATTTTTGATAATGCAGAAGTGTTGGATTTTGCTGGACCTTTTGAAGTTTTTTCTGTGACTTCAGAATTAAATAATTTTGAATTATTTGATGTTTTCACCGTCGCAAAAACTAAAGATCCTATTTCTGCTGTAAACGGATTATCTGTAAACCCAAAATTCGATTTCAACGATTGTCCTAAAGTTGATATACTCATTTTAGCAGGTGGAGATGGAACTAATCAAGCCATTTTAGATAAAGAAGTAATTGATTGGATAGACAAAACAAATCAAGAAACTGAAATTACAATGAGTATTTGCTCTGGTTCACGATTCTTGGCAAAAATTGGAGTTTTAGATCATAATTCATATTGCACTCACCATCAAGTTTATGATGATATGCAGAAATTGGTTTCTTCTGGAAAACCTGTAACCGATAAAAGGTTCGTACAATCGAATTCTAAAACGTATACTTCTGGTGGAATTTCAGCAGGTATAGATTTATCTTTTCACATCGTTGAGAAAATTCATGGTAAGAAAATAGTAGAAAAAACGGCAAAGTACATGGAATATATAATTAATGAAGCTTAGCTTTATGAATGCAACAATATCACATACAGATACAATAGAAATAAAACAGGCAACACTAAAAGATTTAGAAGTTTTAGCTTTATTAGGTAGAGTTACATTTCGAGAGTCTCACAGTAAATATATCGAAGACAAAACAAATTTAAATGCGTATTTAGAAAAAGCTTTTTCTGTTAGTACTACCAAAAAAGAGTTAGCAAACAACAATAACCTATATTTTATATTGTATAGAAATCAGCTTCCTGTTGGTTATGTAAAACTAGTTTTAAATGCTCCATCAGAATTTATAGAAAATCAGAATTGCTGCCGTTTGGAACGTATTTATGTTTTAGATGAATTTATAACTCACAAATTTGGATTAGAACTTTTCAAAAAAACTGTTGAAAAAGCTAAAGAATTACAATTTGATATGATGTGGCTTACAGTTTATATTAAAAATACAAGAGCAATTAATTTTTATGAAAAAAACGAATTTAAAGAAGTAGGCAGCATTTCTTTCCAAATAGGTGAACAAGGTTATGAAAATCCAATTTTAGCTAAAAAATTATAAACTATGGGAACTTTTGAAAAAACAAAACTTAATAGAGTAAAAAGAGGTCAGAATAGAGCTATTTACGATACTGAAGTAATTCATCAAATTATAGATGCAGGATTTATTGGACATGTTGGATATATTTATGATGGATACCCAATTAGTATCCCTATGGCTTATGCCAGAAAGGACGATAAAATATATGTTCACGGGTCAACAGCAAACCGGATGTTAAAAGCTATTCTCGATTCTGGGAAAACTTCTATCAATATTATGCATTTAGACGGATTGGTAATCGCGCGTTCTGGTTTACATCATTCTGTTAATTATCGTTCTGTAACACTTTTTGGTGAAGTAAAAGAAATTGTAAATGATCAAGAAAAGACAACGTTTATAAAAGATATTGTAGATCAAATGATTCCTAATCACTGGGATACTTTACGCCCAATGCATCAAAAAGAATTAGATCGTACTATGGTTATTGAATTTACTATTACTTCAGCTTCTGCAAAAGTAAGAGCCGAAGGTGTTAATGACGAACCTGAAGATTACGATTTACCATATTGGGCTGGCGTTATACCGGTGAAACAAGTTTTAGAAGCACCTGTTGCTGATAAAGGTTATCCTTCTACAATTGCTATTCCAGAACATATAACAGCGCATTATAATAATTTTAAACAATGAAATTAGTATTCTCTTTTAAAGAGTATTAATGCCACAGTAATTACCGAAATATATAAAATTACTCTAGATACAATCCAAGGAGTTTTACTTTTATGATTCTTGAAATATTTTTCAAGAATCATTTCTGTTATACCAAAAGCTAATATTGTTCCTAGAGTAAAATAGCTCAATTTATCACTTAACATAAAGCGAAAATACGCAGTTTTTTCAGTAATTTGCAGCATGAAAAAATTCGATATTGTAATTCTTTCTGAAAGAAGATATGTAAACCCTAAAATTGTAGACAACTACACTAAAAATGTTTTACTTGAAGACGATTTAGTCCAAAAAGCATTAGAAAAAGAAGGGTTGAAAGTTACTCGATTATCTTGGGACAACCCTGATTTTAATTGGTCTAACACAAAGTATGTTCTTTTCCGTACGACTTGGGATTATTTTGATCGATTCACCGAATTTTCTGCTTGGTTGAAAACGATAAGACAGCAAACAAAACTTATAAATTCAGAAGCTATTATTCGATGGAATCTAGACAAACATTACCTATTAGATCTTCAAAAAAAAGGTATTCATATATGTGAGTCTTATTTTATTGAAAAAGGAGAAAGTAATAGTTTACAAGAAATAGCTGCTAAACATAATTTAGAAAACTTTGTCATAAAGCCTTGTATTTCTGGAGCGGGCAGACATACCTATAAAATAACTTCTGAAACAATTGCTGAATACGAAAATACTTTTCAGAAGTTAATTGCAGAAGAAGCTTTTATTGTGCAACCATTTCAAAAAAACATTGTTGAAAAAGGAGAAATCTCGTTAATTATTATCAATGGAAAATTTACTCATGCTGTTTTAAAAATCGCAAAACCTGGTGATTTTAGAGTTCAAGATGATTTTGGAGGTACAGTACACGACTATAAGCCAACTTCGCAAGAAATTGCTTTTGCAGAAAAGGCTGTTCTAGCTTGTAACGAATTACCTGTATACGCTAGAGTTGATATTTTTACTGATAATGATAACAAACTAGCTATTGCAGAATTAGAATTAATTGAACCAGAACTTTGGTTTAGAAATCATCCTGAAGCTGCAATACAACTTTCACAAACTATAAAACAATTAATTATACCGAACTAATGAAAAAATTCTTAAAAATTATAGGAATTCTATTACTACTGATTATTGGAGTATTTACTTTTATATACTTAAAATATAATGAAACTTTACCTACAGGAAAACAAGGTGAAGAAGCTGATGCTTTAGCCAATAAAATGTTAGTAGCACTACAACATGAAGCTTTTGAAAATACAGAAATTATAGAGTGGTCTTTTGTTGGTAAACATTTTTACAAATGGTATAAACAAGAAGATAAAGTTGAAGTTTCTTGGGGCAAGAATAAAGTAATATTGAATACTAAAAACCCTAACGAAAGTGAAATCTTTGTGAACGGACAAAAATCTGATGATAAAACACTAATTGAAAAAGCAGAAGCTTTCTTTAATAACGATAGTTTTTGGTTAATTGCTCCGCATAAAGTTTTTGACAATGGAGTGGAAAGACGAATAGTAAAACATAACGATAAAGATGCTTTACTTGTAACTTATACTTCTGGGGGAACAACTCCGGGTGATTCTTATTTATGGATTTTAAATGATAATGGTTTTCCTACCCATTATAAAATGTGGACTCAAATTATTCCTGTTGGTGGTCTTGGAGCTTCTTGGAGCGATTGGACCACTACTGAGGCTGGTTTACAACTTCCAACAAAACATAAGTTAGATGTATTAGGATTAGAAATCAACATGGGAACTCCAAAGGCTTCTAATCCAAAATCTGATGGATTAGCTAATAAGATTTTAAAAGCTATTAAACACGACGCTTATAAAACCACAAATACTTTAGAATGGAGTTTTGGTGGTAGAAGAGCTTACAAGTGGAACAAAAAAGAACATATTACAGAAGTTACTTGGGATTCTACAATGGTGCTACTTCATCCAAACAATATTGAAAAAAGCACAATTTATTTTAATGGAAAATTATCTGATTCAAAAGATAAAGCGATCATTAAAAAAGCAGAAGATTACTTTAATAACGACAGTTTTTGGTTAGTTGCTCCTCATAAATTATTTGAACCTGGAATAATTCGTACTGTAAAAGAAGTAGACGGAAAAGAAGCTTTACTTGTAAAGTATACAACTGGTGGAACAACTCCTGGTGATTCGTATTTATGGACTTTAGATGAAAATTATATTCCAACAAGTTATAAAATGTACGTGCCTAGTATGAAAATGGAAGGTGTTCCTGCTACTTGGGAAGATTGGATTACTACCGAAAGTGGAACTCTATTACCTAAAATGCATCGTTTTGGAAAAAATGGTGAGTTAAGCATGGGGGAAGTTAAAGGATACTAACAATAATAAAACATAAATAATCTTACACCTCTATATCTCATTTAGGTATGGAGGTTTCTTATTTAAAAATTGATAATTTATATCACAAATTCTAGCAACTAATTTTACCAGAATTTCCACCAACTCCTGTTGTTTGTCTTATATAAATTTGATTCAGAATTTGACTCAATTACACATACAATATATTCATTTTCATTCAGAGTTTTTACAGTAGCTTTAACAAGATCGTTTTCATTTATGCCTATATTTTGGTTAGGCTGGTTAAGAATATTACATGTTAAGTAATCTTTCTCTAATTTTTCAACTCTACCCCACACTAATTCTGGTTGAAAAGGGTTATTTGGCAATAATAAAATTTGTACATCATCTGGATATCCTTCAGCTCTGAATTTATGAATTCTATTATTTAACCTAAACTCCTCTAGATCAAACCTTTCATATACTGAAAGATATTCAGGAGCTTTTAAGTTTAATTCATTAATAGACTCTTCACTCAAAACACTTATCTTTTTAGAGTTGATTATTCCATGAAAGCGAGAAATTATTCTAGTTCCTTTATCAGCTGGAGATTCTCTGAAAACTAATTGATCATTTTTGATATCGAAGATCTTTATGACATCTAATGTAATACCTGCTGTATGATCTATATAAACATATCCTACTAAATTATCTCCTTCAAAATCATGTAAAACATTTTTCAATTCATTACTTATTCCTCTTATCTCAATCCATTTGTTTGCTATTTCAGTGTGTATTTTTTTCAGTTGCATTTTTTATTGTTTATAGAGTTTTCAAATATAAATAAACTAAACTTACTTGTTCGTTTATAAAATCCTACTTTTGTAGCATGCGAGTAGATATTATAACAGTTGAGCCAGATTTAATTAAAAGTCCTTTTCAGAATTCAATGATGAAAAGAGCCATTGATAAAGGATTAGCAGAAGTTCATTTTCATAACTTAAGAGAATTTGGATTTGGAAATTACCGTCAAATCGATGATTATCAATTTGGTGGTGGTGCTGGAATGGTATTAATGATTGAACCCATAGCGAAATGTATCGAAGGATTATTAGCTGAACGTAAATACGATGAAATTATTTACATGACTCCAGATGCACCAACTTTAAATCAAGCTACTGCAAATACATTATCACTTAAAGAAAATATTATTATTCTTACTGGTCATTACAAAGGTGTAGATCAACGTGTAAGAGATAAATACATCACCAAAGAAATCTCAATTGGAGATTATGTTTTAACAGGAGGAGAATTAGCGGCTGCTGTTTTATGCGACGCTGTTATCCGTTTAATTCCTGGAGTTTTAGGAGATGAAACTTCTGCCCTAACCGACTCTTTTCAAGATAATTTATTGTCGCCACCAGTTTACACAAGACCTTCGGAATATGAAGGTATGAAAGTTCCTGAAGTATTATTATCGGGAAATTTTCCTAAAATAGAAGAATGGCGTTCAGAAAAAGCTTACGAAAGAACTAAAGCTATACGTCCGGATTTACTAGATGAAGAATAATTATTTTTCTAATACGTAGAGAAAAACATATTTTACAACTACTCTGTTTCTTTCAATAGGAATTTCTTTTATCTTTTTTATGGTTGAGTATTCATTCGTATAAACTTCTTTAGGATGTTTATAATTTCTACTATCAGTAATGTATAAAACTTTATTTCCGAGTTTAGGATATGTCTTATTTATCCAATAGTATTTATGAATATCTGTCAACTCTCCTACTCCATAAACTCTCATTTTATTTGGTTGAGCTATGTAATAATCAATATGAGCAGCAGGATACCATCTATTTGATACAATAGGCAAACTTTTTAATTCTTCTTTCTCAAAAAATAAAGTCAGTTTTTCTGAAGCTTGCTGCCATCCATACATATCTAAAACTGCATCTTTTCTACCTAAACTTTCTTTAGTCTTAGATAAATTCTCGGGTAATAAAAATCCTGTAGTAATTATCACAGAAGCGAAAATCAATAACATAAAAAAACTCGACATTCCAATAATCGACTTTTTAATAATTCGCTTCTTTTCTGAAAGAAAAACTGCTAATAATGGCAATAAAGTTAAATATGAAACTCCAGACCAATGTGGTAATGTATTTCTTGAAAATGACAAATAAATTGTAGTTAAAATTAAAGGTAGTGAGCAACTAAGAAAAAGATAAGAAACTTTACTATCGACAATAAACTTCTTCTTTCTTAATGCTAAAAACATAATAAGTAACATTACAACTATGTAAGGATTATTATAAATAAACTGTCCTAGAACTTCTCTTAAAAATGAATCTTTATTGAACTTCAGACTAAAAAATGAAACTCGATTTCCATGAAACTTGTAACTGATAAAATCGTTTAAATAATTCCAATAAAAAATAATTCCAACAGCTATAATTGGAAGAATAAAACCTAAATAGAAAATAGGCTTTTTTAGCCACACGCTATTTTTAACAACAACAAATAGAGCAACTCCGAAGAGTAAATAAATAGCTTGATATTTAGAATAAATCGCTAAACCAGCAAATAAGAAAGCTAGAAGTAATTTTAGATATAATTTTTGATCAGGATCTTTTGGTAAAACTTGAATAAAAAAATAGAAACTCAACAACCAAAAAAATACTAAAGGAGAATCTGGTAAAATAAAAGTTCCTGCGATTACAAATCCGTAAATATGAATATTATATAATAAAACAGCTATAAAACCTATTTTTTCTCTTCTCAAGTATTTTCCTATTAAAAAAAGAACATACATAGTTACACTTGTAGGAATAATAGCAGCTAACCTAATAGCTAGTTCAGAACTAAATAATAAATCTAAAGTGAAGAATTGTATAAAAAAACCAACCATTGGTGGGTGATCGAAATGACTTATATCTGGATACTTTGCATATAACCAATAATACACTTCGTCATTTCCAAACTCTAAACTTCCTGCTAAAAAAAGTCTTAAAATTGTACTGATTACAATAGTAATTAAAGTAATCTTTTTATAATCGTTTTGCATTAATGAACTCTTTTTCTTTCAGGAAAAAACAAACTCATACTAACAAAACCGATTACAATTCCTAAAATTGAACCAACAAAAATATCCATCAAAAAATGCTGAGAAAGATATACTCTTGAAATTCCGGCAATAATGGCTAATAGAATCCAGATATATTGTGAAACACACTTTCTAAAGTATAAGCAAAGTATTGCAAATATTGTGAAAGCTGTTATGGTATGACCTGATGGAAATGAATTCCAAAAAGCTATTTTAACACCATCAATTAGATGCAAATTTTCTAACCCTAAAAACTCTGCCGGTCTTGCTACTCCTTTAAAAATTATCTTCTTAAAAAAGTGTGTAATTACTAATGTTAACAAACCTCCTACAACGAACACTAAAGTCATTTTTCGTTTAACAAACAAAAAAATAATCGCCAATACAGCAAACATAATTCCGTCACCTAAAAAAGTAGAATACTTGAAAAAGACATCAAAAAAAGATGAATGGTAGCTGTTTAATATTAAATGTAAGTCTGCTTTATTATACAATGCCACTAATAGTACGGAAGCAAAAAAGAAGACAAAATAAGTAATTGATACTTCTTTTCTTATTATTTTAATAAAGGATACAAGAGAGTTCAAGAACCTTTTCAATCCAGAATTTAAAGATCTTTTTTTATAAATTACAGTTTCCATTAAATAGTTTTTTTAAGCACTGTAATATATTTCGGAAGCTTTTGTTAGAGTTTAAGCAGGTTTTAAAAAACCATCACTAAAAAAAATACTATTAACTATTAATCAATAGTTTATTAATACAACAAGAAACTTTTTTCACGATAATTTAATTTCATTTTTTTTATAATTACTTAAATATATATTCTATATTTGCACTCGCAAAAACAACCTCTGACGAGAATCGTGAATGTTGTTTTGTTAAAACTACAAGAATTTAAACAAATGGATTTAATTAAATTTGTTCAAGACGAATTCGTAACAAAAAACGATTTACCAGAATTCGCAGCAGGAGATACAATCACTGTATACTACGAAATTAAAGAAGGAAACAAGACTCGTACTCAGTTCTTTAGAGGAGTTGTAATCCAAAGAAGAGGAAACGGTTCTTCTGAAACTTTTACAATCAGAAAAATGTCTGGTACTGTTGGAGTTGAGCGTATTTTCCCAGTTAATTTACCATCTATCCAAAAGATAGAAATTAACAAAAGAGGTAAAGTACGTAGAGCTAGAATTTTCTACTTCAGAGGTCTTACTGGTAAGAAAGCAAGAATCAAAGAAAGAAGAATCTAATCTGTCTTTTAAAAATATTAAAAAAGCGATGCTTAAAGCATTGCTTTTTTTTTGTTTCATATACAACAAATCCTAAATAAGAGTTAACTTTTTTTTTAATAAGAAATTAACTTTAAAAAAATCAATTGTAATACTTAAATTTGCATCACTTCAAATTAAAATAACTAGATAATTTATGAGCGCAACTGCAAAAATTATGTATACAAAAACAGACGAGGCTCCAGCACTTGCTACCCGTTCGTTTTTGCCTATCGTAAAAGCATATACAAAATCATCTAACATAGAAATTGAAACTAAAGATATTTCTTTGGCTGGTAGAATTTTAGCAAATTTTTCTGAATACTTAACAGAAGATCAAAAAGTAGAAGATGCATTAGCATTTTTAGGAGAATTAGCTACAAAACCAGAAGCAAACATTATTAAATTACCTAATATTAGTGCTTCTGTACCTCAATTAAAAGCAGCTGTTAAAGAATTACAAGCTTTAGGTTACGCTTTACCTGATTATCCTGAAGAAGTTGAAACTGAAGAAGACAAAAAAGTTTTAGCTCTATATAATAAAGTAAAAGGTTCTGCTGTAAACCCTGTGTTACGTGAAGGAAATTCTGACCGTCGTGCACCTAAAGCAGTTAAAAATTACGCAAAGAAAAATCCACATTCTATGGGAGCTTGGAGTTCAGACTCTAAAACTCACGTAGCTACAATGGGAGAAAATGACTTTGCTCACAATGAAAAGTCTGTAACAGTTTCTAATGCTACAGATGTTAAAATAGTACACACAGATGCTAGTGGTTCTGAAACCGTTTTAAAAGCTAGCACTACTCTATTAGCAGGAGAAATTATCGATGCTTCTGTTATGAATAAAAAAGCTTTATTAGCTTTCTTAGACAAAGAAATTAAAGATGCTAAAGATCAAGGTATCTTATTTTCTTTACACATGAAAGCTACAATGATGAAGGTTTCTGATCCAATTATTTTTGGACATGCTGTAAGAACTTTCTTTAAAGACGTTTTTGCTAAACATGGTGAAACTTTTGAAGAAATTGGAGTTGACGTTAATAACGGTTTTGGAAACTTATTAAGCAATTTAGAAGAAGTTTCTGCTGAAAAGAAAGCTGAAATTTTAGCTGATATTGAAACGGTTTATGCTAATAACCCTGACGTAGCTATGGTAGATTCTGATAAAGGAATTACCAATTTACATGTTCCTTCAGATGTTATTATTGATGCTTCTATGCCAGCTATGATTCGTACTTCTGGTCAAATGTGGAATAAAGAAGGTAAGCAACAAGATACTAAAGCTGTAATTCCAGATAGTTCATACGCTGCATTATACCAAGCTACTATTGATTTCTGTAAAGAAAATGGTGCTTTTGATCCAACAACAATGGGAACTGTTCCTAACGTAGGATTAATGGCTAAGAAAGCTGAAGAATATGGATCTCATGACAAAACTTTTGAAATCGCTACTGATGGAAAAGTTTCTGTTATCGATAGTGAAGGAAACACTTTAATTGAACACACTGTTGAAACAGGTGATATCTGGAGAATGTGTCAAACTAAAGATGCTCCAGTTAAAGATTGGGTAAAGTTAGCTGTAACTAGAGCTAAAGCAATGCAAGCTCCTGCTGTATTTTGGTTAGACAAAAACAGAGCTCACGATGCTGAATTAATTAAAAAAGTAGAAGCATATTTACCAGAACATGATACAACTGGATTAGAAATTTTAATCAAATCTGTTTCTGAAGCAACTTCATATACTTTAGCAAGAGTTAAAAACGGAGAAGATACTATTTCTGTTACAGGAAATGTATTACGTGACTACTTAACAGATTTATTCCCTATTTTAGAATTAGGTACTTCTGCTAAAATGTTATCTATTGTTCCTTTAATGAATGGTGGTGGTTTATTTGAAACTGGTGCTGGTGGATCTGCTCCTAAACACGTTCAACAATTTGTTGGAGAGAATCACTTACGTTGGGATTCTTTGGGTGAATTCTTAGCTTTAGCAGTTTCATTAGAACACTTGGGACAAACTAATAATAACGATAAAGCGTTAGTTTTAGCTGAAACTTTAGATGACGCTATTGAGAAGTTATTAGACAATAAAAAATCTCCTTCTAGAAAAGCTGGAGAATTAGATAACCGAGGTAGTCATTTCTATTTAGCTATGTATTGGGCTGAAGAATTAGCTAATCAATCTAAAAACGAAGAATTAAAAACACAATTCGCTTCTGTAGCTGAAAATATGAAAGCTAACGAAGATAAAATTGTAAATGAATTAAATGAAGTACAAGGTAAAGCTATTGAAATAGGTGGATATTATGTACCAAATGATAATTCAGCTGATAGTTTCATGAGACCTAATGAAACTTTAAATGCGATATTAGCAGAAGTATAAATTTTATACTTTTTAAAATATAAAAAAGCCGGTTTTATAACCGGCTTTTTTGTTACGTAAATAAATCAAAGTTATTTATTCATAGTTACTATTCTTTGCGGCAACGGAGCTTCATATCCTGCTGCCCCTAAAGCTTCTACAATCTTCTGACGAGTATCCCAATACACATCCCAATAATTATTACAGTCTACATAAGGTAAAGCTAACAACTCAACACTATTAACTCCTAAATTGTTTACTGCAACTCTTGGTTCCTTCCCTTCTCCACTTAAAACATTTACGTCATTTCTTAATACATCAAGAACGATTTGCTTTGCTTTATCTATATCAGATCCATATCTAATAGCAAAAGGCATATCTACCCTTAAATTACCTATTGCTGTTAAGTTTGTTATTTTATTTGATGTTATAGCTGAATTTGGAATAATTTCAGTTTCATTTTGAAAAGTTTCTATTACCGTAACAAAAACAGAAATCTCTTTTACAAATCCAAAAGCACCATTTGTTTTGATTAAGTCTCCAACTTTAAACGGTCTAAAAATTAATAACATAACACCAGATGCTAAATGACCAAGAGACCCGTTAAATGCACTTCCAATAGCAAAAGCCGCCGCCGCAATAACAGCGGCAAAAGATGCTGTTGGTATACCTACTATTCCTGCAATTGAAATTAGTAATAATGCTTTTAATGCAAAACCTACAAGTGTTGTTAAAAACGGACGTAAAGTTTCATCTACATGTCTAGTTTCAAATACTCTTGAAACTGCCCTCATAATCATTCCTATAATCCATAAACCAAGAATTAAAGCTGCTAAAGCACCTAATAATTTTAATCCCCAATCTCCAAAACCTGAAGCTACAGAATTATAAAAATTTGAAAGTGATTGTGTTAATGTTTCCATATTTTGATTTTTTATTGATTCAAAATGTTAGACACTTCTAATTCATTTTAGTCACTAAGCAAATAATAATAAGTTGTAAATTTGATGTATGAATTTTATTAAAACTACAGAACAAGAGTCTAACTATAACGATCTTGATAAAATGGATCTTAACGAGTTATTGGTTAATATTAACAATGAAGATAAAACTGTACCAAATGCTGTGGAAAAAGCTATTCCACAGATAAAACAGTTAGTAGAAGTAGTCGTTAATAAACTAAAAAATGGTGGTCGTTTATTTTATCTTGGTGCAGGTACAAGTGGTAGATTAGGAGTTGTAGACGCCTCTGAATGTCCTCCTACTTTTGGTGTTTCTCATGATCTTGTTATTGGTTTAATTGCAGGTGGTGATACTGCAATTCGAAAAGCTGTAGAATTTGCAGAAGACTCTACTGAACAAGGATGGTTAGATCTTGTGAATCATAAAATTTCAGAAAAAGACGTTGTTGTCGGTATAGCAGCCTCAGGTACTACTCCATATGTTGTTAATGCCTTAAAAAAATGCAACGCCAGTCATATAGCAACAGGATGTATCACTTGTAATGAAGAAAGTCCTTTAGCCTTAACTGCCAAATTCCCAATTACAGTAATTGTAGGCCCAGAATTTGTTACAGGAAGTTCACGTATGAAAGCTGGTACAGCACAAAAATTAGTTTTAAATATGATTTCTACGACTTCTATGATACAACTTGGTAAAGTAAAAGGAAACAAAATGGTTGACATGCAATTATCAAACAAAAAGTTAGTAGAACGAGGACAAAAAATGTTAGTTTCAGAACTAAATATAGACCAAGATACTGCGAAAGTATTATTAGAAAAATACGGAAATGTTAGAGAAGCAATACTTAAATTTAAAGCAAATGACTAATAAATCTTATGAAAAACCGATAAAAAAATTCCTAATTTTATTATCACTTTTAGTGATTTCTCCTGTTATTTTAAGTCTAGCTTTTCGAGCTCAACGAGCTTTTACAGAAATGCCTAAAATAATTATAGCTTACGTTTTATTAATTTTAGGTATTTTGCTAATATTATACACAGTTTATTTTGGATTTAAAACATTCAAATCTTTATTAGATACTTTATTTGAAGATTAATGACGAAAACTAAATTTGAAAAAATAAGAAATTGGGAACATTGGCCTTCTTCAATGTTCTATGTCCCAAACCTTCCTTATGCTTTTTATTTAGCCATAAGAGCAAAGCACCCTGCTTTCTTTAGTGCTGCTAACCCTGCTATAAAAAGTTCAGGTAATGGAACAGAAAGTAAATTTCATACCATTCAATTAGTTCCTGAAAAATATCGTCCAAAATCAGTTCTTGTAAAACCAAACACAAACTTCAACACAGTTTTAAAAGAATTAAATTCTAAAAACATTACTTTCCCCTTAATAGCTAAACCAGATATTGGTTTTAGAGGCTTATTAGTTGAAAAGATAAATTCTGAAAGTGATCTAGAAAAGTATTTAATTAATTATCCAATAGACATTATCATACAAGAGTTTTTAACTCATGAAAATGAATGTGGTGTATTTTATCACAGGAAACCAAACGAAGAAAAAGGTCACATTAGTTCTATCACACTAAAAAAGTTTTTAACAGTTATTGGTGATGGTAAATCTACATTAAGAGAACTCATTCTTAAAGATGAAAGAGCTATAATTTATCTTGATTTACTGGAAAAAATTCACACTGGTAATCTCAATAACATTCCAGATTATAATCAAAAAATAAAACTTACAGTCATTGGAAATCATTCCAAAGGAACACAATTTATAAATGGAAATCATTTAATATCAACACAATTAGAAAATACTTTTGATAGCTTAAGTAAATCAATTAATGGTTGGTATTACGGAAGAGTAGATCTGAAATATAATTCTTTTGAAAGCTTAGAAAACGGTTCTGATTTTAAAGTTTTAGAAATTAACGGAATTATTGCTGAACCAACTCACATTTATGATTCCAAAAAATTTTCTTATTTTCAAGCTTTAAAAGCTATTAGAACACACTGGAAATCTTTATTCCAAATAGCTACTGTTAATCACAAAACCAATAAAATCCCCTACAAAAGTGCAAAAAAATTTATTACAGAAATGTACGAACTAAAAAGTTACATTTCATCGATTAAAAAACTCCAATAGAAGAACAAAAACGTCCTTCCATCTTATACAGATATTGAAAATCAACTTTTTGTGACTATTTTAATGTCCGTGTGTCTTAATTATACAACAACGTTTTATTACATTTATGCAATAGAAAATTACCCCGATCATGAAGAAAATCATATGTATTCTAATAGTTATAATTGGATTTTCTAGCTATTCACAAGTAAAAGTAGGTGATAATCCTAATACAATAGACATCAATTCTTTACTTGAATTAGAAAGCCCAGATAAAGTTTTCGTCCTAACAAGAGTTAGTACCCTACAAATGAACAGAATTACTCCTCTCGAAGGTGCCTTGGTTTACAATACTGACGAGAAATGTGTTCACCAATATATTGGTACAAGTTGGGAAAGCCTTTGTAATGCAGGTGGAGGAGCCAGACAATTAATTTTCAATCCAGCAACCAATATTCTTACGCTATCAAATGGAAACTCGGTAGACCTTTCTTCTTTAGCAGAAGATAATGATAGTGATCCAACAAATGAAATACAAGATCTTCAATTGAATGGAAATATTCTTACTATTACCAATAACTCTAGCGCAACAGCTATAGATTTATCTGTCCTTTCTAGCAGTTCAGATGATCAAAATATTGATAACTTAACATTCAATTCTACGACAAATGAATTAACAGTAGGAATAGAAAATGGGAACAGTGTAACTGTTGATCTATCTTCACTAGTCACTAATGGATCTGAAACTAAAATTAGCGTAGCTGGTATTAATACTATATCTGGAACAGGAACAACTGCAGATCCTTATATCATTACTGCTACTGAAGTCGATGGATCGGTAACCAATGAGGTAAATACTGCTTTTGCTGTCAATGCTGGTAATTTAGAAATCACAGATTCTAATGGAACACTTTCTGTACCGCTTACTGCTTTAGGTACAGATGATCAAGATATTGATGTATTAACACTCAATGCAACAACTAATGTATTAACCGTAGGTATTGAAAATGGAGCGGATCTTACTGTAGACCTTTCTTCTCTTGTTGCTGATGGTTCTGAAACGAGTGTACAAGGGGCGGGAATTAATGTGGTAACTGGAACAGGAACAACTGCAGATCCTTATATCATTACTGCTACCGAAGTCGATGGATCGGTAACCAATGAGGTAAATACTGCTTTTGCTGTCAATGCTGGTAATTTAGAAATTACAGATTCTAATGGAACACTTTCTGTACCGCTTACTGCTTTAGGTACAGATGATCAAGATATTGATGTATTAACACTCAATGCAACAACTAATGTATTAACCGTAGGTATTGAAAATGGAGCGGATCTTACTGTAGACCTTTCTTCTCTTGTTGCTGATGGTTCTGAAACGAGTGTGCAAGGGGCTGGAATTAATGTGGTTACTGGAACAGGAACAACTGCAGATCCTTATATCATTACTGCTACCGAAGTCGATGGATCGGTAACCAATGAGGTAAATACTGCTTTTGCTGTCAATGCTGGTAATTTAGAAATCACAGATAGCAATGGAACGCTATCTGTACCGCTTACTGCTTTAGGTACAGATGATCAAGATATTGATGTATTAACACTCAATGCAACAACTAATGTATTAACCGTAGGTATTGAAAATGGAGCGGATCTTACTGTAGACCTTTCTTCTCTTGTTGCTGATGGATCTGAAACGAGTGTGCAAGGGGCTGGAATTAATGTGGTTACTGGAACCGGAACAACTGCAGATCCTTATATTATAACAGCAACCGAAGTCGATGGATCGGTAACCAATGAGGTAAATACTGCTTTTGCTGTCAATGCTGGTAATTTAGAAATCACAGATTCTAATGGAACACTTTCTGTACCGCTTACTGCTTTAGGTACAGATGATCAAGATATTGATGTATTAACACTCAATGCAACAACTAATGTATTAACCGTAGGTATTGAAAATGGAGCGGATCTTACTGTAGACCTTTCTTCTCTTGTTGCTGATGGATCTGAAACGAGTGTACAAGGGGCGGGAATTAATGTGGTTACTGGAACCGGAACAACTGCAGATCCTTATATTATAACAGCAACCGAAGTCGATGGATCGGTAACCAATGAGGTAAATACTGCTTTTGCTGTCAATGCTGGTAATTTAGAAATCACAGATTCTAATGGAACACTTTCTGTACCGCTTACTGCTTTAGGTACAGATGATCAAGATATTGATGTATTAACACTCAATGCAACAACTAATGTATTAACCGTAGGTATTGAAAATGGAGCGGATCTTACTGTAGACCTTTCTTCTCTTGTTGCTGATGGATCTGAAACGAGTGTACAAGGGGCGGGAATTAATGTGGTAACTGGAACAGGAACAACTGCAGATCCTTATATCATTACTGCTACCGAAGTCGATGGATCGGTAACCAATGAGGTAAATACTGCTTTTGCTGTCAATGCTGGTAATTTAGAAATCACAGATTCTAATGGAACACTTTCTGTACCGCTTACTGCTTTAGGTACAGATGATCAAGATATTGATGTATTAACACTCAATGCAACAACTAATGTATTAACCGTAGGTATTGAAAATGGAGCGGATCTTACTGTAGACCTTTCTTCTCTTGTTGCTGATGGATCTGAAACGAGTGTACAAGGGGCGGGAATTAATGTGGTTACTGGAACAGGAACAACTGCAGATCCTTATATCATTACTGCTACCGAAGTCGATGGATCGGTAACCAATGAGGTAAATACTGCTTTTGCTGTCAATGCTGGTAATTTAGAAATTACAGATTCTAATGGAACACTTTCTGTACCGCTTACTGCTTTAGGTACAGATGATCAAGATATTGATGTATTAACACTCAATGCAACAACTAATGTATTAACCGTAGGTATTGAAAATGGAGCGGATCTTACTGTAGACCTTTCTTCTCTTGTTGCTGATGGATCTGAAACGAGTGTACAAGGGGCGGGAATTAATGTGGTAACTGGAACAGGAACAACTGCAGATCCTTATATCATTACTGCTACCGAAGTCGATGGATCGGTAACCAATGAGGTAAATACTGCTTTTGCTGTCAATGCTGGTAATTTAGAAATCACAGATAGCAATGGAACGCTATCTGTACCGCTTACTGCTTTAGGTACAGATGATCAAGATATTGATGTATTAACACTCAATGCAACAACTAATGTATTAACCGTAGGTATTGAAAATGGAGCGGATCTTACTGTAGACCTTTCTTCTCTTGTTGCTGATGGATCTGAAACTCGTGTACAAGGAGCTGGAATTAATGTGGTTACTGGAACCGGAACAACTGCAGATCCTTATATTATAACAGCAACCGAAGTCGATGGATCGGTAACCAATGAGGTAAATACTGCTTTTGCTGTCAATGCTGGTAATTTAGAAATCACAGATAGCAATGGAACGCTATCTGTACCGCTTACTGCTTTAGGTACAGATGATCAAGATATTGATGTATTAACACTCAATGCAACAACTAATGTATTAACCGTAGGTATTGAAAATGGAGCGGATCTTACTGTAGACCTTTCTTCTCTTGTTGCTGATGGTTCTGAAACGAGTGTGCAAGGGGCTGGAATTAATGTGGTTACTGGAACCGGAACAACTGCAGATCCTTATATCATTACTGCTACCGAAGTCGATGGATCGGTAACCAATGAGGTAAATACTGCTTTTGCTGTCAATGCTGGTAATTTAGAAATCACAGATTCTAATGGAACACTTTCTGTACCGCTTACTGCTTTAGGTACAGATGATCAAGATATTGATGTATTAACACTCAATGCAACAACTAATGTATTAACCGTAGGTATTGAAAATGGAGCGGATCTTACTGTAGACCTTTCTTCTCTTGTTGCTGATGGATCTGAAACGAGTGTACAAGGGGCGGGAATTAATGTGGTAACTGGAACAGGAACAACTGCAGATCCTTATATCATTACTGCTACCGAAGTCGATGGATCGGTAACCAATGAGGTAAATACTGCTTTTGCTGTCAATGCTGGTAATTTAGAAATTACAGATTCTAATGGAACACTTTCTGTACCGCTTACTGCTTTAGGTACAGATGATCAAGATATTGATGTATTAACACTCAATGCAACAACTAATGTATTAACCGTAGGTATTGAAAATGGAGCGGATCTTACTGTAGACCTTTCTTCTCTTGTTGCTGATGGATCTGAAACGAGTGTACAAGGGGCGGGAATTAATGTGGTAACTGGAACAGGAACAACTGCAGATCCTTATATCATTACTGCTACCGAAGTCGATGGATCGGTAACCAATGAGGTAAATACTGCTTTTGCTGTCAATGCTGGTAATTTAGAAATTACAGATTCTAATGGAACACTTTCTGTACCGCTTACTGCTTTAGGTACAGATGATCAAGATATTGATGTATTAACACTCAATGCAACAACTAATGTATTAACCGTAGGTATTGAAAATGGAGCGGATCTTACTGTAGACCTTTCTTCTCTTGTTGCTGATGGTTCTGAAACGAGTGTGCAAGGGGCTGGAATTAATGTGGTTACTGGAACAGGAACAACTGCAGATCCTTATATCATTACTGCTACCGAAGTCGATGGATCGGTAACCAATGAGGTAAATACTGCTTTTGCTGTCAATGCTGGTAATTTAGAAATCACAGATAGCAATGGAACGCTATCTGTACCGCTTACTGCTTTAGGTACAGATGATCAAGATATTGATGTATTAACACTCAATGCAACAACTAATGTATTAACCGTAGGTATTGAAAATGGAGCGGATCTTACTGTAGACCTTTCTTCTCTTGTTGCTGATGGATCTGAAACGAGTGTACAGAGCGGAATTAAACTGAAACGTAGATGTACAAGGAGGCTGGGAATTAATGTGGTTACTGGAACCGGAACAACGGCAGATCCTTATATTATAACAGCAACCGAAGTCGATGGATCGGTAACCAATGAGGTAAATACTGCTTTTGCTGTCAATGCTGGTAATTTAGAAATCACAGATAGCAATGGAACGCTATCTGTACCGCTTACTGCTTTAGGTACAGATGATCAAGATATTGATGTATTAACACTCAATGCAACAACTAATGTATTAACCGTAGGTATTGAAAATGGAGCGGATCTTACTGTAGACCTTTCTTCTCTTGTTGCTGATGGTTCTGAAACGAGTGTGCAAGGGGCTGGAATTAATGTGGTTACTGGAACAGGAACAACTGCAGATCCTTATATTATAACAGCAACCGAAGTCGATGGATCGGTAACCAATGAGGTAAATACTGCTTTTGCTGTCAATGCTGGTAATTTAGAAATCACAGATTCTAATGGAACACTTTCTGTACCGCTTACTGCTTTAGGTACAGATGATCAAGATATTGATGTATTAACACTCAATGCAACAACTAATGTATTAACCGTAGGTATTGAAAATGGAGCGGATCTTACTGTAGACCTTTCTTCTCTTGTTGCTGATGGATCTGAAACGAGTGTACAAGGGGCGGGAATTAATGTGGTAACTGGAACAGGAACAACTGCAGATCCTTATATCATTACTGCTACCGAAGTCGATGGATCGGTAACCAATGAGGTAAATACTGCTTTTGCTGTCAATGCTGGTAATTTAGAAATTACAGATTCTAATGGAACACTTTCTGTACCGCTTACTGCTTTAGGTACAGATGATCAAGATATTGATGTATTAACACTCAATGCAACAACTAATGTATTAACCGTAGGTATTGAAAATGGAGCGGATCTTACTGTAGACCTTTCTTCTCTTGTTGCTGATGGATCTGAAACGAGTGTACAAGGGGCGGGAATTAATGTGGTAACTGGAACAGGAACAACTGCAGATCCTTATATCATTACTGCTACCGAAGTCGATGGATCGGTAACCAATGAGGTAAATACTGCTTTTGCTGTCAATGCTGGTAATTTAGAAATTACAGATTCTAATGGAACACTTTCTGTACCGCTTACTGCTTTAGGTACAGATGATCAAGATATTGATGTATTAACACTCAATGCAACAACTAATGTATTAACCGTAGGTATTGAAAATGGAGCGGATCTTACTGTAGACCTTTCTTCTCTTGTTGCTGATGGTTCTGAAACGAGTGTGCAAGGGGCTGGAATTAATGTGGTTACTGGAACAGGAACAACTGCAGATCCTTATATCATTACTGCTACCGAAGTCGATGGATCGGTAACCAATGAGGTAAATACTGCTTTTGCTGTCAATGCTGGTAATTTAGAAATCACAGATAGCAATGGAACGCTATCTGTACCGCTTACTGCTTTAGGTACAGATGATCAAGATATTGATGTATTAACACTCAATGCAACAACTAATGTATTAACCGTAGGTATTGAAAATGGAGCGGATCTTACTGTAGACCTTTCTTCTCTTGTTGCTGATGGATCTGAAACGAGTGTGCAAGGGGCTGGAATTAATGTGGTTACTGGAACCGGAACAACTGCAGATCCTTATATTATAACAGCAACCGAAGTCGATGGATCGGTAACCAATGAGGTAAATACTGCTTTTGCTGTCAATGCTGGTAATTTAGAAATCACAGATTCTAATGGAACACTTTCTGTACCGCTTACTGCTTTAGGTACAGATGATCAAGATATTGATGTATTAACACTCAATGCAACAACTAATGTATTAACCGTAGGTATTGAAAATGGAGCGGATCTTACTGTAGACCTTTCTTCTCTTGTTGCTGATGGATCTGAAACGAGTGTACAAGGGGCGGGAATTAATGTGGTTACTGGAACCGGAACAACTGCAGATCCTTATATTATAACAGCAACCGAAGTCGATGGATCGGTAACCAATGAGGTAAATACTGCTTTTGCTGTCAATGCTGGTAATTTAGAAATCACAGATTCTAATGGAACACTTTCTGTACCGCTTACTGCTTTAGGTACAGATGATCAAGATATTGATGTATTAACACTCAATGCAACAACTAATGTATTAACCGTAGGTATTGAAAATGGAGCGGATCTTACTGTAGACCTTTCTTCTCTTGTTGCTGATGGATCTGAAACGAGTGTACAAGGGGCGGGAATTAATGTGGTTACTGGAACCGGAACAACTGCAGATCCTTATATTATAACAGCAACCGAAGTCGATGGATCGGTAACCAATGAGGTAAATACAGCTTTTGCTGTGAATGCTGGTAATTTAGAAATCACAGATTCTAATGGAACACTTTCTGTACCGCTTACTGCTTTAGGTACAGATGATCAAGATATTGATGTATTAACACTCAATGCAACAACTAATGTATTAACCGTAGGTATTGAAAATGGAGCGGATCTTACTGTAGACCTTTCTTCTCTTGTTGCTGATGGATCTGAAACGAGTGTACAAGGGGCGGGAATTAATGTGGTAACTGGAACAGGAACAACTGCAGATCCTTATATCATTACTGCTACCGAAGTCGATGGATCGGTAACCAATGAGGTAAATACTGCTTTTGCAGTCAATGCTGGTAATCTTCAAATAACAGATAGCAATGGAACGCTTTCTGTACCGCTTACTGCTTTAGGTACAGATGATCAAACTGTAGATCAGTTTACATTTAATACAACAAACAATCAGTTATCGATCTCTTTAGAAGATGACGGAGCTGCACCTTTAATTGTAGATCTGTCTTCGCTTGTTTCTAATGTGACAACAGTAGCACAAGCTGGAAGTTTAAGTGGTAGAACAATTGCAACACATTCGTCTAATGGTACGAATACCAATATTCAAGAAACTGTAACAACACTTACACAAAATGATACTCCTAGTTCTTCAGATCCAAGTGCAACTGGTGAAATTACCTACACAGATGAAAGTGGTACAACTAGTACAGCTCAAGTAGTAAGTGCCGATGCTAACAATAATTTACAAGTAGGTACTGATGGTGGTGCATATTTATCTGGATCAACCATAAGAGCTATGGGTAAAGTAAATGGTACTACAGGGAACTTATTAAGATCTCAAGGAGTAACATCTGTAACTAGAAATGGAGTTGGTAATTATACAGTTACAATACCAGATAGAGGAAATGCAGACTATGTTGTGCAACTAACTGTTTTTAGTGTTGGTAACTTACAAGTCACTGGACAAGTAATTGCTCAAACAAGTAATAGTTTTACTGTACAATTGTATGGAAGTAATGTGTATTTATACAGGTTAGATCGTAATTGGTATTTCTCAGTTCAAGATTTTTAATCCAAAAGTTATGAAAATGTCTTTTAAAAAAATACTTGTTCTGTTAATTTTAATTTCAACTTATCAGAATATATTTTCTCAGGTGTTTCCAGATATTCCTGTTTCAGGTTTGCCAAGCGGAACAACGGCTCAAATATTAGCTACACCTTCTCCTGTTGAAGGAGTTATGGCATACAGTACAGATCAAAGAATTATATATTATTTTGATGGTATTAATTGGGTATCTACAAGTGGTAGTAACTGGTTATTAAATGGTAATGCAGGAACTACAAATACAAACTTTTTAGGTACTATTGATGATGTTCGTATGCAAATACGATCTAATAATTTACCTCTTTTGGAATTTGGTAGAAGAGCAACTTTAGGCTTAGTACAAGGATTTCCTGATTATACCGATGGTGATCAACCTATAGTTCATTTAAATGGAAATGGAAATATAGCAGCGTTACAATTTGCAGCCTCTGGCGCAGCCTTCTACAGACCTATGTTCTTTACTACACCAAACGGTAGTTTTCGATTGAAGGGAAGTTCTGGAGAAACCGATTTATTTGAAATAGGTTCTGGTGGACCTTCTAACGATGGAAGATTAGAGTTTATTATTGGAGATGACGGTGCAGAACCTATAATTTTCAAAAGATATGATTATAGAAGAGGACAATTTCATCGAGAATTATTTAGAGTTCAAGGAAGCAACAACTCAGCTGACGCCAAAACTCGCTTTGGAATAAATTTAAATACTAATGAAGTTCCAGTTGATACTGATTATGATGATTCTCAAGCAGGTTTCAATATTGCTAATTCAACTTTACAACTTGTAGGGTCTTTCTCTAAATCTGTGTTTACTACAACAGGTAATTTAACATTAACAGAAGATCATTATAGTGTTATTATTAACGGTAATCATACCATTACTTTACCTAATGCAAACACTAGTAATGGTAGAGAATATGTGTTAAAAAATAGTACTGGTAATACTATTTCAATTTCAAATTATCTCAACTTATCAAACACTAATAGCAATTCCATAACACCAAATAGTACTTTAAAAATTCAGAGTAATGGAAGTAATTGGCACCAAATGAATAATAATTCATCTACAACTGGAGGTTCGAGTGGTACATTAACTTATGTGGATAAATTTAACAGTACAGATGCTACTATTACTGTAGCAGACTTTAATACAAATGGTACACTAATTCCTTTAAACTCTGTTAGACTTTCAAGTGGTTCTGTAGCAAATACTACCAATGATCAAGTACAGGTTACTCAAGCTGGCTTATATGAAATTACATATACTGTTTCTTTGAGAAAAGAAAATGGAAATGACTTTAATAATGGAGGAAATAGTTCCTTAGAAATAGTCGTTTGTCAAAATAATAATCCAATTGCTAATACTGGAAGTTTAGTTACTTTAATAGGAAATACAAACCAAAGATATGTTACAGCTTCTAGAACTGTCTTACTAAATTTATCTGCTTTTCAGAGTTATGGTATAAAAGTTCGCGAAAAAAATATAAATAGTACAGGACAGGTAGTTATTGATTCTAATGCTACTGGAATGACTATCAAAAAAATAGACTAATTCAGAAATTTTAATTAGAATAAATTTTCACGTTATGATAACTAGAATTTTAATCATATTTTTATTTATAACTACATATTCATTGTATAGCCAAGTATTACCTGGTGAACCTGTGGTTGGTTATCCTAAAGGAACTACAGCACAAATTACTTCAATAACGACTACTGAAAGTGTTATTGCTTACAGTACTGATGAGAAGATATTTTACTATTACGACGGTACAAAATGGGTTAAGTTATTCAGTGAAAATTCAAAAGTGATTGTTGATAATGAATTATTTTTTGAAGACGCTAATTATTACTATGTATCGGTAAGAATTAATTCTACAGATTGGATGGTTTCTCGATTTTCAAGGACAAACTTAAATGATGAAGCGTTTGCCATGGGTTCTGGAACACAACCTGCAGATCAAGCTACAGTAATCGGATTAACTTATTCTTAAATAAAATATGAAAGGAACTAGTTACATATTCATATTCTTATTTTTTATTTCTTTAAACATTTTCTCTCAGATAAGTTTTAATGCAACTGCTCCTTCTACAGGAAGTCCTGGTGGAAATAGACCTACTATTTTTATTACAGGACCAACAACTGGAGACCAATTAAGAAATTTTATACAAGCCAACCCAACTACAGGTACTGTAGTAAATCGTGATATTACTTTTAATGCAGAATTAAAAGTTCAAGGTGCTGGTACTTTAACTGATAATAATGCAGTCTATCATTTTCCTGACATATATAGATATGCTCCACAAGCAGGAACAACAGTTACTTTTACTGATGTAACAATTCATTATACAGGATCTCCAAAAGGTCATTCATATAATGGTGCCTACACAGCGAACTTTACCAGAGTATTTTATTTGTTAGGTGTTACTAGTGGGCGAAGTGATTTTTTTAATAATGGTAATTATACTTTTAATTTTGAAGATGTAACTTTTTCTGGATATGGTGGTTCAGACTTTTTACATTTTCAGACTAATACAACTTTAGAAAATATTACAATTAATACTACGAATCGTTTAAATTTTGAGCCTGGAGCTAGATTAGCTGGAGAAGTTGAAATCATTAGAAATTTAAAACTAAGAGGAGTTACTAGGATTGTAGGTGGATCTGGATCTAATGGTGATTTTAAAGCTTTTAATATGGATTGGGATGCAACTAATTGGAATTTTAGTCAACGTAATGTTGATTTTTTCTTTGTTAATCCTGTAAAACCAACAGGATGGACTGGTTACTCTGGAGCTGCTAATAGAGTTCAAGAATTTTATACTCACGATGTTATTGTTACAGAACCAAACCTTACCCCTATAAATAATATCAATATACTACTGTATAATAATAATGCGAATACTTTTGATTATAACTTAACTTCAGATACAAGTGGTCAAATTCCTACACAAGAAGTACTAAAAATAGATAATTCTGTTAGTTTAAACTTCGACAGAGGAAATTCAACTTTAGTTGTAGCTGATTATTTAAAAACCTATTACGCAGTAGATCGAAATTTTAATGAACCTATCTCAGATAACATTGTTGTGACTGATGATGAATTTATTAGCGAGACTAATACAACAACAGTAGCGGCTTACGCAGGAATAACAGTTAATCATTCTGCTAGAACATTAACAATCTCTGCAAACAGAACACTTTGCGAAGTTTATGATTTTATTAAACTGAATAAAATTAACAATCTTGAACAACCTAATATTACCACTTTTTTTGCCACTCCAAGAGCAGATGTTATAGATCTTAATGATTATCAATTAATACTTAGTGGTAGTGCTATTTTATCTCCATGCGATAAATTTGTAAAATTAGAGTCTGATGCAACTTCTTCAATTGCAGATTTAAATAATTTAGACGTAGGCTTACAAGATGCTACCCAATTCTATAAATTCATTTCAATAGCTAATATAAACAATGCCAATTTATTAATTACAGATTTAAATACATCTACTGAATTTTTAAGTGAAACTAATTTTACTGGTACTAGTAATAGTGTAACTACTTTTGCAAGTAATCAGGTAAGATTAGAAATTACTCGAGATGGTTATACCAATTGGGCTACAATACAAGATTTTTCTGGTCCAGAAGATATTTACAAATTTGTAGCTCATCAAGCTCCTTTAATAGATCCTTCTACTTCAATTAATCAAGAAGAAATGATCTTTTTAGCAAAAAAAATATTGCAAAAAAATGTTGGTATTCTAAAAGAACTAAATGGTACAAACCCTACTTTAAATATTACTAATATTAATCAGAATGCAACTATTCAAGCTACAGAAGAAAGACAAATTGAAATTTTAAATCTTCTAAAGAGAATATTAACAAAAACTACTGCCATTAAAAAAGGAATCTAAAATGAAAAACATAAAATATTTATTCTTCTTCATCTTATGCATATCATCTATAACTACAGAAGCGCAAGTATTTCCTGGTAGTCCTGTTTCTGGATTTCCAAGTGGTACAACAGCTCAGATAACCAGTGTAGCTTCCCCTGTAGAAGCAACAATAGCATACAGTACAGATGAAAAGATTTTTTATTATTATGACGGTACAAATTGGATAGCGTTAAGATCAGATCCAAATGTTTTTGTAGGATCATTCATTATAACCGCACCAGGCGGAACAACAGCTACATCTTTTAATGTAAATGTTAATACTTTACCTTTTAGACCTAGTCAAATTACTTTTAATGCTCATGCTAATATAGAAGCTTTCAATATTAATGCTGCTGGGTCTGCAGGATTAAATACGCCAACATTACAAAATGCATTTGGAGTTATGCAAGGCTATGCAAGGAACGATGCTGGTACAACTACACAAGCTACAATTTATATTGGTGGAAGTGGTAGTTCTATAAATTCAATCTCTAGATACTCTTCAAATAGTCAATGTATAGGTTTAAGATACGGTAATCAGAATGCCGTTAACATGGGAGTAATCTCAGGTACATTATCTTCATTTGATCTTAACGGTTTTACTATTAATGTGAGTTATACATTAGGAACTTCAGGTAACACCAATAGAGATAATGATATTTTAGATGAAAGTTTAGTAGTCTTCTTTACTGCTTACAGATAGAAACCCTCAATTACTTATTTATTAGTTAAAACACTGAATGTGACTTTAATACATTTTTTGTGTCTTAATTTATATAAGACAGTAATTGGTTCAAGAGAAAATTAGCAGTTTACACTTTAAAAACCGCATTTCATAACTAATTATCAACGTTTTATAACAAAAAAATGAATATTTTTTTGTAAGTTCGCAACGTCTTAGACGACCAATTTAGCAGTTAGTCCTAAACTAATTGTTTTTCACCGAAGGTCAGCTATATTGATTTAAGGTTTTAAGTAATTTAGTTGTCGAGATAAACAATCAAATAATTGATAAAGTAAGTTTGATATATCAATTATTAAGATTTGAAATAGTAAGTAGTTAATTCTATTGAAAGTAAGTTTTAAGTAAGTAGTAAGTAAATCCCTAAGGAATAATGAAAATCCTTAATATTTTGCCATTTTTAATGGCCTTAACAATTAATGCTCAAACAGAAGGTTTTAAAAACTTTGGAAACATCCAAATGCATAATAATGCAGAAATAGGATTCCATACTGATTTAATAAATGATGGGCAGTTTGAAAATAACTTAGGTTTAGCTGGTTTCTACAGTGATAATGAAGTAAGAATTGTTTCAGGTACAAATAGTCCTATTTTTAATAATGTAGAAATAGATGCTATTAATGATCTACAATTAAATACTTCTCTTGGTGTTAGAAATGAGCTAGAATATGTAAATGGTAAAATTGTTACACCCCGATCAAACCCTTCTATTTCTTTAGATTTTATTCGTCATGATTTATATGTAGGTGAAGATGATGATAGACATACAGATGGGTATGCTTCTGTTACTGGAAATAATGAATTTATTTTTCCTATCGGAGATGATGACCGATTAAGACCTATGATTACACCGAACCAAAATGCTGAATCTTATTTCAATGGCGCATATTTTTTTGAAAACCCAAATTCTCCCTCAACTTTTTCAGACACTTTCGCAACAGAAGAAAAACAAGTATTCTTAAAAAATATAAGTACTGATGAATTCTGGGATTTAGATGGATCTAATCAAACTAATGTAACTTTAACTTGGGATAGTTTTAGTAATATTGAAAACATATCACCTGTAATAAGTTTTCTACGTGTAGTCGGATGGAGTAAATCAGAACAAAAATGGATTGACTTAGGTAATACAAATGTTACAGGAGACCTAGATAACGGAAGAATTACATCTACAGAATTTATTCCTAATGAATATGAAATCATTACTATAGGTTCAATTTTCTCTGATATTGAACAAGGAAGTGATAATTTTTTAATTTCTCCTAACGATGATGACGTAAATGATGCTTTAGTATTTGAAGGTTTAGAGTTATACAAAAAAAATAAACTAACTGTATTTAACCGTTGGGGTAATATCGTGTTTGAAGCTACAAACTATGAAAATAACTGGGAAGCTTTATCTAACGGTAGGGCTACTATTAAAGCTGACAAAAAGTTACCTGTAGGTACTTATTTTTATACTCTTGAATTTGGTAATGATGATACTAATAATACAAGAAAAGGATGGGTATATATTAATTACTAAACCTTAAACTCTAGTTTCTTCTACGATTTTTTAGAAATACTTTCTCTAGGTGTTGTCGGATTATATCCAAAATCAGCATCTGGTAATTCAATCCCTAATGTGTGAATTATGAATCCAATACTGGCGTAATGATGAATCGTATGGCTATGTGCCTGCACTAAAGCACTAGATAAAGTGTAGTTAGTAGTGATTTTACCGGTACCTAAATCGTCAGTTACTCTTACAATTTTATCAAAGTCTTCAGTTTCTATAGATTTTAATTGATGAATTATTTCATTAAAATAAGCAATACCTGCATCCGTTTTGATTTGAGCTAACTCATTTCTTTCCCTATCGGAAAAATCTATATCTCCCCTATCAATACCTTTAAAAATACATGAAAACACATCTAAAATATGTCTCATGTTATTTCCTATACTAGAATAATAAGGTGGTACGGAACAATCACTATATTGTTTATCAGATATTGTATTTAATAACTTAATACCTCTTTGAAGATTTTTCTCTATCGCATCAATCATTAATCAAAAATCATAATAATTTTTTAATCACAAAAATTATTTTCCAAAATAATTAAGCTTTTAACAATATAAATCTATTTAACTAATTAATATGATCATAATCAGAATAAAATCAATTTTGAATTTTACTCTTAATCGTCCAAGCATAAGTTATAAGTGTAAGAGTTTACAATAGTTTTTAAGCTCTTTTATTATTTTATATGATACTTACTTAAGAAAAGTTCTAAAGGAGCTAAGACATCCTTTTAGAGTTTTGTTTATTATGTTTTGGTGAGTATTGGGTGAGGGGTATTGATATAAACAAAAAACTCCGATTAGAGTATTCTAATCGGAGTTTTGTATAAAGAAAGGCGACGACCTACTCTCCCACCAGTGGCAGTACCATCGGCGCTAATGGGCTTAACTTCTCTGTTCGGAATGGTAAGAGGTGAGCCCCATTGCTATAATCACCTTAAGTTGTTTCAGTATATTTCAACTGTATAAGTTAACATATTAGTAAAATGGTATTTTAAATCATCAAAAGAGTTGTCTTCCCCTCACTTGGAGGGGAAGTACGTACATAAGCCTATGGGTTATTAGTACTACTCAGCTACATACATTACTGCACTTACACTTATAGCCTATCAACGTTGTCATCTTCAACGACCCTTTAAAGAAATCTCATCTTGTGGTGGGTTTCGCGCTTATATGCTTTCAGCGCTTATCCCTTCCGAACGTAGCTACTCTGCAGTGCCCCTGGCGAGACAACAGATACACTAGAGGTTCGTCCAACTCGGTCCTCTCGTACTAAAGTCAGATCCACTCAAATTTCTAACGCCCACAGCAGATAGAGACCGAACTGTCTCACGACGTTCTGAACCCAGCTCGCGTGCCACTTTAATGGGCGAACAGCCCAACCCTTGGGACCTTCTCCAGCCCCAGGATGTGACGAGCCGACATCGAGGTGCCAAACCCCCCCGTCGATGTGAGCTCTTGGGGGAGATCAGCCTGTTATCCCCGGAGTACCT